>NZ_JBQFPX010000003.1:0-435120 GCF_056536545.1 Ruegeria sp. CK1
TTCGATCCCGTGCATCTGCAGAACTTTTACGAAGGCTTCTTCCGTCGTCATCTTCATGTGAATGATCTCCGCGCATATGAGAAACGGCCGGACACACCGCCCCGCCTTTGAATACGGTTTTGACCCATGCTGAACGCACGCGTTAGGGCCAGAACAAATCACGGGTTAGAACCAGTCTGGCAAGAATGATTGTTAGGCATTCGGCGGCCACTGACTGGCCAGCATCGCTGTGCCCAGACTGCTGTGCGCTTGGATGCTTCAGGGTTAGGACCAATCAGAGCGGGGTTTTTCACCGTGGCTACTAAGATACCCGCGAAGAGAACCGCGAGCTGTCTGTCGACCTGAGGCTTCCTCGCTCATCAATCGCTTTTGGACATCCCGACTTCGGCTCCAGCAACATTTGGACGATAAAATTCGCGGAACCATTTCACAAATTCGGCCACACCTTCTTCAACCGAAGTTTTTGGCTGGTATCCGGTTAGCTCGTTCAGCAACGAAGCATCCGCCCACGTAGCGGGTACGTCTCCTGGTTGCATCGGCATCATATTCATTTCTGCTTTGATACCAGTTGCCCTTTCGATGGCTTCAATAAATGCCGTCAAAGGTACCGAGTCGTTGTTTCCAATGTTCACCACCCGATGGGGCGCAACTGGTGAGAGACTATCGCCCTCAGGTACATGTCCGTCCATTGGACGAGCTGGAATTGCATCCATTAGCAGTCGGATAGCCTCGACGAGGTCCTCAACGTAAGTAAAGTCACGCTTCATTTGGCCGTAATTGTAAACGTCAATCGGCTGACCTTCGAGGATCGCCTTGGTGAATTTGAACAGAGCCATATCGGGCCGCCCCCACGGACCATAAACTGTGAAAAATCGGAACATGGTTACCGGCAAATCAAAAAGATGTGCGTAAGAATGCGCCATGTTTTCGGTTGCCTTTTTGGTTGCGGCATAAAAAGACATCTGGAAATCGGCGCGTTGTGTTTCCTTGTAAGGCATCTCAGTGTTGGCTCCGAAAGCCGAAGAGGTAGACGCCAACAGCAGGTGTTTGGGAGGGTGCGCGCGGGCGGCTTCCAAGATCTCGAAAGTGCCGTTCAAGTTACTTTCCAGGTATGCTCTTGGATTTTCAATTGAATACCTGACACCCGCTTGGGCCGCGAGATGCACAACATAATCAAATTTGTGTTCGGCAAAGAGATTCAGCAAAAGCTCAGGGGTCTCAACCTTGCCAATCACAGGCTCAAAGCTTTCTCCATTTGGGCCATGCGCCAACATTTCATGGCGAGTCTCTTTGAGTGATACATCGTAGTAGTCGTTCAGAGCGTCCAATCCGATAACACGATAGCCGTGTTCCAACAGCAGTTTGCTTAAGTGATAACCAATGAAGCCGGAAGAACCGGTTACGAGGACGCTCTGCATTTTACTAACCTTGATATAATCGAAATGACTTGCCCCTTGTTGAACGTGAATATGTCGATTTTTCAACCAAAAGATCACGCGCAAATATTTTCGACCCAAGAAATCACGCCCAATTTGGGGAAACATGCGGAGCCAATATCGCCGCTTACTCGAAGTTTACGACATACAAGCCGCTTATCAGGTTTAATGGTTCAACGAACATGGCATTCCGTCACGGGACGAGGAATAGCCAGTGATATTCATGAGAATTGTCAGCGCGGCCAAATCAACCGGTTACGGACTACGACGTTCACGTGAGAACACCCAGACAAACACTCAGCCGTTCCAGACATAAATTTTCATCGTGTTGTCCCGCTCGCATGGCTACGCACCAAGGTCTCAAACTGCTGGCTCGTTGTTGCCCGATGCCATTTTTGCCGAGATTTCATCCACTTCCTTATCGATGTAATAAAGCGAGTGTGGACCATCTCCGATCAATTTGATCCGATCTATAATGCCCTGAAACGTCTTTATTTCCTCACGCTGCTCCATCACAAACCATTGCAAGAACTCGAAGGTGCTGTGATCGTCCGAGGCCTGCGCCTCTTTGACTGCAGTGTTGATCCCATCAGTCACTTTCTTTTCGTGATCCAAGATCAATTGAAACAACTCTTGAACCGAATTCGCGTCAATTTTCGGCTCTGACAAGGCTTGGAAACGGATGGGCCACTCGCAATCAACAAGATAATTAAGCATCTTTTTCATATGCGTCAGTTCTTCATCAGCATGACTCAACAGCAGCGTCGAGCATCCGTTCAGGTTGCGTTCTACACACCATGCGCCAGCTTGCCAGTACAAATGCGCAGCTCTGAGTTCACCATTCATCAGGTCGTTCATGATGGTCGCAGTTGATGGATGGGTCATAGGATTACTCCTTTGATGAAATAGCCTTCAAGGGCGCTTCTTACGTACAGTTTTGGGCAGATCGTTTCTAATTCAGTTTGGGAAACAACTGGATGCCTCCCAAACCTCGTTAATTTTCAGAGTGTTGGCGAATACTATTGTTTAGCGAGGACTTTATGTCAACGCGGGTATTATTTTGCTTTCAGAACAGAAGTGCAAAGGCGAGCTTGCCCCGTTGCACGCTCTGCACAATGAAAAGGTGCGCAGCTGATTGCCTCACATCTAGGTCACTCAGTCAAACGTCCTTACCCAAAACCTGGATCGCTCCTAGAAGTCGAGCAATTTCCTGTTCTGTGTTGTAGTGGCAAAACGAGATCCGGATACAATCCGTTAGACCCAGCGGCGTCAGCACATTTCCTGAATAGTGGTCGGCCTTACGGGTATGAGTGCGTATGCCCTGTTGGTTCAGAATCTCGACAACATCTTCCGACGCATGACTTTTTACCACAATAGAAACCAAGCCTTCTCGCGCCGGGTTGTCAGCCCCTGCTAGGATAGTCACATGCTCCATATCGCGTAGGCCAGGCAAGTTGCCAGTGCCATTGATGGCGGTGTTCGTAAGATGCGTCTCATAGGCGTGGATGGCGCGACCTGCAGCCTCGATCCGCTTTCGTGGCTCAGTCTCTTCGGAGACTTCTCCACCTAGCCAGTCGAAGTATGAAACAACATCCGACACTGTAGCGTAAGACCCGGCGTCACGGGTGCCAAATTCCCAACCGGTGGCTGGCGCATCTATCAACATATCATGTGGCGTGGCACTTAAGCGGTCGGATATCCAAGCAATACCGTAACCATGCCGTGAAAATACTTTGTAGGGCGAGATTGCATATCCATCTACGTGGTACGCGTCCAAATCCAACTGCCCGTGAGCCGCGTGTTGGATGCCATCTACAATGATCATGCAGTCAGGTGCCACCGCCCGTATTGCTGCCGAGATCGCCGCAACATCCATGCCCATACCGGTCACAGGCGAAGCGTGCAGGATCGTAGCGACAGCCACGTCCGGGGTCATCAGCGCTGTATAGTCCTCGGGCGTGACCAATCCGGTGTCGTTGTCATGAGGCACATTCACATAGTCCAACCCGGCAATCTCGGCCCAGCGACGCGAGGCGCTGCGGGTCGCTGGATGTTCGATGGACGAACCGATCACCTTGGCCCCCTTCGGGGCGGCCAGACACGCGGTGCGGATCATACGAAACAGTAGCTCGGTGCCGCTTTCACCCGCAAAGAATTGCCCGCTAGAGGCGTTCATAAACACGGCCAGATCTTCTTTGGCCTTGTTGATCGTTATTTGAGTCCCCTGCCCGGCTGGGTTCATGCGACCCGGATTGTCCGGGATAGCTGCATAAAAGGCCGACGTCTCAGCCACCGATTTCAACGTTAGCGCTCCCCCAGCATTTTCGAAGAAAATACGCTCGCCTTGAAACGGGCAGCTGTCGACATGAGCAAACCGGTCGCGAATGGCGTCGATGAGAGCGGGGTTGTCTTGAATCATGGGTCAGTCCTGTAAATTGTTAGAGTGTTTGGCCCACGCTCGTGCACCAGAGCTCAGCCACAGCAATATGGCCTTGGAGGGGGAAGCCGTCGATACTGTTATCGACGACGCTGTGGGTGGAAGCGATCAGATCGTTGGAAGCCATGTTGTTCAACGCTAAGGCTTTGCAATCGGGCTTGTTCCGCGGTTTCTCACTGCTGATGCAGGCGGCCTTTAACGGATACTCCACGCAACGCGTGCCCTTGTTGACACTATCCAATCGTATGATCAGAGCGGTATCGGCCATTCACTGGTCTCCAAACAGCGTTGTTGTGACCCAAGACTTGTCGTTCGAACGTAGCGCCGTCTGGCGTATTGCCGACATTAGACAGTCAACCTCCGCCATTGCGCCTTCGGTCTGGGGTATCAATTTCGCTTTGAATCTCTTTTGATCACCATTCCTTATCGGCCACAATGTGCCAAAAGCCACCTCTGATCAGGTCGACCCGGACTGCGCCTTTGGTTCTGACTTCAGACATAGGTCTACTGTACAAATGATGTCGCTTGTTGGCCTGTTTGTCGCAAATCCGCTAGCAACGCCTTGTTTGCATCCACAGTATTCTCACATGAAGAAGACTTGTATTCCGAATCCAATGGAACGCCGCTCGACCGGTTGCGATCTGGTACCGTCTACCTGATGCCGGGGCACTTGCCCAATTGCTGACGCTGCAACCACGGTAAATTCGGAAAATTTCATGACAACACAAACGCTGCGCCTTGCCATCGATATTGGCGGCACTTTTACGGATACAGTATTAGTTTCCGGTGACGAGACGATCTTGGCCTCGACCAAAACCCTGACCACACATCAGAACCCTGCCGAAGGTGCGATGGAAGGTGCGCAGCGCGTCATGCACCAATCCAGCCAGAGTTTGGCTGATGTTACCGGCTTTATCCACGGAACCACGCTGGCGACAAATGCGCTGATTGAGCGGCGCGGTGCAGTCGTGGCCACCATTTGTACCGAAGGGTTCCGGGACATCCTCGATATCGGGTATGAGCGGCGGTATTCTCAATACGATATCAACCTTGAAAAACCCGACTTACTGGTTCCTCGCGAACGTTCACTAACAATACGTGAACGTATGTCTGCCGAAGGAAAGGTGCTGATCCCGCTGGATGAGACACGGATTGGTTCTTTGCTGAAGGAAATCGAGGCTAGCGGAGCTGATGCAATCGCCATTTGCCTGATGCACGCTTACGCCAACCCGTCTCATGAACGGCGGCTTCGCGTGATCCTGAACGAACACCGCCCTGATCTGACAGTTTCGATCTCGTCCGATGTCAGCCCCGAAGCGCGCGAGTTTGACCGGCTTTGCACCACCGTGGCCAACGCTTACATACAGCCGTTGATGGAGGGTTATCTGAACCGGTTTGTCGATCAGTTCACTGCACAAGGCATCACCTGCCCGATATTGATGATGACCGCAGGCGGGGGCATGTGCACGATTGAAACTGCGACACGTTTCCCAATTCGTCTGGTTGAATCCGGCCCCGCAGGTGGGGCCATTTTGGCCGCGCGTATCGCCGCGCGGGCCGGTTTGGGTGAGGTTCTTTCATTCGACATGGGTGGCACAACGGCCAAGCTTTGCCTTATCGACAGGGCTCGCCCACAAACCTCACGCGCCTTCGAAATCGCAAGGGCAGCGCGATTTATCAAGGGATCTGGAATGCCGGTGCGTATCCCTGTGATCGAAATGATTGAAATTGGCGCAGGCGGAGGCTCGATTGCGGGCGTAGACCGACTGGGCCGACTAACCGTCGGGCCCAAATCAGCAGGGTCTGATCCGGGACCGGTTGCGTTCATGCGCGGTGGAACCGAGCCTACGGTGACCGATAGTGACATCACCCTTGGCTACATCGTGCCGGATACGTTTGCCGAAGGACATATCAAGCTCGATCCTGAAGGCTCTAAGGTGGCCTTGATCCGGATGGTCGGAGAAAAGCTTGAGCTTGACGCGATTGGTTCCGCCGACGGTGTCAGCCGCATCGTCGATGAAAGCATGGCCAGCGCCGGGCGGATGCATGCGGTGGAAAGTGGAAAGACGCTTGGTACACGCACAATGATCGCTTTTGGCGGAAACGGTCCGCTTCATGCCAGTCGGGTAGCACGCTCTGCAGGAGTTTCACGCATCGTGATCCCACCCAATCCGGGTGTCGGGTCTGCAGTGGGGTTCCTGTTTGCGCCGGTTTCGTTCGAGATCGTCCGGTCCCGTTATTCCCTGTTGGACAGCATGGACATGGACGCGGTGAACAGGTTGTTCGACACCATGATCGCCGAAGCAAAAGAGGTTGTAGCGCAGGGCGCGGGAGACTTGCCAACGGAAACCCTGCGCACCGCCTTCATGCGCTATAACGGGCAAGGACATGAGATTGAGATCAACCTCCCGGATCGTGCCCTCACGCCAGAGGACATTGCCCCGCTGACAACTGAATTCGAAGAGGGATACCGCAAACAATTCTCGCGCCCTGTGCCCGGAATGAAGATCGAAATTCTCAACTGGTCCGTTCGGGTCGCCACGCCCGATAAAGCGGTGCCACCTGTCCCTGAAACACCGGAACGCACCGAGTTGAAAGTCGCCGCGACACGCCCAATCGTCTGCGATGTGGACGGCAGCGTGAAAAACGCAGCTTTTGTAGCCCGCACCGACCTGAAGCCTGGTGATCACGTACCAGGGCCAGCGCTGATCCATGAACCGCAGACGACTACGCTCGTGTCCGCCGATTTCTCGGCCCACATGGATGCCATCGGCAACCTTGTTCTGATCCAAGACCAGAAAGGAGACGCATGATGACCACCGAACTTTCCCCTGCCCGCCTGCAAGTGATGTGGAACCGTCTACTGGCCGTGGTCGAGGAGCAGGGTCAGACCCTGATCCGCGCTGCCTTCTCGCCCATCGTCAGGGAATGTGGTGATATCTCCGCGGGGATTTTTGACGTAAATGGTCGGATGCTGGCCCAAGCCGTAACCGGCACGCCCGGACACATCAACACTATGGCCGAGGCCGTGCTGCACCTGCGTGAACGCTTTCCGCTGGAGGATATGAAGCCCGGCGACATCTACATGACCAATGACCCTTGGCTCGCCTCAGGGCATCTGAACGACTTTCTGCTTATGATGCCTGCGTTCAAAGGTGGCAGGGTGGTTGGTTTTACGTCCTGCACCTCTCATCTGGTGGATCTGGGTGGTCTGGGAATGGGCCCTGAAGGATCCGACATCTATGACGAGGGTCTGCTGATCCCGCCTTGCAAACTAGTCGAAGAGGGTACGCCAAACGCGCTGCTGATGGACATCATCCGCGCCAACTCTCGCGAGCCGATTGCCAACGAAGGCGACATCTACGCGCTGATTGCTTGTTGCGAGGCCGGGGTGAACCGGTTGGTAGCGATGATGGATGAGTTCGGGATCGACAATCTGGATAAGCTAGGCAGCTATATCATCGACACATCGCGCAATGGCGCGCTGGAGGCCATCGCCGAGGTACCCGAAGGTGTCTACAAGAACGTGCTGCGCATGGATGGTTATGAGAATGAGCTGGAGTTGCACGCCACGCTAACCGTCACCAAAGATGGGATGCACGTGGATTTCACTGGCACATCAGGGTGTTCGAAAAAGGGCATCAACGTACCGCTGAACTATGCCACGGCCTACACGGTCTTTGCGCTGCGCTGCATCGTCGGGCCCGACATTCCCAACAATGCCGGTTCGCTGGAACCGTTCAAGGTCGATGGCCCCAAGGGTTGTATCCTGAACGCGCAACGCCCAGTTCCGGTGGCGATGCGACACACGTTGGGTCAAGTGACCCCTGACCTGGTGCTGGGTTGCCTGCATCAGGCCTTGCCGGATCAGGTTCCCGCCGAGGGTGCCTCTTGTATGTTCGACCTGCCCATGCGGCACGCGCCAGAGGTGGCAGCGAATGGAGGGCGCGAATTTGCGATCGAACCTGTGCACAACGGCGGCACCGGCGCGCGGCCTCACGCAGATGGGCTTTCTGCCACAGCCTACCCTTCGGGCGTATTCGGTTCTCAAGTCGAAATTACAGAAAGCGTGGCCCCGGTATTAATGTGGCGGCGTGAGTTGTTACCGGATTCGGGCGGAGCCGGCCAATATCGTGGAGGTCTAGGACAACGTATTGAAATGACCTCCTCCAACAACGCTCCGTTTATCGTGTTCCTGTCGGTCGAACGGTTAAAGTTTCCAGCTCTTGGCCGAATGGGCGGGAAATCTGGTGCAACGGGACGTATCCGGTTCCGTGATGGTGACAGTGACATTCCGGGCAAAGGAGAACTGCGCGTCGAGGGGGACGATTACCTTATCTTCGACACACCCGGCGGAGGCGGCTTCGGTGATCCTGCAAACCGTGACCCAGAGGCTTTGGCACTGGACCTCAAACGCGGCTTGGTGACCAAAGAGGGCGCGAAAGCGTATGGGGGTGCCTCATGATCCGAGCTGTGGACCATGTTCGACAGATGGCGGCTTATGCCCTGGCAGATCTGGGCGGCGCGGATACTGTTTCTCTTGCACAAAACGAAAGCGCTTTTCCAGCAAGCCCAGCGGCAATTGCAGCAGGGAAAGCTGCGTTGGCTCAGATGCCGCTATATCCAGACCCCGATTGGCCTGAGCTGCGCGCAGCAATTGCCGAAGTTAATGGTGTGACCACAGAGAATATTCTTTGTGGCGCAGGATCGATGGAGTTGATTGGTTGCCTGATCCGCGCCTTTGCAGGGCCGGGCGACAGGGTGCTGGGAACGGATTACGGTTATGCCTATGTGGCCTCGGCGACGGCACAGGTGCAGGCGGATTATGTAAAGGCGCGCGAGGTTGATCTGACCGTTTCAGTTGATGACATTCTAGCGGCTGTCACCCCACAGACTCGCATCGTATTTGTCTGCAATCCGGGCAACCCCACGGGCACACTGATCACAAACTCCGAGATTATTCGTTTACGCGCTTCCCTGCCCAGTGATGTGTTGTTAGTGGTCGACCAAGCCTATGCAGAATTCGCCGATCATGAACATAACCCGGCAGAGATTTTCGCACTGACGAACCGTGGCGATACGGTGGTCATGCGCACCTTTTCCAAGGCATACGGGTTGGCAGGTGCGCGCGTAGGCTGGGGCCTATTTCCACCTGAAGTAGCCGCCGAAGTACGCAAACTGCTGAACCCCAACAACGTTTCAATCACGTCTCAGGCAATGGCAACAGCGGCGGTTCAGGATCGGACATATATGCGCAAGACGGTGGCAAAAACTACCGCTCTGCGTGATCGTTTTGCTGAGGGGTGCCGTGCAGCAGGGCTGACTGTTGCGCCCAGCCACACCAATTTCGTGCTGATCCGGTTTGCCAACATTGAAACCGCGCAGAAGGCAGATAAAGCGCTCCGTGCGCAAGGTCTGCTGATGCGGGGCATGGGCGGATATGGTCTAGCAGATTGTCTCCGCGCCACAATCTGTAACGAGCCGGTGATGAACCGTTGTCTGGCCATTCTGAAAGAGGTGACTTCATGAGCCATGAAACCCGGACACGGGCCAAAATCGGTGTGTTAGTGCCCTTTACCAACACCAACCTCGAAGCAGACATGATGTTGATGCGCTGTCCGGATACGACAGTGCATTTCCAGCGCATGGGGGGCTATGATGTGGATGAGATCCCCGGCTCGGACCAGATGGCCGGGCTGGGGGCATCGGATATCAGTCATGATCTAAAGATGATCTCGGGCGTGCGCCCCGACGTTGTTCTCTATGGCTGCACCTCGGCCACGCTTACCCACGGCCCGTCATTTGACGATCAATTGGCGCAGGACATAAAGGCGAGGTCCGGCGCCCGAACCTTTACCGCAGCAGGTGCGCTGGTCGACGCTATCAAAACACTTGGCATTTCAAAGGTTGGTTTCTCGTCGCCCTATCTGGGTGAAATCAATGTGCAGGCGATGGATTTTTTGGCGCAAAACCAAATCACGACGGTCAAATGCGCCGATATTGGGCGCGAGCTAGGTAACTACGGGCAAGGCGAACTGACTCCGGACGAGGTATTTGACCTAGCGTGCCAAGCCGATCATCCAGAGGCAGAAGCCATTGTACTCAGTTGTACTGATATGCGGGCTGTCGAGGTCGTAGACCGCATTGAGGCGACATTGGACAAACCCGTTGTTACTTCGAACCAAGCCATGATGTTTTCTCTTATGCGTTCGCTGGAGTTACCTCGCATGGGAAATGTTCCAGGCCGGTTGTTCGATCTGCTCTGAACGCATTAGAAACCTTGTCCGCTTTCTAGCGTCCGTCCGGTGCATCGTAGATCAATGCCCCGAGGCTTGAGAATTTTGAATTCGGATCAGTCAGCCCGAGAACCGTATCGCGAATGGCCGCTGCCCGAGCCTGACCCAGTGAAGGCGTAGCGAATTCCATGAATTTCTCCACCACCTCGGATTGGTCCATCGGTGCCTCAGGGCCGCCACGTGCGTGAACATCGCCAGAAAGTAGCACTCGACCGTCATTCAACGCGATGCTGACATCCGCGAACCGGCTTTTGGGGAAACGGTCGGAATGGCGTGCTACTTCGGCAACCGAGATGCGGCCAACAATCGATGCAACCAACGGATCGGATAGCCCTGAACCGGTGATGTGCTCGACGCCGATACGCCCGTAGGCAACCATGGCAGCCACGGCAAAAGGCAGAGAATATTGCGCCTTTGATGTGTCGTCAGGCATGCCGCGAAACAAGCAAGCGCTCTCGCGGAAAGTGTTGACCTGAATCGACGCGATGTCCTCATGCGTCAAATCGTAATCGCGTATAAGCGCCCGCGTGGCGTCAATCGCGGCATGTGCCCAGCGACAGATCGGATAGGGTTTTACGTACTGATGCTCCATCTGCCAGAATGCGCCCAGGTCCTGCCAGTGAGGCACAACTTCCTCGGCCTCAATGGTAATTGCGGGCGCTCCGGTAAATCCCTTTTCGGCCAGCACCGCCGCCGAGATTCCCACCAATGCACCCCAGCCCGAGCCATCATGCAGCATCGTGGGATTGGCGATTTCACGCATCATTTGGCTGCGTGGACCGTGATATTCGGCGACCCCCATGGCCTGCCGCATCTGTTCTGCATTCAGCCCACGCAAACGCGCCGCCACTGCAACAACGCCCAAAGCGTTCCATGCACCTGAAGTGTGATAATCGCTAACCGTATTGTGCAAAGATATCCCGGCACGCCCAGCGATTTCATAGCCAATTGTCACGGCGGCTAGTGCCTCAGGGCCCGAGAAATCATCAACCGTTTCTGCAATAGCCGCCAAGGTCGGAACAACCACCACGCCTATATGGCCTTTGGTCGGGTTATATCCGTCATGCCCGTCCAGATTGTCGGTTTGTGTGGCCGCGGCATACGCCGCGCCCGCGACGCTGACTCGACGACCATCAAACAGCATTCTAGCGCTTAGGTTTAGTTCGCCGGCACCATAAAGCGCCAATGCACCCTCGCGCGCGATGCAACCCGCTGCCATAGGTCCGGCGCCGATGGTAATACCCAATGTGTCGAGCAGCATTAATGCAGCTGCTGCCCGCGTGGATTCAGGGAAATCTTGAGCGCTGCGATTAAGAGCAAACTCTGCAACGGTTTGGAAAGTGTCAGTCACGGCGCCCTGCAGTTTAGTTCATACATCTAAGAAAGCTTATGCAGGTTTGCGCTTAGAAACACGCAATCATTACTAAGGCTATGGCCCCAGTTTGTTTGTAGCTTTTATCTTGCAACGTTTAGCTTATGAAACAGTATCAGGGTCGCGTCTGGACAAGACACGGCTCATTTGGCCCATAACTTTGCTAAGTGCCCTGTCTGAAAAGTATCGTCATGTTGAACCTGCCGCACCTGACATTTCTCCGTTCTTTCGAAGCCGCCGCCCGCCATCTAAGCTTTACCAGCGCTGCGGAAGAACTGAACTGCACACAATCTGCTGTCAGCAACCACGTGCGTTCGCTTGAAGAATTTCTGCAAAGGCCGCTATTCGTCCGGCACGCGCGCTCCTTGTCTCTAACTGACGTGGGCGAGGCTTACTTGCCATCGGTTCGTCACGCACTGCAAGAAATAGATGTGGCAACTCAGTCTGTCATTCAACGCTCACACAGCCGCAAAGTCGTCGTATCATGCCCGGTCAGCCTGGCTGAAAACTGGTTGCCTGATGTCATTCGCGGCTTTAACGCCGTGCATCCTGATATCGACCTGACTGTCCATGGTACACTTTGGAGTGACGTCGGCGCGAATGTCTCCGACATCTCCATAACGATAGACCACATTGACGATGTCACTTCGGACGCCGAACGGATGTGGCCCGAAAAACTCTCTGTGGTTTGCGCGCCTGATTTCTTGATCAAAGGCGTACCGCCGACCGATCCGGCTCAACTACAGGACGCGCCGCTGATCCATATTCTGGGCCGCCCCGCCTACTGGGAGCGTGTAGCCCAGCATTTCGATCTTGCCGATCTCAACCAAAAGGGCGGCTTGCGCACCAACGCATCAAATCTTGCCATGGAGATGGCGGTAAATTTGCTGGGATGCGTTTCTCTGCCGCGATCACTTGCAAAGTCTTATGTGGACCGGGGATTGCTGATCGAACCGTTCACTTTCGATTTGGACAGTCCGTGGGCCTATTTCATGCGCTTTAAGGAGAAACCCGTGTCGCAGCCGGTCAGGCTGTTTCAGGACTGGCTGCGACAGGCTACTACCGAAATGGACATCTGACCGACTATCTTTGTGAAGGAGCCGTTCAAACGGCCCCTTCCATTGCAGGTTGCACATCCCGCAGACGATGTCCTTTGGGATCAAACGGAGCCTCTGCCAATATCTTAGCCTTGTGTGGCTTGCCCAAGATAAAGACGTCAACCGTATCGCCGGGCTTCGCCACGTTCGGATCGACATAACCCAAGGCCAAAGACTTCCCGACTGAGTACCCATAGGCACCTGAGGTCACGCGACCCGCAGATGTGCCATCGCTTGTAAAAATAGGCTCGCCTCCGGTGGCGTCGGCATCTTCCACGACCTCAACTTCAAAAATCGACAGCAATTCGCGCGGCGCGTTGTCCTTGACGGCCAGATAGGCGTCCTTGTGCAGGAACTCTTTGTCCAGCTTGATCAAACCTGCCAGCCCGACTTCTTGCGGCCAGTATTCTTGCGAATACTCGCGCCCCCATGAGCCATAGCCCTTTTCGATACGCAACGATCCCAGCGCGCGACCGCCAACCGGACCACCATTCAGGTTCCGCGCGGCATCCAGAAGCGCGGTGTACAGGCGGATCTGATCTTTTTCCGCGCAGTGCAATTCCCAACCCAAGTCGCCGGTAAAGCTGACTCGAATGGCAAGGCAGGAAACCCCGGCAACTTCGATGGTGGATGAACGCATGAAGCGGAACATCTCGTTCGACAAATCCGCATTGGTCAGCCGCTGCAATAGATCACGAGACTTTGGTCCAGCCACGTTGAAACCGGCGATGCGGTCGGTTGCAATTTCGACCGTGGTTCCTTCTGGCAACTCAACCATGTTGAAAAAGCGCTGATGATAGCGTTCTGCCATGCCCGAACCGATCATCATGAATTCATCCTCAGCGACCTTGGTAATGGTGAAGTCCCCGGCCACACCACCCCTGACCGAGATCAACGGCGTCAGGCAGGAGCGCCCTACTTCGGTCGGCACCCGGTTAGCGACCAACTTGTCCAGCCAGTCATGCGCACCTGTTCCCTTGATCACGTAGTTCGCAAAATTCGAGATATCGATTACACCTACGTTTTCGCGTAACATCTTGACCTCGCGACCAACCGGATCGAACCAATTCTGACGGTTGAAGCCGTTGGTCTCTTCGGTGCCGGGCGCATCAGCAAACCAAAGTGGGTGTTCCCAACCGCAGTTCAGGCCAAAGACGCAACCCATCTTCTTTTGCATCTCATAGGCAGGACGCACGCGTGCCGGGCGTCCTGCGCTGCGTTCCTCGTTTGGGAAGTGGATGGCGAAACGGTGGGTATAGGCGTCCTCGACCCTCGCCTTAGTGAATTTTTTGTCCGCCCAGTCACCGAAGCGTGCCAAATCCCAGGCGAACATGTCGTATTGTGGCTCACCCTCAATCATCCATTGCGCTGCCAACATGCCCAGCCCGCCCGATTGCGAGAAGCCCGGGATCAGGCCGCCGCAGATGAAATAGTTATTCAATTCGGGAACCGGACCCCACAGCATATTGGCATCCGGAGACCAGATCATCGGCCCGTTGATCACGCGCTTTACTCCGGCGTTGGCGGCGACGGGTACACGTTCAGTGGCACGGATCACGTTTTCCATAATCCGATCCAAATCGTCAGGGAACAGGTCATGGGCAAAGTCCAGCGGCGTGCCGTCTTCAGCCCAAAACTTCATGTCCTTTTCATAGGCACCAATCAGCAACCCGTTGCCTTCTTGACGGAAATAATACTCACCATCCCGGTCGGCGATCGACGGAAGACGGCGGCCCAGATTGGCCACTTCGTCAATTGCCTCGGTCACAAAATACTGGTGCTCTGTCGGCTGTAACGGCAGGGTCAGACCTGCCAGCGCCGCCACTTCGCGGCCCCAAAGGCCGGCGGCATTGACCACCCACTGCGTTTGGATGTCACCTTTGGGTGTGCGTACGATCCAGCTGCCGTCGGGCTGCTGCTCGGTCCCGGTCACCGGGCAAAAGCGTTCGATGGTAGCACCCATTGCACGGGCGCCGGCGGCATAGGCATAGGGCACGCCTGAGGGGTCCACATTGCCGCCATCAGGTTCATACATAATGCAGCGGATATCATCGAACTGTGCAAGCGGATGCAGTTCTTGAGCCTTCTCACGGCTGACTTCGTAGAAGTTTAACCCATAAAAACGGGCCTTTGCCTCTTGCAGGCGCAGCTGGTGTTCGCGTTCTTCCGTTTGTGCCAGATATAGCGAACCAGGCTGGAACACACCGCAGCTTTGGCCGGTTTCCTTCTCCAGCTCTTTATACAAGTTCATCGTGTAATGCTGGATACGGGTAATGTTGTTGTTGTCGTGCAAACCGTGAATGTTCGCCGCCGCGTGCCACGTTGACCCAGATGTCAATTCATCTCGTTCCAGCAGCACCACATCTTTCCAGCCCAGCTTGGCTAGATGGTACAGGATCGAACATCCGGCAAGGCCGCCACCGATTACGACTGCTTGTGCATGAGTTTTCATGGGTTTTCTTTCCTGTAAAGGTCTGGACCTTGGTGGTTTTCATGCTGCCGCGTAAACCGATTTGCGGTGCGCGGCAGCGCCGCGCGCCTGACGCACTTCTGCCTACACACACAAGTTTCGATTTCTAGCATCTGGAATCATCCATGCAGAGGCATCATTCCAGAAAGTTATATGAACCAGCCGCCGAAAACTCTCACAAAAAAAACGGGGGCATTGCCCATGCGAGCGTTGATTGAAGGAATCGCGTGACCGCTGACGATATCTATGCGGCTTAACCCTATAGGCCGTCGTTCGCCGAAGTCGCATGGTCATTGCACACCTTGCTCTTTTGGACCCTATACATCTGGTATTTCTCTCAGTATGGACAGCGCTTCGACGTTGATCCGTCTGTTGGACGCTCTGAGGGTGGCCGCAGCACCCAAAAGGGCCGAACCATGAAACAATCCATTGCAAATGCCCTTTCACGAAAAGGGTATACCACACTGACTCCAGTCCAAGAGGCTGTGTCGGCACCAGAGCTTGAAGGGCGGGATCTGCTTGTCTCGGCCCAGACCGGATCGGGTAAAACCATCGGCTTTGGATTGGCCATCGCATCTACCATTCTGGGTGGTTCAGATGTCTTTGATACCAGCGCTGCGCCCTTGGCGCTGGTCATCGCCCCTACAAGAGAGCTTGCGATGCAGGTCAAACGAGAGCTTGGCTGGCTTTACTCAGACGCTGGCGCTTTCATAACATCCTGCGTTGGCGGTATGGACATGCGTGATGAACGCAGGGCGCTCGCCCGCGGCGCGCATATCGTTGTGGCAACACCGGGGCGACTGCGCGATCATATCATGCGCGGCTCAATCGATCTGACAGAAGTACGAGCTGTAGTGCTGGACGAGGCCGACGAAATGCTCGACCTGGGATTCCGCGAAGATCTGGAATTTATCCTTGAAGAAACGCCAACAGACCGGCAAACCCTACTGTTTTCAGCCACTGTCCCCCGCGCGATCGCGAACCTCGCAACCCGATATCAAAGAGGTGCTGAGCGTGTGAGCACAGTCAGTGAACGAACCCAACATGCCGATATCGAGTATCGCGCTTTAAAGGTCGCCCCACGTGACGGGGAAAATGCGATCATCAACGTTTTGCGGTTCTACGAGGCCCCAAACGCCATTGTGTTTTGCAATACGCGCGCCATGGTGGGGCGCCTGACCGCCCGATTGTCGAACCGTGGGTTCTCGGTTGTTGCTCTTTCCGGAGAACTGACCCAGGGGGAGCGATCAAATGCCCTGCAGGCGATGCGTGATGGACGGGCCCGGGTCTGTGTTGCAACAGATGTCGCGGCACGCGGGATTGACCTGCCAAACTTGGATCTTGTGGTTCATGCCGAGTTGCCCAACAGCCATGAAACCCTTCTGCATCGTTCGGGTCGGACCGGGCGTGCCGGTCGTAAGGGCGTCAGCACTCTGATCGTCGCTCCTGCATCGTTGAAAAAAGCCGAACGGCTTCTGAAATTCGCCAAACTCACAGCTCAATGGGGCGCAGCACCGTCGGCTGAAGAGGTTAACACACAAGATTTAACGCGGATGTTCGGCTCGGAGGATTGGGAGGCAAACATTGCCGACAGCGAGCAGGCTTCGGTGGAAGAACTTGTGTCAAAATTTACACCAGAGCAACTCGCAGCTGCGTATGTCCGTCAATACAAACGCCAACATTCCGCACCTGAAGAACTCAGCGAAGTAACTGCCAATTCGCCAAAGGCACAGGCAGCTTTCGGACCGAGTGTGTGGTTCTCGCTATCGGAGGGACGTAAACACAACGCTTCCCCGCGTTATCTGCTGCCAATGGTTTGCAAAGCCGGAAATATCACCAAGGCCGATGTCGGAGCAATCCGCATCGCAGAGGATGTGACCTACATTGAAATTCGCGAAAGCAGTGTTCCCGGCTTTTTGGATGCTATCGGACCAGATATGAAGATCGAGGGCACAAAAGAGGTCGTACGGCTGAACACGGCACCGGATTCGTCTAAATCTATAAAGCCCACCCCCAAGCGCGGCACACAAACGAAAAGACGCCCTGCAAATTCGGAAGGCAACCCTCCTCGCCTCGCCGAACCTCAACCTGCCAAACCGCGCAAAAAGAAAGCGAACGCAAAACCTGAAAAGGTCGAAGCAAGCGCCAAGCCCAACCGTAACAAAACCAGAGACGCCGGTAGGACAAAGAAAGAAAATCGAGATTTCAAACCCAAGCGCCCGAAAGGCCCACCGCCGCCCAAGGGAAAACCAAACAGCAAGAAAAATCGTGCTCGGGCGGCTGCATCGAACACCGGGGGCAACAGCGTACCGATGCGCAAGAAGTAAGTTAATGTATGCGCGGCCTCTGTCCGCTAGAGAAAGAAGAAAGGGAAGCCCGCGTCTGTGGCTTCCCTTTTTGTCAGATGTCGACTTCAACCTTTCCAATCGGGTTCGAACAGCAGGCAAGGATATACCCCGCCTCTATGTCGTCTTCAGATATCCCGCCATTGTGAACCATGTGAACCTCGCCACGGTTTTTCTTCACTTTACAGGTTCCGCAGACGCCAAAAGTACAACCCGAAGGAATGTTCAGCCCGACCGAGCGCGCAGCAGCCAGAACCGTGTCGGTCTCAGCAACCTTAGCGGTCACGCCCGAGGTTGCGAATAATATCTCTGCGTTACTGTCATCATCTGGAATGACATCGTCCAGTTTCGGCTGATCCGCTTCCGTTTCCACAGGCGCGCCAAAACTTTCCTGATGATAATTGGCCATGTCAAAGCCCAGACCAGAAAGCGCATCACGCACCGCCTGCATGAAGGGTTCCGGCCCGCAGCAATAGACCTCACGGTCGAGATAGTCGGGCGCCATTAGGCCCAGCATCAATTGGTTGAACTGGCCCTGAAATCCGGTCCAGGGGCGGAATGAGTCGGCCTCTTCAACTACGAACTTTAAGTCCAAGCCATGCGTCCGGCTGGCCATCTGTTCCAATCGCTGACGGAATATGATTTCCGAGGGCCGCTTGGCACAGTTGATGAACACAATGTCCAGATCGCGCCCTTCGTCCCACATGCAGGTGGTCATCGACATCAACGGTGTGATGCCCGACCCGGCCGAGATGAAAAGGTATTTTCCTGCATTGCTTTCAGCATTTGTGAAAAGTCCAGCTGGGCCAATCGCTTTCACCCGCATGCCGGGTTGCAAATTGTCCAACATCCAGCGCGTGCCGATACTGTCGGATTGCGCCTTGGCGGTGATCGTGATCGACCGTGGCCGCGACGGAGACGACGAAATGGTGTACGTGCGATGCACCATTCCGCCCGGCTGGCCCGGAGCAGGGATTTCCAAGGTTAGAAATTGCCCAGGTTGATACGCAAATTGCGCCCCTGAAGGCGCGCGAAACGAAAAGCTTGCAGTATTTGGCATCTCGGGAACCACCGAGACACATTCCAGTGTTTCACTGTCTTGCCAGACAGTTGCTGGCACGCTGACATCTTTCATTGTGATCACTCCGCTGCCATCGCGTCGGGTGCCAAATGATTAGCCAGTTTGCTGCAGTACCAGTCGACAAACTGCAGCACACCCGATTCCTGCGTGGTCGAATAGGGACCAGGCTCATATGCCGGACTGTTAATGCCTTGCTGATTGTCTTCAACGACCTGACGATCTTCGTCATTGGTTGCCATCCAGACTTCGGTCAGTCGTTTAAGATCGTAGTCGACGCCCTCGACGGCATCCTTGTGAACCAACCATTTCGTCGTAACTTCGGTTTCTGTTGGGCTGATTGGGGTGACACGGAACATGATCGAATGATCTGCAAGAAAGTGGTTCCACGTGGTCGGATAGTGAAACTTCAACAACGACCCGGCATCAGCAAACGGCGATCGACCCAACCAACGACGCACGGCGGACTTGCCGTCCATCGTGTAGCTTTCAGCACCCTCGTTCAGAGGCATCCGGGCAAAACGGTATTGCCCATCACCATGCAAATAGAACTGCGAAGGTAATCCCGCGGCCTCGCACCGATCAAAATGGGCTTGCATGCGAGGTGGGGTTTCACCGCCCTCTATACCGGTTACAGCGGGATCGTCCGGGAACGTGCGGCACAGCGCCGGATGATTGCCGCCACAGTGATAACATTCGCGATTGTTTTCCCAGACCAGCTTCCAGTTGCCGTTCTCGATGATCGAGCTTTCAAAGGCCACTTTGGCATTCACCAGGTCGTGCGGTTCAAGATAGGGCCGGGCAGTGTCAGCGAAAGTATCAAAATCCGGGGCAGTGTCCGCCAGACAAATATAGACAAGTCCTGCCAGTTCCCGGCAGTGAACCGGCTTCAACCCATGTTGTTTTGGTTCAAAATCCGGACCCATGTCGCGTGCCCACAGCAGAGAACCGTCCAACTCATAGGTCCACTGATGATACGGGCACACAAGCTTAGGTGCATGGCCCTTGGCGGCCTTGCAGATAATCGAGCCGCGATGACGACAAGTATTGTGAAACGCACGGATTTGGTTGTCTGCACCACGTACAATAATCACGCGATAGGCACCTATAGTATGCGTCACATAATCACCGGACTTGACCAATTCACACGCCGGAATCGCAAACAGCCAATCGCGATAATGAATGGTTTCAAGATCGGCCTGAAAAACCTCTGAATCGGTATAAAAGGCTTGTTCCAGTGCGTAGCCCGGCGTTCTGCGGGCCAAAAGGGTTTGGATATTGCTCACTTCTAGCTCTCCTGCCGCGCCCCGCGGCGTTGCTTGGGCAGATGACAAGCAGGAGCCGTCCGCAGGCGCGCGAGGACCGCCTCCGAAACACATGCCCCCACCGCCACCCGCGGTTTGACGTATCCATGAGGCTGGTTTCCGGACTTCGAAGGGGCTTGCGCCTGAGTTCAGCACCTTCCCGGGATCCTCGTCCCAGTGGTTGATTGCCGAATCTGACCTTCGTTACCGTTGCGGGGGCAGTGCCGGAATTTCACCGGCTTCCCAATTCTCCACTGTCTGAGAATCAAACAGCAGCACCTCACGTGGTCAGGATATTTCCGAAACCCAAATGCGCTGAGAAGGTTGCGACAATTTCAAATCCAAAACAGACATAGTGAGTTTGGACCTAAGCCTGCGATAAATGACGCGCCAAACCCACGGGGCCAATAGCAAAGGCACCATGAATTTGCTGACGTCTTTTGCTATTTCCTGATATCTGACTGCCGAAACCAAAGTAGCCGAACTGTTTCCGAGATCATAACTAGCCGCAGCAAGTATTGTATGCGCCAAATACCTAGAGCTTGCTGGAAGTTGAGTTCGGGCTTTTTTCGCAAACTTGCGAAAGTTCGAAAGGAAGGGATCAACTTCTGAATTGGCGGTACATAGTTTAATATCCCGCGTCGGGCATTTCGGCGAATTCTTGCCCCCTCAATACGGCGCACTTTTGTCGCAAATTCCTTCAAGCTACTGCGGGCAGGGTGTTGAACTATCGCATCGGCGGCAAACACAATCGGTTCCCCAGCCGCAGTCGCCCGGTCGTTCCATTCCATATCACCGCCCGACAACACATCGCCATTAAATAGACCGATACGGTCAAACATGTATCGGCGCACTATAAGGTTGGCAGTGACCGCGCGGCCTCTCTCAACCCATTTTTGCTGCGCAAGTCCAAGGTGGTAATCGTACAGCTCCACAGAACTCCATTCGGAGCCATTTGGAATAAGTTGAACGTCGCCCCCAAAGCGGCCAATGTCTGGGTGTTGATGTGCGATACGCAGACCGCTTTCAATGTATCCCGGGACGGGCAGACAATCTGAGTCCGTGAAGAACAACAAATCGGCTTTCGCAGCAGCTATTCCCTTGTTACGCGCGGCATAAGAGCCTGGCTTGCCCTCTGTGATAACCCGCGCATTTGAAGGAAGCCGGAAATCTTTGGGAATACAGTCAGAAGAAGCATTGTTCACAACAATGATTTCAAATTTCTCTGGACCAAGAGTCTGACCCGCAAGGCAATCTAGACAGGACTGCAGTTTGTCCCAGCTATTATACGTCGGAATGATGATCGAAGCGTCAATATTCATTTCTGCAATCAAGAACCCACAGCGGATTGCCTATTGTTGTATTAAGGAAGATAGCGTTCTCGCCGCATATTGAGCTAGACCCAGCAGCGTATTTTCTTGACTGGAATGTGTTTAGCCAGACTCAACAGCATTGGAATACTGATGGTCGTACAACGCGCGGAAAGCACCGTCATTTTTCAGCAACTCTCTGGCGCTTCCTTTTTCTACAATTTGCCCAGCCTCAATCACCACGATTTGGTCAGCGTGAAGGATTGTGGATAGGCGGTGCGCTACAATAATGGTCGTCCGGTTTGCGGTCAGCCTTTGCAAGGCTTCTTGCACAAGTTTTTCAGATTTAGAGTCCAAGGCACTAGTCGGCTCGTCCAGTAACAAAATAGGGCTATCTCGCAACAAGGCTCGGGCAATGGCCAGGCGCTGCTTTTGCCCACCGGACAGGAACGCCCCATTTTCACCTACATATGTGTCAAAACCGTCTTCCAAATTCATTATGAAATCGTAAGCATTGGCAGCTTTTGCTGCTTCGATTACATCCTGGCGCGAGGCCCCTTCCCTTCCAAGCCGGATGTTGTCCGCAATAGATGCTGAAAACAAAAAGGTTTCTTGGCCGACAAACGACATGTTTGCGCGCAAACTTTTAAACGAGGCATGCTTGACGTCTTGGCCGTCAATCGTAACTTGACCGCTCTGCGGGTCGTATAGCCGAAGTGCAAGATTCAGAATGGTTGACTTGCCGCCCCCCGACAACCCAACCAACGCCGTTGTTTTTCCAGCATCAAAAGTAAGAGAGAGGTCTCTGATTATCGGCTCACTGCTGCGATAGCTGAAAGTTACATTTTCAAACTTCACTTCCTTTGGACCATCAGGCAACACTTGCGGGTCGTCTCCTTCGGCCAAAGTTTCGGGCTGATCAATAATATTGAACAACATACGTACGCGACGCAATCCAATCTCAAGTTTGACGCGAACGCGTGTCAGTCTTTTGGCTGGTTCATACGCCATCATCAACGCGGTCACAAACGACATCAATTCACCCGGCGTCGATCTCCCCGACCCAAAAATGTTGGCGGCACTCAAACCAATGACCGATGCAATGGCAAATCCCGCTAGAATATCCATCAGAGGGCTGGTGGCTGCTTGCAGGCGTGCAAGTTTATTTCGGCGTTTCTCGACACTTTTGACGGACTCGTTCATCCGTTTGGCCATTCGTTCTTCCAGCCCGAACGACTTGATGACCCGGATACCCCCAGATGTTTCCTGGATCACTTGCATGATCGCCCCAAGGGACTGCATTTCCATATCGGCAATCTCTCGAACTTTTCTCAACAGCGTCCTGACGCCCCATATCGCAAGAGGACCAATGACCAATGTAAAAAGCGATAACAGCGGTTGCTGGTAGAACATGACCGCCAGCAACCCAATCAAACTCAATGTGTCGCGAACGGCTGTCGTCACAACAACCTCAATAACCTGGCGTGCAGCCTGGGCAGATTGCGTGACCTTTAATAGCAGGTTGGAGCTTTCTGTGAGGTTAAAGAAAGATACACCCTGACGAAGCAGTTTGTCGTAGAGCTTGATCTGCTGGCGCGAAACAATTCGGTTGCCTGCGCGTGTTAAAGAGACAACCTGAACGTAGGTCGCGACCCCTTTGATCAGAAAGATCACGAACACCGCAATGGAAACACCCAGAACCTGAGACGCGTTATCCGCTTCGAACAAAGAATCTACGACATCTCGCATAATAAAGGCGACGGCGGCGGTCGTAGCTGCGACCAAGACCATTGCAATGATGGCAATGATGTATAGGGTCATCTGAGATCTCAGATTTTCCCTGAGAAGACGCCATAAGACCGAATTGTTCAGCGTTTCTGCGATTTTCAGTTTTGTGTTTTGCAAAGCAAAATTCCAACCCGTCCGAAGTGGCGTCATACCTGATAGAATTCAGGCTGCGATGCAACCCGGTTTAATTTCTTGTAGTCCTGTTCAGACTATACCCGAATTTCATTCGTATAGTCTGTTGCCAGAATTAAGTGCTGTGAAGTTCGCCTTCACAGTATTGAGCTTTTGCCGTTGATCCTCGGTTCTTTCACGCAATCTTGGGATGGTGATGTAATGTGTCAACGCCCGAGCGAGTTTTTCCAGCGAAACGATCAGTTGGCCGGAATGGGCAAAACGACAGGATGAACAGATTAAGATAGCGGCCGCCTTTGATGTAGTAACTCAGCGCACCGATAGCGTGACCCATCCGCCAGATTGAAATGACCTCCGTCCTCTCCGCGACCGCAAACTGATGCCTAAAGTTCAAAACACAAAGTCCTCTTTACTGGTTTCCCTAAACCGAGTTCAGAAGGGCGGGTTCAAGTCCTAGATGGCGTCGATTTCTGAAAGCGCCTATTAAGCCTAGAAACTCATGCAGAGACCGGTATCTTAGGAAAACAATCAGAAAACCGGTTCGTTCAATGCTATACGAAAGGTTTAGCCAGCCCTCATGGATCGTCGTTCGTCTCATTTGAAGATTACTGTTGCGGCCCTGACAAGGCAGCGACCAGAAATGTTGGCAAGCTTGCTGGTAAGTTGGGGAGAGATGGGTCTTCCAGAAAACTGTTCCGTTCAGTGTCTTATCGTTGAAAACGATACGGCACCACACAGTGAAGCCGTCGTTCGATCCTACGGGGATGTATTGCCAAATGGCGCACTCCTTTTGTATGCGCTTGAGAAGGAACCAGGAATACCATTCGGTCGCAATCGAGCTGCACACGTTGCGATCGAGTCCGGATCAGACCTGTTGTGCTTTATTGATGACGACGAAACAGTCGCTCAGGATTGGCTTGAACGGCTGGTGACCGGATACAGAAGCAGCTCAGCCGTTCTTCTGGGCGCACCTCTGCGTGCCGCGGAACCCTCGGGAAATGAAACAAAACTACAGCAATTAATGCTGAGCAACATCAGTAATCGATACCTGACGAAGGAAAGGGCGGCCGCCAAACGGGCTACACTAGAAAATACTGGCGGCGTCACGGTTGTAACCAACAATTGGTTAGGCGAAACTCGGCTGTTCACAGACCACAACATTTGGTTTGATGAACGCATGCGGATGACAGGTGGCACCGATGCCAAATTCTATTATGACACCGTCGCCGCAGGATTACCTTCTGGTTGGGTGCAAAACGCGTTTGTTTACGAGCGCATACCACCAGATCGGCTGTCCTTTTGGTATCAGGTAGCGCGCGGTAGGGACCAAGCCAACACCCATATGCGTAGAAAGTTGGAACAGCGGCCAGTCAAAGCAGCAGTACACATCGCCACTGCGCCGCTTCGAGTTATTTTATTGGCTGGGTTGTTCATTTTAATGCCGTTCCAGCCCGAAAAGAGGCTCATTGAAATCGCGCGCACAATGGGATGGCTCGTCGGTGTTCTAGGTATCCCACTCGGCTACAAATCCACGCTCTACAAAAAAATCAGCGGCCAATGAAACTTTCTGAACCGCGATAAAACTGTATCACGTGCACTAACGGAAATAGCCTGCGTACGTCAGAACTGCACTAGGATAACCCCACGGTATTCTACCTACCGTTCCCGAAATGTGCTTTTTCACGCCGGTACAGCAAACCATCACTTTGAAATTATTGTTTTCGAAATCATAGACTTGATCACGGCATTTTTAAGTCAGCCGCCAAATAGTCTTGCTTTCCGCCGTTCCGACGCGGAATCAGTTTGATTTAGGAGTCAAACCATTAAGGCAGCCCCGCACCTGAAAATCGTCTGCCTGACAAAAACGCATATATCGGCGCGCGGCATAAGCAATTTTGATCTCGCACGAGCGACGGCGAAAAACCGACAAATTTTTCTGCTACCAAAAGTTGCACTTGATGAGTATTCGTGAATATGAAACCCAGAATTTGAAGCGCAAGTTTATCGACAATATTGCGAAACGCTGTGAGATTCAGGAATAAGTTTGAACAATGATCATCAACAGGCACAGTGAGGCAGTGAAGCCAGTCCGGACCCCGGAAGAACGTGATCTACGCAAGCGGCGGCGCAATCGCATACTTGTTCTTCTGTCGCCTGTGTTGATCATTTTGTCGCCTGTTTTGCTGCCAGTCTATTACGTGTACCGAAAACGAAAGCGAAATCAGGCACTCTTGCAAAAGAAAAAAATGCGCATGGGTCAGATTGCTGGGTCAATTAAATCTGTCGAGCCTGCCGCGCAGGATGAACAGGAGGAGAAGCGGGCAACCTCTTTGCCCGATACGTTTGCCCTTTGCCGAATTATCGGAAATGATCTAGTCCCCCGCCACAACGCCGGACAATCTCTAGCGAATGTAAGGTTCATTCTAGAAAACGAACCTGATTTCGAGGATTGCACTAAACTTTGGATACTAAACCGAATTTTTGACCCGGAAAACGAAGCTCAGCTGATTGCACTTCTGGATAAGCACCAGCAGGTATACGAAAGAATCCCGTTCGACGCTGATGACTATCAAACGACGGGCTATGACTTTGACACTTTTGAAAATCCTCTGGTATTTTCTGATGGCTCTCTCGGCTCTGTCGAAAAGAATTTTCGAGACCGAATTATTGTTCAGGCTTACAGAGCGAAAAACAACTATGTCATGAACAATAACGGCGCGCGCAATGCCGCTCTTGATCTTTGTGTTCATCGCGCCAAATGGGCCCTGCCGTTTGATGGCAATTGCTATTTCACCCAAAGCGCCTGGGATCAATTGCGAAATGACGTGTTGGGCAACAAAGACAAGCGTTACTTTACTGTTCCGATGGCCCGCATGCAGGACAATTCCGACCTTCTGAGAAAGGGCGCCACGTTCAACGCGACAGAAGAACCACAGCTAGCCTTTCGTTGTGATGCCCCTATTCGCTTTTGTGAAAAACATCCCTACGGCCGCCGGCCTAAAGTCGAGCTTTTTGTGCACCTCGGCATAGAGGGTCCTTGGCAGGATTGGTTGGTGGAATTTTTCGATAGCCCACCTCGAAAAATCAGCCCGGAAGGTCACCGTGTAGCCCAGGCTGGTTGGGTCGCGCGGCTGTTTTCTGGTCAGTCCGCCTTGGAAAAGGATGATATACAAAGTTCTCAAAACCGTAGTTTGGCTAGAAATGACGCTATTCGAGCGACACTGGACATGCTGGAAGCCCAAAAAGTTACTGAAAAGCTGAACAGTGATGTTTCATTCTTCTACGATCAAGCTCGAATAGGGGCTCTCTCAACCAACACTGGAAACGCGGAACATCTCGCGCTGCGCGCCGCCGCCGATAAGGCAATGGCCCGCGGCCCCTACTCAGTGACGGACAAACCAGAGCCTGGACCCAGCGGCGATCTGCACGATTATTACCACCCCGCGCCCTATTGGTGGCCGAACCCCAATACGGAGAACGGGCTGCCCTATGTCCGTCGGGGCGGAAAGCGGGTACCAGGTACGGAACTCTTTGATGCGGAAAGTCATCGCTACGACAGAACCCGCTTGCAACAACTGTTCGACGACACAACCACACTCGCACTTGCTGCCCGAGTGACCGGGGAAGAAAAGTACTCGGAAAAAGCAAAAAACCTAGTTCAAACTTGGTTCATCGATGAAGACACGAGGATGAACCCAAATCTGAGCTTCGCTCAGGTGCGTCGCGGTCATAATGGTGATAGAGGTCAAGCGCGAGGTTTGATCGAGTCAAAGGACTTTTACTTCTTTCTGGATGCGGTCCAATTGCTAAAGGATGATTGGCTTGTTGATGGATTAAAGCCTTGGCTCTCCGACTTTCAAAGGTGGCTAACCACTAGTGAGCAAGGCATCGAAGAATGCCGCGCCTCGGACAACCATGGATCGTGTTATGACCTGCAAGCAGCCTCCATCGCGGTATTTTTGAAGGACTGTCAAACACTGCAAGAAATCAATTTGAGGGCCCAAGCACGGGTGCTAGGCACTATCTCACCCAATGGCGAGCAAACATTGGAAATTCAAACCGCACAGGCGCAACACAATTGTACGTTCAACATACAAACTTTGATTAACTTGTTTAATCTGCTTGAACGTGCAGGTCTTCGTCCTTGGAGCAGCACAGCAGGGGAAAGACTGCTCTCAGCAATGCGGCACCTCTTGTCAAAATCTGAACACCGGGGCAGCCATTCTCAGGTCGATCCATTCAATAAAGAGCGACTAATTCCGATTGGTTGCGCCTTCCGAGAGCAGACCAGAGACGGAACGTGGAGCGCCAAGGACGCGCCGTATTGCTTTGACCCCCGCGATGGTGTGGCACCTTACTGGCGCCTGGCAAGCGGATACAGTGTTGCGCCGTAATTCTGTATAAGAGCTACAATTCACCACCAACCAATGACCAAAGTCGATTTGCAGCCCCAGAGCCCATTGGTTGCGGGTATTACCAAGCGATTATGACCCCATGCGCCCTTGCGACGCTAATTTGTAACAATTAGCGCTTTCACACCATTAGTTCCCTGACGGCTTTAGCGCATGAAATAATTGATTAATTTTTCAAGAGCCGCCAGAAATTTACCAGACGCACGTCGTTTTGAATGTTAGAGGATCAATTACAGGTGATCAGCTTGAATAAGCGTGATTGTCTTTCCTGACACGGCTTTTTGCAACTTGGATCGCGAAAACGACGATTACGACCGCCAAAATGAACAACGAACCAAAAAGAACATACGCTCCGAACGCCAGAAGGATGGAGAAGCCAGCATGCAAAGCGATCCCACCAGCTAACAGCCCGACAAGGATAGCTACTCCTACAATCGCTAGCATGTTTCCGCTCCTCTGGTTTCGCCTTGGCGCAAGTGCAACCCGACTTAAAGGATGGTTTAAGCCACGGGCAACAACCCAAACCGATCTCGCAACGAAATCATGGCAAAATTGTGAACCACCTTGGTTTAAAGTTTGACTATTTTTACCTGACCGGGCAGCGCCCACTACTCTTACGACACCACGTATTTTGTTAACTGCGGATGTCTTTTACCTTTCCTGCAAGTTACAAATGACGGGAATAAATGGCAATGGCGCCTTGAAGGAACGGGCAAAGGTTCGCCGATATTCAGGGATTCATTGATGCCACGAACCGCTTCCGCGCCTTCCTCAATATGAACGACGACAAGACAGCTCTTGTTCTATATTCACCCGATTTAATCAAATGAGCCTGCTAGGCGAAAGTCGATCAACCACAGCAAATGTCGTCTTGTGGTTGTGACTAGTGTGTCTACGAGCGTCACATATTTGCCATACGACAGACGTTAAATGGACTCTACCACACTGATAATTCAGTGCAATAATGCTAAGAGGGGAGTCTGCTGCATTTCTGCCGCAACTCACACACACTGGAATATCTGTGGATTGTTTCGTGAGTTCGAAACAGGCATAAAGAGAGAAAGGTGAGAGATTGAATATGCGTAAAGTAATCGGATCATTTATCAGTTTTGTGGTTTTCTTGGTTGTCGCGACCGGTACTTGGGCTCAGTCATACCAGATTCAACCAGGCGATGCGCTTCAGGTCGATGTCCTGGAAGATCCCACTCTAAATCGTACCGTTCTGGTACTTCCGGATGGCTCTATAAACTTCCCTCTTGCAGGTTCTGTCCGCGCCGCAGGCCGGTCAACCAATGGGGTAAGTTCATCCTTGTCGTCGGCGTTGTCTTCTAATTTCAGCACACCGCCAACGGTCTTTGTTTCGGTCGCCTCACTTGCTCCGCCACCCATTGCACAGGGCGGGGAGACATCAACCGGACCTACGGTTGATATCTTTATCATGGGTGAGGTCAACGCACCCGGCAAGTACCTAGCGACCCCAGGCACAACAATCTTACAGGCTTTGGCTCAGGCTGGCGGCCTGACCAATTTTGCGGCACGCAAACGTATCGAGTTGCGCCGCGCGGATACTAAATCAGGCGTGATGAATAAATATACTTATAATTACAATGGCGCGGGCGGCGGCATCCAAGGCAATACAGTGCTAAGACCCGGAGACGTTGTTGTAGTTCCAGCACGCCGCTTGTTCGAATAGGGGCTGATACAGGTGGGGAAATCTAAATTTAGGCTGTCCAGCGCACTGGGGGGCGGGGTTGCCGTTGTGATGTCATTGACACCGGCAACCGGACAACAGGCTTCGGTGCAAGATACGCAGGCATCCAGCCAGCAAGACACTGTGCAGAACACTAATGCACCTTCGACGCTGGTTGATCAGACGCCCAGCCAGCAGCTTATTTCTCAACAAGCACGGCGAAATCCAGCTCGTCGGATCGGCCTGCCTAACACCGACGCGACCCCACAAACGGGCACCGGCTCTGGGTTAAGCATCACACTGGACTACCTGACCTCACTTAGACACGACGACAACCTTCGCCTGACAGACCCATCTTTTGGGTCGACGACTTGGTGGGAAAACACACTAGCCTTAGGGATCGTGAGAGAGACTGCCGACTCTGCTCTGACATTTGACCTTTCAGGCCTGTACCGAATTGCAAATGAACCGGTGATCGGAACAGATTCTGATTTTTCCGATCCATTTACGCAGCTAACCTACCAGCGAAACCGAACCAACAGTAGCCTTGGGCTACTAGCGGAATATCGCGAGAGGAATCTGGCCTTTAATAGATCACTGACAGACATCAACCTAGATGGCGTCATTGACGCATCAGATGTCATCGGAAGAGCCGGTGATCAGATCAATACTCGCGGTGTTTTCGATTGGGAGACCGGCCTGAACGACCCTCTGGGTTTCAGGTTTAACTATAGTCACCGCGAACGCAGGTATTCCGATACAATCGACCCCGGTCTTTTCGATAATGAGTTCGACGACTTTACAGCAACTGCATTGTTGCGAATTTCGCCTGTTTTGCTGGGCAACTTCCAAGTCGATTACCAAGAGTTCAAGGCGGAGGACAGCGTACGGACGGATCGGGACACGACAACCGTCTCGACTGGGATCGCCTACGACATCTCGTCAGTTACCACTATCAGTGCGGATATTGGCTATTCCAAAGTTGACGACACACAGCGCACGACCAACACAAACGACGTGACAGAAGACTTCGTCTGGAGTTTTGCTTGGGGCAAAACACTTCCGGATGGTTTTGCCGATATACTGCTTGATCAGACATTTGGTGTGAATGGCACACGTACTAATGCCACGTTCGGTAGAAGCTTTGAGCGTACAAATGGTGAGTTCAGCTTTGATATCGGCGTTACAAGAGGCCCATTTGACGAAACTACGCCAATCGGCCAAATCGACTACAGCTATCGGCTTTCCAACTCCCAAATTGGCGCAACCATCCAACGCCGGGTCGGCACCAGCACGCAGAGTGTGGAAACACGTCAAACTGTCGCCTTCCTGACTTACGACTATTTTATCAACCCGGTCTCTGCCCTGTCTTTCAGCGCGAACTATATTGATCAGAAAGACGAAGGAACGGGGCCATCCAACCCTCGTGAACGTGGCACTTTCAACGCATCCTATTCTCGAGCAATCACAAGAGATTGGGCCATGAATATCGGGTATCAATACGAGAAGGACGATCAAGACGGCTTTTCGGCGGACTCAAACACATTCTTTTTGACGCTGGGTCGTAGATTTACCCTCAAGCCCTAAGAGCTTTTCTTGGGCGTTGAGACGTCGAAGTGACTGCGCGCTTTTCGATTTGAAATCCGTGCAGTCAAAATAGCCAGCACATAATGGCGAGCCTAAATCCATCCCTAAGATAAATTACACACTAGGAAAGCAGTGCCCTAGAACAATTCCAATGCAGCGCGAAGCTGTTTGATATCAACATAGAAATCATCTACTTCATTTTCCGGGGCACAAATAATCGGAATATGCGTACCTCCGATTGAATTTGTAAGCGTCAGAAAGTAGCCGATATTCCAATTGTCCGCTGGAAAAAATTCTATTATTTTAGGCCTTTGTGAATAGATCATATTTGCGAGCCCAGCACCGTGCGGCGCAACTATCATCTTGGCTTGCGCAAAAATCTTGATCTGATCTTCCACCGTCAGGCTTTCAGACTTCAAAATTTCAAAGTCGTACTCCGCAAGGCAGCTTTCCACTTCGGACTCGTTCAAAATACGCCTGAATTTCGCGCCACGGCGCGAAATGAAGATTTTGCGCGTAGGCACCATATCTGCCAATCCCAACCGATCAAAAATGCGATGGCGAAAACTGGTGACTGCATCAATGGACACGACAAATCTTTGCCGCCTTGGAGAAGCGACCAGCAACTTTCCAACCTTAACCGGTTGTTGATCTGTTAACAGACTCTGGTGTTCGCCCAAACCCAAAAGGTCGAGATAGCTTTTTTGCCAAGTTTTGGGCTCGCTATGGAAAAGAAGCGTTGTATCGCTGGTAAATGCGCGTTGCTCTTGCAAATCGATAAACCGCAGACAGGAATCCACCAAAAAGTGATAATAATTCTGCCACCAAAGGCCAGAGAAGACATACGCCTCGTCCACATCAGTGGTCCCTTGTTGGGCGCGTTGCAGCGCTTTGCGCCGAATGGACAGTTCAGGTTGAAAATTCCGTCCTTCGTCCTGCATTGAGCCTTCTGGGAAACTTTCTAGAAATAGACGTTTCGGATTTTTAGGATCAACAATCTGTCGATTGTAAACACCGGCGTTTTGCAGGTGAAAATAGTACGGTCTGGTTACTGCCTGCGGCGTGTAAAGCAACTTTAACTGCCTGAGATCACTTGCTGGGTTATCAGGCTTGAGTTCGGGAACGTAAAATTCATGACTTCCAAACTCCTGAACCTCATACTCAAATCGAGACCTGAAAAGCGATTGAAGAGGAACCTGTTGATCAAGCATCCGGCCGTCAACAAACCTTCCAATTGCGTTTTTCTGAAAATCTTTCAGCGCTTTATAAGTCTTTCGGATCAATGCGTTTACCACCTAAATTGCAATATTTTGGTTAATACAGCCACTCCGGCACAACAGCTAATTTGCCTCATGATGCACTATCCTTTGACAATGCGTCGATTGCTTGACGATAGGCGTTAATGACAATTTTTTCATCAAATTCTGTTTGAATTTTTAGCCGACCGTTTGCACCCATCCGCGATCGGCCTGCATTCCCAAGTCTAATCATCTCACACATTTTGTCCGCAAGGTCTGCAGCGTCTTCTGCCTGACACAGAAATCCTGTCGTGCCATCATCGACAACGTCTCGACATCCCGGCATATCAGTCGTGATAATCGGACGCCCCATAGCAGCACCCTCAATCAAAGCGCGCGGTGTTCCTTCTTTGTAATATGAAGGCAGCACCACACAGTCTGCAGCGCGTACAAAGGGCCGCACGTCCCTAACCGACCCCAAGTACTCGACGACCCCCGCTTCTTTCCAAACGTCTAACTGCCCTTCGTGAATGGCCACTCGGCTGTCTGGATCTAAAGGTCCAAGGAGTTGCAATTTTGCACTGGGGAATTGTAAGCGAATAATTTCCCCAGCCTTAACAAACTCAAAAATTCCTTTGGTTTTTAGCATCCTAGCGACAAGCAAAAAAACGGGACATTCGTCGCCATTAGGAAGTGGGCTTGCACTGAATTCCTCAAGATCAACACCAGAACCCGGCAACAACTCTGTTCTGTCTTTTTCGACAATGCGTTTGCGAGTGAACAAGTCCTGGTCATGACTGTTTTGAAAAAACACCTTGGGGACTTTCTTAAATGCAGTTCTATAAAGGCGAACCACAGTGCGATTAAGAAGACTGGAGCTTTCAAAGACCGTCCCAAGACCGGTGACATTTGGGAAAAAAGGGATACCCAGCACACGCGCGGCCAACGCTCCGTAAATATTGTTTTTGATCGTGTAACCCAAAACAATATCTGGCTTCGTGGACCGAAACACTTGCCAAAAACGTATTAAAAGACGCAGTTCGCGAAACAACGAGGTTCCTCGTTGGTCCATCTCCAATTCGATGGTTCGAACGCCAGCGTGTTCAAGAGTTTCGAAATAGTCATCTCTAGGAACCAATGCAGAAAGCGTGTGACCATCGCGGATCAGTTGGCTCATTAGGCCTGCCCTGAAATTAGCAAGCTTAAACGCAGTGTTGCCTGTCAATAAAATATGCAAATTCTTGGCACCATGATAACGACAATAACCAGATACTAAATTGAAATCGCCTGTACTTCTATTTGTTCCATCTAAGCATCGGAACTTTGTTTAAGTAATCCCAATATTAGAGCGATCAGGACTTAACGGTCGCTTTCAGTGTCAAAAAGCAATCAGAAAACAAATTTAGGCTAGGGCACATCGACAACCAGGACGCTGCTTTTTTAAAAGTTTCGCGCCCTTCGTCGAAAACGAAGGGCGCGAAGTTGCGGTTCACATATCCGCGCCTAACGCGCTGGATCAGACCAGCATTCAGAAGAAGCTGATATCTTCGAATGTAGTCGTTGCACCCAGACCGGCATCATCATCGCTGACCAATACAACCTGGTCTACTCGACCTGTGAAATACTCTCCCACATTGATCGAGTATTGGGTGAACCCTGATCCTGTGTCGTAGTCACCATTGAAGTCCTGAATGCCCAGAACTTGCGTTCCATCGATTTGGAAGAACTTGGATGGCAGGTCGTCACCTTCAGCGATCAAAGCAATGCCCTGTATTTCCCCTTCAACGTCGCTCTTGAAGTCGAACTCAAGAACCGTTGACTCTGTAACATCCACGGAAACGTCCATTGTTTTCCATGCACTATCTTCCAACAAGATCGTTCTCTGATCATTGCTGACGGTCGCAGTGCCGGTATCTTGGATCGCCGAGTAGCTTGAGATGGTCGTCGGGCTACCGTCGATCAGGACGCTATCGTAATCCCCTACTTCGAAGTTAACGGTCACTTCCTCAAGAACCGAACCTTTCCCGTTCTTACCCGAGTAAACAGTCAGCTTAACGGTATGGATGCCATCCTCTAGCTGCGTACCGCCAAAGAAGTTGCCTTTACCGTTATCTCCGAACAGTGCGTACGGCTCTACGTTTTCCATACGGGAATACTGTCCGTCCAATTCAAGCCTTACACTGCCGATGTCCACGGAACTGGAGTCAATCGCCTCGGCTGAAAATGTGATTTTGTGCCCGGCCAGATCGTCGCTGGACAACTTCGCGCCTTGGTTCATATCGACAAGAACGCTGTCCGAAGCGGTGTCGATCAACTTGATGTCCAACAGCTGGCTGTACGGCACCTGAGAGATCACATCTGGGGCCAAATCCGTTTCTACTGTGGTCTCGTCAGCAGGCTCCGGCACGCTAACAACGTCATCCGTTGAATCATCAACAACTGGGTCCGATGGCGTTACAACCGGTGTCGTGCCAGAGCCATCAATTGTGAATTCAAAGGAAGTCGTTTCAAGCACAGAGCCTGAACCGTTTTTACCTTCGTATACGGTGATGTTTACCGTGTAGGTGCCTTCCGACAGCTCTTTCTCGCCGTAGAAATTGCCTTTGCCATTATCTCCGAACAAGGCAAAAGGTTCTACATTCTCCATACGGGAGCCAAATCCGTCGATCGACAATTTGACACTGCCAATTTTAGGAGCACCGCTTTGCGAGGTAGCGTACAGCGTCACGTTTTTCCCATCAGTGAGGCTGCTATCAATGCTGGAGCTATCAGCAAGCTGAGAGAGCGTCTCATCGCTGGATGCGTCTGCCAGATAGAAGTTCAGCAGGCTGCTTGCGCTTTCGACCGTTCCATCCCCAACTGAGGCATCATCAGATGGTGCCGAATCGTTTGAATCGTCCGGCTGAGTGGGGGTTGTTGGCTCTGGCTCTGACGAGCCACTATCTGAACCCGTGCCTGACGAAGGTAGATCCGACGGTGTAGACCAATCCGGGCCTGCCATGCTGGCATAGTCAACTTTCAGTGAACCATTTCTTACGTCGCCAGTGGTCACGTTCTTGGTGATCAGGTCAGCGTTTACATCCACATTCAGATCACTCAGGTAGTCGCTGACATGCTCTTTAAATGGGTTAGTTTTACCAAGAAGGGTGACATTCTCCGCGTAAACGCCGGTTGCCCCTTTTGCCAGCACCATAACGTTGCTGGTACTGTTTGTGTTTTCGAAGATAGAGTCAGTGATATAAATATCCTGAACCAACCACTTGTCGGCATTGCTGTCCGTCAACAAATCGGCGCGATCCAAAGTGGTCAACACGATGTTGTTGCCATTGTTGATGAACTCTGATCCGGTAATCGTCACATTTCTATTGGTCTGATTAAGGCTTAGATCGGATTCACTTTCGATTATGTTTTTCAGATCCATGCCGCTGACGCCGTTGCCAACAAAGTAGCTGTTGATCACAGAGCTGTCTTTGAAGCCACCAGTCGTATCAATCCCATCGCGTTCGTTGTTCAGAAAAACACTATCAATAATTGTTGCGTTCTGCGTGCCAAGCCCATCGCCACGCGCGGTTTTAATCCCATCACCCAGAGAATTTTCGAACAGAGAGTTCTTTACCACGTGGTTCGTATTTTCGCCCAACCAGCGCATTTGGTAAAAACCGCCATCAAAATGCGAATCTTCGACCAAAAGGTTGTCGCCAGTCACGTCCAGGAAAATACCGGTATTTCCTGAAAACGAACTATTCAAAATAGTTACATCATCAGCTTCAACGAGAATGGTTTTCTTTTGAGTTCTCTCGGTGCTTGAGTTTTCAAGGGTAACAGTCAAATCAATCAGAGAGTTGCCATCGCCAAGCTCAAGCAGATAGTTGAGATTTGATTGCGTATCTGTAACGTTAAACCCAGCTCCGGGCGTCCCACCTTTTAACGTTACGTTGTCTGCAAGTTCGATATTTGACCCGCTAATGTCATACATTGCGTCAAAGACGAATACATCACCGGGTTTGAGTGTCTTGGCGAGTGCAGCGAACTCTTTCGAGATATCTTGACCTGCTTTCCAACCAAGATCGGATGAGTGGATAGTTGCCATTCTGGTTGCCTAACTTCATTTTGGGGAATACCGGGCGTGAAACGTGAGTGCATTTCTAAAGAACCCAGTGGCCCATTGATGTTCATGTGAGTGGGGATGCTAAGGGCAATGCGAACTGTGCATTCCTAACTAGCAGTAAAAAAGAACTCGAAACTTGACGTTGCTATATCAGCCACGTCGACAGCCCTGATCTCTTCTCCTTTCAAAACCCACCTCGTGTTTCATTTTGATATTTACTGCTCATTTTTGTTCTTCACGGGCCAAAACTACGGCTATTCCGTGTTTAATTTGGCAATGTCATCACAATTGTTTCTACACAACTCCCCTTGGGCGTATCGCCTAAAATAGGAAGAAAGTTGCCTATTATGGGCAATTGAATAAGGGAAATTCGCCGAAAAAGGGTACGGCGCCAGAAGGAATGATTTACAAAACAAATCAAAAATTCGTACCCTAAAAAATGGCCCGCTAAAATAAAACCAATTAAAAGCAAAGCCTAAGACGGTCGAAAATGCAATTTAATGGCCAATATGGCGACCCACGTCTGCAAGTTTCCCTAAGGTGAACAACTGATCAATTAGGAAACATTCACAAAGAGATTAGGGTAGGCATCCTTGAAGGTCACAAAACACCTCGACACAATCTCACTACAAAAAAACCGAATTAGGTTGATTTCTGCCCGAATCCCTGAAGCGGACTAATCGCAATATTCGCCGTCAGTTTGTTGACCGGTAAGCTCTCTTAGGGAACTCGCAAACTAGCGACTGACTTCTGCAAAAACCTCTGACAATTCCTCAGCACATTTGTCCCATGAGAATAGTTTTGCACGCGCCAACCCCTCAGCGATTTTCTTTTCCTGAAGAGACGTATCCGTGCAGATGGCAAGGATGGCTTCCGCAATGTCGGCGTCATTGGCAGGGTCGACCAACAAACTAGCCGCGCCAGCCACTTCTGGAAGAGACGACGTATTGGACGTGATCACTGGTACGCCCGAGGCCATTGCCTCGAGTACAGTCAAACCGAAGCCCTCATAAAGCGATGGATGAATATAAAGCGACGCCCGACGATAAAGCGCACGAAGCTGTTCGTCAGTTACATAATCCAATAGGTGGACCCGGCTGACTAATGAATCGTCACCCAACCCCTTTAGGACAACCTCAGTTTCCCAGCCCGCGCCCCCAACCAGGACTAAATGGTGGTCAATCTGATCTTGCACAAGTTTCAAGGCACTTAAGACGCCCTGTACATTTTTTCGCGGGCTGATCTTCCCCGCCGTCAAAATGATCGGAATATCATCGGCGGGCAGGTCAAGCCCAGCAAGACAGTTTAAATCGTTTTGGGCAAAGAACTCTGGTGAGACCCCCTCTTTAATCACGCGTATTCTGTCGGTCACATGAGCGCCGAGGTAACCCTCAACCTCATCGGCGGTGGATTGCGAAACACAAATTATCGCGTCGGCACGTGCCTCGGCTTGCCGCAGGCTTCTCTCCATGATCCAGGGCTTGGTGTTGGTGAAAAACTCTGGATGTGTGAGCGGCCCTAAGTCATGGACGGTAACGACATAGGGCTTGCGGGTGGCAATCGCATACCCCAACGAAACGGCATGGACCACATCCACCGAACCCCCAATCAACCGCTCCAATTTCGGCATATCGAGATAATGCCAAGCCAGCGGCGTCAACCTGCGCCCTAGCTTGACGAGTTCCAGACCGGTTTCCTCTTGCAACGCAGACAAGCGATCAGGGGATAACGAAGACCAGGCAGCCACGGGCCGAACAGCAAGATCATCGATCTTACGCAAGCCTTTGTACATTTCATGAGAATACCGGGTGATACCGTGGCCCTGGGCAGTTGCAAACTGGTTTGAAAAATACGCAACATTCAACACTACGCGGGCTTCCCTTGTTGCCGGTCCAAAAGATTGGGAAAAAATCTCTCTATGATGGTATCGACCTTGGCCCTCCAACTGTGACGTACGGCAAACGCAGACACTTTGTCCCGTTGGTGCCCCATATCTGCCAGGATCGTATCCAGTGCAATGGGAACGTCCTCTTCCCTTGCAATCTGGGCTACAGGCGGTTGCAGCATCTCAAATTCATCATGAGCAGTTGAAAGCACCGGAAGACCAGCTGCAGTGTATTCATAAAGTTTAAGTGGATTTTGACCGCGATAGACCTCTTGGCGTTCACGATCATAAAGCATAATGCCAAGATCTGCAGCTTTGAGATAAGCAGGCAAATCCGAGGGTGCTTTTGAACCCAGCAAAGCAACTGTATCCGGCATCTGGCGAGCCAAGTCTTTCGCCCAACTCGCTTCAGGGCCGATAAGGATCAATGAACCACCTCGGGCTTCTATCTGGTGTGCTACCGCCGAAAAAAGACCTGGATCGCCTTTGGCCAATACACCGCACCAGATCGCGCGAGGATGAGGCAGATGAGCAATCTCGGCAGGGGTAGACGTCTCTGTCTGATAGATTTCCAATTCGGCCCCTTGGCCCAGCACGGCCACTTTAGCAGCCGGAACGCCGAGTTCTTCAATCAGATAGTTTCTGAGACTGCCGCCAATTACATATACCGCATCCGCCAGCTTATAATCTTGGCGTTCTAGTGGCACCACTGCCGGTCCACGAAAGGCCGGGTAATAGTCAACAACATGGAAGACAATCCTTGCCTCGGGAAAGCTCTTTTTCAACGCCACCACACTGCCCGGAACTGTGGTCCAAACGAGATCAGGAGCAGAATAATCTTCTGACACGACGCTCGACCGCAAAGAGGGATACATGAGACGGTATTTCAGGTAAGACGCAGTCAGTGTGTTCAAAGGCCAAACATCGCGAACCGGCACGGGTGAGAACAGATTTAGGATTCTTACACCCTTGTCTGTGCGCAAACCTTTTTTCCACTCTTGCGCATATCCTTTGCCTCGCAAAAGGTGTACCGGATCAAGCGGATTTTCCAGATAGCTTACGTAACATCCACGCTCTGCGAACAACCGCGCCAATACCTTCGTTGAGCATTGGACATCTGAGTCCCACAATGTGGGTCGATGAAACAGGATATGTGGTGCTCTAGTCATTCAGAGGCAGTACTATGCAGGCCTGCACTCTGTCGGTGAACAAATTTCTCCGCCCACATTTGCTTGAGGTCTTTATCAAGCTGGTCTTTTCGGATCGCGTTCTGCTTGCCTCAATCAGGGCATTCGCCCTGAAAATCGCCGTGGCGGAATGGACTGCCGAGATAAACCCCGGCGTCCCGTCCAAAAAGCCGCGTTTGATAAAATTCTTACGGGCCAACTCGGCAATCGGTCGCCCTACCACGTCGATCCAGTTATCAGGGCGTTTACGAGACTCGACGCGATTGGCAACTTCTTCAAGGTAAGTTGCGCTTTTACGGAGTCTTTTCTCAAAACTGTCTTCATTAAAATGGATCATCAACCCGTTAAGCTGACCGACGCGCTCTGCTGGGGCATCGATCAGGCAATCCTCGTGAAACATACCGCCAAAGCGAAATTTGTCGCGCCGCGCTAGATGAACCAAATTCCAGTCCTGCCACCCCCCACCTTTCATCGGACGGTGCATGAAGTAGTTCAGACGCCGGTAGCGATAACCGTCTTTGCCAGAGTCGCCGATGCCTTCAAGAATTTCGGTCGCAAGTTCCGGGCTTACACGTTCGTCAATGTCCATATGCAACAGCCAATCGCTGGTAGCGGCATCAATGCCTTTGTTCCGTTGGTGACTGAAATACTCACCATCGGCGCGCGGCTGCTTGATGAACTTCACCTTATCCCTATAAGTCTGCACGATCTCTTCTGTGCGGTCCGTCGATCCGTCATCAACAATCACGATCTCATCGACCCAGGGGGCAAGGTTTTCCAAAAACCCGCCGATATCCCGTTCTTCATTGTAGGAAATAGAAACAACACCAAGGCTTGGACGCGTCATATCAATCATTTCCTTGTGGCACGTAGAGCTTTGAGTTTCAGGGACGCAGGTCGAATTACCCGATCACGCAACCGCACGATGCGCATTCTCGTTCGCGTCTTGAAGTCTGGGCGCATGGCAGCAATAGACGCCGCCGTTGGTTTGTGAGGGTTTACAAGTTCTTGATCCTGATAACCCAGGATTTTAGCAACCTGCTTGACTGCGCGATCAAGCTGCAATGTATAGTTTTCATTCGCCATCCATTTCTCTTTCGATGACGTGTGAACGGCGGCACCCATTTTGTCTTCGTACTCCAAGCCAATGAATTCACAGAGTTCCGTCAGACATTTTTTGGGATCGGCAATAATTTCTTCATAGCGCACCAACCTAAACATCGCTGGCGGCAGTATGGACTGGATGTTCAAAAGATTACGCTGAGTGTTTAGCCAATCGAATTGGCGCTTTTCGGCATCCGTGGAAAACAATTCATGGGCAGAGTATTGTACCGCCAAGGGATTGCGCACGAGGCCGATGATTTTTACCTTCAGATCTGTGCGGCGGGTCCATTCCAAAAGCAAGTCCAGCGCACACCACTCGGCAAGTATCTGTGGCGATTTTTCAAAAAAGACCGGTTGTGCAAAGGTTTTGCACAACGCGTCCCAGCCGTCGAAAATCAAGTCTTCATCATTTTCCGGCAATTCATATTCGGGCATATTCCCCTTGAGCGTATCGATGAGATAAGCACGAGCGTTAGCTCTCGAGCCATAACCGCTGTATTGCTTGAAACCTGAGTAAAGAGCATTGGGCCGGCTCAATACCACGGAGGCTTTCAGCCAATGATGGGTCTCAAAATAAGTATGGGGCGAATAATCGACGTTACGGACCCCAGAATGCTTGCAAAGCTCTTCTTGCAACATTGTCGAACCAGATCGCTTGTCAGACAGCAATATAACGGCCGTAGGCATGTCCTGTACCTTTGTGTGTTATCCGGGTGACCCGGGATTTACCCACTCGCCGTTCAGCGTAACCATTTTCTCGAAAATAGGTATGGGCGAATAATAAAATATTTGAAGCATTGGGTTTAATGACAGCAAACGAAGCAGTCTGCGTAGAAAAATGCCTACCTTTGCTTCGCCGTGACGTTTATCAAGCATTGGCCACCTTTTTGGAAACAGAGCGATAGGCGGCAACATATTTTTCAGACATTAACCGCTTGTCAAAACCTGATGCGCGCCGGAAAGCAGCCTCTCCCATTTTTAGTCTCTTAGCAGAATCTGAGATTAACATTCCAAGTGCATCTGCAATCGCTTGCGGGTCTTCCGGCGGTACTAGCAAGGCACATTCACCGTCGGCTCCGACGACCTCTCTCAAGCCCGCGATGTCGGACGCCACCACCGGCAATCCAGCATTCATGGCCTCAACAGCGGCCAGTCCAAACCCTTCCCAAAGCGAAGGCATGAGGAAAACATCAGCCCCCTGCAATATCGGGCCAATATCATTGACATGCCCCTCAAAACGCACGGGCGTTTTCATGGTCGCGGCTTTTGCTTCCAACGCTGCGCGCAATTCACCATCGCCAACGATCTGGTACTCACAGTTGCAGTCACTTAACAATTCAAACGCTGCGAGTGCCGTGGGATAGTTTTTTGCCTCACGCAATCGACCTACGGAAACGATTTTTATTCGATCACTTGTGCTGCGCTTGGTGTAATGGTCAAACCTCAACCGTGCGCCATTCAGAATAACTTCTGACTTGTTTGAAATGGCAGGATATGCGGTGTTCAGACTGTCTCGCGCTCCATCACTGATACAATAAATGTGGTCAAAGGACCCATAGATCAACGGATCTATTAGACTTCCGATCACCGAGCCTCGACGGTTGTTTGACGTGCTGTGCTCAGTGAAGACCAGCGGACAGCCAACTGCACCAACTTTTTTAAAGCCCGCGATATAAGCGCTGGTCGGGAAAAGATGAGCGTGCACCACATCCGGCTTCGGGCTCATGGCCTTTAGATATTTGCGCAATGCAAAAATAGCGCCCATCTTGTAGGGACTCGAAAAGCCCAAGGAAACAGCGTTTTCAAGACCATCTGTCTCGCATCGCTCCAAAGCCACTAGATGTGCGTCCACACCTTTTGCGATCAGATCCATATGCAGATCCTGCACAAGCCGCTCAGCTCCACCTGTTTGATAACCGAAACTGTTTATGACCTGTACAACCCGCATTATCTGAACTTCCGCACAAAAGCCCTGAGACTCGGCGGTATACGATTCCGCCAATAACCCGGAAAGTTGGGGTCGGGCTCAAACATATTCCATGGACGAGGTGTCCAGCCTACCGGTGGCTCTGACATTACATCTTGGATCAAGGCAGCATAAGCATCAGCTGCAACTTCGTTTGAATATTGCGCCCGCGCTTCGATCCCGACGGCTTGGCTTAATGCTGCAAGCTTGGCACGATCATCATTCAGGGCCGCAATGGCTTTTGCGAAGCCTTCTGAGTCGCCTAAATCCACAACAAATCCAGTTCGACCATCTTCAACCAAGAAATCGGTTATACCAGGGATCAAGCCACAGGTTGGCACGCACCCGGCCATCATCGCTTCAAGGAGCGCGTTTGGACACCCTTCGAAATGGGAGGTGAAAATAAATACATCCGAGCCACCCAAGAACTTAGGAACCTCATGAGGAGGGAGTGCCCCCACAAATTCCACTCTACCGCCGGAAACATACGGGGCCAGCGCCTCTACTAGCCGGGCGCGGTCCACTCCTTTCCCCGCAATTCGCAATCGGAAAGGAACGCCAAAAGCAGAGAGATCTTCGACAATTGAGGGCAAATGTGGGGTGGAAAACAAAACCCCTTCTGAGTTTATTGCCAATGCGCAATCAATGTCATTTTCTACGCACCAACTTGTAAAAGCCTGTGCCTGGCGTTTCATACTCAACGAATTTTCCGCCAACAGGACACAACCGTCGTCGACGTACGCCTCTTCCCAAAGACCGGCCTGCGGTTTTCCAACGGTTACGCAGTACAAGTTTATCCCGCGCGCCGCGAGCGCAGGGCGCATATTACGATAAAAGGTAAAAGTCCCACTGTCTTTGGGAACCGAGCCGAACGCTACTCGAATGGGTTTTGTCGATTGTTTTGATACTTCGGCCATCACTGCAGTCTCGAAAATGGAGTCGCACGCGCATTGGTGCCACACAGTCCATCCAGCACCGTCCCGTTTTCCGCGCCACGGGATTTTCGCAACCTAACCTCCTGACCAATCTCGCAGTGATTTTCGCGCGAATTGGTTTTTGTGCAATCCCCAAAAAGGCGAATGGCGTTCTTAGGGTCGCTTAACGCTGTCATGAAACTTATAATCATAGGGAACCGGGACCCACACGGTCTCCGCTATCCTTCGTACAAAAACGGAAACTCAGTTTCAGCAAGTCGGGCACCCCTATTACTTGGGCCCAATCTTCCATAAGCACATTCCCGATTATCGAACAAATTGTGGAGAATTGAAGATTGCCCGGAACGCTATCCACAACGCCCCGGGCAATTCTGATTGTAGTACGTTATTTGCCCAAACCGCTCAAAACAACGCCGAAGGTTCGGTAGATGATGTAGAGATCCATCCGACCGCAGCTGCGCGCAACGTAGATATTATCGTACTTTGCCTTCAGAGCAGTCTCGATCTCTCCTTCCGCGTAGCCCATCTCAACCTGAGCCAGGCCAGTGATCCCGGGCAGAACACGATGACGCTCTTGGTACCCGAGCACGTTTCTGGAAAAACTGTCTGCGTGATTGAAGGCATCAGGCCGAGGGCCGACCAGGCTCATCTGACCCAGAAGCACGTTAATAAAATTCGGCAGCTCGTCTAAACGCGATGCCCGCAAGGCCTGACCAAACGGCTTGATTCGACAAGTTTCAACCGGCGCGTTCGGATCACGAGACTGGTTGTCTGACGGAATCATCGTGCGGAATTTCCACATCGTAAACGGCTTGCCATCCTTACCCATACGCTTTTGCCTGAAAAATACCGGTCCAGGGTTAACGATTGGATTAATAGCAAAGAAAACAACGGCCAAGACCGCGATGTAAGGCAAAGCCAAAAGCGCCGAGGTTTTGTCCACGACAAATTTGAAGGCTCTGAATTTAAAAGATTTTTCTTCCTTTTCTTTATTGAGCAGTAGATCCCAGTCATAAAAATCTGGGCAAACTGAGTCGCTACCAACAGAAAATTCTCGGTAACGATCTACAGAAAATAGATCGAGCATAACAATGCCCCCCACACACTTGACTACAAAAATGGCTTTTCACACATAAGCGATTTATTGATACATTATTAACAAATCCAAAGGAAGAAAAAAACTTCATTGCAGCCCCCATCGGCCTTGGAAATTGAGGCAACGACAACAAAGCGAAACAATCGCCGTTATTACTGCACATTGTCGACAATAACCTCATGCTTTACTCTGCCGAGATAGCAATTTGTCTTTTCGAAGCCTTCCCAAACCTTCCGAATTCAATTCAAGCGAATTTAAGCGTGACCGATAAGGAAACTATGCTAAGGCTGAAATAGTAGATTTCAGGATCAAAATTGATGAGTGATACCAATACCGTTAACCCCACCTCAAAACGTATTATGGTGACCGGAGGCGCGGGCTTTCTCGGCAGTCACCTATGTGATCGTCTAGTCGAAGCTGGCCATGAAGTTCTGTGTATAGACAACTACTTCACTGGACGGCGCAGCAATGTAAGCCACCTCTTGAACGCACCCAATTTCGAGCTGATGCGCCACGATGTGACGTTCCCGCTGTATGTTGAAGTAGACGAGATCTATAATCTGGCTTGCCCAGCTTCGCCAATCCATTACCAGCACGACCCTGTACAAACGACCAAAACCTCGGTGCATGGTGCGATCAACATGCTGGGTCTGGCAAAACGCTTGAATGCCAAAATAATGCAGGCTTCAACATCCGAAGTTTATGGCGATCCTGATATCCACCCCCAACCCGAAACTTACTGGGGTAACGTGAATCCGATCGGCGTTCGTTCTTGTTACGATGAGGGTAAACGCTGCGCGGAAACACTGTTTTTCGATTACCATCGCCAACACAATTTGCGCATCAAAGTCGCACGGATTTTCAACACCTACGGGCCACGCATGCACCCCCATGACGGCCGTGTGGTTTCGAACTTCATTATGCAGGCCCTCAAGAACGAGGACATTACAATTTTCGGGGATGGCCTTCAGACCCGTTCGTTTTGCTATTGCGATGACCTAATAGACGCCTTCGTGCGCTTGATGAACACCCCTGATGATGTGACAGGACCAATCAATACGGGCAACCCTGGCGAATTTTCCATGCTTGAACTGGCGCAGGCAGTGATTGAGCATACCGGCACCAAATCCAAGATCGTGCACAAGCCACTGCCGCAAGACGACCCCAAACAGCGCAAACCGGATATTACCTTGGCTAAGAAACATCTTGATTGGGAACCCAAAGTGCCTTTGCGCGAAGGCCTTGTACCGACAATTGCCTATTTCGAAGGCCTCGTAAAAGCGGGTATTGCTTGAAGACAAACGCGCGATATCTGCTTGTACGCTTGGGGCTGCTAGCGGCCTTACTAGCAATCATGGCCTGGGCTTTTCTCGCCCCCTACCCCGCACCTTTCGGAATCACTGTACAACGAGAAATGGGTTTCGTTGCGCATGTGGGCATCTTTGCGATCGCTGCACTTGGCTTCTTGGCCGCCTTTCCACATGCACAACGTTGGGTCACGGCGACGCTTTTGGTTGCAGCTGTGGGCTTAGAAACTGCTCAGCTGGTTTTGCCAACACGAGGGGCAGATGTTGCCGATTTTGCGATGAATTGCGTCGGCATCCTTTTGGGGGTGTTGGTTTTTCGGGCTGGCGCTGTTCTGTGTGCTCGAGTGCATCACAAATCAAACCAAACGTGAAACCGTCTCGTTTGTAGACTTTTGCAAGCACATCAGATAACTTGAGAAACGTTAATGCGTTTTTTGTATTGTGAGGGTTATTCATGACATACCTAAAGAAATTTTCTTTGGTAGCCACCTTTACCGCCTCCGCTTTGTTAAGTTCTGCCGCGTATGCCGACACAGTCGGATGCCATAAGTACAAGTCGTACTATTCCCATGATGACAAGCATTGGAACAAAGTCGTTGAAGGCTTGGAGCAGTGGGTGTCAAAGCATGACGAACACCACCCTTACTATTATTCAATGAAAAAGCAGTTGGTGCAGGCGGAATACAAGAAAAAGTACCGCCACAAATACCAACATGACTGCAAACATGACGTTAGCCCAAGCTAAATTCATCTTCACTTAACCAGAGTGGCGACCTAGGGTTACCAACTTCAGGGCGTTTCGTGCGTGCACAGTTAACTACTGGAACGTTCATTTTCATTCTCATCCAGCAAAACTCGAACAGGGTCAGCCTCGGGCAAAAGACTGTCGAGATAACGCGACGATTGCTCGTTCAATACCAGAACATCCCGGCGGGCCGATGCAACCTCAGCTTCCGACAAACCTGCGACCCGCGCAGGATCATGTAAATTCGTCTGATAGATTTGCTGAACAAGTTGCAATCGCAGGGGTGCTAATTGAACATTGTTAGGTGCCAGCTCCCACGATCGACCGAGGCTGTCGCGCATGGATTCCATGTCATTGGTACGTCCTTGCGCCTGTGCCAAGTATACCCAACCCGAGGCATTGGCCGGATCAAGACGCAGTGATTGCTCAATAAGTGCCTGTGCCTTCCGAGACCGTGCATCTAGTTCTTCGATCTTGATAATCTCGGGTTCACCTGTGACCGGATCGTACATCAGACCTAGTTCAGCAAGATAAGCGGACCCGAGTTCTAGGAGGTATTCGGATTGATCGTAGTGTGCAGCTGCATTAGGCGCCCGCCAACCGCCAACGACGTTTTCGACACGAACCTCGCTGTTAAATGCTGGGCTGGTCCGAAACACGATCGCGAAGTTTACAATCGCACCGATCAAAACGACCGCACACAAACTCCGGCACACTACCTTACCCATGAATACTACCTGGCAACTAAAACGCTTGATCTATAGTTTAAGTCCCGCCCACGTCTCTGTCTATCTGTCCGGATTTAAGCACCACGAACCTTGCAAACGCATTAGGGTGTGTCCTCTCTACAACTGCCGGTCGCGCAACGCTTTGCCACCACTATTCCCAACAATTTATTGGCGGCAATTTTGCAAACCTGTGGGAATGTGAAGCTATGCAATCAAAAGAACGATTTTCTTTTCTGCAATGGGCTCTGTTATGGGCTTTGATGATTTGCGTCATGCTTTCTGCTGTGCCGCTTGGCGCAAATCGTCCCGTATCATGGACGCTACTTTCCCTCGCCGTCCTAGCTATTTTTACCGTTCAGTTGCTGGTTGACTCTACGCAACCCACGCCCAAACAGACAAAGGGACTTTGGCTGCCTTCACTACTCTATTTGGGAGCCGTAGCTTGGGGAGGACTCCAGCTTTTACCTGGGATGCCTTCAGCATACGCCCACCCAGTATGGGCTGCCTTCGACGACGTTCCCGGCCACATTTCCGCGGATCCAGGTCAGGGGCATCTGATCGTCATGCGCTATTTTTGCTATGCCATGATCTTTTGGGTCGCGTTCCGTGCTGCTATCGTCGCTGCTCGCGCCGAAGCGATGCTCAAATTCATAGCTCTGACCTCTTCAGCCTTCGCCGTTTATGGGCTTTACGCTATGGCGACGGGGCACAACCCGGTGCTCGGAGAAGGTGAGCACAGGCGCGTTCTGACATCAACATTTGTAAACCGAAACAGCTATGCCACTTTTGCCGCGTTCGGGATGTTGGCAAATATTGCCGCCTATCTTCATGTCATTAGCGCCACCCAAACCAACGACACCCGCTGGCAAAACATCCTTCGGGACCTTTTGGAGCGTTTCTTTGGCGGCGCGTGGGTTTACGCCCTTGGCGTCTTATTATGCATGGGTGCCCTGTCCTTGACCCAATCCCGCGCTGGAGGGATCGCTGCGCTAATCGGGCTGCTAGTGTTCATGGCGACTTGGAAAGGTAAGGGACAGCGCTGGAATCCGTGGCTTTTTCTGATTTTGAGTGCTGTTGTCGGGTTCATTGTTCTGACAAGCGCAACCGACATGACCAACAGGATATTGGCAACAGAGTCAGAAAACGGTCGCTTTCTGATCTACCCCGAAGTTGTTAGAGCGATCATGGATCGCCCACTATTGGGCCACGGCCTGGGGTCTTTTCATGATGTGTTTCGGCAATATGTGCCCGCTGAGGCGGCAGTTGGCGAGTGGGTCAGAGCACACAACTCCTATCTGGAAAACACGTTCGAATTCGGCATTCCTGCTGCGATTGCTTTTTACCTTGCTCTTCTGCTTATTGTCCTACGGATTTTTTTAGCCACCGTGAAACGCAACCGAAATCGCGCTTTCCCCTGTTTTGCCTTTGCAGCCATTGCAACGGCAGCCACCCATTCCTTGCTTGATTTCAGCTTGCAGATGCCTGCCATAGCAGCGTTGTTCGCAGTCATTCTTGCAATGGGTTGGGCGCAAAGCTTTTCTACGCGGAGCTTGCGAACAAGAAGAACCCCAGACAAGGATTCAAATCCATTGCCGCCATCCGCAAATAGTCTTGCCAAATCTACACCAGAATAGCTCGCTTCGGTTTCCGCAGCACAGTTTACAAAACTACGCCGAACCAGCACACACCAGCTTTGCGACGAATCCAAAGTACGAAAGCCTCAGCCATGCCGAAGTATTCGCCGCTCGGTAAACAATGCGGTCACCAAGGTCATAATAGTGACGGTATGAGAGACAATGGATTTTGAACCCAATCAGCACCAAAACCACACTCCATCCGGAGCTTAATAGCACACGAAGTCGGCCCTGGGACGCTACGCAGAGATCGTAAGCTCAGAAAGCACTTATCCGTGGAATAAGGGAGCAAAATCTGTTCCTTAGAAGCGCCACGTCAACGCTTCAATCTCTAAAACCAACACCTTAGCAAGCAGCACCTGTTAACCGTTAACTTGCACATTTTTATAACACAGCCCCGCGCATCACTATTGGACACATTTGATTTCTTGCCCCGACAAGCAAAACGCTACTATCCTTGAATAAGTTTATGGAGAATACATATAGTGTTCGAGCATGTTGCACCTGACAAACTTTTTTTTGCCAGAGCGTTGTTATTCTTGGCAGTATTAGGTGTAGTCACGAGTACTAACTTTCGTAAGAAATCATTTTCAAGTTAGGTGTGTAAAGAGTGACAAATCCAGTTGAGCCCTTAATCTTGCCTCGCCCGGTCAACAAGCCTAGTTCACAGCATGACCCCGCTGACAACGTCGATGATACAATCGATATTCGCGGGCTGATTTCTAAGCTATGGGCTGGGAAATGGATTATCGCGATCTGCCTCTTGATCGCCTATGTAATCGGCTATCTTTCGACATCCAAAATCGTTCCCGCGTATCAGGCAAATGCGACGGTGATGTTTGACATCCAACAGAACAACATTGTCGATCTACAGGGGATTTTGAGCGAACAGCATTTTGACCAGGGCAGGCTTGAAGATCAAATGCTCATCTTGTCCTCGACCAATTTGATTGAGCGGGTGATCGACCAATTAGGTTTGGACCAAGACCCCGAGTTCAACCCGGCTTTACGCGAATACGAACCCACCCTTATGGACCGGATCAACGAGTCCATCACGCTTCCGGCGGGCGTTGTGGATATTTTGATGGACATTGGCTTGATGGAACCGCCGCTGGAACCATACGAAGAAACCGAAGCCGAACGGATAGCTGCTGAAGAGCGTCTAAGAGTGGTGATCGTCAGCAATGTCAAAGATGGCCTTTGGCTAAACCCTGTTGGCGAGTCCCGTGTGCTGGATATTGCTTATATCTCGAGGAATCCACGCAAAGCCGCCGATATCGCCAATGCTATTGCCAATCAGTACATCGTAGACCAACTCCAAGCCAAACTCGAAGCGACACAAGCAGCGACGAATTGGCTGACCGTCCGCGTTGAGGAGTTGCGAACGCGCGTCGAAGAGGCCGAGAACAAGGTTGAAAGCACTCGTTCCGCTTTGGCTCTGGAACAAGGGCAAAGCCTCGAAATAACCGAGCAGCAACTGGCAGCTCTCAACGCGTCATTGGTCCGGGCGCGCAGCGAAACCACAGCCCTGACAGCAGATTACACCCGACTGCGGAGCGCTTTGGAAAACCCAGAGGCGCTGGACACTGTGTCAGAATTCCGGACGTCCGCAGTGATCTCTGAAATCAAGCGGCAAGAAACGGATCTTGCCGCGCAGGTGGTTGCGCTCAGCGCTTCGGTGTCCCAAGACAACCCAACATTGCTGCTCGCCAAGCGCCAGCTCGAAGAAATTCGCAAGCATATCAGCGAACAGGTTCTGGTTGAGGCTGAAAAAATAGTTGCCACTGCCCAGTACGACTTGAACGCTGCGCAACAAAGGGAAGCCGCGCTCGTCGCGCAAGTGCGTGAGCTGGAACAGAACGCCCTCAACCATGCGAGCAAAGAAGTGAAGTTGCGCCAGTATGAGCGCGAAGCTGAAGCCAGCCGGGTTCTATACGAGAATCTGCTTGGCCGGTTGCAAGAAACCAACGCACAGAGAGATTTGCAATCTGCCGATGCAAGGATTCTATCTCCTGCAGAAGTTCCTCTCGTGGCGCTCTCACAGCAAAAACGTCGCACCATGATGCTGACGGTATTTTTAGGGGGGGTTGCAGGATTAGGGATCATCTTCCTACTGAATTCGCTCAACAACACCTTCCGCTCACCTGACCAGTTGGAAGAGCTTTCCGGCGAAACAGTACTGGGAACCCTGCCCTCAATCGGTAAGCGGATGAAACGCCAACCGGTCCTGGACAATCTACGGAACAAACCAAATTCCTTGCTTGCGGAATCCGTGCGCAGTCTCAGAACAAGCATACTCTTCTCGAATGTGGATAACCCACCGAAAGTTGTGATGTTCACTTCGAGCGTACCGCACGAAGGAAAAACAACGAGCGCTATGCTAGTGGCCATGACCAGCCGTCAGATGGGGAAATCAGCGATTATCGTAGATTGCGACCTTCGTCTGCCAGCGTTGGGTCACATGATCGACGACGACAAGGATCGCCCCGGGCTATTGTCTGTCATTGACGGAACCACCCCTATCCTGGACGCGATCTATGAAGAGCCAACGTCAGGCTTACATGTACTTACCACCCACTCAAAGGAACGCGCGGGCTCGGTCAATGCCGCCGACATCTTATCCTCAAAACGCTTTGAACAACTCATAAGAGGTCTGAGCAAAGCCTACGACTTGGTGATCTTGGATACACCCCCGACGCTGCTCGTCACAGATGCACGGATCGTATCAAAACTAGTGGATGCTGTTGTCTACGCAGTGCGTTGGGATAAAACCCCACGTGGAGCGGTCCTGTCCGGCCTTAAGGAAATGCGGACCGTAGAAGCGCCAATTGCCGGTCTTGTCATGACGATGATCAACGAAGCGCGAGCCGCAAAATACTCTTATGATGGGTATAATTACTACAAAGGTAGATATCGCGACTACTACGGCAGTTGAGAATTTGAATGTTCCGCCGAATTTCGAATAGTGGCCAACCCCTTTCAACGGCACCATGGAAAATACACTGAACAATCAGGAACACGGGACACGTAAGGTCCCTAACTTTTTAGGTGTCGGACCTCCAAAATGTGCGACGACATGGCTTGATTCCGTCCTGAGAAAACACCCGGATGTTTTTCTGCCGAAAGACCAGAAAGAAGTCTTCTTCTTTGACAAGTTCTATGACCGTGGCATCCAATGGTATGAAAACCTATTCGCCGGCGCAGAACAATTTGGTGCGGCAGGGGAAATAAGCACATCATACATTCTGGAAAGCGAAACATTAAAACGAATTCAAAGTTTTAACCCTGAAGTAAAGATCATCATCATTTTAAGAAACCCGGTTGACCGAATGGTTTCAAATTACCGCATGTTCGTCGAAAATGGACGCACAACTCTACCATTTGAAGAGGCGATTTTCGACCAGGACGTCATTATTGAATACAGCCGCTACGGGCAGCTTTTGTCACATGTTCTTGAGTGTTTTCCACCGAACCAAGTGCTGGTGGGAATATACGAAGAGATTTTTGCGTCCCCCGAAAGTATGAAAGAATTTTTGCAAACCCTGCTCAGATTTATTGAAGTCGATACAACCAATTGTGAGATGTATCTTGAAACAGAACGGGTTCGCAAAACGCAAGGCGCACCGCGATCACTTTGGCTCGTGAAAAAGGCAAAATACATACGAAGCCGCCTAAATCATATGGATTTGGAATGGATAGTACGCGGCCTGAAACGAGTAGGAATCAGACGCGAATTGTTTCTCAAAAACGCCCCTCCTCCAGAGATTTCAGACAGCCTTCGCGCAAAGCTGATGATCGACTTCGAGGATGACATTCGTGCGGTAGAAAAATTCTTAGCCCGACCAGTTCAAAGCTGGAGATAATTTCAAAGCGACATCGGTGAGGACTCAGCGCTGCGGATCCAAAGTCTGGCTGCTGCCTATGCAGGTTTCACCCTTGTGTGTGGCACTAAAACCCTCTGGGGCACCTCAGACTGAAGTGGGAATTTTCTCAGCGTACTTAGCAGTCCAAAGATAAAGAAGAACATCATTGCGCCACGAGACGTGGAAACCATGGCGTGCCCAAATAGCACCCATGGAAGCAAGCCCACCATGCAAAGAAAGAACGCCTGACTGTAGCCGTCGGTAGAAGTGCCCTTTCTTCGCCTCATGTGCCAATAGGCAAAGTAGAATCCGTTAAGCATTAAGAACATGTACATTAACGCTGCAATCATACCGCTGGAATAATAGGAAGATGCAAACAATGCGTGTTTGGCACCACCCCAAACCTGTGCATCAACATCGCTTGACCGTTTTATGGCATTCCCTTCGCCAGCAAAGAAGAACATGGGGTTTTCCGCGACGTGAATAAACGGGTCGACATAGGCCAAAAGTCGATCACTTTCCCGCTTGTCATGGAGAGGATCTTCAAAAATCGCTGTGGTTCTTTTGGTCAATCTCTCTACAAAGAAGATTTCCGAATTGATCCCAATTGATCCAACAAAAACGCAACCCATCAAAACGGGCACCAGTATCCCTTTTCGAACGGCAGGTGCACGCATGAAAATCGCAAGGGCAATTATTAGGATCGATCCAAGAATAGGTCCACGCGAGTAACTCATAAACACGCCAAGCGGGGCAAGAATACAGGCCGCAAACGCCAAGTTCTTCCACAACCTGCTAACGCGTATTTTCCCCCACACAAGCAATGCTGCCAGTGGCCAAGTTAAGTTGATAAACGTCGCGCCCAAGATGGACACACCAACCAGCGTTCGTCCCCTAGCGCCGGAATCCTTTTTTGAAAGATATCGTTCGGTGACCCGTTCACTTGCAGGATCAAGAAAGTTGTTGTCCAACACAACGTTCGCAACAAAGCTGCGGGTCATCGGTAGAGAGGTTAAGATCATTATAGAGCTGGTTAGCAACAAACCTATAACTACCGCTTTCAAAATCGGCTCAAAGTCTTCCGGCCCTCTGATAAGCCGCCCCACCGCGAAGAAAACTAAAAATGCAATTACGGTTCGTATGGTAATATAGAGGTGTTCAAATAAGTTCCCTGTTTTAACAAAGCCGATCGCCTCACCAATAATTGCGAAACACAGCAACAACCCTATACAAATAGCGAAAGGTTGCCCCTTAGAACCAAACCCAGGCCTCTTCAAAGCGAAAAAGGTCATCGCAAGCACAATCAAATCGATCACGTAAACAGGCACTGGTCCAACCCTGATGTTCAGTTTTGGAACACCGGAAATCAAAAAAGCAAAGATCACTAAGGTAATCAGCCCAAGAGGCATCTTATCTAGCTTTGCTTTCACCATGTTTACTCTTTTCGAACCGAGTTGCCCTTAAAATTTAGTGCTCAAAAAACTGCCATAAGAAGTGAGTAACACACTATCTCATACAACGACAGTTTGTGATTAAAGTGTTGATGACTTGATCACTGGAGCCGTAAGTGTTGCACACCCGTCATGCAGGCTAAGGGCCAGTTAATTGTCGCCGACTTGAAGGTTCCAGGTCTTTGAAACCCGCAGCTCACGACGACTCGATACGAGAGCTAAATAGAGTTTTTCTGCCGCTATCTCGCTCACTGCTATCGTCATCTGTAAAATCTGCAGTTTAAACTTCTAACCCCAGTCACACGATTGGCTCTTCGTGACAGTGTACCCGCCACCCAAAACTCATTCTTTCGTGCGGTTATGCGCTCGGGCAAAAAGTCCACGAATAGTCGCACGCGGGCAGTGTTGCGGAGATCTCAGTGCAGCAACAGCCAAAGATTGCGGTAAGGTAAAGGTCTCTGAAATGGGGCGCGGATCAGGTTCGGGTGGCGGTCGCCTATGTTGCAGGCAAGATGGGCCATACCTAACCCAGCAGCGGCCAGGGTGATCATTGGAACCAATTCCGAGACACGATGTTTCAACTCAGCCTTAGGATAGCAGCTATCGCGCACCCATTTGGCGGTCTTGTCTCCCTCTGGCTCGTGCCAACCGATGAAGTGCAGTCCTTCACCGTCATTGTCATTGGTCCGTTTCGCGTAACCTTTTGTGCAATAGGCCGCTTGCGACATCTGAACTAGCTTGCGACCAACCACATCGTCCGTTACTTCGTGGGCAACTCTCAGTGACACATCCGCTTCGCGACGAGTCAAATCAGCCACGTCATTTGTAAACGTTAGATTCAGCGAGATATCTGGATACAGCGCAGCAAAGGCCGATAGGTCATCCATCACAGAGGTCATCGAACCCGTGCGGCAGAGTGACAAAGACCGTACCAGAAGGTTCCGTGTCGCGGTTTTAGTGTCCGCCTACACCCAACTTTCGCAGTGATGTTTTTCAACTAAAGGAAATTTTGAGGCGGCAATCCCAACACAGGCTTTGCCGCCCGATTATTAAGGAATGTGATTGGTAATTTAAATCGCGACGGAAGATAATGTCGGTGGGAGGACTGACATGCAAAACCCTGAGAGCTTCGAGAAATTCTATTTCACCAAGGTTGGAATGGGCGAAGCCTGCGGCTGCGCAGAACGAATTATTGATGTTTTCGAATTCAACAGAAAAAGCGGCCAGCAACCGAAGCACTCTTCCAAGAAAGAGAGACGCAAACCTAGGTCCTTCCGGGGGTGGGCGCTCAAGTACGGTCTCCTCAGTCGCAAGCGTTGAGCCGCGAGGCTCAAAAGACGGACCAACCCAAACCATGCGCCAATTCTTCGATGGCTCTAAGCGCCAGAACAGAGTTGCCTTTCTCGTCCAGCCCGGGGCTCCACGCCACGATAGAGCCTACGCCAGGTGCGATAGCGACGACACCTCCTCCAACGCCACTTTTGCAGGGTAAGCCGATCCGAAAAGCAACCTCACCCGATGCGTCATAACACCCGCAGGTCATCATCAACGCATTGATACGTCGGACGCGTTCTGGTGTAACGGCTGCAAGTTCCGCCTCCTGCCCCTCGCCTCCCGCTGCGAGAAACCGGGTGGCCTTCGCAAGCTGACGACAGCTCATGGCAATACTACACTGCCGAAAATAGCTTTCGGCCACGGCAAGCACGTCGCCTTTGATATTTCCTTCAGCCAACATGAAATAAGCAAGGGCCCTGTTTCGGTCGCCCGTAGCGACTTCGGACGCGAACACTGCTTCATCCACTGAAATCTCTGGTGTATCAGCCAGTCGGCGGCAAAGATCCAGAACGGGGTGAGCATCAAGGTCGTCTGGCATATGTTCAAGTATCACGTCGGCAACAACAATCGCCCCCGGATTGATGAAAGGATTACGCGGTTTACCGCGTTCGAATTCCAGCTGAACAATTGAATTGAACGGATCGCCCGACGGCTCACGCCCGACACGGCGCCAGAGCGTCGCCCCAACATATTCCAAGGCGACGACCAGACTGAAGACCTTCGATATGCTTTGTATTGAAAATGGAACGTCGCCATCCCCCGCAATCAAAGGCGGCCCCTCAATTGGCGCGACTGCTATACCGAACTGGTTCAGAGAGACGTCAGCCAACTCGGGAATATAATCAGCCACTTCACCGCGATCGACCTCACCGGCCATTCGGTCCGCAATCTCGTTGAGAGTTGCCTGGACTTGGTCAGAATCAAGAAGTTTGTGCATCTTCGTTCCAGATCTTTGGTGAAACACCTTCCGTCGCACCTTCGTAGTCCTCAAGTACAAAGGTCGGTTCCTGACCGGCCTTTCTCTGACCGAAGTAGTCCTTTGTAAGGCGATAGACCGTACCGGACAAAAGCAATATCGCTGTGAGGTTTATAACCGCCATCAGCCCCATTGCAGCGTCTGCAAAATTGAAGACCGTAGCCACAGTTTGCAGGGCGCCCCAAACAACCATCGCCAGACATGCTGACCTTAGTGCAGTAATCGCGCCCTTGCCCTCCAAACCAAGGAAAACCATCGCGTTCTCAGCGTATGAGTAATTGCCAAGGATCGATGTGAAGGCGAAGAAAATAATCGCAATTGCTATGAAATAGGTGCCAACTGGACCCAAATGGACGTCCAGCGCGTTCTGTGTCAGCTGCATTCCGGTGATACCCTCGCCCTGCAAAACGCCGGACAGCAAGATCAAAAGTGCCGTCGCTGTGCACACAAGGATCGTATCGACAAAACAGCCAAACGCCTGCACAAGCCCCTGACTGGAAGGATGATGTGGTGACGGTGTGGCAACAGCAGCAATGTTCGGAGCCGATCCCATTCCAGCTTCGTTGGAAAATAGTCCCCGTTTGATACCGTTCAGCATGGCCGCCATGACGCCGCCCGCGACACCGCCAGCGGCCTCTTGCAGGCCCAACGCACTCGACACGATCAGCCACAACAGACCAGGAATTTCGGTGATGTTCAGAACCACTACAATCAGCGCGATTAGTAGGTACCCACCTGCCATAAAGGGGACAAGAATTTCAGCCACACGGGCAATGGCCTTGATGCCCCCGAAAATGACAACCGCCGCCGCAATTGCGACGGCAAATCCAACCCAAATCTTTTCAAACCCGAAGGCTCCGTTTAGGGCTTCGGCTATCGAGTTAGACTGAACAGCAACGAAGATTAAACCAAAGCTGATAATCAAGCAGACCGAGAATAACACACCTGCCCAAGGAGCGTTTAGGCCTTTAGAAATATAGAAAGCAGGCCCACCGCGGTAGTCCCCTGACTTGGTGGTTATCTTGTACAACTGTGCCAGTGTACTTTCCGAATAAGCCGTCGCCATACCGACCAAAGCAACCATCCACATCCAGAATATCGCGCCGGGGCCACCCAGGGTCAACGCAACAGCAACACCGGCCAGGTTCCCTGTACCGACGCGAGACGCCAGACTGACAGTCAGTGCTTGAAACGGAGTTATACCGCGTTTGTCGGTGCTTGGTGCCGAAGTGATAACACGCAGCATTTCACCAAAGTGTAGAAACTGCGGCGCGCCAAGCCGGATCGTAAAGTAAAGGCCAGCCCCCAACAGGCCATAGAGAAGAATATAGTTCCAGAGAATGCCATTCAGTCCATCTACAAAAAAATCCATAAAACCCCCGGCCGACTAATTATCTAATTTAAAGAACGCAAAGAAACTCAATTATCAAAGTACCTTAGCACTTCAGATTGCCATGCGGGTCTTTTTTAAACCAACCGTAAGATCAGGGTTCATATCCGATAGATGGAAGTAGCCGCGAGCGAGGCGGCTGGCTTGCGTTTCATTAAACTGGAATATTGACGCAACGCGTCGGTCGAACTGGATGGCTCACTGCGTCAGAAAAATTTGTGAACAAGACTTTTTTGGTGAGCACGCTAAAGTCTGAGAACTGGGAGGGCGACGCAAATGGTTGGTTCCAAGATAGCTTTCAGGTTTCATGCCGTACTCAGGTACTCTTTCACTTTGAACCTAAGAGCTTTCCTTTTGTTCGCTGGCGTATTGATGGCAAGTGCATTCGAGCCTCGCCCCGCCAACGCGTGCACGGTGTGTATCACTCTGCCTGAAGCATCGCTTGCAGATCATCTAATTTCAGCCGAAGTCATTGTTCTGGCCGGACCTGCTGAGGGAAATCCGTTCAGGTTCGCTGTCAAAGAACTGATCAAAGGCACAGTGCAGGATCTCGAAAGATTGCCCGAAATTCCATTTCTCATCGATAGCGCGACCCGGGCGACCTACCGCAGCAATCCAGAAGGCAACGTGCTTTTCACGTTTGGCAGCGTTTACAAGGACGCTGCGGGCCGCACCACTTCGCGCAGTTGGAAAAGGATATTCACCCTGACACCGGACAGGGCAAAATTTTTGGCTGACTTCAGCAATGCCGCTGAACTCTGGCCTCCCGGCAGCTGGGATTCACCGGAGCGTATTGAATTTTTCAGCAAGTATTTAAGCTCTAACGACCTGATTTTGCGCGACACTGCTTTGATCGAACTTGATCGCGCTCCGTATCATTTAGTTCAATCTCTGCGCCCAAAGGTCTCGACAGATCAGCTGCTGCAGGAATTTCGTAATATCACCCGTATCAGCTTTGTGCCCGTTTCCATCCGCCTCTTGGGTCTTCAAACTCATGACGCCAAAGCCGCCTCAATCGTGCGTTCACGTTACTCGCGTGCTTTGAACACCGGTCGGGGATATATGTACGAATGGGGGTTGGCTGGGATAGAAGTGGATGGTCCTTCAGCTGTCAAAGCTATTGACCACGCACTGCAAATAAAGGGCATGAAACTGGAAGACCGACGGGCACTTGTCCGTGCTTTGGCTGATGGGGGCACAAGTTCACCGATGCTCCGAGATCAGATTATCGAAATTTTTTCCAGATTATTGGATGACGACAGCTCTCTGGCCTTGAATATAGCAAAAGCCGCGCACGAATGGTCCGAAACGCGGTTGGACCACCAGCTCAAAACCATCCTGGAAAGTGAAGCAACAGATCCCGTGACTCGGTTTGCCATTCAAGTCAGGTTAACCCCAAGCGATTGAGAAACGTTTTGTATGCAACTCAAACACTGGCCAGCTTCTGCTTCGCAAGCACTGCGCAGTGTACAATCACAATAGGCTAAGCGCACGTTACAAACTATGCTGGTTACCCGGCTAATTGATTTGGTTTTCCAAGACATAACCGGTTATGCCTTCACCCCCAGTCGTTTACCGACGCCATCGCGGTCACGCAGCGCGTTCAACCAGCCTTCGTTGTCCAAATACCACTTTACGGTTCTTTCCAAACCCTCTTCGAAGCTGACAGAGGGCTTCCAGCCAAGTTCCGTTCGTATGCGGGTGGAATCTATGGCGTAACGCGCATCGTGGCCGGGACGGTCAGCAACAAAGGTCATCAACTCGGCATAGGGTACGGCCCTAGGTCGCAGGCGATCCAGGATACCACAAATCTTCCGCACCAACCGCAGATTTGAACATTCGTTTCCCCCACCGATATTGTAGCTACGGCCGACCTGCCCTTTTTGGACGACCAGCAACAAAGCTTCGGTATGGTCCTCAACATATAACCAGTCCCTACTATTGGACCCATCGCCGTAAATCGGTATCGGCTTTCCTGCCAAAGCGTTCAGAATTACGACCGGTATCAACTTTTCCGGAAAGAGATATGGTCCATAGTTATTTGAGCAATTTGTTAATACGACCGGAAGTCCATAAGTTTCACCCCAGGCCCGCACCAAATGATCGCTGGATGCCTTGCTGGCCGAATAGGGCGAGTTTGGATTATACGGGCTATCCTCAGTGAACCGCCCGGTTGGGCCGAGTGAACCGTAAACTTCGTCTGTTGAAATGTGATGAAATCGAAAGCTGCTCGGGTTCCCCTGTTTCGCCCAAAATGCCTTTGCAGCTTCAACAAGGTTAAAGGTTCCGGTCACGTTTGTTTCGAAGAATAATCTGGGACCGTCGATTGATCGGTCCACGTGACTTTCCGCCGCCAGATGCATGACAGCATCAGGCGTATGTTCGGCGAACGCCAAATCAAGGGCGGGTCTGTCCCGAATATCTGCTTTCAAAAACCTGTAGTTGGGGTCATTTGCAACTTCGGCTACGTTCTCAAGGTTCGCCGCATAGGTCAGCGCATCCAGGTTGACAACCTGATGCCCATCTCGGATGGCTCTTCGCACCACTGCCGAACCAACAAAGCCTGCGCCGCCTGTCACCAAAAGTTTCACGACGTTCTCTCCCAGACAGACCGATAGTCAAGCTCCGCTAATTCTGGTGCCGACTTCCCCAACAAGGTTTTTTGAGGTACATTCCACAGTTTCGAAAGTCGATTATACCAAGGCAAACGGGTCGCTGAGATCAAGAATAATAAGCTGTCGTGAATTCACACCGTCGTCGAACGTGATGAGTGTATCACCATTATCATCAACTACCGTCACTCCATTCAGCTCGAGGCTGTACAAATCTTCTTCAGACGTTACCACCTGATGGCTGTTGCCGTTGAACTCCCGTATGACCAACGTGTCGAAAGCAAAGTCGAGATCGGTAATCGTATCAACATCACCGTCAGAAGCCGCGCCATAGTCCGCAAATACAAACTTGTCCGCGCCTAGACCCCCTGTCAGAAAATCGCTTCCCTCACCCCCATCAAGCCTGTCGTTGCCGTCTCCTCCGTCGAGGATATCATTTCCTGAACCACCATATAGCTGATCGGTGCCATCTTCGCCGCTGAGCTGGTCGTTGTCTTCTTGACCTAGTAACCTGTCGTTACCTGACCCGCCGGTCAGAATATCGTCACCTGTGCCACCAAGTAAATGGTCGTCGTTGGCGCCACCTAACAGAGTGTCATTACCGCTCGTTCCGTTGAGCCTGTCGTTTCCGATGCCGCCGTTAAGATTATCATCTCCACTACCGCCATTGAGATCGTCGTTACCCTCACTGCCAACAAGGATGTCGTTGCCAGCTTTGCCCTCAATCGTATCGTTGCCAGCTAGTCCATCAATATGGTCGAACTCGGATGAACCAACCAGATTGTCATCACCGTCTGTACCGGTTTGGGGCATTGAGTTGCTGTAAGATAGATAAATTGGTGCAGAAACTGGACCCGTTGGCAAACCATCATTCGAAGGGTCAATCGTTCCGGCCACCAATCCTATCGGAAGCTGATCTTCCCCCGGGAAATCGAAGTTTGCGACATTCGAGAAGTCAAACAAATTGCTGATGTCCTGATCGGTACCATCGAGAAGAACATCAACCGTTTGGAACTCAACCGCGTTGTTTGCAGGGAAGCCTGATGCCGCCAATGCAGCGAGCTGCGCATCAAGCTGAGATTTATACGGTTCACTGAAATTGTTGGTGACCGGTTGGATAAAGCCTTTGGTCAGCACAATACGAGCCGTTTCACCAGCAGTGCCGCTTACAACGACAGTGGGACCGTTCGAGTCATAGGTCCCAATCTGTCCGGAATTCAAACCATTCACCGTCAACTGAACAGTAGAATTGGGCCCTGACTGCTCTGCGTAGGCGCGCGCGCCGCCTTGGCGGTCAACGCTTTGCATTTGGCCGGTGGCGGTTGAACCATCAACGAATGTCACTGTGAACTCAGAGCCGATCAACTCGGCCCCCGAAACACCACCGACGTCCCAAGCGGGAGAAGAGCCACTGTCCAAAGTGGTTTTGGACGATCCAGCAACCGAGTTGGGGTCCATGTCGACCGAAAAGCCAACGACTTCACCGGATTCGAAACCACCGTCGGTAAGTGGATCAAAGGTCAACTGGATGCCTGCGTAACCTGAAACACCACCAGTTCCGATATAAGACGCTGCGGACGGCGCCACCACTCCGGTTCCGCCATCACTGTCAATCGTCAAAGGCTTTGAAGCGCTATCGCCAGCAAGACCAAACGGATCAAAAACGCTGTCACCGTAAATCGCGCCTGTCACATCAAATACAATCGATGCAATGGCCTTTTCACCAATATTCGTAATCTTCCAGGAGTTGTTTCCAAAGTTCGATATGCCGACCTGATCGCTGTTACCATTGATCGTAAGTTGCGCAATTCCAGATTGGCTTTCTTCAACAATATCGGTGACAGTAACCGCTATATTCTGCGTGGGTGCATTCTCGCCATCCGACGCGCTGACTGTCACGTTGTAAACATTGTCTCCATTCGCATCAGCGGGTGCTTCGAAATCTGGAGCACTTACAAAGGATAGGGCCCCTGTATTGGGGTCTATCGAAAACAGAGAGCCGTCAGTACCCCCGATGATCGTGTACGCGATCGATCCCATTTCCGGGTCAGTTGCCGAAACGGTTCCAACAGATGTTGAATTCTCTGTAAGATCAAAAACATCAGGTGAGTTAAAGACAGGTGTCGAATTCGCACCAAGCGCCAAAATTTCTACGGCATTGATAACCGGGTTTTCAACTTCATGCCCAAAATCGATATTGATCGTGCCATCTGTAACCTGACCGACCCATTCGAACATCCCACCAGTTTTGTGCCCGAACGAAGCCGACAGGTCCACATTGTCCAGGAACGTCTGACCTTCAACCGAGATGTCAAAGACTCGTTCGCCCGGATCGTTCGTACCGGCATATCCGTTACCCGCAAAAATACGCACGGCATAGGTTCCATCGGCAAGACCAGAGCCGAAAGATAGAGACATTTCGCTACCGGAGGCAGGGTCATAAATCTCGTGTTCAAAAATACCGATGGGCGTCGTTGCCGCTGGGGCAGAGGCGTCCAAAGTCTGGATATTCCCGCGGTAAATATTCGTAGGCCCACCCGAAATTACCGACGGATCGGCCACCCAGTCCATGCCGCCATCAATTGCGGTGACAGTTGATGGGCCTGCATTCCATCGGAACATAACAGTTCCGTCTGCGGGACCTCCGGTATCATTGACTGTTATGTCAAAGTTGATGTTGGTTGGCGCGTTCACACCATCAGATGCCTGAACGGTCGCGGTAAAGACCTCAGTCGCTGGAAGGTTCGGCGTATTCCACGAGAAATCTCCGGTTCCATCCCCATTGTCTGAAAATGAGTAACCGCCAACTGTTGTACCGTTGCTATCGACCAAAGAGAATGACAGCGAAATAGAATCCGAAACGCCATCATCATCCGTAGCGACAATTTGGGTGGAGGCATTCTGCAATTCGTTAACATTTATATCGGCCACTGCTTCGATGGACGGCGGCAAATTCGTCGGCCCGCTGGATGTGACCAAAGTGGCATTGAGTGTTGATGTGGTCGGTGACCCACCTTGACTGAACCACAATGTGTAGCTGCCACTCTCAAGAGGTGTTGAGAAGCCCTGAGTGTTTACCGAGGCGCCGTCAATGACACCGTCCGCCATATCTGCAAGTAAGTCCGAGCCAATATCGAATTCACCGTAAAGCACACCTCCCAAAAGGTTTGCTGGATTGGCAGTCGTTGGTTCCTCAGTAAACGTTGACCCTGCCTGCAGACCAAGGAAGCTCAGGTTTACTGCCGATCCATCGTAGTCATTGAAGCCATCAAGGGTAAGCGACGTCAGCGCGAGGCCTTGTGGCACGACAAAGGTAATATAGTCGTAATCACGCGTGGGATCGCCATCCTGCGTCGCGACTACAGTGTTCGACCCTTCGGCAAGATTGATCTGCGTAGGATTCAAACGATCATCAGAAAATTCTACGGTCGGCAATCCCGGTGCACTATCAGGAATGTCAGTAATTGATACAGTGCCGACACCATTTCCAATAACCGCGCTTGTACCACTCAACCCAGTGATACGAATCTCAAAGGTTTCAGTTCCTTCAAGAACCGCATCAGGCAATATTTCAAGCGCAATCGAAAGATCAGATGCGCCATCCGATATAATGCCGGACCCCGAATAAACTCCAGTTGCTGCATCAAATGCAAGGTCCGCTGACCGGTAATCCAATTCAGGCAAAGCGCTTCCTGATACTGGAACGATTTCATAGTTCACGGTTAAGACTTCGCCGCCTGGGATAGGGATATCCGACGAAATCTCTATAGAAACAAAGCCGTCAGCTTCGTTCACTGTAAGGTCCGAAGCGGAAATGACTGGAACACTTGACGCGTCCAGGGAAATAATCTCAACCCCGCTGATAACCGGGTTTTCAACTTCATGGCCGAAGTCGATATTGATCGTTCCGTCGGTGACTTGGCCGACCCACTCGAACATCCCACCAACTTTGTGTCCGAACGAAGCCGACAGGTCCACATTGTCCAGGAACGTCTGACCTTCAACCGAAATGTCAAAGACACGTTCGCCCGGGTCGTTTGTTCCGTTGTAGCCGTTGCCAGCAAAAATACGCACGGCGTAAGTTCCATCGGCAAGGCCAGAGCCGAAAGACAGTGACATTTCGCTGCCACTTGCAGGATCATAAATCTCATGCTCGAAAATACCGATGGGCGTTGTTGCCGCCGGAGCGGACGAGTCCAAAGTCTGGATATTTCCGCGGTATATCTTCGTAGGTCCACCCGATATTACGGATGGGTCGGCAACCCAATCTATTCCGCCATCAATTGCGGCAACATCCGATGGACCAGCATTCCATCGATAGAGAACTTGCCCACCTGAAGCATCAGCATCAAGACCAGTGACCTCAACCCAGTCCCAGGATGCCGCAAAACTGTCATCACCTGCCTCAGTCGAAGCAACAAGACCAACAACAGCACCTGTTGCTGTGCCGCCGTTATTGTACTGTCCTTTAATCGCTTCGACGACACTGCCGGGGATCGGCACCGCAGCTGTGGATACCCAATCCGTAAATGCACCGTTATCCAAATACCTTACACGCGCGGCGATGGTTTCAGCCCCAGGTGTGAGATCGACATCCATCGCGACTTGTAGACTAGGATCTTCCAGCCCTCTGGCGGGGTTCTCGATGCCGGGAATCTCAACAAATGTTGTAACCGGAACATCGTTGGTTTCAACAATGAGTTGAACACCAAAACGTGGCGATCCAAGTGATGTATCGACGGCTACGGTTGCTTCAGCAAAATTGGACTGATCACCTGAACCAATCATCAACCCAAACTTCTCTCCGCCGTCCCAGGACTTGGAGGCTTCTGTGTTTGGCGTGTAGCTGAATACGTTCAGCATTTCGCTGATGATGGTAACGCCTTCAAGGTTCGATTGTGCTGCAAAACCGATCCCAAGAACATCTTTCTGAGTATTGGCAGTTCCAATCGCGGTTCCATCGTCCGCCACATCAAGGCTTACGAAAGTCGACGCGCCGCCAAGGTTCCAGATCGCCGGATTATACAGGGCTGGATCCGTTTCCTGCGCGAATTGGTCATCAACACCGTTTCGCCAAACCGCATTTATGCCGATGTCACCGGCAATGCTGTCTCCGGATGGGATGGCTCCTGGCGGTGTTGTTGGGGTGCTAAGCTCAAATTGCCAGGTCAATGTCTGATTTGCAGCTACAAATACGCCTTTCCCGTTTGTTGGATCCCCAACGTGGGAATCGTCAATGTCGTCTTTCCCGTCCAGGTCCAAATCATTGCCCGGCCCCACAGATTGGCTGCCCGGAACAAAGAAATTGATGCTGTCTGCACCATAAGTTGCAGCGACAATCAAACCGGCAAAATCGTCAAAACCATCGCCGTCATTGTCTACGAACAGTCCAGGGATACCCTCATCCCCCAGTGTTGTTACCGACAACGGTTGAGACCCAAAGCCCCCAATTGTACCAAGGCTAACAACTGAATCTGTACGACCATCGCCATTCGTATCGACAGGTTTCTCAAAATAGAGATTTCCATTGAAAGAAGCCGCTACAATTGCGCCTTGCAAGGCACCGTCAAAGTTAGACCCGGTATATTCAGCAAGACCGTTCGTCGACGCATTCACCAAAGCCAAAGTCCCATCTTCCGTCGGACCGAAAAACTGGCTTTCAGGGGAATAGAACGTACCGCCGCTCAGGCTCGCACCGTCATAGTAGGTCAGCGGGTCGCCAATTGTACTACCGGGTTGTTCCCACATATAACCCGACACAACATCAAAGAAATCGGCAGGAAGCCCGGTGTTTCCGGTCACATCAACCCAGTTTCCATCCCCCTGCTCTTCATAGAGAATAAATAGGGAAGACAAAAAAGCCTGTGCCTCGGCTTCGTTTGCAAAGATGACTGTTGTTCCATCTTGATCAAGAACAGGATTGTCCGAAGCGCCCGGTTTATAGCTTCCGTCTGAATTGAAGGCTGCACGTAAGACGTCGGCGGCCGCGCGAATAGGATTAGGATTGCCCCCGTAGGGTCCAAAGGCATCGGTTACGCTGCCAGCATAGTGCAACTGGTCGTTGAACGGCCCGCTTCCAACCTCGTTAAATTGGTTGGACGCAAACTCAGTCGTCCAGTCCTGAACATAGTTTACGGACCCTCCGGGTGTGTTATCCACAAAGGGGATCGGCTGGCCGCCCCATCCCAAGTTTGAGCCGTTGTCCCAAGAGAAAACCTCACCCGCTTCGGTGACCAAAACATCGTAGGGGTTGCGATAACCGGGCGCATGCAACGCCAATGGATTATCTACAAACTGAAGTTGACCATCCGCACTCACGAGAACTTTGTCGACAATTTTCGCCGCGTTTAACCCGTTGTTACCTCCGGCCCAATCCGGCAAAAGCTCGCCGTTTGTGCCAGTACCATTGTCATCCAAGGTAAAATTGGGTGCATCTTCAGGATTAAGGATATTCAACGTCGAAAGATCCACATTGGGTCGGCTTGGATCATCCAAAGTTGGCAGATCAAGTATGTATGGATCACCCTGACCGTCTATCCGCACATCGTAAGAGTTGATGACATCCAAATCGATTTTGATGATCGAACCGGAATAAGGAAAATCGACTGTCCCTGCAAAGTTGTTTCCCGGCGCCCCGTTGTTCGTATTTCCACCAACAGCTGCCCAAAGAATTTCATGCCCAGTTACGGGATCAGTCGAGATTTCCAGCCCGTTTATAGAGTGGTTCTCTTCGGACCTGGGTAAACCCCGCACGATAGCAACATTTGAAAGAACTTCACCGGTATCGGGATCCAGAACCAGCCGGTGAATTTGGCTTGAATTTGTATCCAGATTCACATCATTGCCAACTGCGATACGCCAATCCGAAGAGTTTACATAAAGAACATCGTTACCATCGGCATCTTTGGTCGTAACCAGCCCAGTCATTTGGCGGTTGGTAACACCATAAAGCGAACCATCGTCGTAATAGTTCTGAGTGTCGAATTTCACGCCGTCGATAGTCTTCGTACCGGTAACAACAAAGTCGGACACAGTGTCAGCATCGGATCCATCAACCTGACGTTCAATTTCCAATCGCAGGATTACGCCGTTTTGTTGCGCCACAAAAAGCACGGGCGAGCCTGTTTTGCTGAAATCAAGCGCCGTCGGGCGATCAAGCGTCTCACCCTGCAATCCTGTTGCGCCAAAGGTTATGGAAGGATCGTTGAATGCCACTTTGGATACCTCTGTTACTAACTATCACGAGTCACTGGTTACACATGCGATTCCGAAGGCAAGAAAATGTAGAAATCGCATTAAAATTGAGTTGTTTATCTAATTGCAAAAGCCAATATGACTCGTTCTAAAAGAGGCCTTTATTTAAACACGGTCTTGCCACTTTGTTAAATGAATTTGGCACATTGGCTAACTCTGCCCAGATTCCAACTACTTGCTCGTTAAAGTCCTCGATTTTTGGAAATAATATCCTGCATTGGCGGACACTGTTTCCAAATCAGATCACCCAAATAGAAGGCGTTACGTGCTGCGACCATGGCGAGCTTGCACGGTTGAATGCCCAATTTCTTGGGCTCCATAGTGAGTGCCAAAACAACCAGTCAAGGTTTATTGCACCCGCGTGCCTCTCTGAAAAAGACGCCGCAATGCCAACCGCACTCCGCACAGTAGTTCGGACAAGGCACACGCAGAGCTTGTATTTAAAGGCGATACATTTCGAGAAATAATCACGACATCTGGCATGGTTAAGACGCTTAAAAGCCAGACCTTCTGATTATAATTTAGCTTCGGTGAAACCTGTCACTAGTTCTGCGAACTGGTTAAGAAATTTCTCGCGATCTGATGACCGTAGCCTGGAACAATTTGCAGTCGATTGCCCGCTAAAGTTGGGACTTCCGGTGCCTATCCAACCGCCGTTCAGCGCGCCACATAACCTGCAGAACAGCGAATCCTTTTCATTACGGGATTTCAGTAACCTTGAATCCTTGGGAAAAGACTGAAACGATCTATCCAATTCAACATGGTCAAAGAACAGACAGAGTTTCACCAAAAACTGTTAGACTACCCGCGAAAGCTAAATTGGCCCATTTATTCAATCAACACGCTGTTAATAAGCGGCACCTTTAACAAGTGAGAAAACTGCATGAGTAGGCAACCCAATTTTTTCTTCATTGGAGGTATGCGATGCGGTTCAACCACGCTGAACTTAATGCTCGAACAACATCCCAACATTTTCATGTCTCCGATTAAGGAACCCTACTTTTATGTGCCCGAGACTTTAAGGCGATCATCTGACCCGACGGTCGAGGAACGCATGGAGATTGCCGCCCTCGAACAAAGCGGGAAATACCGTACCCCCGACGCGTATTACGAGCTATTCAAGGCGGCAGCCGATGCTGACTACGTCGGTGAATCTTCGCATTATTTATATCATTCAGACGTTGCCAAGACGATTTACGAAGATTGCCCAAAATCGAAAATTCTTGTCTGCTTTCGAAATCCAGCCGAACGACTGTTTTCCGAATACTTGTTCTACCTGAGGCAAGGCGAACTGCATTGTGATTTCCATTCATTTGTCGATGAGATGGCCAGCGAATTCGCCAAAGGTTCGACGCAAGACAAGATGCTAGTCCCTCGCTTGAACAAAGGGCTCCAATATCAGTTGATTTTGCCTTGGATTGAGACGTTTGGAAGAGAAAACGTAAAAGCGATTTTGTTTGAAAATCTTGAACAAAACCCATTGAGTACCGCCTCAGAGATTTTCGATTGGCTATCAATCGACCCGGATTTTGCGCCAGTCGTCGTTCATACGCAAAAGGGCGGAAAACCCAAACTCAAAGGCCTGCCTAAAATTCTGAATACCCGTAGCCGAACCGCTACTGCGGTAAAGAACCTCATACCAAACATTACAAGGCAGCGCATACGGTCCTGGGTTTATGATAAGGCGCTTGAGCGGCCAAAAATGGACTCAAAGTCATGCGAATTTTTGATAGATTTCTATAGAGAAGACGTTCTGCAACTACAAAGCTTGATTGGCACAAATCTGGAACATTGGCTTAAGGATTGGCCTCGGAAGGAAGCCGTTTAAGCATCCATAGGGATGTCGCTTTTAACCAGCTCCCATTTTCAGGACTAAATTACAAAAATGTAAAATAATCATAACCTTATGCCAAATTTCACTCAGAGAAACTTCTGATCCGTCCGTTTACATTTTCTGCTCAACGGGTGCTGAAATTTAGGCAGCTCCACCTTCGATATTCTTAAAATAAGAGTTTTGATTGGACAGTTCGGTAAATGTGCCGTCCCCAACAACACGGCCCTGATCCAGAACTATGATTTTATCGCTGTTCTCAATAGTGGTCAGGCGGTGCGCAATCATTATTATGGTTTTTCTTCCGGCAAGCGCGCTTATTTCGTTCATCACGTCTCGCTCGGTTGCGTTATCCAATGCGCTTGTCGCCTCGTCAAAAACGATTACTTCCGGATTGTTGTAAAGCGCTCTGGCGATGCCAATTCGCTGGCGCTGCCCGCCCGACAGGCGAACGCCTCTTTCTCCTACGGCCGTTTCGAAACCATTGGGCAGTTCATTCATAACAAAATCATAGATTTGCGCCATTCGGCAGGCTTGCTCGACCTGCGCCATCGAAATCTGTTCTGCGGGGACACCCATAGCAATATTCTGTGCAATTGTTGAATCTGTTAGAAAGATTTCCTGCGGGACATACCCAACATTTGCTTGCCAGGATCTGATATTCTCAGATGTTAACGCCACCCCATCAATAAGTATGTCACCTTGCGAAGGGGACAGCAGACCAAGCAGAACATCGACTAGTGTTGTTTTCCCTGCTCCGGTGCCTCCGGCAATTCCAACGGTCATGCCCCTTTTGATAAACACATTCACGTCAGACAGCCCTTCGGCTTTCGCACTTGGGTATTTGTAGGAAACCGAACGCAGCTCCAAGCTCTCACGTAATGGTAAAGGTTCTGCTGGCTCGTAGGGGAGGCGTGCGAGGGAATGTCCTTTCTGAAGGTCATTGTAAACGTCATCAACCGCCGCCGCGCCATAGCGCATCGTTGTTGCAGATGCATACATTGTTTGCATCGTTGGAAGCAGTCGGTAACCAGCAAACGCATAAAGCCCCAACAGTGGCAGGCTTTTTGCAATGGCCTCCCCTGCGACCCCACCGTTTCGGATCACTAGGATCAACGTCAACACAACGATCCCGCCGAATGCCATGACCTCTAGTGCAAACCTTGGAACTTGCCTGAGTGTTGCATTCGCGGCTCTAACGCGGGCCTGAGTGCGCGCTGGATCAGAATAGGCCAAAATGTAATTCCGCTCTCGGCCAAGTAGCCTGATCTGTTTCACCCCGCCCAGTGCTTCACCGGCTATCCGAAAGCGTGCCTTATTTGACCTAAGAACAGCTTCACCCATGCGCTTTATCAAAGGCTTGAGGAAGGTAAAGAGCACTAGATAACAACCGCCTAAAACCAATACAGAGACGATCGTCATTACGGGTTCCGTCCACAGCAACAAGGACACAATAAATACAAAAGTCACGAGGCTGTTGATTATGTCCGCACCAGGTTTGTAGGCGTCGCCTACTACCCTATGCGTTTCACTTAAAATGTAGGTCGACAGGTCGCCCGTATGACGATCAAGAAAGAACGCATAAGGCTGTCTCATATATACTTCGAGCAGCCTGCGAGACAGGCTGTACTCTCTCATCATAACCCAGCGATTGATGGCATATACAGCGATGCTTCGCAGTAGGGCGCTTATAAGGATCATCGCGAAGACCCCAAACCCAAGCGTTATCAGAAAACCATCAATCGAGGTGAACCCCATCGTGTTGTAAACCCAAGAGGCATACTCGTTGGTTTCGACAAGTTCAGGATTCCCCAAGATCGAAAAGAAAGGCATTATTGATGCGACACCAAGAGTGTCACCAATACCCTTGAGAAGAATAAGAACTAAAACGCCTAGTCCAGTACGCTTTTCCCGCGGCGAGAGCATCGCCAATGCTTTTCTAAGAGTTTCCACTACAATGATAACTCAACTTATGAATTCGAACTCAGGTTCGTCCGTTCTTACTTTCCAAAAGTATGTGCTCAGTGTCCAGAACCTTTCGCCGGCCGGCCCTTTTCCGTTGAAGATTGAAACTCATCTGAGGTTTTTTTGAATCCTACGGTGATTTTGCCAAACCCGCTTCCACCACGCGGGCTTAAACAAGCTTTGAAACACGTAGCGACGATATTCAGGTGACCGTGCCAACGCCTTCGCTCTCGTTTTCAGCAGCAGTGGCAAATACATTGCCTTTCGAGACCGCGTTCCACCATATCTGCGTAAAATTGGTTTCAAGGCTGCGGCAGACATCGATTGATTGAACGTCTCCCCCGTCCTGCCTTCCAGAACGTCCGCCATGGCCTCAAACTCGGTGAATACATCTCCGAGGCCGCCAGCCTCCAACCGTTTTCTGACAGCATCTCGGGAGCATTGGTGGCGCAAAGCCGTCCAATCGACCCAAGCGCGCAAATCCACCTCACCGCCGTGGTGATGCGCGTGAGACAACAGGTGGCACGCGCGATCATCGGCCGCCATAACGGACAGCCCCTCTGTCCCGACTGGAACGCTCCGGGATAATATGGTCGAAGCGGGAAGAATTTTCCCAATAGGGTCTCGACCCACTTTCGTGTGCAATTCTAAAGGCAATTGCCACTTAGGATGTAGAATCTTGGGCAAATGGTGCTCAGGTAACTTTAAGCCACGCTCGCCGATTTGTTGGCTTTGGCCGAGTTCTGTATCCAAGATAGACTGAGCACCGTTAGCAACCAACAATTCCTGAGCGCGCAACGCCTCTGACTCCGGCACAAGGATGTCAAGATCGCCAGTAAATCTTATGGCCGGATCAGCATGCAACGGGTCCAGCACGTCGCCCCCACCTTTCATAACCACTGCGGGGATCTTGGCTTGCGCAAAGACTTTGCCAATCACAGCCAACTGTTTTTGGGTTTCTGCCAAGCGTTTTTCGTTGGCGTGATACATCGTGATGAAATAGACGTATAAATCGCGCGGCACGGCGGATTGCAGCACTTCATGCCGAGCCAATACCAGCCCGATCAATGCGTGTACATGATTTGTCTGGCCAACCCGAACCAGTTCCTCTGGCACAGCTTCAGACAGGGTTCTGGCAGCTTCCTCAGGCGGGGTGCCGGCAACGTAGGTCTGCAGCATCTGCAATACTGCGCGGTGAGCGACGGATAATTTCCTATATGTCGTTGTCATTTGGCGAAAAGGTCCAAGCAAGCTTGGTTCGACTGCTCAGACGAAGAGTATTCAAGGCTGTACGTGGGGATAGCATTACACAAGCGAGCCAAGGTGCCAATCTGTGGGTTATCACGGTTCGGTCGGGCACCAGACGAAATACAGGCAACGAACGCCTCTTGAGCGGACAACTTATTTAGCTTGAATTCTGAGTTCACTCCATAGCGCGGCATCACAATCGCCGCAATCTCATGGCTTGTTCCAACCTCTGACGCGGCAGGAAGTGAAAGATAACTAACTCCTTCGCGCGAGCTTTGATACATATCGTACCGGCCCCGCAACTCTTCGACCTCTGGAAGGTTTTTAGCTTTGGGCTTCACCGCGGCGGCTGTCGGAAATGCCAAAATCGACGTGCCATCCAAGCTCAAAGGCACATGGTCGTCGGCCAAAAACTTACAACCGCGTGACACTAGACCCTGCGTCAGCGTCGATTTCCCGAACCCGCTATCACCGATGAAGACAATAGCGCGACCTTGCTCATTACAAACTGCAGCACCATGAAGAACAGCCCCGACACGCTCAGACCCGCAAAGTCGGGCGGCGGCTTCCTTCAAAAGCAAAAACCGTGCTTCGTCTCTGTCTGTCCGACTCCAAAGCGCGGTACCGTTATAAGTCAGAGCCAAGTCGCCCTCAGGCTCGCAAACACAGCGGAAGACGTCGGCGCTAGATTCTGCTACTGAAGATCCGACATTAGGTTCGAGAATCTCGTTCAGCTCTGTAGCCAGAACTTCGTCATCTGTTTCCACTGAAAAAGACCCGTGTCGAGACCGATAAGTAAGTGTCTTTTTTTGGATAGGCGCGGCCAAACCGGAAATGGGCTTCGGGAATGGAGCAGGGGATTCATTGAACAGCCCCGCTGATCTCCAATCTGCGATTATCGCTCGACCGACTTCGACGGCCTCCGCGGACGTGGGAACAACCTCATCATTTAAGTGTTGGACGATGACCCGGCCGACTTCCGATAACGAATTAGCCTCTCGCAAGCTGTCCATCACAGCAGCGCCAAGAGAATTGGTCACAACAATCGCCCCGCTGCGACGTGAAAAAAGCGCAACGTGATCCCCAAGTGCCTCTCGAGCCAATTCAGAGGCGCGCAACTTTACTGTCTCGCAAATCGTCAATTTTACAACTTCAATTAAAAAAGATGCCCCGCAAACGCTAGGGCATCCTTTTATTACAAGCTAAATTGCGTTTTCGCTAGCATATAAAGAGCGAAACACAAATTATGTTATCGTGAATTTCCAAACGAACGCCGCGCCGACCCCCGACGCATTCTCATTTGACGTCTTCTTCTTCTCATCGCAGCTCTTCTTCTTCTCCTGCGATTACGTCTTCTCTTGCGGCGCGGGGTGTGCCCATAATCATTGTCATGATCGTCATGGGTGTGCCCACTAGCAGATGACTTTGCTACGGCTTCCGAAGCTGAAAGAACTACAGTCGAGGCGCCGCCTACAACTGCCGTATATTTCAGAAGGGATGCCAAAACTTCGCGGCGTTCAGGACTCGCGATGTCTTGTTCAATGTTATTTCTTTCAATATCACTCATCGATTTGGATTCCCCAAAAATAATCGTAACCAAGTTAAATATACTAAAATTGCGCAAAATTGCCAATATTTTTTCACATTTCTGAGTCGAGGATAAATTCAGCTTTTAAAATGCTTCGCTCGTGAAAGCAAAAAGAGCTGCTTTAAGATGGTCTCGCCAGGTGTCACGTGGAAAACGGTCCATCAATATTTATTGGCCCCTTAGCTTCACCATTTATAAATACGGTATTATTTATAGACACTTAGTGTGATCTGCGGGCTGGTTAAGCTCGACTGGCAAAAAGGCACAAGAGTGCCCATTCCAACATGCAACACCCAACGTGACAACATTTGCCAGTAACTGCCCTTTAGGAACGCCTATTGAGCGCGCGTTACTGCAATCGGCTCATTTTTTTGCGGCACCTGTGTCGAAGCTACAATTTTACTAGCAAGCGATTCTATTTGGCGAAAAAGTTGAGATCGTATTAGTTAACGCCCGATAAAAAGCTAGAAATAGACACCCGGGCTCTTCGTTCAGTTTAAGCAGAGTGATAAAGTAAAACCGTTTAATCAGCCAAAAGCCCAGACAGCTTGTCAGCCCCCTGTCGGAGAGCTGTCAGAAAGCACATCAGGCTTTGGACGCCATGACGCTGGGTCGGAGCGTGCACCGACAATGTGCCTACCAACCGGCCCTGCCCGTCTCGAATAGGTACAGCAAGGGCAGTCATGCCGGTCATGAATTCTTCATCGTCGGTGGAAAACTGGTTCTCGGAAATACGCAGTACTTCCATCCTTAGGGCTGCGGGGTCTGTCAGGGATCGTGCCGTTTGCGGCTGCAGATTTCCCGCTGACAGAAACCCTTCCAACGTTTTTTGCCGTAATGTGGACAAGTACATCTTGCCACTAGCAGTGCAATGGAACGGCACTTGAGTGCCAACCGGCAGCTGAATGCGCAAAGGCCATTTGGTCTCCACGCGGTCCAGATAGATCATACCTTCACGGTCCGGGATGGCCAAGTTGCAGGTCTCGCCCACCTCTTCGGCCACGCTGCGTAATATTGCTAAACGCGCTGTGCGCAGGTGTTCAGAAGACATGGTATTGACCGACAACAAGCGCAAACGGCGACCAGGGCCATAAGATCGGCCATCAAGATCGCGCTGCAAAAACCCTTCAGCCTCGGCGGTTTGCAACAGTCGGTGAACGGTGGGTTTTGCCAGACCCAATGTTTCGATCAGGTCTGACGGTTTGACAGCAACCCCGCGCCTTGCAACCTCTTCAAGGATAAGCAGCAGACGCAGGTTCGTCGGGATTTGAGTTTCTTTCTCTTGTGTATCCGTCTCGGCCATCCCGCAACATTCTAGTTATTTGGAAGCAGGATCAAGGCCAGATCAGGCACCAGTGATACCAAAATCCAGACCGACAACAGAGCCACCAGATAAGGCACCGTATAGCGCAGTAGCCGGAAGTAAGGCACGCCCGTCACACCAGAGGCCACATAGAGGTTCAACCCATACGGAGGTGTGATGAACCCAATAGACGCTCCCACAAGGAAGATTACCGAGAAATGGATCGGATCAATTCCAACCGACGCCGCAATCGGCGCCAAAATCGGGGCCAGAATGATCGTGACCGGAAGGCTTTCCAGTACCATACCCGAGAAGAAGACGATCACCATCGAGGTGAACAGCACCGCGTGATAGCCGCCCATCGAGGTTACGAAGTTTCCAATGGTCTCTTGCGCGCCGAGCAGTGACAAGATCTGCTGCATCACAACCGAAATCGCGATCAGCGGCGCAAGGATACCGGTGATCTGAGCCGACCGGATCACGATCGAGGGGATCTCGGGGATCGTGAAACCTTCGACCACAAACATCTCGGCAAAGGTCTTCTCGGTTGGTGGAATGTCGTTGCGAGCGCCCATAATCCGGTTGATCGGATAGCTGACCAGCCCTGCGATGACGCAGAATCCCACGGTTACACCTGCCGCCTCGGTTGGTGAGAATTTGCCTGTGTAGATACCCCACAGCACCAGCCCGATGGCGAAGAAACCCAGCCACGCGCCAAACGCGGTCTTTAGCACCCGATTCAGTTGCAGTGGGATCAGATGGCCCCAGCCGTTCATGCGGCAGATGATCCAGCAGGCAAATTGCATACCAAACACCATCAGCGCACCGGGCAGGATACCGGCTACGAACAGCTCGGAAATTGGCAGGTTCATCAAGAACCCATACACAATGAAGATAATGGACGGGGGAATGATGATCCCAACCGTGCCGCCCGCCGCAGCGGTTGCCGCGCTGAACCGTTCGTCATAGCCGCCCTTGACCATTTCAGGGTGCAGCATCGATCCAATCGTGGCTGTTGTGGCCGAGTTTGACCCCGAGATCGCCGCGAATAGTCCGCATGCGCCAAGCGACGCCATTGCCAGCCCGCCACGTATCCAACCTAAACAGGCGTATGCGAAATCGCTGAGCCGTCTTGCAATGCCCGACTTGTTGATCAGGTCTCCGGTTAGAATAAACAGCGGCATTGCCAGAAGGGCAAAGCCCTTGTTGAACACGTTCAGAAGCTCAGCGCCCATGTTGTCCAGTGTCAGGCCAAGGACAAAGGAACAGCCGATGACCCAATAGCCGATAACCAGCAGAACCGGTACGCCCAGCATGAACAGAAAGGTGACCCCAACCGAGATCAGTGTAACTATGGTTCCGTCTGTCATTAGTCTGCCCCTATGACCGCTTGTTTGATCAGCGGTTCGCCTGTTTTCCAGTTGTGCAAATCATCGGCGAGGTTCTGAAACACCCGCCCGACCATCAGAAAGAAGGACAGCGGCGCGGCCAAAAGGAACCACCACTGCATGATGTTGTCAGTACCCAGAACGATCTGAAAGTTTGATGCCGACAGCGCCACCAGCCGAGTGGTGGTCACGATGACAATTACCGCGAAGATGTACCAAAGCACTGCGTCCAGGAACAGGCACGCCAGCTGCCCGCCGCGCGGCATCGAAGTGCGGAATTCGCTAAAGCTCAGATGTGTACGCAGCCGCACGTTATATGAGGCCCCGAACCAAGCCATGACCATGAACAGCAACGGAGGGATGGTAGTGGACCAGGGTTCTTGATCGTTGAACACAAACCGGTCGATCACCCCCCAGAAGATGATGAAAGCAATCGCAAGGTACGAATAGACCATTACCGCACGCTCAAAGTGGCGTTCGACAAACGGCACTTTCCGGTAAATCCACATGATGAGGAGCCCACCCAGGGCCGAGACGACTGCGCCCACTACCCATGTTGCGTCGGATTCCAGCGCGGATTGAATCTCGAATGAATCGAAGGTGAATAAAGCACTGAATATTGCGCCGACATCTGCCCAAAATGACATGAACCCCGTCCTCCCAGTCGGTATTTAGTGGAACCGGCCCACACGGGCCGGTTCGTATTAAGCTTAGGTTAGGCTTCGCCTTTCCACCAGCGGCGCGGCTCGACGTTTTCCGCGATTGTGTCAGCGGGGATCTCACGCGCGATGTCGTAGATCTCTTGATAAGTATCGATGCCACCTGCCCATTTGTTGATCCGCTCGCGCCACTGCGCCCACGGCTCGGGGTTGTAGTTGGGCGCGCACATTTCCTCGGCCAGTTTGATCTGGTCGTCCGCCAGGAAGGCCGGACGCACACCGTTTTCGGCGAAGATTGTGTGGGGCAGTTGCGGTTCCGAGAAGCCAACAGTGTTCAGAAGCGCCGCTTCGTTGGCACCCTGAATCAGGGCCTGCGTGAAGTAGGACGATTCCATAACCGCATCCTGCAGCTCGCCACCCAGGCTATCGAAGACTTTCGAAGACATAGACGTATGTTCGGTTCCGCAGAAGAACTTGAGGTTCACCGACTGGGAAACCACCGGCGCCATGTTGGCGTAAGCCACAGCCGAGGCCCATGTTTCCGCACCATCAATCAGACCGGTTTTCAGCGCGTCGAGCGTTTCTTCCCACGCGACCGGCACCGGATTCAGGTTCAGCAGCTGCATGGCGATTCGACCCAGCTGAGTACCCGTCACGCGGTTCTTGGTGCCAAACAGCTCTTCCAGCTTGGTGACGGTTGGCTTGTCGGCAAAGTTCGCGCCCATTTGCAGGCCACGCAGTTCACAATGCGTAAACAGGAACTTCAGACCGTGCCGTTTTTCCAGCGGATCACGCAGGATGCGCTGGCTCGCCGGGCTGTAGAAGAAGTGATACTGCGCCGCGCGGCTGGGGAACATGTAGGCATAGTCCAGCACGTTCAGATAAGGCGCGCCACCTGCCGAGTTCTGAGTCGACGCCGCGTAGATGTCGACGATTCCCTGCTGGGTCTTCTCAACGCAGCTCAGCTGTCCGCAGATCTGGTTGTCACCGATGAACTCGATACGAATCTCACCGTCGGTCCGTTCCTCTAGATCGCGGGCAAATTCAATCGCACCTGCGCGTTCGATCAGCAGGTTGCGGGTGTTAAAGCCCGACGCGCCGAATTTCAGCGTGTGCTTCGGCTCTTTTGAGAACCGCTTTTCGTAGGTTGATTCGGCTGCCTGCGCCAGGTTCGCCAGGCTCATCGCACCGCCAAATCCACCTGCCGCCAGCAAGGTGGAACTCATGCCGTAACGGCCCGCAACACGGAAGAAATCCCGCCTTGAAATACCACTTAGTTTCCGACCAATTTCCATTGCTTACCTCCCTGTTCGCAATTATTGAGACGTTTTGTATCAAAAAAGGCTAGTATAGTTCGATCAATTTGCATAGAGTTTTTTTCAACGACTTTTGGAGGAGACAGTCATGGAGGTGGATTATGCAGTTGTTGGCGCGGGATCTTCGGGCTGTGTCATCGCCAATCGGCTAAGTGCCGACCCGGGTACAACTGTAGCGTTACTTGAGGCTGGTGGTCGGGATACAAACCCTTGGATTCACATCCCTGTCGGCTATTTCAAAACCATGCACAATCCTTCGGTCGACTGGTGTTATCGGACCGAACCTGACCCTGGCCTGAATGGGCGTTCAATCGACTGGCCTCGCGGCAAGGTTCTGGGTGGCTCTTCTTCGCTGAACGGTTTGCTTTATGTACGCGGTCAGAAAGAGGACTATGATCGCTGGCGCCAAATGGGCAACGAAGGCTGGGGCTGGGACGATGTGCTGCCTCTGTTCAAACGCAGCGAAGATCAAGAACGAGGCGAGGATGAATTTCACGGGGTCGGCGGCCTCCTTTCCGTGTCGAATATGCGCATTCAACGCCCGATTTGCGATGCATGGGTCGCTGCAGCTCAGGCTGCGGGCTATCCGTTTAATCCAGACTATAACGGCGCCGAGCAAGAGGGTGTTGGTTATTTCCAGCTAACCACTCGCAATGGACGCCGGTGCAGCTCCGCTGTGGCTTACCTAAAACCGATCCGAGATCGGCAGAACCTCAACATCATCACCAATGCATTGGTCAGCCGGATCGTTCTGGACGGGAAAAAAGCGACTGGACTCGTTTATCGAGATCGTTCGGGCGCAGAGAAAACGTTGAAAGTAAGACGTGAAATCATCCTGTCTGGCGGAGCAATCAACTCGCCCCAAATCCTGATGTTGTCAGGGATCGGAGACCCGGATCATCTGAAAGAAAACGGTATCGAGCCGTTGCATGCTTTGCCCGGCGTAGGCAAAGGGTTGCAGGATCATTTACAAGCGCGCCTTGTTTTCAAATGCAACGAACCAACGCTGAATGACGAAGTTCGCAGCCTGTTCAACCAAGCCCGCATCGCATTGAAATACGCCCTGTTCCGAGCGGGGCCAATGACGATGGCCGCCAGCCTTGCGACGGGCTTTATGAAGACACGTCCCGACGTTGAAACACCTGACATTCAGTTTCACGTCCAGCCGTGGTCCGCAGACAGCCCAGGCGAAGGGGTGCATCCCTTCTCGGCCTTTACCATGTCGGTCTGTCAGTTACGTCCCGAAAGCCGCGGAGAGCTGCGGCTAGACGGGCCGGACCCGTCAAAGTATGTCAAAATTATCCCGAATTACCTGTCCACTGAAACGGATTGCCGAACCATTGTCGACGGTGTGAATATCGCGCGCAATATTGCTAAGCAAAATCCTCTGGCCTCTAAGATTTCTGAAGAATTCCGTCCCTCAGCAGACCTGAGCATCGACGACTATGAGGGCACGCTGGATTGGGCCCGATCGAACTCGACCTCAATCTATCACCCAACAGGAACATGCGCGATGGGCTCATCGGACGCTTCGGTCGTTGATGCGAAGCTTAGAGTCCACGGGATCGCGAACCTTCGAGTGGCCGATTGTTCCATCATGCCGGAAATTGTCAGCGGCAACACAAACGCCCCTGCAATCATGATCGGGGAAAAGGCCAGCGACCTGCTCGCATCGAATGCTTGATCGGTTATCGTGAACGCTTTGCACACGTTGCGAAACCGAGCAAGCGATTCAGACACTGCACCCACGTGAGGCGCGTTACACGCCCTCACGCTTGCAGCCAAATAAAACCCGATGTCATTGATCGAACGGACTGAAATTATTGCAATTCAGTGCGTGTTTCAGGGTTTGCGGGTGTGTGATTCAACTGGGCGACCGTCTTTTGGCAATAGGGTGTTGCGCTATACGATCGCCATATTGGTCTAACAAGAAGCCAGTGCCAGTTTGTCACCCGCCCCAAGGCGGGTGACAATATCGCGCCGGACGTTATCTCTTTCCGGCCACTATTCGATCCAGAATAAGTGCGCAAAACAGAATTGCCAGACCGGCCAATATGCCCTGCCCAGCCGCGGCATATTGCAGGGCTTCCAGCACGTCTTCGCCCAGTCCCTTCGCCCCAATCAGCGAAGCGACGACAACCATGGCCAGTGACATTAAGATAGTCTGGTTTACGCCAGCCATAATGGTCTTGTGAGCCAACGGAAGATCAACTCGCCACAACAGGTAGCGCGGTGTCGCACCAAAGGCCAAAGCGGCTTCTCTGACGGTTTCGGGCACCTGTTGCAGGCCAAGGACAGTGAACCGGATGACCGGCGGGCTGCCAAAGATCATTGTCGCGACCACACCCGCAGGTTTACCCGAGCCGATGAAGGCCACCACTGGGATCAGGTACACGAAGGATGGCATTGACTGCATGAAATCCAGAATGGGCCGTACAATGGCAAAAGCTCGCGGACGGCGGGCGCAGTAGATGCCCAGCGGTATGCCCAGCGTGATAGAGATCAGTGCGGCGGCCCCCAACAAAGCGATTGTGGTCATCGCTTTTTCCCAGAAGTCCAGCAGGCCAAGATACGCCAAGGCTGCACCGGTGAAAATCGCAACGCGCGGACCTGCGGACAGGTAGGCCAGCATGACTATGACCAGCGCCACCACCGGCCAGGGTGTATCGACCAGCACCACCTCAATCCAATCCAGAAGGGTGCGCATCCCATAGGTCAACCCGTCAAAGAAGCCGCGCCCAGCAGTCTTGGTCCACTCGAAGACGGCTTGCACACCATCACCCACATTCAAACGCCAGTCGCGGTTGGTAGGGAAGGTTTTAAGCACCGCGACCGCATCCGGTTGGGCGAACTTGATCATGGAAAGAATAACGACCACGCTGGTCAGCGCCGTCGCCACAATCAGACGAGGGACCGACCATCCATGTGCGACACTGGAGTCCGAACGCCAACGTGCGAATTGTCCCTCGAGCGTCCAGTTGGCCAGCGAAGCAGCCAAAAACTTGACCGCCAGCAACAGCACAATACCGACCGCCAGATAGGTTAGGCCGGTTGAATCTGCACTGCGGGCGGCGTCCTGCGCCCCTGCCAATGCTCCTTCCAGCGACTCAGCGGCGCGTTTAAGGGAATCGAGTGTCGCTGACCCGGACTGTTCCGCGGCTGCAATCTGCTGTCGACGCAGCTCAAGCGTTTGCTCAATCTGCTCGGCGCGTTCACGGAATTCACGCCCAAGGTCACCGAACAACCCAAGCCCAATCTGTATATAGGCCAGCGTTTCCAGTACCAAAAATCCCAGAAACCAAGACCACAACCCGCGGGCACCGAACCAGATCGGACCCAGGATTGCTGCAGCCTTATTCAGCGTGAACCGGTAACCAGGCGCCTGCATCATGTAGGAAAAGGTCTTTTGGTAATAGTCCTGTCCTTGACCCACAAAATCGCTAATCAAGCCGTTCAGGCGGTCAGCGGTTTCCGGTTGGATTTGTTGCACATCAACATGTTTCATATCGGTCCCCTTATGCCTGGCTGTCTTGAATGGCTCGAATCAGGCCCGCGCGGTTAATGACCCCAACGGTGTTTCCGTCCTGAGTCACCGCCACCACACCATGCCCGTCAACGCAGAGGTTCATCAGATCGGCCAGATCCATTTCGGGATGCGCCTCTTTTGCGTCATTGGGAATCTCTCCATGGCGCGCCTCAAATTCATCGACCGGTTTCATAACCGAATGGGCGAAGATCATGTTCAGTTTGGAAATCCCAGCAACGAAGTCAGCAACGTAGTCGTCAGCCGGGTTCAGGATGATTTCTTCCGGCGTTCCAATCTGAACGATGCGCCCGTCCTTCATGATCGCGATGCGATGGCCGATCCGAATGGCTTCGTCCAAATCATGCGTGATGAACATCGTGGTTTTTTTTAACTTGTGACTCAGCTCCATAAACTGATCCTGCAACTGCTTTCGGATCAGCGGATCAAGGGCCGAGAACGGCTCGTCCATCAACAGGATTTCAGGGTCGGCAGCGATGGCGCGGGCAAGACCAACACGTTGCTGCATCCCGCCTGAAAGTTCGTGCGCGTATTTGTCTTCCCAGCCGTTCAACTCGACAAGTTCCAGCACCCGATCCGCCTCTTCCCAGCGGCGGGCCTTACCAGTGCCACGGATTTCCAGCGGCATCGCAACGTTGTCGCGCACCGTACGGTGGGGCATCAGACCGAAATTCTGGAACACCATGGCAACGCGTCGGTTGCGGAGGTCGCGGAGACCTTCGTCGTTCAAGCCCATCACATCATCGCCATCCAGATAGATATGACCATCTGTTGGCTCCAACAAACGGTTCACGTGACGCACCAAAGTCGATTTACCCGACCCCGAAAGACCCATGACGCAGAACAACTCGCCGCGCTCAATCTCAAAGCTTGCGTCCGCCACACCCACAACGCAGTTGAACTGATCCAGAACCTCAGCCTTGCTCAACCCTTCGCTATGAATGGCTTTCAAAGCCTCTTGTGAGCGCGCGCCGAACACTTTCCACACGCCCTTTGCGTCGATTGCGATATCCACTGACATATTGGCCCCACCGCTTTTGATTGTATTGTGTGGCGCCCCCGGGAACCGGGGGCACTTTGGTTTTAGTTGGTGCTTAGACCAAGCCAGCCATCGATGGTGTCGCCATTTGCGGCGACCCATTCAGCCACGACCTCGTCCGTGTCGCGCCCTTTGACGACAACCTCATAGGTCAGCCCGCTCAGCTCATCCGCGTCCATGTCGATATTTGCCAGAAAAGAGGCAGCGGCCGGGTTGCGCTGTTCCAAAGATTTCGAGTGCGCAACAGTCACGGTTTTGACCGGTTCGCCAGTGCTGACATGGGAATTGTTATACCAATCAGCATCCTGATCAGGCTGCACCATCTTGTAGGTGGCGGCGTCATGCTCGGGCTCTTCCAGAATGGTCACGTCATAAAGCGCGTGCACGTAGTGCGGCGCATAGCAGTAGAAGGCTGCGCCTTTCTGTTGGTCGATCTGATCTTTCAGCCGCGAATAGAACACGGTTTCATCTTCTGTAGTCGGTGTCAGGAAGGTTTCGATTCCATAATCCCGTACACGTACTTTGAAAGTATTGGTCGAGGCCCAACCGGAGGCGCCAACCCAGACCTCACCCATACCGTCGCCATCGGAATCAAACAGCTCTTGCGCCATTGGCGTAGCCAGATCGTAGATGGATTTGATGTTGTGATCGTCGACCATGTAATTCGGCACGCAAATCCCTGCGCGACCTTCATAGCTGCCCGAAGAAAGCGCCACGGTGTTCTTCTGATCTACATACTCATCGGTGAACGAGGACTGGTTCGGCAACCAGACGTCCGGGTGCACGTCGATATCGCCACGCCCACCATCCATGGCAGCGAAAATCACCGCGTTGGCACCAGGAGCATAGCCGACTTCACCGCCCAGTCGGGTTTCAATGACCTGCCCAATCACCCGGCTCATGATTTTAGCACCAGGCCAGCTGGGTTCACCGACCATCACCTTTTCCTGCGCGAAGGCAGCAGTTGCACCCAGACTTAAGGCCAGAGTTGCAGTCAATGTGAGTTTCTTCATGTGTCTTCTCCCGTTGCGTTAAGTTGCATGCGCCCTCAGGCGCGCGCCCGCTTGCGTTGCGGGTCTATGAATGGAATGTCCGAGACCGTTGCGCCGAGCCGTTTCATGTGCCCGTCGAGTTGGCCGATCTCCAATTGGGTGCCATTGTCTGCGTGCTCTACCGATAGCCGAGCAATGGCAATCGCATGTTCCAGCATTGGCGAGCGAGTCGCCGACGTAACCACGCCAACCTGCCGTTCGCCGGCAAATACAGGGGCACCATGGGCCGGCACGTCATCGCATCCGATCAGCAGGCCTTTGAGCACTCGGCGCGGTTCGCGCGCGTTGCGCTCTAGCGCCGCTTTACCGCTGAACTCGGGCTTCGTCAGGTCAACGGCAAAGCCCAATCCTGCCTCAAACGCATCTATGCCAGGAGCGAATTCGGCATTTGCAGCGGCCAGGCCCGCCTCGATCCTGATCACATCCAGCGCGGCTGAGCCCATGGGCTTGATCCCAAACTCTTGACCGGCGTCCATAACAGCGTCCCAGATCTCGACCGCATCAGCCTTGGAGCAGAATATCTCATACCCCAGTTCTCCAGTGTACCCCGAGCGAGACAACATGAACGGCGCACCCTCGCGGTCGTTCAAACGGGCGACGGTGACACCAAACCATTTCAGATGATCCAGCGCCGGAACATGCGGCTGGGTAAAAGCAATCTTGCGCAATAGGTCGCGTGAATTTGGACCCTGTATAGCAAGGTTTGGCATGGCGCTGCGCAAGGCGTGTACCCTTACTTGTAGACCACGTTCATCTGCCAGTGCCTGCAGCACCCGCCCGCTTTCTTCGGATCCGCAGCACCAGCGGAAAATCTCGGGGGCAAGACGGAACAGAGTTCCGTCGTCAATGACAGACCCGCTGTCGTCACACATCAAAGTGTATGATCCACGCCAGACCGGCAGTTTGGCCACGTTGCGTGTTGTTGCCAGTTGCAGCAGCGCCTCGGCATCCGGGCCGACGATGTCAAATTTGCGCAATCCGCTCATATCTTGAACCGTCACCGCTTGGCGACAGGCCCAATATTCACCCAGCGTGCCGTAGGCGGGATAACTTACCGGTGCCCACAAATCGCGCGCGGGCGCAAAATTCTGGGTCAGAGGGGCCAAACGGTCATGGAAGGCGGACTCCTCACTAATCGACATTAGGGCGTCTTCCTTTTCACGATAGGCAACCGCGCGGCGGATCGGCGTTTCAGGGCGGTAAATGCGCACATGCACATCCGTTGGGTTCCAGCCATTGATAGGATCAATGTCGTCCGGACAGGCGGTCGAAACACAAACAAGAGGATCTGTTGCAAAATTTCTTATTGAACGAAGAGTTGGCACCAAACACACGACCTACGCCGCCAGTTCTGCAAATTGACGAAATGGACAGATTCCGGGTGCGAGTTGACCTTTACGGATCATGTGTGCAACCTCGATGCCCGCCAGAGTCGCTGATGCCGAAGCAAAAGACTTGAAGCCGAGCATCGGGCGGATTCGTCTTTTGATGAAACGATGGTCCTGTTCCACGATGTTGTTCAAGTATTTCCGCCTGACCATCTCGATTGGGATCGGACAGCCAAAGCCTTTCAGCATCTTATTTATGGCTGTGATGCCAGCCGTGTTAGCTCCGCTTTTGTCGATGACAATCTTTCTCGGAAGGCCGTTGACCTCCAGCATTCGCGCGAAGAATTTGGTGGCCGCAGGCTTGTTTCGACGCTGCGAAAGCATGAAATCAAGCGTCTTGCCGTGCTTGTCGACAGCTCGATAGAGATAAACCCAGTTGCCTTTTACCTTGATGTAAGTCTCGTCCATTCTCCAGGAGCGGTCGCACGGTCCCTTTCGCCTGCGCGCGACTTCGGCGATTGCACTGGCGTATTTTGTCACCCAGCGGTTCAGCGTCGTATGATCTACCGCAACGCCACGCTCGGACATGATTTCTTCAAGATCACGGTAAGACACACTGTATCGAACGTAAAAGAACACAGCAAAGAGGATCACATCCTTGGGATATTGTGCGCCTTTGAAAGAGATCATGGACTGACTTTCGACTAATTTTACCGAAAGTCATTCACCCGCAGCATCTGACCTCGTCAACAGCCAAAAGTTTGCAACAGATCCTGCGACAGATCCCCAATAAGCCACTAGATGCAAGATATTTTTCTCTTTAATATTCTTTATTAGCCTATTTTGCTTACTACCCACTGACCCTTTCAAGGATATTCTTACCCAATTGGGATTCCACTTGATCCAATCTCGTTTACGCAGCCACTATTTCAAACGGATCAGATCATCGTCTTGTTACATCAAGGTTCCCCTGACTAAAGATTTTAGCCGACAGCCGCAGGACAGTGCTGTGTAGATCTTCTCGCTTCGGTCAGCGCTAAGAGGTCACATTTAAAAATAGAACGGCGGGTAAAACCGTCGGGTTTTAACCGTGGCCACTTCAAAAGTACCGGAGATTAATCTTAGCGATCGTGACAGTTGAATTCCTCCATATTTTTACGTCGTGCCTAATTGCCAAATATATAGGCCTTGATTGATGACCATCTATTCCACTGCCTCAATGCGCACACTGCGCACTGCAGGATCCACCCGGCTGTAGGCAGCCAGCAGACGACCACTCCACTTTTGAGCAATGTAATCGGCCATAAACCTGGACGGGGCCATCAATATGACCGCTCCCCCTGCCCTTTCAGCTTCGGACAAGTGCCGAAACCAACTGGCCCACAACTCGGGATCGCGACGATGAAGAATGGACTGCACTTGGGTCCAGACATCGTCGCCCGTATTCTCAGGTGGTGCCAAATTAACCTTGAAGGGCACAATATTAGTCTCGACCGCGGGTTCCTCCGACATCCGCGCTTGGAAATCTGAGCCAATGACTGGCCAAATTTCCGATGTATCGATCATAATTTGTTTGAGATCGAGTTCATAAACGGCCACCCTCCCGCGCGCCGCTGGCCGTTTAACTGCAATCCAACCCATTACGCGTAGCTTTGCCATTTCGCGTTTGACGGTGCGTTCATTCACTGACCACAGTCGAGCAATCTCTTCTCGCCCAATGGAAAGTTCGTTGTTGCGCCAATTGTATCGGGTGGTGATCAACGAGATTATGCGTAGAACGATGCGCTGCCTGTGCTTATCCCCAGATAGGGCATGCACAGTTAACGCAGAAAGAATGTCATACTTGATAGCGGGCGCATTTCGCCCGACCGGTTTCGCAACCTGCATTCCTGTTCTCGCCGCTCTGTCTGCCTCGGACGGGTGTGACCGCCCATCTCGCGCTGTTTTCCAACGCTTTTCATGTCGATGACCTGATTAGCGTCCAAAGCGGCGATTCTGTCAAGAAGAGAGTGACTCCGTGCCGATTCAAAACCAGTTTCAAATCAAATTCAAAAAGAAAATAGGTGAAGTATTGGTGATGGGGGACAGACAGGATGTCCCCTTATGGGTCAATGTTGCCCCCCCAAATGAGGTATTCTAGATTTTTGTGACCCCCTAAACTTGGGGTACGAACCGGTTCCCTCGTGGCTTTCGAATCGAAGAGCACCCGAATCGGTCACCCTCCTTATTTTCTTTGCTTTCTTACCCATGGGTAAAATGATGTTCATATCATATTTCCTTTTGCGTAAAGCGCAAATCAAGCGTAAATAGTAAAACAATATAAATTAGCGTCCGAAACAAAGAGACTTGAGGCATGTACACGCACGAAGACCTAAATGCATTGCGCAACCAGTCCCTCAAACTGCAGGGGTGGATTCGCCAGCAGACTTTCAGCCCCGAGATGGAGAAAACCCTCCGCCGCTTCTCAAGCTGGGAAGTTTCCGAACTGATCTTTCGCGTCAATCAATCCACGTTCCGCGGGAAGCTTGCCGCGGACCCGTCCCTCCCTGGAGGTGAGGTCGAACCCGACGGCAGGCAGCGTTGGTTCAGTTTGGAGGAAGTGAATGAGCTGCGACGACGGCTCAAAGTGAATCGCAAAACACTGATGCCGCCTCGCCCCGCAGGTAAGCGGGCCATTCGCGCGGCGGTAGCCAATTTCAAAGGCGGTGCCGGTAAGTCTACAGTCGCCCTGCATCTTGCTCACGCTGCTGCGTTGGACGGCTACCGTGTTCTGGTAGTGGATTTTGACCCACAGGCGACGCTCAGCCATTCTATGGGCCTGACTGACGTGGCCGAGGATTTCACCGTCTGGGGCATAATGGCCCGCGATCTGATCCGCGAGACGGAGCGAATGAACAATCGCCCCGCTGCGGCCGAGTCGGGTACCGCCCTGCCCCGCCGTGAGCTGCCTCCTTCGATTACCGGCATGGGGCTTGGCGATCTGCGCGTTGCTGACTTCATCAAGCAAAGCTCGTGGTCGACTATCGATGTCATACCGTCCTGCGCCAACGCCGCTTTCGTTGAATTCGCTTCGGCGCAGTACAGGCATCTGAATCCGGAATGGTCGTTTTTTGCCGCAGTGTCGCGTTACTTGGATCAGATCCCTGATGACGCTTACGACCTGATCTTGTTCGACTGCCCGCCTGCGATTGGGTACCAGTCTATGAACGCTGTCTTTGCCGCTGATATGCTCTATGTGCCTTCTGGCCCAGGCTATTGGGAGTATGACTCGACGACCTCATTCATTGGTCAGCTAGCCGAGGCGCTTGAGGATCTCGCCTATGGATTCGACGCAACCTTACCCACGGGTAAGATTGGATTGCCCAAGTCTTTTTGTGATCTGCGGTTCCTTTTGACGCGCTACGAGCCCGGCAACGCCTTGCACACCGCCATGTTTGACGCTTTCAAAAAAGTGTTTGGCGATCATGTGGCCGAGCATCCGGTTGAGATGACGCGGGCTGTCGAGCAATCGGGCCGCTTCTTAAGTTCGGTGTATGAGATGGATTATCGCGAGATGACGCGAGAAACGTGGCGCCGAGCGCGCTCGACCTTTGACAATGTATATGAGGAATTCCGGGGTGTGATGCTGTCCGCCTGGGACAAGCTGGAGGATGACGCATGAGCCGCAAACGTAGAATGTTCGACATCGACATGCCGGCGATGGATGAAATCCCAGTCGGCAAAGTTCCAGATAAGGTGTTGGAAAAGCGCCGGGGGCCTATGGCTGCAGCCATTTCGGAAAACGCAAATGCCTTGCGTGATCAACAGTCGACAGAGGATACTATCCGGGCTGAAAACGATCGCTTGGCGCATGAACTGGTTCGTCTACGGTCCGAAGGTTTGGTGGCTGAGCATGTGGGGCTTTCGGATGTCGTTACCGAAAAACTGACCCGCGACCGCAAGCCAGGTCCTGATCCTGAATTGGATGAGCTGAAGGATTCAATCCGGGACATCGGTTTGTCCAACCCGATCCGGTTAGAACGCAGACCTGACGGTCGGTTCGAACTGATCCAGGGTATGCGCCGCCTCTCGGCTTATCTTGCGCTGTACGAAGAAACTGGCGACGAGCAATATGCCAAAATTCCAGCTGGGATTTCCGAAGACGCTGATTTGAATGACAGCTATCGGCGTATGGTGGACGAAAACCTGATCCGCAAAGATATTTCCTTTGCCGAGATGGGCGCGCTTGCCCGAGCCTATGCCGAAGACCCAGCGAATGACTGCCCAGATGTGGATAAGGCCGTGGCAATTTTGTTCAAATCGGCCAGCTACACGAAACGCAGCTATATCCGAGCTTTTGCCAGTTTGCTGTTGATGCTGGACAAGGTGTTAATGCATCCAAATGACATTCCACGAAATCTTGGGGTGGAACTAAAAAGAAAGATGGACGCTGACCCGGGATTGGTTCGTATGGTTAGTGCAGCTGTAATGGACGAACCGAACCGCGATGGACCGCGTGAAGTGGCCATTCTGCGTGCTTTCGTTGAGCCGGACGGAAGTGTTTCAAAACAACCGGCCGCACCGGGCAGAGTAAAAACCAGACGGGCAAAGACGACGTTTCAAGTGTCGGGCAGGGCAGGGGTGGCCAAGTGCTCGGCGTCAAGCGGGCGCCTCGATCTTCGCTATAATTTGGATTTCACCAGGGTGGACCGAGCCAAATTGGAGCAAGCAATTTCAAACTTGATCGACGTTCTGCAGGAAGAAGATGATCTTACCCACGGGTAAGATTTGAGAATCAAACGGTATAAGATGGTAGCGCCGAGCCACCAGCTCGGCGCTTTTTTTGAAGTGTTTTATCTAAGCAAGCCATGAAAAATGCAACGATTATCACGGGCCTATCAGAAACTTGCCTGTTGGTCCAAGAACGGAGCTATGAGAAGGGTAGTAACACAGACTATATTATCTGAGCGCTGTCTGTCGAGTTGAGCAAGAACCAATTCAGCCAAAATTAGCAAATACTCGACGATGTGTCTTTTCGATGAATGAGGGGCTATCACTCTTGGATCAGCGCTATTTTCGGCACTGGGCAAAAGGTGGTTAGGTTGTGAATTTGCGAATCTAAGACTAAACGGGTGGTGCCTTTTCCGTATTAAATCAAAATACCTAGTGCGGAGACTAGTGTCAGTTGTTGCTGTATTTCAAGTATCAGGAATCTCACAAAAGTGACTTTGACGACTTCTTGGGGCAGGTGAAACACGCAGGTCTTTTCGATGAAGTTTTAGCGTCGTTTTACGCATGTCGTTCAGTCCTGAACTGGGATGCAGGGTTTTGGTGTTTAATATTGCCCGCGGCTGTTTGAGAACGCCATGGACGATCACTTAGCCAGATTGGGAACTGCGAGATAGGTGGGGACGCTACCTTGCATCGTAACCGTTTCTACATTTGTAGGAGTAGATTTTTCGCAATTGGTGTTATCTATCGCGTTGTCTGCAAGAAAAGCGTATCAGTTGCTTTGAGGCAGTTTGAATAGGCAATCGGGAGTTTTGGCGAAAAGGGGGCCAAATGATACATCACGTCAGCTCCGAAAAACTGTATAAACAGTGGAGCAAGAATTATCGGGGATAATAGTAAGGGAATAGCTCAACACATATAATGAGCAAAAGTGGTATTTTTTGCGTACTAAGTGAATAACATTAAGCGATTCATGCTTTTCTGATCGAGCCACGTGAAACCCCTCGGTTCTGTCGCAACCGGTTCCGTGAACTGGCGAAACGGACTGAGCCCGGGCGTAAGCTGACCTTTACGGATCATGCTCGCGTCGATACCCATCGCGACCGAGTTGAAGACTGTCTATTTTTCAGCTGGTGAAGCGACCGAGGTGACCGGCGTCAAGGGAACCCGTTACTCATTCCGCACGGGCCACGACACCTATGCACTTGCCGCCGCTGGCGCTCCGTGGGCGGTGAACAACCTTGGTAAGAACTGGACGATGATCTTCCCTGACTATGCCTGGGGACACAGTCATCATGAGGAACACAGAAAAATCATCGAAGCCATGGGTGGAACTGTGAACGAACCAATCGCGGTGCCATTGGACGCGAAAGACCTGGTTCCTTATCTGGCGAAAATTCCAGAACAAACCGACGTGCTGTTCTCAGTGTTCTTTGGCGCTCTGGCCGTTGCGTTCTACACACAAATGAAATCCATGGGCTTGGATTAACGTATGAAGCAATACTCGGTTTCGGGCACAATCGAAGCTGTCAGCCCTGCTCAAATCGATGGCGCTGCCGAAGGTGTCTACTTCTTGGAGAACTTCCCGCGCGCTGTTTCGAACAAGGACGATGAATTCCATCGTGAATTCAACAAAATCATGGAGATCGACGATGTCCATGCTCAGGAAATCGGCACAGATAGGGTAATGGCGAAAAGCCACGCCTGGCAAAGCTGGGAAAATCTCTTTGTCCTCAAACAGGCCATCGAGGAATCCGGTTGGAAACAGAAAAGCGATGACCAAGGCGTAATCGAAGCGCTGGAAGGTCTTGAAATGTCAAACTCTCTTGCGCATCCGCAAGGCTCCAAAATTCTTCGGGCCGAGGACCATAGCGGGATGATCGATTGCTACATCACCCAGGTTCAGAATGATGAGTTCCAACTCATCCAGCATGTCCCAAAAGAAGAACTCATGAATAACCTCCCACCCCGCTACGATTTCACCAAGTACGACTTGTGATCGAAACGTAGATAACTTGCGGGCTCGTTTTACGAGCCCGCCCTTTTCTCTTTGAGGACCAAGACATTGTCCAAGAATCACACTGTCCGCGTTTGCGCAGCCCATGTCGCTCCCGTTTTTCTCGATGCCAAAGCCACGACGAGTAAGATCTGCAGCCTGATTGCCGAGGCAGCCCGTGGTGGTGCAGATTTGATTGCTTTTCCAGAATCTATGCTGCCCGGTTTTCCGGTTTGGGTTGCCCTGCAGGCCCCCATTAACAGCCACGATTTCTTCAAGGCTATGGTTGCAAATTCCGTCACTCCGGGCGGGCCCGAAATCGCGCAAATCCGCGAAGCAGCAAAGAAGAATGAGATATTCGTTTCACTTGGAATAAGCGAAACGTCACCGGCAAGTGTTGGCTGTATCTGGAATTCCAACCTTCTGATCAATGACCATGGTGAGATCATTTCTCATCACAGAAAGCTCGTTCCGACATTCTACGAAAAACTGGTTTGGGCGAACGGCGACGGGGCTGGATTAAAGGTTGCCCAAACGCGCATCGGCAAGGTGGGAATGCTGATATGCGGCGAAAACACAAACCCACTCGCCAAGTACTCGCTTATCGCGCAGGGCGAACAGCTCCATATCTCCAGCTACCCGCCAATCTGGCCGACCCGCCGCACGGGTGAGGCCGGTGCCTATAACCTGGAAAACGCCATCCGCATCCGCGCGGGCGCACATTCGTTCGAAGGCAAAGTGTTTAACGTTGTCGCCTCGGCTTGGGTGGACAAATCGCTTGAAACATTTGTCGAAGGTATGGGCAAAGATGCCATGAGCATCCTGGAGGATACGCCGCGCGCAGTTTCTATGATCCTTGGACCCACGGGCGACGTCATCAGTGACACGCTTTGCGAGGATGAGGGTCTTTTGCACAAAGAGATCGATCTAAACGATTGTATTGAACCCAAGCAGTTCCATGATGTGTCGGGGTACTATAATCGGTATGACGTGTTTGATTTCTACCTGAACACCCGTCGGCAAGAGCCTGTCACGATGAGCGGCCATCGAACTGAACCGGATGCTCTGGAACAATGGGAAGAACGCGGTAATAATACGGTTGCACAAGTGTAAGGACGCGCGATGAAATGACCTCTCCGATAAAAAAACGAGTATCATTCAATTGGAATGACCTTGTTTTCTTCATTGAGGTCTGTCGCCAGAAGAGCCTTGCAGGTGCTTCGCGTCGTCTGGGGGTTGACCATTCCACTGTTGGCCGCCGCATTCGCGAACTTGAAGACTCGCTAAGCACCAAGCTGTTCGATCGGTCCGGAACAGGATACCATCTAACCGAAAACGGTGTTCGCCTTCTGGAAAAGGTTGAGCAGATGGAAGGCATCGCTCAGCAGATCGGACAGGGAAGCGAAGAAGGTGTTCATGGCGTTGTGAGCACCGTAAGGATCGCGACAATGGAAGCGATTGGAAGCCTCTATCTGGCGCCGCTTTTATCGCAGTTTGCGCTGCAGAATCCGGATATCCGCTTAGAGCTCGTAACGGCAGCGAGTTGGGTCAGCCTGTCGCGGCGAGAAGCAGACATCTTGATCAGCTTTCCGCCCCCAAAAGGCCGGCGTCTGAAGATCGAAAAGATCGGTCAATTCTCGCTTTTTCTTTACGCGTCAAAACGTTACCTGAAAGAATATGGTCATCCATCCAAGATCGAGGATCTTAAGGATCACATCCTGATTGATTACGTGGACGATCTTGTTCAAATCGACGCCGTGAGGTGGCTGGGAGAGGTGTGTCGCGTTCCCGAAGGGCCGTTTAAATCCAGCAGTCTAATCGCGCAGTTTACATCGACCCAGGCGGATGCGGGCATTTGCATGCTTCCAAGTTTCGTGGCGCATCACGCCCCGGATCTGATACCGGTGCTACAGGAAGATACCTGTGTTACCCGTGACATTTGGCTAACCGCGCACGAGGACCATTTGCACCACACAGGCATTCGCAAAGTGATGCAGTTTCTGCGCGATCTTGTTGGTCGGGACCAAACCCGTTTGAACCAACCTTAGCTTTTGAGTTGAGATTTCGACGCAACCCGACATGAAATGTTACGAATGCCGTAATTTGTTTCATGTAACTGTTTCGGCTGATTTTGCGTTTTGGTTTCGAACACGCCTGTGCGGTAGCGGTTTTTGAGTAAGCTCTGTCTCTGGCGATGCTGGTTTAGAAAACTATATTTTGCAAATAGATAGCGCGTTCTGTGACTGTGATATATGCGTAAGAACGAGCAGTCACCCATGGGCATTTTGCCCGCATTCATCTGATTAAGTCGAGTTTGTCAGATCGGTTTTTCAGCATATTCAGTTGAATTGCTTTGTTCACAGGTTCGAGAGGATGGATGTCAGTTCGCTTGACTCGTAAGGCGATATACATTTCATAACGATCAATATGAAAAGGTGAATGGCTAGGATCACCTTGAACTGGGACGACGACAAATGACCGGATCGTTAAAGTTTGAATCTGACAAAGTTGTGCTTATGGCCGATGCCAAAACACGCGGAATCGGGTTTGGCGATACCGCCGGTTTCCAAACGTTGCCAAGCCATTCGAACAAGTGCAAATCAAGGAGACCAACGTGCAGTTGTCAATGACACCGTTTCTTGTAGCCGTAGAGATCGGCTTTCCACTATTACTAGCGTACCGCTTTATGGGTATGACCAACCGAAGCGCGGAGTTTTCCGCTGTGAAGTGGTTCATCGTCTGGATTGCAGCCTATGCCGTGCTGACCAGTGTGTTGGGTGCCAAGGGCGTCTACACCAGCGAGGCCGTGCTTGCGCTCTACCCGGGGTTTTGGCTGCAGTTGATCACGGTAACCGCGTGCGTACTGCCGGTTCTCCTGTTCAGCAGCGTCCGGCAAGGGCTCCGCGAAATCGTCGATTGCACCCCGCTTCAGTGGTTTGCATGGTTTCACGCGCTTCGCATCGCAGCACTTGGAACGGCATATAAGACGCATATCGGTGAATTCCCAGTGTACTTCGAGGTGCTGGTCGGTGTGCCGGATCTGTTGTTCGGACTATCGGCAATTTGGGTCGCCATGAAGGTGGGTCGCGGCCAGATGTCTGAAAAAGGTTTCATGATTTGGAATCTGATCGGTGCCCTGGTGATCGTTCCGTCCGCACCAATCCTGCTGCAACTTGGCCTGCCTGGTCCGTTGCAGGTCTTTGACGCCCTGCCGGACGCGCGGGCCGTTTACACCTACCCGATGTCAATCGCGCCAATGATCGGTGTTCCCTTGTTTGTGCTGATCAACCTTTGGGTTGCGTGGCGCCTGTGGGAACGTGGCAGAGCAAACGCTACGGGCGCGGCTCGGACGCTGTAATCCAACTCAAGCACGTTTGCTTGACCGAGTGAACAGGTCCGAAAGGCGCCAAACGTGCTCAGGACAGGGACGCTCGTACTAACCCAAGGCCCGCTGACGGTAAGAGTATGTGGGCCTTGGAAAGAGGCGGGCGCAATAGCTCTGGCTTCAAACCCTGCGCTTACAGGCGCAGGGACAACCTCACAGCAGGGATGACAGGCATCGTCTCATCCCAACTCCGATCTCGAAGCAGCGTCGTTTCCCGATCAACAACCTGACCTTTCACAACGCTCTGTCATCTGCCGATAGCGCAGCTGCGCATCAATTGAACGAAAGCCGAAGGAACAAGGACCAGAAACCATGACCGAGACCTCAAAACCCGAGCGCAATTCCCGATTGCGTCACCTCCCTCTCATCGCAATCGTCACGGTGGCGATTTTGGGCGCGTTCACGCTGTCAGAAATCCTTTCTTTTGAAGCTCTGCGCGACAACCGCGAGGCGCTGATCGCGTTCCGTGACCAAAACTATCTTGGATTGGTCGCAGCCTTTATCTGCATCTACATCGCAATCGTGACCTTCTCCCTTCCGGGTGCGGCGGTGGCATCTGTCACAGGCGGATTCCTGTTCGGGCTTGGTGCCGGAACGGTCTTTAACGTGACCGCGGCCACCATTGGGGCGTTCTGCATCTTCTTGGCGGCGCGATGGGGGCTGGGGGCCACTTTGGCAGCAAAAATGGATGCGGCAGAAGGACGGATTCAACGCCTTCGCAAGTCGCTGCGAAACAACGAGATTGAGGTGCTGCTGCTTCTACGTCTGGTTCCGGCTGTGCCCTTCTTTGTGGCCAATCTGTTGCCTGCATTGGTTGGCGTGAAACCTGTGAATTTCCTTTGGACCACGGCCGTGGGCATCATTCCCGGCGCGATAGTCTTTACCTGGATCGGCGTAGGGCTGGGGGAAGTCTTTGACCGCGGCGAAAGCCCGGACCTGAGCCTGTTGTGGGAGCCGCATGTCATCGGACCCATTCTGGGGCTGTGTGTTCTCGCCGTTCTTCCAATTGTCGTTAAGGCGGTTCGTGGCCGCGCGGAGGTTTAGTCAATGCAACGTTTGAAATGTGATCTCCTTGTCATCGGGGCAGGGTCAGGGGGCTTGTCGGTTGCCGCAGGTGCCAGCCAGATGGGCGCGGATGTGATCTTGCTGGAGGGCCACAAGATGGGTGGCGACTGTTTGAACTATGGGTGTGTTCCGTCCAAGGCGCTGTTGGCCAGTGGTCATATGGCGCATGCCCAGGCCCATGCAGCCCCTTATGGCGTGGGCGCAAACATGCCCGACGTGGATTACGCGGGCGCGAAGGATCACGTGAAAAGCGTGATCGACGCCATTGCTCCCATGGACAGTCAAGAGCGCTTTGAAGGGTTTGGCGTACGCGTCGTGCGCGAGATGGGGCGGTTCGTCTCGGATCGTGAAGTCGAAGCGGGCGAATACCGCATCACGGCGCGCCGCATTGTGATAGCCACAGGCTCTCACCCCTTTGTGCCACCCATCAAAGGATTGGCAGATGTCGACTACCTGACCAATGAGACACTGTGGGAGTTGCGCGAGCAACCCAGCCACTTGGTCGTTATCGGTGGTGGCCCAATTGGTACTGAAATGGCGCAGGCGCACCGGCGTTTAGGCTCCGAGGTTACAGTGATCGAGGCCGGCAAGGCACTGGGTCGGGACGATCCAGAGGCAGCCAACGTCGTCATTGAGGCGCTGAAGGGTGAAGGCATCGAATTTCTGGAGAACACTTTTGCCGATGAAGTGCGGCAGGACGGCGGCGAAATCGTCGTCAGAACCCGCGATGGTGAAGAGATCCGCGGCTCGCATCTTTTGGTTGCCGTGGGGCGCACCCCAAACATCGCGAATCTTGCGTTGTCGAAGGCCGGGATTGAAACCACCCCTCAGGGTATCCGCGTGGATGCCTCGTTGCGGACCTCGAATTCCCGTGTCTACGCGATCGGTGATGTGGCGGGGCAAGGGCAGTTCACGCATCTGGCGGGATACCATGCAGGCGTCATCATCCGTTCTGCTTTGTTTGGATTGCCGTCGAAGGCACGGAACGATCACATCCCGCGGGCGACTTACTCAGATCCGGAATTGTCGCAGGTCGGGCTCACCGAGGCCGAGGCGCGCGAGCAATACGGTGCCAAGCTAGAGATTGCGCGGTTTGACTATGGTCACAACGACCGCGCAATCGCCACCCGTCAGACCCGTGGTTTCATCAAGGTAATGGTTGTAAAGGGGCGTCCGGTTGGGGCGACAATTGTTGGGCATCAGGCCGGTGAGTTGATTGCCACTTGGTCGCTTGCATTGGCAAACAAACTGAAAATGGGTCAGATAGCAGCGATGGTCGCGCCATATCCGACGATTGCAGAACTGAACAAACGGGTCGCTGGCGCGTACTTTTCACCCCGGCTATTCGAAAGCGTTGTTGTCAAAAGGGTTGTTGGGCTTGTTCAGAAATGGCTCCCTTGAACCGGAGGCCAAGGCTGGGAAAGGTCGAGTAGCAAAAGGTCTCGGCCCAACCCACGTTCCGTTGTTTAGCGTCAGAAGTTCTGCGGGGCTGACAATTCAATCACCTCGCCCTGTGCTGCTTCGGCATCTGCGGCATCGTGCGTAACCAACAGAACAGGCAACTGGGCGGCGCGGGCGCGTTCGAATACAAGCGCGCGCATTCTGGTGCGCAAACTGACATCCAGCCGTGAAAAGGGTTCATCCAACAGCAACGCGTCTGGTTCTGCCAAAAGCATCCGCATCAGGGCGACGCGCGCCCGTTGCCCCCCGGACAGAGTGGCCGGGTCGCGTTCGGCAGATGTCTCCAAACCGATTTCCGATAGGGCCGCTTCGATTTTGTCTTGCCGGTTGGCGGTGCCGCGCGGCAATCCAAACCCGACGTTTTGCCCGACGGACAAATGCGGGAACAACAGGTGGTCCTGAAAAAGTATGCCCACCCTGCGTTGTTGTGGCGGCACGTCGTTCAACACGCGCCCGTTTAGGTAGATTGTGCCGTCCAGCCGAAAAGCAGGTGGAAGCGTTCCGGTGATCGCCGCCAGAATTGTTGACTTTCCAACACCCGAAGGGCCCATCAGGCTCAGTACCTTGCCGGGAGCGATTGACGCAGACAAGCGCGTCAGGGGGCGACCATCCGCATGGCTGATCGTCATGTGTTCCAGAACCAACCCCGTGTCAGCCACGCCGCAATCCACCTCTGTTACGAAATGCGAGTCTTGGGATGAACAGCGCAAGTGCAAAAGGCAACCACGCCGTCATGGCCAGCATAAGGGTCCAAACCCCGATGGCTCGGCGATCGCCGCCGGAAAACAATGCCAATGCCTCTGTCGTCAGCGTGTTTATCCGCCCGCCTGATGAAAGAAGCGTTGCCAGGTATTGACCGACCGATACGGACATCCCAACGGCCAACGCAGTCAATATCGGTGCCAGCAGCATCGGCAAACGAATACGCCAAAGAATACCTGTCGCGCCGAAGCCCATTGCTGCCGCGACTGTAGCATAGCGATTGTCCAGGGCTCGAAACGGACCGGCAAGGGCAAGAAATACATAGGGCAATACAAACACCAGGTGGGTCAGCACAACTGGTGCGGCCCCTTGGGCTGCACCGATCTGGATCATCAAAATCTGCAACCCCGGCAAGAACGCTATTTGCGGCAGGATCAACGGCAGATACAGGATTAACAGCCCGGTTGAATTCATCCCGCGACCGCGCCTGTTTTCGGCTTCAAGGCACCCGATCACCAGAATTAGAGCGATGAACGCTGTAGCAAACGCGAGCCCAAGCGTCAGCAGCGTGACGTCTGCCGCTTTTGGACCATGCCGCATCCACGTTGTCAGGTTAAAATCCTGCGGCATCGCTTCGGGAAATCGCCAGCGCCCTGCAAAGGACCAGATCAACTGGTTAAACAAGCCAGCAAAGACCGCAAGGCTGGCCAAGCCAGAGACAGCGAGCCCGAGTGCCCGCAGCACATGTTCGCGCAGTCCCGCGCCACGCTCACCACTATCAACGGCCCGATTGATCAGGGCTGCAACGACCTTCTCGCCGCCGCGCCAGATCATGATTGCACCTGCCACCAAGCCCAGTTGAACCAGTGCCGCAGCCGCCGCTGGAGCCCGCAGTGTCAAATCGGGGTCCGTCATCCAACGCAGAATAAGCATCGACAAAGGTGGGGGACGGGACGGGCCAACGACCATGGCCACATCAACGTTCGACATTGCGTAGGCAAGGACAGCATAAATCGGCAGGCGTATTTGGGTGTAAAGCGATGGCATCACGGCCAAGAACCATCCCCTGACCCTGCCGTAGCCAAGCGCCTGCGTCACCTTCATCCGCTCGGCAGATTTGATCTGCGGCAAAGCGGCAAGCGACATTAGCAATAAAAAGGGCAACTCCTTGATTGTCAGCCCGGCAATCAAGGACCAGCCACCGGGGTCTTGGATAATCAGAATGTCGGGCGGACGGGTCCATCCGGTGAACCAAGGCGACGCCAAACGCGCAATCCAACCCGACGGGGAAATCAGGAATGCCAGGCCAAGCGCAGCAGCCGCATGTGGCACCGACAGCAGCGGGGAAAGCAGGTGTTCCGCCCTGGTGAAGACCCGCGTTCCGTTCCAGCCCGCAATCAACAAAAAGCAGACGACCAAGGCGATGAAGGTCGACAGGATACCGGTTTTGAATGAAAGCCAGATGGCCTTCAATAATCCCGGTTCTGCCCACATCCGCAGCCATGGATCGAAAGAGAGAGAACTCTGACCATCAAGACGCATTCCGCCAAAAGCCGGAACAATTGTGCCCAGTAGTCCAGCACCGATTGGCCCCAGCAGCACTGCGATTGTCAGCGTTGGTGCCAGAGCCCAGCCGACGCCGGGTTTGATCTTAGTTGCCAACACCGTATCGCTCGACCCAGTCTGCTTCGATCTGGGTCATCCAGCTTGGGTGCGGTTCAGGCAGAACCTGGCCCAGTTCGGCTGGCGACAGCGTTGCAACGCCCAGTTCGAGAGCATCGAAAGCAGCGCGATCTTGTTCGGGTAACGCATCCATGTCCAGCACTGTGCCGTAGCCCAAAATCTCAGGGCGCTGCGCGTGCAGCTGTGCCTCGGGGCTGATCAGAAAGTTGGCAACAACCATGGCTCCGGCTTTGGCTGTTGCGTTGTACGGAATTGCAACAAAGCTGGCGTTCCCAAGGGTTCCCCCGTCCAGAACAAAGGTGCGTGCGCTTTCCGGCAATTGCTGGTTTGCGATGGCCGCGGTTGCTTCGCCCGGTGAAAAGCTGATTGCCATGTCAACCTCACCATCGTTGATCAACTGTAACTGGCTGGGTCCGGTTTGCGGATAGGCCCGACCAGACCGCCATAGATTTGGCGTTATCTCTTGCAGCCAGTTCCACAATGGATCGGTCACGTCGGCATAGTTTTCGTCGACCGGCATTTCCAGAACTGAAGGATCCTCGACCAGTTCGATCAGCATCTGTTTGAGGAACGTTGTGCCCAGAAAATCCGGCGGCTGCGGAAAGGTAAACCGACCCGGATTTTCAGCCACCCAATCGCGAATGGCTTCGGCGGATTTAGGCGGTGACGGCAATACCTCGCTGTCATAGATGAACACGACCTGCGCCATTGCCCAAGGGCTTTCGAAACCATCGGTTGGAACAGTGAAATCCGTCGTCACCGTTTTCCCGTCAACATCAACAAAGCGCCAATTCGGCAGATCCTCGGCAAACGCTCCAAACAGCAGGTTAGCCTCTTTCATCGCACTGAAATTGGCGCCGTTGATCCAAATCAGGTCAACCGCACCTTCGGAATCCTTGCCCGCCGATTTCTCAGCGATCACGCGGCTCACGGCATCGGCGGTATCGGTTAGCTTAACGTGTTCAAGCGCTACGCCGTAGTCCTCCTTTACCCGAGAGCCGACCCAAGCGATGAAGTCATTTGTGGTCGTCGATCCGCCCCAAGCATTCCAATACACTGTTTGGCCTTTGGCTTCTTCCGTGACAGCGATCCAGTTGGCCGGGTCTGGGCCGGCCCAGGCTGTACCTGCCAGCGCAGCGAGTGCGGCTGCAATGATGTGTTTCATGGTGCTTCCTTACTTTCGGTGTGACTGAAAACCTGTCTGGCCAGCATGATGCGCGAAGCAGCGGTGATGAAACACACTCCTCCGAATACCCAAGCCATCGGTGCGAACCACGCGGGCCACAGGCAAATCGCGACAAAAAAGGCGATGGTTTCGGAGCCCTCCAAAAGGCCACCCGTGAAGTACAGCGACTTTGAGCCGTGTTTTTGAGATTGCAGGCCGCGCTTTTCTGCCAGAATTGCGAACCCCAGAAAAGTTGCGCCGTTGAAATAAAAGCTTGCAAGCAGCCACGCCCCGGCCGCGGCGTTTGACTCGGAATCGGCCCAAACAAAAGCCAATGGGATCATTCCATAAAACAGGAAATCGCAGGTGATATCGAGGTATCCGCCGAAATCCGTTTTCTGATTGGCGCGGGCGATTGCACCGTCCAAACCATCCGCAACTCGGGACAGAATGATCAGCACAGTGGCAAGCCAAAGCCAATCGATCACAACGGCAATCGCGGCCAACAGCCCGAGGCCCAATCCCAAGAGCGTTACCATATCGGCCGACGCGCCACGAGCGGCGAGGCTGCGCCCGACCGCGTTGAGCGTCGGGTCGATCAGGGGACGGATTCTCGAGTCTAGCATGGGGTTTTGTTGGGTCTGCGGTTGTCAGTTTCGTGGATACATTGGTTGTCTGCTCATGCGTCGTCGTTTGAGGGCCGAGCGTAAAGCACCGAAACTCCTGACGGTTGCAGAACAATGAAGCAACGCGCGGCCAATGACGAAGCAAAAGAGCCGCCGGTCGCGAAAATATGATTGCACCGTCATTACACAGCCAAGAACCGATCCTTGATTGATCGCCCCAAACCTTCTCATGAGTGTATCGCCCGAAGACCAACTTGAACGTATCCATCAATCATCTCTTGCTCTGCGTCCGCGTGCGCGAGGACGAAAAGACCTTGCAACAAACCCGTCAGATAATCCGAAACGGAAGACGCAGATTTTCGGTCAAAACCGGAACGTGTCAAAACAACCAGAAAACGCTCTCTGGTCCGGCGAAAGTGCAGGTTGATTTGTTCCCGGACATCCGGGTCGTTGGCCGTTTCATCGTTGGCCGTGTTTGCCATCAAGCAACCCATTCGGCCTTGTGGTGTCTTGGCGGACGCTGCGATCTGAGTGAACAAACCCGAGATCGCATCAGCGTTTGCGTTTGGCTGGTCCAATTGATCCATGCACGAAACCGCCTGTGTCTGGCGGTAGCGTTGAAGGCATTTCAAAAAGAGCGACCGCTTGTCTCCAAACGTTGTGTACAAACCCTTTCGGCTGACCCCGGTCACCGAAGTCAACTCGTCGTAGGACGCTTCGGAAAACCCTCGTTTCCAGAACAATCGCATCGCCGCATCAAGCGCTTCGTCGGGGTCATATGTTCGCATTCGAGGCATTGCTTTATGATAGAGAACGATCGTTTTCGTTACAAGTAGTGGCTCTGTAAATTGTTCTTGTGCAGGATGTGTCGCGAACTATTTCGCCTAGTTGACGAATATCAAGGGTTCTTCGTAGTGATGTGCGTAGATGATGGCATCCATTACGGTTGATAAGGTATCCAGATCCCACTCAACGGATATCTTCAATTCGACCATCGGGTAGGTTTCAGTCGCGCCCGCCTCAAACCCTTCCACGTGCGTTGTTGTTGTCGAACCGGGCTCGGGCTGTGCAGTTTCTTTCCCAATTGCCGATATGCTCGCATTGCGTTGATACCGACCAAAGCTCAATGGATGAACTTTTGTGTTCTCATCCAGAACATGATCCGTATCTTCCGGCAATGTCTGAACCTCAATGGTCCACACGGGAACAAGTCCACCCGGCTTCGCCTTGTATTCCGCCAATTTATTCAGCCAAAAATCTCCATGTTGTTTCGTGTGAAGTTTGCTCTCTCGCCTCACTTGCACATGACAAGGTCCGGGTTTCTGATCATTTGCGGCAAGCAGCCCCGCGATGAGAACCAGCGCACCACCTGCGATGGTGCGAATAAGTAGAACTTCAGAGAGAACCAAAAACGCCAAAAGCGGTGCCATAGGAACTTTAAGCGCGCAAGAGCGTAGTCTGGCCTGATGATACGCGCTACGCTCCGTCAGCCAAAGTGACTGAGGCGATAGCGAAGGCCAAGCCAAACGTACTCAGTATCAAAATTTCAGATATCGGAATTCCGAATGGATTGCCCAAAACAAACGCAATCGGCACGAGCAGTAGAGACGATAGGGTATCCGCAACGCCGTGGTTGTCACCGGATTTAAGTCCGACGCCTTGCAAGCACGGATCAAGGCATTGCACACCGACGTCGCGATAGAGCTCGCCGTGAATCCGAATTGCAGGCTGTTTGGCAACAGCCATTCCTTGCTTTTGGGACTGCAAGCCGCCAAGACCGACGTTATGGTATTTGACGGGGATTTGCTTCTTGACCCATCCATTCTGATTGAATTCGCAATTGCAACGACAAATGCATTTGCTGTCGAGCCGAGTTCGGTGGACGACTTTGAATGCGCCAAAGCCCCGTGCGAAGCAGATAACCCATTGAAACGGCTGATCGACAAACGTGCGCTGATCCGGGCAGATCTTGAAACCTACCGTTTCGCCAGTGAAGCGATGAGGATCATACACCTCGACAATACGTTGCGCCAGCGGCTCATCGCGACCGCGCGAAGCTTTCTCGATACCCCTGAAAATCGCATCAAAGACTAAGAGTTTCTGTTCACGCTGTTTTTTGAAACTAAACAGATGATAGTTCACCAAAACGGAAAGCGACCGCACCATGATCAACAACAAAAAACGTGCGTTCAGAATTGCATGTCTTGCCGCGCCCGGCGTTCATGCTGGCCCCTTATATGGGGCGATTGAAATGTTTCAGACCGCTAACAGCTGCCGCGTTCAGGACAGACCGCGTATTGAGGCAATGATCGTCAGCGAAGACGGCGCAGCAGTTAAAGCCGTATCCGGGCATCGTGTTGATGTCGATTGTGATCTGGCATCAGTGGGCGCCGTCGATGCGGTTTTCATTCCCGCAATTGCTGCACCATCCGACCGGCCGCCTGTTTCCGATACCTGTGTGTCGTGGCTGCAAGATCAGTTTTCCGACCATGCCATTATCGCCGCCGCCTGTACCGGAGTGCGCTATCTGGCACGAAGCGGATTGTTGGATGGGCAGAAATACACCACCAATCGTGATGCTTTCGACGAAATGCGGCACAGTTTCCCGCAGTCGCAGCTGGAAACCAGCAGGTCACTGGTTGTTGCTGGGCCGGGCCAGCGCTTGATCACGTCGGGGGGAGGCGCGCTTTGGATCGATTTGTCGCTGTACCTGGTATTCCGATTGCTAGGGATGCAAACCGCGACACATTTGGCTCGGCTGCACATGGTCGATTGGTCGTTGGGTTCTGCTTTTCCAGATATGGCATTCGAAGCGCTAAACCATCATTCCGACTACAAGATTCGCCAAGCACAGAAAGTGGTGATCAAAAACTACTACATGTCGGACATTCTGACGCTGGCACGGCAAAGGACCGGTTTGCCCAACCGAACTTTCGAAAGACGCTTTAAATCTGCGCTTGGCATGTCATGCGTGAAATATGTGCAATCCGTGCGCATTGAACGCGCGAAACAGTTTCTCACCACCACCACCGAAGTTGTCGACTCTGTTGCCGAGATGGTCGGATACGCTGATCCAGCTTCCTTTCGTCGGCTCTTTTCCAAAACGGTTGGGATGTCCCCGGGCGAGTACAGAACCAAAAATCGAGCGTGACAATGGGTGGGCCACATGCCCGCCGGGCAGCTAAAGTAAAGCCTCAACGCCACACCAAATGACTGTGACGTTTCCAGCAATGAATTGACAGTTCTGCCACTTCGCGCAGTGCCACAACCCCAGCATGAGTTGAGGGCGAGATCGAGGCGAGCGGTAGCGCGTCAGCAGTGTTACGCAACACGACGCCGGAGCGGGGTATTGTCTCCGATCGGGCCCGGTGCGCCGACAGCTGCAGTTTCGCGATGATCTTTCGCTGAGATCAATACCTGGCCGCTCGGCGGTTCTTCAAAGGAGATACGATATGAAATTGCACACTCTGACCGCACTGATTGCGTTGGCGGTTTTTCCTGTCGCGGCACCAGCGCAAGACAATGCTGCTGAAGCGACCTATGCGGAGATCGAGCAAACCTTTGGGTTCGTTCCAACCTTCATGAAGGAATACCCTGAACACGGCATCCAAGGGGCTTGGATGCTGACTCGTGATTTAGAGCTGAGCGATCAGACGGCTTTGTCTCCGAAGGTGAAGTCATTGATCAACATTGCTGTTGGCGCACAAATACCCTGTCACTACTGTGTGTTTGCCGACACGCAAGCAGCCCTTGCAGCCGGCGCAACAGAGGACGAGATCAAGGAAGCAGTCGCTCAGGCTGCCCTTACGCGTCATTGGTCGACTATGTTGAACGGATTGCAGATCGACTTCGAAGAGTTCAAGACTGAATTCGGCTCAGACTGACCGGCGCCTATTGGGGGCGCATGAAAAGCTAAGAAGAACTCGCGTGCGCCTCTGATCTCCGAGCAGAAGAGGCGCATAGTTTCATGTCGACTCTGCGAGGCAGTCGGCAAACAGGGTAGCTGTGATCTACCCAGCATACTCCATATCGGGAATTGAGAAACGCTGAGCGGGTGCGCGCAGATGGTCTATTGAAACTTTCCCGGAATTAGTATACCGCCGCATACAAATGAGCGTCGGGGCTGGTCAGACTGCCGCCGAACCGGCGTGAAACGTCATCAAAAGCGGATAGCCGGAACAGCCATGAGCCTCTATACAGATTACCTCAGCGAGATCGAAACCCGTAAAGAACAAGGGTTGCACCCCAAGCCTATCGACGATGGTGCTCTTGTGAAAGAGATCGTCGCCCAGATCAAGGATTCAGGGAACGAACATCGTGACGAGTCGCTGAATTTCTTCATCTATAACACGCTGCCAGGTACAACCAGCGCCGCAGGTGAAAAGGCAAAGTTCCTGAAAGAAATCGTTCTCGGCGATGCCGTGGTCCAGGAGATCTCGATCCCCTTTGCATTCGAGTTGCTGTCTCACATGAAGGGTGGTCCTTCGGTCGAAGTTCTGCTGGACTTAGCGTTGGGTGATGACGCAGCGATCGCTGAACAGGCGGCTGAGGTTCTGAAATCCCAGGTCTTCCTCTATGATGCTGACACCGATCGCCTGAAGGCAGCTTATGAAGCTGGCAGCGCAGTCGCGAAGGACATTCTGGAAAGCTACGCCAAGGCAGAGTTCTTTACCAAGCTGCCGGAGATCGACGAAGAGATTGAGATCGTAACCTACGTTGCTGCCGAGGGTGACATCTCAACCGACTTGCTGTCGCCGGGCAATCAGGCGCATTCTCGTGCCGACCGGGAACTGCACGGCAAGTGTCTGATTTCAGAGAAGGCGCAACAGGAAATCCAGGATCTGAAGATCCAACACCCAAACAAGCGCGTGATGCTGATCGCCGAAAAAGGCACCATGGGTGTCGGCTCGTCCCGTATGTCCGGCGTGAACAACGTCGCGCTGTGGACTGGTAAGCAGGCCAGCCCGTATGTTCCGTTTGTCAATTTCGCTCCGATCGTAGCAGGTACCAATGGTATATCGCCGATCTTTCTGACTACCGTGGGTGTGACTGGCGGTATCGGCCTCGACCTGAAGAACTGGGTCAAGAAGGTGGACGAAGACGGCAATGCCATCCTGAACAATGACGGCAACCCCGTCCTTGAAGAGAAGTATTCGGTCGCTACCGGCACGGTTCTGAAGATCAACACCAAAAAGCACAAGCTGCTGAGCGAAGACGGCGACGAACTGGTCGATGTATCCTCGTCGTTCACGCCGCAGAAGGTCGAATTCATGAAGGCTGGCGGTTCCTACGCCATTGTCTTCGGAAAGAAACTACAAACACTTGCTGCCGAGGTTTTGGGCGTCGAAGCACCTTTGGTTTTCGCACCTTCGAAAGAAGTGAGCCACGAAGGCCAAGGTTTGACTGCAGTTGAGAAGATCTTCAACAAAAACGCTGTGGGTACAACTCCGGGCAAGACACTGCACGCCGGTTCGGACGTGCGTGTGAAAGTGAACATCGTCGGGTCGCAGGACACCACCGGCCTGATGACCATGCAAGAGCTTGAGGCGATGGCGGCAACGGTTGTGTCACCAATCGTTGATGGCGCCTATCAATCGGGCTGCCACACCGCATCGGTCTGGGATGCTAAGGCACAAGCCAACACGCCGCGTCTGATGAAGTTCATGAACGACTTCGGCCTTGTCACCGGTCGTGACCCGAAAGGTGTCTATCATTCGATGACCGACGTGATCCATAAGGTGCTGAACGACATCACCGTGGATGACTGGTCGGTCATCATCGGCGGCGACAGCCACACCCGGATGTCCAAAGGCGTGGCCTTTGGGGCCGACTCGGGCACCGTTGCGCTGGCGCTGGCCACCGGAGAAGCCTCGATGCCGATCCCGGAATCGGTCAAGGTGACCTTTAAGGGGCAGATGGCCGAGCACATGGATTTCCGCGACGTGGTGCACGCCACGCAGGCGCAGATGCTGGAGCAACACGGCGACAACGTGTTCCAGGGCCGCGTGATCGAAGTGCATATCGGTACGCTGCTGGCGGACCAGGCATTCACCTTCACCGACTGGACCGCCGAGATGAAGGCCAAGGCTTCAGTCTGTATCTCGAATGACGAGACCTTGATCGGTTCGCTGGAACTGGCCAAGTCGCGCATCCAGATCATGATCGACAAAGGCATGGAGCATGAGAACGGCATGCTGCAAAAGCTGATCAACATCGCCGATGCGCGTATTGCCGAGATCAAGTCGGGTGAAAAGCCCGCGCTGACCCCGGATGACAACGCGAAGTACTTTGCTGAGGTTGTCGTTGATCTGGACCAGATCGTTGAACCGATGATCGCCGACCCGGATGTCAACAACGCTGATATCTCCAAGCGTTACACCCACGACACGATCCGCCCGATCTCGTACTACAATGCCGAAAAGCATGTGGATCTGGGCTTTGTCGGCTCGTGCATGGTGCACAAGGGCGACATCAAGATCGTCGCCCAGATGTTGAAAAACCTGGAAAAGGAAACCGGTAAGGTCGAGTTCAAGGCGCCGTTGGTGGTTGCGGCTCCGACCTACAACATCATCGATGAATTGAAAGAAGAGGGCGATTGGGAAGTTCTCGAGAAATACTCGGGCTTCGAATTCGACGATCTTTTCCCGAAGCAAAAGGCGCGCACCGAGTACGAAAACATTCTGTATCTGGAACGTCCGGGCTGTAACCTCTGCATGGGTAACCAGGAAAAAGCCGCAAAAGGCGACACGGTTCTGGCCACTTCGACCCGTCTGTTCCAAGGCCGTGTTGTGGCGGACGCGCCTGATAAGAAAGGTGAATCCCTGCTAGCATCGACCCCGGTTGTTGTGCTTTCGGCGATCCTGGGCCGTACGCCGAAGATCGAAGAATATAAGGCGGCGGTTGACGGCATCGACCTGACCAAGTTTGCTCCGCCCGTAACGCCGGAAAACACAAAGTCGGCACACTTCTAAACCTTTTTAGGCCGGTTCGACAGTTTCGAACCGGCCTGTATTCTATCTGATTTGGTGTCGGACCACTCGTTAGTTAAACACCAACGTCTTGACTGGTAGCAGGATGGCCTGCGCCCTTAGAACAATGGCGTTTGCGATTCCCATTCCATCGACGATCCGCGCGACAAAGGCAGAGAACCCTGTAATTTCTCCGTTCTCGATTTCTTGCGCGCGGTTTGTATAGGCGACCCCGACGCAGGCGCTGCCTGGTGGGATGTATTCCAAGTGCGCCGGAAAGACCGGCATAAGGAAAGCTGTCACGGTGCCGGGGCGCGCGCGATCCTGTTGATCAACCACCGCATCGCCGGGTCGGAATTGTCCGGCCGCAATGGCCTCTTGTACTTCATCAACTACCATTGGGATAATAACCAGGGGTTTGGCGGGGCAGGTGATTTCCACCAGCATTCCGGGTTTCAGAACACTTACCGAGATTTGTCCGAACGCTGCTACGAAGCGTCCTTGGCCCGTAACATCGGGTACCAGAATACCAGCAGGGCGTAATATCGGGTTCACGATGTCACCCGGTTTCAGAAGAAACTGTATCACGGTGCCATCGACTTCGGCAAAGACAGTGGACTTGTCGATTTCGGCTTCTGCTTCCAGCAGGATGGCACGCGCGCTTTCGCGTTGGGCTGGCAGCAAGGTGCTTTGACGTAGTTTGACCCCATCGAGAGCCGCGATTGCGGCGGCGCGCCGACCATCGGTGAGAGAGACCGCCGTTTGTAAACGCTCAAGTTCTTGTTCGCTGACGGTTGCATCATTGCGCTGAGCCAGCGATTGGCGGCGTTCCAAATCATCTGTGGCTTGACGCAAATCCGCTTCGGCCGCGTCGACCTGGGCCTGAGCAGCAGCAACATCCGTGGCTATAACTCCGAGAGAGGCTTCGATCTCTTCGATGCGTCTTCGGGCGGTTTCGGCTGCGGCCTCTTGACGTGTAGTGTCCAGCCTGAAGATGGCTTGTCCCGCCGTGACGGGTTCATTGTTGCTTACATAGACCTCGGCCACCCGACCACCTCGGTCGGACAAAATCGTAACAGTACGAAAGGCGGCGGACACGTTGCGTGTAGATGGGTGAAAATAGAATATGACCGTAATCAACGCCACGGCCAAAATTGCGCAGGCGGTCAAACCCCAGCGCAACTCGTACCAGATGTTGAAAAGCGTGATTTCGTGGCCCCAACGCTTGCCCTGTTTGTAGCGGCGATACAGGTAGTCCGGTACGATTGTGATCAGGGCTGAGAAGATAAGCTCAAGCATCTGACTTCTCGGCCTCACCATGCAGAGGGAAGACTTCGTGCAAGGGAACCGCGGCAATCAGAATTGCGGCGACCCAGAACGCATTGTTCAGGGTGAACAGCGAGATCAACCCCAATACACCTACCAACTGCATTTGTACCTTGTGCGCTCCGGCGGCCATCCGGTCGGGAATTGCCTGAACCGTGAAATACAGCGCCCCGAAGCCCAGCAGCACAAGTACCAAAAGTATGCCGACTGTGATTAGAAAACCATCGGTTTCACCCGGCGGAGTGACCCAGAACGGAAGCCGGGCCAACGCCTCATCAGAAATAGAGCTGTCCATCCACGCCCCCATTTTCTTAATGACTTTTGGCAATGATACGGGGACATATTCAGTAAAATCAATGTTTTTGCTGAATTGTGGTCATGCTTAAACGCCTGGGTGGCGGTCGCTTCGACCGAACTCAATGCGGTTTTTGGTTGAACAAGCGCTATGGGACGACTAGCGCCGGTGCGTCTATGCCGACCGAAGGACTGGACACCCCGCAGATTTCAGGGCAGCGCCCTGCGGAACCTTGCGATGCATACTCGCGTCTGCGTTTTGAGGCTCAACTAGTTCGATCAGGTCATAAATGCGGAATCTGTGTCCTGTGATAACAGTTCCTGCACCAACGGATTGGGAAAGCGACGACGTAAGGTGACTGCGTAAAAGCTTTCCTTGATGCGTGGGTGCTCTTTCGCTTCAACCAATCGGCCCGAGGTCAGCTCGTCCGTCACGACGATAGGGGCCACAAGTGCAAGCCCAATATCTTCGCGCGCTAAAAGGCGCATCATTGCCATGTCATCGACTTCCGCAGCGACCTGTGGGTGCTCGGACATGCGGCTGGCCATGGCGTCAAATGCAGTGCGCACGCTGTTGTCTGTGGTTGGCAGGATGAAGGGCTGAGTTTGCAGCAGTTCTTTGATTGGTCGTTCAGGATCAAGTCGGGCAGGGGTGCCGACTATGCTTACTGGTTGTTCCGCGATCTGATGGGTTTCAAATGGCGTCAAGCTGTCATTTGGTGGGGGGCGGTTCATCAGGACCAAGTCCAGGTTCAGTGTTTCAAGCCCCTCCATCAATTCAGTCGGACTGCCAGAGCGCAAAATCACTTCGACATCCATGCGCGATAGAATGGGGCGTAAAAATCCAATCTGAAAGTTGCGCGACAATGTCGCCAGAGCTCCGACCCGCAGGGCTTTGCGGGATTGAACCGTCTCGGTCAACGTGGCGACAAGCTCTTGCCCTGTCGAGAAAATTGCATCGGCATGGTCCAATGCAATGCGTCCTGCTTCGGTTAGAAAAAGCTGTCGCCCACGGCGTTCAAATAGATCATGCCCCAGCCGTTCTTCCAGTTGCTTGATCTGAACCGATAAAGCCGATTGCGACAGATTCAGTCGCTGCGCTGTTCGGGTCAGGTTGCCGTCATGGGCAACAGCCCAGAAATACCGCAGGTGATGATAGTTCAGTGGCATATCGTTCTATTTAATAGAACTAAAACCTCATAACAATGAATTTTTAATGGAATAATTTCTGTCCTATTTGACTGTCCCAAACCCATGACTAAGGGATTGTCACGATGCTTTATCTCTACCTACCGCTGCTAAGCCCGCTTATTCTGATTGCCACCGCGATCCATGCAGGGCGTCATCCGGGATTGCGTCCTGGTCGCGTGCCGAAACTGGCCGAACTGGCGGGTCTAGCCACATTTTTGATCTCGGTCTGGGCAGCGGTGATGCTAATGATTAACGGGCCGGGGACCTCGGCCCTGATCGGTCTTTTTGGCGCAGGACTGTCTGTCAGGCTGGATGCGGTCAGCGCCGTTATGATGGCGTTGGTCAGTTTCATTGGTTGGATCGTTTTACGCTATTCGGCCACCTTTATGGACGGCGAAGCACGGCAGGGCATGTTCACAAAATGGATGCTGCTAGCGTTGGCCTCGGTCCTTCTGTTGGTGATGTCGGGCAACCTGATCCAGCTGTTGTTTGCTTGGACGACCACCAGTCTTGCCCTGCACAAACTTTTGTTGTTCTACCCGGAACGTGCCACAGCACAACGCGCTGCCCGCAAGAAAGCGCTTGTGGCCCGGTTGAGCGAAGGCATGTTGGCCGCTGCTGTAGTTCTTCTGGTCACTGCATCTGGAACCACAGATATCCACACGATCCTGACAACGGTACAGGCAAACTGGATGACCGTTTTGGCAGCCTTACTGATCGCTGCCGCAGCTGTACTGGCATCAGCGCAATTCCCAGTGCATGGCTGGCTGACTGAAGTGATGGAGGCACCAACCCCGGTTTCGGCCCTATTGCATGCAGGCGTTATCAACGCCGGTGGCTTTCTTCTGATCCGCTTTGCCGATGTGATGTTGGCCGCGCCCGGAGTGATGGCCCTTTTGGTTATACTTGGGGGATTTACAGCGCTGTTCGGCGGTTTGGTAATGCTGACGCAACCTGCGGTGAAGACCTCTCTTGCTTGGTCCACGATTGCGCAGATGGCCTTTATGGTGATGCAGTGCGGCCTTGCGCTGTTTCCGTTGGCGTTGCTGCATATTGTGGCGCATTCGCTCTATAAGGCGCACGCGTTCCTCAGCGCGGGTGAAGCGGTTCGGAACGTTGCAGCCATTAACCGGCCGGGCCCGATTGCAGTGCCCAGTGCTAGCAATGTTCTGCGAGCCTTTGGTACGGCGATCGTGATTTACGCTCTGGTTGGCACCGTTCTGGGCTTTGATGGCAAGTCGGTTCAGGCCATTGCATTGGGTGTCATCCTGATCTTCGGCGTTGCCTACCTGCTGGCGCAGGGTTTTGCGGATGCCGCGCCGCGTCAGTTGACACAACGTACTGTGGTTTACGCGTTGGTGACTTCGGTCAGCTACTTTGCGCTGCAGGTCATCGCCCTGTACCTGACTGCTGGCACATTGCCCGCCACCCCTGCGCCGGGGCCGCTTGAATGGGCGCTTATCGTGCTGGCCTTGCTTAGCTTTGGTCTTGTGGCCGTGGCGCAGGCTACCTTCCCTCTTTGGGCACCACACCCTGCGGCTGCGGGCCTGCGGGTGCACCTGTCAAACGGCCTCTATGCCAACGCGATTTTCGACAAGCTGCTGGACGGTTGGTCCAAGCGGTCCGCAGCCTGAGAAGGAGCATATCCCATGTTTGCCAAACTCGAATCTTATCCCGCCCCTTTGCTGGAACTGGTTACTGAGGCCAAAACAGCAGCTAAGGCGATCCCGCCGCTGTTTCCGCTTTCAGCCAATGTTGCGGTCAACCCGTTTCTTGGTCAGGTGGATGAGTCGCTGGCCGTCACCTCGGCCCGCCTGGCACGGGTCGCCGGCACGCGGATCACACCCGAGCGGTCGCATTGGGCCGGGAAGTTGGATGCTGGTGAGGTCACCGAAACCGATATTCTGGAAGCGCTGTCCACGATCAAAGGCCAGTTCATCGTACCAAGCCTGGAAGATATCATGACTGCGGTGCGCCAGCCTTCAGAAACCCCCAACGCACTGCCCACTGTGGCCGAACTGGCGGCCGATATCTCGGGCACCGACTGGCCGGGTTTGATCGAAGACCGCATAGGCGTTTGGGCGGCCAGCCATTTTGATCAGGGTCAGGCGCTTTGGCAGCAAGCCCGCACCGGCGGCGCGTTCAGTGCATGGCGTGACTTTGCCACCCGCGATCTGACACCGGAAATTCACGGGCTGAAAGGTTTTGGCGCGTTTGTGGCGGCGACCAACCGTTCGCATTGGCGTGCAATTGGTCGGTCCTCGGAGCGGCTGGGTCTGAGCACCGATGCGGCGGCTACTGCCTATCACCGCTGGCTGAGCACCATGGGCGGGTGGGCGCAATACGCGCGTTATTTGTTGTGGGATGCTGAGCTGAACGGCAAACAGGACAACACCGTGACTGAGTTGTTAGCTCTGCGAATGGTGTTCGATGAGGCCCTGTTTGACCTTTACGAAGACCAGATCGCTGAAAAATGGGCTGAGGTTGTCGCCGCGCATGAAACGCCGGTTACACCCACGACTGATTTCGTCATCGACGCGGTGTTGCAAGAGGCCGCCGAGCGGGCGCAACAGCGCAAGCTGGCCGAACGGTTGCTGCCGGGTGTCGCGCGGACCACCGAAGGTCGCCCGCGGGTGCAGGCGGCGTTCTGTATCGACGTGCGCTCAGAAGTGTTTCGTCGCGCATTCGAAGCGCAGGATAGTGGAATCGAAACGTTGGGTTTTGCCGGATTCTTTGGTCTCGCCAGTGCCCATAAATCTGCTGGATCGGACGTGGTTGAACAGCGTGGACCGGTGCTGCTGCAGCCAGGTGTATGTTCGCATGCCGCAGAGCCTGAGAAAGCTGATCTAATGCGTCGTTACACCGCGCGGGCCAAGCGGGCTTGGGGTCGGTTCAAGCTGGCCGCCGTGTCTTCCTTTGCCTTTGTCGAAGCGACCGGGCCCCTGTATGCCGGGAAACTGATGCGTGATGCGTTGGGACTTGGTGGAAAAGGTAAAACCGAGCCTGCACCACAATTGGACCCAAGCCTCGATCTGGAAACACGCGTTGGTATGGCCAAAACCGTTCTGTCAGCAATGTCGCTGACAGATAACTTTGCCCGGATTGTGCTGCTGGTCGGGCACGGCGCGGATGTAACCAACAACCCGCATGAAAGCGCGTTGCATTGCGGTGCTTGCGGCGGTCACGCAGGCGACGTCAATGCGCGACTACTGGCCGGGCTGTTGAACGATTCCGAAGTCCGTTTGGGGCTGCGAGAACAGGGAATCAACATCCCCGAAGACACTTTGTTTCTGCCTGCGATGCACTACACCACAACCGACAGGGTCAGTCTGTTCGAGCAAAACTTGCCGCTGGATGGTTGGGCGCGTGACGTGAAGCAGTTGAATACTTGGCTGGATGCTGCTGGGCAGCTTGCCCGAGCCGAACGTTCTGCGCGTCTGCCACGCGCAAACAAGGCGACCGATATTCAGCGGCGTGCGTACGATTGGGCCGAAACCCGCCCGGAATGGGGACTTGCCGGGTGCCGAGCGTTTATCGCGGCTCCGCGACAACGCACCGATGGAGCGGATTTGGCAGGGCAGGCCTTCTTGCACAATTACGACTGGCGCAAGGATGGTGATTTCGGAGTGCTGGAACTGATCATGACCGCGCCCGTCGTAGTCGTAAGTTGGATCAGCTTGCAATATTATGGTTCGACCGTCGCGCGACAACTGTTCGGAGGCGGCAACAAACTGCTGCACAACGTGGTCGGCGGATTTGGAGTGCTGGAAGGAAATAACGGCGCGCCGCGTCCGGGACTTCCTTGGCAGTCCGTGCATGACGGTGAGCGTTTGCAGCACGATCCTTTGCGTTTGTCGGTGATCATCGAAGCCCCACGCGAGGCGATGTCAGATATCCTTTCACGCCATCCTGAAGTGCGCGCACTGTTTGACAACGGATGGCTGCATCTGATTGCAATGGACGATCAGGGCAAGTTGGCTTGGCGCTATGACGGAGACCTGAGTTGGTCGCCCATACAAACCTTTGCCGACAGCGAACGCGCCATTGCGGCAGAATAAGTTCAAAAAGGCGATCGAAACCCGGTCGCCTTTTTTTGGTTCGTGGGGAAGGAATTTATTGCTGTTCTGTCAATCAAGTTACCGGCAAGACAAAATCCAATCACGGACGATCTGGGCTTCGGGCGTCAACGGGCGCGATTTGGACCAGACAAGATAAAACCCCTTTCCTGTCTTCCAAGCCCAGTCCTGCCGCGCAGCCAGCATGCCCTGCTGCACCAAGGGTGTTACGATGTGGTTCCAGCCGAATGCAAATCCTTCGCCGGCCATCGCGGCCTGCAGAACCAGTGCGTAATCGTTCAGTCGCAGGCCAGTGCGTGGCGTAACCTCTGTAATCCCGAACGAACGGAACCATTGCTCCCATGTGGGGCGTTCTCGGATCGGTTCTTCAAGATGAATCAGGCGTTGGTTCAATAGGCTGGGAACGCTTCTGAGGGTCACCGCGGCCGCCATGACGCGCGGGGCTGCGACAGGGTAAATCACTTCATCCGCGATCAACTGTCCCTCGCAATCGGGCCAATCTCCATCGCCCAACCGTACGGCAAGGCTGATGGTTTCGACATTCAAGTCAGGCTCACGGTCACTAGATTGCAGGCGCAGGTCGATATCTGGATGATTTTGCTGGAAAGATGCAATCCGAGGAACCAGCCAGTAATTGTTAAAAGCCGATGACGCGCTGAGTGTAACGTGATCGTTGCTCGCAAATTGCCGGATTGAGTCAGCGGAATGAGATAGCTGTTCAAATGCCCGAGTGACATCGGAAAAAAGGCGCGTGCCAGCATTGGTCAAAGTGATCTTGCGATGGCTGCGTTGGAATAAAACGACACCCAAAGACGTTTCGAGCTGTTTGATCGAGGCACTAACGGCGGGTTGCTGAACGTTCAATTCGTCTGCGGCTTTGGTGAAAGATTCCGTACGAGCCGCAGCTTCGAAAACTACCAAATGGCGGGGTGATGAGAGTAGGGACCAGAGTCGTTGCATAATTTCAGATTATGCAAAACATCACTATTTTCAACCGTCACAGGACAACGTTTCCACGGTATTAATCGCGCGACGCAACACGGTGAGGTTTTCAATGGCACGACGCGCACGGGCATCAAGAACACGGCAGAGCACGACCGCTGCGGCGCCGGCCTCACCCTTTATTCAACGCCAGGTTCCTTTTTTCGACTTGCTTGATGAAGAACAGGTCGTCCGTCTTGAAAATCAGGTGGATTGGATTCTGCAGGACGTTGGCATTGCATTCCGAGACGATCCCGAGGCGTTAGAGCTTTGGAAACGCGAAGGGGCAACGATTGACGGTGATATTGTCCGTGCCCCGGCTGATTGGATCCGAAACCTTTGCGCCAAAGCTCCGCGTGAATTCACGCAACTTGCGCGCAACCGGGATCGATCAGTCAGGATCGGTGGGCGTAATCAAGTATTTGCCCCCATCTACGGTGCGCCTTTTGTGCGCGATTTGGAAGGCGGGCGACGCTATGGCGACATCCAGGCGTTTCAAGACCTTGTGCGCCTGACTTATCTGCACCCGAACCTGCATCACGGCGGTTTTGTTACCTGCGAACCCTGTGACGTTCCGGTCAGCAAACGCCATTTGGACATGTTGTTGGCCCATATGACCCTCAGCGACAAACCCCACCTAGGGGCGATCACTGAAATGAGCCGCGCACAAGACAGCGTAGACATGGCCGAGATCGTATTTGGCGCAGATGTGATGGCGGAAAACTGCGTCATAATGGGTAACGTGAACACGAACTCTCCGCTTTTGGTGGACAAGGTCGTGACTGAAGCTGCACGGGTCTACAGCAGCCGAGGGCAAGGCATGATCGTTGTGCCGTTTATTTTGTCCGGCGCGATGGGGCCGGTGTCGACAGCGGCCTCGGTTGCGCAGGCCATGGCCGAAGCAATGATGGTCTGTGCATACGTTCAGCTTATCCGTCCGGGCGCGCCATTTGTGCTGGGGAACTTTCTGTCCTCTATGTCGCTGAAGTCCGGGGCGCCGACCTTTGGTATGCCTGAACCTGTCGTCTCGAATTACGCTATCGGTCAATTGGCGCGCCGCGCAGGCCTACCGCTGCGTTGCGGAGGCTCATTGACGGCTTCCAAAATTGAAGACGCACAGGCCGCCTATGAAAGCGCTGATTCAATGCATTCGACGATGTTGGCTGGGGCGAATTTCGTGTTGCATTCAGCAGGCTGGCTAGAGGGTGGGCTTTGTACGGGATTTGAAAAGCTGATCATGGATGCAGACCGTCTCGGCTCGTACCAAAAGGTGCTGGGACAGGGGCTGGATACTTCGAACGAAGCGTTGGCACGAGACGCTTACCAAGAGGTCGGACCAGGCGGCCATTTCTTAGGGTGCGGTCACACAATGCGCCACTATCAGGATGCTTTTTATGAGCCGGCATTGAGCCACAGCGAGAATGTCGAAAGCTGGGAGGATGAGGGCGCTAAGGACATGCGCAGACGCGCTTATGAGCGTTGGATCCAAATGCTGAAAGACTACGAAGCACCACCTATCGAAGAGGCCAAACGCGAAGAACTGGAGGCATTTGTGGCAAGGCGCAAAGAAACCTTGCCCGATGCCTGGTACTGACAGCGCCCTCTCGCCCCCTTGTTATTTAAGGAAAACCTCGAATGCCAGAGATTCAAAAAGACGAGACCACCACCGGTAAACCGCTGCCGTCCCACGCCAAGGTCGTTGTCATTGGTGGCGGCGTTGTTGGGTGTTCGATCTTGTTTCACCTCGCCAAATTTGGCTGGAAAGATGTGGTGTTGTTGGAACGGGATGAGCTGACCTCGGGCTCCAGTTGGCATGCAGCAGGGCAGATTCACACGATCAGTTCCGACCCAAACATCAGCCGTCTGCAAAGTTATACCATCGACCTATATAAAGAGATCGAAGAGACCTCGGGTCATTCGGTTGGTCTGCATATCACGGGCGGTTTCTACGCGGCCTCGACCAAGGAATGGTATGATTACCTCAAGCGCGAGCGTTCCAAGGCACGGTATATGTGTCTGCATCAGGAGTTTATTTCCCCGTCCGAGCTGGCCGAACGGCACCCGCTGATCGACCCGAAACACTATTACGCGGCGCTGTGGGACGATCAGGATGGCGACCTTGATCCGTCGGGCGCGACCTATGCCTTTGCCAAATCGGCGCGCGTCCATGGCGCGCAGTATTTCACACATTGCGGCGTAACCGCGATGTCCCAGCGTCCGGATGGGTCGTGGGATCTGACGACGCCAAAGGGGCAGATCAATGCCGAGCATGTGGTCAACTGCGGCGGTCTTTGGGCCCGCGAGGTGGGGCATATGACCGGCATCCACCTTCCTGTGCAGCCGATGGAGCACCACTATCTGATCACCGAGAAAATCCCAGAAATCGCTGAGCGGATGGACAGCATGGGCGAAGCCGGACGTTTGCCCGCTGGGATCGACTATGAGGCCAATATCTACTTCCGGCAGGAACGGCAGGGGATGCTGCTGGGTACCTATGAGCCCAAATCAACGCCGTGGAAAGTAGACGGCACGCCGTGGGATTTCGGGCACGAGTTGTTGCAACCCGATCTTGACCGTATTGCCGACCGGTTGGAGATGTCGTTCGAGCGTATCCCCACCATCGGTGAAGCCGGGATCAAGGACATGATCAACGGGCCGTTCACCTTTGGGCCCGATGGCAATCCGATGATTGGCCCGGTGCCGGGGATGAAGAACTATTGGGTCGCGGTCGGCGTCATGGCGGGCTTCTGTCAGGGCGGTGGCGTCGGCCTGACCATGGCTGAGTGGATGATTGACGGAGAGCCTTCAATCGACGTTTGGGCCATGGATGTGGCACGCTTCGGCGAGTTTGCCACGCCCGATTGGGGCACGGTCAAGTCGTCTGAGAATTACGAACGCCGCTTTGTCATGACGTTCCCCAATGAAACCCTGCCCAAGGGTCGGATGCAGAAGACGACCGCGCTGTATGATCGTCTGGTCGCGAAAGGCGCGATGATGGGGCAGGGCTTTGGGCTGGAAAACGCGCTTTGGTTCGCCGATGGCCCAGAAGACGCTCATGAAGACCCGACATTCGAGCGCAACCGCAGCCACGACTACGTGGCGCGCGAGGTCAAAGCGGTGCAAGAGGCTGTTGGCGGGATCGAAATCGCCAACTTTGCCAAGCACGAGTTCAAAGGGGCTGGCGCGCGGGCGTATCTGGATCGCGTTCTGGCCGGGTATGTTCCGAAACCGGGTCGTTTGACCCTGACCCCGATGCTGACGCCAAAAGGTAAGCTGTACGGAGACCTGACAGTGGCCTGTCTGGCCGAAGACCACTTCATGCTGTTAGGCTCTGGTGCCATGCAAGAGGCGCATCGCCGCTGGTTTGAAAAAGACCTGCCAGACGATGTCACCTATGCCAATGTCTCGGACGACTGGCACGGCATTGCCTTGTCGGGTCCAAAGTCGCGCGCGCTGTTGGCGCGGCTGACGCGCGAGGATGTCTCGGCCGAAAGCTTCAAGTTCCGCGATCTGCGTCAGACCTTTGTGGCTGGTGTGCCGGTGATCCTGAACAGGATCTCGTTCAGCGGCGAGTTGGGTTATGAAATCTACTGCAAGCCGCAATATTTGCTGCGACTGGCCGAAGCGATCGAAGTAGCCGGGGCTGATCTGGGCTATCGCTGGTACGGCGCGCGCGCGCTCATGTCGATGCGGTTGGAGAAAGGATGGGGTGTCTGGACGCTGGAATTCCGCCCCGATTTCAACGCGGTCGAAAGTGGCATGGATGCTTTCATCAACTGGAAAAAGGACTTTGTCGGGAAGGAAGCCACCGAGGCGTTCCGCTCCGAAGGGGTCGACCGCAAGTTGGTGACCATGACAATCGATGTGGACGGCATTGATGTTTCGAACGACGAGGCAATCCTGAAAGACGGTGCAGCGGTTGGCTATGTCTCATCCGGTGGATATGCGCATCGGGTTGGTCGGTCGATGGCGATGGGTTACGTGACCGCCGAACACGCGGTTCCGGGCACAGAGCTTCAAGTGGAAATTCTGGGTGAATTCTATGATGCCGAAATTCTGGGCGGTCCGATCTACGACGCAAACGGAGCCAACATGCGTGCGTGACGAATGAGCGCCAACGTTCTTAGCCCGTCAAAATCCTTTACAAATAGGTGGGTAAGGCAACATCATGAGCGGAGTTTGAATATTCGAATGTCATAATGCCAGCGGCCAAGTTCAGGCGTGCCTGAACTCGTATTGTTGTGAGCCATAAGGGGTATGATCATGAATACTATAATTCGCGGATTGTTCTTGCTTTACTTTGCCTTTGCGCCAGCGACCCTGATGGCGCAATCCACGCCTGAAGACAGTGGGGAAAGCAGTGAAGGCGAAGCGTTGCTGACCCAGGCTGAGCTAGAGAACCTTGTCGCACCCGTAGCTCTATATCCAGACACATTGTTGATCCAAATCCTCGTTGCCTCGACCAGCCCTATGGAGGTCATCAAAAGTGATCGGCTTTTAGCCAGTTCTGAAGGTGACGACCCAGAGGTTGTTCAAGCCGCGATTGAAGCCGAGGAATGGGACGAAAGCGTTGAGGTTCTTGCGGTCGCCTTTCCGGAAGTCATCGAGGATATGGCTACCCATATCGAATGGACGGAAACCATGGGTGACGCCATGTTGGCGCAAAGCGACGACGTTATGGCCGCGGTCCAAACGATGCGTACGCAGGCTATTAATAACGGAGCTTTGGTGTCGGGCGAGGAACAGGTCGTCGAGGTCACTCAGGACGAGGATGTCATAATACAGCCGGCAGACCCCGAAGTTGTTTATGTTCCTCAATATGACCCCGAAGTTGTCTATGCAGAGGACAACAGCAATGTGGTTGGGGATGCGTTGCTGACCGGAGCTTTGGCGTTCGGGACATTTGCAGTCATTGACGCCATTTTCGACGATGATGACGATTGGAATGACTATTGGGGGTGTCGAAACTGCGGCGGCTGGGGTGGTGGCCCGATATACCGTAATCCCAATATTGATTTGGACGTCGACGGAAATGTGAACATCGGCAACGATATCAACATCGGCAATGGCGATCGAGACCGCCCGAATGGAGGTTGGAAACCGGATGATCGCCGAAAGGATGAAGCGCGAGACAAAATTGCATCAAAGAAAGGTGAGGGCGGCAAAACCAAACTGCCTGTAAACAAAGGCGACAGCCGTTCTGACGCGCTGCGGAACAAGCTTTCGAAAGAGTCGGGCGCACCTGATATTTCCCGGCCTGGATCGTCGGTTAAACCAGACGCGGTCAGAAAAACGATGAAAGGCACGGACCGACCTCCGGTAAATCGTGCGACACCCAGCAAATCAGCAAAAAAACCGACCAAGAAACCGGCTGTCAAAAAGCCATCCAAAGCCAAGGCACCGGTCAAAAAGGCGTCGCGACCTAAAGCAGCGCCAAAGCCAAAAGCCACGCGCAAAAAGGCCAGCGGGCAAAAAGCACGCAAGGCATCAAGTCGCGGCAAGGCCAGCGGTAAAAAAGCAAAGCGCAGAGGATAAAGACATGAAAAAGTATCTGCTGACGCTTACTGCTGTTCTTGGGGTCTCAATCGGCCCAGCCTGGGCGGAACCTCAGTCCTTTTCCTCGCCTCAGGATGCATTGGAGGCACTATTCTCTGCCTTGGCAAGTCCAAACAAAGAAGCTGTTCTTGAAGTTTTTGGCGCCGAGGCGGCGGATTACCTTTCGGATGGCGATCCTGTTGAGGATAAGGTCAACAAGCTGACCTTGCTTAACCTTTATAAGGAGGGGTACCGGCTTGTGCCACAAGATGACGGCTCTGTTCAGATAGCGTTGGGCGCAGAAGGGTGGCTTTTCCCGGTTCCAATCGCAAAAACGTCTGACATGGCTTGGGCTTTCGACAATGATGCCGGGCGGGAAGAAGTGCGTTTGCGAGAGATCGGCTTCAACGAGCTTGAGGTGATCGAACTGATGGAGGCTTACGTCGACATCCAGTCCGCGTTTCGATCACAGGATCAGGACGGTGATGGGGTCAAAGAGTTTGCCAGCCAGATCATTTCAACTTCGGCCGAGCAACGTGATGGATTGTTCTGGGCTGAAGAAGACACGCTGCTGGGTGAACTTTTCGCGCGTGCGTCGGCGTTTGGATACAATGACGGTGAGGATGATCATGCGCCCGAGCCTTATCTGGGGTATTACTTTCGTATACTGACCGAACAAACCGACGCGGCACCGGGTGGCGCGATGGATTACTTCGTTAATGGTCATATGGTGGCGGGCCACGCTCTGTTGGCTGTACCAGCGGAGTTTGGTGAAACTGGTATTCACAGCTTTATGGTGTCTGAAAACGGAATAGTTCTTGAGGCGGTTTTGGGGGAAGACACTTTGGACACAGCCGCAGCCATGACAGGTTTTGACCCGACAGAAGTCTGGCAACCGGTTCAGTAAAACTGTTTGCCTTGAATTTCGTCGCTGCCTTGCACCGGCAGGTAACGGTGGTTGGCTTTCAGAGTGTACACTGAGAGTAGGAAGCAAAACATGCGCATGTTTGAGCGCGCAGCCCAATAAAGACTGCGCTTGAATGTTACCGCATCGACCAGCTTTTAAGCTGCTGTCAATTGTAATGCCATGCAGGCGCTCATTTAAAGGAGTTGGGAAAATTCTTTCCCTACCATACACCGCTAGGTCAGTCTGATCACCCGATCGGCCCATTTTTCGGCGATGTGCTGATCATGCGTAACCAGAACGACGGCAATTTTATCCTCGGCCGTGACCGTTTCGAGTAATTTCAACGTGTCTCTTTGTGTGATCGGATCGAGGCGTGACGTGGGTTCATCCGCCAGAAGTACTTTAGGACGTACTGTCAGGGCGCGGGCCATGGAGATTCTCTGTAACTCTCCCCCAGACACTTCATCCGGACGCCGGGGCAACAGTGTGGGGCTAACTCCCAAGTGCTCTAACGTCTGAAGGACTGCACCCCAATCCGTCTTGTGAAGACGCGCCACGTCCCGCATTGAGCTTTCAAGCGGGATGCGGGCAGGAAAGGCCGCCGGTGGATCCTGATAGAGTTTTTGTACTAAGTGTTGTGACAGACCATTGGCACGTGTCACACGTCCAGCAGCTGGTGGTAAAAGCCCTGCCAATGCATCCAACAGTGTCGTTTTACCGATGCCACTGGGACCAGTCAGAGCGACACGCTCCCCTTGCCTGAGGGTGAGGTTGAAACCGTTGATCAACTGCTTTTCACCCCTCACTATGGCGACGCCTTCTGCCGTCAGGACAATGTCACCTGACTGATGTGGATCAGATTGCGGCCAGTTTTGCGGGTCGGCCTCAAGCAAAGAGCGCGTGTAGTCGTGGGCAGGTGTCGTCAGCACGGTTTCCGCTGGTCCCTGCTCGACCAGTTGCCCTTCACGCAGCACAAGCACATGACCGCCAAGACGCCGCGTAACAGAAACCTCGTGCGTAATGGCAAGTAAAGTACCGCCGGAGGCAGGTACCTTGGCCAATAACTCAACTACTTTGGCGTGGCGTTCGGCATCCAACCCTTTGGTCGGCTCGTCTGCCATAAGGATTGGCGCCTTCCCGGCGGTCGCAGCAGCAAAGGCTACCCGTTGCGCCATACCGCCAGAAAGGGCACTGGGCAGTCGATCTTCTGCCCCGGTCAACCCAAGTGTTGAAAAGTCATCTGCCGTCGCCTTTATGGCCTGCGCGGGTGGTTGACCTGCAACAAATCGGTGAGATTCAGCCACTTGACGAAAGGCTCGCATCAGTGGGTCCAGGGCACGCCAAGGCTCCTGCGGTAGTGTCGCCAGTTCGTGGCCCCACATAGCTGCGCGTTCGGCGGTCGATAAGATATCTACCCGGCGTCCGTTAATTGTGATCTGGCCTTCGGTGCGCAATGCCCCCGGCAAAGTACCCAGGATCGCCTGCGCGATCAGGCTTTTTCCGGCACCGGTCTCACCCATAACGACCAGTGTTCCACCTGAAGCCACCGAAAAACTGACCGGCCCCATAAGGCGCGTGGAACCGGCAAACACCGAGAGGTCTTCAACTTTGATCGAATGTGTCATGGGCGTCGAAGCCCTCCAACGGAAAGATGCAGGGCCAACACTGTCACGACGAGACAGGCCACAGGTTGCAGGATCAGGAACGGGGCCTCGCGCCAATAAGGCAAAAGTTCGGTCATCATGACGCCCCATTCGGCAGTGGGCGGGCGAATGCCAACGCTGACAAAGCCAAGCGCAGCAACAGAGGTCACTGCCGTTGCAGCCCCAAACGCGGCAATGGTCAGCAGTCCCGGTCCGATCTCGGGGATCAGGTGGCGGCGGATCAGCAGCCAAGAATTAAGGCCCAGAAGTTTTGAAGCTTCAACCGAGGGCTCGGCCAGCACGATCCGCGCGCGCTGACGCGTGTAGCGGAAGTATTCAACCCATAGCGTCAGTGAGATACCGGCATAGAGGGCCCACCATGATCCTGGAGAAATTGCGGCCAACATTAGAACCAGCAACAACCCTGGCAGCGCCAAAACAGCATCGGCGAAAGCGCCCAACAGCCGATCGGTCCAACCACCGAACCACGCGGCGGTCACGCCCAACAACGTTCCGGGCAAGCCGGCAGTGATCACAGACAGAAAGGCCAGAGACAGCGACAATTGTGCGCCAGACAACAGCCGAGAAGCCATGCCGCGGCCAAGATTATCGGTACCCAACGGGTGAGCAGCACTTGGGCCTTCGAGCGTGTGTAGAAGCGATTGCTTTGCCGGGTCGCCCCCGATCAATCCCGGCCCGCCAATCGCGGCTATGATCAGTAGGGCCATTAGCCCCAGCCCGATCATCCGTGAAATCGGAAGATTGGGTTTAATGGTTGGTGTTTTGGCGGCAATCATGAGATCGGACTGACTGCTCATGCTAACCGTCCTCTTGGGTCAATGCCACGACAGGCGAGGTCTACGCATAGGTTCAAAGCCACATAAGTCAGTCCCAGCACCAGTGCAGTGCCTTGCACCATTGCAATGTCTCGACCAAAGATAGCGTGTACCAGTGCATGACCGATGCCGGGCCACGCGAAAACGGATTCAACGATCACAACCCCTTCGATCAGATAGGCCAATTGCACGCCAATATAGGTTACAACCGGCAGCGCGGCATTCCGCACAACGTGGCGTGTCAATGTCAGTCGGGCTGACAAACCCTTGGTGCGAGCAAACAGCCGCCAATCTGCACTCATTGCATCTGCCACGGCATCTCGGATGACCCGGTTGGACACCGCTGCCAGCCCCAGGCCCAGCGTAAGCGAGGGCAGAACAAGATTGGAAAACCCTTTGAATCCGGCCACCGGAAACAGCTTCAACTGCACAGCAAAAATCAGCACCAGAACGATGCCAAGCGCAAAGGCCGGGATCGCACGCAGAAAAATCGATACCGCTAGCGTCACGCTGTCCAGCAGACCTCCGGGACGTAGACCCGACGCGATGCCAATCGGCAGGGCGATTAACAACGAAGCGGTTACGGCACCTGCCGCCAACAGCAGAGAGTATCCCAGCTGAGTGGCGATCTCATCAGCGACCGAGGTGCCGTAGACAGCCGAAGTACCCAAATCGAACTGCGCCAACGCGCTGAGCCAAGCCCAAAGCTGCACCAATGTGGGTTGGTCCAGTCCAAGCTCTGCTCTCACCGCATCGGCTGAGGCGGCATCCATCATGTCATAGCCATAGCGCCCGGCAGCGATGCGGTAGGCGGCATCCCCCGGCAGGGCTTGCATCATGGCGAAACTGACGATGCCAACAATCACGGCAACGATAAGCGCTTGCACCCCCCTTGTTGCGAGGGTTGCAAACGCCGCTTTGGCAAAATCGTTCATCGGATCATTCGGTCCAGTACATCTCACTCAGACCATAGCTGCGTTGCAGCGGGTCGATGATCACACCACCCAGACCTTTGTCGATGGAAACGGTGTGCTGATACCAAAGCACAGGAATGACAGGCAGTTCCTGATGCAAAATACCTGAAACCTTGGCGATGCTTTCGGCGCGCATGTCTGGATCCGCGGTTGAAGCGATAACTTCAATGGCTTCGGTCACTTCGGGGTTATCCCACCGCATGGCACCCCAGTCGCCGCCACCGTTGCCGAAATCCTGCATGACAGTCCCAATCGGGTCCGGCGTCAGACCGTAGTTGCGGGCAAACAGGGCCACATGCAGCGAACCGTCCTGATGCCCTTTCGGGATTTCGGAATAGCTGGCAACGCTGACCTCAAGCTCGATCCCGATCTCGCGCCATGTATCCTGCAAGGCGGTAGCAATCAGCGGCAACTCCGGGCGATCTGGGAAGGTGCGCAACGTGATCGAGAACCGTTCCCCATCGCGGGTGAGAATGCCATCCTCGCCCGGGACCCAACCAAGTTCGGACAAAAGTGCGCTGGCTGCATCAAGATCAGTCTCGAGCGGCGCCAGATCGGCTGAATGCCAATCGCTCAGCGCTGGTGGAAACAATTGGCTTGCAGCAGACTCGGGAAAGCGGGTGATTGCCTTCGCAATACCGGCCCGTGGAGTTGCAAGGCTAAGCGCCTGACGGGCACGGGCGTCAGCAAAAAACGGGTGTTCGGCGTTAACTTTCAGCAAGACTGCGCGGGGAATTGGTACGGCCTTGGTTTCGATCGCGTCGACATGCTGCAGGTGACTGTATCCTGATGCGTCCAGTGTAAATACCAGGTCAGCATCGCCGCTCTCTGCTAGTAGAGCCCTGGTTTCTGCTCGGCTCGATGCCAGATAGGTCGCGCTTTCCAGTTTAGGCGCGTCGCCCCAGTAACCATCGTAACGCACCATTGAAACACTTTGTGGCGGCGTGAATTCGGTCACCGCAAACGGGCCTGTTCCGACAAGTGCGATTGGATTGCGATCAGCATCAAACGCGGCAGGCGCAGGAATGATTGTGGTCGAATGGGTAAGGATTGATGGCAGCGCAGTAAATGGAGTCTCGACAGTAACGACTACCTTACCTTCTTCTTCTGAAATGCTGGTGATCGGTGCCTTCTGTAAAATTCCGGGCTGCTCCCAGGCGCGCGTCAGAGCAAAGACAGCGGCCTTTGCGTCAAACACAGAACCATCGTGGAATTTTACACCGTCGCGCAAAGTAAAAGTCCAGGTCAGGCCGTCTTCGGAAACCGACCAATCCGTTGCAAGTGCCGGACGCAGCACCCCGTGCTCATCCGCATCCACAAGTGTCTCCATAATCTGCAGGCTTTGGACAATGGACCCCGATACCGTCGGGTCATAGCTGGCGATTTCCCAGGGAGAAGCGATGGTTACATCGGTTCTGGTGTCTGCGATGGCAGGACCAACGGCAAAGGCAGCAGCTACAAAAACTGCCGTGCTCATAGATTTCAGCATGAGGGGACTCCGCTTTGAAATGACAAGAATCGCGGCACTCGTATCACTGAAAGAAATGTTATACCATAATAATAATTTGGGAATTGCCGGTCTTCAGTTGCCCCATAACTTTTTTATTATTCAGGTCGAGATAATGTGTGCACTGCCATCAGTTCTTACACACTAGACCACATCATTCCTGCGCCCACCGGGTTTGATGCTGATCTAAATCCAATCGTTCTTTTCGGAACCGGTCCGTTTGCGGTGACTCAATGAACGCCGCCGCAAAGTGTTTCAGTGGCACGTTTCGATGATTACTTGAGCGACCACTTTGATTGGATCTGACTGCCGAAGCTCCTCAACCAGCGATGTTTGAGATTGGTTACAGTGACGTAGTGAGAAAACTGAAAGTGTTAAAGAAGCTGTGCAACCTAGCCGTCTCGGATCGGTTGCAATGGCGGATAAAACGCAAATGCCATCTTCAAATTCTGGCAAGAACTGGAGAATGACGCGTTTGCCTAAAAGGTTGGGTAGGGGCTTTCTTCAGCCCCTAAAACTTCAGCGGTTTTTCATCGCAGATTTAAGCGCGTCCGCAAAAGCGTTGTTATGTTCATTGTTGTTGGATTTAGAGGACTTTTTGCCGTTGGATTTCAAGGAACCAGAGTTCTTGTGAGAGCCGCGACTGGCCCTGTCTTCACGTGCCGATGCTCCACCATCCTTGCGCATCGTAAGCCCAATGCGTTTGCGGGGTACATCAACCTCGACCACGGTGACGTTGACAACCTGACCGGCCTTGACCACTTCGTGTGGATCTTTGACAAATCGGTCGGCCAACTGGCTGACATGAACAAGCCCGTCCTGATGCACGCCGATGTCCACGAAAGCGCCGAAGGCCGCGACGTTTGTTACCGTGCCTTCAAGAACCATCCCTGGTTTCAAGTCGGTGATGTCTTCAACACCGTCCTTGAACGACGCAGTCGTAAAGCTGGGTCGCGGGTCACGGCCGGGTTTTTCCAATTCTACAAAAATATCTTGCACGGTCGGCAGGCCGAAGGTGTCGTCTACAAATTGCTCTGCTCGCAATCCTTTGAGTGCGCCGTCATTTCCCATGATCTGACGGATATCGCGTCCACAGGCCGACACGATCCGGCGCGCAACGCCATATGCCTCGGGGTGGACCGAGGATGCGTCCAAAGGCTCAGCTCCGTCCCTTATGCGCAAGAACCCTGCGCATTGTTCATATGCGCGTGGCCCGAGCCGAGCGACACTCAGCAGTTCCTTGCGAGATTGAAACGCACCGTTCAAATCGCGGTGCATAACGATTGCTTCGGCTAAGCCCGGTCCCAATCCCGAAACATGAGAGAGCAGGGGCGCAGACGCTGTGTTCAGGTCAACGCCCACCGCGTTCACCACGTCCTCAATCACTGACGCCAGCGATTGGGAAAGTCTGTGTTGGTCCACGTCATGCTGATACTGGCCAACGCCAATGGCTTTGGGTTCGATCTTTACCAGCTCGGCCAGAGGGTCCTGGAGACGGCGTGCAATCGAGACCGCACCGCGCAGGGATACGTCGAGGTCAGGAAATTCGCGCGCGGCCAGTTCCGAGGCGGAATAAACCGACGCGCCTGCTTCGGACACAACCACCTTGGTCGGGGCGGTGACGGTTTTGGGCAGCAACTTTAAAGTGTCACTCACCAACTTCTCAGTTTCGCGGCTGGCAGTGCCGTTGCCGATCGCTATCAGCTCGATTTTGTGAGTGGCGATCAAGTTCAGAACGGTAGCCTGCGCGCCGCGCAGATCGTTTTTGGGTTGGAACGGATAGAGCGTGTCTGTCGCAATCACTTTTCCGGTCGAATCTACAACGGCTGCTTTAACACCAGTTCGAATGCCAGGATCCAGACCTAACGTAGCCCGCGCTCCAGCTGGGGCGGCGAACAATAGATCTTTGAGGTTGCGAGAAAAGACCTGAATGGCTTCTTCCTGCGCGCGGCCCCGCAGGTCAGCCATGAGCTCAACCATCATCGACAGAGACAGTTTCACCCGCCAAGTCCACCCGGCCACTTTGCGCAGCCATTTATCGGCTGGACCATCGCCACGCGTGTGCAAATGAGCAGCGACAATAGCTTCGGCTCGTACTGCGCCAGATTCTAGTTCAGGCGCGATGTCTAACGTCACGATCCCCTCTTTCGAGGCGCGCAGCATTGCCAGCGCGCGGTGCGATGGCGTTTTGGCCCATAGCTCGGAATGGTCGAAGTAGTCGCTGAATTTCGCGCCGTCCCGCTCTTTGCCTTCGATTAACTTCGAAGTCAGCAATGCTTCGCGTTGCATGAAAGCACGCAATTCGCCCAGCAAGCTGGCGTTCTCGGTCAAACGCTCGGTGACGATATCCCTTGCACCGTTCAAGGCGTCTTTTGTGGTGGGTACTGCTTGGGTAACGTAAGCCCCGGCCAGTGTCTCGGGGTCAGCCGAGCGATCAGCCAGAATGGCATCGGCCAGCGGCTCCAACCCGTTTTCTCGGGCGATCATCGCTTTGGTCCGGCGCTTGGGTTTATAGGGTAGATAAATATCTTCCAACTGCGCTTTTGTGTCGGCCTTCGCGATGAATTTAGCCAAATCGTCGGTCAGCTTGCCCTGATCTTTGATGGAACCAAGGATCGTCTCCCGTCTTGCTTCAAGCTCGCGCAGGTAAGTCAGGCGATCAGACAGGGTGCGAAGTTGCGTATCATCCAGACCGCCGGTCGCCTCTTTGCGGTAACGTGCGACGAAGGGCACGGTCGCCCCTTCGTCCAACAGTTTCACCGCAGCACCGACCTGTTCGGGACGGGCGTTGATTTCGGTGGCGATGGTGCGGGCGATGCGGTCCAAGGAGGCCTCCTGAGTATATCTGGAAGCACTTCTTAGCTAGCCGTACGCCCAAGTGGAAGAGACTTTGCGACACTCAACCCATTTCGCCATTTTTTGCTGAAGGGCACACGTTAATTTCGCGATTTCAGCGTTTCACAATTCGTTATCGCACGCGTTTCACTCGTCCAAATGAGACAAAAGAAATGCTGTTAGGCGTCCAAGATCGACACTTTTTTATCGGATTGTAGTTCGACGCTGCGGTTCCGATCGCAAGTAGGCGATCAGGTTTGTAAAATCTACGTCTCTGTAGAGGCTAATGAATTGCACCCTAATCCTACGGATGGTGCTGTACGACATGTCTGACCTTTAGGCGTCTAATGTTCAGTGGTTGGTTATAGCCAAACTTGCGGCGGTTGCCGATGTCGTCATTACAGCTTTCAAAAGGAGTTTCATTTTAATCCTCCTCGGGTTATGCCCATCCTGACCCTGCGGGCCCGGTCCGTGGATGGCAAACACACACAGGTCGCGATTTATTCGATGAGTGGCGAGATTAGCTCAGAACAGGCAGTACGGCGGGCCATCCAGACGCACTCAAAACGCGTTTGGAGATTCGGGTTGGCGTTGTCCGGAGCATCAGACATAGCCGATGACTTACTACAGTCTACTTGTCTGCGTGCACTGGAACGCCACCATCAGGTTACATCCTATGACCGGCTGGATAGTTGGTTGATGACGATCTGCCGCTCGATCTGGTTGAATGAAGTGCGATCGCGATCAGTTCGCAAGGCGCAAGCGCTGTCCGTGACACCCGAGGCGGAATTAGTTGCAACAGGTTTGGATTCAGAAACGAATATTTTCGCCGCTGAAGTGTTTACACAAGTAATGCGGCTGCCAGAGGCGCAGCGGGAGACGGTCATGCTTGTGTTTGTTGAGGGGTACAGCTACCGCGAAGCCGCTGCTTTGCTGGATGTGCCGATTGGAACGATTATGAGCCGGCTGTCTAATGCCCGGCAGAAGTTGAAAACCGTAATGCAGTTTGATGCAGCAGACGCCGTTCGACGGAGTGGCAAATGAAGTTTTCCGATGAGACGCTACTGGCGTATCTGGACGGAAATCTGGATGACGCCGAGACAAGCGCAATCGAAAGCGCGGTCGAGACCGATCCCGCGCTTGAGCAACGCTTGATGGCGCTGGATCCGTTTGCACCCGCAGTGCAGGCGGTATTTGATCAGTTGCCCGCTGAAACACCACATTTCGAGATACCTGCACCCACTGCACAAGCTCCGAACCGGCCCACGGGTGGAGGGCTGCGTTTACTGGCTGTGGCGGCTTCGGTTGCGATTGTCGCTGTATCCGCGACCTTCTGGGCTACACGTCCAGAACCAATGGGCTGGGCGGAACAGGCTGCGCTTTACCAGTCTCTTTACGTGCCAGATACAATTGCGACGCTGGACAACTCACCTCAATCACTCGACGTGCAGATTGCGCAGGCCGAGGAACAGCTTGGACGCCCGCTCAACCGCGAAGCGCTTGAGATGTTACCGGGGATGGAATTGATGCGAGCACAGGTCCTGTCTTTCAAGGGCAAGCCGCTGGTTCAGTTTGTGTTCGCCGACGCTGAGGGGAACCCTTTTGCCTTTTGCGTTATTCGGCAGGGCGCTGGAGCGCCGAACAAGGAAGTTCGGCAGGCGGAGCTTAGTGGATTGACCACAGCCGTTTGGTCAAAGGACGGTTATGGTTACATGTTAATTGGCAGCCGTGGTCAGAGCGACCTGAGCGGACAGCTGAATTTTATCACTGAGAATTTCACAGGTTAGGCGTGTAATGCGCAAAAATGCCTTGTGAACTTGGGCAATACCTCGAAATATAACGCGCATGAAAAAAAAGCCTGTCATGCCCGATCCGGATGAGGCCGATGATACAGTTGGTCCTCGCAGTATCTATGACGTGGATCCGCCCGAGGATGACGACCTGTGGTTTATGCCTCCGGAGGATGAAGAGCAGGTTGATGACTTTCTGATCCCGGGGCCTAAGGCCGACCAGCGTTTGCTGTTTGATCCGCGGGATTGGCGCGCCGCGCAGGATGAACTTTCGTACGAATTGGCGGATCTGGCGGCGATCTTTGGAGCGTTGGACGAACGGCTTCGGGCAGGACCTAAAGGCTGGTCTCATCGTCTGGCCTTGATGGATGTGTCCGATCTAGGGTGGTGGACCGGAGACCGGATTAGCGTTGATCGGCTTGCTTTATGGACCGGTCTTCGTATTGGCGCGACTGGGGATGATGTGCAGGCTCTGTTCCGGGCAGGTTGGGCGGTTCGGCGACTTACTTCTGGTCCAGGCCCATCCGAAAGCGGGTGGGAGACCGGCTTGACCGCGTTTCTTGATCGTATGGGTCAAGGGATTGAGGAAATACCCGAGGCGGTGGCCGACTTAGCCGAAGTTATGCGAAATTCCGAAGGTTTGCATCCGGTCACGCAGGCAGCGATTGGTTTTCATGCTTGGCGTGCGCTGTCGCCAGGTATTGGCCAAGATACCGAAGCTGCGATTATTGCGGCGCGTCACGCGGCCACAATGGGACGTGGTGGCGCAATGTTTATGCCATTGGCTTTGTCCGGCCCCGGCGCGTTGCGAGGGGTAGGGGAGGTGGACGAAAAGCTTTCAGCCTGGATGCGTGGGGCGGGACAGGCTGCCTTGGCTGCACTGATGCATCTGGATCGTGTCAGCGCATGGGAACTGCGCGCCCGAGAAGCCACCAGCGGGTTGAGCGGACGAACCCCACCATTATTGATCGACGTACTGGCTGCTTGGCCGATGGTCTCAGCCCCCTTGGCCGAAGAACTGACAAAGGCGTCACGCGCGGCAGTGCAACGGAATATCGATCGGTTTACCCGGCGCGGATTAATCCGCGAGGTGACAGGGCAGTGGCGTTACCGGGTCTGGACCGCTGCGTTGTGATCCAGCAGCCAATCGCGAAAAGTACGCGCCGGTGGACGCAGAGCTTTGCGGGATGGGTAGACCAGATGATAGGCGTCGTGTCCTTCAATCTGAAACTCTGGCGGGCATGGTACTAGGCCGGATAGTTTTACAATCCGATCTGACGCAGGCGCGCGTGCCAGCGCGATACCACCTCCGTTTGCCGATAGTTCGACCGCCATGAGCGAGTTGTCGGCGAAGAAGTACCGCGCCTGGCCTGTGGACAGGCGCAAGGCGTCAAAAAGATGTGGCCAGCTTGCGCGGTGGGTCGATACCTCGATCAAGGGGAAATTAAACAGATCCTGAGGATGGCTGATCTGCTCGGCGATTTCTGGTGGGGCAACAGGATAGAGTCGTTCGCGCATCAACAGATCGCTTTCAGCTTCAAAAAGTGCAGGGTTACCGAATACGATCTGAAGGTCAGTGAACTGATTGGCAAAGTCCGATACCAGATTGCCGGTCGTCAAAGACAAGCTGATCTGAGGGTGCGCGGCCTGAAAATCAGGCAGCCCGCAGGCCAGAACCCCATGAGCGTACAGTAGAACAGATTGGACAAAAAGGCGCTGTTCGCGGGTTTCTCCGAACAGACCGGTTGTTGCTGTCTCCAACATAAGAAGGGATTGCTGAACCGATGGTAGGTAGGCGCGACCGGCTTCCGTCAAGGTTACCGCATGAGCGTGGCGATGAAACAAAGGCGTTCCCAACCGGGTTTCCAGCGCCTTTACCTGCTGGCTGACGGCCGCTGCAGACATGTTCAGTTGTACGGCTGCGCGGGCGAAGCTCTCAGTTCGGGCGGCTGCTTCAAAGACACGTAGCCAGTTGAGTGAGGGAACACGGGACGACATGTGAGAAGGCTAAGCTGAACTTAGCCTCACGGGCAATAGGTTGCACGCTGTCCTGCCGAAAATCTGGCCTATCCTGAAGTGGCAAGCAGCCAGTGAGGTACGCCATGCCAAACTCCAACGCCACTTTGACCGACGCGCAAACGAAACAATATTGGGAAGACGGATTTCTTTACCCGCTGACAGTTTTTTCCCAAGAAGAAGCTGCAGGTATCCGCGACGAACTGGAACAGCTTGAACAGGACTGGCTAACGGCAGACTTACCGCTGCCGTTGAACACCTACAAACGCGTCAACGCACATTTGGTTATTCCCCTTGCAGCTAAGATTGCACTGGACCCTCGGGTTCTGGATGTAGTCGAGGGTGTCTTAGGTCCGGATATCATGGTTTGGTCGGCCGAGTTCTTTATCAAAGAGGCGCAAACGGAACACACGGTCGGCATGCATCAGGACCTCACTTATTGGGGTATGGGTGAGACGCCTGATCAGGTCACAGCCTGGATAGCGCTGTCGCCGGCAACAACCGAAAGCGGTTGTATGGATTTCGTGCGAGCCAGTCACAAAAATCCGATCCTGCCTCACAACGATACTTTTTCCGACACCAATCTGCTGTCGCGCGGACAAGAGATTGCCGTCGAGGTTGCGGAGGAAGACAAAACCCATATTGAGCTGACACCGGGGCAAATGTCGTTGCATCACGGGCTAACAATTCATGGGTCTGGTCCGAACAGGTCAGATGATCGCAGGATCGGTCTGGCAATTCGCTATCTCAATCCTAATGCCAAGCAACTGATCGCGGATCGGGATTACGCTTTGATGGCTCGCGGACAGGACGGGCATTCGAATTTCGTGCGTGTCGAGCCGCCGAGCGAGTTGTTTTCGGATCAGGCACTTGCCCTTTACGAGCAAGTACGACGAGATCAAAGTAAAGCTTTGGCAGATGGGGCTCAGGGTGCAGTAACCCTTTACGCGTCGAACTGACTAAGATGCCTAGCCAATAAACAAGCTTGCGTCCGACTTCACGGTCGTCTTTTGCCTTGGGTTGCATTCCGCGTCGCCTTAATGTTTGAGGCGACGACGATGCGCACAGTATTCCCCAAGGAAGAAAAAATGACAAAAAAAGCGTTGATTACCGGGATCACGGGGCAGGACGGATCCTATCTGGCGGAATTCTTGCTGGAAAAAGGTTATGAGGTTCACGGTATTAAACGCAGAGCGTCTTCCTTCAACACACAGCGAATTGACCACATCTATCAAGATCCGCATGACCCAAATCCCAATTTATATCTGCACTATGGTGATTTGAGCGATACGTCGAATTTGACGCGTGTCATCCAAGAAGTGCAGCCAGACGAAGTTTACAATCTCGGCGCGCAATCGCACGTGGCGGTCAGTTTTGAGGCGCCCGAGTATACTGCGGATGTAGATGCCATTGGTACTCTGCGATTATTGGAAGCCATCCGTTTTTTGGGTTTGGAAAAGAAAACGCGTTTTTATCAGGCGTCTACGTCCGAGTTGTACGGTTTGGTTCAGGAAACCCCACAGCGAGAGACCACCCCGTTCCACCCACGTTCGCCGTATGCAGTGGCTAAGCTGTATTCCTATTGGATAACGATAAACTATCGCGAAGCTTATGGAATCTATGCCTGCAACGGTATCATGTTCAATCACGAAAGCCCGCGCCGAGGGGAGACTTTTGTAACTCGCAAGATCACGCGTGGGTTGGCGAATATCGCGCAAGGTTTGGAAGAGTGCCTATATCTGGGCAATATTGCCAGCCTGCGAGACTGGGGGCATGCCAAGGACTATGTCCGGATGCAGTGGTTAATGCTGCAGCAGGACACCCCCGAAGATTTTGTGATTGCCACAGGCACGCAGTATTCTGTCCGACAGTTCATAGAATGGTCCGCAGCTGAGCTCGGCATTGAGTTGGAGTTTACTGGCGAAGGCGCTGATGAAATCGCGACTGTTGCGTCGATCGAAGGTGATTACGCACCCGCGCTTAAGCCTGGCGACGTGATCGTACGCATTGACCCTAAATACTATCGTCCCGCAGAGGTCGAAACGTTGCTGGGTGATCCATCGAAGGCAAAGTCCAAGCTTGGGTGGGAGCCTGAGCTGACCGTGCAGGACATGTGCGCCGAAATGATTGCCGAAGACCTGAAAACTGCCAAACGCTATGCATTGTTGAAAGAGCATGGCTATGAATTGCCTGTGAGCATGGAAAACGGCTGAGGAGCAGCGGCATGCAAAAAATATACGTGGCAGGCCATCGTGGAATGGTAGGCGGTGCCATAATGCGTCGTCTGCAAAATCGACAGGCGTCGGGCGAGGCGCTTGAGCTCGTCACCAGGACTCATTCCGAACTGGACCTCATCGATCAGGGGGCCATTCGAGAGTTTATGCAGACCGAGCGTCCGGATGTAGTCATACTGGCCGCAGCCAAAGTGGGTGGTATCCACGCCAACAACACTTACCCGGCGGATTTTATCTACGATAACTTGATGATCGAATGTAACGTGATCCATCAAGCCTTTGCAGCTGGGGTCAAGCATCTGCTTCAACTGGGCAGTTCCTGCATCTATCCAAACGCGGTCCCGCAACCCATGCGAGAAGATGCTCTTTTGACTGGGGTGCTGGAACCGACCAACGAACCCTACGCTGTTGCCAAAATCGCAGGGATCAAGTTGTGCGAAAGTTATAATCGGCAGCACGGGGTTGATTACCGTTCTGTCATGCCGACCAATCTATACGGGCCCGGCGACAACTTTCACCCAGAAAACAGTCATGTCTTACCTGCTTTGATCCGCCGCTTCCACGAAGCGAAGCGTGACGGCTTGGACGAAGTGGTGATCTGGGGCACCGGCAAACCTCGTCGGGAATTCCTTCATGTGGATGATATGGCCGAAGCGTCACTGTTCGTGTTGGATCTGCCGCGCGATATTTACGAGGCAAATACCAATCCGATGCTGAGTCATATCAATGTGGGTTGCGGCGAGGACGTGTCGATTGCGGATTTGGCGGCGTTAGTTGCGAAAATCACAGGTTTTAATGGGCGGATCACGCAGGATGACAGCAGACCGGATGGCGCTATGCGAAAACTGATGGATGTGTCCCGTCTGAGTAATATGGGATGGCACGCACGCATCACGCTGGAAAACGGTATACGCGAAACCTATGAATGGTTCCTGAAACAGGCGGATGAAGACCTTCGCGTCAGGTGAAAACCCGGGCTAACGCCCGGGCAGTCCGAAAACTCAGAACCAACGGCCAATTGCGGTGACGGTGGGGATCAACGCCGTTGCATCGTTTGTCGTTGCCATTACCTTTAAATTTACTTGAGTCTCTACGGGTGTGTCGAAACCGATGAACCGGCTGTTTGCTCCGCCGCTGCCGCTGACGGCAACTGGTGCCATGGCGGCAAAGGGAACTGGGAAGTTCCAGATCGCTGTACCGCTTGCGAACAGAGTTCCGTCAGGGTTTGTACAGTTCGTTGCGGGCAGGGACGCGAAGCAGATTTGTGTGCCATCCGCATAGCGCACATATTCCCCGTTTGAAGTTGATCCACATTCGATCACGGCTCCGGTCGGCGCGCCGCCATTTTCAGAGACAGTACCTAGCACATTACCCGGGCTATAGCCGTAATCAGTTCGCATCAGTCGACCGGGGGTCGTGTCGTCGGCACTTGCCTGAACCGCAGCACCGCCCGGAATACCGTTCGCGGGGTTAAAACTCAGTGCTTCAGTCCAGGTTCCGCCGTCTGCAGATACTTTTATCGAAAAGCCGTTACTGCCCGACAGGCCCATTTCGGCGTGTCCCGTCCAATTGGACTGAAACAGCAAAGATGCTGTTTCGCTGTCTTCGGCCTTGTTGATTTTTAGCTGATGCCCACCGCCATCATGGCTGAACAATGTTGCCGGGGAGCGAACCGACAGGCGGTTTGTACTGTCGTAACCGGTGGCAATCCCCAGGCCTTCCATGTCTCGAGCTTCAATTGGTGGTTTAATCCACGCGTTGCCATCCCAAACCAAGAGTTGCTCTGCGCTTTCGTCCCATGCACGCCAACCCTTACGGGGTGGCACAAAATGCCAAGCACTGTCCAACCAAACAGCCAGAGATCCGGCCTGACCCGACCAATCTCCTGTCGGAACGTCACCCAAGGCGTGAACCTCGCCTTGTTCCGGCACTGCGGGTGGTATCGTTGCGTTGATCGAAGCGACGCTGAGCTGAGTGACAATATCTAACCGACGCAGTGCCTCGTTGTGAGTGATGTGTTTCTGGGCCTGAGATGCTTGCAAAAATGGCAGCTCCAAGCGGGGTGAGTTCTGTGACACGGGCGTCCTCCTCTGACTGTCGATCAGACAATTGATTTGCGCGCCACATTGCCGCTTTGAAGATGAATCCCTGTTGACCGGGTCGAACGCCCGGAAAACTCTTTCGTAACTCTTCGTCCACACAAAATTAAAGCGCCGAGGCACAGAATGCCTCGGCCCCAAAAAATGTTGAAACCCAAGAGTTTGAACTGTTCGCTATTGCGCAGCCTGACCTGTTGCCACGATGTCGTGCAGGTATTGGTTCAAGTCCTCACGCAGGTCATCGCGGGCTAGTGCGAAGGCAACCGTTGCCTGCAGGAAGCCAGCTTTTGATCCACAATCAAAGCGCTGACCGTCGAACTTGTAGCCAAACACTGGAACGCCGTTACCGATATCTTCGGCAATTGCGTCGGTTAGCTGAATCTCGCCGCCGCTGCCTTTTTTCATCTGGTTCAGGTTATACAGTACCGATGGGCCCAAAATGTAGCGACCGATCACAGCCAGGTTCGATGGCGCCTCTTCGGGCTTGGGTTTTTCAACCATCCCGCGCGTTCGCACAACTGGGCCAATGTTGTCGCCTACATCCAGCACACCGTATGCGCTGGTCTTTTCAGTGGGAACTTCCATGGCTGCTACCATGTTTCCGCCGGTTTCTTCGTAAGCTTCGACCATCTGCTGCAGACAGGGTTTGTCTCCGGCAATTACGTCGTCCGGCAACATAACCGCAAAAGGTTCATCCCCAATCAAACGACGGGCGCACCAAACCGCGTGGCCTAGGCCGAGCGCTTTGTGCTGCCGGATATACGCAATCGCGCCACTTTCCATGTTGGTGGCGTTCAACGTTTCCAAAAGCTTATCTTTGCCTTTGGCTTTCAGCTCTTGTTCAAGCACCAAATTGTGGTCGAAATAGTCTTCAAGGGCTGATTTGCCGCGCGATGTGACAAAAATAAATTCTTTAATGCCAGCGGCGCGTGCCTCATCGATGGCGTATTGCACCAAAGGGCGGTCGACCAGAGTCATGATTTCTTTGGGTACTGACTTGGTCGCTGGCAAGAACCGAGTACCGAGCCCTGCAACGGGGAAGATCGCCTTTGTGACCTTGCGTGCCATATAACCTCTCAAGCAATTTAACCAAGGCAAGTCAGCCTTGAACTAAGCGGACCTATTAGGCCCTGTTAACCTTGCAATCAACGCCGACATACCGTCTGCGTTTATTTTTCAAGGATGGTGCCATTTGGGGGTGAATAAGTCAAAACGATCAGCTTAAATTTGCTTAACCGCCGCAGTACCTTTTCACAACCTGCAGTAAAATTGGGCTTAGGTATTTCCATCCCGTTGGCAACAGAAGCGAACCGACGGTCACCACGTGGCCCCGAAGCCGTTTCCCGGCTTCGGGGCATGCAGGTTATGCCCCATTCATAATGGCATCCAGCGGATCATGTTCGGCCACAAAATGGTTTGGCTTAACTTCGCTCAGCTGCGGTACATAGTCTGTCTGACCTGCTGCTAAACGGCTGGGCAGAAAACGCAATGCCGCTTTCGGATCCATCGGCGAGGGGAGCTCACCGGGCAGTTTCAAACGCTGACGACTGCGCTCGACATCCGGGTCAGGGATTGGAACGGCCGAAATCAGAGACTTGGTGTAGGGATGGATCGGAGCGGAGCAAATAACTTCACCATCTCCAAGTTCTACGATCCGGCCCAAATACAACACCATGATCCGGTTTGAGACCGCTCGCACAACCGACAAGTCATGGCTGATGAATATCATCGAGAGGCCGAACTCCTGTTGCAGCTCTCGCAACAATTCAACGATTTGGGCCTGAATGGACACGTCCAAGGCGGAAACGGCCTCGTCGCAGATGATCAGCTTTGGCTTGTTAATCATCGCCCTTGCAATACCAACACGCTGGTTTTGACCGCCGGAAAGCTCATGCGGATAGCGGTTGATCATGTTTGCCTTCAGGCCCACACGCTCCATCATCTGCGCAACCAAATCTTTGCGTTCGCGTTCGGTCAGATCAGGACGATAGGTTTTCAACGGCTCAGCAATTGAGGCCGAAATCGTCATTCGAGGATCAAGGCTGGCTAGCGGGTCTTGGAAGACAATCTGCAGGTCTTTACGGTACTTGTTCAGTTCGGCCCGTCTAAGCCCGACAATCGGATGACCCAGCCAACTTACACTGCCGTCACTGGGTTCGATCAGTTGCAGAACCGCGCGGGCTAGTGTGGACTTGCCACAACCTGATTCACCGACGACACCCAGCGTTTCACCCTTACGGATATCAAAGCTGACGCCGTCGACGGCCTTAAGTGGTACTTTGCGCCCAAACAGACGGCCCTTGACGTGGATCGGGAAATGCACCTTCACGTCATCTACCTTGAGCAACGGCTCGTCGATCTTGTCCAGCGCTTTGGGGGCGTCCCCGGCATCAATACGCGGCATGGCTTCCAGCAAAGAGCGGGTGTAGTCATGCTGTGGTGCACGGAAGATTTCACGCGTGTCACCGGCTTCGACGAATTGACCCAGCCGCATGACCTGGATGCGGTCGCACATGCGGGCGACAACACCCATATCGTGGGTGATCAGGGCAATTGCGGTACCCTCATCCTTTTGCAGGCGTACCATCAGATCTAGAATGTCGGCCTGTACCGTCACATCCAAAGCCGTGGTCGGCTCGTCTGCGATCAATAGTTTGGGGCTGCACAGCATCGACATGGCGATCATCACGCGCTGACGCATGCCACCCGACAGCTCATGTGGGTATTGATCCAGACGCCGTTTCGCCTCGGGGATACGCACGCGGTCCAGCCATTCCAGGCAACGGGCCCGCGCAGCCGAACCTTGTAGCCCTTCGTGAACCTGAAGAACCTCGCGCATTTGTTGACCGATCCGCAGATGCGGAGTGAGCGCGGTCAACGGGTCCTGAAAGATCATGCCGACATCATCGCCACGGATCTTGTTCAGTTTGTTGATAGGCAGGTTCAGGATTTCCTTGCCATTCAGCATGGCCGACCCTGACGCCCGCCCAGCAGGGGGCAACAGCCCCATCGCGGCCATGAAAGTCTGACTTTTGCCTGATCCGCTTTCGCCAACAATGCCAAGGCACTCGCCGGGGTTGATATCGAAACTGATCCCTTTCACAGCCTCGACTACGCCGTCAGGAGTGTCGAATTGGACGCTTAGGTCTTTTATTGAAAACAGGCTCATATCAGCGATCCTTCGGGTCCAGAGCGTCACGCAAACCATCGCCGATGAAGAACATTGAGATGATGATGGCGACGTAGATTGTCAGGGGGTACATCAGCTGCCACAGCGTGCCGTAAGCCATGGTTCCCGCACCTTCGGCGATTAGACGGCCCAGAGACGTGTAAGGCTCCGAAATGCCAAGCCCTAGGAACGAGATGAAGCTTTCCATCAGGATCATCTCGGGCACCAACAGCGAGGCATAGACGATTACCACACCCAATAAGTTGGGTAGAATATGGCGGTACATAATGGTGAATTCGCTGACGCCGGCGGCGCGGGCGGCTTCGATGAATTCGCGGTTCTTCAGAGTCAGGGTCTGGCCCCGAACAATCCGCGCCATGGTCAGCCAGCCTACGGCACCAAGCGCGATGAACAGCATGAAGAACGACCGCCCCGCCACGACCAGCAACAAGATGACGATCAACGTGGCTGGGATCGCCAGCAGGATGTCGACAAATCGCATCATCACGCTGTCGGTGCGCCCGCCGATATATCCAGCAGCGATACCATAGCAGGTGCCGACGATCAGAGCGGTTGCAGCCCCGATCAGACCCACCAGCAGCGATGTTGTCGTCGCCTGAATGACGCGGCTATAGAGGTCGCGCCCCAGATCATCGACACCAAAATAGTGCCCGGTTTCGATCGACGGCATTCCCATGCCGGCTACGTCGCCCATGACGTTCCAGTCGATTTCCTCGTTGGTCCAAACGGCGAAGTACGGGCCGATGATTGTGAACAGTACGATTAGCCCCAGTATGAAAACGCTGGCCATAGCGGCTTTGTTGCGGACAAAACGCATGCGTGCGTCTTGCCAAAGCGAGCGCCCCTGAATGACCGTGTAGTCGGTGACGTCTTCGGCCAATTGGGCGGCTTTTTGAGATTTACCAAGCATTGCCAGCCCCTCAGTAACGGATTTTCGGATCGAACCAGGCATAAGCCAGGTCGGTCAGCAGGTTCACGACAACAGTCAGCGCGCCATACAGGATCGTAACCCCCAGCAGCACGGCATAGTCTCGCGAAAGGGCCGAGCCGACATAGGCCTGTCCCAGACCGCCGGTCGAGAAATAGATGTCGACAAACACAGACCCGGTCAGCACATAGACAAAGACAGGTCCCAGATAGGAGACGACGGGCAAAAGCGTTGGTTTCAGCGCATGACGCCAGATCACGGTTCTGGTTGGCAAGCCTTTGGCGCGGGCCGTGCGGATGAAGTTCGAATTCAGAACTTCCAGCATCGACGACCGCGTGATCCGCGCGATTGACCCCATATACGATGTTGCAAGCGCAATCACCGGCATGATCAGATAGGGCCATTGCCCACCGTTCCAACCACCACCGGGTAACCATCCAAGCCAAAGAGTGAAGGTCAGGATTAGGATCGGCCCCATGATGAAGTTCGGCAGTGCCTGAGCAGCGATCCCCAAGCCGACTGCGAAGTAGTCGATCCAGCTATTGTGTTTAATTGCGGCGGCTATTCCCAGACCGACACCAATCGTCGTCGCGACCAAAAAGGACAAGGAGCCATATGTCAGCGAGATCGGGAAGCCCTGCGCAATAATGTCATTCACGTCGCGGTCCTTGAACTTGAAGGACGGGCCGAAATCAAAATGCACGACGATGTTGTAAAGATAATCCCAGAGCTGCTTCCACAGCGGTTGGTCCAACCCGTACCGCGCCTCGATATTGGCCAGAACTGCCGGTGGCAAAGGTCGCTCGGAGGTGAAAGGCCCGCCGGGCGCGAAGTGCATCAGAAAGAAACAGGCGACGATCAGCAACAGGATCGTCGGAATGGCAACCAACAGTCGCCGAAGACTATAGGCAAGCATTTCATGCCCCCATGATTATTGGCCCAGCCCCGGGCGGTCCCGGGGCTGGGCGTGGTTCAAAGACGATTATTCGGCGCGCTTGTAGAGGTTTTTCGAGTACCAGTTTTGCTCGACGTTATTGATCGGCCAGTTCCCGACATCGGTGTCCATCATGTAGACGCCAGCATAGTGATAGATCGGGATCACAGGGGTTTCCTGTGCGATGATACGCTCAACTTCGGTGTACAGAGGCGCTGGGTCATCGGAAGTTTTGGCCTGGGCCAGCAGCTCGTCAACGCGGGCATTGGCATATTTGCCGTCGTTGTAACCGGAATTCGACTGCAGCAGGTCCAAGAAGGTCGAGGCTTCGTTGTAGTCACCGCACCATGCGCCGCGGGCCAGATCGAAGTTCTGGTTGCCACGCTCTTCCAGGAACACTTTCCATTCCATGTTGGCCAGCTCGACATTCACGCCCAGCTTCTGCTTCCACATCTGGCTCAGCGCCACGGCGACTTTCTTGTGGTCTTCGTTGGTGTTGTAGACCATCTCAAAGCTCAGCGGGTTGTCCGGGCCGTACCCAGCACCGGCCAGCAGTTCCTTGGCCAGTTCATCGCGCTCGGGCTGGGTCATCGAGGCCATTTCAACTTCGGGCACGGTGAAGCCTGCGGTGGCTTCGGGTGCGAAGGTGTAGGCTTGCGGCTGCCCGCCTGCCATCACTTTTTCGGTAATGATTGCACGGTCTACTGCCAGTGACAGTGCTTGGCGTACATTGGGGTCTTTGAAGGCTTCGGGGCCGTCTTCCGTCAGGTTGAACGTGTAATAATAGTTACACAGACGCGGGAAGCTGATCGCTTCGTCCGGATGTTCCTGGCTCATGCGGGGGAATTGGCCTGCGGGGACTTCGGTACGGTCCAGCTCGCCGGCCAGATATCGGGTCAGGGCAACGTTTTCGTCGTTGATCACCAGCGTTACGACTTTGTCGAGGATGGTGTTTTCGTTGTCCCAATACATTTCGTTGCGTTCACGAACCGAACGTTCCTGCGGCAAGTGTTCGGTCCAGACATAGGCACCGTTTGAAACGATGTTTTCGGGGCGTGTCCAGGCGTCGCCATGTTCCTCAATTACCTTTTGCGGGGCAGGGAAGGTGGTCGAGTGTGTGGTCATCTGCGGGAAATACGGCAGCGGTGCGCTTAGGGTGACTTCCAGCGTGTGATCGTCGATGGCTTTGACGCCCAGTTCGTCAATCGGCTTTTCGCCGGCAATAATCTCGGCGGCGTTCTGGATCGACATTAGCTCCATGAACCAAGCGTAGGGCGAGGACAGAGCAGGATCGACAGCGCGTTTCCAAGCGTACACAAAATCACCTGCGGTTACCGGGTCGCCGTTCGACCATTTGGCGTTGTCGCGCAGTGTAAAAGTGTAAACGTCTTTGGTGTCGTTGGTTGTGTAGCCGGTGGCGACACCCGGAACCAAGTTACCGTCTTCGTCTTGGTTCATCAGGCCTTCAAACAGGTCGCGGACGATCTCGGCACCGTAGGTGTCTTCGACAACCTGCGGGTCAACCGAGCTGTGTTCATCTCCAAGGCGATAGATAAAGGTCTGGTCTTCGGCCAGCGCTTCTCCGGTGTCGGGGTGCGTGCCGGCGGCAAAGGCGGCACCAGTGATCATGGTCGAGGTCAACAGCCCCGCCAGAGACGTACGAATATACTTGTTCATTTTGTTCTACTCCCGTTTTTAGGGGCATGGCACGCGCATTCCTTCAGGATGGCTGCCAACCACCATGTTTGTCCGACCCTGAGAGACCGGGACTGGTTCAGATTTTGCTTTATCAGATCGCAATGAACACCGCGTCGCAGTCTTTCGGTTTGCAGTCGGGAACGTGTCTGCGAAAGTCGCCTTTCACTGGCGCCGAAGGTGGCATTATTTGCAGGAAGGATAAAGGTGGTGACTGCGAATTTAGCAACCACAGGTGGATTGTGAGCGATTGTAAGCCATGCTCGGGGGTGGCCGGAAATATAATAATGAAACCAGAGCCAATCTTGACATTTTTGTGAACACCGCCCCCCCAAGCGTGGCCCGTGGGTCGCGTTGAAATGCGCTAGTTGACCCAACGGCACGCGCGAATCGCTACTGTGCCAGAAGGGCTTTCATGCTGGCTTCTGGGAAGCAGGTGGGCGTGCTGCCAGTCGCTTGTTGCCAACGACCGATAGAGCGGCGTGTTTTGAAACCGGGTAGTCCGTCTACTCCGCCGACATCATGTCCTTGTTGTTCCAATGCCCTTTGCATAGCCGCGATATCCGAACGGTAAAGCTTGCCTACGTAGCCCCAGCGTCCTTTAAAATCGCCTACGCCATACTTAATGCGGTCACCCACATGTCCTACGAAAAGGGCATAGAGGTCACTTTTGTTGTAGTCCTTCAGCACGTAGAAATTTGGTGTGACGATGAAAGCAGGGCCATTGCGACCTGCTGGCATCATAAGGAAGCCTTGGCCTTGCAATTCATGCTCTGGAAACGGTCTGCCAGACACTCGGGTAGCACCCAAAGCCGCCCATTGCTGAATGGATTTACCTTGGTCTGGACCCCCCAAAGCACAAGAAACCGAAGAAGGCACGGTTACTTCAAAGCCCCAATCACGCTCGGTTGCCCAGCCGTGTTGGGACAGAAAATTCCCAATCGATGCGATTGTGTCTTCAGCGGAACCCCAAATATCAAATCGACCGTCGCCATTGCCGTCTGCCGCATAGGTTAGAAAGTTTGAAGGCATGAATTGTGGTTGACCCAACGCGCCCGCCCAGCTGCTTTTCAAGGAACCCGGCGGCGCGTCACTGGCTTCTGCAATCTGCAAGGCGGCAATCAGCTCATTGGTGAAGTAGTCAGAGCGAGTGCTCATGAACCCTTTCGTGCCCAGCACTTGAAATGCGTTGTGACGGATTGGCACTTGGCCATATCCACTTTCCCGCCCCCAGATGGCCAAGATGATGTGTCCGGGTACACCTGTTTCTGCCTCAACGCGCGCAAGGGTAGCCGAATGGCGACGAGCCATTTGTCGCCCCGTGGCTGTAGCCCCCTGCACAGAGCCTTTGTTGAAATAACGCTCTGGAGATCCAAACTCCGCTTGCTTTTGCTGCTTGGGCACTTGCGCTGAACTGCCCGGTGGCACCAAATCCGGCAGCTTCCAGTTGAGTGTGACCCCTTCGAATGCCTCACGCATCGTGCGTCGCGAGACACCCTTGGCTTCAGCCTGCGGCCAGACCGTATCATTTAGCCACGCCTGAAACTGACGTTCGACCGCAGCGCGATCCTGTGCGTAGGCGTTAGTTGCAAGGCACCAAAGAAAGAGGGCGAGAATAAATCGACGCATCACAAAAATTTCTCGCTCTTGGCTCCTGTTAAGTCAACAGCAGCATCGGTTGTGAATAGCACAGTTGTAATGTTCTGGTTGTTCAAGCGACTTGCAGGACAAACAGTGGTTTTGCGAAAATCCTTGAGAAATTTTCTGACTCTGTCGATAGTTGGCCGAAAGCGTAGTCGAAAAAGGACGATCAAACGTGGCCTTACTCAGACCTTCAGCCATATCGCTGACCGTACTGATAACGGCTGCAATTTTTGCTGTTGCGGCGCAGGGCGCATTGGCAAGCGACAGTTTTATGGACCCTCAAGGCCCGATAGCGGCGGTGCAAAAAACCCATCTGCTGCGAGCAACTGTCCTGATCTTGATTGCAGTAGTGCCGGTTCTGGTGCTGGTACCGTTAATCGCTTTGCGATACCGGCGACGCAGTGGCGGGGCAGCAAAGTATAGCCCAAAATGGGATTTTTCGGCAAAGCTGGAATTTGTCATGTGGGGTGTGCCGGTTGTAATCGTGGCGTTGTTGTCCTTTTATCTTTGGAAAGCCACGCATCGCTTGGACCCATACGCCGCTACTTTCGGAGAAACGCCTGCGCTGAACGTGCAGGTCGTGGGTCTGGATTGGAAATGGTTGTTCATCTACCCCGATCTGGGCATCGCAACCGTCGGTGAGTTTGGTATTCCGGTTAAACAGCAGATAGCTATGACGCTGACCACAGATACGGTGATGCAGTCGTTCATGATTCCAGCTCTTGCCGGTCAGATTTATGCCATGCCGGGGATGACGACACGGTTGCATCTGGTCGCGGACACGCCAAAGACGATGCAGGGTGAAAACACACAATACAATGGCCGCGGTTTCACAAAGCAAAAGTTTCTGACCCAGGCAATGCAACTTCAGGACTTTGATGCATGGGTGGACAGTGTTCGGGCGAATGGCATCCCATTGACTGATGACACCTACCGAACGCTTGCCATGCGCACGGATCGGGATGAGGTGCAGGCGGCGTTGGGAACCGTACAAATGCCCGTCAATGCACTGTATTTTACATTGCAGGACGGAGACTTGTTTCAGTCCATTCTACACCGCTATCACGGCGGGCAACCGCTCTCTCTGGATCAACAACCGGGTACCGTCGAATACGGGCAAGGTGGTGCGCAATGACTGAATCCGGATTCTTTGGCCGTCTGAACTGGGATTCCTTCCCGATTGCGGGTCTGATCCAAGACCCCAACGCGAATGAAATCGTGGCCAACGCTGCCGCGGCGATTGTGATCATAGGCGTCGTGGCAGTGGTTGGTTTGCTCACGTGGTTCCGGCTCTGGGGGCCATTGTGGCGCGATTGGTTGACCAGTGCCGACCACAAGAAAATAGGTATCATGTATATCGTTTTCGCAATCGTCATGCTGGCGCGTGGCGTTCTGGAAGGCGTGGTCATGCGCGCCCAACAGGCTGCAGGACCAGGCGATGGGTTCCTTGAAGCTGAACATTTTGCCGAGCTGTTCAGCACGCATGGTACGATCATGGTGTTTTTTGTCGCCGTACCCTTTGTTTTCGGCGTCGCAAATTTCCTGATCCCGCTGATGATTGGTGCGCGCGACGTGGCCTTTCCGGTGATGAACCAGATCAGCCTTGGGCTGACGGTGTCCGCAGGCATGATGCTGATGGTATCGTTGGTCGTGGGTGAGTTCTCGACCGGCGGCTGGACAGCGTACCCGCCCTATACCGGCGCGGCCTTCAATCCCGGAGTTGGCCCAGACTACTGGATCTGGGCCATCGTCGTATCGGGCATCGGCACCACGCTGACAGGGATCAACTTTGCGGTCACAATCTACAAGCTGCGCGCGCCGGGCATGAAGTTTATGCGGCTTCCGATGTATTGCTGGACGATCATCAGCAGCTCGATCCTGATTATCTTTGCCATGCCGCCGCTTGGCGTGGCCGCGCTGATGCTGGCGGCGGATCGCTACCTGGATTTCCACTTTTTCACCAATGACCTCGGCGGCAATATGATGAACTACGCCAACCTGTTCTGGCTGTTCGGTCACCCTGAGGTCTATCTGCTGGTCCTGCCCGCATACGGTATCTATTCCGAGGTTTTCGCCACTTTTTCAGCCAAACGCCTTTATGGCTACAACTCTCTGGTTATTGCCACGATGTGCATTGCCGTGTTGTCGTTCACGGTCTGGCTGCACCATTTCTTCACAATGGGCCAAAGCGCCCTGATCAATGCGGTGTTCGGTATTGCCACCATGCTGATCGCCATCCCAACCGGTGTAAAAGTCTATGACTGGATGGCAACACTCTACCGAGGCCGCATCAGGTTTTCAGTGCCGATGCTATACGGCTTGGCGTTTCTGATGCTGTTTGTGATCGGTGGACTGTCGGGCGTGATCCTGGCCAACCCAACTGTGGACTATCAAGTGCACAACACCCTGTTTTTGGTCGCGCATTTTCACAACGTCTTGTTGCCGGGTGTGCTGTTCGGCTTGCTAGCCGGATACAATTATTGGTTCCCCAAGGCTTTCGGCTTCCGCTTGAGCGAATATTGGGGTCGTATCACAGTGTTGTTGTGGACGGTCGGCTTCATGCTGACCTTCCTGCCGCTATATTTTGTTGGCCTGATGGGTATGCCGCGCAGGTCGTTCAGTTGGGAAGACCCGAGCTTCCACCCGTACATGATCGTTGCCGTCATCGGCGCACTTGTGATCCTGATGGCCCTATTGTCGGTGATCGTCCAATTGTGGGTCAGCATCCGTGACCGTGACAAGACCCGTGTTCCAGTCGGTGATCCTTGGGACGCGCGCACGTTGGAATGGTCGATCCCCGCACCGCCGCCTCCGTACAACTTTGCTATCATTCCACAGGTTACGGACCGGGATAACTTCGCAGCTGCCAAGGAGCGGGGTAAAGCTTATCCGACGCCGGAAGACTATGAAGACATCAAGATGCCGAAAAACACCGCCATTGGTTTTATCCTGTGTGTGCTCAGCGGTGTCTGGATGTTCGCGTTGGTTTGGTGGATTTGGTGGCTGGCCGCACTGGTGACAGTTTTGATGTTGCTGTCCTTCATCCTTTGGACTTTCAGGCTAAGTATCGAAGAGGTCATCCCCGCCGAAGAGGTTCGCAAACAGCACGAAGCTTGGTTGGACTTGGTTCACAGCTCTGCGGCCGTCGACCGTGACCATGAAACAGCTCCTGAAAACCAAGGCCTTGCCCGTCCAGATCTGGAGGCGGCCACATGAAGCGCGCGCCGACACACAGTTATCCGGGTCTGAATCTCGGACGACGACATGCCAGTGCCGACAAGGCCAGCGAGGTCGTAACCTTCGGTTTTTGGGTCTTTCTGATGAGCGACTTGGTCTATTTCGGCCTGATGTTCGCCATCTATATCACAATGATCGACGCGCAGGCGGGCGGACCCGGCCCGCATGAGTTATTCGATCTGAAAAGCATTTTTGCCCAAACGATGATCCTGCTCACCAGTAGCCTGACCGTCGGGTTGGCGATGTTAGCGTTGAAGTACAATCTGCCCCGGCGGCGGATTGTATTCTGGTTTTGCGTGACACTGGTGTTAGGTCTCTGCTTTCTGGTGTTGGAAATCCGCGATTTCATCGCAATGGCCGATAAGGGAGGTATCCCGCAACGCAGTGGGTTCCTATCTGCGTTCTACGGGTTGGTTCCACTGCACGGGCTGCATGTGGCGGCGGGGTGTCTGTGGTTGGTTGTTTTGGGCATTCAGCTTCGGATGTTTGGCCTGACCGATCTGCTGATGTCGCGTGTGGTGCGATTGGCCTTGTTCTGGCACTTCCTCGACCTGATCTGGATCGGAATTATCACAATCGTGTACTTCGGAGGGCTGGCCTATGGATAAGCGCAGCGAGATGCACCGCCGCGAACGCCGTAGGTATATGGTCGGTTACGGCGGTTCGTTGCTTCTGACAATCGCCGTATTCACGATCGCCTACTTCTATGGAATAGAAACCAAAGGCGTTTACCTCTCAATCGCGTTGCTTGGATTGGCGCAATTGATTGTTCAATTGGTCTACTTCCTCCATATCGACCGCCGTCGCAGTAGCCGCGAAGACTTGGATTTGGTCCTGTTTTCGACGCTCGTTTTGCTGATCATTATTCTCGGAACGGTTTGGATTATGGGGAACCTCGCGGTTCGGATGCACACCTATCCTATGTAGTTCTTGGAAACAGGCGGAAATTATGAACGGCAGGCGGCAAGTCCCGCTCATTAACCCATCAGAATCAAACCCAGCCAAAGTGCGAACCAGCACAAGACTAAGCTCAGCAGAATGTTCCCTGCGGCCAATGCAATCGTGCGCTCGCGGTGCAGTTCCAGTGACTGATAGGCAAAGCTGGAAAACGTTGTAAAACCACCGCAAAATCCGAACACCAGCCGTCGCTCTTCTTCCCCCATTTCGACCGGCCCGCCGAGATAACCTATCCAGAGGCCCAGCAAAAGACTGCCGAGAACGTTTACAATCAAGGTTGCAAAGGGCAGGTCATGCCGGACCCTCAACGCGATCCAATGGCGTAACATTGCCCCTAAACCACCACCAAGGCCGAACATCGCGTGTAGGTAGATCTCGCTCATTCCGGCGATCTCCGACCGTGAAACCGCCGCCCGATAGCCTCACCTAAGACTGCGGCTGCGATGCCCACGACGATTTCCAGCGTTGCCGCTGAAATGGCGCCCCAAATATTCGTCGCTGCCATGCGCTCAAGCTCGGCGACAAAAGAAGAGAACGTCGACAGCCCGCCGCAGAACCCCACTGCGCCAAGATGCAGAACATGCGCGTGCACGCGATGCCTCACTGAGTAAAGCCAGCCGAGGACAAAACAGGCAAAAATGTTGATGCCAAAGGTTGCCGTCAACACCGGAGCACCAGGGATTTGGGCGGCGAACGCCTCGCGCAGGAGCGAACCGGCAGCACCACCCACAAATACGGCGGTAAACATAAGGGCAGCGGTTCGGGTCTGTGTCACATCCAATCCTTCTGCCCAATTTCATCTTTGTTTTGGCATACATATTGCCAGTCAAAGGATCAACTAAGACCCAATCTTCGAACTATTTCACAGACTATGATTGTATCGTGATCCAAAGGGATAAAGGCTTGCAACCAAACGCCGAACTGATCCACGGTTGCGACAAGCCTGTTTCGGCACCACTTTGGGAGAGCACGAAATGATTGTTCGCAACCTGTATTACTTTCTCAGCTATGTGTGCCTGCCATTGACCTTGCTTTGGGGTTATTACTGGCCTCCAGCGTATTGGCTATTAGTAATTCTAATCCCTTATGCCTTGGTTGGGCTGTATGACATGCTGACAACCAAGCACAACGTGCTGAATAATTATCCGGTTCTAGGTCATTTTCGGTACATGCTGGAATTCGTCAGCCCGGAAATTCGGCAATACTTTGTAGAAACCAACGAAAGTGGCCGTCCCTATAATCGAATTGTTCGCAGCCTTGTCTATTCTCGTGCCAAGGGGCAGGTGGATACGCAAGCCTTTGGCACGCAGTTCGACATCCAGACCGTAGGTTATCACAGAGCCAATCACTCACTTGCGCCCAAGCACGTTGAGGAAAGCGAGGAACGCCTGATTTTGGGCGGACCACAATGCACCAAGCCGTATAATGCATCGCGCCTCAATGTATCAGCCATGAGTTTTGGTGCACTCAGCGCCAACGCGATAATGGCTTTGAATGGTGGCGCCAAGGATGGCGGGTTTGCACATAACACCGGCGAGGGCGGCCTTTCTCCGCACCATTTGGCCGAAGGCGGAGATATTATTTGGCAGATCGGCACTGGCTATTTTGGCTGTCGTACTCCTGAAGGTGGGTTCGATAAGGATTTATTCGCGGAAAAGGCCAAAAAAGACGTGGTCAAAGCGATCGAAATAAAGCTTTCACAGGGCGCAAAGCCATCGCACGGAGGGGTATTGCCAGCAGCCAAGGTGGATAAGGAAATTGCTGAAATCCGCGGCGTTTCTGTGCACCAGGACGTCATCTCTCCGCCAATACACTCTGCGTTCGATGGCCCGACGGGATTGATGCACTTTGTACAACACCTAAGGGAAATGTCGGGCGGTAAGCCCATCGGGTTCAAGCTTTGCATTGGTAAGCGATCCGAATTCATGGCGATCTGCAAAGCGATGCTGGAAACTGGAATTCTGCCCGATTTCATCACTGTGGATGGGGCTGAAGGCGGCACTGGCGCGGCTCCGGTTGAGTTTACCAACAGGTTGGGCGTGCCGTTGAATGAGGCGCTGATATTCGTCAACAATTGCCTGCGCGGAGTGGGGCTGCGTGACAAGATCCGGATCATTTGCTCGGGCAAAGTGGCCACGGGTTACGACATGATCGAGAAATTCGCGCTTGGTGCGGATATGTGCAACGCGGCGCGGGCGATGATGTTCGCTGTTGGGTGCATTCAGGCGCTGCATTGCAATACGAACCGATGTCCCTCGGGCGTGGCAACGCAGAACCCTATTCGTGGACGCGCCGTTAACGTGCCGCAAAAGCGTAAACGGGTACATCGCTTTCACGACGCCACACTGGAAAGCTTCCGCGAGCTCTTGGGGGCAATGGGCAAGGAAAAAGTTTCTGAGCTGCACCCAAGCGATATTCGCAGACGCCTGGCGGATGAACAGGAACGGTCCTACGCGGACCTTTACACTTTTCTCGATGAGGGTGTTTTGCTGACGGACAAGATACCCGAGGAATTCGCGGCAGACTGGAAATTGGCCAAGGCTGATCATTTCTGATTTTTTTTGACGAGCTGCCAAGGATTGACGTTTCCGGTACGTCATACCCATCGTGATGCGCATGAAAACATCGGATGAGGATCTGGCCGGAGCTGCCGCGAAAGGGGACGCAGACGCGTTCGCATCCCTTTTGGCGCGACACTATGATCGGATCTTTCGCTTGGCATTCCGACTTACTGGGCGCGCGGATCAGGCCGAGGATCTGACGCAGGATATCTGTGCGACGCTGCCTGCCAAAATCGCCGGATTCCGCGCTGAGGCCAAGTTCACGACATGGTTGTACCGAGTAGTCGTCAACGCGGCAGAAGATGCGCGCCGCCGTCACGCAAGTCATCGTCGGGCCGCTGACGCATGGGGAGATGTTGAGCAGATGCGCAGGGCGGAGGCAACAGAGGCTGCTGAAGCCGTGGACTGGCTACAAAGGGCCATGCGGTCGTTACCGCAGGATCTTCAAGATACATTGGCCCTGACGCTAGAGGATGAGATGACCCATGCCGAAGCCGCCGAGGTACTTGGCGTTTCTGAAGGTACCGTGTCCTGGCGCATGTCGGACATCCGCAAGCGCTTGCGAGCCCTGCGGCAAGAGGAGCTGGCAGAATGACAGACGATCTTGAAGACTTCAAAACATTGATGGATGCGGCGACGCCCGCTGCGAATACGCGGCGTCGGGCGAAGAATTTGGAGCAAGCGCAGAAAAATTTCCTGCGCATCCAAGGATCGAAGGCTGCCATACGTCCGACTGTTAAGCGAGGCCTAATGGCCCGCCTGACAGAAGGAGCGAAATCGATGTTGAACGTCCTATCCCATCGCGGTGCACTGACCGCAACAACCGCAGTCGCTGCCATAGCTTTGGTTATGATCCTGCCGCAAACTTGGGATTTTAAGGAAGGCCCAACTAACTTGCTGGGGCCAAAGCGTGTTGAGCCACAGCTCCAATCAGCCGATGTGGATCAGGAAGGCGACCTTTTACGAACCGCTCCCCAAGGCGCTTTGTCCGAACCCGTTGTCGAAGCGCCGGAACTTGTTGAAGAATTCGCCACTGAGCCGTCATTGTTGCCTCAGCCTAAAATGCGCTCTTTCAGTTCGGAGGCTGAAGAAGGTGCTAGATTCGGTATTTCTTCTGGAGCGTTGCTCGATACGTCACCTTCTACGGTGCCGGTCCCAGGTGAACTAGACCTGAACCTGGCGTCAGAAGCTGATGCCGAGGCGTTTGCAAACGCTGATACAAGCCCTTTGAAAATTACAGCCCAAGACCCGGTATCGACCTTCTCGATCGACGTCGATACGGCGTCTTATTCGATTATCCGGTCCTCATTAATGCGTGGTCACTTGCCGCCGAAAGACGCGGTGAGGGTCGAAGAGATGGTGAACTACTTCCCCTACAATTACCCAGCTCCAAAGGGAGAGACACCTTTCCATCCAACCATCACAGTGTCTCCAACGCCGTGGAACGATGGAACGCAGCTGGTTCATATCGGCATTCAGGGCGCCTTACCCCAGTTCGAAGACCGCCCGCCGCTAAATCTGGTTTTTCTAATAGACACATCTGGTTCAATGCAAAACGCGGACAAGCTGCCGCTGCTCAAACAGTCTTTTCGTCTGTTGCTGTCGGAACTTCGACCTGAAGATCAGGTCTCAATCGTCACATACGCAGGCAGCGCCGGGCAGGTGCTGGAACCAACTCTGGCGTCAGAACGGACCAAGATTCTGACTGCGTTGGAGCAGTTGGAAGCTGGTGGCGCGACCGCTGGGCAAGCCGGTCTGCAACAGGCTTATCAGGTCGCAGAAGGCATGGCTTCGGAAGGTGACGTCACCCGCGTGATCCTTGCCACGGATGGTGACTTCAATGTTGGTCTTTCCGATCCGGAAGCCCTGAAGGATTTTATCGCTCACAAACGCGATAGCGGTGTTTTCCTCAGTGTTTTGGGTTTTGGCCGTGGAAACTTGGATGATGCCACAATGCAGGCGTTGGCGCAGAACGGAAATGGGCAGGCGGCCTATATCGATACGCTGGGCGAAGCGCGCAAGGTTCTTGTCGATCAACTGACCGGTGCGCTGTTCCCGATTGCCAATGACGTTAAAATTCAAGTCGAGTTCAACCCGGCCCAGATCGCTGAATACCGCTTGATCGGCTACGAAACCCGCGCCCTTCGGCGCGAGGATTTCTCGAACGACAAAGTGGATGCAGGGGATATTGGTTTAGGCCATACGATGACTGCGATTTACGAAGTCACCCCGGTCGGTTCTGATGCTATCCGCAACGGCCCACTGCGCTATGTCGATCAGGTTGAGGCGGAAAGCGCGGAAGAGATCGGATATTTCAAACTGCGATACAAGCTGCCCGGCGCCGCAGAGAGCCAGCTGATTGAGGAGCCGATCCTGCCGCATCAAGGAGACGCGTCCGAGGATGTGCAGTTTTCATATGCAATTGCGGGGTTTGGGCAACTGCTGCGTGGTGGTGACTATTTGGGCTCATGGTCTTATGAAGACGCGATCACGTTGGCGAATGCGTCCAAGGGCCAGGACACGTTTGGGTATCGGGTTGAAGCGGTGACCCTGATGCGTCTGGCCGAAACACTTTCACATTAGTGTGCACTGCGGGCGCCGAAGGCTGACGGCGCCCCTGCGGTTAGAATTCTCTTGGGTTATTGGCAGCGTGGGTATGGATTCTACGCACGCTCCATTCTACAGCATCCCGCATGGTCCGACCCAGAGCGTCATCAAAGGCCTTCACCAGATCCGGAGTCTGGTCACTGGCAGAGACAGTAAATTCGCGAAATGAGTTTGATGCGATGATCTTGTCTTCGTATTCGTCGATGATCTTGATATTTATTCGAACTTCGACACGAACGGTTTTTGAGTTGTCGGATTCACTGACCACCAGTCCCTGAAATTCCCGTAGGTCTGGGACAATCACATAGTCTGGTCGCAAGCCGACAGTCGAACGGCCAACGGCGGCTACTTTACCGCTGTTTTCATAGCTTTCCACCAACAGCGCTTGAACGATCAGCGGTGCACGATCCACCCAGCGCGCGCGCGGAAGATACTGAACCTGTAGCGGAGTGGGTTGCACAGCGATCTGATCGGTGTTCACCGCCGCCGTTGCGGTCGGTTCCTGAACCACAATCTGCTTCTGAACTCGTGGGAGGGACGAAGAGAATGTGCTCTTCGGTGTCAGCAAGTACAGATCATTCGGCTTAGACGCCTGCCGCAGCGTGCCCAGACCCGCGCACCCCCCCAGTGAGACTAAGGCGAGAACCACAAGAAAATGCCTGATCATTGGCTAAACTCCGATGCTTGGGTTCCAAGTAGGAAACGCGCAGGGTCACGTTCGACCTTGTCCACTAGCCGGTCGAGGCTGATGACCAGCCGTTGTGATTCTTCAACAAAGCGGGTGAACTGGGGCAGGCCGACCCGTAGAAAGTCTGAAACCTGACGCCGGTTGTTTTGTACGATTCCATCGATGGTGCCCAACAGCTCTGAGGCGGACTGCGACGCACTGAGGATGTCGGCAGAGATGTCGTCCAGCCGTTCGGTAACGTTCTTCACGGTGGTTGAAACTTCGTTTGCAGCCGTGCGGATATCATCCATGACGACGCCAACATCTTCGTTTATGACTTTGTTTGCCGAGTCAAAGGCGCGTTCGGCCGAGGTTAGCGTACCTTTGGCACCGTCCATCGCGGCAGTGATCGAACCAAGCGTTTTGTTTGCGTTCAAGAAGGTTTCTGAAACGACTGCCAGTGCAACGCTGGCTTCCTCAGACAGTCCGTTCAGATTGTCAGCCAGACTTGTCACTCGGCCGATAAGAGGACGGATATCTTCCTGAATCACACGATCGGTTGTTTCGATGGTAACTTTGGCGCTGTCTAAGGCGGATGTTGCAGATTCTGATGCTGTCTTTACGCTTTTTAAAGTGTCGGTGCCGGTTGTCAGGGCGGTTTCAGCAGTATCGGCCAGTTGGTCCAGCCGGTCTGTGAAGTCGCCAAGTTTTTTGGCAGCTCCGCCTAAATCCGTCGACAGGCTTTCGAAATCCGTAAGCGTTTTCTCTAGTTTGCCGGAAGCGGATGCAAGGTTGTCGAGTATATTGCTGACATATTCGCGGTTTTTATCGTCGACAACGGCATTGAGATTTTCCAGCAGCGTTACTGCCTCGTCCAACACTTTCGGCGCACCTTCAAACAGGGATTGAATGGCGCTTCGCTTGCTTTTGATCACGCTGTTCTGCGGCAGCCTTTGACCGCTGGCTGAGCCGCCGGTTAGCTCGACGTAACTGACACCGGTCACTCCAAGAGATTGCAGTTGCGCAATCGTGTCCTCGGTTACTGGGATATCCGCGTCGACCTCAAGCTTTACTCTAACCTTAGAGGGATCATCATCATCGAGGTTCAATGAGATAACCTGCCCGACGGGTAAACCGTTGAAGCTGACGCCGCCAGCCGCTGACAAGCCCGAGACATTATCGAATAACACGTCATAGTACGCATATTGCCGCGTCACTTCGAATTTCGCGAGCCATAGGAAAAAGCCAAATGCTCCAAGGATACCCGCAAGGGTAAATGCACCGATCAGGATGTAATTCGCTCGGGTTTCCATCGCCTCTACCTATCCTAACCCTTCTCTTGCGCCGCACGCGCTCGGGGGCCGGTGAAGTATTCCTGCACCCAAGGATGGTCGACTTTGGTCATTTCTTCAATCGGTCCTTCAACCAGAACGCGTTTTTCCGCGAGTACTGCGACCCGATCGCAAATGGCATAAAGGCTGTCCAAGTCATGCGTGACCATAAAAACGGTCAAGCCAAGGGCATGCTGTAACTCGCCGATTAGCTCGTCGTAGGCAGCGGCCCCAATGGGATCGAGTCCGGCAGTAGGTTCGTCCAGAAAAACAATTTCAGGGTCCAGTGCCAAGGCGCGAGCCAGAGCAGCGCGTTTGCGCATGCCGCCCGAAAGCTCAGCCGGGAATTTACCACAGCTCAACTGTGGTAGACCAACAAGACTGATTTTCAGGCTGCCAAGAGCCTGCATCAATTTCTCGCTGATCCCCGTATGTTCGCGCAGCGGGGCCATGACGTTCTGCAAAACGGTTAGTGAGGAGAAAAGGGCGCCGTCCTGAAACGCCACGCCCCAGCGTTTTTCGATCCGGCGACGTTCCTCTTCAGGACCGTTCAAAACATCAACGCCCAGAACCTCGATACTGCCGGCGGCGGGCTTGTTAAGCCCTACAATCGTTCGAAGTAGAACCGACTTGCCTGTGCCCGATCCGCCCACAATGCCCAGCACCTCGCCTCGCCAAACGTCCAAGTTGAGGTTCTGATGAACGACCTGAGGCCCGAACTGATTGGTCAGGTTACGCACACGGATCACTGCCTCGCGTTGCGCGTCGGTGTTGGCAGTCTGTTCCAGCACGGTGCCGTCCATGTCAGACCTCCAACACCGAGAAGAAGATCGAGAACAGCGCGTCCAGCGCAATCACCATAAATATCGACTGCACCACAGATGCGGTGGTTCTTTGGCCGACACTTTGGGCCGAGCCTTTGACCTGCATCGCTTGCCAGCAGGCAATGACGCCGATCACCAAGGCAAAGAACGGAGCTTTGATCATTCCGATGGCAAAATGCCAAATGCCTGTGCTCTCTTTCAGCCGAGTCACGAACATGCCAGGGCTGATGTTGAGGTCGATCCAGCTCATCAATCCACCACCAACCAGAGCTGCCATATCGGCAATGAATCCAAGGATCGGCAGCATGATCAGAAGCGCGACAACCCTTGGGATCACCAGCACTTCCACCGGGTCCAGACCCAGAGTGCGCATGGCATCGATTTCTTCCTGAACTTTCATCGAACCGATAGAAGCAGTGAAAGCAGATCCGGACCGGCCCGCAACAATGATTGCGGTCAGCAGGATCCCCAATTCACGCAGCACTGAAATCGAGATCAACTCGACCACAAAAATCTCGGCTCCGAACTGTTTCAGCTGGGTCGCGCCCTGAAAGGCCAGAACCACACCAATCAAGAACCCCATCAGAGCAACAATGGGGATGGCTTTGAAGCCAACTTCCTCCATCTGGGACACCAATGCAGCCTTGCGCAGCCGCCACGGCATCACGATCGTTCGGGCAAGCCGATGCAACGTCAATCCCAGAAACCCCAGCATTGAAAGGGTGTCTTTCCAAGCTCCGACAGTACGAGCGCCCAGGCCGGCAACCCAATCGACAAAGCTTTGGCGTTCGGATGCAACCCCCGGTTCGTCCGGTATGTTTTTCGCGACTGTCTTGAGCAGCGCGGAATGCGCCGGGCTCAACCCCTCATACGTGATCTGAGCCCCAACGGCATTGGCTCTCCTTGCGAGATCTGCAATCAGCCAAGCTCCGCTGGTATCCAAAGCTTCGACCCCGGATAGGTCAAACGTGATATTTCCACCTTGCGGTTTGACCGCTGCAAAGGCCTGTTCAACGGCATCCAAAGACTGGGTCAGCATTTCCCCTGTAATCCGCAAGCAAACGCCGTCGGCGTCATGGTCCGAATATATCATGGGCTGCGTCATGGCCGTATGTGATGTGAAACCGCATTGAGCTGCAACGGATTTTTGCGCGGGTACGATAATTGAAGCCGTACCATAGCAAGGGTGTGACAATTTGAAGGAGATGAACGCCCGGAATGCCCAAACATTTTAAAAAAGGCCATTCTTTGCTCGGACTTCACGAACATGCCTGAACAAGTATCAGGACTAACAACCGCTTGCCGAGATTGCGGAACCGCTACAGAGTTCGCTTCTGACACACCTCGGTGGAATCAGGATAAAAGAATGAAGCGCGTCGGAAATGTTCTGTTCATCATTATTGACCAATTGCGAGCGGATTGCCTGAACGGTGCACTTGCCGCCCATGTCGACCTGCCGAACTTACGAGCCTTCAGGGATGAGGCCGTCAGTTTTGATCGACATTTCTCAGTCACTAACCCGTGTGGACCTTCTCGGGCTTCGATCCTGACAGGGCAATACGCGATGAACCATAGATCGGTGCGGAATGGCACGCCCCTGCGACATGACATTCCGAATATAGCGACCGAGATGCGTAAGGCCTGCTATCACCCTATGTTGTTTGGGTACACCGACACTTCGGCTGATCCTCGTGTTTACGACCCTGGCGATCCGATCTTGAAAACCTACGAAAGCCCAATGACCGGCTTTCACGAAGTCATCGAGATGCGACTTGAGGAATCTTACCCTTGGCGCGCGCATTTGATGGAACAAGGCTATGCCTTTAATGACTATTGGGATTTGTACAAACCGGTTTCAAAAACCAGTGCTCGACCTAAATTGAACGATCCAGCTTTGTACAGCGCTGAACACAGCGACACAGCGTTCCTGACTGATGCGTTTCTGTCGAACATTGCGCCATACAAAGGCCAAAACTGGTTTGCTCATCTGACCTATATCCGACCGCACCCTCCCTTGGTGGCTCCAGCTCCGTACAACGACATGTACGACCCAAGCGAATTGCCGTTGCCAACTGGTTTTCAAGACGTATCTGCAGAGCGGGCGGTGCATCCGTTCTTTGGCCCGACGATGGACAATCAGACGGCTGCGGACTTCGTCGAAGGGTTTGACGCCATTGAGGTAAAACCCGAGAATATACAAACCCTGCGTTCTGTTTATCTTGGGCTGGCAACGGAAGTCGATCACCACATTGGCCGTGTTATCCAATTCCTAAAGGACAGCAACCAATATGATGATACCTTGCTGGTGATCACAGCGGATCACGGAGAGATGCTTGGTGATCATCATAGCTGGGGCAAGATGACGGTCTATGACGCCGCCTACCACACACCTCTAATGATCCGGTTGCCCGGGAACCAAGAACGTGCCGGTTCAGTCGTGTCTGCGCCAACCGAGTCCATTGATATCACTCCGACGATTTTGGAATGGGCGGGGCAAGAAGTTCCAAATGCGATGGACGGACGGTCCCTTGTGCCTTTGCTGATGGGACAGGTGCCAGCAGATTGGCGGAGCTATTCTTTCAGCGAGTTGGACTTCTCTGCGCCCGAAGACCCAACGCCTTGGCAACGGCAACTGGGCACAGGCAACAGTGACTCGAACCTAAGCATTCTTCGGGATGAGCGTTTTACGCTGGTTGAGTTTGCCGCCGATTTACCGCCGATCCTCTTCGACCATCAGGGTAAAGGAGAGTTTGAGAACGTCGCTACGAACCCCGACTATGCAGGCGATCTGGCACGCTTGGGGCGACAGATGTTGCGGCACCGGATGCGCAACATGGATCATACCTTGTCTCTTTGTTCGCTTACGTCTGAGGGTGCTAAGTCCAAACCGCGCTACTAGGCCCAATCTGTCGCGTTCATGCCCACTACACCTGCGAGGTATCCAATGTTAGGCATGGATCACGCGGAGAGTGAATTTGGACATTACTGAACAGCAGATAAAGGCGATGACAACTGCCGGGCTGAACCTGATTGGGCAGGCTTTGTCGATTTATGACAGTCAGTTGCGACTGGTCGTCAGCAATCGTCGGTTTCAGGACATGTTTGATTTGCCGGATGAATTGGTGCAACCCGGTGCCTTGTTCAGTGACACGATCCGTTATCTGGCCAGCCAAGGCGAATACGGCGCGAACATAGACGTCGAGGATGCCGTCACACAGCGCGTCCAACAGGCGCTGACATTCGAACCCCATTACATAGAGCGCGTTCGCTCCGACGGGAGTGTGATTTCGGTCGAAGGTGCTCCTCTGCCAAAAGGTGGATGGGTTTCGGTCTATACCGACATTACAAACACCAAACAGGCTGAGGCGCTGTTGCGGGCCCGGTCCGAGGAACTGTCCGGTCAATTGCTGGATCGGGCCGAGGAGTTGTCTGGAACCAATCGTAAACTTGCCGCCACCAATACCGCCTTGGAAGAGGCAAAACGCCAGTTGACTGAAATTGAAGCTCGCACGCGCATGACGACCGAGATGATGCCGGCACATATCGCCCATCTGGATCGGGACAGATGTTACGACTATTCAAACCGCAAACTTAGTTCTGTAATGCCAGGTCGCCCTTCCGAAATCCTGGGAATGCATATTTCTGAAGCTTTGGGTAAAGCGGCTTTTACGCGCGTCGAACCACATCTCCAGAAAGCGTTTGAGGGCAAAACATCGGTATTCGAATTTACCGAAAATCAGGATGCCCGACGTATTCGTGTCTCATTTTCTCCGGACGGAGAGGGCGGGGTTTACGTGATGTCGATGGACATTACCGAGGAAACGCAGGCACGCGTTGCGCTGCAACAAACCCGCCGTCGTCAGATGGCCGCGCAGATGACCAGCGGGTTGGCGCATGATTTCTCGAACTTGTTAACGATTATTCTGGGTATGCAGTCCCGCCTGAATAAAATGGACCTGTCCGAGGAAGCTCGTGAGCTTGTGGCGGCCACACAGCAGACCGCGCGTCGAGGCGGTCAGTTGTTGAACAGGATCGCCGATATGACGGGCAACCGGACGTTTCAGCCAAAGGCAACCGACATGCGAGGTCTGCTAGAGGACTTGCGTGTACTCGCTTCGCCGTCCCTTCCGCGTGGTGTTGGTCTTTCCGTGGTGAACACTCTGCCGAATGATGAGCTTATGCTGGATCCGGGAATGATTCAGGATGCTTTGTTAAACCTCGTTCTGAATGCACGCGATGCCTGTGGCGGGTTTGGGCAAATTACGATCAGCGCACACAAAATCGGCGACATTTGGATTGAGATAGCCGTTTCAGACACCGGTCCGGGCTTTTCCAAAGAAGGTCTGCAAAAGGCATTAAACCCCTTCTTTACTACCAAGGGCAGCAAAGGGTCTGGGTTGGGCCTGCCGATGGTCTACGACACCGTAAAGCTTGCTGGCGGCGATCTGAACCTGCGCAACACTCCTTCGGGTGCCACAGTTGCCATGCGGTTGCCCTATCGCCCGGCGCCTTCTTTGCAGGAAGGGTTGGTGTTGTTGGTCGAAGATAATGACGAACTGCGCGGACAGTTTCGTGATATGCTCGTTGAGCTCGGATTTTCTGTGGTCGAGGCGACGTCAGTTGATGAAGCTTTGGCACTTACGGAGGATATCGATGAGATCGTGTTTGTGCTGTCAGATATTCGCCTTGAAGGGCGGGGCACGGGTCTTGATCTACTGGCAAAGCTCAAACCGGGATTGCCCTGTTTACTTATGACTTCTTTGCCGTATTCGGATCCGTTGCACCGGCAGGCGTTGTCAGTTGCGCCAGTTCTGAGCAAACCGTTTACGCGGGCGCAATTATCCTCACTTATCCGAAAAGAAGCCGCCTGATGACGCAACCTCTGGTTACAATTGTCGACGATGAGCCTGAAATTCGGCGTGTACTGACCGATGCCTTGGAAGAAGCAGGCTTTCGTACCCAGAGTTTTGCTCGGGCACGAGAATTCGAAGCCGCCCTGAAAAGGGTAACACCGGATGTGTGTCTGGTTGACCTTTCTCTTCCAGATACAGATGGGTTGGCCCTTGTGCATCGGCTGGCATTGGAACAAGGCGCGGCGGTGATTATTGTTTCCGGTCGTGCGCAGGTGCAAGATCGCGTAACTGGACTTGAGCTTGGGGCGGACGATTATATCACAAAGCCATTTGATCCGGCTGAGGTTGTAGCTCGCGTTCGTGCCAGACTACGGTCGCCACGGACGCAGATTACACAATTCGAAGTGGCCCGTTTTAATGGATGGACGGCTTATTTTGATCGCTATGTTCTTACGGATGCCAACGGCGAGGAATTTCCATTTAGTCACGCGGAAGGTGAGGTTTTGCGCCTGTTTCTGGAAAGTCCGAAGCGCCTAGTAAGCCGCGCGCAGATGCAAGAAACTTTAGGCGGTGCAGCTGGTGACAGTTTTGATCGCGCAATGGATGTGCGTATCTCGCGTTTGCGGACGAAACTGGGGGAAGATCCTAAAAACCCACGCCTGATCAAGACTATCTATGGTGCCGGATACATTTTTCTTGGTGATGTTGAATGGCTGTAAAATAAAGATCGAAATAGGACGGACCCACCCAACTCAGAAGGTGTTCAGGGCGACATCTCCATCAGTTCAGAGACCGCTAATTCCGGATTGTCCGACGCTGAGATTCATTTCACTCCTAATGGAGGTGGGACTATCAGTGTGCGTGCTGACGAAGACGGTCGGTTTGACTTGGGATTGCCGGTTGGGTCGTTCACGGGCGAATTAGATATTCTTAAAGCATATTCGACGGCCAGTTCGGAAATCACAGCGCTGGACGCGTTACAAGTGCTTCGTATCTCGGTCGGTTTGGACCCAACCTGGGGGCCAGCGGCACCCGAAAACTTGATTGCGGCGGATATCACGCAGGATGGAGCGGTTACTGCGTTTGACGCGTTGGTGGTTCTTCAGGTCGCTGTCGGGTTGCCCTCGGCACACAGTGCGGAATGGGTGTTTCTTGACGATGATGCTGACCTTTCAGGGATCACCAGCTCGGATGTCAATTATGAGACGGGCGTTGAAGTCACCATCACGGACAATGTCATTGCCACTGACATGACTTCGATCCTTTTGGGAAATTTGGAACAAGTGTGAGAACCGCGTTCCAACTACTCGCGGAAGGCCCGGTTGAAATAATCACTCAATGGTTTGACCAGATAGGACAGCGGGGTTCTCTCGTCAGTCTTGATCATGGTTTCCACCGGCATACCCGGCAGCAACGGCTGTCCGTTCAGACGTTCGATCTGGTTGTCTTCGGGTATGACCTCGGCGCGATAGTATGTGTGGCCCGTGGATTCGTCGGTGAAAGTGTCCGCTGAAACAGTGATGACTCGACCGTCAATCTCGGGCGTTTCACGCTGGTTGAAGGCGGGGAAGCGCAATGAAACGGGCTGACCAATGTGCAGCTGATCCACATGGATTGCATCCACACGAGCGGCAACCAAAAGAGGGGTGTCCTGAGGAACGATATACATCATTGGTTCCGCTGGCTGAATCACCGATTGCAGCGCGAAGACCTGACTGCCGTAGATCGTTCCAGCAACGGGCGTACGAACATCCAGTCGGGAAAGCCGCACATCCAGCGACAGACGGCGTTCAGCCAATTCTGCGATCTGCGTCTGAACGTCTCGCAATTCGGTAATTGCCTGCTCGCGCCGCGTCGCGGTTAGCTCGACAATTTCGATTTCGGTGGCAGCTATCTGACCGGTAAGGCGCGCGACGGTGGATTCCAATTGGCCAATTTGACCAGTCAAATCTGCGTCTTCTCTCTGGAGAGCAGAAACGCGGCTAGCCGAAGTGAGGCCGCGAGAAAAAAGGCTTTGCTGATCCTTCAGCTCATCCTGAATGAGTTCGACTTGGCGGCGCAACGATACCAACTGCGCTTCGGTACCCTTGATTTCGTCCTCGATCTGGTTGCGCTGTTTGCCCAGTTGCTCGATTTGTTGGTTCAAGGTGTTCAGCCGTGCCTCGAACAGGCGCTCTTGACCAGCGATAAGGTCTGGGTCGATGCTTTCCTGCTCCTGAAGCGCGGCTAACTGAGGCGCTAGGCTTTCGACATCGCCGCCGTCGCGTTCGGCCTCCAGGCGGATTCTACGGGCCATCAATTCAAAAAGCTGAGATTCAACGATGGCCTTCTCTGATGACAAGAACGTATCATCCAAACGCACCAACATGTCGCCTTCCGCTACGAGATCACCATCTCTAACGAAAATCTCACCAACAACGCCGCCATCAGGGTGTTCGATCACTTGACGATTGCTTTGAACTTCGATGTTGCCTTGCGAAATGATGGCCCCTGCCAAACGCGTCTGGACCGCCCATACGCCCAGCCCGCCGACCAGAATTGCCAGCGCTGCAAAGCCAACTATGGCTGGTATAGTGATGTGCCATACCGGGCGTGTCGTTTTATCTGCTTTATCCAGCATCTTTTTTCACCTGACTGAGGCCACGTTTGATTGCACTGGCGTTTTGAACCATTGCGCCCAACACCTCATCTCGGCTTCCGGTTTTTACGACTTGGCCTTTTTCTACCACTGCCAGGTCGTCACATTCCGAAATTGCCTGCGGGCGGTGTGTCATGATGATGGCTGATTTACCAGCCTCCTTCAACCCGCGCACAGCAGCATTCAAGGCATCGGTTCCCTCGGCATCCAGTGCCGAGTTCGGCTCGTCCAGGATCAACAGAACAGGGTCGCCGTAAAGTGCGCGCGCCAAAGCGATTCTTTGTTTCTGTCCGCCCGAAAGCTGACTGTCATTGCCTTCCAGAAATGTATCGTAGCCTTTGCTTAATGACAGGATCAGTTCATGCGCTTTGGCTTTTTTGGCCGCTGCAACAACGGCTTCGGGATCGGGGTTTTCTGACATACGAGCAATGTTTTCTGCCACAGTCCCGTTGAACAGAGTGACGGCTTGCGGCAGATAGCCGATATGTTGACCTAGATCGGTAGGATCATATTGATCCAGCGTGGCGCCGCCCAGTCTGATTTCTCCGGCCGCGGGTTGCCATAATCCCAATAGCGCCTTTGCCAGCGTCGACTTTCCGGACCCACTCTTTCCAATCACACCCAATGCCTTGCCCGGCTCAAGGCGCAATGTGACGTTGCGCAGCGTCGGTTTGTCCGCACCCGGCGGAATGACCGTAAGCTCTTTGGCAGTCAGCTGTCCTTTGGGTACTGGCAGTTTGGTGCGTGGGTTTTCTGGTGGCGTTGCATCCAGAAAACGGTTGAGTGAGGTCCAGGCCGTTCGGGCTCTTTGAACCATTCCCCATTGGCCTACTGCCTGTTCAACAGGCGCTAGCGCTCGGCCCAACAGGATAGACCCGGCAATCATTGCCCCCGGGGTCAGTTCATTTCTGAGAACAAGCCAAGCGCCGAGTGCTAGCATCGCTGATTGCAAGAACAACCGCAGCGACTTGGTCAAGGATGTAAAGCTGCCGGTCCAATCACTGGCGGCGATTGTCTGGCTCAGTGCATCAGTTCTTTGCTTTTGCCAACGCTGTGTGATGTCTTCCTGCATGCCTTGGGAACGTACGACTTCGGCAGCTTGCCGGGCATGTTCAGAAAAGGCATTTGCTTGCGCCGATGCCTGTTGCGCCGACGCGACCTTGCGGTGCGTCAAGCTCTGGTTCAGCAGTGCGATAACGATTAGCAGAGTTCCACCTGCCACGGCGAGCCAGCCGAGGAGCGGATGAAACAGAAAAATTGCTGCCAAAAACACCGGAGTCCACGGAATATCCATAACAGCTAACAAAACGGGTGAAGAACACAGGTTTTGAATGGACTCTAGATCGCGCAGTCCGGTTGCCGGTGCCGACCGTGCCTGTGGAAACAGGGACCGTCGCATAGTTGCGTCAAACACGCGTTCGTCCAGCTGCGACTGAAAACGTGCCCCGAACCGTGCTACGATGCGGCCACGGGCATAGTCCAACATCGCCATCAGGCCGTAAAGTAGCGTGACCAGCAAGAACAGCGCGGTCAGTGTTTCAACTGCCCTCGAACTCAGCACCCTGTCATAGACCTGCAACATGAACAAAGGGCCTGTGAGCATCAGAAGGTTGACGAAGACACTGAACAGGAATGCCAGAGCCAGAAAGGTTATTCCTTGATTGCGCACTTTACGCAGTTCATTGCGGGGTGGCATCATGCGGTTTAGAGTGTTCACAAACAGGGCCTTTGGTGATTGTTAATAGCGATGCTATTGTACTCTTTCTGTGCGATTTTTTTCAGTTTATGCCGCATTATCAGAAAAAGCGAGAACTGGTGGATCAAAGAAATACATTGGGTCGTCAATCAACGATCTTGTGGTTAAAGAATATGCGCAGAATTACGCCGAACTAAAACTGCTTTCAGCCAAAAAGTTCCGAAGTACCTGTGACGCTTCGGAATGTAGCGGGTCTTTTGAACGCGCGAACCAACGCTTCGGCTAAATTTTCAAATCTGACGTCTGATACGGCATTCCTTCTGACTGGTAAAGGGGCCACATTAATGACAACTTCTCATCGTTTGTTCTGCGCTCAGAATATTTGAGTAATTTGGGATTTTGAACCGCTGCACGCGAATGGGCGGGAGAACTCGGAAATGACCGGAGCCGACCACGTATACAGCTATGCTAGGCAATCGTCGCTGACCGGACAAAGTGACAGTCGTGCGCTGTTTCTGGCAACCGATCAAGCCAATGCGAATACAGAGCAAGTCTTCCTGACGGCTTTCGCCAAAGAGCCTGAAATAACGGCAAAATCTTTGCGGGCAGTGTCTGAGATTGTCGGTTCAAGGTTTTATGTGCCACCGTCAATGTTGGCTCGGATTTTGCGCGAAGCGGACCCCGTTGCCACTGTTGGCCGGGGCACGGTGCGGTTCGAAGGGTTTTCGGCCTGTTGCAGCGCCTACATTCGGTTAGACATGGATGATGATGCGCTTGAGATAATCCAACGTAGCAAAGGCACAACCAACGTAGATTTCGGGTCCGAACTGCGTGCTTTATTATCGCAAACGAAACCGGACAGCCGGTTATCGATCACCATCGGGTCAGATAACGTTGGGATGTCTCATGAGAGGGGCATCGTCAACGAACGCAAAGTGCCGCTACTTTTACGTTGGATCAAAGGTTTTGCTGAGGTGCAGGATCATCTTGCGGGCATGGAAGAAGTGTTTTCGTTGTCATCAGTGCCGGCGCAAAGGTTCATACGAAGTTTGCCGCGCTCAAAATCGGATCATCAGATTTGGGTTCAGAGCATGGGGAATAGTGTTCGTACGACGACGCGTCCTTTGCGTGATGGTGTACCGCTTCTCGGCGGGCATAGGCTGCGCGTGTTGGATCCTTTGATCAGCAAGGCCAAATCCATGCGTGTCTACGGCAATGCGGCGCTGAAAAGCTCTGCTTGGGTGCTGGATTTTGGCGTGCAAAGGTTAACTTTGGTTTTGAACGCCGAACCTTGGCGTGGCTTTTCGGGAGACGGGCGGCTGCTGTCCGATTTGGCACAATCAGAAGTATGGACGACTGCATTGCGTGCGCAGTTGAATTGGCAGGACGAATTGGATTTGCGGTCTCTTGCTTGGGACGACACCCTGTCTAGTGATCAGTTCGACACGGCCATGTCGCATCTGGCTGCGTCTGGACTCGTCGGGTTCGACTTGGCGCGGTCTGCTTGGTTTCACCGTGTCTTGCCCTTTGACATGAAAAGAGTGCAAGCGCTGAACCCACGCCTCAAGGCAGCCCGAAAACTGGTGGAAAGAGGCGCAGTCACACTCCTACAAGATGGCGCTGAAGTGACGAGCGATGATGTTGTGCATCGTGTTCGTTTTGATGACGACAACGCCAGTTGTACCTGTCCCTGGTATTCCAAGCACAAGAACGCAAGAGGACCTTGCAAACACATTCTTGCTGCAGAAATAGCGTTGGAGCATTCCAAGTGACGGAAGCAGAATTTTTGGAGCTCATTACAACCGAACGGGCACGCAAGGTTCTAAAAGTTTTGGCCACGATTCCTGAAGCGGAACGTCGAGTCTTTGCACCCGTCGCTTTAAAAACGCAAAAAGCCTATGAAAAGGCCTATTGGGAAGCCCAGTTCAACGGTCGAAAACGGTCCACGAATATTGCGAAAGATGGCGAGGCTTTGGGTGTCGCAGTTCTGGCGACAGCGCGCCCCTCAGAATACAAATGCGGAGATTGGCAAATACTGCCGAGTTCTATCCATTTGCCAGATGTATTCCGTGCGCTCGATCTCAGTTGGATAGATACTTGGGCTGAGGCTGCGATAGATGATAATCCTCGCCTGATCGAAGTCATCCATACGCTGAAACACGAAGGTCTTTGCGGAATTCCGCAAACGGACTCGTACATTCTGGGCTATTACGCCAATGGGGCCGCTGTACCGACCGACGCGCGATCGCAATTTCTGACACAGGACGTTTGGCGTTTTTTTGAAGTCGAAGGCGGCGGAGAACTCAGTCTTGCTGCCCATGATAAATACTGCGGTCCGGGGGCGTCTTGGGCGGATGTGCTCATCGGGCTTTGCCGAGATGGCACACTGGATAGAAGCCGGATATTGGACGCTTCTTTAGACGCCCTGGAACGGGATTTCGGTCAGTTTCGGGCGGGTTGGTATTCACGGTTTCACTCTGGGCTAGAACCGTCAGAAGCAGAAATGCATGATCGCGTTTCGCGCTACCTTGACTTACTTCGCAGCGCGATGCCACCAACCGTGGCATTTGCACTCAAGGCGTTAAAACAAATCGATAAATCACATGGCATTGATTGTGATACCTTGATGTCGTCGATCGAACCAGCGTTGCAAAGCAGACAGAAAACAAGTGCCAACACCGCTTTGCAATTGTTGAAAAACTGCGCCAAACGCAATCCTGATAAGGCAGCTGGCGTTGCTCTCATGGCGGCGTCGGCGCTGATTTCCGAAGCTCCAGATGTTCAGGCGCGCGCGTTAGATTTGATTGAAGCACTTGATCAGAAACACGTGCCAGAGGTTCAAACAAAGCTGCGTGAATACGTGGATGTGACCGCGCCTACGGTAAAGGCAAGGTTGCGGAAAATTTTGGATGTTGTGCAATCTGAGTTGCCCATGCAGCCGGAATTACCTGTCGTGACATTGGTGGAAATCGAACCGGTAACTTCGGCAGACGAGTCGGTCGCGGTTTTTCTAGAGCTTTTGGAAAACCTCGACGATCCGTTTCTGATTGAACGCGCTTTTGACGGAATGGCATGGTTCGGTGCGACGTCGCAATCTTCGCTTTCACCGCTTGCAAAACGCGCTGCCCAGTTGCGTAAACGCGCGTTGGAAGATGTATTCAATACGGCCAGGACGTTTGAAAGATCCATTTTGGCTACGGCTTTAGCTTGGGCGAACGAAACAGATTTTGATACCGAAATCGAAGCTTTTTACGCTCCACGCTATCACGGGCATGAACCGCTTAGGGTCGAGCGTGATAGTTACGAGGGGATGTTTGCGGCGCGGGCCAAAGAGTTATTGGGGTTCGTACGTCGCGGCCAAGTGTTACCTATGCTGTCAGCCCCAACGGACAACCGAGGGTATCTTGCGGCAGGTGATCTGCTAGGTCGACTAGAGCGCTATAAAAATCTGGGAATTGAACCCGGCGAAGCCGACTTTAAAATCGCACTTATGCGCCTTGCTCCCGAAGGGCGTGATGAGGTTCTTGATAAATTCCAACCACGAAACGAGGCCGAACGTGCTTTGGCTTACGCTTTAGGGTCCAAATTTGCGCCTGAGACGGACAAGCAGTTGTGGGCAATTGCTTGGTCTTCAACTTTGCCGCTATGCGAAGATCCTGCCATTCGGAACTTGGTTGGTGCTCCTGCACCCGGACTGGGTGTTCCAGCCGACTATAGCTTTTTCGCGGACATCCGGTGTATCGACCCCTATACTTGGCCTCGACCCAAGATGCAGGTCGCACCTCCCGTTCCAGACAACTTAGACGCTGCGTTGGGTTTCGCTCTGCCGTGTAAATTTGAGCACACGTATGGGGCCGATCCAGGCATCAGTTGGATGACGCATCCAAATCCTTGGGTTGGATTGGCCCGGCCTGCACATTCCGAGTTGTTCTTTTCAACTGGGATTTTCGAGCTGGAGCTGGATCAAAAACTTACGAACCATCACTGTTTAATGTTCATAGAACCGCTGTTCCGTCCAGATCCCAAGCCTGGCCCAATGGCTCATGCTATGCTTGCCTGGTATCTGGCAAGCGCTGATGAAGGCATCGGAACGACCACGGTCGACGCAATCGTCACCTTGATTGCTCAGCAGCAATTTGACTCAAAAGCTTTTGGTTCTGCTGCCCATTCTCTTGTTTTTGGCGCTGGTCTTCCATTGCGACGTTGGACGAAACGATTAACCGAAGCTGCGGGTGCGTCTCAAGTACATGCCCGAGAGATTAAGATGGCGCTTGAGGCGATGATGGTTGACCTTCCGGCCCAGCTTCCGCGCGATTTGGGTGGTATCTTAGAGTTGTTGTTCGAGCTCTGCGTCGATTCCGGAACGGGGATTGCTTCAACGAAGTCTCTCGCAGCGTTGCAGAGCGTCAAATCCGGTGGCAAATCAGGGAAATTTGCGCGTCAGATCGTTGCCTTTCGACAAAGCGCGACCTGACACACTTTTCCGTTCTAGCATTGGAGAAGGCGTTAGGCTGGCTGGATGTTATGGTTGATCCGGAACAGGTTGTTCGGGTCGTATTTTCGCTTTATCTCGGCAAGCCTTCTGCCATTGCTGCCATAGGCACCATCCAATGGATCACTTTGGTCAGCTGGCATGAAATTGACATAGGCGCTGCCAGTGGCGTGCGGGGTCATTCGATCATAGAGCGCGCGGGCCCAGTTGATGCAGGACTCATCCTTGTTTGGATCTTCCCAACGGCTGTGAACATTCATGATGAAATGCGCAGAGCGCTCTGGATAAGCAGTGGCATCGGCTGGAACTCGGGCCATGGCACCACCGACATGGGCTATAAATACTTCCGAGGCAGGGTCCGGCAAGGTAGAGATACCCTCCAGCAAGCCAGAAATCGCGCCGGATGTCAGGGTGCTGAAATCATGACTTTTCCAGTAGTTGCGCGCGCCGGGCGCCAGCAACGGGTCGAACGCGGTCTGCCAGTCAACAAAAGAATGGGGTGAGATGACATCCGCGATGGGATTACCCATCCCACGCAGTTCGGCCATTGCTGTCGCACCGTCGTCCATTGATCCGGCGTAACAAGCTGCGAAAATCAGTACTTCGCGCCCATGCCATTCTTCGGGCAAAAAGGGCAGGGGAGGTGCCATTCGCATTACCGCCCAAACCGTAAGCTCGTCTGGTGCAGTGTCGGCAATTTGAACAAACTTTGTCAGTAGGTCTGGGGCGGCCTCGATGGGATGAACCACCAGACCTGACAGGACCTCGGGGCCAAGTGGGTGCAGTTGAAATTCAAAGGACGTAACAACGCCAAAGTTGCCACCTCCACCGCGAATAGCCCAGAACAGATCAGGGTGGCGATCGGCCGATGCATGGACAATTGAGCCGTCGGCCGTGACTACTTCGGCTGAAAGTAGATTGTCGATGGTCATGCCGAATTTACGGGTTGTCCAACCAAACCCGCCACCCAATGTCAGCCCCGCGATTCCGGTTGTGCCATTGATGCCGACCGGAACCGTCAACCCGTGTGCCTGAGTTTCGCGATCAACGTCACCCAGAACTGCTCCGGGGGCGACTCGAGCGGTTTTGGCCACGGGATCAACATGTACCGAATTCATCTGTGACAGGTCCAGCATAACCGCATCGTCTGCAACAGCGTGTCCGGCAATCTGGTGGCCACCAGAGCGCACCGACATGATCAACCCGTTCTCGCGGATAAAATTTACCGCCTTTTGCACGTCGCTAGCACCCAAGGCGCGGATGACAAAGCCGGGGCGACGATCCACGACGCTGTTCCAAGTTGTTCGGGCGTCATCATATTCAGCGCTGCCGGGCAGGTGGACGGCCCCCCTCAGCGACGCGTTTAACGTGTCCAGCGCAGACTGATCTACCGTGGCCGCGCTTCCATCCAGCGTTTTTAAGTCAAACATGCCTTTAAACCTTCCTTTCGTAGGGAGGGTTTCTTGTCAGACTGCCTCAATGGAGTTGCACACGGCGCGCTTACAAAGACCGTTGGGTCCTACGGCGCGCCATTGACCTTATTTATGCGAATATGCCGGGGTCAATCTGATCCACAGGTGTAATGACATCAGCTGGAACATTCAGCCGTTCTGCTGCTTTTCTCAGGCTTTCCTCGTCAGGTGCTTCGTAAAGGCAATAGGTTTTGCGTTTGTCAGCACTGAGGAACGAGAAAATCCACTCTATACCGGTTTCGTCATTTATTTCTTTGATATGGGCTTTGTCAGCCTCGCTGAGGTTCAGCTGTTCAGCGAAATTACGTTCAATAATGTACCTTGGCATATGCACCCCCCAGAGCATTTTGTCAGGGCTTTAACTTACAGGTCCTTCGAGTTTTGACCTAAGGGAAACCATACTCAATTTCTGTGCAATTGCCAACGCGTCTGCTTCCAAGTGCAGTGCCAGATCAAAATCCTGCTTGCCGCCGCGCCTGCGTAAAGCTCGGGCGTAGGCTGCTTTACTGTGGGCAATCCAGGGTGGAGAGGCCATTTCGGTATCGATTTTAATGGCTTTATTAAACATACCTTCGGCAGTGGGCCAATCACCAAGCAATGCGGCCAAGTTTCCCAATCGCCGCGCTGCTGACCCGGTGCAAACCGTTGTGGCTCCTGCGGTGATGGTCAGATCCTCAAAGGGGGTCAACAAGTCATACAGGGTACGGGCGTGATGCCTGCTTTGTACTTCCACGCAGATATCTGCCAAATACGACAGGGTGGTCGAATACATCGCATCCGGGGGCAGAGTGAACTTGCTTTCCGCCAATTCATTCAAAATACGCTCTGCAGCTTCGGTATAGCCAAGCTCTGCCGCGATAAGCCCGAAACCGGGTTTCCAGGTTTGGTCCTCGGGGCTTTCGGACATGAGTTGCTTGATCACTGGCGCGACCTCATGCAAGCGGCTTTGTTCCCGGCGAATGGTGAACATCTGGACGCCAAAAACGCCCTCCACGTGTTTTCCGTGCGTTTGCCTCCCAATCTGGACAGCTTCATTAGCATATTGTTCGGCCTGATCAAATTGACCGTCCAAAATCGCAATCATTGCGCGGGCGTGTGTTTGAACCCAATAAAGCTGGAGGTGATTGTCCTTCTGCGACACTTCCGTCAGCAAGCTCAGCGAATGGTCCATCAATTGCCGGTCCGCCATCTCGGCACCAACAAACAGGCTCAGTGTCCGATCCCGACCTTGGTCGATTGTTCCCAGATTTTCCGCCACTGAATGCATGGCCTCAAGGTTTTCGCGCCAATCGCGTGTTTCATATTCGCGCCGTGCGATAAACGGGGCTGCATATCGCATCATCATGACTGAGAACTGGGATTTATAATCTCCCAATCTAGCAGCCAGTTCCATAGCGTTCTGTCCGTAGCGTGCGCCTTCGTTGTGCTGACCAATGAACATGTATGCCCGAGCCAGCTGACTTTGGAGCCCGCATTGGCGCACTTCGTCGCTTTCCGGCAAATTGGATAACGCATCCAAACATACATCGATGGCTTCATCGTGCCGTTCGCTGGACATCATGCAGGAATCGGCGAAATAAGCAGCAATATCAGCAGCCAATTCCGCGTTCCCTATCGCGCGCGCGGCGTCTGAGGCTTCTTTAAGAACGCAAACGCCTTCTGACAATTGCCCTACGCTGTCTAGACTTCGACCCATCAAAACTTGGCCTTGGATAGTTTCAACCCTGTTGTCTGTGGACAGGTTTTGCGCAGCTTTTACCGCCTCTTTGGCGCTGGCGAGTGCCTCCTGACTTGCCGACCGAGCCAGTGCCATTTCAGTTGCTGATTTCCAACGTTGAAAGGCCGCCGCCCAATCTTCGGCTTGCGTTAGGTGGCGCGCAACGAGTTCGGGACGGCGGGCAACCTCTGCTGACCGTAACTCGACTAAGGCGTTTGCGACATTCGCGTGCTGTGTTCTACCCGTCGCGCTGAGCATGGATTGGTAGGCGGTATCGCGGATAAGGGCGTGACGAAAAATAAAGTGATCCTTGTTGTGACCACTTTCAAAGATCAACCCGGATTTGCACAATTCGTCCAACCCGGTTTGCACCGTCGAGGCGTCGGTGCCCATTGCCTGACGCAACAAGGTGGGTTCGAACTCTCTGCCAATAACCGAGCCGGTCAGGGCCACCTGTTTGGCAGCGGGTGACAACGCATCAAGTCGCGCCATCAATGCGCCTTTCAACGATGACGGAACAGTGATCCGTCCTGGGTCATCGGATTCCATGATGGTACGGGTCATCTCTTCGACAAACAACGGTATCCCGTCGGTTCTTTCGACGATTTGGTCAACAAGCTGGTCATCCGGTTCAGTGCCGGAAACGTTGCGGATCATGTTGGTTACATGATCTGTGTCGAACCGGCGCAAGTGAAGTGTGTGGACATGGACATCCCCTTCGTCCCGATCCAAGTCCCAGCCCGGTCGATGCGTAATCACGATCATCAAAGGCAGATCAGTGCAAATGGCTTTAAACCGGTGCAATAGCGCGCGGGTCGACGGGTCGATCCAATGTGCATCCTCGACACACAGAATGACCGGGCGAACAGCCGAACGTGCTTTCACAGTGTTGATCAATGTTTGAATTGTCAGGTCCCGCTGTTCCTGCGGAGACAGGTCCAGCACTTGTTTCGCAAGATCGCTTCCAGGTGCGACCAGCGCAGCAAATACCGGCAACACCTGATCTAGTTCGATTCCGGGTCGTGTTTCCAACATAGCCCGTACGTGTTCGACCACCCTGTCATCTTCAAAGTCCGGACCGACCCCTGCATCTTGTGCAATCCGTTCCGTGGCGGGGTAAAACGGGCTGCTGTTCAGATAGGGTGAACAATTCAACCGCAGGATATCGGCATTTTTTGCGACATCCTTGTCGTTCAGAAATTCTTCGGTGAGGCGAGATTTCCCTATACCGGCCTCCCCAGTAATTAGAACGACTTCGCCTTGGCCACGCTTGGCCCGCTGCCAGGTTTGGCGCAAAGTATCCTTTTCGAATTCTCGACCGATCAGAACGCTGCTGGCTTCCTCCCGATGAACGGCGCGAAAGCGGCTTTCGGCACTGCGTTCGGCGACCACTTGCAGCAAGGTTCGCGGGTCCTTAAACCCTTTGAGTGAGATTGTTCCCATCGAGGTGAATTCAAAAATTCGATGCAAAGGAGCTTCGGTCTCTTTCTTGGACAGAACAACAGTATTCGGGGGAGCTTTTTCCTGAATCCGAGCCGCAAGATTGAGGATCGGCCCAGTCATTGCCCCCACTTCATAGGTATTTTCACCAATTGTGTCGCCGACGACGACATCTCCGCTGGCTATGCCAACGCGCGCAGACAGAGGTTCTCCATCGGGCGTTTTCAATGTTTTGACACGTTCGACGGCTTCCAATGCAGCTTTAACCGCGCGAACCGCGTGATCCTCAAAAGACAGTGGCCAGCCAAAGAAAACCAAGAGCCCGTCGCCCAGATATTTGGCGACATGCCCGTCGTACCGAGTAACGGCGCCTGCTACTGCATCTTGGTAGTTTTGCAGCAACAGACGCATGTCCTCGGCGTCCAAGCGGTTGGTCAGCTCAGTCGAACCGACGAGATCGGCAAAAAGAACCGTCAGATGACGTCGCTCCGCCGCCGAGTGTGTCTGCTCTTGAGTGCGGGTTTGCGTATCGGCAGGGGTCGAGGGGCTGTCTTGGTCTGTTTCTCGCAATTCCTGCAGGGCGGCGAGAAGGATTTTTCTGTGACCCAGCGATACTCCGATCTCACGCAGGTCATCGCCAGTTAACAAAGGCAGTACACGCGCGTCGATGTCGTTGTGGGCAAATGCATCAGCATATTGCTCCAGCCCAAGTTCCCTCAGCCATCCAGCGACCTCTAAATCCATCTTGGGATCATGCTGAGGATTTAGAACTGGATCAAGGCAGCTCTTGTTTTCCTGTTTTAATCGCGGTCGTGGAAATTTCGAAACGCCCTTCGACCATTATGCAATTTGTGGTCAGATCAATTGCGCAAATGAAATGCAGTGCCGGTCAAATATAAAAATGGCTGCAAATCGACCGTCGGTCGGTTATCCATATCATGTTCAGCACAACAAAATTTCCAGTGTGATCGCATAGTCAGAATCTGAATATGGAGAGTTTGATGTCCATAACTGCCCGTCGAGCAGGAGCCGCTGCCCGTTCCATTCAGAAAGTTGAAGTCTTCTTTACAACCTACAATGCTGCGGTGAAGAAAACGCCTGCAGTCGCTGATTTCACGTTCGGTAATCCGCACGAAATGCCCCTGCCCAACGTCGTCGATGCTCTGAAGACGCATGCCGAGCCTCAGAGAGTCGATTGGTTCGCGTACAAGACCAACGAAATAGAACCATGTGAGTTTTTGGCGCAAGCGTTGTCGGAAGAATTGGGGCTGTCTTTCGAGGCAGAGGACATCGCGTTAACCAAAGGCGCCTTTGGCGCGATCAAGATGTGTTTCACTATGCTTCTTGAACCCGGAGACGAATGCATCGTGCCGCTGCCGGGTTGGTTCTGTTATGGCCCAATGCTGGCCGCTGCCGACGCTAGGGAAGTACCGGTGCCTTTGGACCCGGATAACTTTGATCTCGACCTCGAGGCCATTGCAGAGGCGATCACCGAACGCACCAAAATCGTGGTTGTTAATACTCCGCACAATCCGACAGGTCGCATATATTCGCGTTCAGACTTGCAACAGCTCGCCGACCTGCTCGAGGTTAAGTCTGCTGAGATTGGGCATCGTATTTGGATACTGTCTGACGAACCCTATCGCCGCATTCGGTTCGATGGCATTGGTTTTACAACACCTGCTGTCGTTTATCCGCACACTTTGATTGACTACTCTTACGGAAAAATTCTACTCGCACCCGGATTACGTCTTGGCTATTTAGCGATTTCACCAACCTTGCCGGCATCGGAACGAGAAGAGCTTCGCCGTCTTCGGTTTGCTGTGCAGATGGCAGATGGTTGGAATGTTCCGGATGCTCCGTTGATTTATGCTCTGCCGGATCTTGAAGACGTTTCAATCGACATTGCCGCATTGGCCCGCCGTCGGGAGCGTATGCTTGGTGCGTTGGGTCAGTGGGGGTACAAGATGACAAGACCGGAAGGCACCTTCTACCTTTGGGGTCGGGCCCCTGGCGGTGACAGTAACGCCTTCGCCGATCACCTGCAAAAGCAGGGCATATATGTAATGCCCGGAACAGTCTTTGACCGCCCGACGGATTTTCGTATTTGTCTGACAGCCACTGACGACATGATAGAAAATGCGTTGCCTGCTTTTCAGTCGGCTGCGAGCCAAATGCGTGAATGAGAAACTGGTACCAGACCGAAAATTAGGGTTTCGGTTGTGTCGCAGTGTTATTCTCTCATGCAATGACGCATGAGCAACATATGGCTGTCGCTGTGCGACCGGCGGCTGAAATGAACGTTTCGGTATGGAGGACTTACCCGATTAACTTACACGCCATAAAACGTTGAGCTGTACAAACATGATTACTGAGCGACTACGCCGCTTGATTCAGCTTGGCAGGATCATCATCACCAAAGGCCCAAACCGATCCCGACGGCGCGATGAGACGAAGCTCAGGGATGTGCGCCGACGGAACCAGCTCGTGCACTTTATGAGCCCAACCAAAACAATTTACACCCAGAATAACGACATTGCGGATCCGGTCGCTTTTCGGTTGTTCCCATCCAAAGAGGTCAAACACCCCCTGCCCATGTCTCCAATTGCCGGGCGGTCAACATGGAGCAGGCTGATACGTCCGGCCCAACCCATCTCGACCGAGCTTTGCCTTCAATCCCGCGACCATGTCGACGACGTGCACTCCACAGGTCAAGCAGCGCCGGACCGCGCTCAATCACCTGTGCGTTCTCGAAAGCCCGCATGCCGCCATTTAAAAGCGGGCAGTGTCTGGGCCATCAAACAGCGCAGCCGTATCGTCATGAACTGAAACCGGTCAGCACTTGCCGTAGGCCGCGATCTGATTGGACAGGGCCGGAACGACCAGTACCCCGAGTCCGGCGCGCCGATATCGCGGGCTGCCTCAAGCGCTTAGCTTGACGCGTGAAAGCACGGCGGCTACAGCCTTTGTGAATGGCAAGAATTCTCTGTAGGCGAAATTTTTAATGGCCGTCAAAAGCGCACCAACTGAAGCAAAGGCTTGAGTTTGCCCGACCAAGGACCAAGTTCAAAGGTTACGATTTTGTCAAAAAGGCCCATACGAGTCGCATTTGGCTCCGTTCCAAAAGACGGTGGCACATTTACCTTCTATCGCAATTTGCGTCCCGCCTTGCGACCTTATGGTATCGAATTGTACTGCGCTAGTGTTGGACGCGCCGAAGCCCGGCTTTGGGAGTCTGCCTATGCAGATGAAGGTTGCGTTCTGCTGGCGCCACGTAGTCTGGATCTCAAGCGTCAGGCCCAAGCCGTTGTCGAATGGTGCGAAGACCAGCAGATCGACATCATCATGGGGATCAATTCGGGCGGCATACTATCTTCCTTCCCACATCTACCGCAACGGGTGCGTGTGATGGCACGATGTGCCAATGCCTTCGACGAAGGATATCGCGTGACCATGGCTGGGCGCGCGCGTTTGACGCGGATCGTCGCGTTGAGCCCGCGCCTGCAAGTTGACCTTGTGCGCGACTATGGGGCCGACCCGAACATCATGAGACTCATACCAAACGGCATCGCACCAGATCGCTTTGATGTGGCCGCAGGCAACACCAGAGGATCTGGCAACAAACTTGAGTTGGGATTTTTGGGGCGGCTGGAGCATGGTCAAAAAGGCGTCATGCATCTGCCCGGTATCGTTCAGGCTTTGCAGGCCCGCAACGTGCCATTCCGGCTCCGAATCGCAGGCAAAGGGCGTGACCGGGATAAACTGGAGGCGGCGATGCAAGAAGCTGTTGCCGCCGGACATGTCACCTTTGTTGGCGCGTTGGACCCGGAGCGGATTCCAGAATTTCTTGGCAGAACTGATATTTTTGTTTTTACGTCACGTTTCGAGGGCATGCCAAATGCCTTACTTGAAGCCATGATGGCCGGGGCAGTTCCGGTCTGTTTCAACATCGACGGCATCACGGATTTCATGATCGATCATGAGCGCACTGGAATACTCGTGGCGCAGCAAGACGTTGAAGGGTTTGCCGAGGCTGTGAGCGGGCTGAACACTGACCGCGCGAAATTGCAAAATATGCATAGTTCTGTGGCGAGCGAAGCGCGCGCGCGGTTTACCAACGCGACTGCGGCGCAACATTATGCCGATCTTTTTCGCGGCATTATGTCAGAGCCCGCACCGCGATGGACCCCGCGACCATGGTCCGATTTTGTACCCGACGAAAACTTCCCACAAACTTGGCGACGTTTTATCCCACCTAGTGTGAAAGAGTGGCTGAAGCAGCACATGCGCCGGTAACTGGTGACGGGTTTCTTGAAAACCAAAAGGGCCATAGCGAAGATGATCTTGTCATGAAACAGCTTTCCATCAGCGCTGTCATCATCACCCGGAATGAGGAGCGCAATCTGCCCAGTTTCCTGGCCAATGTTCTGCCATTGGCGGACGAGGTCGTGATTGTTGACGATGGCTCGACCGATGCGACCCTGCGTTTGGCCCACGAGGCCGGACCGAAAGTACGGGTTGTATCTCGTCGAATGGATAACGGCGGTTTCGCCGCACAGCGAAATGCCGGTCTGGCCGAAGCGCAAGGCGACTGGATCCTCAACATGGATTGCGACGAACGCCTGTCGCCCCAATTGATCGATGAGCTTCGGGCCGTTTTGCCAGCCAGCACGCTGAACGCCTATAAATACACGCGGCTGAATTACTTCATGAATCGGCCGATGCGACATGGCGGCTGGAATACATGGAACCGGCCGCAGATTGCCCGCGCCGGCGCGCATCGGTTTGAAGGTCGTTTGCATGAACGCTGCGAGATTGACGGTGGCGACGCAATGACCGGGCAATTGACTGGGTTGATGCATCATCTGAACGATTTCAACCTCGCACAACGTTTTGACAAAAGCGCCAGATACACATCAATGGAAGCTGATCGCGTCTCAGCAGCCGGCCCCGTTCGCGCGCGCGACCTGTGGTGGCGGCCACTACGCGAGTTCGGCAAAAAATACGTAGCTCAACAGGGCTTTCGCGATGGCACGCCAGGCTTCATCTCCGCCATCCACTCCGCAACCGCTATGTTCAGGGCCTATGCTCTGGCCTGGGACCAGCAAAATGCGGTGCCACGGGACCGGATCGAGGTACAATGCAATTCCCGGTCCCAGCCCTGACGGCGGCCCGCCCACGATTCAAACAGTTGGCCATCCAAGAGAACGACCAAACTGGTGCGGAACCGGTGATCTGGGGCAAAAAAATTGTATGACCATTATTCGGATCGGAAGCCGATCTACTTTGAAACGGAGCACCGCAATTAACCAACAGCGCTGGCCGAAACCCGCATGAGGCAAAAGGGCAAACGGATGAGCTTTTGGACGACTATTATAGGAGTCTAGCGGGGCCAAATTGGTCAACGCCCTCACCATCGCCAGACCCAACACCACCTGTTTCTGAGTATGACGGCACCACGATGATAACCAGCTCAGGAGGGCAGGTTCTCGTTTGGAGGCGACGACGTAGAGCATAAGCCCGGCCCAAGTGGTCGGGCGTTCTTTTTTGCGTTTTAGGGGTGAAGTCTTAAACCGGATTCCTTATATCTTAGGCATGTTTAGATTGATTTTTGCATTGGCCCTCTGTGCCACATCTGCCGCCGCTGGTTCCCTTCACGTTCGAGACGCTGACACCATCGTTGTTGATGGGACTCCGGTAAGACTAAACGGCGTTGATGCGCCTGAACTCGGAACACAATCCGGGCAACAAGCTAAGCGCTGGATGGTCAACTATCTGCGCGGGAAGTCCATTTCATGCGACCTGAACGGTGAACGCACTTATGATCGTTGGGTTGGCGTTTGCTACGCCGATGGTCAGGACATAGGAGCCGCTGTTATCGCCGCAGGACACGCTTTAGATTGCGCTCGGTATTCCGGTGGTCGATACAGGCACCTAGAAACCCCCGCAGCCAAATCACGGCTTAGACGGGCTGGGTATTGTAGGTGAGAGTTTGGACTCTGGGTTCACAGTGAGGGTGCGCGTTTATGCGAAAATAGCACCCACCAACATCGCCATGAGGACCACACTCGAAGAAGTCGAGAGTGTCAGCAAATAGTACAACATATGACTTTTAAATCCCACTCATTAAACACGTTCCGCATCTTGGTTGTCGAGGCGGCGTGTTTCAGAATACAGCAACGCAACTGAACCGGTGAGTAACGCAGTGTTTAGGCCACATTAATAATAAAGGGTAACCATGAAATCGGCAGTGCGCGCGTCCTATGAGCGCTACATAGCGAAAATTGAGGCAGAGCTTGAAGCGTGTACGGACGATGAGCGCCGTGCAGTCTTAGTGCGTGATCTAGAAATAGAACGCGCACTGCTGGCAAGACTGGAACAGTAACCAGTTTTGCCGCATATCTGAGGTATGCACGTTCTCTATCTCACATGCCCCCAATGCGGTCACACGGGAATGACCCGCAGCGCCAAGGCTATTGAGCCTCACAAAGCCGCGCGCCGATTCCGGCTGAAGTCTACCAAGTGCAACCACGCGGGAACCTCTGACCAGTTCAAAGCAACCCTGTCCTATTGCGTGGATGTGAACCCTTACCGGCAGAGTGAGAAGGTCGAGGAATAGGGGTAAATGTTACCGCAATCACTCACATGTGAGTAAAACTCGGGGATTTTGAGAGGGGAAGGATCAGCGTAGGTATCTGATTTTATTGGTCGGAGTGAGAGGATTCGAACCTCCGACCCCTGCCTCCCGAAGACAGTGCTCTACCAGGCTGAGCTACACTCCGACCGTGGCGCGTGATCTATACCTCGGGATTTGGGTGTGCAAGGGGTTTTTGGGACCAATCAGGGGAATTCTTTGAGGGTGATATCTTGCTCTGATCAGCGCTTTTAGGGCAGGGGGTCAGTGCGATATAGCCTGATTTTCGTACCGCCATGGTCCACGACGGGTCCCGCAGGAAGCATAGGCAAGCGTGTGGCGCGGGCTAGCGAATGATTGCTTGTTACAATCCCAACTCGCCAGCCATTGAACCGAGACATCAGGACCTTTCCAAAGCTTCCGTAAAGCGAGCGCAGGCGCTTTTCGTCGCCAATTCTGGCTCCGTATGGTGGGTTGACGATCACCAGTCCAGTGGGACCTTCAGGCGGTTTGATGTCGCTGACCGTTCGGTTCTGGAATCTTGTGTTCATGGAAACTCCGGCGCGATCCGCATTGGTGGTTGCGGTCTCAATTGCCCCCGCGTTGCGGTCCGAACCGTAGAACACTGTCTCAGTTTCAGTGTGTGTGCCATCTGCGCGCAGTTTGGCCCAGGTTTTCGCGTTGAAATCTTTCAAATCTTCGAATGCAAAGTTGCGAGAACGGCCGGGGTTTAGTCGCAGTGCAATCTCGGCTGCCTCAATCACAAAAGTGCCTGAGCCACACATTGGGTCCAAAACGGGTTCGGACCCATCAAAACCGCATTCGCGCAGGAACATCGCCGCCATCGTTTCGCGCATCGGTGCCTTGGCTACTGCCGGTTTATGGCCACGTTTGTGCAAGGGCTCACCCGAGGTGTCGATTGAAAACGTACAGATGTCCTTATCAATACGGAGCAGAACACGCAGGTTCGCATCCGGCGATATCGGTGCCCCAAGCGTTTCCGCAATAGCACGCTCGACTCTTTGCCGAGCGGCACCCGCGTGGTAGATTCGGGACTTGCGACTTGTAGCCTCGACTTTGACCGGAATGTCTGGGCGCAGAAAGTCGGACCAAGGGAACTTACGCGACCTCTTGTCAAGCTGCGCCAAGTGAACCGCCGGGAAGCTGCCCAATCGAACCAACACTTTGTTGGCCCCCCGCAAACATAAATTGGCGCGCCAAACGTCCGACCAGCCGCCGTGGCAACTTATCCCGCCAGGAACGATTTTCGCGCCAGCGAATCCCTTCTCGACGGCCTCGGCGTGTAGAGGCGCCTCAAGCCCCGGAGTGGCGATCAGAAATATCTCAAGGTCGTTGTTTTGTTCCATTTGCCGTGATTACACTGGAAGCTTTCCGTGTGCGACCGACAATTTTTGATGCGGCAAAAGCAAAATTTCAAAGGAAAGTGACAATTGGTGGGGAAATTGGGCCGCAACGGGTTTGCCTTTGTCAGCATCCCCGCGTAAACGGTGCCAAATTAGAATTTCGCCCGCGGATTTTTAACGCATTCCGACGCTTTTGCGAGGACTGTGCGGAAAACACGCGTTATTGTCTTGCCCAGAAATGGGTATGACGAAACAGGCGCAGATAAAGAGGCTTGGAAGACCGTAGCGACATGCAAACTTTCAAACTGAAAAAAGGGTTGGAGCTTCCGGTGCAAGGTGCGCCAGATCAAACCATCCAACCGGGACCTGAGTTTAGGACAGTTGGGGTATTGGGCGGGGATTACCTGGGCCTGAAGCCGCAAATGTTGGTTCAGGAAGGGGACGACGTTCAGCGCGGCACGCCGCTGTTCAGACATAAGGATGCTCCGGACGCGATGATGGTCGCGCCGATGACCGGTAAGATCGTTGCGATCAACCGTGGCGCGCGTCGTGTTTTGCAGAGCGTTGTTATCGAAGTTTCGAACCCGAACGATGCGGGGCTGGATTTTTCGGCCGTAGGTGATGCGAGCAGCGCCGAGGGTGTGACCGAGAAATTGTGCGCCGCGGGTCTTTGGACCGCATTCCGCACACGGCCATACTCGAAAATGCCGGAACCCGGCACCAAGCCTGCGGCCATCTTTGTGACTGCGATGGATAGTGAGCCTTTGGCTGCGGATGCGGCTGTGGTTATCGCCGATGCTGGAGAGGCGTTTGCGTCTGGCCTGGCCGCGATTACCAATTTGACCGAAGGAAAGACCTACCTGTGTCATAAGGACGGTGACTCTGTTCCAGGTGCGGAAGTGCAGGGTGTCGAAGTCGCTGCATTCTCGGGGCCTCATCCCTCTGGTCTGGCAGGTACGCATATTCACTTCCTTGAGCCGCTGGTAGGTGACAAGCAAGTATGGACCATCGGGTATCAGGATGTGATCGCGATTGGTCGTCTAGTGCAGACCGGTCATCTGGACCCGAATGTTGTGGTCGCGTTAAGTGGTCCGGGTGCGCGTCAGCCACGGCTGATCCGCACTGCCATGGGGGCTTCGACTGACGACTTGACCAAAGATGAAGTTAACGTGGATGGGACGCCGCGGATCATCTCGGGGTCGATCCTGTCCGGAACGCAGGCCGATGGACCGACCGCCTACTTGGGTCGGTTCGCGCGCCAAATCACCATTATCCGAGAAGATCACGATCAAATTCCGATGGGCTGGATTCGCCCGATGCCATCGAAATTCTCGGTACAGCCGGTTTTGGGATCAGCGTTTTCGCAAAAGCTGTTCAATCTGACAAGCAACCTGAACGGTGGTCGTCGTGCCATGGTGCCGACGGGCGTTTTTGAGAGCCTGATGCCGCAAGATTACCTGCCGACGCAGCTGCTGCGTGCGCTGCTGGTGATGGATACCGATAGTGCGCAGGCATTGGGCGCGCTTGAGTTGGACGAAGAGGATCTGGGCCTTGTGGGCTTTGCCTGTCCAGCAAAATATGAATACGGGTTAGCGCTGCGCGACTGCCTGACTAAGATTGAAAAGGAGGGCTGATCCAAATGGGTTTGCGCAACTTCTTCGATCGGATTGAGCCGAACTTTACCAAGGGCGGCAAGTACGAAAAGCTCTTCCCCATTTACGAGATGGTGGAAAGCTTTATCTACACTCCGAAAACTGTCACCACCGTTGCGCCGCATGCGCGGTCCTTCATCGATATGAAGCGGATCATGACCTATGTCGTGATTGCGACGATACCCTGCATTTTATGGGGGATGTGGAATACTGGCTATCAAGCCAACACTGCGATCGCCGCGCTGGGTCCGGATTCGGCCATCGGCTGGCGCATTGCTATTCTGCAAGCGTTTGGCATTTCACTGGACCCGTCCAGCATATTTGCCAACGTGATGCACGGGTTCATGTATTTCCTGCCTATCTATCTGACAACACTGATTGTCGGCGGTATCTGGGAGGTCATTTTTGCCACTGTCCGTGGCCATGAGGTGAACGAAGGCTTCCTTGTAACCTCGATGCTATACACTCTGATCCTACCTGCCTCGGCCCCGTTGTGGCAGGTGGCCTTGGGAATTTCGTTCGGTGTGGTTGTCGGCAAAGAGGTATTTGGCGGTACCGGTAAGAACTTCCTTAACCCTGCGTTAGTGGGGCGGGCTTTTTTGTACTTTGCCTATCCGGCGAATATGTCCGGAGACACAGTGTGGACTCCGGTTGACGGTTTCTCGGGCGCAACGGCGTTGTCGGTTTCGGCATCAGAAGGCTATCAGGCGCTGGCTTCCGAAGGTTTGACCTGGTGGAACGCCTTCATGGGCTTTATGCAGGGCAGCTTTGGTGAAACGTCGACACTGGCCTGTTTGATCGGCCTCGGGTTCCTGCTGATGACACGGATCGCGAACTATCGTCTTATAGTTGGCTGTCTGGCAGGTACGATCGGTTTTACCCTTTTGCTGAATCTGATTGGGTCGGACACCAATCCAATGTTCGCAATGCCGTGGTATTGGCACATTGTAATAGGCGGTTACGCCTTCGGATTGGCCTTTATGGTGACCGAGCCGGTATCGGCCAGTCACACGAATATGGGGCGCTACATTTATGGCGCGCTAATCGGTGTCATGGTTGTGATGATCCGTGTCCTCAACCCGGCATTCCCCGAAGGCATGATGCTTGCAATCCTGTTCGGTAACGTCTTTGCACCGCTGATCGACTACTTCGTCGTTCAAGCAAACATTAAACGGAGGGCGCGTCGCCATGTCTGATACGCAATCCCAAGAACCAAAAGGCGCGATTGCCAAGTTTCTGGCGGCCTCGCCGGATTCCGTTGGTAAAACGATCATTGTTGCCGTTGCTGTCTGCCTCGTGGCCTCGATGGTCGTGTCTTCGGCCGCTGTCAGTCTGCGCCCTGTCCAACAGGCAAACGCGCTGAAGGACAGGCAGGTCAACGTTTTGCAGGTGGCGGGTGTATATGAACCGGGCGTCAATGTCTCAGAGGCTTTCGCCGCGTTCGAACCGCACGTACTTGAGCTGTCCTCGGGCGAATTCGTTGATGAACAGTTCGATCCCGCCACGTTCGACGACATCGCTGCTGCTAGCGACCCTGAGCTGAGCGTTGCGCTTGACGATGACCCGGCGGGAATTGGTCGTAAGTCCATGTACCGCGTAATTTATCTGCTGCGTGACGATGCGGGTGATCTGGACAAGGTGATTTTGCCGCTGCACGGCTACGGTTTGTGGTCCACGCTTTATGGCTTTATCGCGTTGGAAAACAACGGCAACGATATCTACGGCCTGCAGTTCTATCAGCACGGTGAGACACCTGGCCTTGGGGCTGAAGTTGACAATCCGCGTTGGAGGGCATTGTGGAACGGCAAGAAGCTGCGCGATGAAGCCGGCGATCTGCAGATCACCGTCTCCAAATCGCAACCAGCTGCAGGCCCTGATTTTTATGTTGATGCACTGGCCGGCGCCACGCTGACGTCAGTCGGTGTCGATAACCTGGTGAAATTCTGGATGGGCGATGCGGGCTACGGCCCCTTCCTGGCCAAACTGCAAGCAGGAGAGTTCTGATGTCCCAGACCAAGAAAGAAATGCTGGTCGATCCGCTTGTCGACAACAACCCGATCACCTTGCAGGTGTTGGGTATTTGTTCGGCGCTTGCTGTGACATCGTCGCTACAGGTGTCTTTGGTAATGGCGCTGGCGGTGATCTTCGTGACATCGTTCTCGTCCTTCTTCATCTCGTGCCTGCGCAACCAAATCCCCGGTTCGATCCGGATCATCGTGCAGATGGTGATTATCGCCTCGCTGGTGATCTTGGTGGACCAGATCCTGAAAGCCTACGCGTTTGAGATTTCCAAGACGCTGTCAGTTTTCGTTGGCCTGATCATCACGAACTGTATCGTGATGGGCCGCGCCGAAGCGTTTGCGATGAAGAACCCTCCGGTCGCGTCCTTCATCGATGGCATGGGCAACGGCATGGGCTACGGCCTGATCCTGCTGCTGGTCGGCTTTATTCGTGAGCTGTTCGGTGCCGGATCACTGTTCGGTGTTACCATTCTACAGACGGTGAACAATGGTGGCTGGTACGTGCCAAATGGTATGTTGCTTCTGCCACCGTCGGCGTTCTTCATCATCGGTCTGATCATCTGGGCCTTCCGCACATGGAAGCCGAACCAGGTGGAAGAACGTGAATACAAAATTCAGCAGGTAGAGGCCCACTAATGGAAGGTCTTATTTCACTGGCCGTAAAGGCCATCTTCGTCGAAAACCTTGCGCTCAGCTTCTTTCTGGGGATGTGTACCTTCATCGCCGTATCCAAGAAGATTTCGACCGCGTTGGGTCTGGGGATTTCGGTCATGGTGGTGCAGGCGATTACCGTGCCTGCAAACAACCTGTTGTTAAACTACTTGCTTAAACCAGGCGCGCTGGCTTGGGCCGGTTTCCCGGACGTGGACCTGACCTTCCTTGGCCTGATCTCTTACATCGGAGTGATCGCAGCCATGGTGCAGATCCTTGAGATGGTGCTCGATAAGTATTTCCCACCGCTCTACAACGCGCTGGGGATCTTCTTGCCGCTGATCACGGTGAACTGCGCCATTCTGGGTGGCTCGTTGTTTATGGTCGAGCGCGACTATAATTTCGCCGAGGCTACTACTTACGGCTTGTCTTCCGGCTTTGGCTGGGCGCTGGCAATCACAGCGATGGCAGGTGTGCGCGAAAAGTTGAAATACTCGGACATTCCTGACGGCCTGCAGGGGTTGGGGATCACCTTCATCACCGCAGGATTGATGGCGATGGCCTTCATGTCCTTCTCAGGCGTGAAACTGTAAGGAGGCGTCGATGGAAACTTTTGGCCTAGGCGTCGTCCTCTTTACATTGATCGTTATCGCGTTGGTGACGATCATTCTGGCGGCGCGCTCTAAACTGGTCTCGACCGGTGATGTGAACATCACCATCAATGGCGAAAAAACTATTTCAGTACCTGCCGGCGGCAAACTGTTGCAAACGCTGGCGGCTGAAAAGCTGTTCGTGCCGTCCGCGTGCGGTGGCGGTGGTACCTGCGCACAGTGTCGGGTGAAGGTGCATTCCGGCGGTGGTTCGATTCTGCCGACAGAAGAAAGCCACATCACCAAGCGTGAGGCTGCCTGTGGCGACCGCCTGTCCTGTCAGGTTGCGGTCAAGCAGGACATGGATATCGAAGTTCCCGAAGAGGTCTTTGGCGTCAAGAAATGGGAATGCACCGTTCGTTCGAACGAGAACGTGGCAACTTTCATCAAGGCGCTCACATTGGATCTGCCTGAAGGCGAAGACGTGAATTTCCGCGCCGGTGGCTACATTCAGATCGAAGCTCCTGCGCACCAGTTGAAATACACTGACTTCGACGTGGAAGAAGAATATCGCGAAGATTGGGACAAGTTCAATTTGTGGCAGTACGAATCCGTAGTGAACGAGCCGATCGAACGTGCCTATTCGATGGCGAACTATCCGGACGAAAAGGGCATGATCATGCTGAACGTCCGCGTGGCATCGCCGCCACCCGGATCAGAAGGTATCCCGGCCGGTCAAATGTCGTCCTATATCTTCAACTTGAAGCCGGGCGATAAGGTCACGATCTCAGGTCCGTTTGGCGAATTCTTTGCCCGCGAAACCGAAAAAGAGATGGTCTTTATCGGCGGTGGTGCCGGTATGGCGCCGATGCGCAGCCACATCTTCGACCAACTCAAGCGTCTTGAGAACCGCAACCGCAAGATCAGCTTCTGGTACGGTGCGCGCTCGAAGAAAGAGATGTTCTTTGTCGAGGATTTCGACAATCTGGCCAAAGAGTTCGACAATTTCGAATGGCACGTCGCCCTGTCGGATGCACAGCCCGAGGACGATTGGAAGGGCTATACCGGCTTCATCCACAACGTTCTGTTCGAGGAATACCTCAAGAACCACCCCGCGCCCGAGGATTGCGAGTTCTACATGTGTGGACCGCCAATTATGAACCAGTCGGTGATCAACATGCTGCTGGATCTAGGCGTGGACCGCGAAGACATCATGCTCGACGATTTCGGCGGGTGAGAAATGAAAAACCGGCGCTTCAAGCGCCGGTTTTTTCTTAAAGTCTCAAATCGCTGGCCTCTTTAGGCAGGCAAGACTTCACATCATAGAGTATCGACTGTTCCTTTCCGTAGGAACGGATTTGCGCCGGGTCCAGAGCTTTAAATTCTTGATGCGCCACGGCGAGAACAATGCCGTCATAGGCACCGGCCTGCGGCGCAGAAATCAAAGAAATCCCGTATTCTGCTTGCGCCGCTTTGCTGTCGGCATGGGGGTCGTGGACATCGACGGAAATTCCATAGTCCTTTAGTTCGTCGATGATATCGACGACGCGAGTATTGCGCAGGTCAGGGCAGTTTTCCTTGAACGTCAACCCCATGACCAAAACGCGCGCAGCGGCCACGTTGACACCATCGCGCATCATCCGCTTGACCAGCTGTGAAACGACATAGCTGCCCATGCTGTCGTTTAACCGTCGCCCCGCTAAGATAATCTGAGGGTGGTGACCAACCGCTTCGGCCTTGTGGGTCAAATAATAGGGATCGACGCCGATACAATGACCGCCCACCAGGCCGGGCTTGAAAGGCAGGAAGTTCCACTTTGTACCAGCCGCTCGCAGAACGGCCGCGGTGTCTATATCCATCCGGCCAAAGATCATCGCCAATTCGTTGACCAGAGCAATGTTTAGGTCGCGCTGCGTGTTTTCGATAACTTTGGCTGCCTCGGCGACCCGAATGCTCTCGGCTTTATGCGTTCCAGCGGCGATGATCCGCGCGTACAGCGCATCCACCAAATCGGCCACTTCGGGTGTGGAGCCTGAGGTCACTTTGCAGATATCAGATATCCGGTGCGTCTTGTCACCGGGGTTAATCCGCTCGGGGCTATAGCCGACGAAAAAGTCTGTGTTGAATTCCAGTTTTGACGCACGCTCAAGAACGGGCACGCAATCTTCCTCGGTAGCGCCGGGATAAACAGTGGATTCATAGATGACCAGATCACCCGGTTTCAACAACTCGCCAACCATATTCGAGGCGTTGAGCAACGGTGAAAGATCAGGCTGCTTACCAGCTGTGATTGGCGTAGGCACAGTTATGATATAGGTGTCGCAGGCCGCCAAATCAGCCAGATCAGTTGTAAACACCAACCCAGATGCGGCAGCCAGATCATCAGGCTCGACCTCTTGCGTCGCATCCTGTCCTGAGCGTAGATCGGCTATCCGGCTCGAGTTGATGTCGAAGCCAACGACCGGGCCAATCTTACCGAAGGCCACCGCCAGGGGCAGGCCAACATAGCCCAGGCCGATCACCGCGATCCGACGAGAGTTCGGGTTGGTTTCAAACATCCAAAAACCTCAGGCAAACACGAAAGCCACGTTCCCACTTTGAAAGTAGGTGTTTTTTCCGATGGAAACCAATTGGTCTTGCGGTGCCCGTTGCCAGAACCCGTATCATTCATCCCTCGACCTTGAAGTAATCTGTGATGCATCAGGGATACTGTCATCAAGTCAAGGTCAAGGGGATTCTCGACGAAATCGATCAGCCGACGATCATCTGTTTCATGCGCAGCGCTTCGTACTCCAGCTCTTTCAGACGGAAATGCACTACATCGCCGATGGTGATCACCCCGCACAAATTACCGTCGCGCAGGACGGGCATATGGCGGAACCGACCTTCGGTCATGGTCTTCAGAACATCGTTCAGCAGATCATCTGGCGAGCAAGTCTTGACCTCTCGCGTCATCAGGTCCTCGACCGCTTGCGGCAAGGTTTGGCCGGGTGTATCGGCCATACGACGTACAATGTCACGCTCGGATAGAATACCCTGCAAGCTGCCATTCTGGTCGGTCACGAGGACTGCACCGATCCGCTTTTCCTTGAGCGCATTGACCACCGCATGAATCGTTTCATTCGGGCGCACTGAAAACACCGCATCCCCTTTTCCCTCGAGCAGTTTGGCGACGGTAGTCTGCGAATGCGACAGATTTGACTCTGCCGACTGGCTGTAGGTTGACTTGTCAGCCTTATCACCGCGCGTCGGGGACTGGTAAGAGGTTGGGGCCATGGGCAATCTCCTTCATGGTTATTGCAAAGTCTTTCCCTTTTACCTTAGCGCAGCTAAATGACCTGTATAGGGTGCAATTGCGCTGATCGGCAAAATTCACCGGCCACTAACGGAACCTTAAGCCTTTGACCGATCTGTATCTTACACCGCCTGTCGCTGCCTTGATTTTCTTTGTGGTGGTTGTTTGCGGACATAATTTTCGTATGGCGTGGAAGCAGCAACCGGATGGTTGGCAGAAACGCGCGTGGCTTTTTGGAGTGCCCGCCGCCATCGGTCTATTGGTGCTAGGCTTTACGCCGCTCAAGCTGTGATGTCGGTTTGACTCTGGCCGAGGTGGCTGGCATATGCCGGGCACTGAATTTCCAGGAGACACCAATGCGTCTTGCGCCTGTACTGGCTTTCTCTGTGCTTCTATCTGGCTGTTTGTTCGACAAGGAGCCAGAAGTGGTTCGCCTGTCCGGCGAGACGATGGGAACAACGTTCAACATTACTGCCATTGGTGAGGATCTGGACGAAAACGCCTTGGCCGCTTCGGTTGAATCGACTTTGTCCGAAGTTAACGCCAAAATGTCGAACTGGGACCCAAATTCTGAGGTTTCAAACTTTTCAGCGGCACCCAGCACCGACCCGATCGCTGTGTCCTCAGAATTTGCGTCGGTTATGGCCGCCGCAAATGAGGTTCACGAAAAGACCGGTGGTATGTTTGACGTGACCCTTGGGCCGTTGATCGAGTTGTGGGGCTTTGGTCCGCGCACGCCGGAAGATCCGGTACCTTCGGATGCTGAGATTCGGGCCGCCCTGGACGGTGTAGGACAGAACAGGTTGTTGGCATTGGACGCCGAGGCCGGAACCCTGACCAAATCTGACCCTAGCGTCGGGATCAACCTGTCCGCGATTGCAAAGGGATACGGAATTGATGCGGTGGCCCAAACCTTGCGCGATGCCGGCGTTGAGGACTATTTGGTTGAAATCGGCGGAGACCTTGTCACCAAGGGCAAAAACGACATGGGCGACGCATGGCGCATCGGTATTGAAAAGCCGCAAGCGGGCGCGCAAACACCACAATTGATCATTTCGGTGAGCGATTTGGGTATGGCCAGTTCGGGTGATTACAAAAATTTCTTCGAACTGGACGGGGTGCGCTATTCGCATATCATTGACCCCACAACTGGTCGCCCGATTACCCATCGTACAACCTCTGTGACTGTTTTGGCCGAAAATGCGATGATGGCGGATGCTTGGGCCACGGCAATGCTGGCTCTGGGTCAAGAAAAAGGCCTGGAATTGGCCGAAAAATATAACCTCGCCGTTTATTTCATCTCGCGGGATGTGACAGGTGGCGAAGATGCCTATATCACGGTACATAGCGCGGCATTCAACAACGCCTTGAGCTCCAACTAACGGGTAAACTTGAGATGAGCACTTTTATTCTGGCCTTTATGATGCTGTTGATCATCGTGGTTGGCATGTCCCTTGGCGTCATGCTGATGGGCAAGAAAATCAAAGGCAGTTGTGGTGGTCTCAACGCAATCTCGGGAGCCGACAAATGCGTTGTCTGCCACAAGGATGTTGATCCCAACAGCCCCTTGCGTGACCAGTTGCAATGCAAACGCGCCAAGAAGATGCTGGATCAGATGGAGCGACAGGCACAGGCGTGATTTATACTTCGTTGTGAGCCGTGAATTGGCTAGTTAGGTGTCTGACCAGAGAGAGGGCACCGCGTTGGCCAAAGCCAAAAACATCCTGTTCATCATGTTTGACCAGCTTCGCTGGGATTTTCTGAGTTGTTACGGGCACCCGCATCTGCACACTCCGAACATTGATCGACTTGCCGCCCGTGGCGTGCGCTTCAACCGCGCCTACATTCAATCGCCGATTTGTGGCAGCTCGCGCATGTCCACCTACACCGGGCGTTATGTGCATTCTCATGGCGCGTCGTGGAACGGCATCCCGTTGAAGGTGGGCGAGATGACGATGGGCGACCATCTGCGCAAGGCGGGGATGGATTGTTGGCTGGTTGGCAAGACCCATATGCGCGCAGATGCCGAAGGTATGGCGCGACTCGGACTAGAGCCTGACAGCGTTATCGGTGCTCGCGTGGCCGAGTGCGGGTTCGATGTTTTCGAGCGCGACGACGGAATGCTGCCAGAGGGTCCTGATGGGTTTTATGACCCTGACGGCGCGAAGTCGTACAACAAATACCTTGCTGACAAAGGGTATGACAGCGACAACCCCTGGCACGACTTTGCCAATTCTGGCTTGGATGCAGATGGCAATGTTCTGTCGGGGTGGTTCCTAAAAAATTCGACCGAGGCGGCAAATATAGCTGAAGAAGATAGCGAAACCCCGTACCTAACCGGCCGCGGTATTGAATTCATGGAGAAAAACGAAGGTCCGTGGTGCTGCCATTTAAGCTTCATTAAGCCGCATTGGCCCTACATTGTGCCAGAACCCTACGCCTCGATGTATGGGCCCGAGCATGTACTGCCTGTGGTTCGATCTGATTCAGAACGTCAGAATGCGCACCCGGTTTTGCGGGCATTTATGAACACTAAAATCGGTCGAACATTCTCGCGCCAAGATGCGCGAGAGGCAGTGATCCCGGCCTATATGGGGCTGATAAAGCAGGCTGATGACCAGATGGGTCGCCTATTCGACTGGATGGAAAACACCGGTCGAATGGAAGACACGCTGATTGTCTTGACCTCGGACCATGGCGATTTTTTGGGTGATCACTGGATGGGTGAAAAGACGTTCTTTCACGACGCCTCTACCAAAGTGCCCCTCATAATCTACGACCCCTCGCCTGAGGCTGATGCCACCCGTGGTACGGTCAGCGACGCACTGGTCGAGTCCATCGACCTGGCACCAACCTTTGTCGAAGTGGCCGGGGGTGAAATCGCCTCGCACATCCTTGAGGGACATTCCCTGCTTCCGCACCTGCATGGGCAGCAGGACGAAACGCCCCGCGACGTGGTGATCTGCGAATACGATTATTCTGCTTCGCCAATTGCCGACATTCTGAACGCCTCGGTTCGGGACGCGGTGATGTTCATGGTTGCAAACAAGAAATGGAAGTTGATCCATTGCGAAGGCGGCTACCGACCTATTCTGTTTGATCTTGAAAATGACCCGAACGAACTGACCGACTTGGGTGACAGTGCTGAACATGCGGACGTCATTGCTGAGATGTATGAGCACCTTTTCGCTTGGACCCGGCGGCAGTCGCAACGCACAACCCGGTCTGAGCAGCAACTGATCGAAATGCGAACAAAAAGTCGGGGCAGGGGGGTTGTTGTAGGTGTTTATGATGAAAACGATGCACCACTGGATTTGACCGTTAAATATAGGGGGCGCAGGGCCCGCCCTTTTGCTGAATATCTCGACAAGAACAAAACGCCCCGGCATTAATTCTAACCCGCTCAGGTGAAAAGGCGGTTCACCCGCCGACGGTCAGACGATAAAAGACAGGCCAAGAGCAGAAACCCGGAGAGCCTCAAATGACCGCGCCCAAACCCGTTGTCCTGTGCATTCTTGATGGTTGGGGCCTGTCCGAGGACACCAATGCCAACGCGCCTTATTTGGCCAACACGCCAACATTTGATGCAATCATGGCAAATTGCCCGCATGCGACCCTGATCACGCATGGTCCAGATGTAGGTCTTCCTAGTGGTCAGATGGGTAACTCGGAAGTCGGCCATACCAATATCGGTGCGGGCCGTGTGGTGGCGATGGATCTAGGGCAGATTGATCTGGCAATCGAAGATGGATCGTTCTTCAGCAACGAAGCCCTGCAAGACTTCATTGCCAAGGTCAAAAGCTCGTGTGGCACCGCCCATCTGATGGGTCTGGTTTCAGATGGTGGAGTACACGGACACCTGAACCACATTGTCGCCGCCGCCAAAGCTGTTACAGATGCGGGTGTTCCTGTTGCGCTGCATGCCGTTACAGACGGGCGCGACGTGGCGCCTAAATCAGCATTTAGCTACATAGCCGAACTCGAAGACCGACTGCCCGACAACGCGCATGTCGTTACGGTCAGCGGACGTTATTTTGCGATGGACCGCGACAATCGCTGGGAACGTGTCAGCGAGGCCTACGAAGCCATGATCAAGGGAGAGGGCAGGGCCGCACCCACAGCCCACGGCGCGGTTGACCATGCCTACAACCAGTCGGAAACCGATGAATTCATAGAACCAACAGTTCTGAGCGACTATGACGGCGTTAAGGATGGCGATGGGTTCTTTTGTCTGAATTTCCGCGCTGACCGCGCTCGTGAAATCTTGCGCGCGATTGGCGAGCCTGATTTCGATGACTTTGACACCGGTCAGCGCCCGAAACTGGCGGCCCTGCTGGGTATGGTCGAATATTCGGACGGTCATAATGCCTACATGACGACCGTGTTTCCCAAGCGGGACATCGTGAACACACTGGGCGAATGGGTTGCGAAACAGGGCCTGCGTCAGTTTCGTCTGGCCGAGACCGAGAAATACCCACATGTGACGTTTTTCCTAAACGGTGGCAAAGAAGCCCCTGAAAAGGGCGAGGATCGTTTCATGCCAAAATCGCCTAAAGTGGCGACATATGACCTGCAGCCCGAGATGTCCTCGGTCGAATTGACTGAAAAATTCGTCGAGGCGATCGAAGCCGGGTACGATTTGATAGTCACCAACTATGCCAACCCGGATATGGTTGGTCATACGGGCGATCTAAAGGCGGCAATCAAGGCGTGTGAAGCTGTGGATCACGGGTTAGCTCAGGTCATCGCCGCGCTTGAAAAAGCAGGTGGCGCGATGATCGTGACAGCGGACCACGGCAATTGCGAGATGATGATCGATCCCGAAACCGGTGGGCCGCATACCGCGCATACTGTCAACCCAGTACCCGTAGCGCTGGTGGGAGGTCCGGAAGGCGCCAAGCTGCGCAACGGGCGTTTGTCCGATTTGGCACCAACGCTACTGCAACTGATGGGCTTGCAGCAGCCGCCCGAAATGACCGGTCAGAGCCTGTTGTCATGACCCTGCGTGCGCTTCTGTTGGCGGTTTTGTTTGTGACGCCTGTCCACGCTCAGACTGATCCGTCAACAGCAGCCCTAAATGCAGTGCGCATGCTCGAAGACGCGTCAATCGCCCTGACTGAAGCCGAAAGTGCCCGCGACCGGGTTCGAGCGTTGACGGAAACCATACTAGCCTATGAGGCAGGTCTGACAGCAATGCGTGACGGACTGCGCCGCGCCGCGACACGCGAGGCGCAGCTGACTGCGGAACTGCGCTCGCGTGAAAAAGAAATCGCGCAGTTGCTTGGCGTTTTGCAAACCATCGAAACGACTGCTCCTCCGGTATTGATTCTCCACCCTTCGGGTGCTTTGGGCTCGGCCCGCGCAGGGATGATGCTGTCCGAGGTCACGCCTGGTCTGAACGCTCGCGCGCAGGCGCTGGCACATGATCTACACGAAGTTCGGACTTTGCGACAGCTGCAGCAAAGTGCCTCTGAAACGCTGACCGAAGGTTTGACTGGCGTCCAAACTGCCAGGACCGAGTTAAGTACTGCCATCGCCGACCGCACAGACCTGCCCCTGCGCTTTGTCGAAGACCCAATTCGCACTGCAATCCTGATCTCGTCAACAGAAACGCTGGAAGGATTTGCCAGCGGCCTATCAGAGATATCGGAAGGGGAAATTGCCCAGACCACTGCCGATATTTCCGACCGGAAAGGCGAAATCGCTTTGCCAGCGCAGGGCCTCTTGCTGCACCGTGCCGGGGAGACGGACGCGGCAGGTGTAAAACGCCCCGGAGTGATATTGGGCACCCGGCCCCGTGCAATTGTAACATCTCCGACGGCAGCCACGATACGCTATCGTGGACCGCTATTGGATTTAGGGAATCTGGTGATCCTAGAGCCCCAGCCAGGACTTTTGTTCGTGTTTTCGGGTCTTCAGGAGGTTTATGGCGAGACCGGGCAGGTCATCCCCGAAGGCACTCCGGTAGGTTTGATGCCGGGTGAAACGCCAGAAATCGGCGCTATTTTGTCAACAAGCGGTGATGGCACTGGAACTGACCGGTCAGAAACGCTCTATATAGAGGTAAGACAGGATAACAGCCCCGTGGACCCGGAATCGTGGTTTCGGACCAGCAAGGATGGATGAAAACGTATGAAGAAATTTGTGATGGCCGGTTTGGCCGGAACCGTGGCAGGTGTACTCGTAACCACTCAGATTGCTGGCCCACTGCTGGCGCAGGAGGCCGAGAGCAAAGCCAGCGTGTATGAACAGCTGGATCTGTTCGGTGACATATTTGAACGCATCCGTGCGCAATATGTAGAAGAGGTCGAGTCCGAAGAATTGATCGAAGCAGCAATCGACGGCATGCTGACCTCGCTGGACCCGCATTCCAGTTACCTGTCGCCGGACGACGCGGAACAGATGCGCGTACAGACCCGAGGTGAATTTGGTGGATTGGGCATTGAAGTCACTCAGGAAGACGGTTTTGTGAAAGTCGTGTCTCCGATCGACGAAACCCCTGCGGACGAAGCAGGGATTGAGGCCGGTGACTTTATCACGCATGTCGATGGTGAAAGCATACTTGGTCTGACACTGGACAAGGCGGTTGATCTGATGCGCGGCCCGGTTGGGTCGGAAATTGTTATCACCATTGTGCGCGAGGGTGAAACAGACCCATTCGACGTCACGATCATCCGCGATACCATCAAACTGACAGCTGTTCGTGCGCGCACCGAAGGCACCAGTGTTGTACTGCGTGTGACCACTTTCAACGATCAAACTTTTCCAAACTTGCAGGAAGGGCTGAATGAACAGATCGAAGAAGCTGGCGGTATTGAAAAGGTCAACGGATTTGTTCTGGATTTGCGTAACAACCCCGGCGGTCTGCTGACGCAAGCGATCAAAGTCTCGGACGCGTTTTTGAACGAAGGTGAAATCGTTTCTACCCGCGGCCGCGACCCGAGCGAAGGTGAACGCTTCAACGCCACACCTGGCGATCTGGCCGAAGGGAAACCGATTGTGGTTTTGATCAACGGCGGATCGGCCTCGGCCTCCGAGATCGTTGCCGGTGCCCTGCAGGACCACCGCCGCGCCATCGTGGTTGGAACCAAGAGCTTTGGTAAAGGTTCTGTGCAGACTGTAATGCCGCTGCGGGGCGACGGCGCTATGCGTCTGACCACGTCGCGTTATTACACGCCATCGGGCCGTTCGATCCAGGCGCTTGGCGTCAGCCCAGACATTATCGTTGAACAACCGCGCCCGACGCCTGAAACGGAAGAAGAGGATTCGAACCGTCCTGCTCGGTCCGAAGCCGACCTGCGTGGCAGTTTGAACAATGACAGCCTCAGCGAAGACGAAATCCGTCAGATCGAGGAAGACCGTGATCGTGCTGAAGCCACCGCCGAATTGCGGGAAGAGGATTACCAGCTGGCCTATGCCATAGACATCCTCAAAGGTCTGTCGGCCTTTAACCCCAACGGGCCATCACAGTAACAGAAAAGGGCCGCCGACTAAGGCGGCCCTGTTTCTTTGAGATGACTCAGCTTTCAACTTTGTGCAGTTTTTCCTCATTCAGCATTATCGCCAATATGATCCCGACTGAAACCGACAAGGTTGCGAAAATGAAAGCCATGTTCATTCCTGTATCAAAAGCTGTGGCGATGGCGGTTTTGACCTTTTCGGCCTCGGGTGAACTTAATTTCTCCATTACGGCCTTGGCAGAAGGTGTAGATAGCGTACCGCCGTTGATAGCCCGCTGATCCGCTTTTGACATATCGATACCTGCGGCTGACAAGTGCTCACCCAGGCTTTGAAGGCTGGTAAGGTACATGATCGCAGTGGCGCAGGCCACCGAGATGGCGCCATACACCAAGTGGACCATAAAACTGAGCCCTCCAACCAGCCCAGCCCTCTCGGGCTTTACGGCGCATACGGCAGCAGTGCCTGCGGGGCCGACCGTCAGTGTTGCACCCAGCCCAAGCATGGCCATACCAGGCAGGATCTGCAGATATCCCAAGTTATCGGGCATCAGGATGACACTGGCTGCCCCGGCAGTTCCGAGAAAATAGCCCGTCAGCAAAAGCCGTTTTGGCCCAAAGTCATTGTACAACGTTCCGGACACGATGGAGCCAACGGCGAGCAGTATCGTAAGTGGAGCAAGCCCAAGTGCCGAAGCAAAAGTCGACCAACCTAAAACCTTTTGCATGTATTGCGGGAAATATAATAACCCGACAAAGACCCCCGAAACGGTGAACATATTCAGGCCCAGTGTGATCAGAAACTCGCGGTTCTGCATCATCTGTGGCAATAACAACGGCTCTTTCACCCGCTTTTCCACTTTGGGAAAGAAAAAGAACAAAACTGCGCTGACGAAAAACAGCATCAGCAATGGGACCGATGTCCAACCCCAATCCGCGCCGACATCCAGCCCGTAAAGCAGCAGAAGCACGGCAAAGGACAGGATGCCCATTCCTGCAAAGTCGATATGTTCGCCCTGTTTGTGCTGAGTTTCACGTTTCATGAGTACGATGGCAGTGATCATAGAAACGATCGAGAACACGACATTCGCCAGGAAAAACAGACGCCAATCGCCGAAATTGACTGCGGCACCACTGATCATTGGACCAAAAACATTGCCAGTCGTCACGCCAGCCAGAATTAGCCCCATGACGAGCGCCCGGTGCTCGGGCTTTGATACTTTCGTCGCTCCGAAGGCCAACGTGCAGGGCCAGACGCAACCGGCACCGATACCTTGCAGGGCGCGAGCTACGATCAAAAAGTCGAGGCTGGGCGAGACAAAGCACATGATGGATGAAAACAGAAAGATAGACAGCCCAATGATCATCATCTTGCGATGCCCGAACATATCTCCCATCCGACCGCCGGCGACCATCGTCATTGCGAAGAAGAGAGCATAAATGTTCAGAACCCATTGGCTTCCGGTTATGTCAGCGTCAAAGCTGTTTTCAATTGCCGGAACCAAGATCAATGCGCCGGTGAAATCGATACCGATCCCAAACGCCGTCACCATCAAGGCGATCACTTTTACAATACTACTGCGGTCCATAGGCAGGCCCAGGTTGATATGGGTTGCTCAAGGATGCACGGAATTCTGATGAAAAGATAGAGACTTGCCCTGTGGCGGCTCACTCACCCGCGTTTTGCGCTCGCCTAAAGGCTCGTTTCAGCATGTCCAGCTCTGCTCGAAGCAATTCCACCTCGGCGCGTAAGTCATCTGCCGCAGCGGCGCCTGCGATAACAGTGAAATCCCCAATCCGCTCTGCTGTGACAGCGTCAGCAATCACAAAGCTATGTACTCCGTCAGACAAGGCAGCAATTGGAACAGGGACACTAAGCGTCCACCCTTCTTCAGCCTGCGCGATACTTGCGTCTTCTAGAACCTCGCCCAGATAGCGCACTTCTACAGTTGGTTCGGTTTTGGCCTGCAGATGCCCCTGCCAAAGACCGTTTTCAAACCGAATTGGCGTCAATGTCGGATGCGTCATTCCAGAACTCTCACAAATCAGCGCGGTGGTGGCGGCAGAGGGTCAGATCGCGCAGTGTGACGCGATTCATTCGGGGGTCTTCAAAGATCAGGTCCAGCCAAATTTTTTCAATGCGGACCTCGTTCAAATCCAAATGCGCAAGATCGAAATCAATCGAACAGGATTGGGCCGAAAGATCCAGCTTGCGTAGAACCTGCTCGGTATTCGGCCCGTGTTGGATGTTTATCCGCCCGATGACCTCAAGTGGCTGTTCAGATTCAATCTGTGTGTCCACACGCATCAAATGCTGTTTCGTAAGACCCTGCGCTGCCTCGGGTGGCAATTCCACGGACAAAGACAAAAATGATCCCGCAAATCCGAACACCTCAATTTTCAGACCGTAAGGAGCTAGATCCCTGTCGCGGGTGTTCCGTGTTTGCCGCATCCCAATCTCGGCGAGATAGCAGTCGTGGAAAAGTGTTAACTGCCGGTCGATCTGGGCCTTTCGCGGTGCCGAAGCCAACCCCGGTCGCAGTAAAGGCCCACGCCAAAGGTCAGGGCGCCAGCTCCAGTCGGTGCTCAGGGGTTTGGGGAATTGGGTCGAACCGACCCTAGGATGGGTCAGACGGCTATCGGCTTCGTGGATCAGCATTTCCAGATGGGATCGTAGTTTGCGTGCCTCATCGCGTTGCTGACGCAACCGAGGCTCGGGCGTATGAGCCGCGCTGCGCAACGCTTTTCGCCAGCGTTCAACAACCCGGCGGTGAATAAAACGATCCAGTAGTCTGCCCATGGCCCTATCGTTCAAGAGTAAGCCCTTCTTTAGTCAAAGACGGGGTCAAGGTTAAAGGTGAATTAGTAGATTGTGAGGTTAAAACTTTCGAGGTTGAGAAGACGAAAAGATATGGGAATGGTCGCTGCAACCTGTTAGACCCTGCCATTCTTGCAATCGTCCGGGTCAGTGCTTACCGTCTGATACCTGACCGCAAGGGATTACCCAAAAGCTATCCAAACGTTTTGAGGCAAGACCGGGGCATGGAACCCACTCTATTCGCATTCATCTGGAAACACTCTAAAAAACAACAGCTTGTTCTGCTGTTGCTGACGGTTCTTTCCTTTCCCTTTCTGTATGCATCGCTCGAGCTGCCCAAACAAATCATCAACGGTGCGATTGGTGCGCCCAGTGCCTCGGTGACAATACTAGGGTTCACCGTGACGCAGGTGCAGTATCTTTTGATCCTGTGCTTTGCCTTTTTGGCTACCGTGATTGCCAGCGGGCTGATGAAGATGCGCATCAATACGATGAAGGGTGTTCTGGCCGAACGTATGCTGCGCCGACTGCGCTTTACTTTGATCCACCGCACTATGCGGTTCCCGAAATCCTATTTCGCCACCACCAGCCAAGGCGAATTGGTATCAATGATCACCTCCGAAGCAGAGCCGATGGGCGGGCTGATGGGCGATGCGATTGCTCAGCCTGTGTTCCAGTTCGGACAGATGATGACCATTGTCACTTTCTTGTTTATGCAAAGCGTCTGGTTTGGCCTTGCAAGTATCGCGCTGATCCCCTTGCAGGCCTGGCTCATCCCGAAATTGCAGCGCCAAATTAACCTACTGAACAAAGAGCGTATTCAGGAGGTCCGAAATCTGAGTTCCGAAATCGGGGAGAGTGCGGCAGGCATCAGTGATCTGCGTACCAATGGCGGGTGGCGATACCGACAGGCGCAATTCAGCCATCGGTTGGGGCGCTTGTTCGAGATCCGGTTCAAGATTTACAACAAGAAATTCTTCATGAAGTTTCTTAACAATCTGATCACACAGATGACCCCATTCCTGTTTTACTCGGTCGGGGGCTATCTTGCGATTAAGGGTGAGGTAACCGTGGGTGCGCTGGTTGCCGCGCTTGGGGCTTATAAGGACCTCAGCGGCCCTTGGAAGGATTTGCTGACTTATTACAATCAGGTTCAAGACATGTCGCTGCGTTGGGATGTGGTCACGGAACGTTTTGCACCTTCTGACATGATTCCAGAGGAGCTTTTCGTTGGCGAACCAGACGAGATTCCGCATCTGAGCGGGGATATCGAGTTGCACAATGTGACCGTGCGCGACGATGACGGTAAGACCATTCTGGAAGATATCGATCTGAAAATCCCCAAGGGTGCGCGGGTGGCGATCCAATCTGATCAAGCGTCCGAACGCAACGCTTTAGCGCAGGTACTGACCCGCGAGGTTCTGCCTGTTCAGGGCGATGTCATCATGGCGGGTCACAATCTGAAAGACCTGCATCAATCCGTGATCGCCGCACGTATCGGGTTTGCCTATTCGCGGCCCTACATTTTCAACGGAACGTTGGGTGACAACCTGTTGATGCCACTGAAGCCACACCCTCAGCACGAAAAAGACGCCGAGGCGAGCCCAAGTCGCTGGCAGGTTGAGGCAGCACGGTCTGGAAACCCGACGGATTCGCTGGACGACGAATGGGTTGATCCCGGTTTGGCCGGATTGGATGATATCGAAGACATTCGCGATTGGTGGTTTAGGCTGGTCGAGGCGATGGGCATTGACGAGTTTATGTTGCGGCGAAACTTGCGAAATCGTTTTGACCCGAACTTGCATCCTGCTTTGGCGGAAGATGTCGTTAAACTGCGTGACACAGTTGCTGAACGGCTAAAAGAGCGGGATTTGGACAGGCATGTCCACCGTTTTGACCCTGAACGTTTTAACCCGACCGTGCCGCTTGGGGGTAACTTGTTGTTTGCGACTCCGTCGCGTGAGATCACACCGGAATCGTTGGCGGGTGATACGCGTTTTAAGAAAATGTTTGGCATGCATGATCTGGCCAATGACGCCATGACCATGGCCAGCGCCGTGCTTGAGACGCTGGACCAGGCCTTTGGGCGCGATGGGACAGATCACCCACTGTTCCTGCGTCTGGGTATGTCGAAGGACATGTTTCACCGTCTTCTCGATATCAAGGACCGTCGCAAATCCAAGGGTGCGGGCGGTATCAGCGACTCTGAACGGTCGTTGTTATTGACACTTCCGTTTCTGCTAACGGCTGAACAGATCGGCCCGGATTTCCCCGAAGAGTACAAGGACAAGATACTCAGCATTCGCAAGGATCAGGCCGAACAGCTGCGCGAAGCTTTGGAAGATATGTTTGTTCCACTGTCCCCGGACAGCTATTTTCCGCGACTAACGGTAATGGAAAACGCTTTGTATGGTCGGGTTTCATTGACCGCCGGGGCCCAAGCGGAAGAGATCGAAGACGTAGTTGCCCAAGCTATGAATGAGGCCGGTCTACGTCGTCGGGCCGCATCCACTTTGTTTGACTTGCCTACCGGGCTGGGTGGAAACAACCTGCCGACAGTGTTTCAGGAACGTGCTGCGTTTTCCCGTGCTGGTATTAAACGCCCCGACATTCTTATTCTCGACAAGGCTCTGGCCAGCCACGACTCCGAAAGCCGTCTGCGAACACGCCTGCGGTTGCGTGAACTTTTACCCGAGTCGATCATGATCTTCATGGAAGATCACTTTGACCATCCCGAAGCCTATGATCTATTTATCGAAATCAAGGATGGCCGTATCGATGGCGTTTCGCGAACTGAGGCCCGTCAGCAAGGAGGAGCTTCGGACGATCTCAGCAACAAACTGGAAATCATCTCTTCTACTGAACTTTTCTCGGGTATTGACGCTCGCAACCAACGGCTACTCGCGTTTTCGGCGCAATGGTACGAAGTGGCCGAAGGCCAGACGATCTTTTCCAAAGGTCAGACACCCGATGCGGCTTATCTATGCATCACGGGGCAAGCCAAACTGGATTGGCCAGACGATGACGGAACAAAACGCACCCTTACGATCATTGAGCCTGGCAGGCTGATAGGAGACCTTTCGATCATCACCGGAGAGCTGAGGCAAATGGACCTGACTGCAATAACGGACTGTAAATTCCTACGTATCGGCGCAGAAGAGCTCCGCGCCGTGATCGAAAGCGATTCTTCGGTAGCAGTTCAGCTGTTGCAGACTGTCGCGGGGTATCTGACCACTTTGTCCACTAGGGTCAACACTATGCGGAAAATATCCGATGTCTTTCCGGATCTGCCTCAAGCCGTCAAAGGTGAAAGCTCTGGCAACAATGCATGACCCCGCCGCCTATGCCGCCCACGAACAACTGGTCAGAGATGCCCGTGCGCGCCCCGAATTGTGGCGCCTTGTCATCGGGCTTATCATTATTCTCGCGCTGTACATCGCACTGAATTCTGTACTTTTCGGGGTAGTCGGCGGATTGGTTCCACCCGATCAGATCCAGAGTCTTTTGTTGGGCACGACGCCGTTTACCACATTGGTTCTTTTAATGAGTTTCGGGTTTCTAACCCTGGGCGTCGCCCTAGCGGCCTGGCAATTGCAACGTCGATCGCTCGCCTCGATTCTCGGCCCCTGGAACCTGTGCCTGCGCCAGTTCTGGCAAGTATTACGCGCCCTTGTGATCCTTGGCTTGGTGATGACGGTCCTGCCACCATACGGGATGGGTGAGCCTCTGACCGAAAACCTTGCCTTATCCACGTGGTTGTTGTTGCTTCCGTTGTCCGCGTTCGCGGTTCTGATTCAGACCAGCGCCGAAGAAGTGTTGTTTCGCGGTTATATCCAGCAATCACTGGCGGCCAGATTCCGGTCCCCTGTAATCTGGATGGGTCTACCTTCAATTCTATTTGCTGCGGGACATTATGCGCCGGGAATCACCGGTGAAAACGCTCTGCTGGTTGCGGCATGGTCTTGTGTATTTGGGCTTTTGGTTGCGGATTTAACTGCGCGTTCGGGGACGTTGGGGCCAGCTATCGCACTGCATTTCCTCAACAATACTATCGCGCTGCTGTTCATTTCGTTACCAGAAACCCTAAGCGGCCTTGCTTTGTATCTGCCGCCCTATGACATGACCGAGACGGGGTTGCTGCGGCAATGGCTGTTTGTGGATTTTGCCGTGATGCTTGTCAGTTGGTTAACTGCGCGTCTTGCGCTCAGGCGCTGATTGCAATTCCTTCCGTAGCGTCTTATTTGACGTCAACGCCGCATAACAAGGTTCCGACATGAACTGGATCACAAACTACGTCCGCCCCCGGATCAACTCGATCTTCTCTCGCCGGGAAGTGCCCGAAAACCTATGGCACAAATGCGACGAGTGCGGCACCATGCTGTTCCACCGTGAGCTGGCTGAAAATCAGAACGTTTGTACCCAGTGCGGCCATCACATGGCCATTACACCTCGAGACCGTTTCCAGCACCTGTTTGATGGCGGCATCTTCACCGAAGTTGATGTTCCTGCCCCGACTGCTGACCCATTGCAATTCCGGGACCAAAAAAAATACCCGGACCGTATGAAGGCGGCTCAGAAAAAGACCGGCGAAAAAGAGGCAATGCTAGTCGCCACGGGCGAGATCGGGCGTACTCCGATTGTGGCTGCTGCGCAGGACTTTTCGTTCATGGGCGGGTCAATGGGCATGTATGTAGGCAACGCCATCATCGCTGCTGCGCAAGAGGCGGTGAAGCTGAAGCGTCCGCTTATCTTGTTTTCGGCTGCCGGCGGCGCACGCATGCAAGAGGGTATCCTTAGCCTGATGCAAATGCCGCGCACGACAGTTGCCGTCGAAATGCTAAAAGAGGCAAATCTGCCCTATATCGTTGTGCTCACTCACCCCACCACTGGCGGTGTAACCGCTTCATACGCGATGCTGGGCGATGTACATATTTCGGAACCCAACGCGTTGATTTGTTTTGCTGGGCCGCGCGTAATCGAACAGACCATTCGGGAAAAACTTCCCGAGGGGTTCCAGCGCGCCGAATACCTGCTGGATCACGGCATGCTGGACCGCGTGACAAAACGCACCGAGATGCGGGATGAGCTGATCACCATCACGCGTATGCTGATGAACCAGCCTCCTGCGGTCAAAGGCGACTTGCCAGCGCCAGAGCCTGAAGAAACCAAGACCGATGCTCCGGTCGAGGATGCGGCCGAATAATGACCGGTCAAACGTCCGACCTCATCCTTGACCGGATGATGGCCTTGCATCCCAAGATCATTGACCTGACCTTGGACAGGGTTTGGCGTCTTTTGGCGGAGCTTGATAACCCGCAAGACAAATTGCCGCCAGTGATCCACATTGCCGGAACCAACGGCAAAGGCTCGACCCAGGCGATGATCCGCGCCGGGATTGAAGGGGTGGGGCTATCAGCTCACGCTTACACGTCACCCCACCTCGCGCGGTTTCACGAACGCATTCGCTTATCTGGAGAGTTGATATCAGAGCCTGCCCTCACAGAGGTTCTGGATGAATGTTATGCGGCAAACGGCGGCGAGAACATCACTTATTTCGAGATCACGACCTGCGCTGCGCTGCTGGCCTTTGCTCGGATGCAGGCGGACTATACGCTGCTTGAGGTCGGGCTGGGTGGCCGTCTGGATGCCACCAATGTTATCGCCCAACCTGCTGTTACAGTGATTACGCCGGTTTCCATCGACCACGAACAATTCCTTGGCAATACACTGGGCAAAATCGCCGCCGAAAAGGCGGGGATCATTAAACCCGGCGTGCCATGCATCGTCGGCCCACAACAAGACGAAGCTTTAGAAGTCATCGAGTATACTGCCGCGCGGCTGGGGGCTCCGCTGTTGGTGCACGGTCAGCACTGGCATGTGCACGAGGAAAACGGTCGTCTGATTTATCAGGACGAGACCGGGTTACGTGACCTGCCGTTGCCGAACTTATTGGGTGCCCATCAGATTCAAAACGCGGGCGCTGCGCTGGTAGTTCTGCGGCACCTGAATCTGGGTGATGACGCTTATGAAGCTGCCGTAACTAAGGCAGAATGGCCGGCGCGCATGCAAAGGCTGAAAACTGGCCCGCTGGTCGAGGCCGCGCCGCAAGCCGAGTTGTGGCTGGATGGCGGCCACAATGCCGCCGCAGGCGTAGCTTTGGCAGACGTATTGGCGAAACTGCCAGCACGCCCGACACATATGATCTGTGGAATGCTCAACACAAAGGATGTGACGGGTTATTTAGCGCCGCTGGCAAAGCAAGCCCAAAGCTTGACCGCGGTTTCCATCCCCGGAGAAGCTGCCACGCTTAGCGCCGAAGACACTGCGGCTGCGGCAACCAAGGTCGACCTGCCCGCTTCTATAGCAGATAGCGTCCTAGAGGCGCTAAAATCTATTGTGGCGAAAGATCCCCAGGCACGCGTCCTGATCTGTGGCTCGCTCTATCTTGCGGGCAACGTCCTGCGTGAAAACGGCTGACCTGCCCGCAGGGCTTCATCTGGCTACAAATATCCCGTGGGAGGCGCGCAAAGCGCGGTGGGGGCAGCGCCCCCTATTTCCCCCAATCCTGAGCTTGCATCTCGCGCAGGCGCGAAGCGGTTCTTTCGAATTCAAAAATACCTTCGCCCTCAACATACAACATCTCGGGTTCAGCGGCGGCTGAACAGATCAACCGGACCTTTGCCTCGTATAATGCGTCAATCAGAGTGACAAAGCGCTTGGCTTCGTTGAAGTTATTTCGCGAAAGTCGCGGGATGTCTTCCAGCACCAGAACCTTCAGCACTTCAGCAATCGCCAGATAGTCCGCAGGGCCCAGCATCCGACCGCACAGATCATAAAACGAGGCGCGTGCGACACCGTTCCGAAACTCAGGAAGTTCGACGGCACGCCCTTTGACCTGCAGCACTAAAGGTTCAGCTGTGCCACCTGACAGGTCCTGCCAAACACTACGGATATTCTGACGCGCTTCCGGGCCGATCGGAGTGAAATAAACCGGAGCGCCTTCAAGGCGGTTTTGGCGGTAGTCGGTGGGTGAGACCAGCTCCCAAACCTGAAGCTGTTCTTTGATATGTGCGATGAACGGAAGGAACAGCTGACGGTTCAGCCCGTCTTTATATAGATCGTCGGGATGCCGGTTGGATGTAGTGACAACCACCACACCACCGTCGTGCAACAGATCGAAAAGACGACCGACGATCATGGCATCGGTGATGTCTGTGATCTGCATTTCGTCAAACGCCAGCAGCTTAACTGTTTTTACAACGTCTTGCGCGACCGGAGCCAATGCGTCTTCAACACCATCTTGGCGGGCTTTGTGCATCCCGGCATGAATTTCCTGCATGAAAGCGTGAAAATGTACGCGTCGAGAAGGGATATCCTCCAGTGCATCAACGAACATATCCATCAGCATGGATTTGCCGCGTCCTACGCCCCCCCACAGATATAAACCCTTGGGCGGAGGTGGCGGCTTGCGAAAAAGTCCACGCTTAATTGGGGTGGCCAACGCTTCTCGGATGCGTTCGAAGTGCGGCAGAACAGCCTCTTGCGCGTCGTCCCGTGTCAGAGTGCCTTCAGAAATGCGAGTGTCGTACAGCGAAATCAAATCCGTCATGGGCCGAGCCATAGCGCCCGCGTTGCGCCTTGAAAAGCAGCCATTTTCGACGACACATCAAATTTCCTTATCCGTGACCGCAAAACTGCTGAATTGACGCATTTTCCAAATACGCTAACGTCCGCCGAGTAAAATACCCGAGGTCCCCATGCCGCAATCCGCTCGCCTTCTGAACCCAATCCTGATCGTTGGCTGTATCATCATCACAGTCAGCTTCGCCGTGCGCGCATCGTTTGGGGTGTTTCAGATTCCGATTGCGGATGAGTTCGGGTGGCTGCGTAGCGATTTTTCCATGGCAATCGCGATTCAGAACCTAGCATGGGGTATTGGGCAACCGATCTTTAGCGCGATTGCTGAAAAAATCGGCGACCGTCGGGCCATCATTTTGGGTGCTCTGACTTATGCCGCCGGTATGGTTCTGACAGCATGGTCCGTGACACCTTTCGAGCATCAAACGTACGCGTGGCTCGTTGGCTTTGGAATCGCGGGAACCGGGTTTGGTGTCGTTCTAGCCGTGGTGGGGCGGGCGTCTTCAGATGCAAACCGGTCCATGTCGCTGGCCCTTGTTACGGCCGCAGGCAGCTTCGGTCAGGTTTTGGGGGCGCCAACTGCAGAGTGGATGCTGACATTTATGCCATGGCAACAAGTGTTCATCGTCTTTGCGATAGCTATTTTGGCACTAGTACTCACCCTGCCTTTCATGCGCGCTCCAAAACCTGCGAGCAAAGCTGAACTAGAAGAAAGCATGGGCCAAATTTTAGGCCGTGCTTTTCGGGATCCGTCTTATACGCTGATTTTTCTTGGGTTTTTCAGTTGCGGCTATCAGTTGGGTTTCGTCACGGCACACTTCCCCGCCTTTGTGACCGAAATGTGCGGACCCATCCAGCCAGGCGGTCTACTGCATTCGATGGGCATTCAAACTACATCAGCCCTTGGCGCTGTTTCCATTTCTTTGATTGGTCTAGCTAATATCGGTGGCACGCTACTGGCGGGCTGGGCTGGCAATCACTTTCCCAAGAAATACCTGTTGGCCGCCGTTTACACGGGTCGCACGCTTGCTGCGGCGATTTTTATCATTTTCCCGATCACTCCAATCTCAGTCATTTTGTTCTCGTTGGTTATGGGCTCACTTTGGCTTGCGACAATACCGCTGACATCTGGACTGGTAGCCCACCTTTATGGGTTGCGATACATGGGTACGCTTTACGGAATTATCTTTCTTAGCCATCAAATCGGCAGCTTCTTGGGCATCTGGTTGGGTGGCCGTCTGTACGACCAGTACGGCGACTACACTTTTGTCTGGTGGATCGGAGTAGCCATCGGTGCGTTCAGCGCCATTGTCCATCTGCCCATTCGGGAAAACCGTCCAATCGCCGCGGCGGCGGCGTGACTAGGCGGCCTCTTCCGGGGTCAGCAAACCCTCTGCGACCAGACGATCTGCCCAACCTTCTGGTCCCGTGAAGTGATGCGTTTGCCATCCCCGACCGCGGGCTGTTTCGATGTTGTCGATGCGATCATCTGCGAACAACAAACGACTGGGGAGCAGACCACAATCTTTCTCAACCATCTCGTAGATTGGTACATGCGGTTTCACGGTTTTCATCCGGCCTGACACATAGTGCCGGTCGAACTCGTTCAGAAACGGATAGATTGTGGTGGCGTAGTCAAAATTCTGCACCCCAAAGTTGGTCAGGGCAAAAACAGGCACGCCTTTGGCCCGCAAAGCGCGTTGCAGACGGACAGAATGCGGGATTTCCGGAGAGGCCAGTTCGATCCATTTATCATGCCACATACGGATCTCGTCGCGCCAGTCCGGGTATTTTTCAGCCCAATCATAAATCGTATCGGTAAAGTGATGCCCCTGATCCACTAGGTCGTTCATTCCGTGCAAATCAACCTCGGTGAACATAGCGCGACGGCGATCTTCCCCGATGACCTTGTCATAATAGCGCTCTGGCTGCCATTCGATCAGAACATTTCCGATATCGAAAATCACTGCTTCAATCGGCATTAGGAACCCCTAGGAAATCAATCTTGGTTTCGTCCGACTGAACCAATCCCGAACCACATTTACAAGCCGCAAACGCAGCAAAACGCGCTTTTCGGCCCAACTAAGGAAAGCCTATCTTAGACGTGTCGTCGACTGGAAGGCGTACTATCCGCGCAAAGCGGCGCGTAATTCGCGTTCCAGCGCATCCAGAAATCGGGAACGGTCCGTCTTTCCAAAAGGCTTCCCGCCACCGCCAGCGCCCAGAGGGTTGGCCGCGCGCAAGTCAGCCATCAGGTCGCGCATCGCCAGTTGCTGGCCGATATTGGCCGCAGTGAATATCTCGCCATTGGGGCGCATAACGCGCGCCCCGGCCTCAACGCATTTTGCTGCCAGCGGTATGTCGGAAGTGATGACAACATCCCCAGAACCGCAGCGTTCGGCGATCCACTTGTCCGCCTCATCTGCACCTTCCGCTACGATGACGACCTGCACCAAGGGATTTGCCGAAGGCCGTAATCCACCATTCGACACCAGTGCCATCGGCACTTTATGCCGAGTGGCCACCCGTTCCGCTTCGGCTTTCACTGGGCAGGCATCACCGTCAACGTAAAGAGTGGTCAAGCTTTCTTGGCCTCTTTCTTCTCGGGTTCGGAGGGTTTTTTGCGCACCTTGAACTCTTCGGGGATCGGCATGCGGTTGAAAGCGTCCAGACCGGCGATCTTATACGCTTCGGCCAGTGTCGGATAGTTGAACGTGTTCTGAACGAAGTAATCAACCGTGCCTTTCAAGTTCAGCACAGCCTGCGCGATGTGGATCAGTTCGGTCGCGCCTTCACCGACGATTTGCACACCCAAAACCCGGCGTGTTTTCAACGAGAACAGCATTTTGAGCATTCCATGCTCTAGACCCATGATATGCCCGCGAGAGGTTTCACGGAACCGCGCCACGCCGACTTCATAGGGGATGCCACGTTCCTGCAATTCTTCCTCGGACATGCCGCAGGTTGAAATTTCAGGAACAGAATATATGCCGTAAGGATACCACGGGCTTTCCGGTAGGGTAGGGGTGTCCAACGCATGACATGCCGCCACACGACCTTGTTGCAACGAGGTAGAGGCCAGAGACGGGTGCCCGATCACGTCTCCGGTCGCATAGATATGCGGAACCGAAGTTTGATACGTTTTTCGATCCACTTTGATCCGGTTGCGATGGTCGGTCTCCAACCCGACCGCGCCCAAATTGAGCGCCGAAGTCGCGCCCATGCGCCCGGCGGCGAACAGCAACATCTCGGCGCGTACATGGCGACCATTTTCCAACGTGACTTCGACATGATCCCCGGCATCTTCGATCTTCTCAACCGCAGACCCTAGCCTCAGATCAACACCGTTTTCACGAATTTGGTGGGTGAAATCGTGAATCAACCGTTTGTCGATGAAATCAAGGAAGGTTTCACGCGGTTCAATCAGAGTTACGCGCACATCCAAGGCTGAGAACATAGTTGCGTATTCTACGCCGATCACTCCAGCACCGATCACGATCAAGGCACGAGGAATCTCGGCCATCTCAAGAAAATCGTCGCCATCAACCACTGTCTTGCCGTTGAAGGGCACATAGTCGGGGCGATAGGTCTTGGTGCCGGTAGCAATAAGGAACTTGGCCGCTGTCAGGCGCGTTGTTTCGCCGGCGTCCGTCGCAACCTCAACCTCATGCGGGCCGACGAATTTGGCGAGACCGTTCAAGGTTTCCACGTGGTTGCGATTGAACTGGTGTTCCAGAACGTCAACCTCATGGTCCAGCGTCATGTGCAAGCGCGCTTTGAGGTCTTCGGCGCGAATTTGATCCTTTACCCGGTAAGAGCGGCCATAAAAGCTGCGCTCGCGCCAGCCGGACAAGTTCAGCACCGTTTCGCGCAGGGTTTTGGAGGGAATCGTTCCTGTATGGACGGACACGCCGCCGAGCCGGTCCTTGCGGTCGACCACAAGAACGCGTCTTTTGAGCTTGCCGGCCTGAATCGCTGCGGAACGCCCGGATGGGCCTGACCCAATTATAATCAAGTCATAGTCGTAACTGCTCATCCTTTAGTCCCCATACAATGCTTCGGCATGGAAAGTGATGTGATCTTCCATGAACGTCGACACAAAGAAATAGGAATGATCGTAACCCGGCTGCAGACGATAGGTTGCTTGTTGACGGCGCTCGGCGATGGCGGTGGCCAACGCTTCGGGGCGAAGAAGATCGATGAACTGGTCATCGGTCCCAGTGTCGATCAGGATTGGGCCGTTGAAACCTGTTTCTTTCATCATCAACGACGCATCATGCTTGGCCCATTTGGCCTCGTCATCACCCAGATAGGCGCTCAGCTGTTTGCGCCCCCAATCTGCGCCCATCGGATTCGAAATCGGTGCAAAGGCCGAAACCGATCGGTACCGACCAGGCAGGTTCATAGCCAGCGTCAGCGCGCCATGGCCGCCCATCGAATGGCCTGTGATCGCCTGACGTTCTCCATCAATGGGGAAGTTTTCAGAAAGAAACGTTGGCAACTCTTCAGCCACGTAATCCCACATGTTGAAATGAGGTGCCCAAGGCGATTGCGTTGCGTTTACGTAAAACCCTGCACCTTGTCCCAGATCATAGTCTTCGTGATCGGCAATACCTTCACCGCGCGGTGAAGTATCGGGGAAAACTATGGCAATCCCTTGCTCGGCAGCCCAAGCTTGAGCGCCCGCCTTGATCATGGCGTTTTCGTGCGTGCAGGTCAGGCCTGACAGATACCAAAGTACGGGAACCGGGCCGTCCTTGGCTTCGGCAGGCAGGAACAGGCCAAAAGTCATGTCGCATTGGCAGGCGGAGGAAGTGTGGCGGTACACGCCTTGCACGCCACCGAAACAGGCATTTTCCGAGAGGGTTTCCATCTATCAGAGTCCTTCACTTGAGGTCGCGACATGGCTAACGGCCCATCGACGTGGCGTAAAGGCCGCGGGTCTCTGGCAGGCTAAATTTTTGTAAGATGTTCGTCAGATTGTTGCCAGCCAGGCAATAACGACCGGTACGGTCAGGATGCTAGCCGCCGTGGACAACAAAATGGCGGCAGAGGCCCGATGAGGAGCCACACCGTAATGTGCCGCCAGCATATAGACATTCCCCGCCACTGGCAGCGCCGCAGCAGCAATGGCAACCGTGGCTGGAAATGTTTCAATCGGGATCAGCCACAGCAGCGTAACAGCAACGCAGGCCGGGTGCACAATCAGTTTGCAGAAGCTCAACCAAGCTGCAATCTGCACACGTTCGGCGGACTTTGAAGCAAGCGAAGCGCCGATCGCGAACAAGGCGCCGGGCGTGGCCGCACCACCCAATATGGTCAGAAAATCGTTTAGAGCTGATGGTACTGGAATCTGCAGCGACGACCACAGCAATCCCGCCGATATGGAGACAATCATTGGGTTTTTCACCAAACCGAGCCCTATCACGCGAAGGGTCGCGGGCGTCAAACGACCATCGCGTCCGGCATTGATCAGGATCACGATCAGCGAAGAAAAAACGACTAGGTCCACAGCCAAAACCAACATCACCGGACCTATTGCAGCCTCGGATAGCAGCAAGGCCAACATCGGCAACCCCAGAAAGCCAACGTTTCCAATAGCCGCGCACTGCGCCTCAACCGCTGCGGTCGGTATGTCGAGACCACGAATCCAAGCCACAAAGGTCGCCAAAGCGTATACTGCCAGGGTCCCCAACAGGTAGCCAATGACCAGTCGGCCATTGAAGATTTCTGCAAAAGGTAGGGTCGCGGCAAATCGGAACAGCATGGCCGAAAGCGCAAAATAAAACACAAATTTGGTCAGATATGCCGTCGCGTCCTCGGTGAAAAACCGGCTGCGTCCGGCCCAGTACCCCAGGCCGATGATTGCAAAAAACGGAAGGGTTCGCAGAAAAATCTCGACCATGGTCAGAGTGTTAGCATTGTTTGACCAAAGGGCAAATCATCAACGGGTACCTGAGTTTGAAGGAGTAATGACCATAGTTCGTAAGTCAAAACGCAAGCTGTTTATGAGAATCGTTGTATCTGAACTGATCGGTTTATAGTTTGGTGGGATCAACATTCCAAGGAGAGCTCATGACCCAGACCGCTGCCATCCTCCGCTCTGGCCGCAAATTCGACCAGGTTTTGCAGGGTGCCCGAGAGGTTTTTATGGCGGATGGGTTTGAAGGTGCCAGCGTAGACGATATCGCACGGGCCGCAGGAGTATCCAAAGCGACGCTTTACAGTTACTTCCCTGACAAGCGTCTTTTGTTCATGGAAGTCGCGCAAACGGAATGCAAGCGGCTTGCTGAACATGTTATTTCGATGATCGATGACTCCAAGCCCGCACGCGAGGTTTTGACGATCGCCGCGACGCAATTGACGACGTTTTTGGTATCTGATTTTTCGCAACAGGTGTTTCGAATTTGCGTCGCCGAACGCGACCGATTCCCCGAGCTTGGCATGGCCTTTTATGAGGCGGGGCCGCAAAACGGTCAGCGCCACTTGGTTGAGTATCTTGAAAAGGCCGTGAAAAAAGACGAACTGGCCATCGAAGACCTGCAAATTGCCGCCGAGCAGTTCTCGGAACTGTGTAAAGTTCGCATCTGGTCCAAAGCCGCATTGGGTATTCAGACGCGTTTCAGCCAAACTGAGATCGATGAAATCGCGCTTCAAGCGGTGGACATGTTCATGGCGCGCTACGGGGTCTAATTGAGCCTGCTTGGTCAAGATTTGTGCAGCCGGGCAGGTGTTTTCCTAAAGGCAAGCGGATCGCTATGTTGCCGTTTGACAGACGGACCTTTCTGTCAAACCATCAGACGGATGCAGTAAAGGCTTCGTGACCCTTGACCAGTATAAACACCAGTTTTTCCCGCCGCCTGAACGACTTGCTTGTTCAGATTTATCCCGACCATGACAAAGCAGTATTGGCTCGTGAAATCTCGGACGCTTTTTGGCCCCCAAACACGCACCGGCGAAAACAAGGTCGTAAGCCGGGAAACAAACTATGGTCGGAAAAAGACAGCGTCCTCATTACATATGGCAACTCGATCGAGGATCAGGCCCACAAACCTTTGGACTTGCTGCATGATTTTTTGATCCGGCACCTGAATGGCGTGGTGAACGGTGTGCACATCCTGCCGTTCTTTCCCTTTACATCTGACGATGGCTTTGCAGTGTCGGATTATTACTCGGTCAGTACGCAATTAGGCGACTGGCCGGATATTACGCGTATTGCTGATGATTTTCACCTTATGTCTGATTTGGTATTAAACCACGTCTCAAGTCAGGGCGCGTGGTTCACCAATTATCTTCAAGGAAAGTCACCGCACGACCGGTTCTTTTTCGAAGCCTCGCCAGAGGATGACTTATCCGACGTCGTACGCCCGCGGACCACGCCTTTGCTACGGCAGGTGGACACAAATGAGGGCGAAAAATACGTGTGGTGCACCTTCAGCCACGATCAGGTTGATCTGGATTTCTCAAACCCCGAAGTGCTGATCGAAATGCTGCGGATTATTCGCCTGCATATCGACAAGGGTGTACGCATTCTGCGGCTGGATGCAGTCGCTTTTGTATGGAAAGAGATCGGCACCAATTGCATTCACTTGCCGCAGACCCATGCGATTGTGCAATTGCTGCGTTTGCTGTGTGACTATGCCACCGAAACACTGGTGCTGTTGACGGAAACCAACGTGCCGCGGACCGAGAACCTGAGTTACTTCGGTAACCGAAACGAGGCGCACGCAGTCTACAATTTTCCTCTGCCGCCACTGATCTTGCATGCGATGCAGTCAGGCACGGCACGGTATCTGCGGGAATGGCAAGCCGCCATGCCGCCTGCGCAGTTGGGGTGCGCCTATTTGAATTTCACCGCCAGCCACGATGGTATTGGTATGCGTCCCGCCGAAGGCGTTCTGCCGCCAGAAGAAAAAGAACACATGATCGATACCGTACGACGGATAGGCGGGTTGGTGTCGATGCGGGCGCTGCCGGACGGACATGAAGAACCCTACGAGTTAAACTGCGGGTACTTCGAAGCGATGCGCGCGACCTTCGCGGGTGAGGATCAGTACCATCTGGCGCGTTTTATCTGCTCGCAAACCATCGTGATGTCGCTGGAAGGTATACCGGCGTTTTATATCCATTCCCTGTTGGCGACGCCCAACGACCATGACGCTGTCGAGAGGCGGGGGATGAACCGGGCGATAAACCGGCACCGTTGGCATTACCCCGATCTGCTCGCCCGTCTGGCTGACCCGGGATCAAATCAGGCGCTTGTTCTGTCAGAGCTTTCCCGTCGCCTGCGTCTGCGCGCGCAGCAGCACGCGTTTCATCCCAATGCAACGCAATTCACCCTACGACTGGACGACCGCGTTTTTGGCATATGGCGGCAGAGCCTGGACCGTAGCCAGTCAATCTTTGCGCTGCACAACGTTTCAGCCGAGCAGGTCTATGTTAGCCCTGCCGAGATCAACATGATCGCCGAAGAAGTCTGGACAGACGTCCTGACCGGAGAGATCTTGGCCACCAACGGCCCCGATATCGTGCTGGCTCCTTATCAGTGCCGATGGATTACGAACGTGGCGTGAACTCGTCCAGATCGTCTGATACGGCAGCTTTTAGGCGAAGCAGAAACTCGGGGTCAGCCGAATGGACGCGGTTCCATGTCGGGATGAACGGTGTCTCATGCGGGTTGTCGAGGAATACTTGACCGGCACGGATGATGTTTTCGGCGAACAGCTCGATTGATTTCTCTTCCTTGTGGCGGTCCAATTCCAGCCCGTTCATCTTTGCGTCGGTGTAGTAGCCTTCTAGCAGGTCCAACGCGGATCGGTAGTAGGTGGCCTTGAGTGTGCGGAACGTGTTGGGCGTGAACACCGTGCCATCTGCGGCCAGTTTGCGGAAGATTGCCTTACAGATATCAGTCGACATGCGGGAAAGGCCGCGATTGGCATCCTCAGGTGACAAGTCTTGGTGTTTGTGGTCGTAGTTGTCGGCGATCTCGACCTGACAAACGGATTTCGGCGCCAAGTTTCGCCAAGCCTCGGACAAAACGCCAATCTCTAATCCCCAATCTGAAGGGATGCGAAGATCGGGCAGGGTAGGAGTGCGGATGGCGAACTCACCTGACAGCGGATAGCGGAAGCTGCGCAGGTAATCGAGGTAATCGCGATCGCCAATCACTTTTTTCAATGCAATCAGCAGCGGGCTGACCAATAGGCGGGTGACACGACCATTCAGTTTGCCTTCACCTATTCGGGGATAGAACCCTTTGGCCATTTGAAATGGAAAGGTTGGATTGACGACCGGATAGACAAGTCGGTCCAGCATTTGCCGTTCATACGTGACGATATCGCAGTCATGAATGGCCATGACTGAGCTGTCGGCGCAGGCCAGCAAATAACCAATGCATGACCAGACGTTCTTGCCTTTGCCCGGTTCTTGCGGTGCTAGTCCTAACTTTTGCAGATGTTCTTGCAACTCGGTCAGACGCGGGCTGTCGTTCCAGATCACAGCATGGTTTTGCGGCAAATCGGCAAAGAAAGATCGGGCGTGGCGATATTGCTGTTCGTTCGCTTGATCCAGACCGATGATGATACGATGCAAATAGGGAACTTGGGACAGTTCCGTCAAAATGCCTGCCAATGCTGGCCCTTCCAATTCGGAATACAGGCACGGAAGGATCAGAGTGATCTTGCGCGTTTCCGCATAGACCGAAATTTCGTGTGCCAGATGACCAGCGGGCCTGCTGCGCAGATTATGCAGGGTGGTGATGTTCCCGTTCTGATGAAAATCAGCCATGTTTAACGCCCTTTTGTTGTCATAGCTCGGCCGTCAGTGTCAGGATCGCCTCTGACCAGCCGCGCGGTCCGCTCTGAGTTGTTCTGAGAATACGCGCCTCCGTCGCAGGCGAGAAGAGAGGGACGGAGGGGCCGTCTGGGTTGGCAACGACAACTCCCTGATCCGCGGCCTCAATCATTTCTTGATCGTTAGGTGCGTCGCCCAAAGCTATGGTGCGCGCGGGCCGCAAATGATCGATGACCTCAACCATTGCATCGGCTTTGGTTTTCCCAAAAGAAAGGGTCAGAAAACGCCCGCCTTGCCGAGCTTTAACGCCAAGTTGAGCAGCTTGTTCTAGAAAAGCCTGTAACTCCGGCTCTGAATTAACCCAAAGGCCCGGCTCGCTGAATTTTCGCTGACGTGCACGCGCCGCCTGTGTCGCATTGAGGCCTGTTTTCCTTGCAACTTCCAGATCGGTCATATCGCCGAACCCGACAAAGCCTGCGGGCAGCGTTGCCAAAGCTGTTCGGAGGCGCGCATAGCTATCGTTTTCCACATCGGGTGTGCCGGGCCACAAAACGCCGGCGCCATTTTCTACAATGGCGGGCATGTCTGTTAGCCCCAATTCTTGTTGCAATGGGCGGATTTCAGCAGCTGTCTTGCTGCTGGCCAGAACCAGACCTGCGTCCAGCTCTGTCAACCGGGCAAGTCCAGGTTTGGCAGCATCCCAGCTGTAATCATGGTGATTCAGTAGCGTCCCATCCAAATCGGAAAACACCAATAGGGGTAGGGCGGTGGTCGTAGCATTGGTCATTACATCGAGAGTAAAGGTGCCCTGATGCGGGTTGTAAATCCGCAGTGATAAATTTTCGGTCAAACTGACAGACTGCGCCCAAAAAATGGGCGCTGGCTGCCAATGTCTCTCGGTAAAGGCTGTCGCCGCCCGATCACTGGTCGGTCGCAACAGATAGTCGTTGAACTTGCGATCACATATATGACGATCGGGTCAGCAGACATAGCGGGCACCAATGTTAACGCGCAGTCTTTCATGGTTGGTCAGCTTTCCGTTTGACCCGCTGAAAGTTGATCTGAGTTATGCGCATCGCCCCGGGTATTCGAGGTGCCCACTGCTGGACCGAATGCTCGTAGATAGTCAAAAAATTCCGGCGGTTGGCGTGGTGCCCACGTTTCGCCGATTAGTTCCTGCAGCCAAAGATGGGAAGGCCATTGCCGCTTATCTGAGGGTGCCGGGTTGTCTTTAGAAGCAAACAATACTACCCCCTTGCTCAAACGCCAAAAAACTCCCAATCTGAGATTATATCCAAAGCATCGTCAGAAAGGCCCGACATAGCTTGGGTGATCTAGTTGACAATGGATTTTGTATTTTGGATACATTGGGCAGAGATATCGCAACGACACGAGTCGTCAAAGAATGCTCTGCCAAAAAAGAGCACTGCGAATGTCAGACAAAAACATTTCTGGGAGACCCACATGAAACTGAAATTGATGGCCGCAACCGCTGCGATCGCCTTGTCGGCCGCTGCGGCACAGGCAAGCACGTTGGTGTATTGCTCTGAAGGATCACCCGAGGGCTTCGATCCTGCGCTGTTCACCGCTGGTACAACTTTTGACGCGTCCTCGCACCCAGTCTACAACCGCCTGCTGGAATTCGAAACTGGAACGACCAACGTTGTTCCGGGTTTGGCCGAAAGTGTTGAGGCCAGTGATGACGGTCTGGAATACACATTCAAACTGCGCCAGGGCGTTAAGTTTCATTCCAACGATGAATTCACGCCGACTCGTGACTTTAATGCCGATGACGTGATCTTCTCGTTCATGCGTCAAAAGGATGAAGGCCACCCCTACAACCAAGTGTCGGGTGGCACTTGGGAGTACTTTAAAGGCATGGGCATGCCGGAACTGGTCGAGTCGATTGAAAAGGTCGACGACTACACGGTTAAATTCACTCTGACCAAGCCAGAGGCCCCTTTTGTTGCCAATATGGCGATGGATTTTGCCTCGATCCTGTCTGCAGAATATGCGGATGCGATGATGGAAGCGGGCACGCCTGAAAAGCTGAACACTGCGCCGATCGGCACCGGGCCGTTCTCATTTGTGGCTTACCAGAAGGATGCAGTGATCCGCTACGCGCAGAATGCTGACTACTGGAAAGATCCGGCAGCTGTTGAAAACCTGATCTTTGCAATCACTCCGGACGCATCGGTTCGCTATCAAAAGCTGAAGGCTGGCGAATGCCACATCATGCCGTATCCGAACCCCGCCGACATTCAGGCGATGAAGGATGACGCCGACATCAACATGATGGAGCAAGAGGGCTTGAACGTCGGTTACTTGGCCTACAACACCACTGTGGAGCCGTTCGATAATCCGAACGTTCGCAAAGCGCTGAACATGGCGATCGACAAAAATGCCATAATCGACGTGGTGTTCCAAGGCTCGGGCCAGGTTGCCAAAAACCCGATCCCGCCGACCATGTGGGGTTACAACGATGCCATCACCGACGACGCCTATGATCCTGAAGCGGCGAAAGCGATGCTGGAAGCCGAAGGCATTTCAGACCTGTCGATGAAGATCTGGGCAATGCCCGTGCAGCGCCCATATAACCCCAACGCTCGCCGCATGGCGGAACTGATCCAAGCGGATTTCGACAAGATTGGCGTGGGCGTCGAGATTGTTTCGTACGAGTGGGGCGAGTACCTGTCGCGTTCGAAGGAACTGAACCGTGACGGTGCAGTTCTGTTGGGCTGGACCGGTGACAACGGCGATCCAGACAACTTCCTGGCCGTACTGCTGGGTTGTGACGGACGCGAAGCTTCGAACCGTGCGCAATGGTGCCACCAGCCGTTCGAAGATCTGATCCTGAAGGCAAAGCAAACCACAGACCAAGCCGAGCGTACCAAGCTGTACGAAGATGCTCAGGTGATCTTCAAAGAGCAAGCGCCATGGGCGACCATCGCACACTCGGTTGTTTTCATGCCGATGCGCAACGAAGTGCAGGGCTATAAGGTCCACCCGCTGGGCGGCCACATCTTCTACGGTGTAAGCGTCGAGTAAGCGACAACACATTGGCCGGAGCCGCCTATCGGCGGCTCCGGTTTTCTTTTTTGGAGGTCGGCCTGAATGCCGGATTTGTCCGAGTACCGTCAACTGGCAAAGGACATGTCAGTAGATGCCGTGGCGCTTGTGCCTGGCCCGAATTTTACCCGCGCTTTAGGAAAACCCTTCATGAGCCACGAGCGACCCTTTGTGGTCGTGATCCCGGCAGAGGGCGCTCCGGCTGCTGTTGTTCCAAATCTGGAACTGGGGTCGTGGGACCTGGTCGGGTTCGAAGGTGCTGTCTTCGATTGGCGCGACCAGACCGGTTATGATCAAGCTTTCGCAGCGCTGGCTGAACACTTGCCCTTGCGTTCTTTGGCCGTCGAAGGACAGGTGATGAGGGTCTTTGTATCCGTCGCGTTCTCTAACGCGCTACCTGGCCTGCGCATTGTGGATGCCGAGCGTGAGATTTCCGGCCTGCGCATCATCAAGACCGAGGATGATATCGCCGCACTGCGAACCGCAATCGATATATCGGAACGCGCGCTGGAACGTGTCATTGAAGATGTGCGCGTCGGCCAGACCGAGCAGCAAATTGAACAGGCTTTGGTTCAGGCGCTTTTTGCGGAAGGCGCGGCGTCGCTCGCCTTTTCGCCTATTGTCGCTGCTGGGGACAACTCGGCGCGTCCTCACGGCAAGGCGCGGGCAGACTACAGGATCAAAGCCGGCGACGCATTGCTGTTTGATTTCGGTGCCCGCAAACATGGGTTTGCTGCCGATATAACCCGTACTTTCTTTGTCGAAGACGTCTCGGACGAGGGCAGGGCTGTCTATGACACCGTCTTGAAAGCCAATTTGGCAGGGTTCGATGCTTGCCGCCCCGGCGTCACTGCTCACGACATTGACGATGCCGTTATCGGAGTGCTTGAGGCGTCACCTTACGCCGATCGTATCCGCACCAAGACCGGCCACGGGTTGGGTCGTGACGTGCACGAAGCCCCGTACATCATGCGTGGGAATGATCAGACGATCCTTCCGGGCATGGTATGGACCAACGAACCTGGGCTTTATGAACTGGACAATTTCGGTGTTCGCATCGAAGATGATGTTGTCGTGACTGAAACCGGCTGCCGGTCGCTGACCAGCTTTCCCAAGGATCTTACAATCATAGGTCGCTGATGTTTGGCTATTTTCTCTCCCGTCTGGGCATGTTCATCCCGACCTTTCTGGGTGTAACGCTTATTTCGTTTATGTTCATCCGGGTCCTGCCGGGCGATCCCATCATCGTCATGGCTGGCGAACGCGGCATGACCGAAGAACGCTATCAGGAAATGGTCGAAAAGCTGGGCTTCGACAAACCGGTTCTGCAGCAATATTGGGACTATCTAGTCGGCGTCCTGCATGGCGATCTGGGCGAAAGCTTTGTGACCAAAAAGCCGGTTTGGGACGAGTTTTTTGCCTTGTTTCCGGCCACGCTAGAACTTTCGCTTTGTGCGATGATCTTTGCTGTCGCTCTGGGCCTGCCCGCGGGCGTCATCGCAGCGGTCAACCGGGGTAAGTTCTTTGACCGCGCTCTGATGTCCTCGGCGCTTGTCGGCTATTCGATGCCGATCTTTTGGTGGGCGCTGCTGTTGATAATCGTGTTTTCGGGCAATCTGGGCTGGACTCCGGTCTCTGGTCGGATCGACCTGCTGTACTACTTCCCAAGCGTCACCGGCTTCATGCTGATCGACAGCTTATTGTCGGGGCAGGCGGGAGCGTTTGGATCGGCCGTGCGCCACCTGATCCTGCCGACAATTGTTCTGGGAACCATCCCTCTGGCGGTGATTGCCCGTCAGACGCGTTCTGCAATGTTGGAAGTGTTGGGCGAAGACTATATCCGCACCGCCCGCGCCAAGGGCCTTGCACCTGCGCGGATCAACGGGCTGCACGCTCTGCGCAACGCTCTGATCCCGGTGATCACTGTGATTGGCCTATCGGTCGGTACCCTGTTGGCAGGCGCAATTCTGACCGAGACGATTTTTAGCTGGCCGGGTATCGGCAAGTGGATGGTCGACAGCATCTTCCGCCGCGATTACCCGGTGGTACAGGGCGGTCTGCTGATGATCGCTGTGATCGTAATGCTGGTGAACCTGCTGGTCGATGTTCTTTACGGCATCATCAATCCCAAAATCCGGAGGCGGTGATGGCTGAACTTTCCGCAAACACACCCAAAACCGAAGACCGCCCCAGCGCCCTGCGCGAGTTTTGGTACTATTTCAGCGAAAACCGCGGCGCGGTGTTTGGCTTGTGGGTTTTCGCCGCCTTCGTCTTGTGCGCGGCCTTCGCGCCGTTGTTAGCCCCCTATGATCCAACTGAGCAGTTCCGGGATCACATCCTGCAACCTCCTGCGTGGCAAGAGGGTGGAAGCTGGACCTTCCCCTTGGGTACCGATCCCTTGGGTCGGGACATGCTGTCACGGCTGATTATGGGTTCTCGATATTCCTTCTTTGTGGGCATCGTAGTTGTTTGTGTGGCCGTGACTGGGGGTGTGATCATCGGGCTACTGTCGGGCTTTGCGCCCAAATGGGTCGACACGCTGATCATGCGGGTGATGGATATTATTCTGTCTTTCCCGTCGTTGCTGCTGGCGCTTGTGCTGGTTGCAATTCTGGGTCCGTCGCTGACCAACGCGATGATCGCTATTGCCATCGTTTTCCAGCCACACTACGTGCGCCTGACGCGTGCTTCGGTGCTGTCGGAACGGCAAAAAGACTACGTTACTTCCGCTCGTGTGGCTGGCGCAGGCAAAGCACGCCTGATGTTCAAAACCGTGCTGCCCAACTGCCTGGCACCGATCATTGTTCAAGCTGCGTTGTCGTTTTCTACAGCAATTCTGGACGCCGCGGCCCTTGGATTCTTGGGTATGGGTGCGCAACCGCCCACACCCGAATGGGGCACCATGCTGGCCGAGGCGCGCGAGTTTATTCTCCGCGCCTGGTGGGTTGTGACATTCCCCGGCCTCGCCATCCTGGTCACCGTGCTCGCCATCAACCTGATGGGTGACGGTTTGCGCGACGCGCTTGATCCGAAACTAAAGCGGAGCTGACGACATGAGCCTGTTGGACATCCGAAATCTAACCGTCGAATTCGCCACAGCTTCGGGACAGTTCCGCGCCGTAGACGGTGTCGACCTGTCTGTCGACAAAGGCGAGTTGATGGCCATCGTGGGTGAAAGCGGCTCGGGTAAGTCGGTGTCGATGCTGGCACTGATGGGCCTGCTACCGTGGACCGCGACAATCACCGCCGACCAACTCAGCTTCGAAGGCATAGACCTCACCAAAATTTCGGCCCGTGACCGCCGCAAGATCATCGGCAAGGATATTGCAATGATCTTTCAAGAGCCGATGTCATCGCTGAACCCTTGTTTCACCGTTGGCTTCCAGATCAAAGAGGCTCTGCGCATCCACCTTGGGCTGAACCGCAAAGATCGTCACCAACGCGCGATTGAACTGTTTGATCAAGTCGGCATCCCAGCGCCCGAAAGCCGTCTGAACACCTTTCCACACCAGATGTCCGGTGGAATGAACCAACGGGTCATGATTGCCATGGCTATCGCTTGTAATCCTAAGCTTCTGATCGCGGATGAACCGACAACGGCACTGGACGTCACCATTCAGGCGCAAATTCTGGATTTGCTCGTCCGTCTGCGTGACGAACAAGGAATGGGTCTGGTGCTGATCACCCACGATATGGGGGTCGTTGCCGAAACCGCAGAGCGCGTGCAGGTGCAATACGCTGGTCAGAAGGTCGAAGAACAGCCGGTGAAAGACTTGTTCCGCACACCACGTCACCCCTACACGTCGGCCTTGTTAAGTGCATTGCCGGAACGGGCAACATCCAAAATGTTACCAACAATTCCCGGCGTCGTTCCCGGCCAGTTTGACCGGCCCAAGGGTTGCCTGTTCAGCCCCAGATGCAAATACGCGGATGATATTTGCCGGTCGTTGCCGCCGACCCCGCACAGCGCCGAGTTCGGCAAGGCCCGCTGCCACCATGTTGAAAGAATAACCGCCGGAGAACTGGCATGACCGCCCCTATCGTTCAGGCCAGTGCGTTGGCCAGGTTCTACACCGTAAAAGGTGGGTTGCTGTCGAAACCAGCAACCGTCAAAGCCCTGTCCGGTGTAGATTTCGACCTGCAACCCGGCAAGACGCTTGCCATCGTCGGCGAGTCTGGCTGCGGGAAGTCGACGTTGGCTCGGGTGGTTACGATGATCGAGGAACCGACCGCCGGAAGCCTGACAATTGACGGGGTCGAGATCACTCCGTCAAAATGGGCACAGATGCGCGAAACCGTGCAGATCGTTTTTCAGGACCCCTACGGATCGCTCAATCCGCGCCAACGGATCGGACAGATCCTGCAGGAGCCGCTGATTATCAACCGCCCCGACATGTCCGCTGCCGATCGTGAGGCGCGGGCGCGTGAGATGATCGACCTCGTGGGTCTGCGCCCCGAACACTATGACCGTTACCCGCATATGTTCTCGGGCGGTCAGCGCCAGCGGATCGCGATTGCTCGGGCGCTGATGCTGAACCCCAAAGTTCTGGTGCTGGACGAACCCGTTTCGGCGCTGGACGTGTCGATCCAGTCGCAAATCCTGAATCTACTGGTCGAGCTGCAGGAACGTCTAAACCTCGCCTATCTGTTCATCTCTCATGACCTGTCCGTGGTGAAGCATTTCGCGGATGACGTGATCGTTATGTATCTTGGTCGCGCCGTTGAAAAAGCACCAAAGGAGCAGTTATTCGCAGCGCCCCGTCATCCATATTCCAAGGCCTTGCTCTCGACCACGCCGCGCGCTGATCCTGAGGCGCGAAAAGAGCGGATCAAGTTGGAAGGCGAGCTACCGTCACCGATGAACATTCCCAAAGGCTGCGCATTTGCGCAACGGTGCTGGCTGGCAACTGATGAGTGCCGGGCTGCACCTCCGGAATTAAGCGGGACAACGCATCAGGTGGCCTGTCTGCACCCATTGGACTGACATACTATTCGTCTTTACGCGTCGCGATGATCATCCCCAATAACTGCTCTTTGGTTCGCCGAATGTGTTGAGTTAGTAGGGTGCAAGCGTCTTCGACGCGGCCCGCACGCGCCAGAGACAAAAGTTCACGATGGTCCTTTTTGGCCGGTTCGCGTTGTTCCATGACGCTCAGGTGCATGCGGACATAACGGTCAGATTGAATATTGACGCGTTGTAAGATTTCATTGCTCAATCCACGCCCGGCCGCTGAATAAAGCGCCATGTGATAGGCATTGTTCAAACTGCCCCAACGACCCACGTCATATGCATCATACGATTTTTCCATTTCGTCCAAAAGGCGTTCGCATTCGGCGAAATGGGCGTCGTCCATCTGTTCAATTGCACGTCGGAACAGATCCACCTCCAGCAGGATGCGAAGGTCAAAAATCTCACCTATCTCTGACAGGGAATGCGAGGTGACCGAGGCTCCCCGGTTGTTGGTCAGTCGTACCAAGCCTTCAGCGTCCAGCCGTTTTAGCGCTTCACGGATTGGCATCCGCGATACGTCGTAATCTTCTGCCAGTGCTTCTTGGCGAATGGTTTCTCCCTCGACCATTTCACCGCTTAGAATCCTCTCACGCAGATCATTGGTAATGACATCAGGCAGACTTTGTCGGGGGATTGCTCGTGTTCGGGGCATTCGGACGGTCTCGGGCGTTTAAACTTGTATCCAAAATACAAAATGTACAGGAAGTTTCCAAGCCCTTAGCCGGGCTCTGTGACGATAACGTGTGTGTTTTTCATCCAATTTCCAATGTAGCCGCAAAAGTAGGCCCAATTTGGGAAGGCGCCGAATTTTGGTTCAAATAATACATTGGACGGGTCGTTGAATTTACCGCAGATTGCCCGAGGCACCTTAGGAACTTAGGCATTTTTAAGTTATTGCAGCGCCGGTAGATATGGACGGGATCATGAACACATCCGACATTCGAAACGAAGGTATGCGCATCGGAGGAGAGGTCGTCTTTTCTGAAACCACAATTCCCGTGCACTACCCTTATACCAACGAGGTCATTGGAACCGTTCCAGCTGGAACCGCTCAGCATGCGCGCACGGCTTTTCAAATCGCAGCGGATTACACTCCAACATTGACCCGATACGAGCGCAGCCAAATCTTGCAACGTGCAGGCGAGCTTATCGGTGAAAAGCGTGCGTATCTGGCAAAATGGCTGACGCTGGAGCTGGGCATATGTCAACAGCATTCGATCTACGAAACCAAACGGGCGCAGGACGTGTTCCAGTTTGCGGCGGCCGAGGCTTTGAAGGATGACGGTGAAATTTTCTCGTGCGACCTGACCCACAACGGCAAACAGCGCAAGATTTTCACTAAGCGCGAGCCGGTCAAAGCGATCAGCGCGATCACGCCGTTCAATCACCCTCTGAATATGGTTAGCCACAAGATCGCACCGTCGATTGCGACAAACAATTGCATGGTTTGCAAACCGACCGAGTTGACCCCACTGACGGCGTTGGCCCTGGCCGATATCCTGTATGAGGCTGGTCTTCCACCCGAGATGTTTCAGGTGGTCACTGGCTGGCCGCAGGACATTGGGGATGAGATGGTCTGCAATGACCATATCGACATCATCACGTTCACCGGAAGTGTTCCTGTCGGCAAGATGATCGCCGAGAAAGCTGGCTACAAGCGGCAGGCGTTGGAATTGGGCGGCAACGATCCCCTGATTGTATTAAATGACCTGAGCGATGCCGACTTGGAAAAGGCTGCAAGTATTGCTGTCGCTGGTGCCACCGGAAATTCGGGTCAGCGCTGCACTGCAATCAAGCGCATTCTTGTGCAAGAGAGTGTGGCTGAAAAGTTTGTGCCATTGGTTCTGAAAAACGCCAAAGCAATTAAGTTCGGAGACCCACAAGACCCTGAAACCCAACTGGGATGTGTAATCCACGCCAAAGCGGCTGAGCTGTTCGAAAAACGCGTTCACATGGCCAAGGAACAGGGCGCGGAAGTCCTCTATCACCCTGGACGTCAAGGAGCACTGTTGCCGCCAATCGTCATCGACAAGGTGCCACATGACAGCGAGTTGGTAATGGAGGAGACCTTTGGCCCCGTTATCCCGATTGTGCGCGTGCCTGATGACGACGCGAAAGTTATGGCAATTTCAAACTGCACCGAATTTGGTTTGTCTTCGGGCGTGTGCACCAACGACTTGAACCGGGCGATTGCCTATATCAATTGTCTGAATGTCGGTACCTGCAACATTTGGGAGCAGCCGGGCTACCGGATCGAGATGTCGCCCTTCGGAGGTGTCAAAAATAGCGGCAATGGCGTCAAAGAAGGCGTTATCGAGGCGATGAAGTTCTTTACCAACGTTAAAACCTATTCCTTGCCCTGGCCGGAGTGACAGCATCCCCCCCTGATAAATTTGATGTGCATGGGCTGGTTTTTCTCTATTTTCCCTCATCGGTGCATAATCGCCCACAGCTTGTTTTCTAACTTCGTCTTTTCTGCATACGTGTGTTAGGGTTTGGGATGTATATTTTTTGATTTTAGTTAAGGGTAGTTGATCCATTGCCAGACAAGCCCAGCAAAGCATTCATTCTGCGTCCACTGGATAAAGCGGATTTAGAGGTCATAACCCCCTGGTTTCAGGACATCGAGGACCTCGGCCGGTTTGACCGAACATCGCGAATACCATTCAACCTCGAGCAAACCGAAGAGGTCTGGCGCGACGCGTTTAGTGCCTCGGGCGGCAATGGGAAATGCTGGTTTGTCGTCGAGTCGGATGATGGTCAGGTCATGGGAATGGCCGGGCTCGAAGCGATTTCTCCGATCAATCGGGATGCGATCATCGCGATGTTCGTCGAAAAGTCGGCTCGCCGATTGGGGCTCGCGATCAGAGCGACGGCGCTGCTTGCGGATTTCGCGTTCCGCCAGCTTGGCCTGAACCGACTTACTTCCTACTACAGACAGGATAATCATATCAGTCGTGACCTTGTGGAAAGATTGGGGTGTCAAATCGAAGGCTCAATGCGGGAGGCTTGGTATTCGGACGGGACATTTCACGATATGATTGTGGTCGGTCTTTTAAGACAGGACTGGGCAAACCGGCGATTGACCCTTGCGAAAGAATTGAGTCCGGAAACAATTGTAACATTCGGATCAGGCGGGTGCCCGCGCTGGTCATGGCCACCACAGGTTGATAAGTGTAATTAAACATGAATGTGACTGATCGGGTGTATTACTACGCTAAGACCGCAAAAGCACATTTTTGCTATAAGGTGACCATAGGGTTCGAACACGGCCCCTGAGACGAGTTATGAATGTGAACACCACGAGTCCAAATCCTCCCATAACGCAGAAGCTGGGCGCAGTCTTGTTCGCCGATGTTGTCGGTTATTCGCGCCTCATGAGCGAGAATGAGTTGGACACGTACAACGCGTTGAAATCCCTTCTATATCAGCTTGAGGAAACGTGTGCACGTTTCCAAGGTCGTGTGGTCGAAGTACGCGGCGATGGCGTTCTGGCCTTATTTGAAACCGCCACAAGCGCGGTGGAATTCGGGGTGGAACTGCACCGCATCGCGACCCAACACAACCAGAATCGCGCAGAGAGCCAACGAATCAACTTCCGCGCCGGGGTGCACTTGGGCGAGATCCTGATTGATGATCGCGGAATTCACGGAGACAACGTTAACATTGCGGCCCGACTGCAAGAAATTGCCGAACCCGAAAGGGTTTACGTTAGCTCCGCAGTCTATGATCAAGTCTGCAACCGCTTGCGTTACGGATATGAGTTTCTGGGGCCAAAGCAGCTGAAGAACATCCTCTCTCCTGTATCGACGTACTGTGTACGCAGTGAAGTTGCAGGCGCGACGATGGCGGGAACAATGCGACCTGACGTATTTGGGGATGTAATGGAACGCCCTGACACGCCGTCGGTTGCCGTGCTTCCCTTCAGCAGCCAAGGAGGGGACGAGTCAGACAGTTGGATTGCTGAAGGGCTGACTGACGACATCATCATGAACCTGTCCAAGTTCCGCAACTTGTTTGTGATTGCGCGGAATTCGTCGTTTTTCTTTAAGACACAGTCGATGCCTCCGAAGGAAGCCGCACAAAAGTTGAACGTGCGCTACATCGCCCGAGGCAGCGTACGGCGTTCTGCCAGTCGTATCCGAATAGCCGCAGAATTGATTGATGCCGCCACTGAGCGCACCATTTGGGGCGAAAGGTTCGACCGCAAGATTGATGATATTTTTGATATTCTGGACGAAGTGACAGAGTGTATCGTCGCCGCCACTGCAGTCATGATCGAGTCGCACGAAAAGCAGCGCATGATTCAGGCGATTCCGTCGGACCTTGAGGCATATGGATCGGTCCTTCAGGGCCAGCACTATATTTTTAAGTACACACGGAACGACAACCGGAAAGCTCAAAACTTTTACCAGTCTGCGCTGGAACGAGACGAAGGTTACGCGCGTGCCGCTGCGGCCCTGTCCAGGACACTGAACATCGACTGGCGATATTCGTGGACAGAAGATCCCGCGGGCGCATTGGACCAAGCATTAACCTTCGCGCAGCGGGCGATTGAACTGGACCCCACGGATGCGCGCGGTTTTGGCGAATTGGGTTATGTACACCTTTACCGCAAGGAACACGACGCCGCGCTGCAATCCTATCAGCGCGCTCTGGCCCTTAATCCAAACGACGCCGACATGCATTCGGATTTTGCAGACGCGTTAGCTCATTCCGGAGATAACGAGACAGCGATCACACATATTCAGCAGGCCATGCGTCTGAACCCTTATTTCCCAGACCAATACCTGTGGCACTTGGGCGGTGCTTACTACAATCTTCGGCGCTACGAAGATGTGATTGAAACCGTTAACAAGATGAATAACCCCACCGAGGGGCAGCGGATGCTGGCAGCAAGCTATGCACAGCTTGGCCAAACCAATATGGCCCGTCAGATCGCAGATAAACACCGCGCGGCACACCCAAACTTCTCGCTGGCGCGATGGGGTACAGTGCAGCCGGACAAGCTGGAAGAAGACACCCAGCATTTCGTCGAAGGTCTGAAAAAGGCAGGGTTCTGAGTAACCAAATTAAAGGGCGCGTATCACACGCGCCCCTTTTGTAATGTTGATGGTCGAAGTCAATCGTTGCCGCGTGCTTTCGCTCCACTGACCTTCGCGCCGCTGACCTTTGCTCCGCTCACTTTCGCACCCGAGACTTTTGCGCCGCTGACTTTGGCACCTGACACTTTCGCGCCGCTGATCGCCGGGCTGTCGAATCCGAAATAGATATCAAGTAACACTTGCTCAAACTGACCCGTCATCACGTCCATGCGGATGGTGAAATCGGCCTTGTCGTAGTTCCAAACCTTTATACCACTCGACACTTGGTAATCGGCTGATGCAACTCCACTTATTGAAGGGTTCATCGGAGAACGGGCATCGGTACCTTGATTACCGCTTTCAGCCGCTGCTACTTGGCCTTCACCATGCACTAAAAATATTGTTGGTTCAGGCAGTTCATAATACGTACCGTCGTAGGCAAAGCCGTAAATTCGAGCCAGGCGAGCATCGCCTCCAAATTGGTCGCCTATGAAATTATTTATGCCGTTGCCTCTCTGACGCTTTTTTTCTTTGAATAATTGGTTGGTCGACGAATCTTCCGATTGAACCCAGAAAGTACGCTTAAAATCTCGGCCGCGTTTAACATAAACACTGGCTTCAAAATCGACTGTCTTTCTGCCGACCAGATTGAAAGTGTCATCCGCTTGTTTTGCGGCCTTGTATATACCGGAAACACCGTTTTCAGTGTCACCTTTCTGTATTAAAACCCGGTCGCCATCGCGTAACTTGACCCCATCAACTCTCTTAATGCCGGTGGGCAAACTGTCAGACTCTCCGATTTCGTCCGCCAATCTTACTTTGATCTGCTTTATTTCAAGGTCTTTGACTTCACGTCCGAATAACAACACTTCTGAAAAGCTAAGCAAGGACTCAGACATATCGTTTTCTCCCAACTACGGGATCGATAGAGTCAGAACCCTCATCTCCCCCTTTAAACAAACCCGAGCGAAAAAGCTCGCGTAAATGAATTCCAAAAATCACCCCCAGATTGCATGCCACAAAAACGCCTCAAAATAAAGGATTTTGCTATCAATCCGGCACGAGCGTACGAACTGAATGCGAATGACTGTCTTCATCTGGGTCAGGCAGGCGTGGACCGGCAGTTGTCAGCCCAATGTCACGCATGCGGAAGTTGCCCTCGATGATGCGGCGAAAGGCACCGCCAGTTATTTCCTGATCAACGGCCAACAGGGCCTTTTCGACACCAAAATAGCTGAGCATATCCGCATCCAACTTCTCCCACGCATCCGCCAGATAAGTACCCAGATAGTCGCGCGCCTCTAGCAACGATATGCGAAAACCTTCTGGGTTTTCCGCATATCGCTCATCGAATATTCCTTGCATAACCTCACGATAATTAGGTGAGTCTTCCAGCTGGTCCGACAAGTCTTCGTCTTCAGCCGAGATCAGACCGTGCAGCAACAGGCGCTCGTGATAAATATCGACAAAAATATCGAACATCGCGCCGGTCAGGGGTTCGGACAGCGCGTGTTCGCTGGACCATCCAGAAGCAAACTCTGACAGCGACCGGTTGTTTGCGGCCATGCGGATTTGTGCGTTGTCTGACAGTTCGGCAAACCGGCTGAGGCGGTTGAATGTATATAGATTTCCACGCGTGTTCTCGAGCAGCTTATCCACCACAGACCCGAAATGCAGTGACGCCAGCAAAGCCACCAGATCTGCCGCTGATTCATGAAACCCGTAATACTCGCCCCCGGCATCCCCGTCCGATGGCATTCCGATGACACTATAGATAATGGCATGACCGATTTCATGCGCGACAACGTCGAAATTCAGGCTGTAAGGTCGGTATTCATTGCCGTGCTCATGAGTGCCACCGGTTTCCAGAAATCCCCAACCGATATGGGCGTTGTCCAGACTGGGCAGCAGCGATAACTCTAGACGGTCGAAGTCACGAGCAAAATGCCAAGGGATCGGACGGTCAAAGTAACCCTGCCAAACATCCATTGTAAAATGGGCCGACCCAAACAAATGAGCGGCTTCAAAAGCGGGGTCGGACGGATCGATATGGATGAAATTACCGAACTCATCCGGCATGGCCGGGGGTTGGATATAGCCATCCCACGGGGGCAAGTACATTCCAGAGCCATTCGGCCCCGGCACAATCGCACCGTATGGGGTGGTTTTTCCTACTGGGTTAACGGTGTACATACGCGGCCCGGATGGACCTGGACCAATGGTGCCTTGAGGCGCTGAAACCTCAACCAATTCCAGTTCAGCGTCCGGTTCTAAAAACGGAGATTGTGGGAAAAGTAAAAACCGCGTGCCGGGCTCTTCCTCTTCGATCTGTTCGGGGTAGTTCATTCAACGCCCTTCCCGTGTCGTGCCCAGTCAAATCCAGGGGCCTTTAGTCTGCGGCCCCCGCATCAGTACCGGACTGGCAATACAAAAATTCAGCTTCTATCAATTCGTAAAACGCATCGCGCCCAGCCAAACCAAGCGCCTCTGCATAGGAATCAAGATCATCAGGTACGTCTTGGTCAAGATAGGATTCAAAATACCACAACAGCACGTTTAAACGATCTGCGGCTGAATCTTTTGCTGGAATGGTAGACTGCGCCTTGTTGATCGCTCGATCCCGAAGCCTCGTGTATTCGTTTGATCGACGTAGTTCCGACAGAATTTGGGCGTCCAGTTGACCTGCCCGCAAAGCAACAGTTGCCTGAATCCGGGCGCCATCGGCCATCAAATCTTCGAAGTTTTCCGGGCTCAAATCATTCGCATTGATCCAATCCATCAGATCAGACCGACGTAACAAACCCACATTGGCCCTATGATCGTCCATTTGTTTGACCAAATCGGAACGATCAGGGTGACGGTCGCGTCGACCGGCATCCTCGCCAGACAAAAGGGCGAGCGCAGCGCGCTCTCGCATGCGCGCGAACAGTTTTGGCTCCAAACGCAATTCGTCTAAAACAGTGCCGTCAATTACCGGCTGAACTGTATCGATCCGTTTGCATAGTTCCTTCCACATCAGGGTGCGCTCGGTCCGTACAGAGTTGAAAGAGGGCAGGGGATCTTCGGCCAGATGATCTGACATGCGAACAAGCATAGCGCGCGCATCCTCTGCCTTGGCGTCGATGCGACCTGAGGGCAGCCATTCAGAGAATGCCGTCATACCTGGCAATTCATCCAATGCATCTAGAATATCGGCCCAAACCCGATGGCGATAGTGCATCCCTTTTGCATGGCGCAAAATCTCACCAGCCGAGGCCGACGATAAAATCCCGTTACTTTGAGCCTTTGCAACGGTCGCGCGGATTGACACCATTGGTTCGCTCAGTGGCTGAAATCCAAGTTCAGCAGGGCTGTGAAGCACTGCGACCTCATCGTCATCCTGCAAAACTCCGCTATGATAATCCTCGAAGATTTGTCCAACGCCAATCATACCGAAGTCGGCTAGTTCGGCAGCGCGCAAAGCTCCCATGCTGGAACTGCCGAATACCGGAATACCCTGTTCGATCGCCCAAAGTATTTCCTTGTGCCAGACGGACGGAACGCCTTCAAAAAACCCATCGATGATGCCGATCGCGTCTGGCTTGTCCCGCACGGCACGATAGACGTCGCCTTGGCGGACGGGTGGAAGTAGTTTGGCATCCAAATAATCTGACACTGCCTCAGGCGACAGCGTCGGGCCAACAAAAACCACAACGGTCATGTCAAACCCTCTGCCACGCGCAACGCCCGAACGCCGGGGACATAGTCCGGATCATCGTGCGGGGCCTCAAGACCTGGGATAACCGCACGAACAACCGCGATATCAAATTCCGTGCGCGTCAGGTCCACCAAAACCACCTGCGAAATGCCCGCACTTGCGAGGCGTTGTAGCAAAAATTCAAGATCTTCGTCGAAAGACCCGGTGACGTGGGAAGGGCAGTCGGCAAAGTCTGCGCTGGCAACGGTATTTTCAATCAAACTGCGTACATAGCGGGCCCGGTCTGCTTTGGCGGTATCCGTGAATTCCTCGGGGTTCAAATCATCTCGTGCGCCGGAAATATAGGTTAGACGTGTTTGCGCCGCTTCGGTTAACGCCCGCAACAAGGCCATCGCCCGATCCGAGTGGCAGCCATCACCGATGCCAATATGCCCAGGTTGCCCGCCACCCTCGCATATCATGCAGCGGAAACTCGCAATGCCTATGTCCGAAGTTGTATTCCAAAGCCCGATCTCCAACCCCGCCGCAGTAATCATTTCGATAGCCTGACGGCAACGCGGATCATCAACACTGTCTGGGTCAAGACGCGATGGCGCTGCCATGTGGTTCCACAGCGTTGTCGCGTCCCTTTCAATCAATTCACAGATGGCATGACAGCTGGCTTCAGCCAAGTTGTTCCCCGAAGCCAACCCGTTGGTGGTTCGAGGAAAGGCCTTTTGTCCGCCGACCGGCGCTGAAGTGTAGTCTGTGTCGACCATCTCAAGCGGAACCCAACAGGGGGCATCCTCACCCAAGTCTCGACCCAATACCCAAAGCATGTTCGCGTTAGGATCAAAGCGTCCACCGGTTACGCGTGGAAGTCCGGCGACATTGACGACTTTCGCTTCCAGTGAAAGCTCTGGGTATCTTGCAAGTCGTTGGGGTAGCTGCACCCGTTCGGCATGCCAGGATTCGATTGCCTCCATAACGCCAGACGCTTCAGCTGCACGTAACGATAGGCCCTTGCCCAGCGATACCGCAACTGATCGAGAGTTTGGCCGCGACACCATCACCGTCGGTAATCCGATCCGGTCCAGCCCAGTCAGATTAGCAATCCGAGTGATGCCCATTTCTTTCAAAAACGGTTTAACGATCGCGAGGGTTTCTTCGGGATCACGCAGCCGATGCGTATCCAGCACATATTGCTTCTGCGATCCATCCGGCATTTTACTGACCTTGCTAAAATAGGTGACCGCAACGTGAAAATAACTGCGCCGGGTCAGTCGATTACGCACAGGATGAGGGATCACACCCGCTCGGTCAACCGCCCGGCTCTAACAGTTGGTGATGGTCGACTGTGGCACATGTTGCTGTGTCGCCAACTTATTAGCTGGCCTCTTACGAATTCTATCCCATGATCGAACATCCAATTACGCAAAGTCTCATGCGAGTGCATTAAGGCGTGATGTTCAGCCAATTACTTAGCGGCTATGCCGGCCCATTTTTCGCCTAAATGGAGCAAATTTAAAAGTGAAAGGGGGTGTGAACTTTAAAACCGGCGCTCCGTCGACTTGTATGAGAAAATCCTAGACTTAATGCTGCCCAAGTACCTGCAAGGTTGGTTTCTTGATCGACTTGCTAGTGACGCAGAAAGGCTTTGGTTTCATTGGTATCGATTTGTTCAACATAGTCCAAAAGGGCTAATTCACGCTTGGGTATTCGATTTTAAATTATTCGCTCAAAATCAATGGTAACCACCTGTCCAGTGCCGTCTAAACAGCAATCAAAGGAATTTGCGGTCGCTCCAGATAGCGGGCTTACTACATTCTCTAGCCAATACGCGAAACACGCTTAGGTTTCGATGTGGGAGTAGTACGTTTGTGTGTAAACAAAGGTGAATACCTTCCGGTCGACTACCATAAGTTCGGTCGTGAGAACGTACCTCACTTGAATAACGTTCGAAGATCGGTGGAGCGCAGCGTTAGCGTAAACCTCAATTGAATCAAAACCGACAACACCGCAGTTGATCAGGGTTTGTCACCCAAAAGTACTAGGACAGGTAATCTCAAAAATAGCAGTGCAAAGTTCGCGATACGATTTGGCTCAATGACCTTGCTGAAATCACCAATTCTGATCCCGACGGTTATCGCCGTCATCCGCCTAAATTTCCATCTTTAGGCGCCGCGTCGCGAAATCGACAGCATGTTATGGTGTAACCTAGAACACATGCTTGGAAAAACATGTACATAAAGTTTGACTTTGACCGGGGTATGGGGCTGATTACTCAATAGGGCAGCGGATAGTACGCATATTGTTAACCAGTTTTCGGGTCGTGTGAACAAGTTCATAAACACGGCCTTGAGCGTTGGTGTAAGCGATGCGATAAGAACAAAAAAAGTCTGACAGGCAAAAGGTTATCGGGGACAAAATGGACCTATCTTCATATCTGGAACCCAGGAGCGAAGAGCCTCCTAGCGGAGAGAATCTGGAGTATGATCCGGCTTTCACAGATCTCGAAATTGCAGCACAACCCGGCGAAGAGCGTCAGATGGGGGACGAGATTGTCGCCGCTGAAGAGCAAGATTGGGGCGATGTTGAAACCAAGTCCATTTCTGTCATGGATCAAAGTCACGATCTGCGCGCTGGGATATATCTGGCCGAGGCTGTACTTCACACGAAGGGATTGCCTGCTTTCGCTGCTTCCATCGGTTATGTGAAATCTCTGCTTGAGGATTTTTGGGACACCTGCCATCCAGAACTTGACGAGGATGATGGTGACGCCACGATGCGCATAAATGCAGTGCGTGGATTAGCCTCATCAGACCGGATGGTTCGTGCGCTGCGGCGAACCGGTCTTACAGACAGTCGCATGTTTGGGCGAATGACGCTGCGCCATCTGGACGTTGCGGAAGGCCGGATTAACATGCCGGCGGACTTGGACGATATTCCCGATGCAAACAGCGTAGCCGCAGCATTTAAAGACACCGATGACGAGGTTTTGTCGGAAAATGCCGATGCGATTGCTTCGGCGCTGGACGACATCGCTGCAATCGACACGATTTTTTCCGAAAAAACACCTGGTGAAGGTCCCGATCTTGAGCCTCTGATTGTGGCGCTCAAGAACATTAAGCAGTCCTTGGCGCGGTATGCCGATATCGGAGAAGTTGCCGATGACGAAACTGACGACGATATCGGATCGCCGGTTGCCGCAGCCACTAGTGCTGCAGGTCCGTCTGGCGGTGGTGCAATCAACTCACCGGAAGATGTCACCAGAATGCTGGACCGCATCATGGACTACTACGCACGCTGCGAACCATCCAGCCCGCTGCCTATTCTGCTGGAACGGGCAAAGCGCCTTGTTAATGCCGATTTTCTGACAATTATCGAAGATATGGCGAAAGAAGGTCTGGATGAGGTGCGACAAATCGGTGGTCTGAAACAAGACGACGATGACGTTTATTGATCCGTTTCATGTGTGTGAAACACTGGATCGCAAAGAAAAACTGATGGATGAATCGAGGAGCATCAGATGGCTGACAGTTCACAAAAATTCATAGCCCGGAACAGGGCTCCTAGGGTTCAGATCGAATATGATGTCGAGCTGTACGGGGCAGAAAAAAAGGTTCAGTTGCCTTTCGTAATGGGGGTGATGAGCGACCTTGCCGGTAAATCCGAGGTCGAACAACCTGCAGTGGCTGACCGAAAGTTTCTGGAAATTGACGTAGACAATTTCGACGATCGGATGAAGTCGATGGCGCCTCGCGCAGCCTTCACCGTGCCGAACACTTTGACCGGCGAGGGAAATCTGGCGGTCGATATCACATTTGAAAGCATGGATGATTTTAGCCCGGCGGCGATTGCGGCCAAGGTCGAGCCGCTCAAAGAGCTGCTGGACGCCCGTACGCAGCTGTCCAACCTGATGACATACATGGACGGCAAAACCGGGGCCGAGGATCTGATTGCCAAGATTATGCAAGACCCATCCCTGTTGAAAACGTTGGCAGCCCAGCCCAAGCCGGGCGGCGACGCTGCTGAGGAGGAGTAAAAGATGGCCGAAGAAGCCAAGGTAGAAGCCGCCGAAGGTGCAACAGCGTTTGGATCTTCTGAGTTTGAAGAGCTGCTGCAGAAAGAGTTCCGCCCGAAATCCGATCAGGCCAAAACCGCTGTTGAAAGCGCAGTCAAGACGCTGGCCGAGCAAGCTCTGGCCAATACCGGTCTGATCTCAGATGACGCGCTGCGTTCGATCGAAGGGATCATCGCCGAGATCGACAAGAAGTTGACCGAGCAGGTCAACCTGATCCTGCACCATGCGGATTTCCAGCAGATGGAAAGCGCGTGGCGTGGTTTGCATTATTTGGTGAACAACACCGAAACCGACGAGATGCTGAAAATCCGCGTGATGAACATCTCGAAAAAGGACATGCACAAGACCTTGCGCAAGTTCAAAGGCACCGCGTGGGATCAGTCGCCAATCTTCAAGAAACTCTATGAAGAAGAATTCGGTCAATTCGGTGGTGAGCCCTATGGTTCGCTTGTGGCGGACTACCATTTCGACCACAGCCCGCAGGATATCGAGCTGTTGGGTGAAATGTCCAAGATTGCGGCCGCAGCACATGCTCCGCTGATCACCGGCGCCAAGCCCAGCTTGTTCCAGATGGACAGCTGGTCGGAACTGGCCAATCCACGCGACCTGACCAAGATCTTCCAGACCCCGGAATATGCTGCTTGGCGGTCCCTGCGCGAAAGCGAAGATTCCAAATATGTTGGATTGGCCATGCCCCGATTCCTGGGCCGTCTACCCTATGGTTCCAAGACTGAACCGGTCGAAGAATTTGCGTTCGAAGAAGACACCACTGGCGCCAACAGTGACAGCTACAGCTGGGTCAATGCGGCCTACGGTATGGCGGTGAACATCAACCGCTCGTTCAAGGAATATGGTTGGTGCTCGCGCATTCGTGGTGTGGAAAGCGGCGGTACGGTCGAAGGCCTTCCCGCACATACTTTCCCGACGGACGACGGCGGTGTGGACATGAAGTGCCCAACCGAGATCGCCATCTCGGACCGACGCGAGGCAGAGTTGGCCAAAAACGGCATGATGCCTTTGATCCACCGCAAGAACAGCGATTCGGCGACGTTCATTGGCGCACAATCGTTGCACAAGCCTGCGGAATACGACGACGCGGACGCAACCGCGAATGCCAATCTGGCTGCGCGTCTACCCTACCTGTTCGCGACTTGCCGCTTTGCACACTATCTGAAGTGCATGGTTCGCGACAAAGTGGGCTCATTCAAAAGCCGGCAGGACATGGAGTCGTGGCTGCAGGATTGGATCAACCAATACGTCGATTTCAACGCCGATATTTCGGCCGAAGCCGAAAAAGCACGCAAGCCTTTGGCCTCGGCTGAGGTGGTGGTTGAGGACGTTGAAGGGAACCCAGGATACTACACGTCCAAGTTTTTCTTGCGTCCGCACTATCAACTGGAAGGCCTATCCGTTTCTTTACGTCTCGTTTCGAAACTTCCATCTGAAAAAGCTGGATAAAATCATAAAAAAGTTGGCGGCGTGTGATGTGTTTCACTGCCGCCGACGATCCCCTCGCTAAATTCCATCTTATAAACCTTAGAGGAAGGCAAAATGGAAAACGTATTCGTAAAAATCGACGGCATTCCGGGCGAAGCTCGGGAGAAGGCGCACAAGGACTGGATTGCTTGTAAGTCCTTTGCCTGGGAAGTCGCACGAACCCTGGACATGTCGGATTTGGGCACCACCCAGCGCGGTTACGCGAACGCTAACTTCGGCAAGATCAACATCAACACCGAACTCAGCAAAGCTTCGGCCAAGTTGATGACTTATGTTGCTTCGGGCAAGGCCACCAAAGAAATGACCGTTCATCTGTGTCGGACGGGCGATGATGAGAAGAAGGGCATGGAGCCCTATCTGATCATCACACTGCGCCATGCGATCATCGACAGTTACTCGGTCGATGGTGGTGAGGATTCGATCCCGACCGAAAGCTGGACAATCGCCTATCGCGGTATTTCAGTGAAGTACAAGATTGCCGACTTCAACACCGGCAAGCTCAGCGATGCCAACGAGTTCCTGTGGAACCTGGAAACCGGCGACGTCAGCTAATTTTTCAAACACGACGGTCCCGGCGGCACAGGCTGCCGGGACCTTTGCACTCACTCCATCCTGACTGCGCGAGGATCACATGACGCCGGAAGAGCATCTCAAATCAGGCGATCTGGCGGCCACGTTGGCCACGCTGCAAGACAAAATCCGGGCCAACCCCGCAGACGCCAAGCTGCGGATTTTTCTGTTTCAGTTGCTCTGCGTTATGGGGGACTGGAAACGCGCGATCACCCAATTGAAACTGAGTGCGGAAATGGACGAAGCGGCCACAATGATGGCCAAGACCTACCGCGAGGCGATCATTTGCGAAGTGTATCGCGAGAAGGTGTTTTCCGGGGAAAAAACCCCGATGATTTTCGGCGAGCCCGAGGAATGGCTGGCCCATCTGATCGAAGCCCAGAAGCTGACAGCTGGGGGGCATTTTAATCAGGCCGCAGAGCTTCGCGCGCGCGCATTCGATTCTGCTCCGGCCACATCCGGCACCGTGAACGGTGAGGCCTTTGAATGGATTGCAGATGCGGATATGCGGCTGGGTCCGGTACTCGAAGTCATCGTTAACGGTCGTTATTTCTGGTTGCCGTTTTCGCAGATCGCGCGGATCGAGATCGAAGCCCCGTCTGATTTGCGCGACGCGGTCTGGACTGCCTGTACGCTCACCGTGTCCAGCGGCGGCGAGATGGCTGCGCTGATACCAACGCGGTATGCGGGCACCACCGAAGGCGGCGATGACGCAGCCCGTCTGGCGCGTTCGACCAGTTGGGCAGACGCCGGTGCGGATACATTTGTTGGTCTGGGTCAGAGGTTGTTGACAACGGATAAATCCGATGTCGCGCTGCTGGATATCCGCGAACTTGTATTGGACGTGGCCGTCGAGGCTGGGGAAGCGGCAGGAGATGGCTGAAAAGACACTTGTTGAACGCCTACAGCCTTCGCTTCTTGACCGATTGACGGATGACGCACCGGACGAGAAGAAAGAAGGGCGCGACGCGCGTGTCATTGACGTCGGACGCCTTAGGGAAATCATCCAGCGCGATCTGTCAATGCTGCTCAACACAACGGATCAATCCGATCTGATTGACGAAGAGATTTACCCATACGCGGCAAAATCCGTTCTGAATTATGGGATTCGCGAAACCTCCGGGTCTTTTTCGACCTTGCGACAAGCGCAGCGCATCCAGAAGTCCATCGCAGAATCGATTGAGGTGTTCGAGCCCCGGATCATGAAAGGTTCAGTTGCGGTTGATCTTCGCTCGGAAAAACGGTCGGGCGAAATGCATGTTGAGTTCGATATCCGCGCCGTTATGTGGGCGCAGCCGATGCCGTTGGAGCTTTATCTGCGCAGCCGAGTGGATGTGACCACAGGCGAAGTCGCGATTGAGCGGAGCTAGACGCCATGGATACGCGACTTCTGAAGCATTACGAAACCGAACTGGCATTTTTGCGGGAGATGGGGGCTGAGTTCGCCAGCGCCTATCCGAAAATTGCTTCACGGCTGGGTATGGAAGGGATCGAGGTTGTCGATCCGTATGTTGAGCGTTTGCTGGAAGGCAGCGCCTTTCTGGCCGCTCGGGTGCAGTTGGAACTTGAGATGCAGTTCCCGGCCTTCACCTCGAACCTGCTGGAGATCGTTTACCCGCATTATTTGGCTCCGACGCCATCGATGATGATCGCTCAACTTGAGCCGGACGTAGGTAACGCCGCGCTTAAAGAGGGGTACCCGATTGCCCGTGGTACGACGCTTCGCGCCCGTCTGGCCGAGGGTGAGCAAACGGCGTGCGAGTTTACCACATCGTCGGACCTGACACTTTGGCCAATTGAGATATCTGAAGCGGAATACATCGATGGCCGTGGCGAGTTAGTGGCCGCAGGTGTCGCCCGAGATGCCGATGCTCGCGCCGGCATTCGGTTGCGGCTGAACCGGACTGACGGCGAACCGATGGCAGAGCTGGAGATGGACAGCCTTGTTCTGCATTTGGACACGCAAAGCGGTAAAGCTTGGGGACTGCATGAATTGCTGTCTACCCAATGTGTTGGACTGACCGGACGATCAACGGACCGGCGTGCAGATTGGACAGTAAATCTGTCTGATGCGGACGTGATTCCCAAAGGGTTTGAACAAGACGAGGCGCTGTTGCCGACACCCCGTCAGTCCTTTGATGGGTATCGTCTGCTGCAGGAATATTTCGCAATGCCGGAACGGTTCCTGTTCGTCGAACTCACCGGACTCAAGACCGCGCTTAAACGGTCGGCGGGCGCAGATGTCGACATTTACATATTGTTCAAGGAAGGAATGCGCGACATTGCTCCGGCTGTGACACCAGCGGCCTTTGCGTTAAATGCGGTCCCTGCCGTGAACTTGTTTCACCGCCGTTGTGACAGGGTACACATCACCCAGATGGACACCCAGCATCATGTGGTGCCGAACCGGACGGCGGGGCTGGACTATGAGATTTTTTCAATCGAAAAGGTAACAGGTATTCAGTCTGACGAGGATGGCGACATCCCGTTCCGACCTTTCTACAGCGATACCGATCTGACGGCAGCGGGGGACAATCACTCGGCTTATTACACCGTCAAAAGGCGAATGCGGCAGCGTAATGAAAAAGAGCGGCTGCGTGGTGTAAGGACCTCGTACCTGGGGTCCGAGGTTTATCTGACTCTGGTGGACCGTGCCGAGACACCATATCCCGGATCGCTGGATCAGTTGGCAGTAGAAGCACTGTGTTCAAATCGCGACCTGCCTATGCTGTTGGCAGCAGGCGGAGACGATGTGTTTCACCTGCCCGATGGAGGACCGGTCAAATCCGTGCGGACGCCAGTTACTCCTACACGGCCTCATGCGACGCTGGCTCAGGGCGATGCGGCGTGGAAGTTGATCAGCCATCTGAGCCTGAACTACTTATCGATTGCAGGGGATGGGAAAGAAGGCGGAGCAGGGGCCCTGCGCGAGTTGCTGGGCATCTACGCTCCGTTGGGCAACCGGGTGACGGAAAAGCAGTTGGAAGGCGTGGTGTCTGTTACCAGCCGTCCTATCGTTCGCCGCATGAGCGATGAGGTGCTCAGCACCGCCGTGCGCGGATTGGAAATCACGCTGGGATTCGACGAAAGTTTTTATGAAGGGACGAGCGTATACGTCCTGGGTGCTGTGCTGGAACGGTTCTTCCGAAAATACACAACGATTAACAGTTTCACCGAAACTGTGCTGAAAACCGAACGAAGGGGAGAGATTGCCAGATGGCGACCAGCAGCCGGCCTGGGCAGGATCATCTGAGCCTGTTAGCCGCTCTGGCGGCGGACCCTGAAAGACATCACGTCTTTCAGGCCCTTCGGATAATTGAAGCGCATTACAGTGATGCACCACGGTTGGGGGAATCTCGTCGTCCACGCGAGGATCGTGTGCGTCTTGGGCAAGACGTCTCGTTGGCTTTTCCGCCAAATACTCTGACGCGGTTTGAACCTGCTTCGGACACTGCGCCGGGTAAGCTAAATAACCTGTTCTTCGGGTTCTTCGGACCGCAGGGTCCGCTGCCTCTCCATCTGACTGAATTCGCTCGCGACCGGCAACGCAATCACCGCGACCCAACCTTTGTCGCATTTGCTGACATGCTGACCCACAGGTTGATGAGCTTGCTGTATCGAGCCTGGGCAGCAGCGGAGCCAGCCCCCAGTTTTGATCGCGGTAATGACCCGTTCGAACAGCGCGTCGGAGCTCTGGCCGGGTTTAAAGGCGCTGATTTGCAAGAACGGGATGCAATGCCCGACATGCTGCGCCGCTTTTTTGCAGGGCATCTGGGGTCAGGAACAAAAACGGTCGAGGGCTTGATCGCGATCCTGTCAGATTACTTTGGGGCCGAAGTGCATGTTCAGCAATTCATCGGTTCCTGGCTGGAACTTGAGCCTGACGACACATGGCAGTTGGGTGCACCGGCGCGTCTGGGACAGTCAACCAGTATCGGTAACCGTGTCTGGTCTCGGTCTGCTAAGTTTCGCATCCGCATTGGGCCTTTGTCATTGAAAGATTACAGCCGCCTTTTGCCGGGTGGCGTTTCGCAGCAGCGGCTGGAATCGATCGTTCGCACTTATGTCGGCGACACATTGGACTACGAGGTAAATCTCGTACTGGCAGGTGACGAGGTGCCGCGCGCTTCGCTGGGCGGAACCACACAGTTGGGCCACACAAGCTGGATCAGAACTGGAAACGACCCGGACCAAGATCGTCCTGATGCCGACGATCTGGTTCTGTTTCCCGGATATGCAACGCAAGAATTCGAGGCCGAAGAACCGGCCCATGCTGAGAGGTAACGAAGATGACGGAAATCAGCCGCATTTCGCTGTTTGGAAAGTTGAACAAGCTTGGATACCAGGCCATTGAAGGGGCCACAGTGTTCTGCAAAATGCGGGGCAATCCGTATGTCGAAATTCAGCACTGGCTGCATCAGATTCTGAACGGTCAGGACAGCGATATTCACCGTATCATCCAGCATTACGACCTGGACCCGGGTAAAATCGCGTCCGAGCTGACACGTTCACTGGACATGCTGCCGCGCGGAGCATCGTCCATTTCCGATCTGTCCGATCACCTGATGGATGCGATGGAGCGGGGCTGGGTCTGGGGGTCGCTGCTTTATTCCGACAGCAAGGTTCGGACCGGCTATCTGATCCTTGGAATGCTGAAGACGCCAGCTCTGCGAAATATTCTGGCCAGCATGTCGCCGGAACTGGCAAAGATCGGTGCGGACGATCTGGCGGATAGCTTTGCGAAGGCCACCGATGGCTCGCCCGAGGATACTCTTGGTGCGCAGGACGGATCAAACGTGGGTGGCGGTGCAGAACCTGGTGAGGCCAGCGGTGCGATGGCCCCCGGTGCGATGGGTAAAGGCGAGGCGTTAGAACAGTTCTGCACCGACCTAACCGAACAGGCCCGCAATGGCGAGATTGATCCCATCGTCGGTCGTGACGAGGAAATTCGTCAGATAGTCGACGTGCTGATGCGCCGCCGCCAGAACAACCCAATCCTGACCGGTGAGGCGGGCGTCGGCAAAACAGCTGTGGTCGAGGGCTTCGCTTTGCGCATCGCGCGCGGGGATGTTCCACCAGCACTGAAGGACGTGCGTCTGTTGGTTTTGGATGTGGGGTTGTTGCAAGCCGGGGCCAGTATGAAGGGTGAGTTTGAAAACCGCCTGCGGCAGGTGATTGATGAGGTTCAGGCCAGTCCAACGCCAATTGTCATGTTTGTCGACGAAACCCACACACTGGTAGGCGCGGGCGGTGCGGCAGGTACCGGAGATGCGGCCAACCTGCTTAAACCCGCACTGGCGCGGGGCACGTTGCGGACCATCGGTGCAACCACGTGGGCGGAGTACAAGAAGTACATCGAAAAAGATCCGGCCTTAACTCGGCGTTTCCAGGTCGTGCATGTCGAGGAACCCGATATTCCAAAGGCGGTTCTGATGATGCGCGGCATCGCCTCTATGCTAGAAAAACATCACCGGGTGCAGGTGCTTGACGAAGGGATCGAGGCGGCAGTGACGCTATCGGCTCGCTACATTCCGGCGCGACAATTGCCCGACAAATCGGTCAGTCTGTTGGATACAGCTTGTGCGCGTGTCGCCGTTTCTCAGCACGCGGTTCCCGCCGAGGTTGATGACAGCCAGCGCCGGATTGAAGCGCTGACAACCGAGCTGGAGATCATCGAACGGGATGAGACTGCAGGCTATGACGTAGCTGATCGGCGCGAGGCCGTGAACGCCGCGAAGGAGGCGGAAGAAGCGCGACTGGCAGAACTGACAGAGCGTTGGGAAGCTGAGAAGAAGGTTGTCGAAGAAATCCTCGAGCTTCGCGCCAAGCTACGTGAAGGCGGGCAGGAAGTTGAGGGCACCGGCACCGCGGAAGGTGAAGCTGCGACCGAAGAAGCCCCAGCAGCCGAAGCGCAACCCATCGACCGAGAAGCCCTCCTTCAGGAACTGAAGGCCAAGAATGCGGAGTTGGAGACATTGCAGGGCGACAGCCCGCTGATCCTGCCCATCGTGGATCATCAGGCGGTGGCCAGCGTGGTCGGTGATTGGACCGGTATTCCCGTGGGTCGCATGGTTAAGGATGAGATTGAGACGATCCTGAATCTTGAAGAGCGTTTGGCAAAGCGCGTGATTGGTCAGGATCATGCGATGAAAATGATCGCCAAGCGGGTGCAGACCAGCCGTGCCGGACTCGACAATCCGAACAAACCCATTGGTGTCTTCATGCTCGCAGGGACCAGTGGCGTCGGTAAAACCGAAACCGCACTGGCGCTGGCCGAGGTGCTGTATGGTGGTGAACAGAACGTCATCACCATCAACATGTCTGAGTATCAAGAGGCGCACACGGTCAGTAGTCTGAAAGGGGCCCCTCCGGGTTACGTCGGATATGGTGAGGGCGGTGTTCTGACAGAAGCCGTAAGGCGCAAGCCTTATTCGGTGGTGCTGTTGGATGAGGTCGAAAAGGCCCACCCCGATGTGCATGAGATTTTCTTTCAGGTCTTCGACAAGGGCGTCATGGAGGACGGCGAGGGCCGCGTGATCGACTTCAAGAACACGCTAATTCTGCTGACCTCTAACGTTGGCACCGAGATGATCATGGACATGTGTGCCGACCCCGATCTGATGCCAGAGCCGGAAGGCATGGCCAAAGCGCTGCGAGACCCGCTGCTCAAGGTTTTCCCACCGGCACTGCTTGGTCGATTGGTGACGATCCCTTACTACCCGCTCAGCCCTGACATGCTGGGTGAGATCACCAAGCTGCAACTGGGGCGCATTCAGAAACGCGTGAGCCAGGCTCATGGCGTTCCATTTGAATATACTGACGCCGTGGTGGAAGAGATCGTTAACCGCTGTCAGGAGCTGGACAGCGGCGGCCGTATGATCGACGCCATAGTGACCAACACGATGCTGCCAGATATTTCAGCGGAATTCCTTAAAAGAATGATGGAAGGGCAAGAAGTTAGCAAAGTCGTGATCGATGTCACAGACGGCGACTTCACATATGGATTTGACTGACCGGGACCTGAATCACAGGGCAACCAAACAAAAGCATTTCCCGATAGCGGAGGAGCGCCGAGATGGCCAAGACAACGGACAGAACGTTTAAGAAAAAGATCGTCGACCTTGTTCGGTCCAAACCGAAACTGCAATACATCGAAATCCCGGCCTATAAGGTCGAGGTCGAGTTCACGATCACCACGTCCTCAAAGTTTAAAAAGCCTGCCGAAGCCCCGGATATCGCCGGCGACCGCATGTGGGCCGCTGGTGAAAAAGAACTCCTGAAGTATGAGAAAATCATCAAGGAAGAAGCGGTTAAGCTCGATAAAAAAGTCGCCGACTTAATGAAGACGCCTGGGAAAAAATCCCAGGACGAGGCTGAAAAGCTGATTCAAGGCGTCAACCAGTCGATCATGAACGCTTTGAAGTCGGCCGAACCAGCAGCGCAGGCCGCTATTCAGAAGCAACTGAAGATGGAGGCCAACAAAGATAAGCTGCTGACCGAAGCACGGGTCAAGACGACCCTGAAGGTAACGAAGGCTTTCATCAAAATCGGAACCAGCGTGACTCGCGCCGTCGCGTCCTCGGGTGCAGATGTTCTGGCCTATAAAACCATCGCCAAGGAAATCTACAATCTGGGCAAAGAGATTCAGCAGCAGCGCAAGGGCGAGGAAAAGCTGCGCAAGGATCTGTATGAGGCAATCCAGAAATACATCAAGCTGCGTGGTACGGTAATCATGCAGGCCGCAGAACGTCAGGGCATCACGGATACCAAAGGGTTATCGGTGAAAAAGCCATTGGAGGCGATTTCGAAACTGGCGGACAAGGCGCTTGCGATGGGCGATGAAGTAACCAAGGGCCGCGACAAAAAGCAGATTGCCAAGGACATCGCGGATTTCGCGATCAAAGGTTATTCGAGCTATCAGAAAAGCGCCGACAAAAAGCGCCAGCTTTACCGTGAACATACCACCAAGACGCGCCAGAAAGTCGACTCTATGGGTCAGAAGGCGGACAAGATGTGGAAGCTGGTTAAGGCACAGAAAACGCTTGAAGAAGGCGTTAAGCTGGGGGCTGAATGCATGGGCCTCAAGCGGGATGCCAGCGCCATGGCGGTCAAGCTGGAAGAGCGTCAGAAATTCCTGGGTGAAATGGAAGTGCTGATGGCCGGCAATGGGTTGAAAGTGGACGACACCACCATTGTCGACAAAATCAAAAAGCTGGACAAGATGACAGTGCTAAAAGAAGGCGCTGCGATGGTGACATCCGTCAAGGGTGTCTACACTCTGGTGGATGAAATCAGCGACCTCGTCGGCTAAGCAGAAAATCCGTACCGGACGCGCTGACCGTGCGTCCGGGTCGGGCAGGAGGGCATAAGGGCATGTTGGACACAGGTGTCGAGAAGAGCGAAACGCTCCGCGAAACTGTGCGCGCATTTGTTGAGCGCAAAGCGGTGACCAACACCATTCTCGGCGTGATTATTTTCAACGCGATCACACTGGGGTTGTCCACTTCGCCATCGATGCAGAATAGCGTTGGTCACATCCTGGTGGTTATCGACAAGATCGTGCTAGGCATTTTCGTGACCGAGCTTTTGTTGAAGTTCTACGCTTATCGGTTGGATTTTTTCAAAAACGCCTGGAATATATTTGACCTTGTGGTCGTGACGCTGGGTCTGTTGCCCAATCGCGACGGTCTGTCGGCACTCCGGGGGCTTCGGGTCATTCGCGCGATGCGGCTGTTGTCGGTCATTCCACAGATGCGTGCCGTGGTTCAGGCTTTGCTGGATGCATTGCCTGGCATGGGCGCGGTGATCATCATGATCTCGATAGTGTTCTATGTTTTCGCGGTCATGGCCACACTGATGTACGGTCCCGACTTCCCCGAATGGTTCGGTACGCTGGGTCGTTCATTGTATTCGTTGTTCCAGATTATGACGCTGGAAAGCTGGTCCATGGGTATCGTCCGTCCGGTGATGGAAACTCATCCAACGGCCTGGATTTTCTTTGTTCCCTTCATCGTCATCACCGCGTTTTCAGTACTGAACCTGTTCATTGGTTTGTTGGTGAACACGATGCAGTCCGCTGTGGAAGATGAATCGGTGCAAGAGTTCTCTGTTCTGCGCGACCTTGTGCGCAGCGAAACAGATATTGTCGACGACCACGTCAGGGAACTGCTTGTTGAGGTGAAGGCCCTGCGTCGCGAAGTAGCCGAACTGAAAGGGCAGACAGATGGCTGACAGTTCGCAGAAGTTCATCGCCCGCAATCGGGCGCCTCGGGTTCAGATTGAATATGACGTTGAACTCTACGGTGCCGAGAAGAAAGTACAATTGCCCTTTGTCATGGGCGTAATGAGTGACTTGTCCGGTAAATCCACTGTCAAAACACCCAATGTAAGCGATCGCAAGTTCCTTGAAATTGATGTCGATAACTTCGATGACCGGATGAAGGCAATGGCGCCGCGGGTTGAGTTTGCGGTGCCCAACACATTGACCGGCGAGGGTAATCTGGCGGTCGATCTGACCTTTGAGAAAATGGCAGATTTCAGCCCGGCGCAAATTGCGGCCAGGATTAAACCGCTGCGCAAGCTGCTTGAGGCGCGGACCCAGTTGTCGACACTGATGGCTTATATGGACGGGAAAACCGAGGCTGAGGCTCTGATCGAGAAAATCCTTGCCGATCCTGCTTTGTTGAGCGCTCTCAGCAACAGCGAGATTTCGGACCAGAACTATGAAGAGACGCTGGATGCCCTGCGCGCCGAAGCACCCGAGGATGCGCCTGTCGACACTTCGGTGGATGATGCTCTGGCTTCGCTGCCTGAAACTCACGTCGATACGGATGAAGGCGACGAGGTTGAGGACGTTCTGGCTTCTGTTCCCGAGGTCGAAACTCCGGTGGATGACGACAGTTCCTCGCAGGTTTTGTCGAAATTGGCTGAAACTGAACCTCAGGCAGACACGCCCGATACTTCAGTCGCGGATGCACTTGCCTCGATACCGGAGACCTCTGCCGAAATGGACCAAGACGTGTCTGAGGACGTATTGGCAGATTTGGCGAGCAATGCGCCGGACGACGATAATGAAGACGAGTCAACTGATGACATTCTCTCTACACTGCCGGAATTCACGGAACCTGTGCAGGAGGACATATCAGCCGATGTACTTTCCGGGCTTTCCGAAGCTGCGCCAACCGACGCAGGTGACGACACTACCTTGGATGACGCCTTGTCTTCTCTGCCTGCGGTGGAAGAACTGAGCGACGACAACCAAAGCGACGATGTACTGGCAGAGCTGGCGGAGTTGGGTCAGGAAGACGAAAACATCGACAACACCGTCGAAGACGCTTTGTCTTCGATCCCCGAGGTACCGGAGGCGGCAGAAGACGATAATCTGGACGAGCTATTGGCGGATCTGGCTGAGACGGCGTCGGATGGTGCTGACGAAGATGAGACGATCGACGATATTCTCGAAGCACTGCCCGAGGTCGAAGATGCCGATGAAACCGATGAGATTTTGGGCGACTTGGCGGATAGTCTGTCTGAAGAAGTAGCCAATGAAGACGATGATCTGGACGCGCTGTTGGCAGACTTGGATGAACCCGCAAACGAGGATGATGGAGAGGACGATTTAGAGGCTCTGTTGAACGACCTTACTGCCGACGAGACCGGGTCAGAGGATGACCTTGATGATCTGTTGGACGCCGACCCATCCGACAGTGACGACATTGAAGATGTGCTGAGCGACGAGAGCGATCAATCGGACGGTGTTGAAGAGGATTTTGATATTGAATCGTTGTTGGCCGATAGCGAGGACACGAGCCAAGCAGATGACTTAGATGACTTGCTAAGCGAAATTGGCAGCGAAGAAAGCTCTGGCGACCTGGACCTTGATGACTTGCTGAACGACTTGGACGAAGACAACAGCGAAAACGAGACTGAAGAGGCCAAACACGATGGAGAACCGGTTCTAGCCTACGGCACAATAAGCGCCGACCGGCCGGATCCTGAGCGTTTGAAACGCACCCGGTTCCGTCTGGCAATATTCGGTGATTTCTCGGGGCGCTCGGCCAAAGGACAGATCGAGACCGGCGACGCCTTGGCGTCACGCAAGCCGATCCTGTTGGACCCGGACACGGTCGATGATGTGATCAAAGGCTTTGCGACTAAATTGGTTCTGCCTCTCGGCAAGGATGGGGCAGGGATCGAGGTCGATCTGAAGGAGCTGGACGATCTGCACCCCGATGAGCTTTATGAAAAAGTTGAGCTGTTCGATGGCCTCTCAGGCTTGAAAAGTCAGCTTGGCGCCGGCGCAACGGCAGATCACGCCGCCAAACAGCTGATCGCATGGGGCGAGGAATTTGGACAGGCGGTCGTGCCACCGCAAAAAAGTTCTGGCGGCAACACGGTGCGTGCTGACTTGAAGCTGAGCGACTTTCAGAAATTGATCGGCGATACGGGTGGGGCGCTGACCCAAGCCTCACCTGTGGATAATCTGTTGAAGCGCGTCGTTGGTCCGCATATTCGCAAGCTTCCCAGCCCCGATGTGTCCGCTATGCAAACGGCAGTGGACGAAGCATTGAGTGCGGCGATGCGCATGGTGTTGCACCACCCCGAGTTTCAGTCGGTCGAGGCGCAATGGCGCAGTCTTGATCTGATCGCCCGCAGCATTGAAGACGACGATACGTTGGACGTGATCCTGTACGATGTTTCAGCTGAAGAGATTGCGGCCGATTTGGCCGCAGGAGACGATCTGGCCAAGACCGGGCTAGTGCGATTGCTGACGGAAGAGCCGTTGGACGAGGAAAACGGGCGCGGCGGGTATTCCGCGCTGATCGGTCTATATACATTTGAGGAAACGCCGCCCCATGCCGAGTTGCTGGGCCGGATCGGCCGGGTTGCTGCCCACGTAGACGCGCCCTTTATCGCTGCTATCAAACCAACATACCTCGATACCAAGAAAGAGGATCGGCATCCGCTAGTTGTGAAGGCGTGGGATACGCTGCGTGCTATGCCCGAGGCGGGACATGTTGGGTTGGTTTCACCGCGTTTCCTATTAAGGCGACCATACGGAGCAAAATCCGAACCGATCTACGAGTTTGATTTCGAAGAGTTCACCGAGTCTGAAGGGTTGCGCGGCATGCTGTGGGCCAACCCCGCGGTGCTGGTGGCTATCCTGATGGCGAGGTCGTTCAAGCAAAACGGCAAGGCGATGAATCTCGGCTCGGTCATGAGCTTGGGAGGCATGCCCTATCACTATGTGAATGATCGTTATGGCGATCAGGTGGCCTTACCCTGCACAGAGCGCAACATCACCTTGGAAAAGCATGAGCATTCGGTTCAGCGTGGATTCATGCCGGTGCTTTCGGTCAAGGGCAGGGACGAGATCAGATTGGGTTCGTTCAACTCACTTGCCGGGCAGGAAATTCTGGGGCCTTGGTCCAATGCGCCGGTTCCCGAACCCTCGCCAGATGTTCCTCCAGAACCAGATGCAGATGTTGCATCGGTCGATGACGATCTTGATCTTGATTTGGACACCGATGATCTGGCGGACTTGGAGGACGCGGCCCCCGAAGATGTAGATATCGATGACCTCGATCTGGACTTGGAAGAAGACGACTCCAGCGCGCTGGATGATTTTCTGGCGGGGTTCGACGATGACTCGGACGATGATGTCGATGACGAAATTGACCCCGAACTGGCTGCCTTGCTGGATGACCTGTGATGGCGCGCTGAAAGAGATTTGGAAGGAACGGTAAATGGCTGAAAGTCTGCAAAGCAAAGAGTGGCCGCTTCGGATCACTGGGTCATACAGTTATGACGAAGATGAACTTGTTATCCGGCGTGCGATTGTTACCGAAAAGCTGGGCGAACTGAGCGACATTCAGGTCGAGGTGCTTTCGTCCGACAAATCGATCTCGCTGGACAAGCTGCTGGGCAAGATCATGACCATCCACATGGCCGCCGCCGAGGGGGCCGAGCGCAAGTTCACTGGCACGATTGTGCGAGTCGAACGGCTGGCTTTGCGCGATGGCTATGTGCAGTTGCTGGCGGAACTGCGCCCCTGGTTCTGGATGCTGGATCAGACCACCGACAGCCGCATTTTTCAGAATATGACCGCCGTGCAGATCATCGAAAAGATATTCAAGGAATACGCGTTCTCGGACTTCAAGAAGAGCCTCAGTTCGACCTATCAGCAGCGTGAATACTGCGTTCAGTACCGTGAGACCGATTTCGATTTCATTTCCCGTCTGATGCAGGAAGAGGGTATTTATTACTATTTCGACTACTCTAAAGCCGAGGATAAGCTGGAAACACTGGTGCTGTGCGATGACGTTTCGGCGCACAAGCCCATTGAAGGCGAATCGAATGTCGAGTACCGAGCGGGTGACGATTACAAACAGCGCTTGTCCGATTGCGTTTCCGAGTGGGCCAGCGGTCAGGAGATCGTGCCGGGTGTCGTTTCGCTGCGGGATTTTGATTTCAACACGCCCAATGCCAAGCTGGAAGTACGCGCCAATACCAAGACCAAAGCGACGCATAATTTCAAAAGCTATGAGTTGTATGACGCGCCGGGGCATTACTACAAGGAAACCAAGCTGGGCACGACACGTGCGCAGGTGCGGATGGAGGCCGAGGATGCAAGGTTCGACCGCCGCCGGGGTCGAGCCTCGGTTCGCGCGATGGAGGTCGGACGGACCTTCACGTTGAAGGAACATCCCGACAAGGATCAGAACTCTGATTACCTGATCACCGGTGCGACCTACTATCTACAAACCACCGAAGGTTACGGGTTCGAAAAGAACGAAAAAGATCTCGACACCGGGGCGCTGGAATTTCCCGATGACAGCAACGAGATGTTCATGGTTGAGTTTGAGGCACAGCCCAAATCGGTCAAGTATCGTTCGCCCCTGACGACGCAGTGGCCCGAGATTTCCGGGCTGCATACGGCGATTGTCACCGGCAAAAGCGGCGAGGAAATTTGGACCGACAAGCATGGGCGCATCAAGGTCCAGTTTCACTGGGACCGTGAGGGCAAGAAGGATGAGAACACCACCTGCTGGGTGCGTGTCGTGACCCCGTGGTCCGGAAAGAACTGGGGTATGGTCAGCATTCCCCGGATCGGTCAGGAAGTTGTCATTCAGTTTGAAGAAGGCGATCCCGACCGACCGATCTGCACCGGCATGCTCTACAACGCGGATACCATGCCACCCTATGCCCTGCCTGCGAACCAAACCCAGTCGGGGATCAAGACCCGTTCCTCTAAGGGCGGCAGCGCCGAGATGTTCAACGAACTGATGTTCGAGGACAAAAAAGGCGAGGAATTGGTGCGCTTCCAAGCACAGAAAGACCACGAAAAGCTTATTAAGAATAAATCAACTATCACTATCGGTTATGACAAGCTGGACAAGGGTGGCAATGGTGGCGACGGTTGCCTGAGTCAGGTGGTCAAAAAGAACGTGGACGAAACGATCAAAGAAGGTGACCATACTTTAAAGATCGAAAAAGGCAGTCAGACGATCAGCATCAAGACCGACCAGACCGAAACCATCGAGGGCAAGTCCACTCGTACTGTCACCGGCAATGATACCGAGACGATCAAGACCGGCAACATGGTGACCTCGGTCAACAGCGGAAACAAGACGACTACGGTTAAAATGGGCAATATTCAGGTCGACGCTAAAGCTGGTAAAATTACCATGACGGCGTTGCAGTCGATTGAACTGAAAGTCGGAACATCCTCGATCAAGCTTGATCCCACGAGTGTTACGATCAAAAGCACCATGATCAATGTTCAAGCTACGGCCAAACTGGATGCAAAAAGTCCGCTGACTACGGTCAATGGTGATGGCATGCTGACCCTCAAGGGCGGCCTGACCATGATCAACTAGGGGGCTTAGAAATGAGCGAACGATTTGCCAAAATGACGAAGACCCCGCAAGTGCCAGCGGCCAGGATGCTGGCTGATGCCAACGCCCGGCTTGGCACGAAACTGGATTCTCCCACCAGCGCACCGTTGGATGTAGTTTTGGCTGAGCTGGACGAAAAAGGTGCGGTGATTGACATCCTGCGCCTGCTGGGTGTTGCCCTGCCGCCACGAGAACGCGTTTGGTGGTCATGTCTGGCCGCACGCGACTATGTGGGGGAAGCTCCGGACAACAACACACCATCTTTGGCCGCATCCGAGGAATGGGTGTTCCGCCCGACACATGAAAACCGCCAAAAAGCCGGTGAAACCATAGATGTTGCGGAGCCGGACGACGAGACAGTGAACTGTGCCATGGGCGTGCTATACTCGGAAGGGACGCTGGGTACCGGGGATCTTGCGAACATTCCCTCCCCGCCGGGAGCCGCGGAAACCCTGGCGTTTGCAATGAATGTTGTTGCGATGGACCACCACGAAGGTGACTTTGATGCGTACGTACAGTTGCTGATTGATCGCGGCGTCGATATTGCTCGTGGTGGAAATGGTAAAGTGGACCGCAAGGCGGCCGGTATCGAGACAGAGGAGTAAACATGGGATTCCCTCAGGCCCGTGTCACCGACTTGCACACCTGTACGTTGCCTGCGCCTCCGCCGGCACCGCCGCCGCCCGCACCTGTGCCGATGCCTATTATGCCGCCCTGTTGCCCTACCGTTCTGGTTGCGAAGCTGCCCGCTGCCCGATTGACCGATCTGGCAACGCCCGCGTTTCCGCATCCAATCGTCAAAGGCTCTGCCACCGTGTTGATCAGCAAATTGCCGGCTGCGCGGGTAATGGACACCTGTGCCTGTGGTGGTCCGATTATTAAGGGCGAGTTTACCGTTCTGGTTGGAGGATGAAGAAAAACGCATGACGGTCACGCTGAAATTCCAATCCACCGGCATTGTTCCGGGCGACGGGCGCCCGGTGTCGATGCAGGGGGGCTCTTTGACCGTCGGGCGTGGCCCGACCAACGACCTTGTCCTGCCCGATCCCGAGCGGACGTTGAGCAAAAGTCATTTTGTAATCGAGGATCACAACGGCAATGTGGTCATAGTGGATTTGTCAACCAACGGCACCTTCTTGAATTACTCGAAGATTCCGCTGGGCCGGACGCCTACGCCACTTAACAACGGCGACGTACTGACCGCAGGCGGCTATGAGATAGTTGTAGAGATTGGTGCCGATCTGCCCAGCTTTGAAGAAATGATCCCACCGCCCGCACAGCAGAGCGGGGTGTCGCCCGGTCAATCTCAGAACGCGCCTGATCCGCTATCTTTGCTAGATGATTCAGCACCAGGTGGTGATTTTCTCGACGATCTTCTGGGCGGCGATGCAAAGGGTCCAGATCAAATTGCAATACCTGATCCAATGGATGAGCTGCTTCCCCCGCTTGATGATGACGATCCGTTTTTTGCCGAGCCGAAAGACGTGCATCAGGATATGGGCGCCAGCGACCCAATGCATAGTCCTTCGGCGTCAGACGCATTCTCGGCCCCTCAGACAGGAGGGGGCACAAATCTTATTCCGGACGATTGGGACGATGATCTTTTGTCACCTTCGTCCGGATCGGCAACTGACCCATTTGCCGCGCCCGAGCCTTCGAAACCGGCACCCGCTCCTCCACCGCCTGTGAAACCGATCCCAGGTGGGCAAGCCGGTGCACTGCCACCGGAGACATCTCAGCCAGAGCCCGAGTTGGAACCACCGGTGCCCGATACGCCGGCACCTGCGGGTAAGCCTACCACTTCGATCCCGGAAACAAGCGGAGATCACGCTGCAGCGCATGCTTTGCTGGAGGCGCTGGAAGTGGATGATTTGCGTATCGATGATACGGATTTACCGGCGACGATGGGCCGAATGGGTCGCGTATTGCGCGTGATGATCACTGGCTTGCGTGAAATTCTGATGACTCGGACCTCGATCAAATCCGAGTTCCGCATCGAGCAAACGATGATCAATGCGGGCGGGAACAACCCGCTTAAGTTTTCAATCAGTCCAGAACAAGCCATCGAAGCTTTGGTCAAGCCCCGGGTCAAAGGTTACCTGGCTGCAGAAGAAGCGACCGAACAAGCACTGAACGACATAAAGGCTCACGAAGTAGCAATGGTTACCGGAATGGAGGCTGCGCTGAAAGGCGTACTCGCGCGGCTGGACCCTGAGGTGCTAGCAGGAAAAATTGAGGGTTCCGGCAAACTAGGGTCACTTTTCAAGGGTAAGAAGGCCCAGTATTGGGAAGTATATGAGAAGATGTATGCGGATATCTCGGATCAGGCAGAGAATGACTTTCACGATCTCTTTAGCCGAGAATTTGCGCGCGCTTACAAAGAACAGCTGGAAAAGCTGAAATAACGCCTGCTAAGGCGGCAAGAACAAGGGAGGGCAGCCATTGTCCTGGGACAGCAAAGTGCTTTGGACCGAAGGGTTGTTTCTGCAACCTCATCACTTCCAACAGGCTGATCGTTATACCGAGGCTCTGGTGGCAGGGTTGGCGCGACGTGTTACGCCCTATGCGTGGGGCGTCAACGCAATGGAGATCGACGATGAGGTTTTAAAAGTCGGGCAATTTGCATTGAAGTCATGCTCGGGGCTGACACCTGACGGGCAAGTTTTTCGTATGCCGCAGGCTGAAGATCATCCACCCGCATTGGAAGTGCCCGAGACTATCAAAGATTGCGTTGTTTACCTGACTGTACCGCAGCGGCGGCAGGGGTCGTCCGAAGTAGACCTGAGCGGCGCTGAACAATCGGTCAGTCGTCTGCGTCCGGCGGAACAGGAAATTACCGATGTGATGAGCCAGCAAAAAAAGCCGGTCACACTTGGCGTTGGTAAGCTGCGGTTGCAATTCGCGCTTGCGGTGGACGACCTGGCCGACAAGCTGGCCATACCAATTGCTAAGATCATCGAAGTGCGCCCGGACAAAGAGATTATCCTGGACCGTGGCTTTGTTCCTTCCGTGCTGGACGTGCGCGCTGCGCCGGCCCTGTCGGGTTTCATGAACGAGCTTGAAGGCATGCTGTCGCACAGAATGCAGGCGCTGGCCGGGCGGTTATCCGAAGGCGGTCCCGCCAAAGGGGCGGCTGAAATCTCTGACTTCCTTTTGCTGATGGTGATCAACCGAAACTTGCCGCTGGTGCGTCATTTCGCGAATATCGAAAATGTGCACCCGGAACATGCTTACCGCGTCTGTGTGGCTTTGGCTGGTGAATTGGCAACTTTCATGAGTGCCGAGAAAGAAGCAGTGCAGTTTCCCGCATATCAACATGACAATCTGACTGAAAGCTTTGCCCCTGTCATCCGCACATTGCGACAGTATCTCAGCTCAGTGTTGGAGCAAACTGCGGTGTCAATCCCGCTGGAACCGCGCAAGTACGGGATCAGCGTCGGTGTCATCGCCGATCGCAAGCTAATCGGAAGTGCTGGATTTGTATTGGCGGTCAACGCAGATATACCGGCCGAAGACGTTCGGAGACACTTCGCGGGTCAGGCCAAGACAGGGCCGGTCGAGGAAATCCGCCAGCTTGTGAACTCGGCCTTGCCCGGGATAACACTGCGCCCGCTGCCCGTGGCGCCGCGGCAGATCCCTTATCATTCGGGCGTAGTCTACTTTGAGCTGGATGCGGCGAGTCCTTACTGGAATAAAATGACAACCTCCGGTGGCATCGCAGTGCATGTTTCGGGCCAGTATCCAGGTCTTGAGATGGAGTTGTGGGCAATCCGCAACCAGTAAATGTGAAGGCGGTCACTGGCTGCGCTGAAACACTTTGATAGGCATTCCAAATGGGTCACATTGTGAATGGGATGCCGTGTAGGAACAGGTCAAACAATGTCCGATAAAGATCCTTTTGCCGAACCGGACGATACCGACAAAACGGTAATCCGACCCAATCCGGGTGGTCGGCGTCAGGCTGGCAGTGCGCCACAGCAACCTGCTTCACCGCAGCAACCGGCTGGGTACCCGGATCCGATGCAGCAACCGCTGTCCCCAACACAACCCGCTGCCCCGGCATCGGGTGGGGCAGGGTACGGTGTGCCGCCTGCACAAGCACCAAGATCGCAGCCGTCCTCAGGGGACGAGGTTGCGGTAACCGGTATGAACCGTCTGAACGCATGCGCTGCGCCGCTGTTTTCGCTGATCAGCCGCATTCGCAACCGGGCTCAGCATATGGATCCGGACAAACTGCGCCAAAGCGTTGTGGCCGAGGTGCGGAGCTTTGAGAACGCCGCCCTTCAAGCCGGTATTCCGGCGCAGACTGTCAAAGTAGCGCGATATGCACTTTGCGCGACGTTGGATGATGTTGTGCTGAACACGCCTTGGGGCGGGCAGTCTAGTTGGGCGACGCAGTCGCTTGTGGGTACATTTCACCGCGAAACCGTGGGCGGAGACCGCTTCTATGACCTGCTCGCTCGTCTGGAGCAGGACCCGGCCAACAATATCGAGTTGCTGGAATTCGTTTACATGTGTTTGTCTTTGGGCTTTGAAGGACGCCTGCGTGTTGAGCAGGGCGGCCCGGACAAGCATCTTCAGATTCGACAAGGTCTTGCACGTATTATCCGGGCTCAGCGTGGTCCCGTAGAGCATGATTTATCGCCTCATTGGCCGGGTGTGGACAAACCCTATCGCGCGCTGAGTATGTGGAAACCGGTGTGGATTGCGCTTGGCGTCACGGCCCTGCTGCTAATGATCGAGTTTGGTGGGTTGTCCTATGTTCTATCGAATAAAACCGAGAATCTTGTGGGACAAATGTCGGTCATAGATGCCGGCCCGGTGACCGAGCTGCAGCGCCGTGCACCTCCACCGCCGCCGCCACCTCCGCAGCCTCAGGTCGAGAAGGTCGTCGCTTTCCTACAGCCCGAGATTGACGAGGGGTTGGTCGAGGTGTTCGAGAAGGGCAATACCTTGATCATTCGGATCAAAGGGTCTGGCATGTTCGGGTCTGGATCGGACCACCTGCAGGACAAGTTCCAAGAACCCGTACGCCGCGTTGCAGTTGCGCTAAATGAAGAACCCGGTGCCGTCATAGTGGCCGGTCATTCCGATAATGTACCGATCCGATCCTCACGTTTCCCATCGAACCTCGCGTTGTCACTGGCGCGGGCAAAATCAGTGATGAAGCAGATGTCGGGCGAAATGTCGAACCCTGACCGCCTGAGCGCCGAAGGCCGCGCAGACAGCGAACCCATAGCCGACAATGCGACCCGCGAGGGCCGGGCAACTAACCGCCGGATCGAAGTCCTGCTGGTACAGGAGGAGAACTGATGCGGTTCCTCAAATATGTCTTTCTGTCGATCTACACTGTGCTGTTCTTTACCGCCACCGCTCTGTCGTTGTGCCTGTACTTTTTTGGACCGCTAATAGGCTCGGATGAGTGGCGTCCGCTGGATGGTGTCGGTGCGCGGCTGATCTGGTGTGGGGTCATTTACGCGATCTTCCTGATCATCGCACTGATCATTTTCTTCGTCCGTCGCCATCGTGACAAGAAGCTGACTGAAGAGATCACCGAGTCCGTCAGCGATGGCGGTGACATGATCGACAGCGAGATCACCGAGCTGCGTGGCAAGTTGAAAACCGCGATGGCGGCATTGCGCAAATCCAAGAACGGGCGGCGGCATCTGAATGAGTTGCCTTGGTACGTGATGATCGGCCCGCCGGGCGCGGGAAAAACTACGGCGATCGTGAATTCGGGATTGAATTTCCCATTGGCCGATGAATTGGGCAAAACCGCAATTGGCGGTGTTGGTGGGACGAGAAATTGCGATTGGTGGTTCACTGAAAACGCAGTTCTGATCGACACAGCCGGTCGTTACACGACACAGGAAAGCGACGCGCAGGTCGACAACGCGGCCTGGCTCGGGTTTCTGAACCTGCTCAAGAAATACCGTAAACGGCAGCCGATCAACGGTGCAATGATCGCGATTTCTCTGTCTGATCTGTCCCTGCAGGACGAGGTGACCCAGAAGGAACACGCCAAAGCCGTTCGGCGTCGACTGGAAGAGCTGCGTGAAAAGCTGGGTGTTCGGTTCCCTGTCTACATCTTGTTCACCAAGGCCGACCTGATCGCTGGCTTCGCGGAATTTTACGACAATCTGGGCAAGGAAGATCGCGAACAGGTTTGGGGCTTTACCCTGCCTCTGGACAAGTCCAAGTCCGAGCAATCTCCGGTTGCTGCATTTGACGACGAATTTGCACAGCTTCTAGGCAGTTTGAACGCACAATCGCTTGAGAGGATGCAGACCGAAACCGATCCGCAGCGGCGTGCATTGATTGCCGGGTTCCCGATGCAGGTGGCATCGGTGCGCAAAGTTGCGCATGAGTTCCTGACCGAGGTGTTTCAGGACAGCCGTTATCAGCACCGCCATATGCTGCGTGGCGTTTATTTCACTTCCGGTACGCAGGAAGGTACGCCCATTGATCGCCTGATGCTGGGTATGGCGCGGACTTTTGGCATCGGGCGTCAGGCCATCGGATCAGGGCAGGGCTCAGGCCGATCCTATTTCCTGACCCGCCTGTTCGATCAAGTGATCTTCCGCGAGGCCGGTTTGGTAAGTGCCGACGACAAAGTTGAGCGCCGCTACAAGATCACCAAATGGGTTTCGGTCGCAGCAACCATTGTGGCGGCGGTCACCGTTGGCGCGCTGCTGGTTCGCAGTTTCATGGGCAATTCCGACCTGATCGCCGAGGCGCAGGAGGGGGTCTCGGCCTATCAGGCAGCTGCCGCGACGTTACCACCCAGCCCGGTCGGCGATACCGATCTGGTACCGGTGGTTCAGGCGCTGAACACGCTGCGTGATCTGCCTGCCAACCCAACGCTCAGCGACCCAGATCCTGAGGCGCGCCTGACCTATGGCCTGTATCAGGGGGACGTGATCGGCACGCAAGCCGCGCAAACTTATCGCGCCGCGCTTAACCAACGCTTTTTGCCGCGCCTGCTTCTGCGTCTGGAAGAGCAAATGAGCGCGAACATAAACAACCCCGACGTGCTGTATGAGGCGTTGAAGGTTTATCTGATGTTGGGTTTGCAAGGGCCGATGAATCAGGACCTGGTCAAGGAATGGATGAATATCGATTGGTCGGTCTCGTTCCCCGGTCCGTCGCGTGAGGAATTCCGCGCCGATCTAAACGATCATCTGGACGCTATGCTGAGCCAGCCAATGCAAGAGGTCGCCCTAAACGGACCAATGGTGGATCAAATTCAAGGCATCCTGTCTGAATTGCCGCTGGCGCAGCGGGTTTATAACGGCATCATTTCCAGCCCGGCAGCTACTGCGCTGCCCGATTGGCGGATCACAGACGTGGGCGGCCCTGCTGTGGGCCGCGTGCTGGTGCGGTCTTCGGGCAAGCCTCTGAACGACGGCATCGAGGGTATTTTCACTTATAAAGGGTTCAATGACGTCTTTCTGGGTGAGGCCGTTGGTGTAGCCAAACGGGTGCAGAAGGAAAGCTGGGTGCTGGGTCCGCGCGGTGAGGCTGAGCAGACCGAACAAGCGCTAGCCGCACTCAGCCGTGACGTGCTGGACCTGTATTATAACGACTATATCGCCCGCTATGACGCAATGTTGGGCGATATCGACATCGTTCCGATGGAAAGCCTAAGTCACGCGGTTGAGGTCACGAATGTCCTGTCCGGACCGACATCACCCATCGTGAATATCCTGAACTCGATTTCGGATGAGACCACCCTGACCGAAAACCGTTCTATTCTGGCTGGAAATGACGCCTTGAACGAAGGGCTTTCGGACGCGGCCAGTATCGAATTGCAATCGGCAACGTCGGTTCAGACGCAGATTCTGTTGGAGGCGCTGGCGAAATCCAGTGGCGCTGGATCTGCAGAACCAGTGCAGGCACCGGGGCAATACGTTGAAGACCGATTTGATTGGCTGCATCAGCTTGTCGATCAACAGGAAGGTCAACCTTCGCAATTGGATCTCCTGATCGGTTCGCTGACCGGAGTGTATCAGGAGCTGAACAAGATGTCGTTCAGCGGTGTGTCGGGTGGTCAGACTGGGCAGGCGTTACAACAGTTTCAACAGGACGCAGCGCGCATTCCGGGCCCGATGGAACGTTGGGCAGTACAGATCATTGATGGCTCGTCCGGCATCACGTCGGATAGTACACGTTCATCGATCAATGCACGCTGGCAAGCGAACGTTCTTCCATTCTGTGAACAGGTGATCACTGATCGGTATCCGTTTAACCGCCGCTCAGGTGCGGATGTGGCGATGGGGGATTTCGGAAAGCTGTTCGGGCCGCAGGGGCTGATCGACACCTTTTTCAATGAAAACTTGGCCAAACACGTCGATATGCGTACCCGACCGTGGTCGTGGAAATCTGGGGTGAATGAGGCTGATCTGGGCATCAGCCAGGCGGTTCTGACTCAGTTCCAAAATGCCGCCGAGATCAAAGAGGCGTTCTTTGCGGCCGGTCCGCAGCCGCAGATTCAGTTCCAGATTATGCCCGAGGCGCTTGATCCAAAGGCCAAGGGTGTAAAACTGGAAATCGATGGCCAGTCGCTAGAATTCCGCCACCGGGGCGGGCTGCCATCTCCGCTGGCAGTCACATGGCCTGGTTCCGTCGGTTTGGCCCGGGTCAGTTTCGAGCCGGAAAAGCGCAACATCGAAAGTGTATTGTCCAAAGACGGACCTTGGGCTTGGTTCCGCTTGCTGGACGCGGCCGAAGTGCGGCGCACAAACGTCTCGGACCGAAAAAAGGTCATCTTCAACGTTGGTGGTCGTATCGCGATTTTCCAGCTGCAATCAGGATCGGTTATAAACCCCTTTGCCCTACCGGCGCTGCAAAAATTCAGCTGCCCAAAGTCGTTCTGATGCTGAAGGCCGGATTTGGTGCCTTTGGCAAGATGCCTTCGGTCGGGGATTTCTTCCGGATCGGTGTGCAGCCAGCCTTTGTGCAGCCTTGGGATACTTGGATTCAGCACTGCATGCTTGAAACGTCACAGGCGCTTGGGCAGGCGTGGGATGCGCATTACATGTCAGCTCCGATCTGGCGGTTTTGTCTGTCACCTGGCTTGGCTGGACCGCAAAAGATGTTGGGTGTTCTGATGCCATCGGTGGATCGTGTTGGGCGGAAATTTCCTCTGACGCTAGCGGCTCCGCTATCCAATGAAGGGTCTGCTATCCTTGCTCATTTCCGAGCCTCGGAAGTGTTTTGCCAACTTGAAAATCTGGCGCTGGCCGCGCTGGAGGATGACATGACCAAAGACAGGCTGAACGCTGAGCTTGCTGACCTGGCCGTGCCGACGCAGCAACCCACAGCGCCGGTCAGGTCATATGGAAACACAGTGGTGATGACGCGGGGCGACGTTTCGGACAGCGTTTTACCCGACCTTGCGGCGGGCTTGCTGTCGCAAAGATATCGCACTCCAAGTATTTGGAGCATGGAAATCGGCGGCGTACCCCGGATGATAGTCTGCGAAGGTTTACCGGATGGAGCAAACATGCAAAGTTTGTTCAACCTGCATGCTGCTCTGTGGACCGAGGCAACACCAATATGAATTCAAGTCGCCGCGTCCGATACAGCGCCCGCAGCCATGTTGGCCTGAAGCGTAAAGTCAATGAAGATGCGGTTCTGGCCTTGCCCGACGAAAGCCTGTGGATGGTTGCTGACGGGATGGGCGGGCATGAAGCCGGAGATTACGCCAGCCGGCTTGTCGCAGATATGGTCGCAGCTATGCCTGCTGGGTTGCCACCCTCAGACCGCTTAACCGCATTGAGAGACGTGCTTAAGAAGGCGCACGCCCTGATCCGACATGAGGCTGAACTGCGCGGTGGTGGCACTATCGGAACTACAGTGGCGTGCATGATGCTGGCGAATGGTCATTTTGTCGGTCTTTGGGCGGGTGACAGCCGAATCTATTTGTTGCGAGACGGCAAAATTCAGATGTTGACTACGGATCACTCCTTTGTTGCCGAACTTGTTCTTGCTGGCCAAATGACTTGGGATGAGGCTGAACAGCACCCGCAATCCAACGCCATCTCGCGCGCTGTTGGGGTTGGTGAAGAACTGGATTTGGATAAAATCCGCGGTGAAGTGCAACCCGGAGACAGATTCCTGATCTGTTCGGATGGTCTGAGCAAATACGCTACTTTTGCTATGCTTGAGAAATCCCTGTCCGAAATGCCGATCGAGACCGTTGCCGATCAACTTGTGAAGATCGCGTTAGACGGTGGAGGCGCGGACAATATCTCGGTGATCGTCGTGGATGTTCTGTGACTTAAGTCCAAGCTGGCAATGGCGGCAGCGGTGGCGGTGGCGGTAACTGCATGCTTGAAAGACTGTCTTTTATTGGCCCTATTTCGAATGCACATGGATTGCAGGGGCCGACAGGTAGGCCGGCTAGCGATGAGGCCATTTTTGCCAAGGCTTGAAGTGTCGGCAGGACCGGAACGGGGGGTGCCTGAACACTCATGGATGTTGCCAGATTGACAGCGCTGTTTTGGGCAAGCTGAGCGCCCTGCGTCACGTCGTCGATTTTCGGCAGGGCATCGAGTTGCATCTGCAATGCTTGCGCCTCAAGCGGTATGGGGATGTTCAACTGCGCAACATAACTGAGCATCGCGTTGATCCGCGCAATGCCCGCTGGTGTCAGGGCGTCGGGGCCGAATGCTTCGTTGATGGCTGCCATGTCCTGTAACTGGTCCATTAATGCGTTCAGGTCATCCATGGACACTGGCAGGTTCGGGTCCGGAATAGTGGACAAGACACCCAACTGACTGAAAAGCGCATTCATAAGTTTTGGGTCCGACATTGCCGGAAGTCCTAGCGTCTGGGGTGCCGCCGCCGCTGGTGCGATTAGCGCCAATTGCCGCGCCAGATCGACCGTGGGCAACGGCAGAGCAAATGGAGGAAGTGAAATCCGTGGTAGGTTAGCGGCAAAATTCAAAGCCGTCGAACAGGTGCCTCGTGACGTGGCCTCACCAGCCTGCATTTGGCTTTCGAAAGAATAATCCAGCCCGGATAGCGCCATCGGACAAATGCCCTGAGCCCTAAGCGCCAAGGTCATTTTCGCCGCCAAGGTCAGGTTTTGCATTTGCGGGCCGGGTATTTGCGGCATCGCTTGCGCCTGTGGCAATACCGTTTTTGCAAGGCTCAAAACGGCTTGCTGAATTTCAGCAATCAAACCGCGCGGGTCGGACAGCGGAAAGCCGGTCGCGGCCAACTTCATCATCAGCGATATCGCACCTCCTCCGCCCGTTGGCAGAACCGGCGGAAGAGCGATGTTCGGAGCATTTGCAGCCAAAGCAGCCTGCATGTAAATGTCTGGCGTCATTGCGGGCAGCATCGCTGCCAGCTTCATATCGGCGCGCGCTTGCGCGTTTGCCGTACCCTGCAAACCCAGCAGGGTAGACAGCTTCATCATCTGGGGCGGAACCGCCTGAACCGACAGTTTGGCGCTCGGCTTTACGGCGGTCAGTGGCGTAAGATCCACGTTGCAAAAACAGGCCATGTGTTCCGCTTGCTCCGCTACTGTTCCAGAGTCGTCAGGATACGGCTGTCCAAAGACATGATCTGCGTTTCGACATTTCGATCTTGTTCCCGCAAAGCTTCGGCATATCCGGCAGCCGATTCAGTTGTCGGGCGCAGCGTATCGAAGAGTTGGTTGTCCGTGTGCAGTACAACGACCTTGCTCTTGCCGAGAGTGCTGTCATCGACCTGAAAGGCAATGCCGCCGTTTTCCTGACTTTCCGGTATCGAATACGCCACGCGAACCGAAACGGGACCAGTCTCACCATCCCTCAATACGGCAATGTTGTTTTCCGTACGCGTTACATTCGGCAGTAGGTGGAATACGTTCCCCGAGACATCCAAAACTGAAACCGACAGGTAGCCATCCTGAACATCCGAGGGCAAGTCCACATCTATCACCGGGTTCTGCCCCACAATGAAATCACCTGTCGGGTTCGGCGCGTTGTCCTGTTCACCATTGAAGAATGCGATCGAAATATCGCTGGACGGCGCGGCGGGCAAAAAGTTCTCGATCAGACACAGGGTCGGGTTCAGCACGGAAACCTGCTCTACGTCCACGGGTCGCTCGGCCGCCAATGCTCCGATCGCCGTTTGAAGCCCTATTAAACTATCCTGAGATGCCAGCGTGCCTTTGACGCGTATTGGGGTTTCTGGCCCGTATCCTGTGACCGGCGCGTCTATCAGGGTCAGCGCGCCGCAATCTGCCAACCCGGAAAGGATTGGTCGTATTTCCGAAGCGGGTAGGAAAAGAGGTTCAAGCTCAATCTCTGCCGAACCCTGCAGGCCGGTCGGCAAACCTGCGGAGTACAATTGTTCTAATTCTGCGTGCAGAGTTTCGTTGGTCGTCTGGCCGGTCAGTTTGGCCTCATTGCCGTTCACGACAAAGCGCCATTCGTCCAAACTTACCGCTGACCCGATCACGTCTGTAACGGCACTGCCCCACGTTTCAGATATGTCGCCGGAGGCAAGAGTGAGATCAACCTCACCCCCCTGTGCTGCGATCTCACTTGTTATGGTATCGCGAGTGCTCTCGGACGGGACAAAGCCTGCCGCGCGCGCGGGTAATCCCTCACGCTTGTCAGCGACCAAGGTATAGGGTGCAACTACAGGATATTGCGGACCCAGAAACCCGTCAAAAGAACCGCTGACATAACCGCCGACCCCTAGCCCTGCAGCAGCAAGAACGCCAATTGTGGCAACTAACCCCCCGCGTGACTTTTTGGGTTCTTTTGCTGCCGCTGGAGTTGGTGTGCTCTCTTTCGCGACCGAAGCTGGTTCTGGCACCGCCACGTCAGGTTTCGGTGTCTTACTTTTGGGCATGATCACCGTCGCATCATCGTCGGTGTCATGCGTTTGTTGAACCGCGGGTTCAGATCTGGCGGAAGCCAACGCACGTAGAACATCGCCGGCTGACTGGTACCGGTCATCGGGATTGGGCGCAGTCATCTTATCGATGATCGACCTTAGCGGTTGCGGTACACCGTCGGTGTCCAACGGGTGTTTCTTGTTTTCAACAACCTCCAGAAGGTTCCGACCCGCATCCGCCTTTGCACCGCGGAAGTTGGCCAGAAGCAACGCGCCCAAAGAATAAATATCGGTGCGCCGGTCCGTCTTTCCAGACAATTGCTCGGGCGCTGCGTAGGCATATTTGCCCGCAAACTCACCGCCCACAATGGTCTCTGCGCCCGGATTTGTGTCTTTGGCAATGCCGAAATCAATGATTACAGCCTGCGCCGGGTCACCATCACGCAAAATGATGTTGTCCGGGCTTAGGTCCCGGTGGACGATGTTACGGGCGTGGGCGGCCTCAAGCCCTTCGCAGACCCTTTTGCAAACCGTCAGGATGTCTGCAGCAGACATCGGGCCCTGACTGAGTTTCTGGTCAAGACCTGGCCCATCGACATAGTCCATCACCAGATAAACATGACCATCAGCGGTGCGGTTGTTTTCGGAATACCGCACGACTGCATCATGGCGAATGTCACGAATTTCCTCTTCGCGCGTTAGAAGAACAAGATAGTCTTCGTTGCTGGAAAATTCGGCCTTTAGCACTTTCAGAGCTGCAAGCCGCCCCGATATCTCGGAGCGCGCTCGATAAACGTCAGATGTACCGCCCCGTCCAAGGATTGCCTCGATCCGATACGTATTGTTCACAAGATCGCCAGGCTGAAACAAGTCGCCTGCACGGGATTCAGTCATGCTGCCCTCGAATTTTTGAATTTAGCCGATTATAGATCAGCCGAGGGCTTGGAATTCAACACGACGGTTTTCATCCGCACGCGGATTTTCTTTGTTTAGTGGCTCAGCCTCACCAACACCCAGCACTTCGAGGCGTTCTTCGGCAATACCACAATCGCTTGTCAGAAAACGCTTCACCTCTTTTGCTCGTAGCAAAGAAAGGTTTTGGTTGTAATCGGCAGAACCGGCGCTGTCCGTGTGCCCGATGATTTGGAAAACATTAACGTCAACCGATTTCATTGCGTCGCACAGCGAGGCTAGCTTTGGTTTTTGATCGTCGCGCAGCGCTGCCGAGGCGAAATCAAACCGAACCTGGATGTTTACCTGATCCTCTGCCGCTACAGGCTGATACTCTGTCGGGGCGGCCGCGACAGTCGTCTCGACCTCGGCCTCGTTTGTCGCTTCGGTGTTTGTCGAAGGTACAATGACCAACCCGCGAGTCTTCTGCTTGTTGAACGCATCGGTGATTTCATCGGCAGTCAATTCGTTGGTCTGCGCCGTTGACACATGTGCCGAGCACAGTATCGCCAAAGCGGTGGCGCCGATGAATTTCAAAGATGAGTATTCGGACATAAATCTGATCCTTCCCTGTTTGAGCGCGAGATTACCTGTGCACCGCATAAGCGACAATGAAGAAAGTCACACTTGTGAACTACAAATTTAAGGCAATTGCGTGACAACACGGCTGGCCGCTTTTAAGTTGGAGTCGCAGGCGAGCAAGAAACAGGAAAACTCAGGAAATGCGTGTAGTTCCAGCTATAATTCTGGGGGTGGCTATTATTACCGCCCCTATTGTCTGGTATGTGTTTCCAATGGTCGTTCCCATCGAGGACAATTTTGAAGGGCCAGCAATCGATTCTGGCGCGCGGATCGAGATCGAAATGCTCAGCCAACAGGTTGAAGACATGCGAAACCAGATTGAGCAATTGTCCCTTCAGGTCTCTCGTTCACAAAGCGACGGTGTGGTCTTGCAACAGGGCGCTGATGGGGCGGATGACTATGGTTATGACAGCTCTACGCCAAACGAAATTATCGACGCCTATGCCCAGGTTGTTCTGATCGCGAACCGCAATAAGGTAAACGATGAACTAAAACTGGCCAGTTCTTCTTTTTTGAAAGAAACCTTTGGCCTGCCGCGTGAGGAGCTGACTGACAAGTGTCAGGCGATGACGAACCCGCGCCTTGAAGAAAGCCTGGTCCTGGAAGAGGTTGGGCCGGTTCGCGTGCGCATGTTGAAGCCCGCGGTTGATTCCCTGCGAACTGTCTTTGAGAATATCCGCCGCACTGATCCAGACCTTTATGCACGCATCAACACAGCCGGGTCTCTGTGCGTACGCCGTATTCGTGGTGCGACTTCCTCGGCTTCGGCGCACGCCTATGGATTGGCGGTCGATCTGAATATTGACGGTGTTCTGGATACTTTGGGTGACGGTAAGACGCAGCTAGGGCTTACGATTCTGGCCGATTTTTTCCGCGATGAAGGCTGGGTTTGGGGCGCGGCATGGGGCCGCGAGGACTCGATGCACTTTGAGGTGAGTCGTAACAAGATTGAAGAGTGGCTAGAGCAGGGCCTCCTTTGAGATGTGATCGGAAGGTCAACGTGATTGTGATGTTGGGCACAGACAAACGATGGTTAGAACCTAAAAGGCTGTTTGGAAGTTATAACAGGTGGTGGGCAATACCGTGTTCTATCTTGCGTCGGAACGGTAACTGGATGTTTCCGGTTTATGTTCCACGCCACGGTCAAGATCGCTCAAGTCAAAAGGGTGCCTCGATCAATGACGAGCTTTAGACGATTTGTTGCGATCGCGGCACTTGCCGGTAGTGCTACGTTTTCCTTGGCAGGGGTAGGGCTGGCCCAAAGCGCATCTAACCTTGCGCCATCTACATTTCAGCCGCAAAACCAACGCAGTACGGGCCCTGTCACGGTAGCACGAGATCCGGGTGCCCCGGTTCCGGAAGGCGCAGACCGCTTGTTTGTTACCGTTGGACGAGTAGAGATCGAAGGTGCATTGCCACAGATGGAGGAGGCAAACGCCGCCTTTATCGAACGGCTGACAGGGAGGCGCATTCCGGTATCCGAGGTTTTTGCAGCCACCAACTGGTTAGAGAACGCCTATTCCAATGCGGGTTTTGTTCTAAGTCGCGTTGTGTTGCCGCAACAGACGCTGCGGGACGGAGGCACCCTTCGTATCGTCGTGATTGATGGGTTCATCGAAAGAATAGATGCGGAAAAGGTACCTGAACAGGCGCGTAACCGGGTAGTAGCGACCACGCGGGGTCTTATTGGAAAGCGTGGCATCACGCTGCAAGAAATCGAACGCGCGCTGTTGCTGGCGGGTGATACATTTGGAATTCGGCTGGCCTCGACCTTATCACCGGGTGACGCCAGGGGTGCCACGATTTTGACCTTGGACGGAGAGTTCAAGGAATACACGGGCTCTTATGGGTTCGATAACACCCTGTCGGACGAGTTGGGGCCGATAAACCTGAGTCTGGGTCTTGAGATCAACGGTGCGCTTAGGATGGGTGAGACATTCTATTTCCGCGCCGGGGGATCGCCTACACGGTTTTTCTCGGACGATGCCAAATACCGAATCCTTGCTGCTGGCGCAGTGTTTCCCATTGGGTACGACGGCCTCACCTTCAACGCTGAGGTTACGTCAAGCAAAGCGTTCCCGGATGCCGATCTGATACCGAATGAAAGCGAATTCGAGCGGCTTTCGCTTCGGCTGTACTACCCTTGGGTTCGTTCACGTCGATATAATCTGTCTTCGCAACTGATCCTGGATCGGGTCAGCGATTCTCAGGATATTCTGATCGGTTCGTTCAAACTGCCGGTTTATGACGATGACCTAAGCGTGCTGCGCGCGACATTGGATGGCACGCTGAATTATGAAAATGGCTCTTACTTGACAGGAAGCGCCATTCTGTCCCGAGGGCTTGATGCCTTTGGGGCCAGTGCTTCGACCGGGCCGAATGACACACCTTTGTCCCGGCAAGGGGCAAGTGCAGAGTTCACGAAACTTGTGCTGTCGGCACAGTATCAGCGACCGCTGGATGCTAACTGGTCAATCTTCGTCAATGGACGCATACAATCCAGCTTTGGCGATCCGCTTGTTACCTCAGAGCAATTGAGTGTGGCAAGCTCCGGCGAACTATCCACGTTTGACGCAGGCGAGCTGCGCGGTGATGATGGCTGGGTCGTACGGGCCGAGTTGGGGCGGTCGCAACAGGTATCGGTGGCAAGTTTTCCCCTGATTTTCAAACCTTACGCGTTTGGTGCTTATAGCGAGTTGGGAATCGAGCAACCCACCTTTTTTGAACAGAGCACCACAAAGGCCTATGCTTACGGTTTAGGCATTCAGTTGTTTACGATTGAAGACTCGACCTATCGATCAGGGTCGTTACGAGTTGAATATGGGAGAGGTGAACGTGATGACCTTGGGGAAGATGGAAACCGGTTCAGCATTGTTGCCAGCCGCAGGTTCTGATCGCGCATCCCCTATGGCATGGGGCACGCTCTTTTCGGCTGCAGCTTTGCTGTGGGGTAGTACTGCGTTGGCGCAAACCCTGCCAAATGGCGGTACCGTGGCAGCAGGCGATGTGACCATAACGCAGCCCAGTGGTTCCGAGCTGACGATTTCGCAGGGGTCGAAATCTGCCGTCGTGAATTGGAACGGGTTCTCGATCGGGTCCGGATCGAAAGTTAACGTCAATCAGCCGGGCAAAAACAGCGCGATACTAAACAGGGTGACGGGCAACACGACCAGCCAAATACATGGTCAGTTAAACGCGAATGGTCAGGTTTTTCTGGTCAATCCGAATGGCATCTTCATCGGTTCAAGCGGTCAGGTGAGCACTTCGGGCTTCGTTGCGTCAACGCTCGACATTACTGACGAAGATTTTTTGAACGGCCGGTACCGTTTCACTGGCAACGGCAACTCGGCGGCGGTCGAGAATGCGGGAACCATCTCGATTGTGCCCGGCGGATACGCGGCCCTGATCGGTGGGCGTGTGTCCAATTCTGGTCTTATCCGTGTGCCCCTCGGAAAGGTTGGGCTTGGTGCGGGTGAGCAGGTCACCCTGGACGTGTCGGGCGATGGCTTTTTGCAGGTCGCCGTGCCGTCGGACAGTAACGACCAAGTAATGGAGGCGTTGGTCACAAACTCAGGTCGGATCGAAGCAGATGGCGGTGTTGTACATCTGAAAGTGGCCAGCGCACGCAACGCGGCTCGGCAGGTTATAAATATGTCGGGTGTAATCGAGGCGCGGACGGTCGGCGGTGTTTCCGGTGCTGTTGTACTGGGTGGTGACGGTGGTGCGGTTGACGTTAGCGGCCGGATCGACACATCGGCGCCCAAAACGATTGTCGAGACTTCGCTGCGCCCAGTGCTGCGGGCAGACAATGGCGGATCCATCACGATCACTGGCGAAGAAATCACTCTGACAGGCGCAACTCTGGATGCCAGTGGTGGCGGCGAGGGAGATGGTGGTTCAATCCGCGTTGGCGGCGATTATCAGGGCGGCGGTGATTTACAGACGGCGCACACCACGATTGTGGATGGTGACACCCAGATAATCGCTGATGGCGGCAGCTATGGCGATGGCGGCCGTATCATTGTTTGGTCAGACTATCTGACCGAATTTTACGGCGACATCTCAGCAACGGGCGGCGCATTTGCCGGCAATGGCGGTTTTGCCGAAGTCTCGGGTAAAATTGATTTGGTTTACCGCGGTTTTTCGGATCTGCGCGCGCCCAACGGCACCATCGGAGAGCTGCTGCTGGACCCTCAGGACATCACAGTTCCGGGAACTATTGATGAGGCGACGCTTGAGGCGCAGCTAGCAGCCGCTAACACCACGCTCGACACGTCGGGCGCTGGAACGGACGCTGGCGATATTACCATCAACGCCGACATTGATTGGAACGCCGCAACGGATCTGATTCTGGATGCCGACAATGACGTCACTTTGAATGGCGCTATCAACGGCCCCAACGGGGGCTTGGTCATTGATGCGCTCGGCACCATCACAACCGGCGCCGGGGGCATAGTAAATGTCAGTTCCTTTACGTTGGATAGCGGGTCCTGGCAGCAGGTTTCCGGCACCTTACCATCGTTCTTCGCCGCAGACTTCACGATTGAGGCGGGTGCGACCTTCCTGCGGGTTCTTGGCGGTGCCGGGACGGGTGCTAACCCGTATCTTTTGACAGATGTGTATGGGTTGCAGGGGCTTGATGGGTCTGGTCAGACATTTGAGTTAGCAAACGATATTGATGCCTCGGTCACGTCGAGCTGGGGTCAGGGTTTCGAGCCGATGGACTTTAACGGCACGCTTGAGGGGAACCGTTTCGCAATCGATGGGCTGGTCGTGAGCAACGCATTCACGTTTGGCGGCATATTTGGCACGCTTGACGGTACTGTTCAGAATCTGAGCGTGACAAATGCCGATGTGCTTTCTGCCGAGGGCGGTATTCTTGCCGGTGAAAACTTGGGAACAATTTCAGGCGTTATGGTGTCTGGCAGCTATGAAAGCAGTGACTTTCAGGCTGGTGGACTCGTAGGGTTCAACGACGGCACAATCGTCGACAGCTACTCCACTGCCAGCGTAACGGTTAACACGACCGAGTCTGATTCTGTCGTAGCTGGAGGTTTGGCAGGTGAAAACTCGGGTGCGATCATCCGTTCGTTCAGCAGCGGTTCCGTCACCGGTACAACGGATGGCGGCCATACCATGGGCGGTCTAGTAGGAGAGAATACCGGATCCATAACGGACTCATATTCAACATCCGATGTTCTGGGCATCAATCAGGGTTCGTCGCCGGGCGATTCCGCCGATTTCGGCGGCCTTGTGGGTTCGAACGACGGAGGTACTATCCTCCGTAGCTATTCTACTGGTACTGTCGGCTTGACCGGTGTGGGTACACCGTCCCTGGGCGGATTGGTCGGAAGCAATTCCGGCACGGTCACTGGGTCTTTCTGGAACACCGAAACCTCCGGTCAGAACAGCAGCGCCGGGGGGGGCACAGGCCTAACGACCGCGCAACTTCAGGATACGGATACCTTCTACGATCTCGCCTCGGCTCAGGGTTGGAATTTCGCTACGACTTGGGCACCGGGGTCGGGCAGCACGAACCCTGCGAATTATTCGACCTCACCAGTTGTTTTTGCCATACCGGATGATCTTATTGTGGCCGAAGGCGAGACCTCTGGCGCAACGGCGACAGGCACCGTTTCTGGTGGTCCGTCCGACTATCTGTTCGGACCAGCCTCTGACTCACTGAATACTTCGTCAATTTTCCAGACTCTTGACTTCGCGAGTACCGAAATAGGTACCACGTCATTTACGCTTGATACCAGTTCCCTGACCAGCTCGGGCGGGCAAGTCTTTAGTGTTGTTGGGTTGTCTGGAAGTGCTTTGATCGTGGATACGACCGATCCGGTCATTCCCGTGCCGCCAACTCCGACAATAGAAATAACACCAACAGTTGACACCACGATTACTGGTGGTGGCGGCGGAACGGCAGTTACAACGACGGCCGAAGCCGAAGCCGCTCTTGGCACGGTCGAGAATGCGTCACAGGACTTCGACGGTGACGTAGCGGGCTGTGACAGCAGCGGTGAAAATGTGAGTGAGTATCTGGCCTGTCTAGCCGATGCGATGGACGATTATGCATCGGATCTTGATGGGATTGTAGCGGGTTTGCCGCCGGGTCTCGAGTCGGTTGGCGATATCATTCGTGGCGCAAGCGCAGGTATCCGCAAAGTTGGCGAAGACGCCAATCGTAGGCTGGCGCTGGCCACCACGGCCGAAGAGCGCGCAGCTATCCGTCGCGATGCCGTTCAGCAAGCGCGTCGCGAGATACGTCAGGCACAGAGGGAAATCCGCAAAGCCATCACATTGATAAGAGCAACCGATCCTGAACTTGTCACAATTCAGAACCAGCAGGTAGAAACAATTGTTGCCGCAGTCGGTCAGGCCGAGATCGGTTTGACGCGCGCTATCGGCCTGTAAATTGTCGGAGAAAGAGCCCGTGTACCTGATCCGTTGCCTCGCGGTTTTGATATTCACTTTCTTTAGCGCCTGTGCAGCCCTGGCTGACAAGCGGGTCGCGTTGGTGATCGGCAATTCGGACTACGTGTCCGTTGGTGCTTTGGATAATCCGATTAACGATGCCTCGGACCTCGCAATAGCGCTTGAGGGGTTGGGTTTTGATGTGTTTCTGGGCACTGACCTGACGCGCGATGAAATGTTGGCGCTGGCAGAATCTTACGGAGCGGCTGCGGCAGATTCTGATGTTTCTCTGCTGTTCTACGCGGGACACGGGTTTCAGGTGAACGGACGGAACTATCTGGTTCCGGTCAACGCTCAAATCTCGACATCTGAGGACATCCCTGAACAAACAATCCCGATGGAAGAATTCGTTACGCGGATGGAACGCTCGGACGGGATTCGGCTGGTATTTTTGGACGCGTGCCGAGACAATCCATTCGAGGAAACCGGAGTTGATGTTGGCGGGGAGGGCTTGGCACGCGTTGGAAGTGCAGCGGATTTCCTGTTCGCCTATGCCACGCAGCCCGACAATGTGGCTTTTGATGGAACCGGACGGAACAGTTTTTTCACCGAAGCGTTACTGAGCCATATCTATACGCCGGGGCAGGATATTTCTGATCTTATGATCTCGGTTCGCAAGGACGTGCTGGCCTCAACGGGTGGTCGCCAGATTCCGTGGGACAACTCATCTTTGACGCGGCAGTTTCGCTTTGACAACAGCCCGGTCACGGCATCGGAAGAAACCCTGCTGTGGCAAGTGGCGGCGAACGCCCAGGACCCGTCTTTGATGCAACTTTATGTAGATCGCTACCCAGAAGGCGCGCATGTGGGCGAAGTAATGGCTTTTCTGGACCGGGCAGGGCAGGGCGAGACGTTGACTCGGGCCCTTTCGGTTGAAGATGCGGACGAGCAGGCCGAACGACTGTGGAAGCTGGCGCAGCGCAGCCGGATGCGCCCTTTGCTTGAATTCTACCTTGAGCAGTATCCTGACGGCAGTCATGTCGATCAGGCGCGCCGCCTGATTGCGTCAATCCCGCGACCAGAAGACAGCACGCCGGGCGGTATTTGCGAACGTTTGGCGACCCATCCGAGGGATCGAACCGCCAGTATCCCCGGTGTGCCATTCAGCCGTTTGCAGGAAAACGCATTGACCGCGATTCAGGCCTGCAGTGCTGCCGCTGCACAATCACCGGACCTAACTCACTACGTGGCTTTGCTGGCGCGGGCGACGATTGCAGCGGGTGATGTGGACCGCGCGGTGACGCTTTACAAACAAGCGGCGGCCGAGGGTGATTTGCGCGCGATGGTATCTCTCGCTCAATTGCATGAAAGCGGAACTGGTGTTTCACAAGATGTAGACGTAGCGTTGGACTTGTATGAACGGGCCGCCGAAGCGGGCAGTTTCGACGCGATGATCAATTTGGCGGTCATTTTGTTCGAAGGTCAGGTCGTCCCTAAGGACGACGCCCGCGCGGTCGAACTGTTACGGCGTGCCGCAGAAGGGGGATCAGCCAAGGCCACGTTCAATCTTGGCGTATTGGTGCAAGACGGTGTAGCCGGAGAGCCCACGGAAGCGCTGGATTATTTCCAGAAGGCGGCCCGAGACGGTGAATTCCAAGGTTATCTGGCCGCAGCGATCCTGTTGGATGAAGGGCGGGGCACTGCCCGCGATCCGTCTCAGGCCGCACGCATGTTGCTACGTGGGACCGCCGAAGATAACGGAGCAATATTGAATCAACTATCGCTGGCGTCCGATCAATGGTCGCGCGAAACACTTATGGAAGTGCAGAAACTGCTCCAGAAAGCAGGCTATTACTCAAGTGCCATCGACGGTCTTCCAGGCCCGAATTTCATAGCCGCGCTGCAACAATGGCGCAGCGGCGGCTTTGATCCGGTCATACTGGCTGAAAATTGATTGCGCTCTGAGCTATTCCTTAATTGACCGGGACAAATTCGATGCGTCGGTTGCGGCGCTTACCGTCGGGTGTGTCGTTAGACACCACAGGGCGGCTTTCCCCATATCCAACCGTGATAAGTCGGTCCGCAGCGATGCCCTGACCAACCAAATAGCTATTGACCGCCTGCGCGCGGCGTTGGCTGAGCGCGCGGTTGTCGACCTCGGACCCGTCACTGTCTGTGTGACCGCCAATTTCGATGGTCAGGTCTGGGCAGCGACTTACGATATCGTGCAGGTTTGTTAACAGAGGGATCGACGCGTCCGTCAGGCGAGAACTACCGGAATTGAAATAGATATTTCCTGTACGAGACAGAATCTCCATGCGCCCTTCACAAGCTTCGCGGTCCAGATCACCCTTGGTTTCCAAAGCTGCCGCCCCCGGAGTTGCCGCGACAAGCTCAAGCTGCGGAGGGGTCCCGGCCTTGGCGCGATCAAAGACGAAGCCGAAGCTGACAAACCCAAATGGAAGGATGTCGACCCCGGCCGCTTCTTCCAATTTGGCGCGACCTTCTTCAAGGTTGAAATCCGGCAAGGCAATGGCAATCGGTGTGGTATTCGCAACTGCCACTCGGTCGTTGTCAACCAACGTAATTGCCACCTGAGACACATCTTCCTTTGTTACCCCGTGCAAGGAAAGCGAATAGGGCAGGTCGATGATTTTGTGTCGAACTTTATGCAGATCAATCAGTTCTTCGGGTGGAAGTTTTGCGGTGATTACGGCTTCGGGGTAGTTAAAGGTTTCGAAAAACAAAAACCTCATCCGCACATTGCGCAAGTCGATTTTGGTGTCGACACTGTCCATCTGAATCCGGATGTCTGCATCACCCTCGGGGCTGATTACGCCCGTAAGAGTTGCAAACCCGCTGTGTTCAGCGACCGAGTTCTTTTTTACAGACAGAAATTGAAGCTCCGATGCTCCTGCGTCCAGTTTCCACCCATGCTCAAACGGGTCGGTGCTCTGTGCCCATGCGGAATTCGCTAGAAATAGCCCAGCTATTGCAAAAAAGTTTCGCATTAAGGTTGAACGCCGCATGTGTGAACCTCTTCCTAGGCTTGATAGTATTTCCGCAATATGACAGGCGAAGGCCACAAGAAAGCCAAGAATTTAGGATAGGGAACTTCGGACCAGCATGATGCCCTTGTGTCACGGGTTTTGTGCAACGACGGAAAAAGGAATGGACGTGCTTCGCATTTTTACAGTTCTGATAGCGATGACCTCAGTGTTCTGGACCACATTCGCGGTGGCCGAGCCCAGGATCGCATTGGTAATTGGAAATTCCGCTTATGGCTCAGTTTCAGAGCTGGATAACCCGGTCAACGATGCAAAGCTGATCACCGAAAAGCTTACCGGTCTTGGTTTCGAAGTTCGGCACCTGTCCGACAGCCATCAAGTCGACATGAAACGCGCCATTGCACAGTTCGGGCGTGACCTGCGCAAGGGCGGTGAAAATGCGGTTGGCTTATTTTACTATGCCGGGCACGGGGTGCAGTCGTTTGGCTCCAACTACCTTTTGCCGGTTGATGTTTCGCTGAGCGACCCGGCTGATCTGGATTTGATGGCAGTTGAAGCGCGCTCGGTGCTGCATCAAATGGCATCTGCGAACAATAAGACCAATATTGTCATTCTTGATGCGTGCCGAAACAACCCGTTCGAAGACTTGGCCGATATGGATGACAATGGCCTGGCCGAGATGAAGGCGCCAACGGGCACGTTTCTGGCTTACGCCACCGATCCGGGCGGTGTTGCTCTTGATGGTGAGTTGGGCAACAGCCCTTTCACGCTCAGCTTGGCAAAGCACATCGAAACGCCTGGCATGGCGATCGAGCAATTGTTCAAAAAGGTGCGGGTCGACGTTTTAGGTGAAACCCGAGGATTGCAGACGCCTTGGGACACATCATCACTGACTCAGGATTTTGCCTTCGCGATTGAGACCGAGACTAAGATCGTCGAACACGAGAACGAGGAAGATCTCTGGCAGTCCGCAGTTAATTCGCGCGATCCTGTTCAAGTCATGCTGTTCATGAGGGCTTATCCCGACAGCATCCATGCCGATAAAGCCAGTGATCTTTTGCAAACTGTCATGGCCGAGTCGTTCGGAACGTCACCGCAGGTTGGCCTTACGCAACCCGAACCGGCTCAATCCGGACCCGAGGCTACGGAAACTGATCGTCTAATGTACGAGCTGGCTCTGGCAGACGACTCAATCCATTCCTACGAAGTTTACCTTCATAGTTTCCCGAAGGGAGCGTTCTCGAATGAGGCTGTCGAGCGCCTTGCCGCCCTGCGTCACGGCGAGGAAACGGTGACGCGCAAAGCTGAACCAAATGTAAAAGCGCCAGAAGCCGAACAGCCAAAGGATGCCGGAGCTGAAGTAATAACTCTGGCCTCGCCGTTGACCTTCGGAAACTCTTACGTTCGCGGGCAGACCATTAGTGAATTGGTTGCAGGATCACCGCAATTCCCCCCAATAGAGGGTTTGCCAGACGAGCTTTGGAAAGGTCAATCGTGTTCCAATTGCCATCAATGGACGCCGGAAGCACTGTGTGATCAGGCCACAACTTATGTGAAACGACCTGCAGCTGGAAATGTTGTCAAGCAACATCCCTTTGGTGGCGGTTTGAAGATCAATCTGCGCCGTTGGGCCATGGGCGGATGTCAGAGTTGAACGAGTTGGCAGATTAGTCTGACATTAATCCCAACCGAACAATTCATGTTTAACGAGGTCTTGGATTTTTGGGTGTGACTGATCAGTTAGAGACTATGGCCTGTCAGGAATTTGTTCCGTCAGCTTCGTGTGGCGCTGAGAAGGGCCCGCACTTTCAGGTTGTGCGTTCCGTTTCTGCACCTCTAGCGATCATTCCGAAACCGCGAGTCAATGTGCCATTGAAATCACAGAACAAAACCAGCAGTCTGGCCAAAAGATACGCACACCAGGGAAATGTCGGGTATACAGAACAGCGTTAAGCACCCGAATGTTACTTAATCCGACTTGAGGACTGAACGTGAATTCCACTTTCGCAATCCTAGTCATCGCAGACATTTCGGGAAGTACCCCGCTTTATAAAGCCGTCGGCGATGGAGAAGCACAGCGACTTATACAGTTGGAATTGGACCGCTTGCGTCGCGTTCTCGCAAAGAACGGTGGCGTTCAGGTCGGTCAGAAAGGTGACGATGTTCTTAGCTATTTTCTAGACGCTAACACCGCGCTTGCAGCAGCAATGGAATTGATCGGCGGCCCGTCAGAAACCTCGCTGTCGGTGCATGTGGGTGTGCATTGCGGGCCGATCGTTATTGCCGAGAAAGGTGTTTATGGCGAGGCAGTGAACCTAACTGCCCGCCTTGCAACCGCTGCCAACTCCGGTGAGGCCTGCATCAGCGAAAGTGTCGCCGCTTTGTTGCCTCAAGACCTGCGGCGTTTGCTGAAACCGCTTGGGCGGTTGACACTGAAAGGTCTCAGCGAACAAACGATGGCATATTCTTTGGTAAGCCCTGACTCTGATCCGTTTACCCAAACAAGGTTGCCCCTGTCTTATGGTCGGATCGAAGATCATTGGCGCCCGACCGAGCGTTTGACTCTGGTCCTTAGTCACGAGGAGAAGTCGTGGCAATGCTATGACAATGGCGAATTGAAGATCGGACGATCCCCCGATTGTGACGTTGTTTTGCCACAACCCTGGGTGTCTCGTTTACACGCCGTCGTTAAGATGAATGGCGGGAAGATGATTTTGTCCGATCACAGCACCTCGGGCACCTATGTCAAACCCGAGGCCGGGCGTGAAATCCACCTGAAACGCGAGGCGGTTATGCTTTCCGATAGCGGGCTTATTTCTCCCACTTTGCCGACCGAACACTCAAAAGCCTGCCTGAAGTTCGAAATCCTTGGCCGTCTTCACGCGTCTCAGAACGTGGCCTGAGTCTCTGTTTGGGTATCGGTGTTGTGCCGCAAACTCTTGGTTAGACCGGCCAAAACTAAATTCTGGGAACACTGAACCTGTGATCTCAGTAAGCCGTTGAAAACCGGACATTGTTGCACTTGGGAACCGTCGTATTTGAATCATCCTCGTAATTTTGATGCTATGCGACGTCGCGGATGCGAGCGTTTTGAATCTGCCAATGTACCAGGTGCGCTGCCCAACAAATCGCTGGTGCTGCTAGATCATGTTAAACAAAATCTTGAACTTGGTCGTTTGCAGTCGGCCAGACTGCCAATCCTTTTCACTAGTTTGTTTTTCTCGCGAATATCTTCAGTGTTGGCACTGTCTTCAATGCGGGCTCTGTTCGGCATTTCATTGTGATGAGTGTTTTAGCGAACAACTGGGTTCGAAGAAACATTCCTGTTTCACGCGACCCATGCTGAGTTAAATTCGGCCGTCATGGAATTCGGAAGAACGTTGCGAGAGAACGGGCCCGATACGGTAGGGCTCTTTTACTATGCAGAGCATGGTGTTCAACCGTTAGGTAAGAGCTATCTTCTTACCGTTGACGTTGCCCTCAAAGATCCAGCGGAAATTGATCTGGTTGGGAACAATGCAGTCCATGTTGGTGTTGTTAACGAAACCTGCGGCATTCAAACCTCGTGGGCCGCATCATTGCTGACAACAGACTTTGAGTTCTTTCAGGATCAGGATGTAGTTGCGGCGCGCGCCAAAGAAGCCGACCAAGGGAGGTCGATTGGTACGAGTGGAGACCTCGTAGGGCTCACTCGTTTTATACAAGAGCACCCAGGGGGACGATTCACACCCGCCGCGATAGCGCGATAACAGTCAGTATTAGGTGATGCGTCGAGTGACGAAAATGGATTCAGTTTTTAAAACTTAAGTCTTGTTTCTGCCGTGCCTAGCGCATCTCACCGGTAGCTTTTTAAGTCAGCTTCAACTTCTGGAAATCTATCAGATCAACTGGAATATCTTAGGAATTTTCCCGAAGGTACGCAGATATTGTCAGGCTTGAGATCCACACAAGGGAACGCTGACTAGACTTTCAGCATCGCGCAAGAGACATTGATGAACCGGCCACCGGGCGCCGAGCAGATCGCGACATGCCCAAACGTTTCTAAGAATTCTTGTTTTCAGCATAGTCGCCCTCGCGATTTGTTTCTTTCCTTGGTCAAGTGCAATTGGCACATGTTTTGATTTCGAACGACGGCGAGGAACCTGAAGAACTTCTGCGGCAAGGAACGCTCCTCATCCAGTTCTGTGGTCTCTTTACCGCTGCTGATGAAATTCCGATAACAACAATCGGGTTGCTGCGCGGTCTGCGCGATAGGTTCCATCGACGATTATTTCGTTGGCATGCTGGGCCGGGTTTGTTTTTCGGGGCTTCACTTGACCTTCGGCTGCATTTTTCCACCTGTAGGAGCTAGGACACACTTTGCCAGGACAGTCTGGCGATTAAGGATTCCAGCAGCGATGCGGAAACACGCCTGTTCATCTGAATAAATCGCCAGCTGAACTGTTTACAGTATGTGCAACAACCAAAGCAGGCAGATGAATTGGATGATTAGACTGAAGTATGCGCGTCTCACGGCGGGAAGTCGTACCGCCGAAGGATCAACGGAACTGCTGGCTTTAACTCACAATGCTTTTTTGTCTGCGTTGTCCCTCGCAGCGTTAAAAGCTGCATCTCTAGATTTACGCAACAACCGCATATTTTAACTTAAGGAATATTATAGTGGCACCTAAATTATCCGCTCCAGTCGGTGAAAAAAAACGAATTACCAAGGCCGACCCAAAGAAAAACGAGAAATTCAAACCTGTTCAGAACAAACCAGCCGATGTTGAGTTGGTGCAGCTGATGCTGGTGGCCAACGGGTTCCGTGTGAATGTGAACGGCAAGTGCGACGCGGTCCTGATCAAGAATATCCGCGAGTTTCAAAAAAAGAAGCTCGGCTACAAAACGCCGGATGGCATCGTTGACCCCAATGCAAAAACCTGGAACGCCGGTCTTGCAAAACTCAATGCCATGATCGCCGCCAACGCTAAGTTGGAGGTCTACGAGGTTTTTGAGGGTGGAAAGAAAAAACTCGTCAGCAAAAAGGAATACGAGGCGGGTCTTAAGGCCTTGAAGAAAGAAATCGTTTCCAAAGCTGCAAAGATGTACAACGAGGCAGAGGGCTGGGCCAACATTTGTCATGGGTTCGAAGGAACCCGTGCGGCCCAGGATGGTTTGGTGGCGGCTCTGACAGAGTTTTCGGTCAGTACCGTGAACAGCAAAACCAACCCGCCTTGGGATGACATTTCCTCTGCCCGGTCCACCGCGTCGGATTTGAAAGCAATGGCAAGTGCGGCGCCTCCGGACTGGCGCATGGTTCACAAACAGGATCAGAAGGCCACAAAAGCCTACAACAAAGCTGTCAAGTCTTTCAAAAAGTTCATCGCGGCCCGTATCGGTACGGCGGGTGGGATAATATCCGGTCTTGAACTGATTCAAGAAACGTCGTTTGCCGCCGTCGAAACCTACATGACTGCCCGATTGGTTGTCACCAAGGGGATGAGTCCGACGCAGGCCAACATCATCGCGGCAACCAGCGTTCAATCCCTGAAAACCGGAGCTGGACAGTTTGGCGAGTATGTTGCCGGAAACAAAGTGACATGGGACGGTGCGGCCAAAAAGGTGTTCATCGACAGTTTTATTGCCGGATTGACTGCCACAGCCGGCGGCAAGCTGGGTGATGCCTTGTCCAAGGGATTGGCGGGTCAACTTGCCAAATACGTCATGCCGAAACTGTCCGGTGGCATTCCAACGAAGGTGGGTGAGGTATTCTTCAAACGTTTTCTGGAGTCCAAGATTGGTCAGGCGATGGTCGTGAGTGCCTTGAAGGAAACGATCGGAATGATGAAGCCGTTGATTGAGAAAGGAAGCCCACCCAGTCTAAATGACGTAAAAGACGCGGTCGCCAAGACACTCCTGTCCGGCATCATGACCCAAGCCTCAGTCAAAGCGCTGGATGCCTTTACCAAGAACTTGTCTGGTTTGGGGGAGTCCTTTCTCAAGACCACAATGGCCCCAAGGATCATGGAATCCATGCGTAAGGATCTTGTAAACCTGTACGGTGCCAAAAACTTTGATGAGTTGGCTTCAAAGCATTCGGGCGAGATCTATCTGAAAGTGGCAACCAGCCTTAGCGACAAGTCAATAGAAAAGGCTGCGCTGAGTGTGATCAGTGAGACAGACGGTACGCGGAACGCCGCGCAGCTTCAAAAACTGGCAAACGATGCCTTGCGCAGGGATGCCGATCTACGCAAGAAAATAGAACACGTGATCCGTTCGGAATTTGCCCGCGAAGCCAAGAAACTGCCCATGCCAGCCAATTGACCAAGGATGCAGGGCCTGTTGTCAAAAACTTCTGTTTTGGCCTGGGGCGTCTTTTTTGATGCTCCAAGGCTGAGCCCCCGCACTCTCTTGTGCTGCTTTCAGCCGTATGTTCAGTCGTCAACCGGATGGGCAAGACCTAGTTGGTCAAACACTCATGTGAGTTTTCCATTGCACGCGCGTATCTGTCGGGTTTGACACATTCAAGAATTTGGTTGCAACTCCGCAGTCTTCAGTTTTCAAAAACTGCTTAATCGAATTTTTGGTTTGAAACTGGTCATACAAATAAGCTGTGGCAAGAAGATTGCCAAACATATCTGGAGCAAGATTACGAGTCTGCATGGGGCCGCATTACCTGTCGCTCCCCAAAAGTTACTCGAACCCATATAACCGAGCTCAACCGGAAAGATATTAGGGTTCTAGTTGCACACAAATGCATACCATATTGAGACGACAACGTGCTCATTAGAAAAAGCCCATACGGTAGGCTCGAAGTACGCGCATCAATAGTTTATACACTAAGCTTTGTACTAAACCCCGAACTGTGAAATCATCGCTTTACCGGTTATTTCTTCTAGCTCGAAATACCGATAACGTATATTATGGTAAATATGGTAAAGTTTAATATATTTAAGCTGACCGGGACAAGTCATCCTTTGAACCCAATAAGCTTTCGCTATTAGAACTGTTGAGGAGCCGACGGCATGTTGAGCGGCGCCGTGCATTTTCAGTGACTCCCCAACGGTAGGATTAAATAGCGGGCGGCGTGCCATCGAATTGCAGCGTTGACCGCAGGCAAAGAGCGGCTGGAGGCGTCCTTCCAGTCTTAGTGAATGCGCGCAATTAGGTCTCGATTTCGTTCTAAAGTGAATGATTTTATAAGAACTTGAATTCGTCACGTACTGAAAGTTTACAGCAACAAAAAACGGCCAAAAGTTCCACGAGTTTGCAACGAAATCTCATCCTTCCATATTGCGAGTCAGCCTTTTGCTAAGCGTAGCTTCTCGGATCGCGGTTAGTGTGTGCTCCTGAAGAATTCTCCTTTAAGTTCATAACCAAATTGCAAATCGTACAAAATTTGGACAGACTGATTTAGTCGATTGCACTTTGGGTCTTACATCTCTGGGTTGGAGCGTAGAATTTTCATAACGATCGATGTTGCTGGTTAACTTTCGCCTGCATGCCGTGGCTAGCGCCTTTGTAACACCTATTCGCAACAATGCGCCTGCCCTGCGAGATTAATCGCATGTGCCACACATGCTCGAAAGTTCAAACCTGTCCCGGAAGCCAAAGAACGATCGCCGGGAAAGCAACGAGCATTGCTATAGTAGCGGCATCAGCGAGAAAGAAGGGTGTCACGCCTTTGAAAACGTCCTGAACGCTCAGATCATCGCGCACGCCGGCGACGACAAAGCAATTCAGCCCGATGGGTGGGGTGATTAGACAAAACTCGGCCATTTTGACAACCAGAATGCCAAACCAGATAGCACACATAGGGCCGGACATACCGAATGTGCTCTCGGCTGCAGTTACGGCTTCGCCACCGTTCAATGCCATCACAGCGGGGTAAACGACAGGCAGTGTCAACAACAGCATTCCGATCGCATCCATGAACATGCCCAAAACGGCATACGCCAGAAGAATACAGATCAGGATCAACATGGGCGACATTTCAAGCGAAGTGATCCAGTCGGAAAATGCATTTGGTAGCTCGGCAAATCCCAAGAAACGAACGTAGACCAACACACCCCAGATGATGGTGAAAATCATGACGCTGAGCTTTGCGGTCTCCAACAGCGCATCTTTGAGTTCCGACCAGCGCATGCCTTGATAAAGTGCCATGAGGAACACCACGAAGGCTCCGATTGCGCCGCCTTCTGTGGGCGTGCCCCAGGCATCACCGCCAAACGGGTTATAAACAAAGAAGATGATGGTCACGACGACGATCACGATGGGCAATGCAGGCGGCAGAGACAGAAAACGCTCTTTCCACGTAAAGCCTGTGACGGCGGGACCAAACCCTTTGATCACAACGGCCATGCCAATGATCAGCAAGCCGTAGATCACGGCAGAAAACATGCCCGGAATGAAACCGGCCAACAGCAGCTTGCCTACGTCCTGTTCCACGATAATCGCGTAGATAACCAAAATGGCCGAGGGCGGGATGAGCGAGGCCAGTGTACCGCCTGCCGCCACGACGCCCGCAGCAAAGCGTTTATCATAGCCGATCCTTAGCATTTCGGGAATGGCGATACGGGCGAATACAGCGGATGTGGCAACCGAGGCGCCGGATACCGCTGCGAACCCAGCAGTTGCAAAGACCGTCGAAACCGCTAACCCACCTGGAACCCATGCCAGCCAACGCTTGGCGGCTTCGAACAGCGCTTTGGTCAGGCCTGCGTAATAGGCGAGATAGCCGATTAGGATGAAGGTGGGTATCAGGCTCAGCGCCTGGCTGGAGATTTTTGAATGTGGAACTTGCCCCGCCGTTTTGACCGCCACGGTTACCGCTTTGCCAAACCGCGCCGGGTCGTATCCGAACTTGGCCCAGAAAATCCAGATCAAGCCAACCATGCCAGCGGTTGCAGCGGCGAACGCCACTCGCATTCCCAGCACTACAAGAACAAGCATTCCGCCCGAGACGATCAGACCAATTTCAATGGGTTCCATCAGATTTAACCTCAGTTGTCGTGGCCCGAGACGTGCTCGGCTTCCATTGCAGCTTGCGTTGCTGCATCGGCTATTAGCGGGACGGCAATAGGTGTCCGATCAGGGTGACGGATCGCGCGGCCGTAGGCCCAAAGTTGCAAAACAAGCCTTAGGCAAAGCACGCTAAAGGCGATGGGGGCCAACAGTTTGGCAGGCCACAGTGGGATGCCAATGTCGATGGAGCTGTCGCGGCTCCAGAGTGGCGCACCAAAGTCGAAACTGCGCGCGAAATGCGCCCAGCTTCCCCAGATCAGCAACACGATCAGCGCCAGAATGACAGCGGTGGTCAGGAACTCGACGATATAGAGTGTCCTGCCTTTAAGCGCTCCAACGACCATGTCCATTCGAATGTGGCCACCATCCCGCTGCGCATAGGAAATCCCCATGAAGGCGATCAGCGGCATGGCTTGCTCGATCCAGTCCACATAGCCGGGAAGTGGCGCATTGGCGATGTTCCGGCCACCGACCGAGACCACGGCCATGACCATCAGCGAGAAAACTGCGAGACCGCTGATCAGGGCCAGAAAGCTCTCAAGTTTATACAAGCGTTGATCGAGATTGCTGAGACGGCTGTCGTCAGACAGCACAAGGGATGACCCGGCCATCGATGTACTCCGCTGTCAGGGGTAAAGGCACCCGGCGCCGGTTTGACCAGTGCCGGGTGGTGAGTGGATTAGCTGCCGTTTGCGATCTTGCCTGTCACAAGGTCATAAAGCTCTTGTGCTGGCAGGCCGCGTTCGGTGTTTTCTGCTATCCAAGCTTCTGCCGCAGGTGCGGCAGCGGCTTCTTTGAACGCTGCGATCTCTTCATCGCTGAAAGTGACCCGTTCGATGCCGCGCTGATCCAGTTCTGGCCCCCAGGCTTCCATTGTTTTGGTTTGGTAGTGGGAAACGTAGTGATCCAGCGCTTCGTCGACCGACCCCAGCAGAGCGTCGCGATGTTCATCGGACAGATCTTCCAGCGCCAGAGTGTTCACCACGACTGGGCAGTTGACCGTTCCGGGGTTCAGGTTTGTCGTCCACCATGTGCCGTTTTCGATGGTGCCGAAAGACATATGGGCATGAGGCGCAAAGCTGACGGCTTTCACGATACCGCTGTCCATTGCCTGACGGACTTCGGACGCGGACATCGAGGTCGGAACTGCACCGACCGTCTCCATCGCCTTGCCGATTCCGCCAGTCGCGCGAACGCTCAGACCTTCAAACTCAGCTAGAGATTTTGGCGCTTCGCCTACGCCGACAAGGTTGTACTGCGGTAGCGGAGACGGCATCAGCAAGGTCGCGTCCCAACGGGCCAGATCCTCGACAACGGCAGGATGTTGGTAGACGGCCATGGAAAGGTCGACTTCTTGCTCCAGCGAAGTCACGCCCAGAAACGGCAGTTCCAAAACAGTGATCGAAGGGTTCTTGTCGCGGTGATACCCGGCGCAGAATTGCGCCATTTCAAACGCACCAATCGAGATGCCGTCGAGGTTCTCTTTGTTCTTAGACAGACCACCATAGCTGATGTTCAGGGTAAACTCGCCATTGGTTTTCTCGTTAACCAATTCGGCAAGTTTTTCGACGTGCTCGGTAAACGCGCGGCGCTTTCCCCATAGGGATACGTTCCATTCAACAGCCAATGCTTCGGATGCGACGGTCAGCGACAGGGCGGCAATAGCCGCCCGGTTAAGATGTTTGCGCATAGAAGATCCTCCCAGTTCACGCAATTCGTCTGGGCGGAGTATTCAGAATTCCCAGTCACCTGACTATGAAGGAATATGCTGGCGGTATTTACGATGCCCTGCGGGATTCCGCAGGGCGTTTAGCCTATAACAGCGCCTCTTTATCGAGGCCGAGTTTGACGATTTTCTCGTTGAGCGTCCGGCGGCCAATTCCAAGCGCTTCGGCTGCGGCATCCATGCGGCCCTTATGCGCCTTGATGGCTTTACCGATAAGCTCGCGTTCGAAAGCAGCAACAGCTTCGCGCAGTGTATCCGGGACATCGTCGAAATGCTGGTCGCTTTGGATCGCCTTGGCCAGTGACCCTCCGCCCCGTCTGGCTGCTAAAACACGCCGTTCGCAGACATGGCGAAGTTCGCGCACGTTACCGGGCCAATCATGTGCAAGCAGGGCGGCTAGATCGTCCTGATTGAGCTCTGGCGTGTTGATCTCATAAACCTGTGCGTATTCGTTTAAGAAATGCGTAACTAACAACACCAGATCATCGCGCCTCTGCCGTAAAGGAGGCAAGGTAAGAACGACCGTGTTTAATCTAAACAGCAGGTCCTGACGCAGGCGTCCTTCCTCGGCTGCCAGTATGACATCTTCATTGGTTGCGGATACGACCCTGAAGTTCACAGGCACCGGTGTAACAGCACCCACCGGCAACACTTGCTGATCTTCGATAACCCTTAGCAGTTTGGCCTGTACAGCAGATGGGCACGAGCAGATTTCATCCAGAAACAAGGTTCCCCCTGATGCCGCAACCAATCTTCCGTCCGATGCACCTGCGACACCGAACATTTCGGCCTCAAAAGTTTCAGGCGACAAGGCCGCGCAGTTGAGCGCAAGAAACGGCGCGTCAGGCGAGCCGCCCAAATCATGCAGGGCATGGGCAACCAGTTCCTTTCCAGTTCCCGTGTCCCCCTGCAGCAGAACCGCGACATTGGTATCTGCGAGGTCGAGAACCTCTTGCCGCAAAGCTTTAATCGCATCCGTTTCGCCAAGTAGAATGCGATCCAGTCCAGACAACTTTAGAAGCCTGTCCTTAAGCCGCGCGTTGCTTTTGCGCATACGGTTTTGCTCGGCTGCGTGCGTCAGGACAGTAAGCAGTCTGCGCGGCTCATATGGCTTTTCGATGAAGCCATAGGCACCATCCTGAATGGCCTGCACCGCCATAGGTATATCGCCATGCGCTGAGATAAGCACAACAGGAGGCGCGACTTGTTTGTCCAAGCTGTCCAGTAATTCCAGGCCCGACATACCAGGCATTCGCACATCCGAAAGAATGGCATCAGGCGTGGTGCGTGTCAGATAGTCAGCAACCTGCGTCGCCCGCGGCACAGCACAGACATTCCAACCGGCAGCTTCGAGCAGCTCGACAAGAGATTGTCTCATCGACTTGTCATCGTCGACGACCAAGACGTTGAAAGGTTGCTCTAGGTTCATTCTCTCGTTTCTTCAGGCTTCAGAGCAATCGGGAAGGTAACACGGAAAACAGTTCCGCCACCATCGCGGTCCCGGGCTGTCATCGTGCCATTGTGATCTTTGACAATACTGGCAGAAATGGCCAACCCCAAGCCCATTCCGCGCCCGCTTTCCTTTGTGGTCACAAATGGCTCTTGCAACTCTGCCAGCGAGGACCCTCCCAATCCATGACCATTGTCTATAATTTCGAGCGTAGCCTCATTGTCAGAAACCATTACGGCGATGTGTATTTCGGGTGCATCCATTCCATCCATGGCGTCGACGGCATTGCGCAGCAGGTTGGTAATGACCTGTTCGATCCGCAGTGCACTGCCCCGGATAAAAACCGGATTGTCAGGCGCATCAAGCGAGATTTTGACCTTGCTTTGTTCAATATTCGGGGTCACCAACGACAGCGCGGCCTTGACTGAAGCGCACAGGTCCAGATCCTCGAAAACCTCACGGTCAGAACGTGCGAAGAACCGCAATTGACGTGTAATCCCTTCCATCCTGTCCACCAGGCTTCCTATTTTTTGCGATAGCTTGGTTTCTCCGGAAGACCCAATCTCTGCTGCGACCAAATGATTACGCATCGCGGCAATTGGTTGTCCCAATTCATGAGTGACAGATGCCGAAAGTTGCCCAAGCGCCGCCAGTCGGCTCGCACGCTCAAGCTCGCCCTGCGTGCGCTTGAGGCGCCGTTCCGCGGTCCTGCGGTCTTCGATTTCAACAGCAAGCCTTTCGTTCGCCTCGCGCAGCTTGGCTTCTTCTTGTTCAGATCGCGCCAATGCAGCACTCACACGTTGCGCGCGTTGTATTTGGAAAAAGATGAATGCGATGCCGGCCAAAAGGACAAAAAGTGCAGTTACAAGCCAACTGCGCGCCACGGCTTGGTCATCGCTTGCAAAATAGTGAAGCGACCAACCATGCGGCAAGTCCGCAGTGGCAAGGTGCAAACGCTTCGTTCCGCCAATTCTGGCCTGATCCCCCGGCAATTCTGCCCAATCCAATGGGTCCAAATCTTGTCCGGGAAACTGTCTTGCATTTCGAATTCGTTCTTGCTGCTGTTCTGACAACGGCCTCAGAACGCGGTATTGCCAATCCAAGTTTGATGAAAGTAATACCACCCCATCCTCATTGGCCAATAAGACCTGTTCCCCCGAATTTCTCCAGCTATCCTGAAGGTCTGAGAAATCGATCTTGATTGCTATGACACCCGTTGAAGCTCCTCGGTTGTCGAGCACCGCGTTGGAAATGAAGTAACCCGGTAAACCAGTCGTCGCCCCGATGGCATAGAAACGGCCTTGTTCACCAGAAATGGCAGTTTGAAAATACGGACGGAAAGCGTAGTTCTGACCAACAAAGCTCCCAACTTCGCGGAAATTCGAGGCCGCTATAGTGATGCCATCTTCGTCCATTAAGTAAATTGCGTCTAACCCTGCCTGGGCCGCAAAATCCTCAAGCCGCCGATTTAAAGTTCCGGTACCGTCCCCTTCGGCTGTTCTAATGACAAAGGAATCCTGTGAAAGCACATATGTGAGGTGGGAAAACCGTTCGAGTTCACCGTTCATCGAACTTTGGTAGAGAGAAAGTCGGCCCTGAGCTTTTGAGAGCTCTTCGGAAACAAAGTATTGGTAGGACACCAAATAAAGGCCAATGCTGGCGGCAATGGCTACCAAAAAAACTACTATATACGAAGTCGGCCGCATGAAGTTCCTATGAACTGAAACGTCGTTGGATCACAGAAGATTTTATCCGACCTTCCCAAGACTTGTAGCCCGACAATAGGATTTTCTGACCAGATCAGACAATCAGGCTATTTAGTGTACGCAAAGCGTTGGAGGCAATGCCAATACAACCTCTTGAATGTTCCAATGCAGTCTTCCGCCCAATCTCGCTCTCGAATACCGCGAAGAGGAGTTGCTTTGCAGCCCACCGAGTTCAACGTATTCTTCACCTGCGAAAAATTCTTCAAAGTGAGATCACCCAACGCGCATCCTAACTGGCTTCAGTAGCACGTTCTTCAACGGTCGCTCTGTAAAGGCTTCGATTGGAGCCCAAACTTCAAACCGACATGAGCCATTTCTTGAAAATTCTCACTGAGACGCGATCCTGGTCGCCGGGTCGACAGACGAAGTAGAGACCACGTGCCAATTGAACAATGCTTTCGTCGAGGCGAACCAACCGACCGAGCTCCAAGTCCCTCTCAGCCAAGAGATGTCTGGCCAATGCCACGCCTTGCCCGTCAATTGCGGCCTCCAACAGAACAGCACTGTCGACATATTTGATGCTTTGCGATTTGATCCGATCAGCACTCAACCCAACTTGCTCAGCCCAGGTTTCCCATCCGACGTTGAAAGCGTCGTGCAAAAGAGGAAGACTAGTCACGTCCTCGGCACGCATTGGCAGCCGAGTTTTCTTAACCAGAGCGGGTGCGGCCACAACAATCAGTTCTTCCTGTCTAATTTGCTCATGGTAGAGCCCGTCCCAACTAGGCTCCCCGAAACGCAGGGCTACATCGACCTCGGATGTATCGAAATCTGCATAGGCATCGTTTGTGTCCAGCAACAGGGCGATGCCTGGGTGTTTTTGTTGAAACAAACTCAGTAACGGTACAAGCCATTTAAGCGCCAGCGATGTGGACACAGACACCGTAATCGACTGGCGGTGATGTAACCGCTTCACCTCCATCACGCCCAGCTGCAACGCTGAAAATGCTCCGCGCGTCGATTGATGCAGACGTTCCCCGGCCTTGGTCAGCTCAACGCCATTGGGGCGGCGGTGAAAAAGCGTCACGCCGAGATGCAGTTCCAGCAACTTGATTTGCCGACTGATCGCCCCGTGGGTGACATTCAGCACATCCGCCGCTTTCGTCAGGCTGGAGTTGGTCGCGGTTTCGTCAAAGGCCTGAAGGGCGCGCAGGTGTCTGAGGTTTTCGGTCATGTGAGAAAATCTAACAGCAATATGCTGTAAACTCGATAGGTTCCTTAGGATCCAGTCAGTTATACTGAATTCAATCCAGCAAATCTCACATGCAATCTAGCTGTAGAAAGGACACACCATGCCCGAAGTCAAAGTTGCACTGATGACAGGGACAGGACAGGGCATCGGCCGGGGCTGCGCCATCGAAATGGCAAAGGCAGGCTTTAAAGTCTCGCTGATGTCTCCGTCCAACCGCTCGGTTGAACTGGCTGAAGAGCTTGGGGGCATTGGTCGCCGCGGTTCTGTACTGGATGTCGACGATCTACAAGCGATGATCGACGACACCATGAGCAAATATGGCCGGATTGATGCAATTGTCAGCAACATGGGGCACGGCGGATCGGTGCCGGAGGCCATCAAAACGGTCGGTTTCGATCCTGACTTTGACGGGCCGCTTTTGGAACTCAGCGATGAGTTGTGGCACGAAAGCCTGGACATGTACGTACTGAACGTCGTCAAGATCGCGCGTATCGTCACGCCCATCCTGATCGAACAAGGCGGTGGTGCTTTCGTAAACATTTCGTCCATGAATGCAGTTGAGCCACGTGCCCCCTACCCTATGAGCATGTTGCGCGGAGCTCTGCACAGTTTTTCAAAGCTTTATGGGGATCGATTTGCACGGCATAATATTCGGATGAACAACTTGCTCCCCGGATTCTGCGAAAACGTGAACCTGTCTGAACGAGCCCGTCGGGAAATCCCCGCTCTGCGGGCCGCAACATTTGAAGAAATTGGGCAAGCATGCGTGTTCCTCGCCAGCGACGGAGCCCGATATATCAACGGTCAGAGCATTTTATCCGATGGTGGGATGAACCGCGCGGTTCGATAGCAAAGAGGCGTTGAAATATGATTGTAACGACACTCAAAGATATCCTTGGTACAAATCGAGACGTCTCCGGTCCGGGGTGGAATAGCAGAAGGTTGCTTCTTGCCTCTGATGGCATGGGGTTTTCACTCACGGACACGATTATCAAAAAGGGTGCAATGCTTGAGCTTGAGTACACACATCATCTGGAAGCATGTTATTGCATTCAGGGTCTTGGTCAGATCAAGACGGCCAGAGACGAAATATGGCATTCCCTTGAGCCATTTACACTCTATGCCTTGGATCAACATGACCGGCACGTGGTACGAGCCATCGATTCCGATTTGAGGCTTGTTTGCGTCTTCAACCCGCCACTCACTGGGGGTGAAGTACACCGAAAAGACGGAAGCTACGCGCCGGCAGACGTCTGAGAACGATGTGAACATCTGTCCGAACGCAAGAAATGAAGTCGCGCGAAGTGGTGCAAAACGCAAAATGTGGCACTTTACGTGCGCTGCAATGGCTTACTCGCCCTCAGCTTTTGTGTTGCGCAAGCCAAATTGGCGAACACAAATAGTGCTGGCTGCTACTCCTAGTGACACGATTGCGATCCCTTTCGGAAACACCCCTTAAAAGCGTTTTTCTGTGTCGAGCCACGCGGAACCACCTGAAAGCTGAAGTCAATTTTTGCGTTTAGCTCGGCCGTGTCACCTTCCAACGCCTCGACAATCGTACTGACGGCATTGCGCCCAATCTCGTGTCGAGGCGTTGAAATTGAAGTGAGGCCCCAGACTTAGATGTTTGCTCCTTTCTAGGTCATTGAATCCGCAGATACCGAAGTCTTCTGGTATGCGGATACCGTGTCGTCGCGCATCCAATAGAGCGTCAATAACTAGGTCGTCGCTAAGGAAGATTCAAAACCAACTGCCCAGACCCAAATATATCCCTCCACTTTTAGTCTTTCAGCGTAACTTGCTACAAAGCAAAAAAAGCCCGCCACATGACGTGGCGGGCTTGGTCAAGGTTTCTGAAGGTGAGGGCTCAGACGCCTTGATATCTTGCTAAGTCTTCTGAAGCCCGCGCTTTTCTGATCCCTCTGCGGAAGACACGGTTTTCTACTGCGCGCAGTATCACGTAGAATAAAGGGGTGAAGAGCAGGCCAAACACGGTCACCCCAAGCATCCCCGAGAATACAGAGACACCAAGCGCCTGGCGCATCTCAGCGCCTGCGCCGGTTGCGATCATCAGAGGTACCACACCCAGAATGAAGGCAAGCGAGGTCATGACGATCGGGCGCAGCCGTGTTTGAGCCGCCTGAACTGCCGCTTGCCAACGATCCAGACCCTGATCCTCGGCTTGACGCGCGAACTCTACAATCAGGATCGCGTTCTTTGAGGCCAGCGCAACCAGCACCACAAACCCGATCTGGACAAGGATGTTGTTGTCGAGCCCCGCGATCCAAACCCCGGTAATAGCAGACAGTAGAACCATGGGGACTATCAAGATTACGGCAGCGGGAAGGGCCCAGCTTTCGTATTGTGCAGCCAGAACAAGGAATACAAAGAGCACAGCAAAGCCAAACACAATCAACGCGGTGTCGTCAGTATTCTTCTCCTGATAGCTCAGTTCCGTCCATTCATAGCTGATACCCTCGGGTAAAATGCGATCGGTCAGGGCTTCCATACGTTCAAGCGCTTCGGCGGAAGACACGCCAGGCATGGTTTGCCCTTGCACGGCCGCAGCTGGGAACAGGTTGTAACGTGGTTGACGCAATGGCCCAGTCGTGTTCTCGAAGCTTGCCACGGCCCCGAGGGGCACCATTGCACCGTTGTCGGACCGGGTACGCAAGCGCGCCACGTCTTCGGCGGTTTCACGGAATTGGGCATCGGCCTGTGCAACCACTGTGTAAGTGCGGCCATAGAGATTGAAGTCATTCACGTAAGACGACCCAAGATAGACCTCTAGCGCTTCGTTGATATTGGCAACCGGCACATTCAGCATCTCGGCGCGCTCACGGTCGATCTCGGCCCAAACCCTTGGGGTACCAGTCGAGTAGAGCGAGAATACAGCAACCAATCCGGGATCTGCATTTGCTTCTGCGGACAGGGCTCGTGCGGCCTGTTCCAGTGTCAATGGGCCAACACTACCAGTATCCTGCAGCATCATCTTGAAGCCGCCGCCGGTACCGATGCCGCGCACGGGCGGGGGTGCGATAACAAAGATCGCCGCATCATCGATGGTTGCCATACGCTGACGAGCTTCGGCCAAAACCTCTTCGGCCTTGATGCCCTGCGCCTTGCGATCTTCGAACGGTGTCGTGGCAAAGAAGATTACACCAGTGTTCGACTCAGTGGTGAAAGTGGCACCGTTGAAGCCCGAAAAGACAGCAGCGTTTTCCACACCTTTTATCTCAAGCAACTCATCAACGGCATGGCGTACGACTTTGTCTGTACGCTCAAGCGAAGCGCCCGGCGGCAGTTGTACCACCGTGATGTAATACCCCTGATCCTGCTCTGGAACGAACCCACCCGGTACTTTCGAGAACTGGGCATCAGTCAGCAGCAGCAATCCGGCAAACAGGCTCAGCATGATCATTGGCACGCGCACCAGTCGGCGTGTGGCCCACGCATAGCCGTTCGAGGCACGATCAAAACCGGCATCAAATTTGGACAGCACGAAAGTCACTGGGCGCATAAGCAGGCCGGGTTTCTGTTCACCATGCGGTTTCAAAAGCATCGCAGCCAGCGAGGGTGACAGTGTCAACGACACCAACAACGAGATTGCTGTGGCTGCCGTGATAGTCACAGCGAACTGGCGATAGAACTCACCAGAAATACCGGCAACCGCCGCCGTCGGTATAAACACTGCCGCAAGAACCAACGAAGTGGCAATCAGCGCGCCTGATACTTCGGTCATGGTTTTCCGGGCGGCTTCACGCGGTGAAACGCCGTTACGGATGTGCTTTTCGATGCCCTCGACCACAATGATTGCGTCATCGACAACGATGCCAACCGCAAGAACAAGGCCAAACAGCGACAGGTTGTTGATCGAATACCCCAGCGCCGACATCACTGCGAACGTGCCGATGAGCGACACTGGGATTGCGAGGATTGGTGTGACGGCAGCACGCCACGTACCCAAGAACAGCAAGATTACGGCGACCACCAACACTACAGCTTCGAGCATGGTTTTTACCACTGCATCAATCGAAGCCTGAATGTACTCGGTTGGGTTGTAGATCACGTCATAAGCGAGACCTTCTGGGAAATCCTTGCTCAACTGCTCGACCGTCTCCAGAACATCGGCAGCTGTCTCTAGCGCATTGGTTCCGGGACGCTGGTTCACAACCAGTGCGACGGCAGCATCCCTGTTGAGATAGGCGCGTGTTGTGTAGTTCGCCGCCCCCAGCTCAACACGCGCGATGTCGGAAAGACGCACAATTCGCCCGTCTTCACCGCGCTTTACGATGATCCGTTCAAATTCGGACACGTCCGTCAAACGTCCAGCGGTTTGTACCGAGACCTCGAAGTCGGTGGCATCCGGGGTCGGCTGTTGGTTCAGAAGACCCGAGGCGACCTGCGCGTTTTGGCTGCGCAGGGCTGAAATCACTTCGCCCGGAGTCATATCAAGGGAGGCAATACGTTCGGGATCCAGCCAGATACGCATCGAATAATCTCGTGCGCCAAAAAGGACTACATCACCGACACCGCCAAGGCGCGTCAGCTCATCGCGTACCCGTTGCGCTGCATTGGTGATGTAGAGCGGATCACGCGAAGCGTCGGGCGAAAACATGTGCACAACCAACAACAGGTCTGGGGACGCCTTTTGCGTAACGACGCCAAGCCGCCGTACAGTTTCCGGCAGACGCGGTTCAGCGATTGCGACACGGTTCTGAACAAGAACCTGAGCTGCATCCAGATCAGTACCCAGCTCAAAAGTGACGGTGACCGTCAAGTTGCCGTCGCCCGTTGCCTGCGACGACAAATACAACATCCCTTCAACGCCATTGATCTGTTGTTCAAGGGGCGTGGCAACGGTTTCCGCGATAGTTTCGGCAGAGGCGCCAGGATATTGAGCGCTGACTTGCACCGTTGGCGGTGCAACCTCAGGATATTGAGCAACTGGCAATGTGAAGTAGCTCAGTGCACCGACAATAGTGATAAATGCCGAAATTACGATCGCAAATATCGGTCGATCAATAAAGAAATGGGGCAGTTTCATCGGATTGTCCTCACCTAAATCAAAGGGTTACGCTTACCGAAGCGCAACCTCTGTCGTTTCGGTATTCGATGCCGTGCGTACTTGGACCTGCGCGCCGGCAGCCACCATGTGCAGCCCGCTGACGACAACTTGTTCGCCCGGCTTAAGACCCTCAACAACCCGCAAACCTTCAAACCGGTCCTGCAGGGTTACTTCGCGGCGGGTAATCGTGTTGTTTTCATCGACGACCCATACGAATTTGGTTGCCTGATCCGAATTGATCGCCCGTTCGGGAATAACGATACCGTTCATGTCGATTTCGGCAGCCAGACGCATACGTCCAAACATTCCTGGCACGAGCAAGCCACTATCGTTTTCCAAAACCGCATGCCCCCTTAGGGTGCCAGTTCCGACATCCAGGCGGTTGTCCACAAAGTCGATTTTTCCGGAATGCTCAAAGTCTGCGCCATCGGTTAACTTGATCTCGACCGGCAAGTCACCCGCCACGCCACGAAAGCCAGTGTCACTATGCATCCGCATGTATTCCAGATACTGCTGCTCGGTCACATCGAACACAAAATGGATCGGATCGATCGAAACGATCGTCGTCAACGGGGTTGAGCCTGACCCGGCCGAGATCAGGTTCCCTTCGCTGACAAAATCATCAGATATTCGCCCGGTGACCGGCGCGTGAATCCGTGTGAACTCAAGGTCTAACTTCGCACGGTCCATCGCGGCTTTGGCCGAAGCAATACTGGCCTCGGAAATTGCGGCGTTCTGACGGCGTGTATCCAGTACTGATTGGCTGATATGACCCTGCTCACGCAATAGTTCGGCGCGCTCAAGCTCGGACTGGCTCAGTTTGGCAGCGGCTTGTGCTTCAATAAGCTGAGCTTCAACCTCGGCGAGAAGGGCTTGATAGGGGCGCGGGTCAATCGAGAAAAGCAGATCGCCTTTCTCAACGATCTGGCCTGACGTAAAGTGCACGTTGTCCAAGTGCCCAGACACTCTGGCGCGTACCAGAACTTCATCCACGGCCTCGAAACGTCCGGTAAACTCGTCCCAATCTGTCACATTGCGTTTTTCCGCTAAGAAAACCTCGACCGTTGGGGCAGCTGGTGCCGCCGTCGGCGCCGAAGCTTCTGCTGCGCTCACGAAGCTGGGTAATTCAACCTCGTTTGCCGTGTACCAAAGACCACCGGCGACCACCGCGCCGATTGCTATACCGGAAATCAGGGAACCTTTGTTAGGCATCATTCTATCCTCACCTATGGGCCAAGAGACCCGAAGTTGTGGATAGAATGTCTTGTTTAATAAGCGTTCGTGTAGCCCGCGTTCAGGACGATCACTCTTTCCTGTCGGGACTTAATTAAAGGTGAGCTTGAAAATCATTATTTCTCAGAATCTTGGCGGGTTGGACACTAAAAAATCTACGAAAGCCCTGACACGTGGAGCGACAAGCCTGCGGTCTAGATAGACGATGGAATAGGGAAATTTGTCCATCCGGACGTCTTCCATCACCTCTACCAAGCGACCCTGTGCCAGTGAATCCAAGATCAGATAAGTTGGTAATTGCGCAATTCCAAGCCCGGCTTCCGCGGCTTGATGTATTGCATCTATATCGTTTCCGATCAGAACGGGATCCAGTGTTCTGCGGACTGCGTTGCCGTCACACTCAAACATGAATGGGAAAAGTCGACCGGTATTCTGAGCCCGATAATGGATGCCTCGATGGTTTTCCAGATCAGGTATTTGCCGGGGATGCCCGTAGCGTTCAATGTAAGACGGGGCAGCTACAGTGTGTATCACGTCATCAAATAGCTTCCGTGCGACAAGGTTGGCGCTGTCGCCCAACTTCCCAATGCGAACAGCAACATCAATGCCTTCTGATGCAAGATCGACAATCCGATCCTCAAATCTCAATTCCACTTCAACATGCTTATAGCGGCACATGAAGGATAAAACTCGCTGCGTGAGCCACATCCGCCCAAAAACGGCCGCAGAAGAAACAACCAGTTTTCCTCTGGGTTCGTCCAGACTGTCCGTGAACTCGGTTTTTAAGCTTTCTGCGTCATCCAGTAGCTTCCGCGCACCTTCCAAAAGCCTTTCACCCTCAACAGTCAAGGCAACTGAGCGAGTTGTGCGCGAAAACAGTTTGGCGCCAACTTGCGCCTCAACACGCTGCACGGCTTTCGAGACAGCCGAGCTGGTCATACCTTCAACACGTGCCGCTGCTGCGAAGCTTTCCGTCAGAGCAACGCGGACAAATATTTTGAGATCCGATAGGTTTTCCATTTATCGTAGTTGCTGCTGGTTCCGTAGGACTTGTCAATGCTTGATCTGACGATCAGTAGTTGTCAAACCGAGCAGGGTTTCTTGAGGTGCTCGATAGTAGGGTTGCCGGAATATCAGTTGTTTTCAGAACACTTTCGTGTGGTTGCAAACCGACACCGCAGAGTTGTTGTGACTAGGTAAAACATACCTAGCACGAGACTATTTTTCATCGATTCCCCAATAATTTCCTTATGAAAAGGCATCAAAATACGGTTATTAGAAAATCTATTCTCAAGCTCAGGCTTAAATTGGTTTAGGGCCAGTAACGCACGATTTTCATAATCTGATGTGCCAGTTAGATATCCAGTGTGAACAAACATAGCCAATTCCTGCTGACGTTAGGTCGTGGACCCCTGGTTGTGCCCCTGTCTTCATCTCTATTTGCGTAAATCACCGCCATATTCTTCGTTCGCTGCCTATGTCATCAAACAATCCTTTAACGTGCATTGAAAATGGTTTTGCTAAAAAGAGTTACATAGGGCGTTCGCGCTCTGGTGATTTATTATTCTTCACCAAAAGTGGTAGCAAAAACTCTGGGTGGTTCATTGAATATAGGACAGCCCAAGATTTTGCGTACCCAACTAAATGGACAAACACTTCTTCCAGTCTGGAAGCAGTATCAATGAATGCCCAACTTGAGTAGAGAAAATTGGGGCATTGAAGTTGTCGACGAACAGCCCGTATCGGCAGATTCCGCTATCCCACAATTCACTCTTTGGAAGACACCTCAGGCCCACAGACCCGAGAACGTAGCTTTCGTTTGGCGACGAGCACGGACTCAAGTAAAGTTCCCTGCAAAGTTTGAAAGGTGTGTTTTGAAACGAGCTGTACAGTTACTTGCTGCTCTGATGCTGGCAGGATGCGTGTCAACTACAACGCCTCCTTCTGCACCTATTCCAGTCACAGCTCGCGCGAGTACGCCAGTCAATTCGCAGCAGGCTCAAACGAGGTTCCGTCAGGTCGCCTCTCGCGTTGAACCCACTGCCGAAAGAGAATGCCGCCGTCGGACGCAGGGCGTGAATTGCGATTTTCTGATCCGCATTCATCCTGACAAAAATGCGCCATCTAACGCCTATCAGAGTTTAAGTAAGTCGGGGCGCCCGGTGATTACGATGACCCAAGCTCTGATAAAGGATGTGAACAACACCGACGAACTTGCATTCGTTATGTCGCATGAAGCCGCCCACCACATACAAGGGCATTTGGTACGCAAGGCCCAAAACGCGGCAGCTGGTGCGATGATTTTAGCCGGCCTCGCAACAATCGCCGGGAGTGGGGCGAATGATATCGCCGCGGCACAAGATCTTGGAGCTTTTGTTGGCGGGCGCAGCTATTCAAAAGACTTTGAGTTGGAAGCTGATCGGCTAGGCACGGTAATCGCCTACAAAGCGGGTTATGATCCTCTCAAAGGCGCGTTGTACTTTGCGAGAGTTCCAGATCCCGGTGATCGCTTTCTAGGGACGCATCCACCCAACGCTCAAAGATACTATGCTGTACAGGCTACAATGGCTCAGATCGGTGGATGAATTACTTGGAACTCAGCTCATTGCTGAATATGACGGCCAGCCCTTGTTTTTGCAGTTGCAGTGAGCAACCCGTTAAACGGGCACTCAGCAATCGTGCACCCTTGGAAACCTCTGTTTCTAATTCGCCTCAACTAATATTTTTAGCTCGGCGTATCGGACTCTCCATGGCCGGTGATTCCCCGTGAAAATCCTTAGAAATCACAAGTTGGGCAACATCTAGCAACCCGCGATCCAACAAGAGCATGACACAAAAAAACTGAGGACAGCTTTTGCAGTCCTTAAATTTTCACATGCCACCTTGCAGATTTTTAACTTAATAACAGATAGTTATTATGGTGCGGGTGGAGGGACTTGAACCCCCACGCCTTGCGGCGCCAGAACCTAAATCTGGTGCGTCTACCAATTTCGCCACACCCGCACTACCGGCTCAGTCAGCCGGGATGAGGTGGTCAATAACAAAGCCTGCAGCGGAGTGCGAGAGGGAAAATTAAGTTCGTAAAAGTTTGTTTGATGTCATCCAGCTTGAGGACGGTTTCACGTCTGACTCGAACAAGTTTTGTCTCAAACCTTGCCTGCGTATTCGCGCCTGCGCCGAGACTACGGAAACATCTCAACAGGCCGCACATGTCTGCTATCGGAACTGTGAAATACGATTGGTTATGGTCCTCGAAATCGCACTAAATCACCACTGGTGATAAACGCGTTTACGTTGAGTAACGCAAAGCTCAAAGCGCAGCGTCTGGCAGGACATCCTTAAGTTCCGATCTAGGCCCGCGAACTTGCAAAGGTTACTGCGCAAAACGCGAATCTCATTATTTTTTATTATTTACAATAATTTAAAGTGGGTCAACCACGAGAAAATCACCTAGTTCTTTCACATTGATTCTCAAACGGCACCCGCTTTGCCACAGAGTCAAAAACCTCAAACACGACTAAGGGTTGAGAGCCGGCAAGCGCCTGAACCATATTTGCGCCACATTTCAAACGCCAAAAAATCTTATTCGCGTCAAAATAACACCGCGTTGCCAGTAATTGATGAAGCGTGGGAGTTAATGAGTCTTTTTGCCTGCGGGCACAGTACCAGTTTTTTGCTCAACTCGAACACAAGGGTCTTAGCCGTGACCGATACGATGAATGCCGCTGCTGCCGAGCAAGACGCCGTTGGTCTTGCACGCGAAAGTTTCCTTGGGGAATTGAAATCGCTGAATCGGAACCATCCGAACACGGGTTTTGGCGTCTCGTTGCGCACCCATTCCGGGGGCCACTACCTTCTGGCCAACTCGCGTATGCCATTGCCCAAGACCAAATCTAATGGTTTCCCGACAGGTCGTCGCCTTGCGATGCTGGAAAACAGTGAACAGTTTAGCTCAATTGAAGTGCTTGCCGATTCTGGGGCGTACGAAGAAATCTCGCCGGATGCCGAAGCTGAAATTCTGGGCAACGCCCTGAACCTGATCGCCCGGATCGATATTCTGACAAGCACACCAGATTGTCACGATCAGCACCACATCGCTGCTACTGGAACCGGAGGCTGATCATGGCGCGTAACGACCACCTTCTGTCCGTAGGCAACGAGGCGCTGACGCCGATGACTTCGGCCATAGCTTCGCTGTCGACTCAGATTGATCAATTGACAGAGGTGGCCGACGCGCGCTCCTCGGCGCGGCTTGCTACACTCAAGACCCGGATGGAGAACTTCACGGCCAGTGTTACCATGGTCGGACAGGTTAAGGCCGGAAAATCCTCAATCGTGAACATCCTGGCCGGGCGCCCTGCCCTGCTACCGTCGGACGTGAACCCGTGGACTTCGGTGGTCACAACGCTGAACATCAACACCCGAACAGAAGGCGACAAAAGAGCCAAATTTACATTCTTCGAGCAGGAAGAATGGGACAACCTGATGGTTGGCGGTGGTCGTCTGGGTGAACTGGCCAATCGGGCTGGTGCTGATGACGAAATGGAGGATATCCGCCGTCAGATCGGTGAGATGAAAGCCAAATCCGAGTCGCGTCTGGGTCAGCATTTCGACCTGATTCTTGGTCAAAGCCACCAGTATGACTATTTCGACGAAGAACTGATCCAGCGCTATGTCTGTCTTGGCGACGAAGACGACCCGGACATCAATCCGAAGACCGGCCGCTTTGCTGACGTTACCAAATCGGCGGAATTGTACATGGACATTCCGCAATACCCGATCTCGCTGAAACTCTGTGACACGCCCGGCGTGAACGATACCTTCATGGTGCGCGAGCAGATCACACTGCGTAGCCTGCGCGGGTCCGAAGTTTGTGTTGTTGTGTTGGCGGCCAGCCAGGCACTGACAACCATGGACATGGCGCTGATGCGGATCATCGCGCAATTCGAAAACCGTCAGATCATATTGTTCGTGAACCGGATTGATGAGCTGTCCGATCCGGTCAATCAGGTGCCAGAAATCAGAGACCGAATTCAGGACACTCTGAAGCAGAACAACATAGATACGAACACCAGCGTCGTATTCGGAAGCGCGCTTTGGGCCGAAGCCGCTTTGACCGGTAACCCGGATATTCTCAATGAAGATTCGCGTGAGGCCTTGAACACCTTTTACCTGGCTGCTGGGTTTGGAGATCAGGCGCCATCGCTTGATAAGATTTGGGCGTTGTCCGGCCTGCCCGATTTGTTGCTGGCCATGAACGAACGCATCGCCGAAGGCGCAGGCACCCGCCTGCTGGACCGCGTACGTCACCGGGCTCGCAACATCGCAAGCCAAATCCGCGCCACAGCAGTTGCCAAGAATCTTTCCGATGGTCAGGGCGTTGTGCGCGATCTGGACGGCGTGTCGCCCGAAGAAGCAATTGCAAAGGTCATCGAGGAGTACGACAAGAAGGCCGCCGCATTGACCACGTCCTTGCGTGACAAAGTATTGGATCGCTTGAAATCGGCGGAAGACAACTTCGTCAAACGCGCCACGGATTCTCTGATTGCGCACCTGGAAAAGAATGGCGAGCAAGGCACTTGGCAATATGACCCTGCGGGTCTTCGCACACTACAAAAAGCAGCCTATTTCAGCTTTGCCCGGTCGATGCGAAAAGAAGCTGGTGCGCTCTACAACACGGCTGCGTCCGATGTAGAGGCCCTGTATCAAGCGCTGCTGGGCAATCATCTGGGGGAATTCAGCATCGAGGCGCCGATCGTCCCTCGCGTGCCGCCGCCGCTTGGTATCGGTCGCACCATCGCATTGGACTTGCAGAGCACGTGGTGGCGCCGCTGGTGGCAACGCCGCAAAGGGTTCGAAGCTTATGCAGCGGACTATACGCGCTTGATTGCATCTGAAGCAAACTCGATCACCAAAGACATCGAGGAAAATCAGATTGCGGCAGTTCTAGAAAATGTCCGGGCCGGTTTGGCCGACTTCCTACGTGAGCAGAAAGAAACCCTGCTGAATATTTCGGCCTCAGCCGAGCAGGACCCAAACCAAACAGCTCTGATGGCAGGCATGGCGCCGAAGAAATCCCGTGACGATATTCTGGGCGACATCCTGAAAGATCTTAGCAACGAGGCAGCATAAGTAGCGATATGGCAAAAGATTCACAAACCCGCTTCGTATCTCCTAAGGCATGGAACCGCATCGAGCAGTGGTCCCGGCGCAAACCGATCTTTGCGCTGATGGGAGAATTCAGTGCCGGAAAATCGACGCTGATGAACTTTTTGCTGCGCTCGCGCGCGCTACCAACGCAAGTGACCGCCACTCAATTACCACCTGTCTGGTTCAGCTGGGGCAATCAATCAGCATATGTGCAGCGCCCTGACGGCAGCCGGGAAAACATCTCGGTGGATCAATTGGATACTGTTGGTGTGAACGACGCCCAGTTCGTTCGTATTTTCCTAGAAGCCGACATACTGGAAGCCGTGGATCTGATCGACACCCCCGGAATATCCGACCCGAAGATTTCCAGCGATGTATGGCGTCGTGCGGTCGGTCATGCCAACGGCGTTCTGTGGTGCACCCACGCTACGCAAGCATGGCGTGAAACCGAGCGGGCCACTTGGGTGTCTCTGCCGGAACGTCTGCAACATAACTCTCTGCTGTTGGTTACACGCGCCGACGTCTTAGGCCCAAAGGATCGGCAGAAGGTTCTACGCCGCGTCAACCGCGAAGCAGGTCACCTTTTCAACCGCTCGATCCTGTTCTCGGCCCGCGATGCGATTACAGCGCGTGACAAAAGCGGCGATGCCGAGCTTTGGACGCGCAGCGGCGGTGGCAAGATGGTCGACAGCTTCCTTGAGATCACCGAGCAGATCATGGACAACCGAGCGGATTTGCTATCCCGCTATCAGATTGACCACAGCCTTTCCTCCGCTCCCAGAGTTCAACCTATTCGCCCGAAACGAAAAGCGGATATGGACGATGAACCAGCACCATTGAAATTGGTGAACCCTGTTGCAGAAGAAAATGCCGAGGACGAAGTCGTTACAAATTTCCCCGTTCGCCCTACCCGTGTTGAACGTCGTGTCGAAGACACAGACCGAGGCGAACGCATTGACGCCGCAGAAGCGGAGCGCCTACGCGCTGAAATGACTGCTGAAACCCCTGCTGCTGATACGCCTCAGGAGTCTGATGAAGAAGAGTTGCGCGCCTTCTTCCGCGATACACCCAACAGCGGCTTGAACCTAGCGGAATACATTGAGTCACCAAGCAACGAAGACTCGTTCGATCTTCTGGATGAAGATGAGCTCGAAGATGAGGACACTCTGCTTTCCGAAGCGGAAGATGCACCTGAATCGACAGCGAATGACCCTGAAGAACCACGCGCTGAGGAGTCGGTTTCATCGATTGCTGCGCTGTTGGCAGAACAATCGAAAGAAACAGAAGACGAGTACGAGCCGGAACCAGAATCCAACAGCTTGGTGGATATGCAAGTAGTTCCCTTGTCCAAAGGCAATACCGCAGAGGATACGCTTTCGGTCAAAGAAGACGGCGAAAAGCTGGAAGACTTGCTAAAAGTCCCGGCGGGCGCACCGCTCAGCGCGGCGTCCATGTGGCGTGAGGTTACAGCGGACGAGGATCTGCCTGACAGTGTTGAAGGTATGAACAAAGTTTTCAGTGCATTCCTTGAGCAGTTCGACCAAATCTCAGCCGAGCGTTTTGCACGTCACTCTAAGGAACCAGAGCATAAGGTTCCGAATGGCTCGAAAAACGGCGGTGCAGAATATCATGTGTTGTGACAAGAAGCGCAGGTGAACGGCGATGACAATCGAAGCCGCATTGAACTCCGCGATGAATACCATACCCGACTGCATCGCAGCCGGGTATGTCGATATGGAGACGGGGATGTTGCTTGGGACCAACACCTCGGATTCCGACAGCGCCGAAGTTCTGGACAGTCTGGCGATTGCCGTGGCTAACCTGTTCCAAGGGCGGGGGGTCAAGGCCTTCGAAGAACTCTTACGCTCTGCCGGGACCGAAGAAACAGAAAACCCGGGGTTTGGGGAAATCGCGGTGTTTTCGAATGATCGATTGAATATCTTTTTGCGGACTCAGGAATATCCCGATCATGTCGTCTGCTACATCTGCCGCAGCAGTGCCAATGTTGGTTTGGCACTGACAAAATCACATCTGAGCCTCGGTCCCGTCGCGGCCGCAGTTTAGACCGGATCAGAGGGGGTCACGGGATGATGGATACGGACATACTAGAAATGCTCGACGACATCGGACGTTCGTCTGTGGCACGCATGACCCCAGCAGTTACAGTTCCGGGGGAAACCGCGCAGGTTCGTCGTGAAAAGGTTTTGCGCACGATACGTGGCACCATCTTGCCGCGTCGCTTGGAATTCACCGCGGCGAATGGCGATTGTCTCGCCATCGAGGTCAACAGCTCTCGTGTCACGGATGTATTCCGTGTGCAGTCGGGGATAGCCCCAGACTTCGAAACGGAATCTCGCGAAGAATTGGCGGGGAAACTGGCCCAGCTTGTAAGCGACATAGCATGCGCGCCTACTCCTCTGGAATTGATTTCGCTGCAACCAGATAGCACGCTCGAGGCTGACGATGTCGGTATTACCTTCAGCGAGATCGAGATCGCATGCGAGGAAATCGAATTGTCCGCTGATCCCGTCATTTCAATTGTTGCAACAGATTCTGAGCCTGAAGAAATACCGCAGGCCGATGATGCGTCCGACCGAGAACAGGCCGATTCACTGGCGGAACTCTTCTACGAAGGGTCTGAGCGGTTCGCGCAAGGCCGAGTTCTGGTTGGAAAAGAGGGCGGCATAGCGTTACGTGCTGACGGCTCATGCCAAGAAGGCAAAGCGTTGCATCCGGATGCAGACCTTTTAACTCGTTTCGCCCAAGATCTTGCGGGATGGGATGGTGACGCGGTCAACGCAATGAACCATCCGCAACTGATCGTCATGCGGCCGTCGGGTGGCAAGGGTGTTGGTGTCGCCGTTCTTAACGACGGTGAAAACTTCGCCATGGCCGTTCATGAAACGCGTAAATTGGGCGCGGTTGTCAGTCTTTGGACCTCAGTAAAGAGGCCGGACGGATGACCACGCCCAAATTGTTCAAATTTTCGATGAATTCGATCTGTGATTACAAGTTACCAGGGTAAGGTTTATGAGTGAAAGTAACCGTCTTGAGTTAATCCGAATTGCCGAGGACATGAACCGGACCTCTAACGAAGAGACCCGCCAGTTCATCTCTCGCATCGTCAGTGATCTGACAAACCTGAAACCCTCGATTGCCTTCGTCGGGCAGATCAAGGCAGGCAAGTCCCGTCTGATCAACGGATTCACCGGGCAGGCCGAATACCTGCCTTCGGATGTGAACCCGTGGACGACTGTGATCACCGACATGCATTTCGGCCACCCATCAGGCCGCACCAATGGTGCGGAATTCCACTTTTTCGATAATAGTCAATGGCAAGCGCTGATCGCCGAGGGCGAAGAGCTGCGCAACATGTTCCCAGACGACGAGGACAGTTATAAGCGCGAGATGATCGAAGAGCAGGTCGAGGCGATGAAAAACCGCGCCAAACTGCGATTGGGCGCAAGCTACAAGCATCTGCTGGGTCAGCATCACGATCTTGATGAGCTGACTTCGGACGATCTGGCGCGCTACGTCTGCGCTGGCGACGACCCGACCGAGGAAGGTGAGCATGATCCGGGGTCGGATCGCGGCCTTTACAGCGATATCACTCGAAAGGCCGAAGTCTATTTTGACATTGGTCACTTCCCCTACCCGTTGACGGTGACGGATACACCCGGTGTCAACGACCCGCTTCTGATCCGCGAGGAGATTTCGCGCCAATATCTTAAGGAATCTGACTTCTTTGTCGTGGTTCTGTCTGCGCATCAGGCGCTGTCGCGCGCTGACCTCAAGCTGTTCCGTCTGATGCAGGCGCTGGAATTGGGCCAAATCGTTGTCTTTATCAACCGCGTTGATGAATTGGGCGGCGGTGCTGAAGATGCAGGTAAAGTCCGAGCCGACGTTATGGAGGGTTTGGAAAGAGCGCTCGGGAACTCGGAAATCGACGTTTTGATGGGCAGTGCGCAATGGGCACACTACGCATTGACCGGCGATGAGACGGGCATCAACCACGATGACGTTCTGGCATGGTTACGGGCACATCCCGAGCAGATGAAGCAATATCTGGACGGTGTGGAAGAGATCAAACAGGGTGCGGGCCCAATCAGCCGAGAAGGTGTGTTGCGCTTTGCGGCAATGATCGCCTCGGGGTTGCCGGACCTGCGTCGTCATGTGACCAGCGCGTTGACTGAAGGTCCGCGCAACGAGCAGCTGCGCATGGCGTGGCAACATCTGAACAGTTTCGCACAAGGCGAACTTGAACGCAGCAAAGCCCATCTCCGCGCCATCGAAGAAGACATCAGTCCAAATGCAGAAAGCGACGGCGAAAACAACAAAACCCTGGCCGACCTGCGTACGCTTGTGACCCAAAAAACCGCTGAAATCGTCAACGACATGGATGACGTTCTGGCCAATCTGCGCGGTGTGATGGACGATACCGTGGCTGAGTCCGTATCGGCCGTTGTGCGTGGTCCAAACGGTGACTCACCGTTGTTGGCTAAAGGCGGTGAAACTGAATTGAATTTTGGTCCATTGCGAGACCGCATGCGTGAGCTTGTCCAAGGTGCCACACAAGTGGTGCGGCAACGCATGTTGAGCGAGTTGTACTCAATCGACATGCAAAGCAACGCGGCCTTGCGCGCTTTGCCCGGCTGGCAAGATCCCACAGACAATAGAATGAACACGAGCGCCGTACGGTGGTTCCGCCCAGATACTACTGCCCTCACACGCGGCATCACGGTTGAGCTGCGAGTAACGTGGTTGTCGCGGCTTATTTCACGAAAGAGCGTGGTGGCACGCGCGGAACGCTTGATTGTTCAAGAATTTGAGATGATCGGTGACGATCTGGTCGACACCGCGCGTAGTGATTTGATGGAGCGACTGAACACCGTCCTTGATCATTTTCTTGCGTTGCTGGCAGGGCATCTTGAACATCGGGCCGGAACTGGTCAAACCAATGAGCGAACCGAAGCTCAAGCGTCGTTTGACGATGCCCAGCGTATTAGCGAAGAACTGGGCGCTATTTTCGGCGCGGATGACATAGATAAAAGACTAGCAGAGGCTGCGGAATGATCGAATTTCCCGGAACCGAACAGGAAGTAAGACAACTTGAGCGCTTTCTGACCGCGACCGAAAAGCTATCAGCCGACACGACCCTGGACAGAATGCGCGAGCGCGCTCTGGCCCACGCTGAACGGCTGTCCAATGCGGTGAACATCGGGTTTGCCGGGGAATTCGGGGCAGGCAAATCAAGCCTCGCCAACATGCTGGCCGGTGCGGATATTCTGCCCACCGGACCTCAGCATTTGAAACTGCCACTTGTAATCGTCGCCTACTCTGAAATTCCTGAAACCACAGTCGGATGGTGGGATCGCGAACCAAAAGTCTATTCCGGTATTGCGCTGGAAAAAGCTGCCGCTGAAGAGCCTGATTTCATTTCTGTTGGATTGAATACCCCTGCCCTTCAGGAAATCTCATTGTTCGATCTGCCCGGCACCGGGGCGTTGGATGATACCTATAAGGCAACGCTCGATCTTCTGAAGTTTGTTGACTGTGCAATCTGGTGCACGAATGGCACAAACGCTTGGCGTGAGACCGAACGCCACCTTTGGGTACAAGTGCCGGAAGAGTTGCGTGCGAACAGCCTGCTGGCTGTTACCCATACCGACCTACCCCCAGTACGAGATGCGTTGGACCGCGTAGTAGCAAGACTTAACAAAGAAAAGGGTGACTTGTTCCGGTCGGTCGTGCCTATTGGTACGCCGGTTGCGGTGAAAGCTATGGCGCAGGAACCCGAACCCGATTTCGCCCTGTGGGAAACCTGTGGCGGTCAAGAATTGGCGGAACATGTTCTGCAAATTGCATCGGATCGCCGACTTGCAGATATTGAAGCCGCACGCGCCGATCTGAAACAGGATTTCTTACCCTATCTGGAAACACTGGCGGGACCCGATGTCGAACCGGAGCAGCTGGAAACAGTTTCCATGCAATCCACGTTGGAATCCGCTCTGCCGCCGCTTGAGAACCCAATTCTTGAAGACTGGCTGGCGGCAATAGCCAGCATCTACGAAGACCTCCGTGAATCTTCCAACATTGAACCGGCGGCTTTCCTTCACTCTTGCCAGGAAATAGTCGAAGACTTCGCTGAACGTTTGGAACAAGGCGGCGAAATCGATCCTTCGGCAGGTTGGATTCCCGCTGAATTTGAAAAAGCCACCGACCTTCTGTTGCTGCTGCAATTCGAAAGCGGCGATGCCCCCCTTAAAGATGCAATCAGCATTCTGGCGCAGCTTAGTGACAATCTGGCTTGGGCTGGCAGCCGCGTAGAGTCGGCCCAGCCGAAAACGGGCACCTGAAAAATTCTCGTTAAAATTTAGTTGCGTTACGGCGATTCGAGTGACCCAGAATCGGCTTTCAGACACAGCGAGTCCGTTGACTAAGCGGAGACAAACCAAGGGTAGCCTGCATTTTGTGCAGGCTAAAAATCTATATTTAGATACTGTTGGTAGCGCCCCAACTATATATTGATTGCTGCCAAAAACGATCCTTAGTGAAGCCATGAGGCGGCCCCAATAAAGTCAAATTTGAAACGTCTAACCGTCTTAAGTGTCCTGCGGTTGTTTTTTGGTTGTGAGTTTTGGGGCGATTTAGCCCAGTTACTGTACCGCAAAATGTTTAGAACGGGCGGAAAGAAATGAGCCACAACCAGGCTGTCGGTGCATCGCACGACGAACCGAAAATTGACGGACTTGAACCTGGCGCCAAGCTGTTGCGCGGGCAGTACGAAATTCTGCGTTTCCTCAGCAACGGCGGGTTCGGAATTACCTATCTTGCGCGCGACAGTCTTGAGCGAGATGTTGTGATCAAGGAATGTTATCCGGGCGCCCTATGCACACGAAACGGCGATATGGTCGAAGCTGAAGACCCCAGCCAAAAGGACGATCTGCGCGCCATTATCGATCTGTTCATTCTCGAAGCGCGCAACCATGCGCGTTTGGTGCACCCCAACATCGTCAATGTTCATCAGGTGTTCGAAGACAACAACACCGCTTACATTGCGATGGACTTTATCAAGGGTTGCGATCTTCTGGACTATGTCGAAGATACCGACAATGAGGCCGGACCCGACTTTATCGTTCAGGTCACAGAAAAGATGCTGTCGGCGGTATCCTTCATTCACCAAAGTGGCATGCTGCACCGGGACATTTCACCCGACAACATCCTAATCAACGAAAATGGTGATCCGGTCCTGATCGATTTTGGTGCTGCGCGCGAACAAGCTGCGCATCAATCGGCTGCGCTGTTGACGCTGCGGGTTATCAAGGATGGGTACTCGCCGCACGAATTCTACGTGCGTGGAGCTGACCAGGGCCCAAGCAGTGACCTCTATGTGCTGGCAGCTACCTTGTATCATGCCATCAGCGGCGAGCGCCCGATTGATGGGCAAACCCGCTTGAACGCATTCAACAACAGTCAGGAAGACCCCTACACCGCGCTGGCCGGGCGGTTCGAAGGGTATCCTGACGGCTTTCTTGAGGCGATTGACAAAGCGATGGAGGTGCACGCCACCGATCGCCTGCAGACCGCTTTGGATTGGTTACGAATGTTCCGCGGGCCAAGCGTAATGTTCGACACATTTGATTATCGTCCGGTCTCAGTCATCGTCGCAATGGATCGCAAGGACGAAGAAGCTGAAAAAGCACGGGTCAAGGCCGAAAGCGAGAACGCCGAAGCTGTGGTTACGGCACTTCTGGCTGGAAACGCAGACCTTGCATTGGGCAACGAAGACAAGAATGAGGACGAGCTTGCCACCTTCACTTCCAAGGAAGAACCGGTCGTTACCGTGGACACCGTGGTTAAAAGTGGTTCGGGTGGCAACGGTAAGCTGATTGCCGGTGCCGCCATTGTTGTTGCTGGCCTGGCCGCTGGTGGTTTCTTCTTGTTGTCCAACGGTGATGAAACACCACAGCCAGAAGCAGTTGCTGCGGATGAAACAGCAGTCACGCAAGCCTCGGAAGAAGTAACTGCTGCCGCGTCGCAGGTCGAAGAAGCTCACCCAGCACCAGAACAAGAAGAACCGGCGCCCACACAGGCAAACACCACTCCGGAACCTGTCGAGCAGGTAAAGGCCGAGACGGCTGTCCCAGAAGAGGCTCAAGCCCAGACAGCCGCCCCGGCCCCGGTCGTTTCGGGCACCCCAGCGGACACTCAGGTTGCGTTCTCGCATTGGGACGTCGAGATTCCATTCCAGACTTCACAAAGACGCGCTTCTACCGGAAGCGTCATCGCGGTCACGGGTGTCAACCCGAACCAGGACATGTCGGTAATTGGGGATTGGGTTCAACGCGGTGCGGCAATCTATACTCTGAACGGTGAGCCCATTCGCGAGAACACCAGTTTTGCAGCGCAGATTTTGGACGATTTGTCCGTCGACCCCGACGGATACATCCGTGTGACTGCACGGTATCGCCCGCTGGGTAAGACGCTGGCACAGAACGGCTTGTTAGCTCTACCCGCCATTCGCATGATCGGCTTGGAAAACGGGTACGAGTTTTCAGTCCACAATGAAGGTGGCCAAGGTTGGGAAACCGTCGTGACCTCTGTTCCCGCCGACGCCGTAGGCGGCCTTTTGAAGGGCGACGTTCTAGTTCGTGAGGACCAAACCTCAACCGCCATCGATGGACAGACAAGTTTGGACAATGTGCTGGAGGCATTGGTTGCGGATGAGCATTCTCAGGCCCGTTTGACGGTGCTGCGCAACGGCGCCGAAACGGATGCCGTAATGCCATTGGCACAGGAGTGAAATGACCGGTTCGCGAGTGATCTGTCGCAATGTGAGAACTGAGGGTGGCGCCCGGAAACCTGCCACCCTGACGGGAACCGGCCCGTCGCGGCAGAAGAAGTTAGTTAGGTTTCCAGTTTCTAGTGCCGTTGTGCCGATGCGCGCAGAGGCGAATAGCAGCCCCACAAGGCCACAAGCCCTGTGTCAAAAAGCAAAGGTGTCGACACCATGTTCAAATATAAAAGCCCTCTAAGCCGGCTTCTCGAAGGTGCCGGCAAACCCAAAGAAGCTGAAGCCGAAACTGAGGTAGAAGTAGAAGCAGAAGAGGTTGAAGCTACCGAAGTAGAAAAGCCTCAGCCAATCGCGGATTTCAACGCCCTGCGCAATGCGCTGGCGGGTGGAAACATGTCGTCAGAAACTTACGAAGAAGCTGACGAGCTGATCCCCGAAGAAAAGATGCCCACGTTTACCGAGGGCGAAGAAGAAGCCACGAAAGAAGACGAATTCGTGATCACAGAGGTCGTCTCGGAGGCTCAATCCAATATCTTTGAAGCCCCCGAAGCAAAACCAGAACCTGAGGAACCGGTTGTAACTCTGCATGTGGCAACTGAGGAAGAACCTGCCTCTGTAGAAGTGCTGCAAGCTGATACCCCTGAGGTCGACCCAATCGTTGAGGTCGTTGTTGAAACGGCCGAACCCGCGTCGACTGAACCGGTCGCTCAGGCAGAGCCCGAAATTGAAGTGCAGCCTGAGCCTGAGATTTCAGAACCAACGCCTGCTCCTGCGGATCGTCGCGGTCGTGTAAAGACCACGTTCCTAGGCTTTGAGCGCGCCGACACGCATGTTCAAGACCTGATTGAAACCGCAGAGCCGGTCGCAAAAGCCGAAGCTGCGCAAGAGACCTTCCCCGTTGGCTGGCTGGTGGTCACCGCTGGTCCAGGACGTGGTTCATGTATCACTTTGACCGAAGGTCTAATGCAGATTGGCCGCAACGACGATCAAGCCATTCAGTTGGACTTTGGAGATACAGGCATCTCTCGCAGCAACCACGCGGTAATCGCGTATGATCCAGAGGACCGCAAATGCTATTTGGGTCACGGTGGCAAGGCCAACCTGGTTCGTCTGAACGGTAAACCGGTACTAAGCACCGTTGCTCTCAGCAGCGGCGACTTGATCCGGATCAGTGAAACGTCGATCCGCTTCGCCGCCTTCTGTGACGACGGCTTTGATTGGCGGGATGCCTGATAGATGCTGGCAACTCCGGCATATGATATTGCGCTGATCCTGGATCAGGGTCAGCGAGACTCGCAGGAAGACGCGATCGCAGCGCGTATGTTTGATGCAACAAATGCAGGCTATATCGTTGTTGCAGACGGTATGGGCGGGCATGCAGCAGGTGAAGTGGCCTCGGAGCTGGTTATCACAGCCTGGCGCGATGCTCTGGATGCCGAACTGGAAGCAGAAGCGCCGACCGAAACCGCTTTGATCGACGCGCTACCGATGGCAGCAATGCAAGCCAACACCCTGATCGCTAACCATTGCGAAGAACAGGGCGATGGCTTCAACATGGGTTCCACCCTGTTGGGCGTTCTGTTGCGCGATAACCGGGTGTTCTGGATTTCGATCGGCGACAGCCCGTTGTATCTGTTTCGCGACGCAACCTTGCGTCAGGTCAATGAAGACCACTCAATGGCACCTGTCATTGACGAACAGGTGGCCGCAGGCACATTGACCGAGGCCGAAGCGCAAGAACATCCCGACCGCAACCAACTGACATCGGTGATCATGGGGGGTTCAATCCCCAAGGTCGATTGCCCTGAAGAACCGCTTACTTTGACGAGTTCGGATGTTCTGATCCTAGGCAGTGACGGGCTGCAGTATCTCAGCGATGCCGAGATCCAATCTATTCTTCAAGACAAGTCCGAAGCCTGGGCCCAAGACATCGCAGATGCGCTGTGGCAGGCCCTGCGGGCCAAGGGCGATCCAGACCAAGACAACGTCTCAATTGGCGTTGTGAAACTTACAAGAAACTAACCAAGGCAAAGATACAGGACCATGAGACCCCATCTTTTAATATCCAGCCTGGCACTTGCTGCTGCGGCAGGAGCAGCCTCGGCGCAAGAGGCATGCTCGACCTATGAAATCCAGTCAGGCGACAGCCTTCGGGAATTGACGATTGAAGTCTATTCGACCGAGGATTTTCGTATCATTTTTGACGCCAACCGCGACGTAATTGGGAACAACCCAAACATTATCCGCGTAGGCGACGTGCTGACCCTGCCCTGCCTTGAAGATATTGGCCGGGCACCTGCAGCTCCTCAAACCGAAGCTGAAGCCATAGCGGCTGAAATGGCCGCAGAGCTGGTCAAGGCTGCTGAAATGCGCGCGGGAAAAGCAATCGCGGAAGCGGAAGCTCGGGTCGCCGAAGCACAAAAGGTCAGTGACGAGGCAGTGATTGCTGCCAAAGCCGCTGCCCGCGAAGAAATTGAAGCCGCTCGGGCCGAAGGTGCCGCGCTGATCCGGAACGCGGATTCAGGAGAGCGTCCGGAAATCCGGGATCGTCAGCTGCTACTGATCACTGGCGGAAATTACGCACCCTTTACGGATGAGGACCTACCCCATCGTGGTCTTTACACCAACCTCGTGGAAACCGCGATGCTACGGGCCGCACCCGAGCAAGCCTATAAGATCCAGTTCGTCAACGATTGGTCCTCACACTTGGATCTTTTGATGCCGACATTGGCCTTTGACGCCACCTTCCCTTGGTCTCGCCCCAACTGCGAAGAAGCCGAGGCGTTGTCGGAAAAAGATCGTGTGCGTTGCGAGACCTATAATTTCTCGAACCCGTTTTATGAGGTCGTGGATACGTTCTTTGCCCGCGAAGGATCGGGCTATGAACAAACTCTGACCTATGCCGATTTCGCGGGTACCACAATTTGCCGCCCCGAGGGTTGGTCAACTTCGCATATGGATGCTGTTGGGCTGTACGCGCCTGCAATCTCGCTAATTCGTCCGGTGTCGCCAGATGATTGCTTTCATGCCGTAATGGAAGGTACCGCCGATATCGTCGCGATCGAGGCACATTTGGCCGTCGAGGCAATCGCTCGCCTGGGCTATGAACACCGGATCGTTGAAAACCCCAACCTTGCGGCGATCAAGTCGCTCAACGTCATGACCCATAAAGACAATCCGGATGGGGAAGCGATTCTTGAGACGCTCAACCAGGGTCTGACGATCATGCAGCAATCTGGCGAATGGCGCGACATCGTATCTGCCGCCCTGCGTCATCAAATGGAAAACGGCTGAAACAACAAAAGCCGCAATAAATTACTACCTCTGGAGAAACCAAAGAATGCCTGAACTACAGCTCCATAACGTTGCGATGACAACAGCTGCCGTCATCGCTTTTAGCGCCGGAGCCGCTGCCGCCCAGCAAGCGTGTACGAATTACACGGTCCAAGATGGTGACACGATGGCCACCATTGCAATTGCTGCCTATGGCACATCCAACTACCAGCCAATTTTCAACGCAAACAGAAACTCGATCACCAACCCGAACGCCTTGTCGCCAGGGCTGACACTTGTTCTTCCGTGCGAAGATGGAAGCCTGCCCAACGGACAAAGCGCCCGCGAAATCATCGCGACACAACAAGAGCGTTTTGCCAATTCCGTTCAGTCGAGCTCGTTCAAATCCCCGATCAAGCTCGTTACAGGCAATGGCTGGGCTCCGTTTGCAGATGAAACTTTGAACGGCGGTGGTTTTATCACTCGCTTAGGTACCACGGCCCTGCAGCGCGCAGGCAATGCGCACCAGTATTCGATCAGCTTCGTGGACGATTGGAACTCGCATATCGAAACGCTTCTGCCTCTGGGTGCGTTCGACGTATCGATGGCATGGAACATGCCGGACTGCACAAACCGTTCCTACGAGTGGTCATGGGAAACCGAAATTCGCTGCACGCAGTTCCATGCGTCGGCACCGGTTTATGACATCGTCCTAGGTTTTTACACCTTGCCTGAAAGTGAGTTCGCCAGCGCGACAAGCTTTGAACAGCTAAAAGGCGCAACTGTCTGCCGAATGGACGGATGGTTTCTGCACGATCTGGAACAAGAGGGCCTGCTTCCTAACGAAACCATCGAGTTGATGCAGCCAATTTCTGCACGTGAATGCCTTGATGCAGTTCTGACCGGCACAGCGGACGTCGCCACGTTCGAAGTTCAGCTGTTCGCAGACGCTATGGCAGAGATGGGGTTAAACCAGAATGACTTGGTAGAAAACCCTTATGTCTCAACTCTTTCCGCACTTCGCTTCATCACACATCGGTCCAACCCGCAAGGGAAGCAGTATCTTGCGATGATGAACAAAGGCCTGAACGAAATGCGGGAATCCGGCGAATGGTACGCCATCATCTCTGACACACTGAATGAGCACAACGAACGACTGATAGCCTCTTCTGGCTAAGGTTTAACTTTCCACATTCCAACCCACGGGAGGAAAACAAAAAATGCTTAAACAAAAACTCAACACCAAGGTGATGACGGCGACAGCCGTCCTCACACTCTCCGCAGGCGCAGCCGCAGCGCAAGAAGCCTGCTCCAACTACACCGTTCAAGATGGCGACACGATGGCGACTATCGCGATCGCAGCTTATGGCACCTCAAACTATCAGCCAATCTTCAACGCGAACCGCAACGCCATCACAAATCCGAACGACCTAGAACCTGGTTTGGTTTTGGCGCTGCCCTGTGAAGATGGCAGCCTGCCCAACGGCCAAAGTGCACAAGACATCATTGCGGCAGAGGAAAAGCGGGCCGCGAGTGTCAAGCGCTCGAACGTTTACGCACCGCCGATCAAAATGGTTGCTGGCAACGGATGGGAGCCATTCACAAGTGAAGCTCTGGGGGGCGGCGGTATCATGACCCGTCTGGCAACCACCAGCCTTCAACGTGCAGGTAACCAACGCGAATACTCCGTAAGCTTCGTCGACGATTGGAGCTCGCACCTGGATACTCTGTTGCCGCTTGGCGCGTTTGATATTTCGATTGCCTGGACCGTCCCGGACTGTACCAACCGCACTTATGAGTGGTCGGCAGAAACCGAAGCCCGCTGCACCCAATTCGTAGCTTCCGTTCCGGTTTATGACGTCGTCGGTGGCTTTTTCACTCTGCCAGAAAGTGAATACGTAAACGCGACATCCTTCGCAGACTTTGAGGGCTCAACCATTTGCCGCATGTCAGGCTGGAGTATGGTTGTTCTTGAGGAAGTCGGCCTGAACCGGGACAACACGACCGTAGTTCAACCAAACTCGGCCCGCGAGTGTCTGGATGCTGTTTTGACCGGCACTGCCGATGTTGCAGCGTTCGAAGTTGAACTTTTTGCAGCGACCAAGAAAGACATGGGTCTGACCTCGGCTGACGTAGTAGAGAACCCTTATGTATCAACTTTGTCATCGATGAGCTTTCTGGCACACCGCACCAATCCATTTGCGCGTGAGTACATTGCCATGATGAACAAGGGTTTGAATGAAATGCGTGAGTCGGGTGAATGGTATGCGATTATTTCGGACACCCTGCGCGAGCAAAATGAAAAGCTGAACGCGGCGTCTAACTGACCCGTCGTTTCTCCTGAAACTACTCGGGCCGGTCTTAAGGTCGGCCCGCCTTCGCCCGGTTGGCGTTCAAGTTTTAGGTTTTCGAGACGCAAACGGAAGATCTACGGGAAACCCCCAATGGCCCGGTTTTCTGTAGTTGATAATCTGGAAGTAACTTTACCGGTGAGGCTCGGCCTCGCCACTCACTCAAAAAAGGGACCGACTTTGGGGGTCGGTCCCTTTTGTTGTCAATGACATGCGGGGAATTGCCACGCAAGGTAGCGTGGCTATCCAAGGATTAGTCGATAATCGCGTTCAGGGTGGCGCTGGGGCGCATCACAGCTGCCGCTTTGGTAGGATCGGTGTGGTAGTAGCCACCCAAATCTGCTGGCGCACCTTGCGCAGCAGCCAGCTCGCCCAAAATCTGCCCTTCCTTTTCAGCCAGTTCCTTGGCAACCGGACCGAATTCGGCCGCCAATTCAGTATCGTCGGACTGTGCCGCCAGAGCCTCGGCCCAATAACGCGCGAACCAGTAATGGCTGTCGCGGTTGTCGGGTTGGCCAACCTTGCGGCTGGGCGACTTGTTATTGTCCAGAATGCCCTGCGTTGCTGACTCGGCTGCTGCCCCCAGAACACCAGCTTTCGTGTTGCCTTGGCTGTCAGCCAAGAAGTTCAGCGATTCACCCAACGCACAGAACTCGCCCATCGAGTCCCAACGCAAATGGTTTTCCTCAACCAACTGCTGTACGTGCTTCGGAGCCGACCCGCCTGCACCGGTTTCAAACAAACCACCGCCGTTCATCAGCTTGACGATCGACAGCATCTTGGCCGATGTGCCCAGTTCCAGGATCGGGAAAAGGTCGGTCAAATAATCCCGAAGCACGTTACCAGTGATGGCAATCGAGTCTTTACCCGCAGTTATCGTCTTTAGGGTTTGCAGCGTAGCCTCACGCGGAGCCAGAATCTGGAACTTGTCCGCAACGCCAGCAGCCTCAAGAGCCGGTTTGACGTATTTGATCAGCTCAGCATCGTGGGCGCGGTTCGCATCCAACCAGAAGATCGCCTCAGATCCAGTCAGGCGCTGACGATCCAGTGCCAGTTGAATCCAGTTTTCAATGGGCGCTTTCTTCACGGTGCAAGCGCGCCAGATGTCTCCGGTTTCAACCTCATGCGAAAGCAGTACTTCTCCGCTAGCAGCCACAACACGGATGGTACCGTCTGCAGGCGCTTCAAAGGTGGTCGGGTGCGAGCCGTATTCCTCAGCTTTTTGCGCCATCAGGCCGACGTTGGCGACAGCGCCCGCAGTGGCAGGGTTCAGCGCGCCATTGGCTTTGAAGAATTTGATTGTTTCGTCATAGACACCGGCATAGCAACGATCGGGGATCACACAATTGGTGTCACCTTTCGCGCCAGTCTCATCCCAACCCTTACCGCCTGCACGGATCACAGCTGGCATCGATGCGTCGATGATCACGTCCGACGGCACATGCAGGTTGGAAATACCTTTATCGCTGTCCACCATGTACATGGACGGACGGTCGCCTTTCAGCGCGTCGATGGCAGCCACGATTTCAGCGTTGCCTTTGATACGATCAAGCAGGTCACCCAAACCCGAGTTCGGGTTGACACCTAAAGCGTCTAGCTCAACACCGAATTTTTCAAATACAGGGGCCAGCCATGCTTTGACGGCATAACCAAAGATAATCGGGTCAGACACCTTCATCATGGTCGCTTTCAAGTGAAGCGAGAACATGGTGCCGTCCTTCTTGGTGTCTTCGATGGCTTCCCCAAGGAAGGCGGACAAGGCTTTGACGGACATGAAAGTCGCATCTGCCACGGTTCCTTCGATCAGAGGGAAAGTGTCTTTCAACACGGTGGCGTTGCCATCTTTGCCAACGAATTCGATCTTCGCATCACCAACCTGCGCGGCTGTGATGGTCACCGATTTCTCGTTAGCATAAAAGTCATTGCCCGACATCGACGACACTTTGGTCTTGCAGTCGGCGCTCCATTCTCCCATCGAATGAGGGTTATTCTGGGCGTAGTTTTTAACTGCCTTGGCTGCACGGCGATCACTGTTGCCCTCGCGCAGAACCGGGTTCACCGCTGATCCCTTAATTGCGTCGTACCGCGCGCGGATCGCTTTTTCTTCGTCGGTCGAAGGTTCTTCGGGATAGTTTGGGATATCATAGCCCTGTGATTGCAGTTCTTCGATCGCGGCTACCAGCTGCGGTACCGAAGCCGAGATGTTCGGCAGCTTGATCACATTGGCATCGGGCGTTTTCACCAGTTCACCCAGCGCGGCCAGATCGTCAGTTATGCGTTGCGCGTCGGTCAGGCCTTCCGGAAAGGTTGCAATAATACGACCTGCAAGCGAAATGTCTTTGGTGCCAACGCTGACACCCGCCGCCGAAGCAAACTTGCGAATGATGGGCAGGAACGAGGCGCTGGCCAGTTCAGGCGCTTCGTCTACAATGGTATACAATATATCGAAGTTCGATTTTTCCGCCATATTCTCTTACCTTTTTTAAGCCTTTCGGGGCGTGCGATCCAAGAGTGTGCCACTTTTGCGTGGCGCGATTTGGGATACGGATTGCCTACCGCCCCAATGATGACTCTTATTTGACAAGGCTTCCCTTAAATCAGGTTGGCCTTAGGATCAATCGTCTTATAGGGGCGCAAATTGACACGGCCAAGAAAAACGCGGGGGATTGCCTAAAACTCATGCGTGAATCGCAGTCAAACACCCCACGTATCACGCAACCGATACCCGTCGGGCCAGGGATCGTCCGGATCGAGCATGTGTTGGTGGATGCCAGTGATCCAACCGCGGCCGCTGATCTCAGGGGTTATGGCAGGACGGTCACCGATATGAGCCTGCTCGATAATCCGACCGGTAAAACGTGAGCCGATGATCGAGATCGCCTCGAATGTGTCCCCGACCGACATCTGGCCCTTTGCCGCCATCAACGCCATACGCGCGGATACCGCCGTGCCGGTGGGGGACCGGTCAACTTTGCCGGGCTGAATGGCAACCGCGGATTTGCCGGTTAGAACGGTATCGACTTTCTCAAGCGGCCCGCAGAATGCGCAAAACGAGATATGGTTCCAATCGGGGTTCTGGGGATGGGTAAAGCCAAGTTGTTCATTGGCTGCATTGGTAATCTCCACACCCATACGAGCGATGTCCTTGGCCTCTTCCTCGACAATCGCAAACCCTAACGCATCAGCGTCGACCACAACGAAACTGTCGCCGCCATAGGCAGTATCAACGGTCAGCGTGCCGAGTCCTGCAACCTCTAAAGGCACAGCAATTTTGTCCGCAAAACTGGGCAAGTTTTGTACATAGATACGTTCAGCCTTTCCATTTCGACAGTCGGCCCGGACACGTACCAGCCCACCTGGGGCCTCGAGAGTTAGTCGAGTTTCTGGCTCTTGCATCGGAATGATCCCGCTATCCAGCAAAACCGTAGACACGCAGATTGAGTTTGAGCCCGACATGGGTGGCGTGTCTTCGGGCTCCATGATGATAAAAGCGGCGTCCGCTTCCGGATGTTTAGGTGGAACCAATAGGTTCACGTGGCGAAATACTCCGCCCCGAGGTTCATTTAGGACGAAGTTGCGCAAGGTCTGATCCTGCGCGATGAACCCGCGCTGCTCCCAGACACTGTCTCCGGGTGGCGGCTGTACTCCGCCGACGATAACGTCGCCCACTTCTCCTTCGGCATGAGCGGAAATGATGTGGACCGTTTTGGTGCTGCGCATGTCGTGACCCTAAAATCGCGAGGCCGAAAATGGGTTCAGCGTGATCTGAGGGGGCCGACCATCAACCAATGTGCCAACCAATTCAGCTGTCCCCGCTGACTGGGTCAGACCTAAATGGCCGTGACCGAAGGCGTAAATCACGTCCGGCGCGTTTGGCGAGGCTCCTATGACAGGCAGGCTATCAGGCAACGAAGGCCGGAATCCCATCCATTGCCGTCCTCCTTCGGTCTTCAGGCCGGGCATGAACTGCGTGGCTTTGTTCAGCAATGTATCGGCCCGCTTGAAATTCGGGGGCAAATCCAAACCGCCCAGTTCGACCGCTCCGCCGATCCGCACGCCGCCATTGATCCGACCCGCGACAAATCCATGCCCGGCAAAAGTCAGATGCAAACGCAGATCAAACGCACCCTCGGGAAGGGTCGTATTGTAGCCGCGCTCAGTCTCGAGCGGGATAGTGTCATCTAACGTGCGAGCAATGTGATGCGACCACGCCCCGGCGCAAACAACCCCCTTCGCCGCATCAATTTCACTACCATCCAGAATGGCCCGAACCCCGCCTTCAATCGTTTCCAGCGCCCGAATATCCTGCGTTTCGATCCGCCCTCCCCGGCTTTGGAAAACCTGCGCTAGATGCTCGACCCATTTCTTGGGGTCGACAGTGCTAAGCCAACTTGATGTGAAACCCGCATGAGTGAAGCGAGGAGAGAGACCGGGTTGTCTTTCTGCAATCGCCTCACGGCTTTGCAACAGCTCGAAATCAATCCCATGCTGTCGGCGCACTTCCCACGCGGGCAAGCTGGCACGATACTCGGCTTCGCTTTCGTATAGCTGCATCTGACCGTCGCGCCGTATCATCGGCTCTCCGCCGACATCAGAGATGAGGCGGGTCAGAGAGGCAGCCGATTGCTTCATAAGGCTGCTCTGTGCGAGCAAACTGTCTTGATAGGGACCGGGACGGCTGGCTTGCCAAAACCGGAACATCCACGGGGCAATCTTCAGCGCGTAGGCCGGTGGGATAGACAGCGGCCCAAGCGGGTCTAGCAACCATTTTGGCGCTTTGCGCATGATGCCGGGGGTTGCCAAAGGCTCGACCTCGGAAAACGCAAACCCACCCGCGTTCCCGGCTGAAGCCTGCGCCGCGACCCCATCGCGATCCAGTACCAAAACAGAGTGACCACGACGCTGCAACTCAAGCGCTGTCGTGATGCCAATAACTCCGGCACCGATAACAAGAACTTGTTTCGTCACAACTCAATACCTGCATTGAAAAGGTAAATTGGATCGAAGCGCATGATTTCGTCGGCCATTTCCTGTGCCTGTACGTTTGTTATGAGGTTGTGCCCCTGTTTGCGCAAGTCTGATAGACCAGTTCTCGGATATCGAATGTCTTACCCAGAAATAGAATAGGATCGCTGGACCCGGCCAACGATGCGCCACCAAAGATGGCGGGTTCAAACATACTACCGTCGATCACATGCATTCGGCGATAACCCCGCCCTGCTTGGACCAATCAGCGAACCAGCTGCGGAACAAGTCGTATTGCTGTTCACAATAATTGCGCTGTGCATCGGTCAACTCATCTGTTTCATTAAAGTGCAGACGGTATTCATGTTCGCCGTTCAACACCAAAAGATGCTTGTAATACAGCACCAGATCCGGGCCTTCGTCAAAGCTTGACAGCACATGGATAGCCTCGGTCAGTTCCTTAGCCCGTCGACGCGCTTCGGCACTACCTTTAGCCGCTTTTTTGGACAACGCTGCGAGAAGTAAAGCCTCTTTTGGTAATGCCGTACCTATCCCGGTGATCGAGCCGGTGGCACCGCAGTTTACGAAACCGTGGTAGACTTCGGTATCGACGCCCACCATCAATGTCACCTGGTCATCCTGGCTGGTAATGTTCTCAGATGCGTACCGTAAGTCGTCTCTACCGCCAAATTCCTTGAAGCCGATCAGATTGGGGTGTTCCGCCCGCATCGAAAAGAACAGATCGGCACGCGTGGCGAACCCGTAATACGGGCTGTTATAGATGATGGCAGGCAGATCTGGCGCTGCAGACAAGATTGCTTTGAAGTGGTTCTTTTGGGCGGCGGCAGATGTCCCGCGTGACAATACCCGCGGGATCACCATCAGGCCCACAGCACCGACTTTCTGCGCATGGGCGGCATGGGCTACCGCAGACTTTGTATTAATAGCTCCTGTGCCTACCACAACAGGCAACCCTGCCGCTATCAACCTTTCAACGCCTTCCATCCGCTGTTCGTCGGTCAGCAAGGGCCAATCCCCCATTGATCCACAATAGACCACCGCAGACATGCCAGCATCTATCATCTGTTTCCCTTTACGAACCAACGCATCAAAATCCGGCGTTCGGTCAGCGTTGCAGGGTGTCATGAGCGCAGGCATCGTTCCGGTGAAAACGTTGGTCGACATCGGGGCTATCCTTTCAAAATGCAACGTAAAAGCGCCCGCTGTATGGCACTGTGAATCGCCATAACGGATATTGGATACAAAATCCAGAAAATTTAAAGCTAACAAAAAACGCGCCGGTTCAGAGAAGCGGCGCGTTCAATGCAGGTCTGCAATCAACGACTATCGGAACCGTTGGCCAGTCTCTGGATCGAACAACATAGCGCGGTCCGGTCGGGCGATGATTCCTATCCGGTCCCCCTGCTTGCTCCGCTGGTCGTCCCGCTCTTCCACGATCAACTTGTCGCCGTTCGGCGACAGCAAATAGGAATAACTCACGCCACCAAGAGCTTCAGTCAAATCAACGGTACAGGCATCTCCTGCGCGGTCGATTTCAATATGTTCGGGGCGAACACCCAAAGTAACGCGTGTCATGCCCGCTGGTATGTTTACGGCCATTTCAAGCGGAGCTGAAAGTGCCGGGTGTGAAACTTTCCCATCGGCAAAATCACACTCCAAAAAATTCATCGCCGGAGAACCGATGAACCCGGCCACGAAACGGTTATCCGGATCGCGATACAGGTCCATTGGCGCACCGACCTGTTCGATCCGACCGTCCCGTAAAACCACAATCTTGTCGGCCATGGTCATCGCCTCGACCTGATCATGCGTCACATAGATCATGGTCGCGCCAATCTCATTGTGGAGTCGCGCAATCTCAACCCGCATCTCAACGCGAAGTTCGGCATCAAGGTTCGACAAAGGTTCGTCAAACAAAAACACTTCTGGGCCCCGCACGATAGCGCGCCCGATGGCAACGCGTTGACGTTGCCCACCTGACAGAGCCTTGGGTTTACGTTTGAGATACTGATCCAGTTTCAAGATGCTCGACGCCCCTTGGACTTTCTGGTCAATCTCTGACTTCGCGACACCGTTCATGCGTAAGCCAAAGCCCATATTCTCGGCCACTGTCATATGCGGGTACAAAGCGTAAGTCTGGAACACCATCGCCACGCCGCGTTTTGCAGGGTCCAGATGGGTCACATCACGCGCACCGATATGGATTTGTCCCTCAGTGGTTTCTTCCAGCCCGGCAATCATCCGCAGCAATGTAGATTTGCCGCAGCCCGATGGCCCAACGAAAACGCAGAATTCGCCGTCTTCGATTTGTAGATCAATCCCATGAATTACTTGCGTCTCGCCATACCGCTTGATCGCCTGGTTCAGAGTCACACCCGTCATGTCGCTTGTATCCTGTCTTTGTTGGCGCTTAGGCGGGTCTCGGGGAATCGCCAGGCCTGTGCTTCGGTTCCAATCTGTTCAGCCACGCGGCGAACGCGGGGAACCCAGGTTTCCAATTGTTTGAAATTCATTCGCTCGGTCGATCCAGTGACGGAAATCGCCCCCATCATACGTCCACTCGATGTGAGGATTGGACATGCGACGCAGATAATGCCGGGTTCGTGCTCTTCATCATCAATGGCATAACCACGGCTGCGAATCAGATCCAGATCGGCGCGCAACGCCGCTTCAGAAGTCAGCGTCTTATCTGTGAACCGGTGGTAACTTTGTTGGGACACAGCTCTGTCCAAGGCAGCCTCATCCAGAAATGCCATCATCGCCTTGCCAACACCGGTACAATAAGCAGGGCCAACTTTACCGGCCTGAGAATACATCTCTACCGGTTGGGCGGCGTTACGCTTGTCGACATACAAAACCTGATTGGAATCGAGCTGAGCCAAGTGCACTGTCTCGCCAGTTTCAGCGCTTAATGCATCCAAAAAAGGCCTTGCAATAGGGGCAAGTGAGCTTTGAGTCCACGCTGCATGCGCCAGCCGGACCAACCGCAAACCCGGCGTATAAGTCTGCCGGTCCGGGTCATAAGACAACATACCCTGATTAGTCAGGGTCTGCAGGAATCGGTACAACGTCGCCTTGGGAAAATTGCTGCTATCGAGCAATTCCCCGAATCGGACCGGACGCTGAAACGAAGCCACCTGATCCAGCACGTCACATGCTTTTCCTATAGTTCCGTCACCTGACATGGGTGCCTAATTCTCCTCCCGTTAACCCAAGGCCGAGGCACGAGGGTCTTGACAAGACTAGCCGACTTGATGTGTAGTTTTCAATATATAAAACACAGTTTCACTATTTGGAACTGAATGGGAGCAAAGGGAGGAAACCATGCATTCCATTTTCAAGCGCTCTGCCGCAGCGCTGGCAGCCAGTGTCGCGCTTGCTGCGCCTGTCGCAGCCGAACTGACCGGTGAGCTGCGAATCTTCCTGGATACATCCAACCCGGCGCCGCGCGCGACGATGGAAGCGATGATCGATCAGTTTGCGGAACAGCACCCCGGTCTAGAGATCGAAACCACTGTGATCGACCGCGAAGCTTATAAAACCCAAATCCGAAACTTCCTGACAGCGGACACACCAGACGTTGCGACTTGGTACGCAGCCAACCGCATGAAGCCTTATGTAGAGGCGGGTTTGTTCGAAGATGTCTCGGACCTTTGGGCTGAGCCAGAGATTGCTGACAACCTCGCCTCAACCAAAGGCGCGATGACCATCGACGGCAAGCAGTGGGGTGTACCCTACACCTATTACCAGTGGGGTGTTTACTACCGCAAAGATATCTTCGACGAACTGGGCCTGACTGAACCAACCACTTGGGAAGAAGAGCTGGTCAACTGTCAAAAAATCGTGGATTCAGGCCGCGCTTGTTACACGATCGGCACCAAGTTTCTGTGGACTGCCGGCGGCTGGTTCGACTACTTGAACATGCGCACCAACGGGTTCGATTTCCACCAGCAACTGGCCAATGGTGAGGTCAGCTGGGAAGATGATCGCGTCAAACAGACTTTCGCAAATTGGAAGCAGCTGATCGACATGGGCGCGTTCATCGACAACCACCAGACCTATAGCTGGCAAGAAGCCCTGCCCTTTATGGTCAACGGTGAGGCCGCGGCCTATCTGATGGGTAACTTCGCTGTGGCACCGCTGCGCGATGCAGGTCTGACTGACGATCAACTGGACTTCTACCAGTTCGTTGCCATCAATCCGGACGTGGAACTGGCCGAAGACGCACCGACCGACACGTTCCACATCCCAGCTAACGCGTCGAACAAAGAAGCTGCGCGTGAGTTCCTGCGCTTCGTCGTTTCTCCGGATGTTCAAACCCAGATCAACAATGGCGCCAACCTGGGTCAGTTGCCGGTCAATGCGCAGTCTTCGGTTGATGACGACAAGTTCCTGCAGCAAGGCTTTGAAATGCTGTCTTCGAACAGCCCCGGTGGTGTGGCCCAGTTCTGGGACCGCGACGCACCTGCTGAAATGGCCAAAGCGTCGATGGAAGGCTTTCAAGAATTCATGGTTAAGCCCGACAATGCCGACCGCATCTTGGCAAAGCTGGAACGCGCCCGTCAGCGCATCTACGACAACTAATACAGTCAGGTCGGGTTCCGGCCCGGCCTGAACCCTAACCTGCGTAAGGCGGGTGACTACCCGCCTTACTCCCTTGACCTAAAGCCCCAGGTATCCGTATGTCAGCCGTCGACGTCCCCGAACAGGAAAGCTGGTTCCACAGAAACCAACAGCGCATCGCGCCGTGGCTGTTTCTGGCTCCGGGCCTGTTGTTTTTCATGGTCTATGTGATCATCCCGGTTTTCCAATCCTTCAACTTATCCCTGTATGAATGGGACGGGCTCGGCGCTGCCGAATACGTTGGATTGCGCAACTACGAGGATCTATACTGGGAATGGGTGGATCGGGATGCGTTTTACATCTCGCTCAAAAACAACCTTATCTGGCTGATCCTTTACCTTGCTGCGATTCCAGCAGGTCTGTTCATCGCCCTTTTCCTGAACCAAACGGTCTGGGGAATCCGGTTATATAAATCGCTGTTCTTCTTCCCCTTCGTAATTTCACAGGTTGTCGTTGGCCTGGTTTTCACATGGTTTTATGACCCGACTTTTGGCCTATTGAATGAGTTCCTAAGCCTCTTCGGAATGGGGCCGCTGAATATACTGGGAGATGAACGTTTTGTAACCTACGGTATCATCTTCGCGGGTCTATGGCCCCAAACCGCCTATTGCATGATCCTTTACCTCACCGGTCTAAATGCCGTGGACCCCGAACAGATCGAGGCTGGGCGTCTGGACGGCGCTAAAGGCGCACGGATGTTGTGGCACATAATCCTGCCGCAACTACGCCCCGCCACATTCATTGCCTTTGTGGTCACCATCATTGGCGCTCTGCGGTCTTTCGATTTGATATCGATCATGACCCAAGGCGGACCCTTTGGCTCATCGCGCGTGTTGGCCTATTACATGTTCGAGGTTGCACTGTCCGAATATGGCTTCCGCATGGGATACGGCGCCGCCATCGCCGTCGTCCTATTCCTGATCATGCTCTGCTTCATTGCCTACTTCCTGTGGTCGATGTACCGCGAAGAAAGGGGGCACTAAGATGTTTCCTAAACCCATCGAAAAACAATCCCGCGCGGCGCAAGTCAGCTATCAGGCCCTGTTGCCTCTGGCGCTATTGCTGTGGCTAGGTCCCCTGCTTGCAGTCGCCCTATTCTCGGTCAAGCCGGCTGCGGATTTCACCAACGCCAACTACTGGGGCATGCCGTCCAGCTTTGAAGGCGCGTTCAACTACGGACAGGTCTTCTTCAATTCGGATATGCCGCGCTATCTGCTGAACTCATTCATGATCACCATCCCAACGGTGATCGGGTGCGTCGCACTCAGCACGATGACCGGGTTTGCACTGGGAATTTACAAATTCCGCTCGAATATTTGGATCTTTTTCATGTTTGTGGCGGGTAATTTCGTCCCCTTTCAGATCCTGATGGTCCCGGTTCGCGATCTGACCCTGCAATTGGGCCTCTATAATACCAAAACCGGTCTTGTCCTGTTCCACATCGCCTTCCAGACAGGATTTTGTACCCTGTTCATGCGCAACTTCATCCGTGCGCTGCCATTCGAGCTGATCGAGGCCGCAAGGGTCGAAGGTATCAGCGAATGGCGCATCTTTTGGTACGTTGTGCTGCCACTGATGAAACCCGCGATTGCCGCGCTCAGTGTGCTGATCTTCACCTTCATTTGGAACGACTATTTCTGGGCTGTCGTTTTAACCCAAGGCGCTGAAAGCCAGCCCGTCACCGCAGGCATCACCAGCTTTAACGCACAGTTTAGGGCGGCGTATCAATTAATGAGTGCCGGTTCCATCGTCGCGGCCTTGCCGCCGGTCGCCATGTTCTTCCTGATGCAGAAACACTTTATCGCGGGTCTTACCCTCGGAGCTGTAAAGTAATGATAAGAACCTGGTCGCTTCATGATGAGCGGCAATCTCTGGTGCTCGCGGCCCACCGCGAGCACCTTCCTGAAGTTGTATATTTTGGGCCCCGGCTGCCGGATGAGGAAAACACAGATACTCTGTTCAGCGCCTATGGTCTGGACGTCACTGGCGGCATGCTGGATGCAATCCCGGAACTGTCGATCTGCCCCGAGGCGACGCGCAGTTTTCCCGGTCAGCCCGGCCTGATCATACGCGACGGTGACGGCACGCCGATCTTGCCAAAATTCTGCTATGAAAGCGAAGAGGTTGAAGAAAACAACCTTACGCTGACGTTTCGCGATGACACGCACCGACTGACCTATCAGGCGTCGTTTTTGATCGACCCAAAGACCCATATCATCGAAGCCCGTGCATTGCTTGAAGCGGATCGTCCGGTCCTGTTGCATTGGATGTCCGCTCCGGTCTTTCCAGCTCCGCAATTGTCGGACGAGTTGATCGATTTTGCCGGGCGCTGGTGTGGTGAGTTTCAGATGAACACCACGCCTTGGTCGCCGGGCATCCGCTATCGCGAGAACCGAACAGGTCGGACGGGACACGAACATTTCCCAGGGCTGATCGTGCCGGTTCGCGGCGCTACAAATGCGCAAGGACAAGCCTACGGGTTCCACTATGGCTGGTCCGGTGGGCACCGCATGGTGGCTGAGGAACTGCCCGATGGTCGCCGCCAGATACAGTTTGGCCATGCCGCCCGGATGGAACGCGAAGCCTCGACCCGCTTTGAAACCGCGCCGCTCTATGCCGTGTTTTCGGCTGACGGGATCAATGGCTGCGCGGTCGCGTTCCAACGCCATCTGCGTGACCGCATTGTCGCATTCCCCAAACCCGACCGCTCCCGCCCGGTGCACTACAATTGCTGGGAAGCGGTGTATTTCAACCACAACCTCCCGGAACTCAAAGACATAGCCGAACGCGCGGCGTCCCTCGGCGCGGAACGTTTCGTGCTGGACGACGGCTGGTTCGGACAGCGCGACGACGACACCTCATCGCTTAGCGATTGGGAGGTCGACACGCGCAAATACCCCGATGGTCTAGACCCGCTGATCAAGCACGTCCACTCGCTGGGGATGACGTTCGGCATTTGGTTCGAACCCGAGATGATCAACCCTGACAGCAGCATCCATCGAGCCCACCCGGAGTGGGCCTTGGGAAGCGAAGACCAGATTCTGGGTCGCCAGCAGAAGGCGCTCAATATGGCGCTGCCCGAGGTGCGAGATTTCCTTTACGACCGCATGTCCGCGATCCTGTCACAGCATGACATCGACTATATCAAATGGGACCACAACCGGGTGCTGCCCATGCCCGACGCGGCCCAGACGCGCGGATCTTACGCGTTGATCGACCGGCTGCGGCAGGACTTTCCACATACAGAAATCGAAAGCTGCGCCAGCGGCGGCGGGCGCATTGATTTCGGCATCCTCAAACGCACCCAGCGGGTCTGGCTGAGCGATAGCAACGACGCGCTGGAACGGCTGCGCATTCAGCACAATGCCGCGATTTTTCTACCCATGGCCGTCACCGGCAGCCACGTGGGGCCGCGCGTCTGTCACACTTCGGGCCGCGTGCTCGACATCCGCTTCCGGGCCTGGGTCGCCGCCCAACGACACATGGGGTTCGAGATGGACCCGCGTGAATTGAACACCGAGGAGGAGGCCGTTCTGCGCGAGGTCACACAATGGTGGAAGGACAACCGCGACTGGCTGTACTATGCCGATATATTGCGCCTCGACAGCCCCGACCCGTCGGTCGTCGCAGAGCAACAACAGACCAGTGACGGATCGCGCTTTGTCGTGTTTGCGGGCAAACTTGATACCTCACAGCAGATCGCACCGCGCCCGCTTCGGCTGACCCGGCTTGAGGCAGACGCGCTCTACCGCGTTGAACTGCGCGATACGGCCAACGCCCCTGCGACCCTGTCGCGCGGCAATCCGGCGCTGAAACAAGGCCCAATAACCGTAAGTGGCCAATACCTGATGAGCCATGGCTTATCGCTGCCCTGGAGCTTCCCGCAATCGATGTGGGTTATAGAAGGTCGTAAACAATGACAAAAAAACGGCGTTCAGAGCATTGGTACGGGAAACTCGACAAAGACGGGTTCATTCACCGATCTTGGATGAAGAACCAGGGTTTTCCAGATCACGCATTTGATGGGCGTCCCATCATTGGCATCTGCAACACTTGGTCGGAACTGACACCCTGCAATTCTGGCCTGCGCGATCTGGCCGAAGGCGTGAAACGCGGCGTTTGGGAAGCAGGCGGCTTTCCCGTCGAATTTCCGGTCATGTCGCTGGGTGAAACCCAAATGAAACCAACTGCAATGTTGTTCCGCAACTTGTTGGCGATGGACGTCGAAGAATCCATTCGCGCCTATGGAATTGACGGGGTTGTTCTGCTGGGCGGCTGCGACAAGACCACGCCGGGGCAGTTGATGGGAGCAGCCTCGGTCGACTTGCCTTCGATCGTTGTCAGCTCTGGCCCGATGTTGAACGGCAAGTATCGCGGGCAGGATATCGGTTCGGGTACGGATGTCTGGAAGTTTTCCGAAGCTGTGCGCGCCGGAGAGATGACCTTGCAAGATTTCATGAACGCCGAATCCGGCATGTCCCGCAGCGCGGGTGTCTGCATGACCATGGGTACGGCCTCGACCATGGCCTCGCTGGTCGAAGCGATGGGTATGAGCCTTCCGACCAACGCTGCCCTACCGGCAGTCGATGCTCGGCGCATGGCTTTGGCGCATCTGACCGGCAAGCGTATTGTCGAAATGGTCGACGAAGACCTTAAACCTTCGGATATCCTGACCAAGGAAGCCTTTGAAAACGCCATCCTTGCCAATGCCGCCGTGGGTGGCTCGACCAATGCAGTGGTCCACTTGCTGGCGCTGGCCGGACGCGTAGGCGTGAACCTGTCCTTGGAGGACTTCGAAATAGGGTCCGAGATTCCGCTGCTTGTGAACTGTATGCCATCAGGCAAATACCTGATGGAGGATTTCTGCTACGCCGGCGGCGTGCCAGTTGTGCTGAGCGAGCTCAAACCATTCTTGCGCCCAGCAAAGACGGTGCTCAACAAGGACATTTCGGCCCACTATGAAGGGGCCGAGTGTTTCAACACAGACGTCATTCGCCCTTTTGACGATCCGGTCAAACCCGCTGCGGGTCTATGTGTTTTACTCGGTAACCTTGCGCCAAACGGGGCCATCGTTAAGCCTTCGGCAGCAACAGACAAATTGTTGGAAACCGAAGCCGAGGCTTACGTTTTCGAAAATATCGAAGATCTGAAGGCCAATATTGATCGTGAGGATCTGCCGGTTACACCCGAGACGATTCTGGTGCTCAAAGGCTGCGGCCCCAAGGGATATCCGGGCATGCCCGAAGTCGGCAACATGCCGATCCCCGCCAAACTGGTGAAAGAAGGTGTGCGTGACATGATCCGTATTTCGGACGCGCGTATGTCAGGTACAGCCTATGGCACCGTCATCCTGCATGTCAGTCCTGAAGCCCAAGCAGGGGGCACTCTTGCGCTGGTCAAAACCGGAGACCGTATCCGCGTGTCGGCCAGCAAGGGCGAACTGGAGCTGATGGTGGATGAAAAGGAACTGGACGCCCGCCGCGCTGCGTGGCAACCGGACAACCCGTATTACACACGTGGTTACGCAAAACTCTATATCGACCACGTGCTACAAGCCGATCAGGGCGCTGACCTTGATTTCCTTGTCGGCAAAGACACCCGCCTTGTGACCAGAGAGAGCCACTAATGGAACAAACAGCTACATTCCACGACTTAAACGGGGCCTCAGTCTACATCACCGGCGGCGGATCAGGCGTTGGTGCGGCGCTGACGGATGGATTCCTTACGCAAGGTGCTAACGTCGCCTTCATCGGCCGCTCGGACGCAAGAGAGTTCGTCGAAGAAATGCGCGACAAACACGGTCGCGCACCTTTGTTCATGCAAGGCGACATGACCGACACCGAGCTGTTGCACGCCACTATGCAAAAGGCAGCCGAAGCGCACGGCCCCTTGAACGTGTTGATCAACAACGCAGCCAATGACAAACGCCACGCACTGGATGAAACCACCACTGAATTTTGGGACTGGATGATAGAGGTGAACCTCAAGGCGTACTACTTTGCCTGCCAAGAGGCCGCCCGACAGATGCAGGACAAGGGTGGGTCGATCGTCAACTTTAGCTCAATCAGCTATATGATGGGCAATGCTGGCTATCCGATCTATACGACCTCTAATGCCGGCATCACTGGAATGACGCGTTCTTTGGCCCGCGAATTGGGACCTCAAAAAATCCGCGTGAATGCTCTGGCCCCTGGGTGGGTTCTGACACAAAAACAGTTGGACATGTGGGCCACGCCTGAAGACTTGGCCGCCCATTTGGACAGACAGTGTTTGAAAGAACATTTAACGCCCGAGGACATGATCGCGCCAACCTTGTTTCTGGCCTCAAATTCGAGCCGGGCTATGACGGGTCAGTGCATGGCCGTCGATGGCGGCGTCGTTGTAACGGGATAGAGCCATGAAAACAGAATGGATTGCGGTCGACTGGGGAACGTCCCACTTGCGTACATGGGCCATGCAGGGCGACAAAATTCTGGATCAGGCGCAGTCGGACAAAGGCATGGCGCGGGTCCAGAAGGATGGGTTTCAACAAGCCCTGTTTGAACTGATTGAGGGCTGGTTGGGCGACACCCCGATTGACGTGATCGCCTGTGGTATGGTCGGCGCCCGTCAAGGCTGGGTCGAAGCACCCTATTCAGCAGTTCCTTGCGACCCCACCCCGGTTAGCCCGTTCCGCGTATCCGGCACCGACCCTCGCATACGTGCCTTCGTGGTATCTGGGTTGAAACAGGTCTCTCCGCCTGACGTGATGCGGGGTGAAGAAACCCAGATTGCTGGCTTTTTGGCCAATCGCCAAAATTGGGACGGCGTAATATGCCTTCCAGGCACACACACCAAATGGGTACAAGTCAGCGCCAGTGAGGTTGTCAGCTTCCGCACATTCATGACCGGCGAGCTGTTCGATCTGCTGCGTAGCCAATCGGTGCTAAAGCACTCGGTCAGCGATGGCTGGGACGATCCTGCCTTTGCCGAAGCCGTAGCAGATGCACTGTCAAAACCAGAGCAACTGGCCGCCCGTTTGTTTGGACTGCGCGCCGCTGACCTGCTGCAAGGGCAGGATGGCGGTATCGCGCGGGCGCAACTGTCGGGCTATCTGATTGGTGCCGAGCTGGCTGCGACCCGCCCTTACTGGCTGGGCCAACAACTGGCAATCATCGGGGCCGAAGGCCTGTCTGGCATCTACGCGAAAGCCCTACAGCTACAGGGCGCTTTTGTTGAAACCGCCGATAGCACGGCGTGCACACTGACCGGCCTGCAACAGGCCCGCAACCTGACGAGGCAAACCGCATGAGCCGTCCTATCATTGCAATTCTGCGCGGTCTGAAACCTTCTGAAGCCGTGGCTGTCGGTCAGGCTGTTATCGACGCGGGAATCGACAAGATCGAAGTGCCACTGAACTCGCCTGAGCCATATGAATCAATAAGCGTAATGGCTAGTGAATTTGGCGACCACGCCCTGATCGGCGCTGGTACGGTTTTAACCACAAAACAGGTCGAAACCGTGGCTGATATCGGTGGCAAACTGATCGTGTCGCCGAACTGCGATCCCGAGGTTATCTCGCTCACCCAAAAACTGGGTCTGGGAAGTTGGCCGGGAATTTTCACCCCGACCGAGGCTTTTGCCGCACTTAAAGCCGGGGCATCCGGACTCAAGCTGTTTCCCGGCGCCTTGGCAGGCCCGGCGGGATTGGCAGCCCTACGCGCAGTAGTCCCAACGGGTACGCAGATCTATGCCGTAGGCGGCGCGGGTCCGGAAAATTTTGACCAATGGATCAAAGCCAGCGCAGACGGGTTTGGCATTGGCTCGGCACTGTTCAAGCCTGACATGGCTGTCACTGAGGTCGCAGATCGCGCGGTACAAATCGTGGCCGCCTATGATGAGGCCGCTGGATGAGCTCCGTCTACGACGACCGCCTGTGCGAACTTGGTGAAGGGCCCTTGTGGCATCCGGAACTGCAGCAACTTTTCTGGTTCGACATCGTCGGGAAATGCCTGATGACACGGGAAAACGGCGCTCAACGCAGTTGGTACTTTGACGAGCATGTGTCCGTCGCAGGCTGGATTGATCTGGAAACACTTTTGATAGGCTCTGAAACCGGGCTTTGGCGTTTTGTTCTTAAGACCGGACAGAAAGACTTGATCACCCCCCTTGAGGCGCACAACCCTGTCACTCGCTCAAATGATGGGCGCGCGGACCCTTGGGGAGGGTTCTGGATCGGGACGATGGGCAAAAACGCCGAACCTGAAGCCGGGGCAATATATCGTTATTGGCGCGGCGAATTGCGTAAATTAGTGCCGAATGTGACAATCTCAAACGCAATCTGCTTCGCACCAGATCGGTCCTGCGCCTATTACACAGATACGGTAACGAAACAGGTCATGCGATGGTCTTTGAACCCGGAGACCGGCTGGCCCGAGGGCGACAGCGCAGTGTTTTTGGACCTGCGGGTCGATTGTCTGAACCCCGATGGCGCTGTAGTCGATGCGGACGGCAACATCTGGATAGCGCAATGGGGGTCAAGCCGTGTCGCTGCTTATACCCCTGCAGGACAGTTCCTGACCGCTGTTGCGTTCGGTGCATCCCACACGTCTTGTCCTGCTTTCGGCGGCGAAAATCTAAGTACCTTGTTCTGTACCACAGCGCGTGAAGGGCTTGACGCCGAAACACTTGCATCACACCCCACAAATGGCATGACCTTCTCCGCGACGGATGCGGGTAAAGGACAGGCCGAACACAGAGTCCTTCTATGAACCCCGAACTTGGCGTTTGCTACTATCCCGAACATTGGCCCGAAGAAATGTGGGCCAAAGACGCCGCCCGCATGGTGGAAACTGGCCTGGCCTGGGTCAGGATAGGTGAATTTGCCTGGAGTCGTATTGAACCTGCCCCCGGTGAATTACACTTCGATTGGCTGGACCGTGCTATTGACGTGCTCGGAGCTGCGGGACTGAAGGTGGTTCTTGGCACGCCCACGGCCACTCCGCCACGGTGGATGCTTGAAAAACACCCTGACATGCTGGCCGTCGATGCGCAGGGGCAGCCACGCAAGTTTGGCTCGCGCAGGCATTATTGTTTTAGCCATCAAGGCTATATTGAAGAATGCGTTCGCATAGCACGGATTATGGGCGAGCGGTACGGCCACAATCCACATGTAGCCGCGTGGCAGATCGACAATGAATATGGCTGTCACGATACCACCGTCAGCTACAGCCAACCCGCCCTGATCGCGTTTCAACGCTGGTTGGCCGGTCAATATGGCTCAGTCGACGCGCTGAATTCGGCTTGGGGTAACGTGTTCTGGTCGATGGAATACGACAACTTCGAACAGATCGGCCTGCCAAACTTGACGGTGACTGAACCAAGCCCGGCGCATGTTCTGGCCTTTCGTCGTTTCAGCTCGGATCAAGTAGTGGCGTTTAACAAGGCGCAAGTCGATGTGTTGCGGCCACTGACCGATGCGCCGTTGCTTCACAATTACATGGGTCGCGTTCTGGATTTCGATCATTTTAAAGTTGGCGAAGATTTGGATATTGCCACATGGGACAGTTATCCGATCGGGTTCCTGTCGGACCGGCTTGAAGCTGATGATGCGCACAAAGCCGCATTTCTGCAACAAGGCGACCCGGACATGCAGGCCTTTCACCACGACCTGTATCGTGCCGTTGGTCGGGGCCGCTGGTGGGTGATGGAACAACAGCCCGGCCCGGTGAATTGGGCACCCTACAACCCTGCCCCACTGCCCGGCATGGTGCGTCTTTGGTCGCTGGAAGCTGTGGCGCACGGGGCCGAAGTGGTCAGCTACTTCCGTTGGCGGCAAGCGCCGTTCGCACAAGAGCAGATGCATGCAGGATTGTTCACACCGAACGACAAGCCTTCCCCGGCATTGGCCGAGGCGCGTCATACTGCCGATGATCTCGCGCGGCTGGGTCCGGTGACTCAGGTTCAGACAGAGGTAGCTATTTTGTTTGACTACGCCTCAGATTGGGCTTGGACGACACAGCCACAAGGGGCAGGTTTCGACTATTTCCGGCTGGTGTTTTCTGCCTATTGCGCTCTGCGACGGGCTGGGCTGTCGGTGGATTTCATTCCAGCGACCGAAACACCCAAAACAGTCTATAATCTGATCCTGGCTCCCGGGCTGGCAACGCTGAGTGATGATCTTGTGCATCGTTTGACTGCAAGCAGCCAGTTGACCGTTCTCGGCCCGCGAAGCGGCGCGATCACGCATGATTTTCAGATACCGGGAACAGGACGCCCCGGCCTGTCCGGGTTGGATTGCGAAGTTGATTTGGTCGAAACCCTGCCTCCCAACGCGCAGCGGGAAGTGAACGGAGGCGGCGCGGCGCTGCACTGGATCGACCGTATCTCTGGCAGCGCGCCGGACCTTCTGACCTATGCGGACGGAACACCGGCTCTCAAAGGACAAGACAGCCTTTGGTATCTTGCGGGTTTTCCGGACGAGGTCCTTTGGGATCGCGTCATCGCCATGGCCGCACAACAGGTCGATCTCGCCTTGAACCAGCTGCCATCAGGGTTACGCCGACGCGAAACCGAGCAGCACGTTTTCTTGATAAACTACGGCGCTGAAAACATTGAATGGGAAGGGAACAAAATCGCTGCATGCGACGTAGCCATCCTGAAGAAGGACGCGCCCGAAGAGGGTTAACTCTCCGGGCGCGTGTTAATTGCAGCCACCAAGTTTATTGGTCGTTTTGCAGCGTATTGGGATCGAAGGCGCCGCCAAATCCACCATTGCTCGCGGGTGGCGTCTCGGGCTCTCCCTCACCCTCTTCGTCATCTCCGCCCAGAGTATTCGGCGCAAACACGTTGCCAAAACCACTATTGTTGGATGGTTTCGGCGCGGATTGCTGCGCACCGCCCTGTTCGGCCTCTTCTGCTTCGCGTTGTTTGCGGCGTTCCTCGCGCTGTTGACGCAATTCCTGAATGCGCTGTTCCGCCTCAAGTTGCTTTTGCTCTTTAACATTGGCAATGCATTGGGCCGGGTTGTAGGCTGTCGCGGTACCGACCACAGTGATCGTGGCAACGGCGAAGACAACCACCAACACGGCCGCAGCATTGCCAGCAAAGAAGCTGGGCAGCTTAATCTTACCTGCCAATTCCTCGACCGTGGCTTGCTTGCGCGCGGCAGCAACCAGTTCCTGACGCTTCAGCTTGGCTTCGTTCAGTAGGGCAAAAAACACGGTCAATGCTACGATTATGAAGGCCAAGGCAGAGATAGAGGGCGTGATGCCATACCGCACCTTCTGCGCCAGTTCGATGGTCAGCGTCGGGTATTCGCCAAAGGTGAAGGTGGTTGTGTTGTAGTTCTCGAACGAAGCGAGGAACGCCAACACAGCCGCCGACGCAATCGCGGGGCGCATGAACGGCAGTAGGATTTTGCGGAACGCCTGTGCATGGCTTGCCCCTAGATCCAGCGCTGCTTCGGTCAAGGCGATGTCATACCGCTGAAGCCGCGCCACCAGAACCAGCATGCAATAGCTGGCGATGAATGTAGACTGACCAATTACCGTCAAGAAGATGCCGTTCGACAGCACACTGTCCGCTCCCAATCCCAACATCCGGTTGATCCGGTCCCAGAATACCAGTGTCGAAATACCCAGAACCACACCCGGGATCAGGATCGGTGCAATGATGATCGTGTAGTAAGTCGCACGCAGCTTCGGCCAGATCTGCGTCAGCATCAGAGCGCCCGCCAGACCCATAGCCACCGACAAGACCACTGTACCGGCCCCGATGATCAGCGAGTTTTTGATGCCGTTCAGAATACGCTGATCCTGAAACAACTCTCCGAACCATTGGAAGGTCAGGCATTCCCACGGCGTCATTCTTGGGAAGGCCGATGAGTTGAACGCCGTGACTGACATGATCACAAGTGGGCCCAGCAGGTACAGGAAAAAGATGACCAGATAGACCCAGATGCTTACACGAAGGAAGGAATTATTCATTTCCCGATATCCCCCATGTTCACCTTGAACACACGCATCATCGCCAGCACAAACAGGATACAGGTCACCAGCAGCACAATCGCGTAGGCAGCTCCCTGCGGCCAGTCATTATTGTCATTGAACTGCTGATAAATCAGCTGTGTAAACCACAGCGACGAAGGCCCGCCCAAAATCTGCGGCGCAGCAAGTGCGCCTGCCGACAGCATGAAGACCATCGTACAGCCTGAACTGATCCCCGGTTTCGCGTAAGGGATGACCACCCGCCAATGAATCCGCCACCAAGGCGCACCCAAATCCCGAGCAGCCTCGATTTGGTTCCCGTCCAAACTCTCGATCACGTTGTACATCGGGAAGATCATCAGCAGGATATAGGCATAGCCCAGCCCGGCATAGAGCGCGATGTCGTTGCGGATAAAGTCGAAAGGCGTGTCCCAAATTCCCAGCCCCATGAATAGGGTATTCAGAACGCCGGTTTCGCCAAAAATGATCCGCAAGGCAAACGCGCGCAAAATTTCGTTGATCCAGTAAGGGATGATCAACATGATCGCAAAGATGCGGATGTGATTGCCCTTGGATTGCCCCAAATAATAGGCGATCGGATAGCACAGGATCAGGTTGAAGATCGTCACACAAACCGCTGCCAGCAGCGTGCGGAAAAACACGCGCAGATCGACGGAATTGTAATCCTGACTGCCGCCTTCCGGACCGAACACCAGGTATTTGTAATTCTCCAGCGTGTAGACGTCTTTTGGCCCGCCGATCTCGGGCGGTGGCAGGTTTGGACGGAATGAGAAGTCAAGCATCGAAAGCTGCGGCAAGATGATCAGGCCAATGGTCCAGAACATGACCAGACCCAGGATCGCCAGCCCCATGCCGGTGCCATTGCGGTTGAAGAATTCCTTAAGGAACTTGGGCATGTGTCAGACCCTCTTATTCCGCAGCCAGTTCACCCGCTGGGACCAGCACCGCGTTATGCGTCTCGTATTCCAGCGTGATGTTCTGACCTGTGTGATCCTTAAAGGACTGGCCGTGGTTCGGAATCGACACCTTGATCTCTTTGCCGCCCTCACCTTCGGTGAAGATGTTGAAAACATTGCCCTCGAATTCCTCGTGTTTCACACGTGCGGTGACAAAGTGATCACCGCTCGCACCTTCGGCAGCGATACCTAAGGCTTCGGGACGGATGAACAGCATGGCATCATCGCCCTCCTTCATCTTGCCCTGGTTGGCCGTTGAAACCCGCGCCACAAGATCGCCCGAACGATTGGTCGCGATCATCGCCTCGTTTCCCATGACCTGCTTGATCTTGCCACGGAACACGTTGTTCTCGCCCACAAACGAAGCCGCAAAAGCCGTATTGGGATCGTTGTAAATTGTCTTTCCGTCAGCAATCTGATCGATCACCCCGGCGCGCATGACGGCAATGTTATCCGACATCGTCAGAGCCTCACCCTGATCGTGGGTGATGTAGATGAACGTAATGCCGACACGTTGCTGGATCTCACGCAGCTCGGTCCGCATGTGCTGACGCAGCTTAAGGTCCAACGCCGACAGTGGTTCATCCAGCAAAAGCACATCTGGCTCGGCACACAGCGCACGCGCAATAGCCACGCGCTGACGCTGACCACCCGAAAGCTCGCTCGGCAGCTTGTCACCCTGCCCCGGCAACGCGATCATGTCCAACAGCTCATCAGCACGCTTGCGACGCTGCGCAGCACTGGCCCCTTTGATTTCCATCGAGAAGGTGATGTTTTCCCAAACTTTCATGAGTGGGAACAGCGCCAAGTTCTGGAAAATCAGCGCCGTCGGGCGTTTGTTCGGTCCAATGCCCTGCATGTCATTGCCACCGATCAGAACCCGGCCTTCGCTAGGGTCCAGAAAGCCGGACACTGCGCGCAGGATCGTGGTCTTGCCACAGCCCGAGGGGCCAAGGAACGAAAAGAAGTCGCCCCCGTTTATGTTCACATTTGCGTCCCTCACAGCGACAAAATCGCCGAAACGGATCCACAGGTTTTCCAGATCTACACCGACCCCTGCACTCATTTTTGGTATCTCCGTCTGGTGCGGAAACGAACCGCACCGAAATAGCATCCGTCACGCCATTGCGGCGCGCAGGTGGAAAGCCCTCCGCGCGAACGCGGAGGGCATCGTTTCAATGCGATCAGGCGCTCTTGAATTTGTTGACGAACTCGGTCCGGGTTTCCGCGTACCAAGGCGCTTCTGCTGGCCATGGGTTGAGATTGGCCAGCGAGTCGCCTGGATAAGCCTCGGCAAAGTTCTTCTTGTAGGTGTCGCCCGAATACTGGTCGGCACCAAGAACAGGCGAGTTGTAGCCGTGGCTGTCAATCGCCACACCGGCCGGTTTGGCCTGATAAGCGAAGTCGATGAAGGCGTAGACCTGTTCGGTATTTGCTGCACCGGTTGGCATGGCAATGCCATCAACCCACGCCATCGCGCCTTCAACCGGAGCTTGATAGTGCACCGGTTCACCCGCAGATTTCAGCGCCAGCGGTGGGCCATCCCATGTCTGACCAACAACCACACCTTCATTCAGCAGACCGTTCTTCTGAGTGTCCGCGTCATTCCAGATCAGCTTGATCCGGTTCTTGCGTTCGATGCACCAATCGGTGATCTGACCCCAAACCTTGCGCATGGTTTCTTCGTCGCCATATGCCGCCCAGACCGAGCCCGGCTCCATCTCACCAGCACGCTCCATATAAAGACCTGCACCCAGCATCATCGAGTGCGCGCGGCCCATGGTCTTACCCGCGTTTTCTTCAGACCAAACATCGCCATAAGAAGGCGCATCGCCTTCGGGCAGCCACAGATCAGTGCGGTAAGCAATACCTTCAGTACCCCAGATATGCGGCAACCAATGTACGCCGCTGTCCCCGAAGTTCCATGCATCGGTGCCAATCGCCGCCATTGCAGGGTTCACCAGATCAATCGGAACCCTGTTCATGTCGAACGGTTGCAACAGCTCTAGCGGCTCCCACTGAAGCGAGCGGTTGTTCGTGGGCGAGACGATGTCAAAACCCTGACCCTTGGTGGCCTTCATCTTGTTGATGATTTCTTCGTTCGAGCCGATGCCGGTGTAGTTCACCTTGATCCCGGTCAGCGTTTCGAACTCTTGCAGGAATGTGGGCGGCAGGTAGTCCGACCACATAAGAATGTTGATCTCACCCGAGGATGCCAGCGCGCTTTTGCTGTACAGAGGCGCTGCCAGGGCAGCAGCGCCCGCACCTTTCAGTATCGAGCGTCTGGAAAGAGTTTTCCGTTCAGCCATATTTGATTCTCCCGTTGTTGGACTGTGTTGATTTTTTTTGTCGTTTGCACGCTAGACCTTTGAAACAGTTCTGTCAGTTCAAAAATTGCCTTACCCTTGTTCAAAGCCATGCCTTGCAGTCAACTGGTTTCGTGGTCCGGCGAAATTACAGGTTTCACCGGACCGAAACACCATAAGGCGGTGCTCCTGAACCTCCAAACAGATACTTTCTCGGATTTTCAGACGCCAACGACAGCAAGCTATTTCGGTATTTTAAGGCGAAAGATCGGGCTGCAGCCTTCGACCGGAACATTCGCTCTGTTCAGCTTATTTTTCAAAACACGTGCGCGACAACGGGCTTCTAGGCGCCACTGCCACATGCATCACTGGAACTGTCCGCATAATTGCCGGGCCAACATCCAAGCGTAAGCCAGAAAAACAGGCAACTACTGAACCTCTGATCGCCTGAATCTCGCTCCAACCTGAACACGGATGCATCGTTTCACCGAGAAGGCTAACCATTTACGCCGCCAGATTCGGAATCGATTCGACGCGATGATTCTTAACATCGACCGATTTGGTTAGATCACACTCTGCAGTTCGAATTGCGCCAAAACGACACGGAAACAAAGAAATGGTACCGCTAACATCTAGTATGCAGAAAGCCAAAATGATAGGTGGCAGCGCAACCGGTCCAATCAGGTCTTACCTATGAACTACACCCGCTCTGATTTTCCCAAGGACTTTCTCTTTGGTGTTGCTGGCTCGACAGAACAGAACTTAGACCTGACGCGAGAGGCAGGAATTGATTGCTATCAGTTTCAGATGCGTTGGGACCAAATTCTGCCGGAAGGGCGCGGCGAGGTAAATCAGGCGGGTTTGGACGCTTACGACCAATTGGCTGACGCACTGCTTAAACATGGCATCCGGCCTTGTGCGACGCTCTCTGACGGAGAATTGCCTATGGCGTTGACAGATTTGGGTGGCTGGCGCAATCGCGATATCGCGAATTGGTTTGCTGATTTCGCCGAGATCGTCATGAACCGCGTAGGCGACCGGATGTTTAGTGTAGCGCCAATCAGTCTACCCTCGCGGATCAACCGTTTAGGCCATTGTGAAAACCACCGCGCAACCGCACGAACGATCCATCACTTGTTGTTGGCGATTGGAAAAGGGAACGAAGCTATGCGTAGCCTCGGCATGTCCAATCTGGGTGTGGCATTAAATTTCAATTTGTTTAATCCCGCCGATGACGCCCCTGATGGTGTTGCTGCGTTGGACGCTCGTGAAAGTCATCAAACTCGGATCTTTCTGGGCGGCCTATTTCAAAGCGCGTACCCTGAGAAAGACATTGAGGACCTACACCAGCACCTTCCGTTGGGTTGGCAGGATGATTTCGAAACTATTGGGGCACCAGTGGACTGGTGCAGTCTGGAATTCAACAGCCATGATCCAATCGAAGCCTCTGCACTGACACCATGCCTTACTGGGATCAGCCAAGAGTACACCCGCGATCTCCCGATCTACGTTACCGCACTTGGCCTATCCGATCCTGGCACTGTGCAGGTTGATTACCTAGACCGCCAACTGGCTGCCGCGAAGGAAGCTTTGATTCAAGGCGTACCTGTTAAAGGTCTATTTGTCCGGCAAGGGGGCGCTTTAGACACCCTAAAGACAGCTTTGCCAGACGGCTCAGTCTCGCTTCCGTTGGCCCAACCTGCAGGTGGAATGCGAAAACACTGGAATCTGGTGGCGGATATTGGCGGGACAAATACACGGTTGGGAGTAATCTCTGACGGCAAGCTAACTGAGTTGCGCAAATACCCAACTGGCAGTTTGCCAGAACTCCTAAACGCGTTTCACGACTTGCGGGACGAGATTGGAACCACACCACGGGCTGTCGTGGCGGCCGGGGCGGGGCCGGTGCACGATGGAACGATCCGGCTAACAAATGCCCAGCTTGATCTCTCGGAAAGCGATATCGGCAAGGCGACAGGCGCACAGCACACCTTTGTCATCAATGACTTCACGGCCGCAGCGTGGTCAGTTGCCGAAGTCACGGGCGATGATGTCGAGGTCTTGCAGGGCGACGCGAACCCGCCTTCGGGCACGCGGCTTGTTGTTGGACCGGGCACGGGCCTTGGCGTTGGGGCCTTATTATACGCTGATGGCCGCTATCACACGGCGTCCGGCGAAGGGGGCCATGTTGGCCTTTCGCCACGCCACGTCGACGAAGTTGAGATTTTTCGCGCGGCGCGCCACATCGCTCCGGATTGCTTCTTTGACGACACTCTGGTTCTTGAGGCTGAAATGTTCCTCAGTGGCACTGGTCTGCCGATACTGTACCGGGCCGCCGCAATGGCTGCAGGCCAAGCTGAAACTCCGATGCGCAGCGCCAAAGAAATTCTGGAAGACGCACGCGCACAAACTGATCCGATTTCCCAAAAGGCCGCGCAAATGTTCACCACCCATTTGGGCGCCGTAATGGGAGATCTGGCCGTGGTTCTTATGCCAAGAGGAGGCGTGTTCCTTGTAGGCGGCGTAGCAGAGAAAAACCGCTGGCTGTTCAAAGACGCTTTCCGGGATGCCTTCAACGCAGGCGGTCGATTCAGCAATTTGCGCAGGTCGATGAACCTTTATGTATCCGAGCAGGATGAATTTGGCATTGTTGGCGCTAACAATTTCTGCAAAAGTGCGCTCGCGCGGTAAAATGGCCGCAAAGTTTCAAAATACAGAAAGGACCCGGCATGATCCTGTGCTGCGGTGAAGCCCTGATCGACATGATCGCCGCCCCGACAGTTTCGGGCGGCAAGGGCTTTGTGCCACATTCCGGCGGTGCTGTCTTTAACACAGCCATTGCACTTGGGCGGCTGGGGGTATCGACCGGTCTGTTGACGGGTCTGTCCTCTGATATGTTCGGGCAACAACTGGCCGACGCCTTGCAGGCCAGCCATGTGGATTACAGCCACGTGATCCGTTCAGACCGTCCTACTACGTTGGCTTTTGTTCAACTGAAGGACGGTCACGCCACCTACAGCTTTATGGACGAGAATTCGGCCGGTCGCATGTTGATGCCCGAGGATATGCCAAAGCAGTTGCCCGCCGTGTCAGCGTTGTACTTCGGCGGTATCAGCCTAGCCTGTGAGCCCTGCGCCGATGCATACGCTGCGTTGCTGAACCAGCACGGTGCGGATCGCGCCGTGATGATTGACCCAAATATCCGACCAGATTTCATCAAGGACCAAACCCACTATAGTACACGCCTGAACCGCATGATCGCTCAGGCTGACATCGTGAAGGTTTCGGATGAAGATTTGGATTGGATTGTTCCCGGCCCCGAACCCATAGCCGAAAAGGTGCCTCTGCTTCTGCAAGCCGGGCCGACTGTGGTCATCGTGACCCGCGGCAGTGATGGTGCGTCAGGTTATCTGGCAGATGGGTCAGAAACCTGGGTCCCTGTTCAAAAGGTAGACGTGGTCGATACCGTTGGCGCAGGCGATACGTTCAACGCCGGTGTTCTGGCTGAACTCGAAGGTGCTGGCCATCTGACCAAAGCCGCGCTACGTGACCTGAGCAACGACGCCTTGCGCACGGCCCTCGCCAAGGGTGCCGAGGTCGCAGCCATTACCGTATCCCGCGCTGGGGCCAACCCGCCTTGGGCGCACGAACTCTGATCATTAAGAGATTCAAATGAAACGATCCGACATCAACGCAATCAAAACTGAGGCCGAGGCCTTCATTCGATCTTTCGGCACCGTGCTGCCGCCCTTTGCTGGCTGGTCGCCCGATGAGATGCGCAGCGATAAAGCCGCAGGTATCCGCGAGCGTGGACTGGGTTGGGACATCACTGATTACGGACAGGGTCGCTTTGATGAACTGGGCTTATTCCTCTTCACCCTGCGCAATGGCGATGTAGCTGATCTGAACAGCGGTCGAGGAATGCTGTATGCCGAGAAACTGCTGGTTTCACGCGACAAACAGCTGTCGCCTATGCACCGCCACATTGTCAAAGCCGAAGACATCATCAACCGTGGCGGTGGTGATCTGGTGATGGAAATCTACGCGTCGGACGCCCAAGGCGGCATCGACCGTGACAATCCCGTTGTTGTACCCAGCGATGGCTGCCCGGTCACGATCCAGCCCGGTGAACTACTGCGCCTGAAGCCGGGTGAAAGCGTTACCCTGATGCCCGGTATCTGGCATGCGTTCTGGGCCGAAAAAGGCGATTGTCTGATCGGCGAGGTCTCAACCGTCAATGACGACCGCACTGATAACGTCTTTGAAGACCCTATCCCGCGGTTCGCCACCATCGAGGAAAACGTCGCGCCCGATTTCCTGCTGGTTGCAGACTACTACGCCTGAAAAAAGATAAGTCCCTTTTCTAAAAACGGAAAATCGCATTAACATGGCCCTCAAAGCTAGGGTTGAGGTCACTGCCCTCAACCCACAGGCACAACACCTGTGAGAGGACCGGACCAATGGTTACGAAAGCCGAGCTTGAAGCCGAGGTCGCCGACCTGCGTCGCCAACTGGCTGAGCAAACCGAAGCAAATGAAAATGCTTCGACATCAGAGCCACATCATACAGTGGCCGATAAAATAGCCGAGAATATCGACGGCTGGACAGGTCAACTTGAAGAAGCGCTGACCGAACTAGAAGACCTGCCCCACAAGCGACCGATCCTGTTCGCGCTTGGAATTTTCACGCTTGGCTATCTGCTAGGCCGGTCACGGTAGGAGCCTGATCATGAGCCGTATTTCGCGCAATATTTCGATTGTTCTTCGGGCTGAAAGACTGATCGCGCAACGCCACGTTGCCGTCGCTGCCCGCCGTACCGGGTTTTATGCAGCCGCAGGGCTTGCCGTTGGTTTGGCGGTCATCATGCTGAATGTCGCTGGGTTTTTCTGGTTATCCGCAACACTGTCCAAACCGTTGGCTGCCCTGATTATGGCGGGTGCCAACCTTCTGCTTGCTTTAGTTCTGGGGCTGCTGGCCAATGGGCAAAACGCACAGGCGGATACAACGGCCGCGGTGGAACTGCGCGATATGGCACTGCAGGATATCGAGACCGAGATCAAGGATACGCTCTCTGACGCTCGCAGTACTGTGACCGGCCTACGGCGCGACCCACTGGGTGCGCTGTCTCCAGATATCATCAGCGTCTTACTAGGAGCTTTGATAAAATACGCCAAGCGCCACAAGAAAAAGCCCGAGCAGTAGCGCCTACTACACCAGACGCGCCGCGGCGCGGGCAATAACCATCTCTTCGTTTGTGGGGATTGCCAAGATGCGAACCCGGCTGAAATCCGTCGACAAAACTGTTCCGTTGTCAGCGTTTCGGTTCGGATCCATCTCGATCCCGATCCAGCGCATTCCCTCGCAGACTCTCCGACGGATCTGGGTCGCATTCTCACCGATCCCACCAGTGAAGACCAGCGCGTCCAGCCCTTCCAGAGCGGCAGACATGGCTCCCAACTCTCGGCGGATACGGAAAACATAGTAATCAATCGCCCGTCGCGCCTCGGGTGTTTCAGCAGCCAACAGAGTGCGCATATCTGAAGACATGCCAGAAAGGCCCAACAGACCGGATTTGCGATAGAGCATATCTGCGATCTCGTCAGCGCTCATACCTTCTTGTTGCATCATGTATAGGACAACACCCGGATCCAACTGACCGCTGCGCGTACCCATTGGCAGCCCGTCCAGCGCCGAAAACCCCATTGTCGAGGCAACGGCCCTCCCGCCTGAAACCGCGCACATAGACGCCCCATTGCCTAAATGTGCAATAACAACTCGGCCATCGTACAAGCTCGGGGCGATTTCCTTGAGTTTTTGCGTGATGTAGTCGTAACTCAGACCATGGAACCCGTAACGGCGCACGCCCTTGTCGTAGTAGGTCTGCGGCAGGGCGAAGGTATCGTTGACCCAGGGGTGTGTTCGGTGAAACGCGGTGTCAAAACACGCCACTTGAACCGTGCCCGGAAAGGCTTTGCTAGCCGCCCGTATCCCGGCAAGGCTGTAGGGTTGGTGCAACGGCGCAAAGGGGATAAACCCGGCCAGCGCATCCAGAACCTTTTCGTCTATCTGAACCGGCTCCGAATAAACCGTCCCGCCATGGACAACCCGGTGGCCAATGGCGCGTATGCTAACATCTGGCAAATTTTCGCGCGCCATATCCAGAAAGGCGTTGATCGCCTCATCATGGCTTTTTGCATTCGTCAGGGGTTGGTCAACCGAGCGGCCCCCGGCAGATTCCGCGACCAAACGGGGCGCGTCTCCAAGACGTTCGATTTGGCCATGCCACCGCATGCTGGGACGATTGTTCTCAACCAGCTCATACAGCCCAAATTTCAACGATGAAGACCCGGCATTCAACGCCAATACATGGTCAGCCATGAATTTTACCTTTGTTCGCGTGCGCGTACAGGGCCGCTACCGCGCAAGAGGCCAGACGCGAAGCATCGTCATCAGCCCGAGATGTAAGAATTATAGGTGCTGCCGCGCCGACCACGATCCCCGCTGCCTCGGCATGTGAAATATAGGTAAGCTGCTTAGCTACCATATTTCCGGCCTCAATATTGGGCGCCACCAGAATGTCAGCAGCGCCCGCAACAGCAGACTCGATACCTTTGGTTCGTGCCGCCTTTAAGTCTACAGCGTTGTCCATCGCCAAAGGGCCATCAACCAGACCGCCGGTAATCTGGCCACGCTCGGCCATCTTCGACAACAACGCCGCGTCCACGGAAGACGGCATATGAGGGTTGATCGTTTCAACCGCAGATAAGACGCCGACCTTCGGCGTTTCGATTCCGATAGATTGCGCCAGATGAATTGCGTTTTGTACAATATCGGCCTTGGTCTCGAGGTCCGGCGCTATGTTCACGGCTGCATCTGTCACCATTATGGGACGCGAAAAACCAGGCACATCCATAACAAACACATGCGACAGACGCCGCCCGGTCCGCAGACCCTTTTGGCGTCGCAGAACAGCATGCAACAGAACATCAGTATGCAGGTGCCCTTTCATCAGGCTCTGCGCTTTGCCTTCGACTACCAAATCCACCGCACGGTGAGCAGCCATTTCATGGCTTGGCACGTCTATGATTTCGATCCCCGACAGATCAGCCTCTAATTCTACTGCAGCTGCTGCAATTTTGTCAGGGTCGCCCAACAGGATCGGAGTGATGATCTTCTTGGTATGCGCAAGCAACGCGCCGCCCAGAGAGTTGACTTCTTCCGGTGCCACCACGGCGGTGGGCATTGGATCCAGCGGGGCGGCCTTGGCAATCAACGCGTCGAAATGGCGGTGGCGTTCAACAATTAAGCCTGGCACCTCGACCGAGTCGAAGGTCAAGTGCTTGGCCGGTGGTGTCACTTGCACCTCACCGCTGAGGATCAGAGCATTGTCGCCTACACGGCGCACTTCGGCGGCGCAGAGCAGATCACCATCCTCGAGCTTTTCGATAACAGTTACAAATGCGGTCACTTCGTCGCCTGCCACAACCGGAATATGGAAGGAAAGGTTTGCCCATCGAGTCTGCGTCCCGGCACCGGGCAGGATATTGCCCAGAACCGCCGCGATAAGACCCGCGGGCCAAAGAGCCGGAGCAACGGCTTCGGGATGGCCGTCGCCGTCACCATCGTAGCTTGCAAGGTGCAGGGGATTGTGATCACCCGAGGCAGAGGCGAACGCGTATAGGTCATCGACAGTGCACAGGCGCGTAACCTGCGCCTCATCCCCGACCTCAATCTGTGCGTAGGTGCGGTTTTCCTTTACCTTCATTTCGTCTTGGCCTTGTTCGCAGCGGGTCCCCTACGCTTTCGAGTTCCCGGAGCAGGCTTGGGCGGAGCATCGGGTTCCTTTTTGATCTCAGCAAGATCGAGGGTTTCGTAGAGCGCCTTCGCCATCTCGACAAGCTCAGGTGAGGGGTTTGGAATATCGCCCAAAACGCGCTTGATGAGATCAACCGCCTGCTTCTTTTCTGCTGCAGACGGCAAAAGATCGGGAAGTGAGTTAATCGCGCCCTGTTCATCAAAGGTGGCGATGACCGTCTGTTCCCGCAACATGCGTTGGCGTTGTTCAACGGTCATGTCATTGAACGGCGCTTCATGCTTGAACACATGCGCCCAACGGTGCAGGATTTCGGCCTTGAAGCTTTGGTTGCTCGCTGCCAGCAAGATCAGCAGCCGGATCACAGCTTCGGCTAGCCCACCCTGTTTCATATGCGCCAAGGCTGCCTCAACTTCGGGCAGGGCTTTCAGTGTTTCGGGGTCAGGCAGCGTTCGAGGTGCCGCGTTTTTCTTACCGAACCACGCAGCAAGCGGGCCGCCCCATAGCGAGAAGAACATCCCTTCATACCAGGCATCTCGCAGGTCACGATGGAAATCCATCATCTGCTCGATCCAGTCAGCGGTAAGTTTCTCAAGCGCAAGAAACGGGTTGCCCGGATCGGCCGGCGTGCGCTGCTCACGAGCCGACTGAGCCAGTTGTTCGACTCCTTTCATTGTCGGATTGGACGATGACATAGCCGCGCGCTGAACACGTAGTGGATGCAGGTCGCGCAAGGCTTTTGCGCCCAAGGGCGTCGAAACCGAACGTACGAAAGGACGCCCGAAAGTTTCATAGGCATTGGCCTGCACCTCAGACATGTGCGCCACGGCTGCAAAACTGGCTTCATCCTGCTGACCGTCATCCAGAGCGGCCAGGTCTTCTAACGTGCGATCATAGAACCGAACTTCGAACTTTTTGTCCTGCCCTTCGCCTTCGATGTTTTCAATCACCATCTCATAAAGACCCGGCGCCATAGCCTCGACCGTCTCAAGGGTCGAGGCCAGTTCGGTATGTTCTTTCCGTGCAACTTTGGATGAAACGAAGATGCCCAAGTGACCCACTTCGTCATGAAGCATGTAAATGATCCGCTGACCGCGCAGGCGAATTTCTTCTTCATCCGCATAGGTCGCGGCGATCCAGTTCAGGGCCTGTTGCGGCGGGGTGATGTTGTCGCCCTGACTGGCAAAGACAAAGATCGGGCCCTTGACCGCTTTGATGTCGATCGGCACGCCGGGCTCCAGTTGCGCCGTGTTCTTGACCAGCCGGTTACCGACAAACAACTGCTCGACGATCCAGTGGATCTCGGCCTCGTTCAGCAAGAAGTAACCGCCCCACCACCGCTCGAAGTCGATGAAGCGTTTTCGCCCGCCTTCCGGATCGCGGTAGAGGTCGAAATACTTGCCGAAATAATTTCGGCTGGGGTTCAACTGTTCGAAGTTCATAACCAGATTTGCGCCGTCGAACTTACCCGCGCCGACGTCCGACCAGAACATCGGCTGCCAGGTTCCGCCCAGCACACCCGCGTTATAGCGCATCGGATTTTCGCCCACTTCACCAGACCATGGCGCAATAGGGGCACCATTCAAGATCAGCGGACCTGTGAGATCGGGGTTACACGCAGCCATCAACAGCGTTGCCCATCCGCCCTGACAATTGCCCGTTACCACCGGTTGAGGACTATCTGGATGCCGCGCTCGCACTGTCCGGACAAACCCCGCCTCGGCGTGCATAACATCGGCAAGGGTCTGGCCCGGCACCGGATCGCGCCCAAAGCTGACGAAATAGACCGGGTGCCCCTTGGACAAAGCGACGCCAACCTGGCTGTCCTGCTTAAAGCCACCAATGCCACCACCGTGACCCGCGCGTGGGTCGATGATGATGTAAGGACGGCGGGTGTCGTCAACTGAAACACCTTCGGGTGGCAAGATACGCAGCAGTTGATAATTGCAGGGTCGTTTCAGGGCCTTACCATCAACAATAACCTCATAGTCGTAAACCAAGACCGGAGGACAGGCTTCAGCCTCATGCTCAAGAAACACGTCGCCACGCTCGCGCAGCGCATCCATCGTCAGCACCACACGCTGGGTGGCATCTTTCAGATACTCGGCCCAATCACTCACAACGGATTGCGAACTTGCGATGCGTTGCGACACGTCAGCAAAGCCTTCCATCAAATCACGCGACCGTTCGGCATGGGTTTCGGTGATCCTTGCAGATTGCAACTCGGCCGATTGAGCCAGCAAGCTCCATTGTATACCCGACCGGTCAAGCGCCCGATTCACGATATCTGCTGTTCGGTCCTGCACTTCGGCCGCGCTTTCAGCCATTTCGGAGCCAAGTTTCAACGAGGTCTTTTGCGCGTCTGAAATCATAACCCTCTCCTTTACCCGACGATGTTGTAACCGCCGTCAATCAGGTGAATGCCACCGGTCACGTTAAAAGCCTCGGGGCTGGCCAGGAATGCGGCGTAGGCGCCGACATCTTCGATTGTCGCCAGTTGATGTGTCGGAGACCGCGATGCGGCGTCTGCCAGAAGTTCATCGAAATCGGACAGGCCAGAAGCCGCTCGGGTCTTCAATGGTCCAGGCGACAAGGCGTGAACTGAAATACGTTTCGGCCCCAACTCAGCCGCTGCGTACCGCACCGACGCTTCCAAGGCAGCTTTTACCGGACCCATCACGTTGTAGTTTTCGACAACTCTTGTCGAGCCAAGGAACGAAACTGTCATGCAGGTTCCACCTTGTCTCATAAGCGGCTCGGCCATGCGGATCATGCGAAGGAAAGAATGCACGGAAATGTCCATGGCCAGTGCAAACCCCTCAGGCGAGGTATCGATCACCCGCCCATGCAGGTCTTTGCTGGGGGCAAAGGCAATGGAATGCACCAGCGTATCCAACCGCCCCCACCGCCGGCCAATCTCATCGAACAGTGCCCGAGACTGGTCAGGATCACGCACATCAAGCGGCATGACGATAGGAGAGTTAATCTCCTCCGCCAGCGCCCGAACATGCGGCTCGGCCTTGTCGTTCAGATAAGTGATCGCCACTTCGGCACCCTGCGAGTGCAATGCCTTTGCGATGCCCCAAGCTATGGATTGATTATTGGCGATGCCCAACACCACTACTTTTGTGCTTTCAAGGCTGAACATTCCGCCAATCCTTTTCTGCCTTCTGCGCCGCAGCATAACTTGTTTCGATATGATACTCAATTTTCGTGCTGCAATGCCGCATAAGCGTAGAATGTAACATCTTCGCGTTTTTCTGCTTAAAAACACGCTGACGCAGAGCTTCGGCCACCAGCGGTTTACAAAGGTTTAGACAACTCGCCATGTTCAGGTTCGGGCATTGCGAACTGATATTTTAATGCCGGAAGTTAAAGCGACCGAAAATGACCTGCCTCAAAAAGCATCACATTCAAAATCGCTATTGGGTTATCCTAGAAAAGGAATCAGTGCGAACAGTCTAGCCATATGAGCCAACTGACCAGCCGACGGGCGTTTCTTAGCGCCAAAATGTTCCGGGATGACAACAGCATTGTTCGTCCCCCGGGGTCGGTTATGTCTGGTTTCCTGGATGATTGCACCAAATGCGGCGAGTGCGTCGCGGCATGCCCCGAAACGGTTCTTGCATTTGACCAAAGCGGGTTCCCTGTCTTTCAACCTGTTGACAATCCTTGCACCTTTTGCGGCGATTGCGCCAAAGCCTGCCCGACGAATGCTCTGCAATTCGAACAAATAGAAAGTTGGCCATGGCGAGCCGCGATTGAAGAACAGACGTGTCTGTCCATGAACGGCGTAAGCTGTCGGGTCTGTCAGGACAATTGCGAAAAGAATGCCATTCGCTTTCGTCTGCAACTGGGCGGGCGGGCTAAACCTTTATTGGACCTCGACGCGTGCAACGGATGCGGTGCTTGCGTTTCTCTTTGCCCTGTTGACGCGATAGGTCTCAATCGTGAGCCCAATCCAGAGACGGAGGTAAAGCAATGAATATTTGCGGCTGTCTCGCTCATGTTTCCCCAGTGCATGCCGACGCCGCTGCACAAGTCATGAATGAAATACCCGGTGTCGAAGTGCATGCCCAAACAGATGAAGGCAGGTTTGTCGTCGTGGTCGAAGACACACCCGCGCGTCTAGCATCCGAGATCATTATGGACCTGCATCAAATTCCCGGAGTGCTCTCGGTTACTCTCACCTATCACCATTTTGAGGATCTTGCGGACAACCTTTCGCGTCCTGATGCCCCAAGCCAAACCACCAGTCGGAGGCCATAGCTATGACTACATCAGAATCTCGCCGAACATTCCTTAAGGCTTCTGCTGCCGCTGCCACCGCATCTGCCGCAGGAATTCCTTTGGCCGGTGGTCAAGCCAATGCACAGGTCGGAATACCAGATATCAAATGGGACAAAGCGCCCTGCCGGTTTTGCGGGACTGGGTGTACTGTACTTGTCGGAACGAAAAACGGTCGTGTCGTTGCCACCCAAGGTGATCCGAAGGCCGAGGTGAACCGAGGCCTCAACTGTGTCAAAGGCTATTTCCTGTCCAAAATCATGTACGGCGAAGATCGCCTGACCCAGCCGATGCTGCGCATGAGAGATGGCGAATACGCCAAAGACGGGGATTTTGAACCGATTTCATGGGATGATGCTTTCGACATCATGGCCGAAAAGTGGAAAGAGACCCTGAAAAACAAAGGGCCCGACGGCGTTGGAATGTTCGGTTCGGGTCAATGGACCGTCTGGGAAGGTTATGCAGCATCAAAACTGATGAAGGCTGGTTTCAGGTCAAACAACATTGATCCTAACGCGCGGCACTGTATGGCCTCTGCCGTTGTCGGGTTCATGCGGACATTTGGCATCGACGAACCTATGGGCTGCTATGATGATCTGGAGGCTGCTGATACCTTTGTCCTTTGGGGATCGAACATGGCCGAAATGCACCCAATCCTTTGGTCGCGGCTGACAGACACGCGACTGACGAAAGAAGGGTGCGAAGTACACGTCCTGTCTACGTTCGAACACCGGTCCTTTGAACTGGCCGATAATGGAATGGTGTTTAATCCGCAGACTGACTTGGCCATCCTCAACTACATCGCCAACCATATAATTCAAACAGGCGCTGTGAACGAAGAGTTCCTCTCCAAGCACGTGAACATCACCAAAACCGACACTGATATCGGTTTTGGATTAAGGGATGACAATCCACTGCAACAGGCGGCGGTCAATCCGAACTCGGGCAATCTTACCGAGATCAGCTTTGACGAATATGCAGAGTCAGTGAAGCCCTACACTTTGGAATACACGGTCGAGCTGTCGGGTGTTCCGGCCGAGAAACTTGAGCGTCTCGCGCAGCAATATGCCGACCCAAACCGCAAGGTCATGAGCCTGTGGACCATGGGCTTCAACCAGCACACACGCGGGTCATGGGTGAATTCCCTGATGTACAACGTGCACTTGCTGACCGGAAAAATATCCGAGCCCGGCAACTCTCCGTTTTCATTGACGGGTCAGCCGTCTGCCTGTGGCACCGCACGCGAGGTTGGCACTTTTGCACACCGGTTGCCTGCCGATTATGTGGTTACCAACCCTGAACACCGCGCGAAGGCCGAAAAAATCTGGAAAGTGCCAGAGGGCACAATCCCGGAGAAGGTCGGTTTTCATGCCGTTCAGCAAAACCGGATGCTGAATGATGGGGTGCTGAATGCTTATTGGGTCCAGTGCACAAATAATATGCAGGCCGCCCCAAATATGAACCAAGAAGGATGGCCGGGCTACCGCAACCCGGACAACTTCATCACTGTGTCTGACCCCTATCCTACCGTCACGGCGATGTCCGCAGACCTGATCCTGCCAACGGCAATGTGGGTTGAAAAGGAAGGCTGCTACGGCAACGCCGAGCGCCGCACCCAGATGTGGCGTCAGCAAGTTCACGCGCCCGGCGAGGCCAAATCCGATCTTTGGCAGCTGATGGAATTTTCCAAGCGTTTCACTGTTGAAGAAGCATGGGGAGAGGACTTTGTCGCCACTGCTCCCGACATGGCCGGGAAAACCTTGTACGAGGTGCTCTACAACAATGGCAATGTAGACAAATTCTCGTTGAGTGAAATTCAGCCGGGGCATCCGAACGATGATGCGAACCATTTCGGGTTCTATGTCCAGAAGGGCCTCTTTGAAGAGTATGCTGAATTCGGTCGTGGACACGGCCATGATCTGGCACCCTTTGAGCGCTATCACGAAGAACGCGGCCTGCGCTGGCCCGTGGTGGACGGAAAGGAAACTCTTTGGCGGTACCGCGAAGGCAGTGATCCTTACGTCGAGGCCGGATCCGAAGTTCAGTTCTATGGATTCCCGGACAAGAAGGCCAAGATCATCTTTGCGCCGTACGAGGCACCGCCAGAAGTGCCCGATGAGGAATACGATCTGTGGTTCTGCACGGGCCGCGTCCTTGAACACTGGCATTCAGGTTCGATGACCCGTCGCGTTCCTGAATTACACCGCTCTTTCCCTCTGGCTGTGATTTACATGCATCCTGAAGATGCCGCCGCTCGTGACCTGCGGCACGGTCAGGAAATCAAGGTCTCAACACGGCGCGGCGAAGTAACAAGTCGCGTGTCGACCAAGGGACGAAACAAGGTGCCCCAAGGGCTGATCTTCATGCCTTGGTTCGACGAAGGTCAGCTGACGAACAAGCTAACACTTGACGCGACCTGCCCCCTGTCCAAGCAGACAGATTTCAAGAAATGCGCCTGCAAAGTCGAGCGTGCCTGAAGCAGCGATGACCGTCAAAAGGCGGTTTTCCAGCCAATCAAGAAGGAACATGCAAGATGAATAAGATAGTCGCCACGGCAGCAGCCCTTCTCATCGCGCTTGGCAGTATTGCGATTGCGCAAGAACTTCGTGACCTACGCGGAACCCCTCCGGATGCGCCTAGTGTCGTGAATATGAACCTTCAGTGGGAAGGCCGAGAAGGTCGGATGGTCAGAAACTACCGCCAACAACCCCCGCTTATCCCGCATTCAATTACACAGTACCAGATTGATCTGAGGACCAATCAATGCCTGTCCTGTCACGACTGGACAAAGGCTGGTGAGCGTAATGCACCAACACTTTCGATGACGCATTACCTGGACCGCGACGGGACTGAATTGGATTACATCTCAGGCACAAGGTATTTCTGCAATCAATGTCACGTCCCGCAAGCGGATACGGAGCCATTGGTGACCAACCTTTTTCAACCTTCATCCAGCGACTGATCCTCAGCTGACCTGAAAGGAGCACCAAGATGGCAGACTCCCCTGAAAAACGCGGTTGGATTGGCCGGGTGTGGAACGCAATATGGACACCGACGGTGTTGTTCAGTTCCGGCTTTCTGGTTCTAGCCGGGTTTCTGGCTGGCATCCTGTTCTGGGGTGGATTCCACTGGACACTGGAGCTGACCAACACCGAGGAATTCTGCACCTCGTGCCACACGATGGAAACCAACTTGGGTGAATATCGCGAGACGATCCACTACAACAATCACTCAGGAGTGCGTGCGATCTGTTCAGATTGTCACGTGCCACATGAATGGAACCACAAGATCAAAGCCAAGATCATGGCGGTTAAAGACGTGTATCACGAGATGGTCGGAACCATCAGCACGCCCGAGAAATACGAGGCGCACCGTCTAAGCATGGCCTCAGCCGTCTGGAAAAAGATGAAGGCGTCAGATAGCCGCGAATGCCGCAACTGCCATAACTTTGACTACATGGACTTTACCATTCAAGAAACCCGCGCCGCGTCTGAACACCAGCGCGCCATCGACGAAGGCATGACCTGCATCGACTGCCACCAAGGCATCGCGCACAGCCTGCCGCCAGATTACCTTGAGACATATCAAAAGATCACCGACGAACTGGCTGGTGAACCCTCAAGCAGTTTGCAGCATCAGGTGGCGGATGGCAGCGAAGAAATCCGGTCATTCCTGACCAACCGCGCGGATTAAACGGGGGCGAGATATGCTGGAAATTCTGGGAACAATCGGAGCCAACATTATCAGTCTTCCGGGCATTCTGGGGCTTGCGCTGGGTATGATGACTCGCCGCCTCTGGCTGGGCGGAGCAATGGGCGCGATAGTCGGCGTGTTGGAGACGTTGATTTTTGCCCATTGGAATTTTGCCAGCGTTGGGACAATAGAATTGTTGATTGCCGTCGTTATAGGGTTGTGCGCAGGAACTTTGGGATCAGTTATCCGCATAAAGGGCGCGTCTGTCTGACCAAAATTCGGCCAGAGCCACGGCAACTTCGTCAGCGCTCGTCAGGGACCGCGCGACGAAATGCAGTTGGGGTCTTACCAAATTCAGCTTTGAACGCTCGGGTCATCGCGCTGGTGTTTTCGTACCCACAGCGACCGGCGATTTCCGCGATGGATTGCTCGGTCTCTTCTGCTAGTTTCCGCGCCAGGTTCAGCCGCAGTCGCCGATATAGAGCCTGCGGTGTAGTGCGCAGCTCTGCCTGTACGCGTGTCTCAACCTTTTTTTGCGAGCAGCCGATTTTACGGGCAACGTCCTTGATGGACAGCGGGGTTTCCAGGTTCCCCTGCATCACCGCCAGCGCCCGGTTGACCAACGTATCTTCGGACTTCAGCGGCAATGCGTATGAATCCGCTGCGCCCCGGCTCATCAGCAGATGAGCAACTTCCATCGACAGAAGCGGGCCGTGGTCATCGCGAATAAGGGCCGAGGCCAGATCGAAGGCAGCCAAGGCCCCAGAGCAGGTCAACCTGTTACCGTCGATGACATAACGTTCCCGCACTGTGTTGACTGTTGGAAACGCTTCTTCGAACCGGGACAATTCATCCCAATGGATTGTCGCGCGGTGTTCATCCAATAAACCAGCGCGTGCCAAAAGCCAGCTTCCCGTGTCCAAACCCGCCAATTGCGTGTGCTTCCTTGCTGCTGAAAGCAGGGCTCGGGTCGTGACGCGAGTGTCCAACTTCAGATATCCATAAGACGGCATTACAACCAGCATGTCCCCACTTTGGTCCGTTAACGCGCCGTGTGGCGTAACAACTAAACCGCTGGAACTTTGGACGGCCTTGCCATCCAACGAAATGAAGCGCCAAGCGTACAGGTCTTGCCTGGACAGCATATTGGCGGCCCGCAACGGTTCGACCAAGTTGGCAAGACAGTGGTTCGAGAACCCATTAAACAGCAGTACGTTAAAACGGCGTGCCAATTTTTTCTATCTCTGCATGAAATTGGGTTAACTCTGCATACCTTGAACCTGACCGATGGCGTTTCATTCGTCAATCACCATCCAAGGAAAACGCGCCATGCAGTTTGGTCTGTCAGATGAACAGGAAATGATCGTTTCAACGGTCCGCAGCTTTGTCGAAAACGAAATCTACCCGCACGAAGCCGCGATTGAACGCAGCGGCACCGTACCGATGGAATTGGGCGAAGAGATCAAACAGAAGTGCATTGAACTGGGGTTCTATGCCTGTAACTTCCCGGAAGAGGTCGGAGGCGCCGGTCTTTCACATCTGGACTTTACCCTTGTTGAGCGTGAATTAGGCCGTGGCTCAATGGCCCTGACCCATTTCTTTGGCCGCCCGCAAAACATTCTTATGGCCTGCAATGACGATCAGCGCGAACGCTATCTGCTGCCCGCCGTGCGTGGCGAGAAGATGGACGCGTTGGCGATGACCGAGCCGGATGCGGGATCGGATGTGCGCGGTATGAAATGTCAGGCGATGCGTGACGGTGGGGATTGGGTCGTCAACGGCTCGAAACACTTCATCTCGGGCGCGGAGCACGCGGATTTCTTCATTGTCTTCATTGCAACCGGCGTGGATGAAACCCCGAAAGGTCCAAAAAAGCGGATTACCACTTTCCTCGTCGATCGCGGCACGCCGGGGTTTGAAGTGCGCGAAGGGTATAATTCGGTCAGCCACAAGGGCTACAAGAACTACATCCTCTATTTCGATAACTGCCGTCTGCCCGATGCACAGGTTTTGGGTGAGGTCGACGGCGGTTTTGCCGTGATGAACGAATGGCTCTACGCCACCCGTTTGACAGTTGCTGCCTTTTCGGTGGGGCGTGCACGCCGGTGCTTTGACTATGCGTTGAACTATGCGGCCGAGCGGAAGCAGTTCGGCCAGCCTATCGGAAAGTTCCAAGGCGTTGGTTTCCAGATCGCAGACATGATCACTGAAATCGATGCTGCCGATTGGTTGACGCTGTCGGCCGCATGGCGCTTGGATCAGAACCTTCCATCGAACCGCGAAATCGCCTCGGCAAAGCTATACGCTTCAGAGACATTGGCGCGGGTTACCGATACCACGTTACAAATCTTCGGCGGAATGGGGTTGATGGATGACTTCCCGATCGAGCGCTTCTGGCGCGACGCTCGTGTCGAACGCATCTGGGATGGCACGAGCGAGATCCAGCGCCACATCATCAGTCGCGATTTGCTGCGTCCGCTGGGCGCCTGACGATGAGCAAAAATCTTGCCCGCCTGTTTCGCCCCAATTCCGTCGCTGTGATTGGCGGCGGAGCTTGGTGTCAGCAGGTTATCTTGCAGTCGGAACGCATGGGGTATTCTGGCAAAATCTGGCCCGTGCACCCTAAAGCAACAGAAATCGCGGGGCATTCGGTTTTTGCCCACCTGGAAGACCTTCCTGATGTCCCGGATGCAGTATTCATCGGCATAAACCGCCACGCTACAATCGAGGCGGTGCAAGCGCTGTCCGCGATGGATGCTGGTGGCGCAGTGTGTTTCGCCTCGGGCTTTTCAGAGGCAGTGGCCGAGGATGACACCGGCGGCGACCTGCAGGATCAACTGATCGCTGCGGCTGGAGACATGCCTATTCTGGGTCCGAATTGCTATGGCTTCATCAATGCACTGGACGGGGCGCTGTTATGGCCCGATCAACACGGCGCGACGCCGGTGGACAAGGGCGTTGCAATCCTGACACAAAGCTCGAACATCTCGATAAACTTGACCATGCAAAAACGCGCATTGCCAATTGCCTATATGGTGACCTGCGGGAACATGGCGCAAACCAGTCAAGCCGAGATCGCATCTGCGCTGATCGACGACCCGCGCGTGACGGCTATAGGTTTACATATCGAAGGTTTCAGAGATATTCGCGAATGGGAAACACTTGCCGCAAAAGCACACGCCATGAGTGTCCCATTGGTGGCCCTCAAGGTCGGTGCATCGGAACAGGCACAAGCCGCCACCGTGTCGCACACCGCGTCGTTGGCGGGCAGTGATGCCGGTGCTCAGGCGTTACTGAACCGGCTGGGTATCCCGCGCCTGTCCGCTCTTCCAGATTTTCTGGAAACCTTAAAGCTATTGCATTGCTACGGCCCGTTGCCAGGTGGCAAAATTGCCTCGATCAGCTGTTCGGGCGGAGAAGCAAGCTTGATCGCGGATATGGCCGTCGATACCGGATTGACCTTTCCAAGTTTGAGCCCAAAACAGCAATCCCACCTGCGCAAGGCGCTTGGACCGATGGTGGCGTTGAACAACCCCTTAGATTATCACACTTATATTTGGCGCGATGAAGACGCCATGGCGCAAGCTTGGTCCGGGATGACAGGCGACGACATCGACATGACGGTATCTATCGTTGACTACCCCACAACCGATCCGACTGACTGGACCTGCGCTTCTAGCGCTGCGTTGAAAGTGCGCGCGGATACCGGTGCGCGATTTGCAATCACCGCAACATTGCCCGAATTGCTTCCAGAATATGTCGCCCAAGATCTGATGAAGGGCGGAGTGGTCCCTCTGATGGGTCTGCGCGAAGCGTTGTCCGCCATTCGCGCCGCAGGCCAGGTTTTTGCACCCTCCGATTTGCCGGTTTGTCTGCCGGGTACGGCGGACACAGCGAAGACCCTGACCGAAGCCGAGTCAAAGCGGGCGCTAGCCGAATGTGGATTGCGGGTTCCGCAAAGCTGCACAGTTCGCAGTACCGATGCAGCACGTGCCGCTGCTAACGACATGGTCGCACCGCTTGCTGTCAAAGGTGTCGGGCTGGCGCATAAATCTGAACATGGCGCGGTCCGCCTTGGCGTCCAAGCCAAAGACGTTGCAGATGTGGCGGCGGATATCGGAACGGATGAGATCCTCATTGAAGAAATGATCACCGGCACTGTGGCCGAACTTTTGGTTGGTGTCGTTCGCGACCCGGCGCACGGGTTCGTGCTAACTCTCGGTGCTGGTGGAATTCTAACTGAGGTACTGCGCGATACGGTTTCTTTGTTGGTGCCCAGCACCCCGGATGAAGTCCGCGCAGCGCTTAGTAAACTGAAGATCGCGCGCCTGCTGGCGGGCTACCGCGGTCAGCCCCCGGCTGATATGGACGCGATCGTAACAGCCGTTCAGGCCGTTCAGGCCTACGTCACAAAAAATGCCGACACGCTTAGCGAAGTCGAGATTAACCCGCTTCTCTGCACACCAAACTCGGCAGTTGCAGTGGATGCCCTCATTCGAAAGGCCTGAAAATGGACCCGATCAAAACCCGACGCGACGGCGCAATCCTTGAAGTGACGCTGGACCGGCCCAAGGCCAATGCCATTGATCTGGTCACCAGTCGCGTCATGGGTGAGGTTTTTGCCGAGTTTCGTGATGACCCGGACCTGCGCGTCGCCATCCTGACGGGTGCGGGCGAGAAGTTTTTTTGCCCAGGCTGGGACCTTAAGGCCGCTGCCGACGGCGATGCGGTTGACGGCGATTATGGCGTCGGAGGGTTTGGCGGCCTACAGGAACTGCGTGATCTGAACAAACCAGTGATCGCAGCCGTCAATGGTATCGCTTGCGGCGGCGGGCTGGAGCTGGCGTTGTCGGCAGACATGATCCTAGCGGCGGAACACGCCACCTTTGCCCTACCGGAAATCCGATCTGGCACTGTGGCAGACGCAGCCAGCGTCAAGCTGCCCAAACGCATCCCATACCACATCGCGATGGAGCTACTTCTGACCGGTCGCTGGTTCGACGCCGAAGAGGCCAATCGCTGGGGTTTGGTGAATGAGATCACGCCCGCCGACCAATTGATGGACCGCGCTTGGGAACTGGCGCGACTGCTGGCTTCGGGCCCACCGCTGGTCTATGCCGCGATCAAGGAAGTTGTACGCGATGCTGAAGACAGCAAGTTTCAGGATGCCATGAACCGGATCACCAAGCGTCAACTGCGCACGGTCGATGTCCTCTATGCGAGCGAAGACCAGTTAGAAGGGGCGCGCGCTTTTGCGGAAAAACGCGACCCGGTTTGGAAAGGAAAGTGAGCGGCTAGCGCTTCGGCGGCGTCAACCACTGTGCTGACATTCCATAGTTCGTGTTCTTGAGTTCCTGCTTGGCGATGGCTTGCAGGTGTACTTCGTCTGGACCATCTGCATAACGCAATGCCCTTGCCCAGGTATAGCTGTCAGCAAGCGGCGTATCGGGTGTCATGCCCATGGCCCCGAACACCTGCATTGCGCGATCCGTGACGGTGGCGTGCACATTGGGCGCCACCACTTTGATCAATGAGATTTCGCGCCGCGCCGCTTTCGCCCCAACCTGATCTATCTTCCACGCGGCCTGTAGGGTCAGCAAGCGCGCCTGTTCAATTTCAAGCCGCGATTTTGCGATCCATTCGCGGATCACACCCTGTTCCGACAGCTGCTTGCCAAATGCCTTCCGTTCTTGCGCGCGTTCAACCATCAGGGACAAAGCCATCTCGGCCGCGCCGATGGAACGCATACAGTGATGGATTCGCCCAGGCCCTAGCCGCGCCTGCGCCAGTGCAAAGCCCGCGCCCTCTTCGCCCAGCAGATTTCCAGCGGGCACACGCACATCCTTGAAGACCAGTTCCGCATGACCCTCGGGGTCGTGCATGTTCAGGATCGTAGGGTTACGCACTATTTCCAAGCCGGGCGAATCCTTGGGCACAATAATCATGCTCTGTTGTTTGTGCCGTTCCGCTTCGGGATCGGATTTGCCCATGACTATAAACATCTTTGTGTTCGGGTGGCAGGCATTGGTGATGAACCACTTGCGACCGTTGATGACATACTCATCCCCCTCTTTCCGGATCGAGGTGGTGATATTGGTCGCGTCCGAACTGGCCACGTCCGGTTCAGTCATCGCAAAGGAGGACCGTATTTCACCGTTCAGCAGCGGAACCAGCCATTGTTCGCGCTGTTCCGGTGCGGCGAACATATGCAAAAGCTCCATGTTACCAGTGTCCGGCGCGTTGCAGTTGAACACTTCGGAAGACCAACCAACCTGCCCCATCAGCTCAGCCAGAGGCGCGTATTCCAAATTGGTCAATCGCGTGCCGGGTTCATCGTCGCGCAACGAAGGTAGGAACAGGTTCCATAGCCCCTCGGCCCGAGCCAACGCCTTAAGGTTCTCCATGAAGGAGACCGGGAATTTGCCCGCCTCAATCTCTTCCTTGTGGTCGCGGATGCGCGGATATATGTGCGCTTCCATAAAGCGTTTCAGCTGATCTCGGACTTCCACTGTTCGCGGCGACGGGGCAAAATCCATGACTGTCCCTTTTCAAACTTTTTGGCGTTCATACACCCTAGCCTTGCCCGTCGCATTTTTGAAACCTGCTTACCTGATATTCCGTAGGGTCACTTAAGTTTTGGATCATGAAGTGTAACAGCACCGAATTGGTCGCGCTATGAGATTTCAAGTGGCACTGATCAGTTGCTCAACTTGCTGCTTGACGATAAGCGTCTAGACCCATGAGAATTTTACCGGACTGACGGAGACCAGGTGTCTGAGCAGCAGATGAAGAAATCGGATGACATCGCGCACAAACTGTCCGCGCGTATTGTCAGCGGCGCTTTCAAACCGGAAGAAAAGTTGCGACAGGACCTAATCGCGCGTGAATTTGGGGTCAGTCAAGTCACCGTGCGCGAGGCACTGCTGCTGCTCGCCTCTAAGGGGTTGGTAGTCGGTCTACCACGCCGGGGAATGTGTGTGGCGCCCATGGATCAAAACGCGATTCAAGAGCTTCGGGTCATGCGCCGGGCACTGGAGCCGGTGGCATTACTGCATTCGGTACCAAACCTTACCACCCATCAGATCGCACATATTGAGCAAGTACACACAGAATGTGACACCGCCCAGTCGGCTGAAGAGTGGGAGGATGCCAACCAACGCTTTCACATGGCCGTCATTGCAGCTTGCAACATGCCGCGAATGATCTCTGAAATCGAAAATTTACAACTGCTATACGCGTGGCACTTCAACAATCTGCATACAGAGAAATGGAGGCAGCGCGCGGACCCGGATCATGCGGCCATTCTTGCCGCCATCAAGGATCGCGACGCAGCCAAAGCGCATTCCGTGATGCAGCGCCACCTGACCCGATTGCCTTAGGTTGGGCCGGGTTTCCGCGCAATAATCCAAGTCGGATGATAGGTCAGTGAAACGCCGGAAGCATCGCCAAAACGCTGCGAATAATCGCTGCTGAACTCCAAAAGGCTGGATTTCGTCCAGGGTTTGTGCGCGCGACCGTTGACACCGGTTTTGCGAAGGTGATCCAGCACTTTTCTAGGTGTTGAAAACCGCATCTGCCGCTTATCTTCGCCGAATGCAACGACGTCCAAGAGACCATCCACAGCACAAACGAGTTCCTCAACTTCGCGCAAGCCTGGTGCTTTGGCCGCCGAACCAAAATGCATCAGTTCTCGATACTGTCCCGGACCAAACCCCGAAATCGCCAGCCACCCACCGGGTGCCAAAGCGATTGCTGCACGGCGTAAGAACACAGCGGGGTCAGGAAGCCACTGAATCATCGAAGCCGACACAATTAGATCCGGGCGATCTGGCCACGCCACCGTCTCGGCGTTACCGCACAGAAACTCTGCGCCCAACTCGTCGGCCGTTTCCTGCGCGTTCGGCGACAGGTCGTTGATGGTAAGCGTATCAAAGGCAAACAGAGCGCGAAGTCGCTGAGTCAGAAGCCCAGTACCGCAGCCAAATTCTAAAGCTGACGCAAATCGGTGCGGAGCACCACTGTTTCTCAGGTCCTGTGCCAAACGCTCCGCTATCCGGGCCTGTTGGCAGGCAGCGTCGTGATAAAAACCGAAACTGCGGCTGAAACTACGTTGAACCCGATCAATCAAAGGGGCATTCATGCAAGCCATTCCTCCCAAGTGTGCCCGGTTCGGAATGGGACATGGTGTCCGGGAATAGATCGGATTACCTCTTGTTGCTTGGCCCAGGCCACATGTTGCACCCGGGTTGGAATGATGCGGTCTCGTTCAGGAATCCAGATCCGATCAAAGCTGATTTCGGGTGCCGCGCCGCGCTCAAGCACTGCATAAAGCTCAGCCTTTGCATCGTCGATGTTGATCTCGGGTACGTTACCGTCCAGCCCAGCTCTCCGGCAGAATTTGACAAAGCTGTCAGCGCTCAGATGATCCGCAGTCGCGCCTATCATGTCCGGTGCAATGCCGCGTTCGGTATCAGCTGGGAAAAGTGTCCCGCTTACCGCGACAAGGCGATCTGGGCAGAGATCCGTTTGCGTAAGCCAATGAGCAGCCGACGCCACGCCAAAGGAAAACGAAAGCAGGTTGAACCGATCGAATTGTGCAAGCTCATTCAGTGGGTCATCCAACCGGGCGTAATTTTCGACCAGCAGAACATCTGTGTCACCAGCCAAACCCGCGAATGGCGTGGCCCCAAGGGCCCACCCCCCGAACACAACAAGCACCTCCTTGGTGCCTAACCGGGACAACCAGCGTTTCTTCATGACATATCTTGTGCCAGCGAGACCATCGCGGACGTCACGCGGCTCAGCTCGTCCGGGGTAATGACATATGGCGGCATACAATAGATATTGCGCGCGAATGGACGCAACCAAACACCGGTTTCAAGTGCCAACCCATGCGCAACCGAGGGATCAACCCAACCTTCCATTTCGATAACGCCAATAGCACCCAACACGCGTACATCGGCAACACCGGGTAAGGTTCGCGCCGGAGCAAGTTCCTGAACCATCTGCTCTGCAATACTTGCCACTTCGGCGCGCCAGTCCCGGACCGATAGCTGTTCCAAACTGGCCACCGCTGCAGCACAGGCCAGTGGGTTAGCCATATAGGTCGGGCCGTGCATCATAACCCCGGCCTCACTTTCCCCGATCCGCCGCGCAACGGTTTCGGTCGTGACAGTCGCCGCCAGAGTGATATGCCCCCCGGTCAGCGCTTTGCCGAGGCACAAGATATCCGGAACAACGCCAGCGTGGTGCAAAGCAAACAGTTCTCCGGTGCGGCCAAAGCCAGTGGCAATCTCATCGAAAATGACCAAGACATCATACGACTTACACATCTCGTAGGCCCGCTGCAGCCAGGTCGGGTGATAGAAATACATCCCCCCTGCCCCTTGCACGACGGGTTCCAAGATCAGGCCCGCGATTTGGTCGGCTTTGGTTTGTAGCAATTGTTCCAGAGCGTTCAGCCCATTCAGGTCGCCATCTTCGGACCACTCCCCCCCAAATGCGATCTGCGGGCGCGGTAAGAAATGCTGAACGGACAATGCGCCCGCGAACAGCCCGTGCATTCCGTTGACCGGGTCACAGACGCTCATCGCTTTCCACGTATCGCCGTGATAACCACCCCGAATGGTAGCGAATTGTGTGCGCCCCTTACAGCCCTGAGCCATCTGGTACTGCACCGCCATTTTCAGCGCCACCTCAATAGCGACCGAGCCACTGTCGCTATAGAAAATGCGATCCAGCCCATCGGGCAACAGGTCAATCATCCTGCGGCCCAGTTCAATCGCCGGAGAATGAGTCAGCCCGCCAAACATCACATGCGGCATCTGATCCAGTTGTGCCTGCATTGCCTTAATGATCGCCGGGTGACAGTGCCCATGCACCGCACACCACCAGGATGACATCGCGTCGATCATTCGCGTTCCATCTTCGGAGGTCAGCCAAACACCATCGGCCCCGGTGATTAGGTGCATCGGGCCGGGCTGCAGCACGTTTGTATATGGGTGCCAAAGATGGCGAGCGTCAAATTCAAGCGGGGTCACAGGGCGCTCCGGATTGCTTCTACGTTGATACCGGTGAATGCCTCGACCAGGCCGTCGGGCGACAGAGTGTCGATGAGCGGCAAACGACCCAAGTGTTGGGTATTGTTCATCTCAGCTATGGTTTGCTCAACATCCAGTTCGGCATCACCAACGAAGGCCACACCCACCACATTGCAGCCTGCATTGCGCAGTGCCATCAGGGACAGCGTAGTGTGGTTAATCGTCCCCAAAGCAGTACGCGCTACCAACACGACCGGTGCCTGCCACTGCGCAATCACATCGAGGAAGAACACCCGACGATTGAGCGGAACCATCAGCCCGCCCGCGCCTTCGACCACCAACGGACCATCAACTTTTGGCAAGGATAGGAGGTCGCGATCAATCTCAATCCCCATATCCTCAGCCGACAAATGCGGCGAGGCGGGCATGTTCAGACGATACGCCTCGGGCAGTACCTCGGCACCAGTCAGGGTGGCGACGGTTTCGGAGTCCGTCACCTCTTCCAGACCGGATTGCACAGGCTTCCAATAGCGCGCGCCAAGGGCGGTGGTCAAACCTGCGGCAAAGATGGTTTTACCGATCCCGGTGTCTGTTCCAGTGACGATGACAGTGCTCATGCGGCCTCACTTTGATGTTGGGCAAGCGCTTCGAACAGGGCGGTGGTGTCCGCGTCAGTCACACTTCCGGTGACAGACACCCGCAGTCGCGAGGTCCCACGCGGCACAGTCGGAGGCCGGATGCCACGCACATCGAACCCCTGCGCCTGCAAGGTCGAGGCCATTGCCATCGTCTGCGCCTCGTTGCCCAGTATGACCGGGATGATCTGACTGTTGAGCATATGAAGCGGCACGCCGTAACGCGTGGCCTCAAGATGCGCATGGCGTAAGCGCGCCTCGGCGGCGTCAACCAAGGCAGTATCGGCTTGAAGCTGCGCCAGCACCGCTCGGATAAGGGCTGCGTTGAACGGAGACGGCGCGGTTGCAAAGATGAACGGGCGAGCGCGGTTGATCAGTGCATCAATCATAACCTTGGGCCCGCAAATCAGGCCTCCGGCGACACCCAAACCTTTGCCGCAGGTATGCAGGGTCAGCACTTCGGCCTTCAGACCGTGTGCCAGACCTTTGCCATGCGGGCCGAAAACGCCAGTGGCATGGGCTTCGTCCACGACAAACATTGCATCGTATTCAATTGCCAAGTCGGAGAGCGCCTGAAGCGGGGCGATATCGCCCTGCATCGAATAAACGCTCTCCACCGCGATCCAGATTTGGCCCGAGCCACCAGCTGCCATCCAATCCGTGATCTTTTTGCGGGCGTCTGCCACATCGTTATGGGCAAAGGCGCGCGTGTCGGCGCGGCTCGTGCGCATGCCCTCATGAGCACTGGCATGAACCAGATTGTCATACAGGATCAGGTCTCCGGCTGCAGGCAGGGTCGAGAAAATCGCTTGATTGGCTTGAAACCCACCCCCCATGAACAAAGCGGCCTCGGCCCCGAAAAACGCAGCGGCCTCCTGCTCCAATGCTTCATGTTCTGGGTGGTTCCCGCGCAACAGTCGCGATCCTCCTGAGCCCAGAGGCACATCGCGTTGCAATGCCTTCTGCGCAGCGTCACGCAGAAAAGGGGATTCTGCCAAGCCAAGATAGTCGTTCGATGCAAAGTCCAAGCCGCGCCTTGGGGATAGCACCCGGCGGCGATGCCGGGCGCCTAGCGTTTCAAGCATAGAGTTCAGCCGACCCAGTGCCTTCATTCAGCCGCTTCCGCGCAGCTTTGCCCCGCCACGGTTTCAGCTTCCAGTCCGAGCTTGGCAAACAGAACCGCGTCTTTGTCTTCCTCGGGGTTTTCCGCGGTTAGCAGCGTTTCACCCACAAAGATCGAATTCGTACCTGCTAGGAAACACATCGCCTGATGCTCGTCGCTCATGTCGCTGCGACCGGCGGACAGGCGCACGTATGATTTAGGCATCATGATCCTGGCCGTGGCGATCACGCGGACAAACTCGATCGGGTCGATCGGCTTTGCATCGGCCAGAGGGGTGTCTTCCTGTGGCATCAGCATGTTGACCGGCACAGATTCAGGTGCGGGGCCTAAATTTGCCAATGTGACCAACATATCAATTCGGTCCTTGATCTCTTCACCCATGCCGAGAATACCGCCGGAACACACCTTAATCCCTGCCTCTTGTACGCGGTTCAACGTGTCGAGCCGGTCTGCAAAAGTGCGGGTGGTGATCACTTCGGGGTAATATCGCTCGGACGTGTCGATGTTATGGTTGTAATAGTCGAGCCCGGCATCGCGAAGGCGGAAAACCTGATCCTCATCCAGCATGCCCAGCGTCATGCAGGTTTCCATACCCATTTCGCGCACACCTTCAACCATGGCTACAAGCGCATCCATGTCGCGATCTTTCGGTTCGCGCCAAGCGGCACCCATGCAGAAGCGGGTTGCACCGCCATCTTTTGCCTTGCGGGCCTCGGACAACACGCGCTGCACTTCTATCAGTTTCGAAGCCGACAGTTTCGAGCCATTGCGCGCGGATTGTGAGCAATAGGAACAGTCTTCAGCGCAGCCACCTGTCTTGATGGACAACAGTTTGGAAGTTTGGATTTTGTTGGGATCGAAATTCTCGCGATGCACGGTTTGCGCGTGGAACAGCAGGTCCATCAACGGAAGGTCATATACGGCTTGAGCTGCCTCGCGGGTCCACTTTGGGGAGATGTTTTTCATTTTATCGATAATTTTCCAAAGTTCCATGTTTCGTGAATGTAATATCGATACAATGCCAAACTACAACTGAAAACTTCGCCACAAGTAAGCCCCGCGCGGCTATGACGCGCACCAGCGATTAGGTTTGGAGCAACTTAACAGCTTAAAATTTGCGTCTCTGAGAGTGTATCGAAGGCAACAACCATCCAACAGATCCGGTTCTTAGCCACGCCACCCTTACCGCCGCTATGCGATCAAAAGGGCGCCAGAAACACCCGACTTACTGGGAAGCGACAACTTTGAGGTGGCGGTCAGACAATCAGGTTCGGACTGAACAAAACTTGAACGGAAACCGCGATGAAGAACAGCACGCTTCCGGCCAATACAAAGGCATGCCAAATGGTGTTGTGAAACGGGAGCCGCTCGAACAAATAGAATACGACGCCAATAGTATAGACAAGACCACCTGCGATGATCAGCCAGACCACAGCCGGAGTCAGTGTGGCGAGCATAGGCTTACCGGCCCAAACAACTGCCCAACCCATCATCAGATACAGCGTCAACCCAAACCAGCGAAAACGCCCCGGATCAATCAACTTCAGCACGGAGCCCAACGTGGCCGAGGACCAAAGACCAATCAACAGCCCAGGCGCCTGAACACCCGGCAACAAAAGAAATGGCGTGTATGTCCCCGCTATCTTCACATAAATACCCGAGTGATCGAGCCGTCGCAGTAGGTCAGACCATCTCTCACTTTCGACCATGTTATACAGCGCCGAGAACGTAAGCATTAGCACCAGTGCGGTACCGTAAACGAAAACACCCAGCACGGCTTCGGGTTCGGTTCGGTTCTGGGCGGTAGTCGTGATCAGGATTGGAACCGCGATAAGAGCGGCAACAACCCCTAAGACATGCACAACTCCATCGCTGATGCGCTCAGCCCGGCTGTAGGCCGGGCGGATATCTGCCAATGACCACATCCATTAAACGTAGGCACCTACGGTCGGCCGGACAAGTCCACCACACTTGCAGCTGAACTATACACTCAGCAAAGCTATCTTCGGTTTGGCTCATCGCCCGGTTTGGGGTCTTTGTACCTGTTGAGATCAAAAACCCCTGCCTGAATGGGTTTATGGTTTAGAAACATTTCATAAACCAAATCGCTCAGCGCCCAAAAATTCGGGCTTGTCCGGCGCACCCCAAAATCGGCGACCACATCCATAAAGTCGTTTTGCGTCTGGATAGATTTCAGCGCACTGGTAAAGGCGGGCAGTTGCTCTTGCTTCAGGTAAAAGAAGAAATTTGGATAGCTTCCGATCAATTCAGGAAGGATCGTCAGTACATCCTCGCCGGGATCGCGTCTGGCCTCTTCATCGAACAGGAACGCCACATTGTAGTGGGCTTTGTCATGAGCAAGGGTGAAAAGCTGCGTCGTACCGTCTTCCAGTTCTACGACAAGAACGGACAAGTCTGGCAGGTATTTCACCCAATCGCCCGTTTGGCCCGCCACATTACGTAGTTCCGCGCTCAATGCATCCGAAGGGCACCCACCTTCGGAACATCTATTGACGGGGTCGATTGTAGGCCACAGCCCGTTGCCGCGATCCAACAATTCCAACAGAAATTCTTGTTTAGGTGTAGTGGTTTCAAAGGTGATCCCCGTGGGGAAAGTGTCATCGACTCGCCGACGATGCCAATAGGTGTGCAGCTCTGCCAACGCGCCCTGATACCAGTGCGCGTGCATCTTTGGACGAACATCCTTTGGCATGAAGAACAGGAATGTATCTTCACTCTCCATCCGCAACTCATCCATGTAAAGCCGCGTCGCCAATTGATGCTCAACCCGACCGAACACATCATAACCCGCGACCAGATCATAGTAGATGCGCTCAAATATTGGAAAGTCGATGACCCACGCGGTTTCCGGAATGTCGCCGTGGAACCCCGTCATGGCCGAGGCATTATCGAAATGACGAAAAACCGTAATCAAAGCGTTCGGGTTGGTACTATCGCCATCCCAGATTGAATCATAGTCAAAGCCGGTATCGTAGACCGGAGCCTTTCGATATCGCGCATCCCTGAACTCAAGATACTTAACTTGGTTCTTGTGTGAGAACCCTTGCAAGGTGCCCAGAACGCCAGCATCGGCTTCTGACACGGGCAATTCAAGATAGACCGCCCCGTCTTGCAGGTAGCTCGGGTCTGTAATCGATAAGTCTGCCTCGGGATCAAGGAAACTGACCCAGAACCGGTCTTCGATGACATCAACTGCCGTCTCACCATGGCAGACAGGGCCGCGGATAAAGCTGCGAACGAAGAACAGCGCATCGTCCAACAAGAACTGATAGCGGCTTTTGGCGGGCATCTGCATGAAAGTGCTGAACGGATTGCCGCCCTCGGCATCCCCGTAAGGAGGCAGTTCGTTGAGTGCCCACTCAGGTTCAAGAAATAGCTGCCGGTAACGCGCCATGCGGTCTGATCCCAGCGAGTACACCAAATGCTCTTTATGCACGATCGTTTCGGCAATCAGCTCTAGGCGATAGTAAAACTCGTCTGACCCCGGGTCATCAAACGGCCGCCGCGTTGCGATGATGTCGATGGCTTCGCCCGGTGCGGTTGTGGAACGCACAAGTTGGAAAAACCGCCTCGGATCGTCACCTTGGAAATGAAGCCGGGCCAAGAACAAGTGTTCATACAGATATCGGCTCATCAGCTGCTCGCGCAGATCATCGCTGTTCAGGAACGTCTCCCACTCTGCGATCTGATCCTGAATCTCGTCCGGGATATCAGAGGATACGGCTGGCAGCGGTGTTCCGCTGCGTGCCCAGCCTACTAAGGTCTGATACTCTGCATCCACGAGGGGCGCGACACCGTATGGCATGCCCGCCTTTGCGTGATCCTTACTAAATGCACCAAACTCACCCGAGGTCGCACAGACCAACGGACGATCAAGTGCAAGGCCCAGTTCGTCAGGCAATGGCGCATCAACTGGCAGAGGATTTGCGCGGCCCAACTCAAGATACCGTTGCAACAAGCTAACTTCGTCGCTCTGCCCCGGTTCGCTTGTAACCGAAAAAAACCCTAACGCGCGCCATTCTGGCACTGTTTGCGCATCGATCCCAAGTCGGGTGGGTTGGGCATCCGTCAAACGCTCGGTATGGTAGACGACCTCTTTGCTGGCCCCACGCAAGACCCCTTCGGGCGAGGTCAGCTTTAACTGGCAGGGTGCGTCATAGCAGCTGTGGCAGACGACACAGCGTCGGTCCATGATCGCCTTCACATCATTCGAAGGCTGGTCACGAACCACAGGGATCGCCGTGTCTTGAGCCTGGGCCTTTAACGTAAAGCCAAAAACAATGGTCAACGCGACTGCAACTGTCAGCGATAATAGACCTTTTCGCATGAGCGCCCTCCGTAACCTGCCAATATCATTGCAGTTACAGAGGGCGTTACGCAAGTATCAGCCGATTTGGTATCCCGGCGTCGAGCGTGAAATTTCGGTTTCTTCATCCGTCATCTCGACAGGGAAACCATCAAACAGGGGTGTGCTCAGATACCGTTCGCCAGTGTCGGGCAGCATGCACAACACGGATGCGCCGGGCTCAGCCTGTTCAGCGATTTGCATCGCGACGGCAAAAGTTGCGCCGCCAGAAACACCGGTCAGAATACCTTCTTGGCTAGCCAGTTTTTGGGCCCATTCAACGCCCGCTGGTCCAGCCACCGGAACAAGTTCATCGAAATAGCTGTTGTCGATGGATTCCTGCAGAACTGCCGGAATGAAATCAGGTGTCCAGCCCTGAATCACATGCGGCTCAAACGCCGGATGGCTTGAGACAGGATCGCTGTCCTTGCCCCGCTCGGTTGCGATACCGCTGCCTACCAATTGTGCGTTGGCGGGCTCAGACAGGATAATCTTTGTATCGGGTCGTTCCGTTCTCAAAACCCGCGCGACGCCCGTAACCGTACCGCCAGTGCCGTAGCCCGTCACGAAATAGTCCAAACGCTCACCGTCAAAATCGCTCAGAATTTCACGGGCCGTTGTTGCGGCGTGGATTTCGGCATTCGCCTGCGTCTCAAACTGGCGCGCTAGAAACCAGCCATGTGCCTCAGCCAGCTCGGCAGCTTTGCGGTACATGCCAAAACCTTTTTCCGCCTTTGGGGTCAGAATAACCTTTGCGCCAAGCATACGCATCAACCGTCGGCGCTCAGTCGAGAAACTTTCGGCCATGGTGACCACCAGCGGATAACCTTTTTGCGCACAGACCATAGCGAGACCAATCCCAGTGTTACCACTGGTCGCTTCGACAACCGTTTGACCGGGTTTCAATGCACCACTGCGTTCAGCCGCCTCGATGATGTTGACAGCCAGACGATCTTTGACCGATCCGGCGGGATTGAACGCTTCGAACTTCACGAAGAGGTTGACGTCCTCTGGCCCTAAATTGTTGATGCGGATCGTGGGAGTATTACCGATAGTATCGAGTACGCTGTCAAAGATACGGCCATTGCCCGATGTGGTTCTGAGTTTTGGGTCGGTCATTGGGTTTCCTCACGTTTTCGGCTGCGCTTTCAGACCTTTCTACCCGTAGCACATGACAATGTCTCGAGTCCTTTCTGTGAAAAACCTAGCAATCCCGGCCATTCTCCTTCCCGCGTGAGGAGCCTCAGATGTCCAATACCACCACCTCCGTGCCTTCGGCGGGGACGGCGCAACAAATCAACACTTCGTCTTCTGAATGATCCGCTGTTGGCTCGGTGCGATACGCGACTTGTCCAGAAGTTTTTCGTGTCAGACAGCTCCCACACGATCCGGAACGGCAGGAAAACAAGGGCGTCAAACCCTGCGCCTCTGCGGTTTCCAACAAAGTCGGGTCGCCCTTTTGCCACCGTACGTCTTTCCCACTGGCCTCAAATTTAACCACTGCCTCTTCTGCCTCTGATCCTGGCTGGAACGAGGTAGCCTGGCCGCCCGAACGCCGTATCAACGCGGCGGGGCCAAAGCTTTCTGCAAAAATCCGATCGTCGCGCACACCGAGGTCACGCAGCATGTCGTAAACGGACTGCATAAAGGGCGCCGGTCCGCAGAGATAGAAATCATAGTCGTCCAGCGGAAGCGTTTTTTGAACCAACTCAGGCGTTACGTAGCCCTGTACATCAAAGTCCACACCTTCGCGCGCACCACGCTCTGGCTGGGAAATGACTGAGACATAGCGGATATTGCCAGCGCTCGTGGCTTCGGCTCGGCGCAGATCGGAGTGGAAAGCCCGATGTGAGGCCTTCTGTGCTGCGTGGAAAATAGTTAGTCGACGTGTATACCCTGTGCGCTCTCCATCGTTGAGCACATGACGGGTCATCGACATCATCGGTGTGATCCCAACCCCACCCGCGAACAACACAGCAGGACGCGGTTCATCTGTGTCCATATAAAACTGTCCACTTGGGGCTTTGACCTCAACCAGATCCCCGACGGACAGCTTATTGTGAAGATAGTTCGAGACGGTACCATTGCGTTCACGTTTGACAGAAATACGATATCTTGGGTCACCGGGCGCGGAGGAAACCGTATAGGTTCGCACCACCAGTTTTTCGCTGTCAGGGCTGACACGGATCGAAAGGAATTGGCCCGGCTTAAAGGACGGCAACGGCAACCCGTCAGCAGGCTCAAACGTAAAGGAGCGGATTGTACTGCTTTCATCCTTTATCGAAGTCACCCGCATTGATCGCCACTGCCGCCGTGACGCTTCAGCCTTTTGTCGCGCCTCAACCTCTTGCCAGCTATCCGCCATCAGGCTGTTGGGCGAATACTCCCGAAATTCGCCCCGGAAGGGTAGCGCATCATAGATGCGTAAGCCGTGATACAGATGAAACCGCCAGCCTCGGCTTGCGCCTTGGAAGCCTGCGACGTCGGGATGATCTTCCGACAAAACTTCCACCGTCCCGGTCAACATCAATACGTCACCTGTTTGGTAATCCGGGAACAGCAAGCCCGCGCGTGGGTTCACCAGAAAATTGCCCAGCGTGTTGAAGAAATTGTTGCCCGCAAAGTCCGGTATCAGCAAACTGTTGCCTTCGACCTTTACGAACCCAGACCGCCCCCCCCGGTGCGAGACGTCCACGCCAGTGTGGTCGGGCGTGTTTGCCGAACTTGCTACATAGAACGAGTTAGCTGCGGCGATCATTTCGCGCGCATGCAAATCCAGTTCAAAGAACCGATCACTACGTCGGCGTTCGATAATGGCCTCGGGGTCCCGGACAAAAGAAAACTCGTGCGTCTGGATATATTGCGGGCAATTCCCGAAGGACTGAACCACATCCAGCGAAAAACTGTCGTCCTCGACTTGGCCCACGTTCGCATTCATGCGGTTGCGACGGCGCGTGGACAGTTCAACGCCAACCACGCCGATCGGCGCACCGGGTTTCAAAGCCGCACTCAAGGGATCGTCTGACAGGGGCCGGACATCAACGTCTAGTCGTCTGTCGTTCGGTGACCGAATAAACCCCGGCCTCCCCGAGATCATTGATGCCCAGGGCCAACCATCAGAGCTGACGCTGCCAACAACGATGAAGGGAAGTTGCCCGAAGAATTTGCGGTGCTGGTCTGGCATGAAAGGGCGAATAAAGTTTCGGCCAAGGTCCTCAACCTTGTCGCGTTTTCCGACGCGGGCTTGCATATCCTGCTCACCTGCGTGGAACGGTGACTTTTGTGATGTTACCGGAGCGTTCATGGTGGACCTCATCTGTCTTATAGGTTGTCTGGTCAGCTGCGTCTGAACGCAACTGACCAAGGGCGCGTTCTGATCAGGCGGCGTTGAGGCCAGCTGCAGTGCTGGGCATAGGCACGAACCCGTTCAATGCCTCAATATTGGTCAGCAGGCGGCGTACATTTGCATAGGGCTCCAACGACACACCACCTTCAGGGGCATGCGCGGTGTAGCTGTAGATCGCGACATCGGCGATGGTGGGCGCATCACCAACTAGCCAGTCGCGTCCGTTGAGATGATCGTCTAGCTTTTTTAGGACTTTGGCCGCAGTGGCGTGAGTAAAGTCCGTATCAAAAGGCGCGTTGAACACAGTGATAAGGCGAGCTGCGGCTGGGCCAAAGGCGATCTCACCAGCGGCGAGAGTTAAGAATTTCTGCACCTCGGCCTCAAGAACCGGGTCCGATGGCAAGTAAGACGGCGCGAATTTCCGAGCCAGATAAACCAGTATGGCATTGCTGTCGGTGATAATCGCATCGCCATCCTCCAACACGGGCACCTGACCCAATGGGTTAAGCAACAAAAACGGTTCGCGCTTGTGCTCACCACCGGCAAGGTCAACATCGATGACTTCGTGCTTGATACCTGCCAAGCTGGCAAACAGTACAGCTCGGTGGGCATGACCGGATAACTGAAAACTGTGAATTCGGATCGTGTTTGACATCTTAAAGCTCTTTCTCGGATTTGGGGTTCGGCTGAGGGTCAGCATCTGAGAAACAGACTTAATTTGAATTGTTATAGGCGATAATATACCAATATGATGAATTACTATGAACGTGGCGTAGATAATGGATACTATTCAGGGCATGCGTGCATTCGCGGCAGTTGCCGCGCATTCCTCGTTTACAGAAGGTGCACGGCAAATCGGCATCAGCACCAAACTGGCCAGCAAGTACGTCGGTCAATTAGAGGACCGTCTGAACGCACAATTGTTCAACCGAACCACCCGCAGCGTAACCCTGACCGAGACCGGGCGATCCTATTACGAGCGCTGCCTAACGCTGCTGGAACAGTTCGATGAGCTGGAAAACCTTGTCCAACAGCGACAGACTGAACTGGCAGGGCGCATCCGTATTACCGCGCCAACCGGCTATGGCTCAGCTGAATTGATCCACCTATTAAAGCCATTTCAAACCCAGCACCCCAAGGTGTCGGTCGAACTTCACCTTTCGGATCATCACGTGTCATTGGTCGAAGAAGGCTACGATCTGGCTATTCGGTTCGGGTCATTGAAAGATTCAACGTTGGTTGCGCGCAAACTCATGGATATGCGGGTCGTGTGCTGTGTGTCGCCCGACTATTTGGAACATCATGGAACCCCAAGTGAACCGGCGGCATTGGCTACCCATAACTGTCTGTTGCAAACCGCTGGCGCTAATATTGACCATTGGGCGTTCAAAGGGTCGGACGGTACGTATTCGGTCGCGGTTTCAGGCAATTTTCGCGCGAACTCCCCCCGCGCCGTCGCAAACATGGCTGCGGATGGGCTGGGTATCGGACGTATCCCCTTATACACAGCAAAACCATTTTTGGCCTCAGACCGTTTGAAATTGTTGTTTGAATCGCAAGAGGCGATCTCGTTGGGGCTTTATGCAGTTTACCCTCAAAACCGTCATCTAACCGCACGTATTCGCGCGTTAATTGAACATTTGGTAACACAACTTCGCGGGTCGTGACGTGCTCACATCCTTGTGAGCAACCAATTCGGGGTAAACCATGTATTGCCAAAACATCTACCTACCACTAGGTAGATGCTTTAAGCGCAGTCCTCTGATTAGTGATGCCATCGAAATACCGCCGTCGAAAGGAACACCCCTTATGGAACTCAATTCAGACTTTTCCGCCCGCGTCGTTGTTCATTCTGATCAACTTGAATGGCAGGCCTCACCGATGAAGGGCGTGGACCGACGCATGTTGGATCGGATAGGCGGAGAAGTCGCCCGCGCTACGACCATAGTACGCTACGCGCCAGGCAGCCATTTTTCAGCCCACACACATACGGGCGGCGAAGAATTCATCGTTCTTGATGGCGTCTTTCAAGACGAACACGGTGATTATCCTGCCGGCACTTACGTGCGCAATCCGCCGACGAGCTCGCATACCCCTGGGTCGGAACCTGGCTGCACCATCTTCGTAAAGCTTTGGCAATTTGACATGGAGGACCGAAACCAGTTCCGAAAGAACATGGTCGACGAACTAGCTGCCTCGGTTAACGGTGTGGCAACGGCAACTTTGCACAGCGACGCGCGGGAAGTGGTGACTTACAGCCATCTTGACCCTGGTGCATCTTTAATCTCCGACGCAGAGGGCGGCATCGAACTCCTGGTCATAGATGGTACTGTCACAAGCGGGGACGATACTCTGAATCCGACTGGCTGGTTGCGCCTGCCAGAGGGTCAAAAGTTGACCGCTACCGCTGGCCCTGAAGGTGCTAAAGTCTGGATGAAATCCGGCCATTTACCGTTTGCTCAAGCTCCGGCTGTTTAACGTTTCTCGGGGTGCGGCAGATGGAAACGAAAGTTTTGATCATCGGTGCCGGGCTTTCCGGCCTGAGCCTTGCGATGCAGCTGGAAAGCCGCGGCCATGATTTCTTGTTGGTCGAAGCTCGGGACCGCTTGGGCGGGCGCATCCTGACTGAACAGATTAAAGGCGGTTACTTCGATCTGGGCCCTGCCTGGTTCTGGCCAGGACAGCCACGCATTGCCGCTTTGATCGATCAGCTGGGCTTAAAAAGGTTCGAACAATATTCCAATGGCGCACTCAGCTTTGAAGATGAAACCGGACGCGTCGAAAGGGGACGTGGTTTTTCATCGATGCAAGGTTCCTATCGCGTTGAAGGAGGCATGGCGGCAATCACCGACGCATTGGCAGCCAGAATTAAGTCGGATCGGATTTTGCTATCCACGCCAATTACCTCTTTGAAACATGATGGTAATGGGATTACCGCCACCTCTGAGAATGGGCGATCCATCAGGGCGCAGCATGTGGTGCTGGCTATGCCCCCCCGCGTATCCAGTCAGATAGCGTTCTTACCTGTCCTACCCCAGTCAACGCAAGAAACTATGGCTGGAATCCCAACTTGGATGGCCGGTCAAGCCAAAACTATCGCTACTTATGACAGCCCATTCTGGCGTGATGCCGGTCTGTCCGGCGACGCGATGAGCCGTCTTGGTCCGATGGTTGAGGTGCATGATGCTTCACCTGCCGCAGCGGGCCCTTATGCACTGTTCGGATTCATTGGGCTGCCACCACAGGCTCGCAGGGACGCAGAACATCTAAAGCAGTCACTTTTGGATCAACTGAACCGACTTTTCGGACCGGCAGCTGCTGCGCCAACGTCTCTGCGGATCATGGATTGGGCATTTGAGCCCTTCACCGCTACACAGCTCGATCATCGACCCGTTTACGCACACCCGCACTATGGATTGCCGCGTGCCTTGGATCGTATTTGGGAAGGCCAGTTGATTTTTGCCGGAACCGAGGTTGCGCCTCAGTTTGGCGGCTATCTGGAAGGTGCAATTGAGGCAGCGGAAAGTGCTTTGGCGCTGATCGAAACAGAAAAGGTTTGAACATATGAAGCGTGACACCAAAACCGCTTTGTTAGATGTTGCCGAATATGCGGCCCGCGCGCGTGGTTTCGACGGATTCAGCTACGCAGATCTGGCAGAATCCGTGGGTATTCGAAAGGCGTCCATTCACTATCACTTTCCGACCAAAGCAGCGCTGTCTGCTGCCCTGATGGATAGGTACCATACCACGCTTGAAAACGAATGCAGGACGTTCGAAACCCTGTATGACACAGGGGCCGAGCGCCTGCAGGCCCTGATCAAGCTTTATCGTGATGCATTGAATAACGGCAAAACGCTTTGCTTGTGCGTTGCGCTGATCAGCAGTCGCGAAAGTCTATCAGCTGAAGTGCTCAAAAAGATCGAAGCTTTTCACGCGATGATGACCAACCGGATCGAAGCTATGTTCCAGTTGGGGCTGCAGGATAAGACAATCGAACGCGTAACCGTCCCTAAGGTTGAAGCCCACGCTGCTTTGGCGTTATTGGAAGGCGCACATCTGACCGCGCGGGCCGCAGAAAATTTACGACCTTTCGACGATGCAGTTGGCCTTTTGAATTTACGTTGCCAACAGTCAACTTGACCTGTTCCTTGAACAGCTGGACGACCCTTCAAATCAGTTCGCCTCGAGTGTGCTTGACCTAACAAGGCAGTCGACCAACCCAATCGTAGCACTCACTTCAATAAAGTGCTCGCTAAGCAGCGCGGTCATCCCCATAGTTCCGCGCCTTTGACATTTTTCCAATCCCGGGATTGAACGAGTTGGTCGGATCGCAGCATTTGTAGTGTGCAGCCAAATCAGGCTTGGCTTTGTACAGATGCCCAACGTTGTGCTCTGCCGGATACTCTGCGCCGCGTTTGTCGAACAGCTCTAACATCGCCGCCTTCAGCGCCTTGGGATCGGCGCCTTTTTTAACCACGTAGTCCTGATGCATCACGTGACACATGAAGTGGCCGTAATATAGTTTGTGCACCAATTGGTTCTCTATCTCAGGCGGCAGTTTTTCCAGCCAGTCCTGATCGTTGCGCCGCAAGGCCACGTCCAACGCAATGATGTCCTCTACCTCATCGGCGTGGATCGCCATATAGCGCACGGCGGCACCGGCAGCGGCAAAGCGGTGCAGACCGGCGATTTTGGCCTCGCGGGCGTCGCACTCAAAGAAATCTGCTTCTCGATCTTTCAGGAATTCAGGCAGCCAAGTAGCGGTCTCAGCAATGCCTTCATTTTTCATCTTCAGGATCAAGTGGTGTTCGTACTTGTCCCGAAACAGAGTCATGCGTTTTGGAAGCACACGAGGCCACAAAGACACGGCCAACTGCATGAAACGATCGGTGAAATTGCTAAGAAACGGAACCCGCCGCAGTCGCGCGTCTACTGCACCTTTCATGGCAAAGAAAAACGGCAAGCGGTCCGTGCCCAGCTTGTCGATCATGACGACTGTGTCCTTGCCGTATTTCGCAGTGATGTCGAACACATCGCGCTGCATGTATTCGGCTGAGACCGGCAGGGAATTGAACTCGGACAGGATATGTCGGCGCAGAGCCGCCAGATCACCGGGATCGTTGGTGCCGATATAGAACACCTTTTCGGCCTCATTCTTGGGGAAGGTGTCGAGGCGTACGGCGAAGACAGCCAGCTTGCCTGCTGACCCGGCGGATTCGAACAACTTACCTTTGTCCGCGTTGAACCGCGCTGGAGTTTCGGCATCCACATCGCGCACGATCTGCGCATAATCGCTGGCCGAAGCGCGCTTATTCGTCGCTCCTGGATTGCGGTCGAACTCACCAGCGTCGAGGCTTGCCAGTACTTCCTCAGGCGTGTCGCCCAGATCGATGCCCAGATGGTTGACCAGTACCAACTCGCCCTGTTCGTTGATCTGTGCGTAGACTGATAGCTCAGTATAAACTGGACCCCGTTCTACCAACGACCCGCCAGAATTGTTGCAGACGCCACCCACAATGGACGCCCCGATGCAGGACGAGCCAACTACCGAATGCGGCTCGCGCCCCAATGGGGCCAGCAGTTTTTCCAATGCAAAGAGCGTGGCACCCGGAAAACTAACAATCTGTTCGCCGTTGTTCAGCGGCACCAGAGTGTCCATTCGGCGGGTATTGATCAACACCACATCGCGGTCGTAACTGCCCGAAGGAGTCGAGCCCTCGGTTAGCCCTGTATTGGCGGCTTGCATGATGACGATCTTGTCGGCCGCAACGCAGGCTTGCAGGACTTTCCACTGCTCTAGCAACGTTCCTGGCTGAATCACACACAGCGCCTCGCCCTCGCCCGAGCGGAAACCACGCCGAAAGCGCTCAGTCGCGCGCTCGCCGGTCAGAACGTGGCGCGATCCGACGATAGAGCGGAAATGTTTGATTAACTCGTCATTTGTCATGGCGGCCCTCGTCTCGGGTTCAAGCGCTGCGGAAGCGGATATTCTTGCGGCTTAATTGGTCAACGCTGGTGACACCCATCAGCTTCATGTCGCGTTCGATTTCGGCCCGCATCAGGCCCAAGGCGCGCTCTACCCCCGCCTGCCCTGCGGCAGCCAGCGGATAAAGGTAGTGCCGTCCAACACCCACCGCCTTGGCACCCAGCGACAGCGCTTTCAGCACATGAGTGCCGCGCTGAACCCCACTGTCCATCATCACGTCCAGCTTATCGCCCACCGCATCGACAACCTCAGCCAATTGATCGAAGGGCGTTCGCGAGCCGTCCAGTTGGCGGCCACCGTGGTTCGACAGGATGATGCCGGTGCAGCCGATCTCGGCGGCGCGCTTGGCATCTTCGACGGTCATGACGCCCTTGAGGCAAAACTGTCCATCCCAGTCCCGCACCATTTGCGCCACATCATCCCAATTCATCGACGGGTCCAGCATGTCGGTGAAATACCCACCAATCGAGCTGGCACCGCCGCCCATATCAACGTGCTCTTCGAGCTGAGGCAGGCGGAATTTCTCATGGGTGACATAGTTGATCCCCCACATCGGCTTGATTGCAAACTGGATCATGCCGCCCAGTGTCAGCCGAAACGGGATTGAAAACCCGGTGCGCAGGTCACGCTCGCGATTGCCGCCAGTGATGCTGTCGACGGTCAGCATCATGACCTCGACACCAGCCTCTTTGGCACGCTGCATCATGGCGGCGTTCAGACCGCGGTCCTTATGGAAATAGAACTGATAGACTTGAGGGTTCTTGTGCTTTTGCCGCAGCTCTTCCAGCGATACGGTACCCAGCGAGGACACGCCGAACATGGTGCCGTATTTCTCGGCCGCCGCCGCTACCGCGCGTTCCCCTTGATGGTGGAACAACCGTTGCAAGGCGGTGGGAGAGCAATAAACCGGCATGTCTAGCTTCTGCCGCATCACGGTGACGGACATGTCCACGTCCGACACTCCACGCAGGACCGAGGGCAGCAGGTCACATCGGTCGAATGCGTTGGTATTTTCCCGATACGTCACCTCATCATCCGCGCCGCCGTCGATATAGTTAAAGATCGGCCCCGGCAGCCGCTGTTTGGCCAGCCGCCGGAAATCGTGGAAGTTATGGCATTGGCTAAGACGCATTGGGACAGCTCCTTAATAGGCGACCGACGGCAACCACGTGGCAAGGGTCGGCCACAGGAAGACCAGCGCGAGACCAGTCAGCTGAAGCAACACGAACGGGATGATACCTTTGTAGATGTGCGTCAGCTTTATCTCGGGAGGGCAGACGCCCTTTAAGTAGAACAGCGCGAAACCAACGGGCGGTGTCAAGAAGCTGGTTTGCAGCGTCACGGCAACAAGGATCACGAACCACACCAGCGCCGGTTCATCCAGAACGCCAAAGCCTGGGATGTCTATGCCCAAACCATTCACGATGGGGCGCATCAGGGGCAGTACGATCAGTGTGATCTCGATCCAGTCCAGCACAAAGCCAAGCAGGAAGACAATGAAGAGGATGAACAGGATCGTACCGTTGGCACTAAAGCCGGTGGACTGGACTACATGCTCGATCAACTCGTCACCGCCCAGTTCCCGTAGGACGTAAGAGAACACGGTCGCGCCCAGGAAGATAGCGAAGATGTATGCAGTAGTGTTGAAGGTCGACACCAACACGTTCCACAACTTAGTCAAAGTCAGCTTGCGATAACCCAACGCCAGCAGCGTCGCGCCCAGTGCACCAATACCCGAGGCTTCGGTCGGCGTCGTCAGGCCCGCGAAAATCGAGCCCAGCACAGCGAGGATCAGCATCAGCGTCGGGATGACGGCGATTAGAACGTCTTTCACAGCGGCCCAGTCAGGGGCTTTCGCGCCTTCAGGAACCGGGGCCGCATCACGTTTCACCAGCGCAAGGAGGAAGATGTAGGTCAGATACAGACCACCGATAATCACACCGGGGAAGACGGCGGCCATGAACAGATCACCGACAGACAGAGCCATCTGGTCGGCCATGATCACCAGCATGATCGACGGCGGGATCAGGATGCCCAGCGTCCCCGAGGCTGAGACCACACCAGCCGCCAACGTCGGCTGATATTTCTGTTGCATCATCGATGGCAGCGACAGAACGCCTAACAGCACAACGGATGCGCCGATAATGCCAGTCGAGGCCGCCAGAATGATCCCGATCAAAGTCACGGTGATGGCCAGACCGCCGCGTACCGTACCAAACAGGCGCTGCATCGAGGACATCAGACGCTCGGCCACACCGGATTCGTCCAACATCAGACCCATGAAGATGAACATCGGTAGCGCCACCAGAACCGCGTTGGACATGGTCGCATAGACCCGGTTCACCACGGCACCGAGGGTCAGATAATCAAGCCCGGTAAAGGTGCTTTCAAGCCCTGTCCACAGCATCAGATCGTTGTCGAACAGGTAAGCAAGACCGCAATAGGCGACGCCCACACCGGCCAGCACCCACGCCACCGGATAGCCGGTAAACAGCAGCGCGATGAAGGTCAGGAACATCGCGATGACCAGCTTTTCCTCGGTCGTTTCTACGAGGAAGGTCAGACCTACACAGACGGCGGCAAAAACAGCGAGCACCAGCAAGATACGGCGCAGCGATGCGCCTTCGCGCTCGGACGCCGGTCCGTAAAGCAGTGCGTGACCGTCATGGATCAGGCGCGCCAACGCCGCCAACGCCAACAGGATGAAACTGATCGGAATAACGGCCTTGAAAGCCCAGCGTGCCGGCAGACCCGTGGGACTGTCCGAACGTTCATTGACCCGGAAGCTTTCGTAGAAATAATCGTACCCCTGATCGACCATCAGGTAGATGAACGGCGTCAGCAGGGTCAGAATGCCGATCACCTCGATGATCCGCTGCGCCCGACGCGACAATTGCATATGCAGGACATCAACGCGCACGTGGCTGTCGGTGATCAAGGCATAGGAAATGCCGATCATCGTGACGATGCCGTAGACGTGCCACTGGATCTCATCCAGTTTAGGATAGTTCTGGCTGAACAGGTAGCGCAGCGACACCTGAGCGAAAATCGCCCCCATCAACAAAACGTTTGCCCACATGACCACTTGACCGACGGCCTTTACGCTGGAGTCGATGGCGACGGCGATTTTCTGACGGTCAGTCTCGGGGTGCTCCAGGATGCCCTCATAGGCTTCTACCGGATCGTTTAAGTTCGTTTGATTTGCCATGGTCATTCCTCGCTCAGCAGCCCGGCTAGCGGTCAGTGATTGGTTAGAAATTCCGAAGTGAAAAAGTTAACCGGAGCGGCGGGTTAAGCCGCCCCGGTATCGTCAGCCAGGAGGTTACTGACGAGGGAGGAAGGCGTTTGTCTTCCAAAGGTCGTAGCCGTCACGGAACTCGTTCATGTCGGCCAGTACTTGTGCAAAGAAAGCGTCACTTGCAGCTTCTTCAGCAGCAACCTCTTCCCAGGTCGCGCGGAAGGTATCCAACATCTCGGGCGACCACTGCTTGATGGTGACGCCATTGTTTTCGACGTTGTCCTGTAGCGCAGCGTGCTGGATGGCCTCACCTTCGGCAAAGCTGTCCGCCATCGAAGCTTTACAGGCGCTTTCGATGATCGCTTTGTGCTGGTCGCTGGATTCGTTCCAGACATCCTTGTTGATCAGCAGCTCGAAAACAGTGGCTTGTTGGTGCCAACCGGGGAAATAGTTGTATTTCACTAGTTTGTGAAAGCCCAGACGCGCATCGATGGCGGGCATCGAGAATTCGGTCGCGTCGATGGCGCCTTTTTCCAGTGCGGGGAAGATTTCACCGCCCGGCAACAGCGAAGTTGCAACACCCAGTTTCTGCATCACTTTACCGCCAAGCCCAAAGAAACGCATCTTTAGGCCATTCAGGTCTTCGGGTGAGTTGATCTCGGATGCGAACCAACCCGAGGTCTCTGGGGCAATGATGGCGCAGGGCAGAACATGGACGTTAAAGCCCGCCTGATCATACATCTCTTGGTACAGGCTCATGCCGTTGCCATAGTACAACCACGCCATGTATTCGCCCGCTTCGGGACCAAAGGGAACGGCTGAAAACAATGGCGCGGCCGGGATTTTACCCGCCCAGTATCCTGCGGTGGTATATCCAGAGTTGATCTTACCGGTAGAGACAGCGTCCAGAATTTCAAACGGCGGAACCAGTTTACCCGGCTCATACACCTTCATTTTCAGCGTGCCGCCCGACATAACGTCCAGCTGTTCAGCCACGCGCGGGATCGGCGAGCCTAGACCCGGCAGCTCTGTCGAGAAAGCGATAGGGGTTTTCAGCAGCAACTTGTCAGCGGCAACCGCAGGTACAGCCAGCAGGCTGGCGGCCACTGCCAGGCTCGTCAGAGTCTTTTTCATGAATTCTCCTCCAGGGTTGGTTGGGGCATCTACCCCAATCAGCGGCGCAGGCTCTTCCAGCGCCCCTCCGGTGGTAAACTAACTTTACCAGTTTATTCCAGTCAACAATTTTATTTACCACTGGTCTGCGTTCTGTTTTCTAATTTCACACTTTTTCGACCCCATGAGCACATAGTTTTTCCGACGAAATATCTGTAAACTGGACAATTATGATTAAATTACTGAGTGTTAGATTTTCATTCCCTCACGCTAACACTGGCTTGAAATTTGTGCCAAAATGGTTTTATTTATTTACCACTAGGTTCCGACACCCTTCGATACAGAGGTAAAGCTCATGAGCCCTACAGCGATTTTTGAACCGGTTGGACACGAATCGCTGGCTGAGGCTGTAGTGGCGCAGATCGAGGATCTGATTGCGTCGGGCATTCTGAAACAGGGGCGCAAGCTTCCGTCCGAACGTGATCTTGCCGAAATGTTGCGCGTGTCACGCCCGAAACTGCGCGAGGCTCTAGCCGTTCTTGAAGAGCGGGGGTTGGTGACCACCCAACATGGCGAGGGCACTTTCGTTGCTGCGCTGACGGGCCAAGCCATGATGCCCGCACTGCTTGCGCTGTATGAAAGACACGAGCCCGCTTTCTTCGATTATCTGGAATACAGACGGGAACAGGAAAGTTTTGCAGCCCGCCTTGCCGCGCGGCGTGCGACCACCGCAGATAGAGAGCGGATCGCTGAAATATTGGCTGAAAACGAACGCGCTTGGAAAGAGAATGATACGAAAGCCTCACAAGAGGCAGATTTTGCGCTTCATTCTGCGATAGTAGATGCCAGTCAGAACGCGACCTTAATCCATATTATGGCCTCGATTTACGAACTCACGCGACGGGGAGTGTTCTACAATCGTGACTTCCTGAAAACGATAGACGGTACAGGGGAGCGTCTTTTGGCTCAGCACCTGGAACTTGGACATGCGGTTATCGATGGAGACGAAGAACGCGCCGTCAAAGCGGCCAAGGAACATATCGACTTTGTAGAAGAGTCTTTCAGATTGGGGATCGAACGCAGCCGGCGCGAGGCAATGGCTGAAAAACGAAGACTTTTATCTGAGCGGTAGCTCGATAAGCGGTGTTGCAGGGGCGCATTGGGCACGAATTCCCGCTGCAAAAGCTATGCTAGTAACAAGTGGCATAGCCCGCGAAGACTAGTCTTTTCCAAGCGCAATAGACCCAACTTTTTAAAGGTTATTTGGCCCAGGCATTTTCCCATCTAGAAACCAAGCAATGAGCCAGTTTTTGTTGATCGCTTTTGTTAATGCCGCCTTTCCATAAATTGAATTTCCCAATGTCTTTACCTGCAGGAACACCAATCACCGGGTCATTCACTTCTATATTCGCAAGGTACACGATCATACGGCGCGCCACAGGCGACCAGCGACCAGACTTTTTGGACAAACTCTCAGTTTGTTCGAAAAATCGTGTGAAACTTGGGAAGTACAAAAGACCCACAGCATTGAAATCACATCCAAGAGGCGTGTAGCCTACCCCCTGGTTTAGGTTATCGCAGCTTTGAACCCTTTGGGCTTTCGCCAACGCTGACGTCTGTGCCCCGAAGTTGTCCGGAGCAGGATCAAGGACCGGGATCAGATAAGGCGTCGCGCGTCTTACACTTGCGTTAACGCCCGCCTTTGTATGAGTGACAAAGGTCGAGATTAATTTGAAGCTGGCAATTTCAACGCCTTTGGCCATCAATCTGTGATTGGACTGGATGCGGCTGCGCCCAGCAGACCAAAGCTCTGAGAGTACTTCGATATTTTCACCTAAACCCACTAAATCCGGGCGGGCTTGCTCAAACTCGGTGGCACAAAATGCGGCATACAAATGTCTGCCATGCTTATCGCGGAAGACAGTTGTATTTTGTCCGACCGCTTGGGCGATCAGTTGCCAATGTACGTCACCCAAGTGCTTCAGCCACCAATCTTCGGAAATGCCTCGCAGCGCAAGCTGCGCCATGCCCAAAGTCATAGACGCGCAGCATGTTAAAGAAGTCGCCTGGGGGGCAAAAGCTAGGGTCACGATGCGGCCTGCAACTCAGTTTTTGCTTTCGACTTGATTTGATCCACCAGATAACGAGAATCCTCATCCACACCTAAAAACCGACCAGACCCCCAAGTGTTGAGCCATCCCAGCCCTACGAAATAAAATCCGTCTTCTTCGCAGACCCCACGCTTATAAGCTGGACGTCCACGCTCATCAAAAACGTCAACGTCAATCCAGCTGTAATCCGGGCGGAAACCTATGGCCCAAAGGATGGACGTTATTCCTTCTTTGTCACAGTCAATTTCAGTGACTTCTTGGCTGGGGCTCCAAAGTTTCTCAAACGCTGGTTCCGCTGGGGCATCAATTTTTTCTTTATCGATATAAGCATCAATTGCATTGCGGATACCGACATAGCTTTCGTCTGCATCATCAAGGTTTGCTTCCAGATCAGGCAGGAACTGAATTTTGTTCCCGCCCATACCACTGACGGACCCATAAAGTGACACACCTTCAAGCGCGAACTTGCGCAGGTCGATCTCATGACCGCCGTCACGCCCCGTCATGTAGTGGTTGGTTTTGGTGATAGCATGCTCGGGGTCGGGATGTTTATCGATGGTCATGTGATAGTGGCCCATCTCGTACATCCAGTCGGTTGCATCGCGCCCGCGATACATCCGCGGCGAGCGCGGCGCGGGGCCAACAGCCAGATGCACCTTGCGGCCCTTCAGATGCATATCTTCCATCAGCTGCACGCCAGATTGGCCGGTACCGACAATTAACGTTGCGCCTTCGGGCATTTGTTCAGGGTTGCGATAATCGACTGAGTGCATTTGCAAAATGTATGGATCCAATTGGTCGGCATAGGGCGGCACAATCGGATTGTCATAGCCACCGGTTGCGATCACGACCTGATCGGTTGAGAAGTTGCCCTGGCTGCTGTCAACCAGATAGCCACCGCCCGGTCGTTTGCAGACTTTTGTAACTTCACAATTCTCAATGACAGGCGGATCGAAAGTTTCCGCAAAAGCATCTAGGTAACCCGTTATTTCCTCTTTCACCATGAAGCCTTCAGGGTCGCTACCTTGATATGGAAAATTCGGAAGGCGGCATTGCCAGTTTGGCGTCACAAGACAGAATGTGTCCCAACGATTGATACGCCACGAGTGGAATTTCTTGTGGCGTTCCAAAACGACATGATCCAAGCCTTCCTGAGTCAGATAGTAGCTGACCGACAACCCCGCCTGTCCGCCGCCGACAACAACTACTGATTTATGATTTCGATGGGTCATTTGGGGGCTCCTTAGGAAATCGACAGGCAGGTTACGTCTGCAGGTTCAGTGAAGGCGCTTGCTTTGCGCTCAATTTTGGTAAGTTGGGCGTCAGCACTCGTGCAGCGAAACCCGAATTTGGCTTCGACACGTGTACTGGCCTTTTCCAGACCAACACGGCAACGCGCCACGAAATCATCCAGCGGATAGGTTGCGCCAGCCGTCAGAAAGTCTCGGATCACTGTCGAAGGCGAATAACAGTCTTCGGACTGTCCGTCCGGCCAACGGACGGTAAATTGGGTCTCAGGCATGAGCGGCCTCTTTTTCGGTAAGGTTCAGATACGGTGTTCGCGCGTAGTCCCAGAACAGCGCCGTGCCATCGCGGCCAGTGAGATTTACTGTATTGCCATCGATGACATCCCCACATGTGGCTGCGGCAATGCCCTTGTCTTTGAAGGCTGCACACACGGACTCGGCATTTTCGGGACGGGTGGTCACAAGAAAGCCAAAACTTGGGAAGCTGCGAAGCCAACGCGCAAGGTCGACGCCATCAGGCTTGGGTATCGCTTCGAGCTGAATATCGATTGCAACACCCGAAGCTTCGGCGAGCATCAGTGCTGTTCCGGCAATGCCGCCCTGACTTATGTCTTTGCCTGCGGTTACCAGTCGAGCTTCTGCGAGGGTGGGAAGAATGCTCATGGTGTCACGCAACATCGCTGGCGGCGTCGTCAGGGCGGCGTTCCAATTATCAAAAGGCTCGCGATAGCTGCCGCGCAGGTCAATCGCGCAAATCAGAACATCGCCGGGGGTCGCATCGAAACTGGAAATTACGCGTTTGGCATGGCCAAGAATCGAAACGGACAGCTGCAGTTCATTTGTGTTGAGGTTAGTGTGCCCACCTACGACCGGAACCCCGTAAGCCTGTGCGGCGGCCTTCATGCCAGCCAAAACAGGTTGAGCCCGATCCGCACTTGGGGCCCAGATCGCATTGGTGACGCAACGCGGCCGCCCGCCCATCGACAGGATATCCGAGATATTCACCATCACACCGCACCAGCCAGCAAACCAAGGATCGGCCTGCACAAAAGCGTTGATAAAACCCTCACACGCAAAAAGATCGAACCCATCCTGAGCTGGTAAAACCGCGCAATCGTCGCCGGGTTGACCCTCGCTTGCCGAGGTCAACCCCAAAGTTGAGGTGCTTTTTGCAATATCCAACTTGCCGCGGATCGAAGGATGATCGCGCAGTCCGCGCACCATTTGTCCTAGTGAGTAATGAGGTTTCATCACAACCGCCTCTTGCGCGGCGTTAGAGCTTTCCAACCGGCAAATGGATCAGGAATCGGAGGGTAAGACGCCAGATCGGCCTCCATCTCCATGTGCGGTACTCCGTGGACTTCGATTTCTCTTAACGGTGCCCAATGCAAACGCTTGAACAGTGTCACGTTCTGCATCTGCACTTGCGCAAGAAAACGATCACAGCCGCGACCATGAGCCGAACACACGGCCAGTTGGATCAGCTCTGCGCCAAGTCGTCCTACGCGGCGATGGCTAGGCGCAACGGCCAGCCGCGAACCTCGCCAAATACGTGGGCTTTCTTCGTGAATTCGGACGGTGCCAACGACCTGATCGGCTTCGCTTGCAATAGTACTGATGGCGACCAAAGGCATGGCGATATCATCAATTGCGTCACGGTCGTGGTGTTCAAATATTTCTTGCTCTTCAACAAACACCTGATGACGCAGCTCCTGCACTGCCTTTAGTTCCCATGGTTGGGCAGCGGCACGAATGATAAAGTCGGGTGATAAAAAACCGCGGGCATTTTGAAAGCTCATGACACCCTCAACTTTTCATAGACTGACAGTGCCGAGCATGCGCCGCATTTTGCGCATCCCGCCTTGGCGGATTCCGCGCTCATGCCAGCGCGCAGGATCATGCGCGACAACGGCTTTAATATGCTCGCCATGAAATCAGAGGTTGGCGCCGGATGGCTTTCCAAGGGTGTACCGGAAACCGGCACGAACGGAACGACAAAGGGATAGACCCCGATTTTGCAAAGCTCTTGAGAGGTTTTCAAAATCGCTTCGGGCGTGTCGCCCAGACCAGCGAGGATGTAGGTTGAAACCTGACCGCGACCAAATACCTTCACGGCAGCTTTGAAGCTGTCGAAATACTTCTCCAGGCTCACCTGAGCTTTACCGGGCATGATACGCTGGCGGACTTCTGGCGTAACCGCTTCCAGATGCATCCCCAGATTATCGATACCGGCATTGAACATGTGTTCGTGCCAGATGTCGTCCTCGGGGGGTTCACATTGGCCTTGAATGGGAAGATCAACCGCTGCTTTGACCGCCGCTGCGCTTTCTGTCATGACCAACGCACCGCGATCCTTACCTGCCGGGGTTCCGGTGGTCATCACCATGTGTTTCACACCGTCCAGCTCAACGGCTGCTTTGGCAACCTCCGCAAGCTGCGCAGGCGTTTTATGTGCAATCGTTCGGCCCGCTGCCAGCGACTGGCCAATCGAACAGAATTGGCAGGTTTTCTTTCGGCTTTCATATCGGATGCAAGTCTGCAAAACCGTTGTGGCTAAAACGTCCTTAGAATGCAGTGTCGCGATCTTGCTGTATTCGACACCATCTGCGGTCTTCAAATCATAGAATTTAGGGCGTGACGGAAACCTCACTTTTCCCAGCGACACTCCGCGTTTTGTAACCTCTGCCATACCTTCGCTGTCAGGTGCTTGAACAAGGTAAGGGCTGTCAAAGGCCGGAGCGGTGTGTACGGGAACCATCACGGTTGTGTCGCCGAAGGTGACCGCCTTGTGGTCCGTTGGACCCGCACCGCCCCTGCGGCTTTCCATACCGGCCGTGGGGTCCACAAGCCGCATGCCATGGGTTTGCAATTCATTGATCAGTTCAGCTTCAGACATCTTCAACCTCCACTTCTGCGGCCATCACAAGATCTTGGGTGTCTTCGATGCGGCGTACGGTCTGCGCAGGCCGTGCGTCATGCACGAGATGCAGCAGTTCAGGGCGTGCGTAATGCCCGACGCTGTCCATCATCCTCTTTCGCTTGGTCACCAATTTCATGTCGAGGTCGGCGATTAGGATGCCTTCACCTTCGGTCAAAGGCGGCACGACATGGCGACCTTCGGGCGAAATGATACAGGTCATGCAACCGTCGCGCAGACCTTTCTGCAGTTTTGGATCTTCGGAAACGCTGGCGATTTGCTCTTCGGTCAGCCAACCAGTCGAGTTCACGACGAACGCCCCGGCCTCCAGAGCGTGATGCCGCATGGTGACTTCGATTTGTTCGGCAAAAACCGGGCCAACAAGGCTGCCAGGGAAATGGCCCACATGGATTTCTTCGTGTTGGGACATAAGCGCATATCGCGCCAGAGGATTATAGTGCTCCCAACAGGCCAGTGCGCCAACACGGCCAACTTTGGTCTCGACGACCTTTAGGCCTGCCCCATCGCCCTGCCCCCATATCATTCGTTCATGATAAGTCGGTGTGATCTTGCGACGTTTAAGCGCCAAGGAACCGTCGGCGTCAAAGATCAGTTGGGTGTTGAAAAGCGACCCATTATCTCGCTCATTCACGCCGAGAACAACAACAACACCGCGTTTACGCGCAGCTTCCGATACGGCCTGCGTTTCTGCTGACGGCACAACCACCGCCTCTTCATATAGACGCAGATGTTCGGGGCCCTGTTGAATAGGCGGAAGAACAAACGAAAAATAGGGGTAATAAGGAACAAAGGTCTCGGGGAAGACAATCAGTTCAGCGCCTTTTTCTGCAGCATCGGCGATCGCGTTCAAGACGCGCTCGATGGTGCCTGCTTTACTGGTCAAATCCGGTGCAATCTGAACAGCGGCAGCACGGACGATTTGATCATTCATAAGATCAACCTTTGCTAAGGAATGGGCGACGCCGTTGCCGCCCGAAGGGGGGAGAGTGAAAAGGACTGAACGGACCGGAACGACTTCGTTGCCGTTCCGGCGTCTGCGACTTACATGGTCCAAGTGTCGACGATTACCGCGTCGTCCCGAATGTGCAGCAGCTTTAGATCCAAAACGTCTTGCGGTGCGATAGGTTTGATACCTGGCAACAGCGACGGCTCGCCATGCCCCATCAGCATCTGCAGCGCAAACCGGCAGGCATAGACTTTGCCGCCTTCATTCATAAATTTTTTCAAATTCGCCGCGTAGTTTTGCGCGCCCGGGAATGCTTCGTCTCCTAGTGTCGGAAAGCCACGTTGAACACCAAGCGATACACCCGGACCATACAGAAGGATCGAGGTTTCAAATCCTTTGCGTTGCAAACGGATTGCCTGAAGGATGTTGACCAAACCAATCGATCCTTCGAAGGCCACGGTGTGAAAAGTAACGAGGGCTTTTTGGCCTTCTTCCGCCTGGACGTCTTCGAAGACCTTTTCGTCGTAATCTACAAAAAAATCGCCGTCCTTATGGGCTGGGGTCGTAACTGCGGGCATTGCGTTCTCCTGTCGTTCGCATGTGTCTTGCCCAAAGCTAGACGTCTTCCAGACGGGCGGGCCACTCATCCATACAATTATACATTCAATGAACTTGTATTGATTGTATGTGTCTGCTCACAAACTAGGCATATTACGCTTATAACCATTAATAATTGCGCAATAGTTGACTCCTGGAGCTTCTGACGAGCGAGTATCTAACTCCTGCATTGTATGCAATTTCTCCATACAATACCAATGACGCACACTAGGAACGCAGGTGAAAAATGGAAAATTGGGCACATCGAATCGAACATTCAGGGAAACCGCGGTATCTGGCTATTGCGGATTGCATCGCGCAAGACATGAAAGATCGCGCTTTACTGCCCGGAGATCGCCTGCCACCGCAGCGCCGACTTGCCGACATGATCGGCGTAGATTTCACAACCGTTTCTCGCGGATATACAGAAGCCATCAATCGAGGATTGATCGAGTCACACGTCGGCCGCGGCACCTTTGTCCTACCTCAAAAAAGCATCAGTAACCTTAGTGACGAACGGCGCGCTCTGGCCAATGATCTTACGATGAACGCCCCACCGGAACCAACAGATCCGGAATTGTTGGAACGTATGCGTGCCGGGCTTTCAGCCGTATCGAGTGATCTTGTTCACCTGCTGCGGTACCAAAATCCTATTGGCGGAGAGATCGATAAAGAAGCTGCGTCGATCTGGTTATCCATGCGTGGTCTGGTTCCAAACCTTGATCGTGTCGCGGTTACACCTGGAGCGCACGCAACGATGCTCGCTATCCTGACGGTCTTGGCCCGTCCAGGAGACGTTATACTTTGCGAGGACGTCACGTATGCAGGGTTCAAAAAGATTGCTGCACAGCTGGGGTTGGAATTGATTGGGCTACCAATGGATGAAGATGGCGTTCTGCCGGATGCGCTAGAGCAGGCCATAGAACGCTACAAGCCCAAGGCTCTGTATTTGAATCCGACCTTGCACAACCCAACTACAATGATTGTGCCTCAAGACCGCCGCCTGGAAATCACTGACATAATGAAACGCTACGACCTGCCGCTGATAGAAGATGACGCATATGGGTTTGTTCTGCCAGACGCACCGCCCCCTATGGCCACAAGTGCGCCCGAATTGACGTGGTACATCGGCGGCCTTGCAAAGTGTATCGGCGCGGGATTGCGTCTAGCTTATGCAGTTGCGCCGAATGCACGTGCGGGCTTTGCGATGGAAAACGGCATTCGCGCGGTTTCTGTAATGGCATCGCCCGTTTCCATGGCGCTCGCAACGCGTTGGGTGTTGGATGGCACAGCAGATCAGATACGCCGATTTATCCGTCAGGAAACTGCAATCCGCCAAGACATCGCGGCACAAGCTATCACGGAAGCAACTTTCGTCGCGAACCCCCACGCCTTTAACTTGTGGCTAAAGCTCCCGGAACCGGTGACTTGTGCTGCGTTGATGTCGCATATGTCAAACCATGAAATCGGCATTATTCCCGAAAGCGCATTCAGAATTGAAGGCGATCAAGAACGCTACGTTCGTGTTTGCTTAGGCGGCCGTCTGCCGCGGTCAGTATTGCCGCATACACTTACGAACCTTAACCACCAAATTTGGCAGCTGACCCTCCAGCGATGAGCGTTGATGTGGTGTTTTCTGGTTATTTGGAATTGAGAAGAAGGGTTACGAATTCTTTCAAATGAGCACAGCATCCGTACGTCCCCCTCTTTAGTATCGCGGCCAGTCTTGGCGATCTGACGGGAATTGGTTGAAAAACCGCCCGAGTATCAGAAATCACTCTGATCTGGGATGCCGCCTACTTCTGCTGCGTCCAAGAAGAAATCCCAAACTTGCCTCTTTGGGTTTTGGGCGACTTTGACTGCATTATTAAACGCCCAGAGGCGTTTGCATCACCGCATCGCCTTAGAATCCGTCTTTCAGATCAATACTTTTAACTCGTACCGTAAGCCGAGTAGTCCTGCGTAAAGGTCAGATCGGCTTTCCGACTGTCTCTACGGACAACCTCGGCGTTGGGTAGGTCATTCGAGGCCGCGCGTTGCAGTGCGGCTTCTGGGTCAAAGCCATACTTAATCCACCGATTTTTCAGCCTTTCTTTAAGTTCTTCGAAGGTTGGGCAGACAAAAACGGTTGCGGCAAAGACATTCGCCAATGTTCTCCAAGGGTCACTGTCCATCAGGAGGTAGTTTCCCTCAACGACGACAATCGGAGTTTCTGGGTGGACGGCAATCGCGTTGGCGATGGCCAGATCCATCTGTCGGTCGAATTTAGGAAGAAAGGTTTCGTGCCGCGCGGACTGCAATCCTTTGATCGCACTGCAAAACCCTACCGCGTCAAATGTTTCCGGTGCGCCCTTTCTCGCCAATAAACCCCGCGTTTCCAGCACGCGGTTGTCTAGATGATAGCCGTCCATAGGCACAAGCGTAGCCTGTGGGACATCTGAACCCTGTTTGGTGTTAAGCAATTGCACAACGGCTTCGGCCAGGGTCGATTTCCCGGATGCAGGAGGGCCGGCGATTGCGACAATCGTCCGGGCCTCCGCCTGCCTACGAGTGGAAATCAGATCGCAAACGCGCTTGGCATCCTGCTCAATCACGCGGCATCCTCTTTTGGGGGCTCCTTGGCGCCGGTCATAAAGGCCACGGCGTCTGACATCGTGTAGTCCTTTGGGTCGATCGTACACAGCCTCTTGCCCAACCGGTGGACATGGATTCGATCAGCGACTTCGAAGACATGCGGCATGTTATGGCTGATCAGGATGATCGGAATGCCGCGTGCCCGAACATCTTGGATGAGTTCAAGCACCTTCCGGCTTTCCTTTACCCCCAAGGCAGCCGTCGGTTCATCCATGATGATGAACTTGGTCGCAAAGGCGGCAGCGCGGGCAACCGCTACGCCCTGGCGCTGGCCACCAGACAGCGTTTCAACTGCCTGATTGATCGACTGCACGGTCATCAGCCCAAGCTCGGTGAGCTTTTCACGGGCAAACTTCTCCATGGCAGGCCGGTCAAGCTGACGCAAATACTTGCCCATAAAACCTTGTTTTCGGATCTCGCGCCCCATGAACATATTATCTGCAATTGACAGAGCAGGGGACATTGCAAGTTGTTGATAAACTATCTCAATTCCCATATTTCGGGCGTCAATTGGTGAAGTGAAGTTGACCTTCTTGCCTTCAATCAGGATTTCGCCTTCGTCCGGGATTGTTGCGCCGCAGATCGCTTTGACAATGGACGATTTTCCCGCTCCGTTATCTCCGATGACTGCAAGGATTTCTCCTTGGCGAAGTTCAAAGTCGGAATGGTCGATGGCGGTTACGTGGCCATAGCGCTTCACGATCCCGCGGCCTTGGACGACTGGAGTTGCGTCTGACATTAGCCCGATACCTTTCTGATCCACTGGTCAACTGCGACCGCTGCGATGATGAGAAGCCCGATAAGAAGGAAGGTCCACTGCGCATCGGCGCCCAGTAGCCTAAGCCCAAGGGTGAATACGCCAACGATCAGCGCTCCGAACAACGATCCGAGTATGGAGCCGCGTCCGCCAAACAGAGAGATACCTCCGATCACAACCGCAGTGATACTTTCAATGTTGGCCAATTGGCCGGAGGTCGGCGAGACCGATCCGATACGCCCGATCAAAGCCCAGCCGGCAAAGGCACAGATCAATCCGGACAGCATGTAGACCGACATCAAAGTTCTGTGGACGTTCACACCGGACAGCTCGGCAGCCTCAGGATCATCTCCGACTGCATAGACATGTCGCCCCCATGCAGTGTGCTTGAGCGCGTAAGCTAACACAAAGATCAGGACGAGCATGAAGATAACGCCGACTGTAAACGTGGCCCCACCGATGCTGAATTTTGTCCCGAAGAACTGAAGGAACGGGGCGTTCGCTTCAATGTCCTGACTGCGAATAGTTTCGTTCGCGGAATACAGGAAGTTGGTTGCGAGAACGATCTGCCACATTCCGAGCGTGACGATAAATGGGGGTAGCTTCACGCGGCTGACGAGCCAACCATTGAGAGCCCCAATAAGAGTCCCCATTGCAAGCCCGCACATTACCGCGATGGGAACGGGGATGCCGTATCGGAACGTGAACTGCCCCATGATTACGGAAGAAAAAACCATTATCGCGCCGACGCTCAGGTCGATACCTGCGGTCAAAATGACAAGGCTTTGCGCTGCAGCCACTATGCCAACGATTTGAACCTGTTGAAGGATCAATGTCATTGCGAAGGGAGAGAAGAACTTTGAACCCAAGAGCAGACCGAAAATCAATATCGCGCCCACCAAAACGATGAGTGGTACAAAGGACGGATTGACATGGAGAAGATGCTGTAACTTCCCCAATACGCCACGGCGGTGGTCCTCAAATTCCGCAACAGTTTCCGTTTTACTGGCGGCCTCTTCAAATTCCTGGGCAGTTTGGTTTGCTTCAGACATATCTCCCCCTTTTCGTGGTTGGCATTGCGACCACGAGGATAGTTTACAGGAAGTTTCGGTTTGCTGGCGAAAGTAATGGTGAAGCGCTCAAGCGCGCCTCACCGAATGGGGTTGTTTTAGCCCCAGCAGAGCTCCAAGCCTTCTGCGACAGAAATAGAGTCCACACCATCAACGGGTTGGTCCGTGATAAGCGCAACGCCGGTATCGTAGAAGTCTTTACCCGGAGTGTTTTCGGGTTTCACACCTTCGTCCGCCCATTTCTTTACGGCCTCAACGCCAAGTGACGCCATCAATAGCGGGTACTGCTGGCTGGTCGCGCCAATCACGCCGGCCTGCACGTTCTGTACTCCAGGACAGCCGCCATCAACCGAAACGATAAGCACATCATTTTCGCGTCCAATGGATTTCAAAGCTTCGTAAGCTCCAGCCGCAGCCGGTTCATTGATTGTGTGAACAACATTGATTGCGGAATCCTTGGCAAGCAGGTTTTCCATAGCGCGACGGCCACCTTCTTCGTTACCGTCGGTCACGTCACTTCCAACAAGCCGCGCATCTGTCTCGTCGCCAATGACATTCGGATCTGCCAACTCTACGCCGAAACCATCGAGGAAGCCTTGGTTGCGAAGAACGTCCACGGTAGGCTGACTGACGTTCAAATCGAGCGTTGCGATTTTAGCATCTGCCGCCGCATCGCCCATCTTGGCTTTCGCCCATTGTCCGATCAGCAAACCAGCTTTGTAGTTATCAGTAGCAAAGGTTGCGTCTGCGGAATCGATCGGGCTTAGCGGTGTATCCAGTGCGATAACAAGTAGGCCTGCGTCGCGAGCCTGCTCAACTGCAGGGACAATCGAACTTGTGTCCGAAGCCGTCAGGAGAATTCCCTTTGCTCCGTCGAGGATGCAGGTTTCAATAGCCTGAACTTGGGTTTCGTGATCACCGTCTACTTTTCCGGCAAACGCCTTCAGCGTCATGCCAAGCTCTTCCGCCTTGGCTGTCGCACCCTCCTTCATTTTGACAAAGAAAGGATTGGTGTCCGTCTTTGTGATCAGGCAGACAGTCTCCCCGGCGGCCTGAGCAGATGCGGCCGCCATTGTCAGCACCGTTGCAGATGCGGCAAGCTTGAGTAAGTTTCTCATTTTGTCCTCCCATAAAATTTTGTTGTCCCGCTTGTCGTACCAGCAGAACCCACCTCCATCCTCCAATGCAGGTCATATTTACAAGACAGCGATTCTAGTCTCGCTGTCAATAAATAAATAAAGTTTATTTATTAATTTCCGCGAACGCCTTTCCATAGTAAAACAAGGTAGTTATGTTCGATATTATGGAGAAAGATGCTCTGAAAATACTGACTGGAGGGGTGAGTCAAAGTGGCGTTCGTGACCATAACGAACGTCTGATTTTGACTGTTTTACAACGGCATGGGCCTGCGGCAGGTGCCGACGTCGCGCGACTGACTGGTCTTTCTCCTCAGACGGTCTCAATCATTTTGCGCAAACTAGAAAAGGACGCGATTCTTAAGCGAGGAACCCCTCTTCGCGGCAAAGTCGGCAAGCCTTCGATCCCGATGGAGCTGAACCCCGACGGCATTCTGTCGGTTGGAATGAAGATCGGCCGGCGCAGTGCCGACCTGCTTCTTATTGACTTCACCGGCCAACCGCGCCGTCAACTTTCCACGACCTACGACTATCCATTGCCGGAAGCAGTTTTTGGTTTTTTGGAATCCGGCTTGGAAACGCTTTTGGCACACGAACCTCAGAGACTTCGCGATCGCGTTTGCGGAATTGGGATTGGAACTCCTTTTGAGCTGTGGAAGTGGCACGATCTTTCAGGACTTGCTGCCAAGAAATTCAGTTCCTGGAAAAATGTGAACTTCTTTTCTGAAGTCGCTAGGTTCAGTGATTTACCGGTGTTTGTCGTCAACGACGCAACCGCGGCCTGTCACGCCGAGCATCTGTATGGTCGCGGAGCCGAATATCGCGATTATTTCTATTTTTTCATTGGCTCAATGATTGGTGGCGGAGTGGCTTTGAATGGAACTGTATTTGAAGGCAATCAAGGGAATGCCGGTGCATTGGGCGCAATGCGCACAACAGGTCCTTTGGGTGAAAGCCAGCAATTGATCGACACCGCTTCGTTGTTTTTGCTTGAGGACAGGCTGATTGAAGCGGGGGTCGATCCAAGCATTCTTTGGAAGAAGCCGCAGGATTGGAGTAGCATTGCGCGGTATGTTGAGCCGTGGATTGGCACAACAGCGCAAGAATTAGCCAAAGCCGCACTGTCGATTTGTGCCGTTATCGACTTTGAGGCAATATTCATTGATGGCGCATTCCCGCCTGATGTACGTGACGAGCTAGTTTCAAGGGTTCGTCGTTACCTGTTCAACCAAGACAAACGCGGTTTGATACCTCCGGTCGTGGAAGCAGCGGCAGTCGGCGAAAACGCCCGTGGTATAGGTGCCGCCAGCAGCCCAATTTTCCGCCAGTTTCTGTTGAATACCAACGCAGGGCTTTCAGCAATGTAGCCAAAGCCGTTTGAAGCTTATTGTTCTCTACACAAACTAACCTTTGGCCCTTCTAAAAGCGACATTCTTCCATCAGCTTAGCAATACAACCACGCCGATTGCGCAATGACTTCATGTTGAAAGCGATGATGCTTTTATCTGGCGAAAGGCGGTCAAACCTGAGCGTGAGCTATATAAACATCAAATTTTTAGATTGTGATTAGTAAAAACCTACAGAATTACAATTTTGGCCAACGGTGGTTAGGAACGGACAGTTGACCAACACCACACCCAGGTACTTTTCGAAAAAATGCAACGCCGCAAGTAAGGCACATTAAACCAAGAAAAACCAGAAAGTGATTGGTGCCACAAGTCCTGACAAAATGCCCAAGCGAAAGGCCCAGCTTTGTCGCCGGACCTTTCAATTTGCGTTGTTTAAATTAGAGGATTGTATCCTCTTCCAGGATCAGAACCAATTCAGGTGCGTCCCCCCCATTACTGTTGAACGAGTGCGCCACACGGCTGCCTGAACCTTCGATCAGGAACCCAAGCGCTGCATCTGATACGTCGCCACCGGTTCCCAAGATTGTTTCGATCAGTTCAGAGATGTCTGGCGTCCGGTATGTTTCACCGTCGGTCCAAGCTTCGACGTCATTCCAGATAAACTCGTCGGCATACGTGCGGTCATTTGGGTTGTTGCCGCTCGAGTATGTCTCTGCATTCGCCGAGTCCTCGATACTAATCGTAAAGGACGCGTCAGCACTGTTGCTCTCAAACGCTTCAAAGCGCAGGAATGCATCTACGATTGTGACACCGTCCGGTATATCTATGTCATCGAAGCGAATTCCGACGGTTTGTGGCGACGTGCCATTGAGACCGAACTCAAGGTCAGAACTACCCGCGCCCCCCTGAGCTTCCCAATCATCAGACCCTGCGTCGACCGCGAAAACCAACTCGTCAGGGATTTCACCGCCACCGCCGCCGCCGCCACCGCCGGGATCACCATCCGTGATGAACTCTGAATTGGCCGAGCCGTTGGCTGGGTTGTTGCCTTTGAACAGCTCAAAATAGTCGACATGGTAGCCTTGGCTACGTCCATCGATTTGGATGGTGTAGAATCCAGATTCGGTAATCTCGATTTTTGCAGGATAATTGTTAGGAGCACCGTCAACTGATCCTGTATTTCCCCAGCTGCCTGTGTTCGGGCCACCAAAGACCTTGATGAAGCCATTGTTCACAGGCTCGGGTTCGTTGCCTTGCTCTTCGGTCAAGAATTCTTCGATTTGACCGGTTCCCGGATCTTCAGCGTGCTTGAAGTTCAACCAAAGATCGTTTTGCGCGTCGGTTGCTTCATTGCCGTCCCGAGCAACTCGGAAACTGAAGGTATAGGTGCCAAGAGAATCTTCATCGACGAAGATCGTGTACTCCAACATCTCGTTTCCGCCGGTGGCGTTATCGATACCAGTGCTCGTCTCGGACCCGAAGAGATAGTAGCCATCTCCTTCGAAGCCGGACTGATTACCTTCTCCGTCAGGTGCGGTGAGGTAAGTCCACTTGCCACCTGGATCCGTGCCTCCGGTTCCATCCTCGATCTGCATCTTGAAGTATTGGTTCGAACCAGACCCCACGACTTCGAAGTAGCCATCCACGACTGGCTCAACGCCACTGTCATCGACAGGTGTTTGCGTTGGATTCGTCAGATAGACAGGTTGACTTACCGGTCCAACTGGGACCAGATCGCTGGCTCCGCTTCCTGCGACCGCAGACGTATCAGTCACCGGCACCACAACTGCAGCCGTAAAGGCCAGCGGCTGTACGTCGTCACCAGGGAAGCTTTCGCCACTTGTTGCGTTGACGTAGTCGAACGCGTCAGCAGGCAGTGTCGCCGTACCGTTTGCACCAATCGTGATATCGTAGGTCTGCACGTCGAAGGCATTGTTGACGGCAAAATCCGGTACCATATCGTCAAGACGGCCCTGGATCACTTCGGCGACGGTGTCCGGCGAGCCGCCTGCCCCATCGTCCGTTGGCTGGAAGCCCTTATGCAAGGTGACGCGAACTACATCGCCTGCCGTACCCGTGACAGTCACAGTTGGAACAGATCCACCATATGTTCCGGTTTGACCGGAACCAAAGCTTCCGCTTCCAGTTTCCACGGTCAACACAGCCTCAGATACTGCGCGTCCTTGAACCGCCTCACCAGCAGCACCCGCTTGCGTGGTGTCGCTGCCGAGATAGCCGGTAGCAGTTGTTCCGTCTGTAAAGAGGACGGTGAACGACGACCCAGTCAATTCCGATCCAGACTGTCCGCCCGTATCGAAGCTGGTTGAGGTAACGTTGTTCGGGTTCAACAAACCGGAATTGAAGCCAGCCAGAGAATTGGAGTCACCGTCACCAGAGAAACCAACCGTTTCGCCGCCCTCAAAACCACCATCGCTGCCGTCAAAGCGGATCAGAAGACCGCGATAGCCGCCGCTGATAGGCGCCCCGTTCGACTGTCCAGACGTGTCAGCCGCAGGCGTGTCTCCTGCGAAGAACAGGTTGTCATCGTTGTCACCTGCGACACCGTTCGCACCGACAAAGAATGCACCAGTACCATCGTCATTATTAATCTGGAAGATTTTAGACGCGGTATCTCCGCCAGTCCCGTCGTTATCAAACACCTGGTCACCAAAGACCGCGTTGCGAATATCGATAAAGACCGCCGCAACGTTCTTGTCGCCAGTGTTTGTCAATTGAAGCGAGTTGTTGCCGAAGTTCGATGCGTCGACGGTGTTGTTCCCGTCAAGGATAGTCAGGACAACAGAACCAGTTCCGGTGCTGCTTCCGCTGGTGTCGACAGTCTCTCCCTGCACGACGCCATCAAAATCGCCGTCGTCAACGCCTAGCACCGCCAGTGCATCAGCTGGGTCTGACGGTGGATCAATGACTCCGCCACCGTTGATTGGGTTCAAACCTCCCGCAAGGACTTCGATACCGCTGACGATCGCGTTTTGAACATTGTTGTTCAGGAACTCGATGTTCAGCGTATCACCAACCACCTGCACAACGGTTGTAATAACGCCCGCATTGCCTTGACCGAACTCCGCCTGTGGGTTCAGATCGTCAATGGCCAAAGCCGTCTCCATTTCGACATCAAAGATGCGGGTTATGGAGAGTGTATTCGGAGATTCCGCAAAATAGAGGTTCACCGTGACAGTATCACCTTCTGCGATACCAGGCAGGTCGCTGATCGGGATGTTGTAAGAGAATTCCCCGTCATCCGAGCGCGTGGTTTCGAAGATCGCATTTGGAACGTCGTCAAAGTTCGGCGTTGCATTGGGCGACCCTGCATCGCCACGGTTCTGGGTTCCGGTGAAATACTGGCTTGGGTTGGCAAGCGAGTCTTCCAACCAGTTAGGTCCATCAGCCACTACGATCTCGTCGCCAAATGCGTTGATCCGCAACAGCACGTCACCTGTTGGAGTACCAACATCGCCGTCTGGGTCATACTCGACCACCAGCGGATCCGAGATTTGCGTCACCTCACCGTTGCTGTCGACGACACCAACGCTGAAGTAGTTGAAGCCGAGGTTGCCATTGGCATTTGCTTCCTGCGTCGTGGATCGCGTCAACGGGATGGTCCCGCTGAATTGACCATTTGCATCAAGCTGAACTTCAACAACATTGGCAACCTTCTGGGCGTTGTTGCCCTGAATGCCATTTGGCGCTGTCGCTGGTGGATCGACACTGATGCTATTGGCGTTTGAGACAAAGGCCGTATCCAGGATAAATACCCGCGCGACTCCGTTGGCGTTTTCTATGCCCGCGTCAATCAGGATTGGCAGATCGGCGTCGTTCACGACACGCGCTTCCGTGGTCCCATCACCGAGAGTCACTGTCGGCTTACCAGTATCCTCCTGACCTGCCTTAACCAATGCGCGGCCTTCGATTGTTTCATCCGGAGGCGTGATCACAGATGTTGCTGATGATCCGTCCTCGAACTCAACTGTGACGGTACCACCCGCAATCTCGAAGCCCGCTACTGCGCCGCCAATCGCACCCACCGTTGCGGTGAACGGATCGATATCGATCGAGAATGACAGCACATCACCGACACCAAAACTTCCCTCTGCAAAGTCAATGATCAACTGGTTGTCGCCCTGTCCGCCCGTTTGCGGATCGGTGATGATATCTCCCATGGTGACCGTCAAATCGCCAAGGGTCAGACCAGAACTTTGGCCATCAAAGGCGAAAGGCTTGTTGGTGGCATCACCGATCGGCCCACCCTCTTCCGCTGTGCGGGTGTCAAAGCCGGTGTCAGGGATAATGGTATCTGCCAGATCAATGATGACCCTCGAGATCGCCACGTCGTTTGCCGACTGGTTGGTAACCTTCATCGAATTAGTAGCAAAGGTACTAGCGTTGATGACGTCGGTTGCGTTCAGATTTGCTGTGAACAGCGCTTGGCCGTCTGTAGGATCTTCGACTGGCCCTTCCACTACACTAAAGGCGACCGGCGCAATATCTTCGGCCACCGCCTCACCGATTTCTGGGTCATCCAGTTCAACATTCACGTCAAGTTGAGCGTTGTTGATTGCATCAAGCGTTGCGCCGGAAATCAGATTTAACGTGATCGCTTGCGTGCCTGGGTCGGTGACGATTTCGAACAGAGCTGCATCATCGCCTGTCAGAGACAGGTTAAACGTACCCAACGCGTCATCAGAGACAACGATATTTGCAACCGGTGTCGAGTTAGTCACATCAGCATCTTGCGAGATTTCAGTGACAAGAGGCGTGACTGTCATCACAGGCGCTTCGTTCACATCTCCGATGTTGAGCGTGAACGTGGTTTCGGCATCAAACGGCCCCTCGCCCACTTCAGCATCGTCAACCTGAACGGAAATATCGAAGGCTGCTTTGGTCTCGAAGTCGAGCAACTCGCCAGCTTTCAGGAACAGCTCGGTTCCAACAATTTCAAAACTGGCGGCGTCTGCACCACTCAGGCTCAGGTCGTTGGTACCAAGGACATCATCGGTAACAACGATATCGCCTACCTTAACCGCGGAGGTCGTGTCCGTGTCTTCCGGCAGTGCCGTCTCGAACACAGGCAGAACAGTCACTGCTGTCGGTGCCGCGTTGACGTCAGGCAATTCCGCAGGAACCAGCGTGATATAGTCAACGCGACCAAATTCACCGCCTTCCGAGTCTATCTCTAGTGTCAAAACAGACGTTGGCGTCACTCCAAACGGCAAGTCCAACTCAACCATTCTATAGTTGCCGGGTTGAGCGAGGTTACCGGTCGTTGCACCAGGATTCAGCTGTTCGCCAGCCGTGCCGTCAAAGTTCCAGCTGCCCAACAACTGACCATCCACAAAGACCCGTCCGGCACCTGCGCCATCGGTCTCGTCAATGTAGGTCACGGCAACCTTGAAGCTGCTTCCGGCATACGGGCTTAGATCATGCGTAACCACGCCTGTCTGATTGGCTTGCAACCTCAGGATTTGATCGTTCGACGCAGAGGCCAAGTTGTTAACAGTGAAGTTCACCGCATCGCCGACGCCAGAGAAATTTTCGACCTCGATCTGGATTGGATCGGTAGGCACACCAAAGGTGCTCACGTCGATCACGAAGGCTGGGGCCGTCGCGAATTCTCCGACAAGGTCCGTCGCCGTGACGACAACCGACAGGTCATCCGCAGAGTCTGGTGTCCCAGAAAGCGTTCCAGTGTCTGGGTCGATGCTTAACCAGCTTGGCAACGGATCGCCATTGGCCAGAGTAGCGCTGTATGTCAGCTCGTCACCGTTTGGAATATCCGCATCGGTGAAGGCGTCAACAGGCAAGATATACTCAAACGCTTGGCCCAAGGTCGCTGACTGCGCCTCAAGCGGCGTGCCAAGTTCAGGTGCATCGTTTTCGTCCAGAACGGTTACGAGGAACTGAACAGAAGCTGTCGCACCTTCAGGATCCGTCGCCAAGACCGTCACTGGTACGTCGACTGCTACGTCGTCGGGACCCGGAGTACCAGTGAGAGAACCGAACTCGTCAATGTCCAACCAGTCCGGAGAGTCTTCGCTGAGGGCATACGTAACCGTCTGACCTTCAGGGTCAGTGAAGGTTACTGATTGCTCCACAAGGCCACCCTGATCGATGGTGATGTTGTCGATTGGGAAGTCGAGGACTGGCAATTGGTTGTCCGGGAACTCAACCGTGATCGAGAAGGTCGTTGTCGCCAGAACACCTGGATTGTTGGCGGCGTCTTCTGCAGACACTGTGACCTCGAACGTGCCAGCGACGTCTGGTGTCCCTGTTAGGTTACCATCTGAATCGACGCCGAGCCACGCCGGGCCATCGACAACACCATATGTCAGTACATCTTCCTCTGGATCGCTGAAGGCATCCGCGATGTTGCCGACTACAGCAACCTCACCCACGATCGAGATGTCATCGACACCGTCCGGGTTCGCTGAAGGCGCAAAGTTCGTTGAGGTGAGCGGTATCAGTTCGATGTAGTCGATCCGCAAAAACTCACCTGCATCGGACATACCAAACAGCTGCAATTGATCACCCGCACCGATTTGGGCCGTTCCGCTGAGTGTTTTCAGACGGAAGCTTGGCGAGGTGTCCCGGTTGGTGCTGGTCTCATCGTCATCAAGCACAAAACTGTCGATTAACTGTGTTCCGCCATCTGAAAGCAATGAGACGTCGAGGGTAGATTCCCCGTCATTCTCATCCCAGTGACCGATCCGTATCTGGTAAGACCCCGGCGGTACCGTCGTCAGATCGTAGGTTGCCGTACCATCCGAATTGGCGGTCATCTGAATGCGATTGCCGTTGCTCGCTATGAAGAAACCGTTCAGCTCTGACGCGTCTTCAGCTTCAATCCGGATCGGATCCTGACTGGAACCGCCAAGGACGTTAAAGACAAAGCTATCCGAGACGAACAGTCCCCCTGGGTCCGTGGCCGTAACCGTTACCTGGAATGAGCCCGGCGCACCCGTGGGGGCACCTGTGATTGTCCCGTCCTCTTCGTTAAATTGCAGGCCTTCAGGCAGAGGCTCATCAAGGCTGTAAGTCAGCTCGTCGCCGTCCTGATCGTCAAAGACACCGTCCAGAACGATATTCACACCCTCATTCTGACTGACGAATAGGTCTGGGATTGGCGCAACCACGGTTGGCGCGTTTGGCACATCAGACACCGTAAAGTTGAACTGCACCGGTGCACTGTCCGAATTCCCGTCGTTTGCAATCACCGAGATCGTGAAGGACCCGGACTCAATGGGTGTTCCGCTTAGAACGCCATCAACGAAGGTCACGCCCTCTGGCATTACACCGCCTTCCAGATTGCTGGTTGCAGTAAATGTCAGCGGGTCTTCTTCATCATCGAAGAATTGCGCGCCAATATCGACCGAGAATGGGACGTTTTCATCTGCCGCAACATCATCAATTCCGTTGGGGGCATATGCCGGGAAGTTGGTTGGATCTACGACATCTTCCTGTTGCGTAAATTCAAAATAATCAACGCGGGCGAATTCACCGCCACCCGTCGTACCGCTCAGCACAAGTTGGCCGTTCTCTCCGATCTCGACACCGGCAAAAACCTTTGTACGCAGGTTTTCCGCCTGCGCGGCGTTGCCCGACGTGTTTTCATCCATCAAGAACGCAGCATTGAACGGCGCCGTTCCATCAGATGTGATGTCCAATTCGAGAGAGCTGATGCCATCATTCTCATCAAAATATGCGACCAGCACATCGTAGGTGCCCGGCGGCACTTTGCCCGCCAAGTTATAGGTCGCGTCACCGGTTCCACCATTGCTGGGCAAGAAAGCGACTGCATTTCCGTCGGCAGCAGCCTGAGCTTGCGTACCGTACGTGTTGCTGGAGTCGTAGTCTTCGGCCTGGATGCGGAACGTTTGAAGTTCGCGCACTGTTACGGTCGCCGAACCAGTCGACTGGTTTCCGCCCGGATCCTCGACGGTGTAGCTAAAGGTCACATCGCCCAAGAAACCGTTGCTAGGTGTGACGGTCACTGTGCCATCAGGGTTCAGTGATACATCCACGTCTTCGTCCAGCGTTGGCTCCGGATCAACAGATACGACGGTCAGCGATGCCGTACTGTCATCGGCATCAACATCGTTACCTGCTGGGTTGAAGGTGACTGCTGTGTTTTCGCGGGTCGACACGGCATCGTCCGTTGCGACAGGTGCAGCGTCATCCTCGGTCACCGTACCATCGGCCGGTGTTGTATCGACCGTGATCGAGGCGTTGTCTGTGTCGACAAGCGCAACGGTCAGGGTTGCATCACCATCCGCGATGTCATCGTTCGTGAACGCGATAGGCAGCGTTGCGACCCCATCCACAAAGACTACACCCTCAGCCGTGTCCGGATTTCCGTTCACCGTGTATTCGATATCAGCCGTTCCGGTGAATCCAGGCGCACTGAGCCCGTATTCAAGCACGGTTTCGCCAGTGTCGCCATCTTCTGCGACCGGAGCGACCGGGGCTGTCAACGACAGTGACAGCGCGTCTGTGGCAGCGATCTCGAGGTAATCCCACTCACCGGTGAACTGGTTCGCCGCATTGTTGAAGTGGGTAATCGAGACACCGTAGGCAAGACCGCTGTCGCCCGTCAGGGGGTTGTTCCCCGCAAGTGTGGCCGCAAGGGAACCGGTGTTGGAAATCCCTATTGCAGGAATAGTAATCTGACCCAGTTCGTTTCCAGTATCGTCGAGGAAGGTCGCGATACCAACGACAGTGCCGGAATTCGAGCCATCGCCTGCTGGCGTGGTATCAACTTCCAGACGCAGAATGACCGAGTCAATCGTGGCCTGTGTCGCGAGGTCGATACCTGCGCCTGCCAACGTCGCGTCGTCCCCACCTGTCAGACTGTTGTTATGGCCAATCTCGACACGCAGTTGTTTGTTGTCTTCTGTGTTGCCTATCCCGCCGAAGACGAATTTAACAAAGTCATCGACACCACCGGCACCCATCGTAATGCCGTATGACGCATATTGTGTCGGAATGCCGCCTGTGAAGTTGTCATCAAAGACGTTGTTCAATTTAGTCTCGATGGCGAATGTGGTTACACCAGTAACGTCGACCGCCGACTGGTAGTTGTCTTTGACCGTGTTGTTAGAGTTGGTACCTGTCGCGAACGAGTCGTTGATACTCGATTGAGTTTTGAAAACACCATTTTCTACAAGTGTGGTCCCCTCCGACGTCTGCTCGCCGTATGGATCAGAGCCTGACGCACCACCGATATTTTGGGCTGGATTGATAAGGATCCCGGTAAAGCCAGCTTCGGCGCTGAAGGCATCCGCTGTTGGCGCATCAAAGTCCTGACGGAAGCTGTTTCCTGATGTCAGAACGCGATCACCGCCGTTCGAACCATCATAGGCAAAAGGATCATCTGTGTTAACAATTCCATCGCCATCGATATCGTCCGGATCAACAAATTCGTCATCGTTGATTGTGACTGCGGCCGACGCCTGTTCGACCTGAACCGCAGCACCGGAAGGTACGGACGCATCGGTGATTTCGACGTTGAACTGGGTCGTCCCTACGATCGTTTCAATTTCGTTGTCGATCACATCGAACGGCGCCGTCGCTGTCGTTTCGCCAACTGCGAAGGTTACCGAAGTCGTTACGGGCGCTGTGTAGTCTACACCGTCGATTGCGGTGTCATCTGTTACATCGAAAGTGACCGTCAGCTCTTCGTCTGTCGGGCCGGTTCTGGTAAACAGAAGCGCCGCAGTGCCGTCTGTCTCTTCTACCGTTACGGGCTCGACCGAGACAGCGGGCAGCGCCGGGTCAATCGCTGGCACCGCCTGCCAAAGCTCAAGCGCGTTAATTTTTGCATTGTCTTCAGATGGATCACCGAGAATAGTCAGTGTGCCGGTCCCATCGCCCTCATCCGCAATGGTCACGCGGACTTCGATATCGTCAGCAACATGCAATCCTGCGTCGGCTAGCAAGTTCAGATCATCAGCGACGAGGACACCATTCACGGTAATGTCAAACACACGCAAACTTGCGCCGTTAAAGATTTCCGCCAGCTTCAGAACCAGAATGTACTCACCCGCAGGAATGCCAGCACGCGTAAAGCTTAAATCCGGGGCTGCACCACTTCCGCCAAAGTACTCGGTCTTATAGACTTCGTCGTCCAAATTGCCCACACCATCCCCGGTATAGTCTCCGTTGGCTGGCTGTTGGGCGACTGGGTCTGAGTAGGCATTGGTAAAGACCCACTCAGCCGCATTGGCAGCTTCATATGTTACACCGCTTTCGTTTGTAACTTGTCCCCCACCTGCATTGACAGCGAACTCAAGGGCACCCTTTTGAACGCTACCAGAGAGACCATCATCTTCTGTCACGGTCGAGATTGCGCCATCGCCCGCGTTGTTAATGCTGACAGACGTCAAGCCACCTTGGTCGGTACCGGATACCAGTTGCACAAGCGTGATCTGTTCCGCACCATTATCAACGTCATCGTTGTCAACAGCGAAGGTCAGTCGCCCGACCCCATCCACGAAGGAAACAACTTGCGTCAGGTTGGTGTCGAGCGACGTATCAAACGTCACCTCAATATCACCGGTGAAATTGTTGGTTGCTGTCAGGTCAAAGCCGACCTCGGTGGTGCCAAAGTCACCATTTTCAAGGACGGCCTCCCCCCCTGCCACGGCAATTTCCGTTGTGGCGGAAATCGCAGCGGTTTCCAGGCGCAGAGTCGCTGTGGATTGCTCGCCGCCCTGATTCAACCATAGCGTGTAGGTTCCAGCCGGAAGGGGGGCGTCGAAGCCAGACCCATCACCGAAGGTGAATGTTCCTCCCGGACCCTCTTCGCTGCCTGCGCCCAACGCATCACGGGACAGTAGGTTGCCATCTTGTCCGGTACCTTCGTTCTCGACATCGCCGGAATTGTAAACATGTCCACCTAGTAAATCGCCTGAGTTTTCAAAGGTTTCGGGATTAACGGTGACTTGCGCACCTTCCTGAATTCCCACAAACGCCTGTGGTGTGCCGCCTTCAGACGTTTCCCAATTTTCCAGAATAATTCCTGTCAAAACGTCGCCTTCTGCGACTGTGAAGGTAAAGTAGTCACGCTCACGCCCGCCAGGCTCGTCATCGCCTTGCTGGGTGGCAACAACGGTCGTAACACCCTGAGAGAGAGTACCGAGGTCTGTTGGCGTTGTTCCGTCATCAGAGAAGTCATCGCCCGGTGTGGGTACACCATTCACGGTGTCTACTGGATCACCCGCCTCTGCCGTCCGAACCACAAACGCACTGATCTTGGCGTTGTCTACTGCAGCAGCATCAGTAGCAGTGAACTGAATGTTGAGCGTGCCGTCTGTTACAATGGCTTCAAAAGTCTTGACTATCTTAACGAGCGGTGCTCCATCCAAGTTGCCGAGGACGCCATCACCGTCATCATATAGGTCATAGTCGTCGAGGACCGTCTCACCTTCGATAAGTGCATCAAATACGCGCGCACCAACGCCATTGCTGTTACTAACTCCTTGGAAAGTCTCAGCAAAGTATAGGTCGACAACATAGGTCCCGTTGGGCAGGTCAACATCATAAGAAAAGTCGTTCCCCCAACGTTCAGAGGTGAACACGTCATCCGGCAATGCAGCACCGGTGAACGTTTCACCAGCCCCACCGTTGTTGGCGTTGTTGCCTCCGTTCGCCGCCGGGCCGGTGGTGGTATTTGAGAAATCCACTGTTGGATGTGGTGCTCCGAGCGTGTCGGCCTCGAACGTAACACCGGGCAGCCCATAAAGAGTGCCATCGACAGCTGGACCACCAGCATTCACGGCAAGAACAACTTCGCCGGGCTCTAGTGGCTCAGCAAAGGTAAAGTCAAAGCTGGCAGCCTCAGCTTCGTTGTCCGAAGAGTCTACAAACACGCCAGCAGCAACAGCCACCGAGTAAGTGCCAGTTGGCCAGGCAAAATTGTTGTCTGCCGGCGGATCAATGGTGTAGGTCAGCGTCGCAATTGTTGATGAAGGGTTCAATTCAACAACCGGTGCAGACACATTAGACGGTGTGATCCCAGTGAACTCAAGTTCAGTTCCATCAAGAGCTGTCAGGTCGGACAGAGTTAATCCTGTTTCATCGGTCACCACCACGGTCACAGAACGCGGACTGTCCTGATCTGACAGGCTGTCTTCGACCACGATGTTCGTCACAACCGGCGGGGTTGTATCAACGACTTCTGCCGCGGGCCCTAACTGCGTGACTTCGATCGCATTGATCTTTGGGTTCTGAATGTTTGCGTCTGCGCCGTGCTGGAAGGCGAGGTTCAGCGTATCGTCCGTTGCGGTATAGACAAACTCGCGCTTAAAGACGACGCCAAGGTAGGGCTGCTTCTCATCCTGACTACCGTTTGCAAATACCGGGATAGGGGCCGCTTCTCCATCAACAAAGTCAGTCGCTTCGCGCAACGGATGGATATCATCAAACGCTGCCGGCACAGCACCTTCGACCGCGACATCAAAAATACGGTCCGGCGCTGTAAAGATATTGTTCCAATTTTCAACAAAATACAGGGTCACGCGGTACGTGGTGCCCTCCACAACATCGAAGTTATAGGTCAACTCTGCACCGCCGATGGTGTTTTCAGACCTCTCGTTAACAAAGAGCTCCCAAGGTACGGCTGCTGGATCGACGTCCGCAGTGTAGTCGATCTCATCTTGGGCGTCAGTCAGTGCATTGGTAAAAGTTGATCCTTCCGTACCTGTGATGGTGATCGGGCCGCTACTGGCCGCAAAACCAGCGTCCGAAATCCAATCAGGGCCACCATTCAGTGACGCTACATCAGCACCGCCCGCGTTTACGCGGTAGATGACTGTTTCGTCAGGGATCAGGGAGATTTCCAGATTTCCGTCAACTTCCTCAAAAGCAAAGACATTTGGCCCGTCGGACGCTTGGAAACTATCGAACTTTGGACCCGAGAAAGTGATTTCGGTTCCGTCAATTTGGACGACCGCAGATCCTACGTCGAACGTAATCCCTGCAATATCGCTTTCATCGGCATCGGTGATAACCACCTTGTCAGTCTGTGAGAAATCAGTGATTTCATCACCATTTAGGCTGGCTTTGGTTCCGATGACCTCATCTTCACCGTCACCTGTTGTGATCGTGTTTGCGCCGGCACCAACCTTGATTTGGTTGTCGTCAGGCGTGCCAGTCAGGTTCCAATCCGCCGGCGAACCGGATCCGTCGAAGTTTTCAACTGTGGGGTGAAGTTCGATATCAGCAGCCGGTCCTGTGTATAGGACTGTGTCTTCTCCGGCCGTCCCCGCTGCTTCGGCTTCGGCTTCCGAACCGGCGGCAATTTCGTTTCCAATGCCCTCAATTCGGATCACATCAAAGTCGACAGCGGTAAATGTCGCGCCGTCGTCTTTCTCGGCCACGATACCGATGGCCGCACCGGCGTCCAGCGTCGTATCGCCGTCAGAAATTTGGTAGTTACCGTCAAGAACGTCGCGCAAAATGCCCACTGGCAACTGATCACTGCTCAGCGGCACAGATGTTAGTGACGTCTCGCCAATTACCTGGAAATTGGCTGCGATGTTGTAGTCGCCACCAATGTCCGAAATTTCCAGCTGCAGCAGGATTTTCTTCTGGTTCGCAGTTGCACCACCAGTTGTCAGCGCAGTTACAAAGGCTGCGTCAAATGACGTGCCTAAAACTTGGTAGCTGTCGCCAATCTCAAGACCCACTTCGAGTCCTGGCTGTCCGCCAATGTCGCCAAACACAAAACGCAGGAAGTTGAATTGTGTTCCGTCACCGAATGTCAGACCACTGATCCGACCATTGCCAGGCTGGTCCGCATACCAGTTGAAAATTTCGACCTCGGCGACAACGCGCTTCACGTCATCAGCGATTTTGACGCCCGTATGCAAACCGTCGAGAAGCGTATTGGCGCCACCAATTGCTGTCCCGTCCTGAACTTCTTTGATCTGCAAGATCGGAGCGTTGCCGCCGGGAATAATATTCCCACCATTATCAAAGAGACCAGGCTCTTGGTCTTGTGCTGGAAAGCCGTCAAGTGCTGATTTGGCGTCCTTGTTCGGCGTCACACCATCCAACGCGGCTCCAAGAAGACCAGTGTCGCCAATGGTCCCTGAAAATTCTGGAACAGACGCAAGATCAACCTGGCTGAAATTGAGCACAATGGTTTGACCCGCTTCAAGGTCAAGGCCGTTGTCATCATCAAAGTCGAATGGGTCGTTAATATTGTCAACGCCGTCGAGGTCATTGTCGTTCGGGTCAGACGGCACCTCACCTGCGTAATTATTCACCCCCAACAGCGCATTGGTTTCCGCGTTGCCGGGCTGCAGGATTTCGATGACTGGGCCGTTGTTCTTGTAAATTGCACCCCATAGCGTACCGCGGAACGCAGTGTCGCCTCCGTGCGGTATTAGATCGTCACCGATGGATGCAAGCCCCAGCGGAGCACCACCGGAGCCAATGAAATCACGATCCGCAGCAATCGTACGGCTTCCGTCTGTCGTGGTTTGTACGATCCCGTCGACGTCGCGGCCAATCACGTAATACTGCTGCTGGTTCAGACTTGCGGCAATCAAGGCGCCCTGCATGCCGGTCTGGCCTGCATCATCAAAGATCGACGACGTGTATTCCGCCAAACCGTTGATCGACCCCTTACCCGTATCTAGCGAACCATCTGTGAAGCCAGCCTCCAGGTAGTTGCCCTCAATCGGGTTAAGCGCGAAGACGATCTCATCAATGTCTTCTGGCAGACCGATGGGGCCGTTTGCGTCTTCAACAAGTGAGAATACACCGGCAGTCGTTGGGCGGCCTGTTGGTGTATCGATACCGAAGCCAGCCACGAAAGTTTCAGAATACCGAACGCCTGGGTCCACTGCGACCACGGTTTCGTTGATAAACGCGTTCGAGTATCCGATTGCTTCGAACCAAGCGACAACCTCAAGAAAATCGCTAGAACCGTTGCCTTTGTCAACGTTGGAGACCATTAGCTTGGCGTTGCCGACACCACTTTCGGGCGTGTAAAGCAGACCAGCTCGGGCACCTTCGGCGCGTGTCGGGTTCGGGTGTCCACCGTAAACGAGGGTCAATTGGCCAAGATCCGGGTGATCCCATAGATACGTTTGCGCACCGCCCTCACCTGCGGATAGCGAACGCCCGTTCAGGTCGTCGGACCGTGTGACCTCGTGCAACTGGTCCCAGTTCTGAGGGTTAAAGTCGCCCGCAATTTCGTTGTTGTCTTCGACAAAGAGGTTTGTCGCGATATAGCCATCCGGGGTGCCGGTCTCGGGCTCGGTTGCATTTGTATCACCGTCTTCGTCTTCGCCGGCGGGACGCCCACCCCAGTTATTGTTGGCACCGTTGTCGTAGGTAAAGACGCGTCCGTCTTCGGTGACTTCTACGTCATAGGCGTTCCGGTACCCTGCAGAATAAATCTGAACAGGGCCGTCAGCGATCAGCTTGGCGCTGTTCAGTCCGTCGTTGCCACCGAACGGATCACCGCTGTCATCTTCACCCGTGCGTGTAATATCGTTCAGTGTGGGCATGTCATAGACGTACTCACGCCCGTCGTCGATTTTAACGCCGTCCGCAGCCTCGATCTCCCTGATCTCGTCAAGATCGATTTCGAGGATAGCTGCCGAGTAAGGTTGTTCCTGCTGACCCGCAAAATTGTTCGACGGCGCTCCGGTATTTGCGTTGCCGCCGTTTGCCACGATCAGGCGCTCTGACAAAAGTTGTCCCGTTTCCGGATCAATCTCTTGGATGACCTCAAGGCCATTTGTCGCGTGGTTTTCTTCGGAGCGAGCCAGACCGCGGACAATGTCCACCACGTCCCATCCGGTTTCTGTTTGGGTCAAGCGTGTGATGACACCAGAGTTCGTGTCGAGCCCGTTATCGTTGCCGCTGCCACCAGCACCAATGCGGCTGTCCGACGATGTAACATACATGACGACTGCCGGTTCACCGTTAATTAATACGGGATCTCCGTTTGAATCGAACTGCTGCACAACGTCGATGCCGGTAACCTGACGATTGGTGCCACTGGCGTCGCCGCCGTCGTCATTGTGATTAGGAACATCTTTGACAGCTAGGATCAGCTCGTTGTCTGTCACATAGAAGCTGTTTACATCGTCACCGTCGGTTGGATCCTTATCGCCAAACTCAACGTTCAGAATCTGAATCGTGCCGTTTTGCTGGGTGACGTATAGTCTGCCGTCTGGCCCCCAAACCAATGCTGTCGGCGACCCGATCGAAACACCATTAAGATCCAATTCACTTGATGTAAAATCGTCAGTTACAGGCATCGTCAACCCCTTACAAATGTTACGCACACACAATTGTATTCAGCAATTCGCTTAAGGGAGAGAACGGGGCCGAAACCTGCCCCTGCAAAATTCGTTACGCTAATTTAGGTGCAGAACATGCCACCCCCACAAGCAGTAAGCAGGCCTTCTGACGCCACAAAAATCAACCATTTTTGCCGTATTTTTGCCACATTTCATTATTGTAAAGGTTTGATTAATGTTTTCTAAAACGCGTCACCCTTAAATTGTTATTTTTTTTCAATATGATAAAATTTCCGATTAGAGCTTGGGCGCATTCGTGAAATTTTTTTGAATGCCACTAGGTTATTCTATTATGCCGTGTTTGATTAACTAGTTAATATCGTAAAAGTAATGTTGTCGCCACTTGTGCTGCTTGAGTCTTTTGCAAGTTTTCAGCCTTTGAAGCTCGCATGGCGACTGAAGGAACGGCCTTAGATTACATCAGAATTCAAGCCCGTTCGTGCTTCCCCAATTCAAAAATAGAACCCTAATTCCTCGGCGTTAATCGCGCGAGTATTGGCGTTCAACAGGCTTCTCAGAAAACACTTCGTCGACATGTACGAATTGAACGCGAGAGACGTTAAACTACAGACCTCGAAACAGTCGCTGAACAGCCTTGGTTTTTGCTTTGAAGTAAACTCGCAAAGGAAGGGTTCGTCGATTTTGCGACCACTCAAATTTTTGTTTTTTATTTCGACAAACCAGAACTAATAGTATCAGTAGATCGAATTTATAAGCTGCTTGCTTTCAGGCAAATGGAAAGAAATCTATGCCTCGACATTCGGCCGCGAAAGACCTGAGCTTAAAGTGGTTAGAGCTTTTTCAGATTTGCGCGCACAAAGGATCTCTTCAGGCCGCGTCCAAGGAAACCGGTCTGACGATCAGCACAGTCTCGCATCACTTACGTAATCTTGAAGACCATCTGGGGGTCGAGCTTTTCAACCATTCTCGAAGACCCATGGTGCTGACGCCCAAGGGACAGGTCTTTCTGCGCAACATTGATGATGCACTGTTTGCAATCCGCAAAGCCAAAGCCGAGGCTTCAGCCGGAAGTATTTCTGAAGCAAGCCTACTGCGCGTCGGGACAATTGAAGATTTCGACAGCGATATTATGCCCGAATTGGCCGTTTTCCTGTCGCAACATATGCCAAGTTGCGATTTCATGTATCAGACGGATTCAAGCCATACGATCATCGAAATGCTGCGCAGTCGGCACCTTGATTTGGGGATCACGACAACCCCGAATGAACGGGTGCGTGATTTGCAGGAACGTCCTCTGCTGCGCGATCCCTTTGTCGTGGTTCTGCCACGCGTCTGTGAGCATCCTTTGAAGGACATCGTCGAAGGGCGCAGCAGTCTGCCATTTTTGCGGTTTTCCAGCAATCTGATCATTGCCCGACAAATCGAGTCGCAGATGCGCCGTCTTGGCCTGTCTCCTCTTTCGAATTTCGAATGCAGCAATAACCAAACCCTGATGGCTATGGTAGCAGCAGGGGCCGGATGGACTATCACGACCCCATTGCTGTTTTCTCGCGCTCAACGGTTTCAAAGCAAGCTTAAGATGCATCGCTTTCCGGCCAAGAGTTTCTCTCGCACCTTGGCCATCGTCGCCACACCGGATTGCTCCAGATCTGTGCTGGAACTGTTGGAGCGTAAGATGCGCGTTCTGATCACTGAACACGCAATTTCTCAGCAAACGAAAAGCAACCCGTGGCTTGAAGACAGCTTTCAACTGATCACCTGATTAAGCATTTTCGGTACGTGTGCTGACATCAGGGTTGGAGAATTTTGAACCGCGCGCGGATTTCCTTTTCCTGTTCAGGCGTCAGATATTGAGGCTTGTGTTCGGACAGGATTTCCTGCGCACGGGCGCGGGCGCGGCTCCAGGCGTCTTGTGCCCCTTTTTGTTCCCATGTGCGCGGCTCATCTCGGTCGGCGAGTGTAGGATAAAAGTAATCCCGCTCCATCGCGGCATAGGTGTGCTGACCGCCCAGAAAATGCCCTTCACCCAAAACTGCGTCACAGATGGCATCGAACCCGAGGTTCTCTTCCGTCACTTCGATCCCTCGCAAGGTGCGGTAGGTGTTGGAATGCATTTCGTCATCCAGCACAAAGGCTTCAAAGCTAGCCCCCAAAAGGGACGCGGTCATGCCCGAGCTTTCATAAATCAGATTGCCACCGGCCAACGCAGCCGCCATCGACGTGATGCCTTTCTCCATTCCGTATTGTGCGTCGATCGCTTTGGCGTCGGTCATCGAACAGGCAACCCCAGATGGCAGTCCGAGCCAATTCGACAGTTGCGCGGACGCAGCGTTGAGCACGGCAGTTTCCCCGCTGCCACCGGAAAACGCACCGGTGCGAAGGTCTATCACCAACGGCCAGTTGGAAAATACCATTGGAAAGCCAGGCTGGATGGCGTGGACCATCAGCAGGCTGGCCAGAGTCTCGGCCAGGGACTGAGCCAGAAAGCCGGCCAGCGTGGCGGGCGCGGTCGCCCCGGCCTGTGCGGCAGTGATGCACGAAATCGGAATGTTATACCGGATGCACTCATAGACGACATCAACTGCATCCTCGCCATAACGCATAGGTGAGATCATCGGGCTGATATGCGCCTTCATGAAAGGGCGTTTGGAGAACTCGCCAGGCCCGCCCGCCGCGATGTCCAGCATCTCAACAATTGGGGCGACATACTCGGCTAGCGTGAATGAGGTTGCCGTGGGTTTGGTCGTGTTCTTTAACAGCGCGAAGACGGTGTTGACGTCCAGATCGTAGTTGTCCTCAACATCGGTGGCAACGCAGCAGCGAGTGTACCAACTTACATTGGCAAGCGTGTCCTGAAGCCGCGTAAAATTGTGCAAGTCGTTCAATGTCGATGGTCTATAGACTCCGCTGTCCATATCCAGCGTCTGTACCGCAGCCCCGCCCGTACCGAAGTAAACCTTGTTCCCTCCAACCTCAATCGAACGCGCTGGATCCCGGCCGTGCAGCGTGAAGGTCTTGGCCGCCTGATCGATCGCCTCTTCCACCAAGGCAGGGCGAAATGTTATGCGCCCATTGCCATTATCGATGGCTCCGATACGCAAAAGATCTTTTTGCAACCGCTCGGGCACTTCTCCTACGCCCAATTTCTCAAGAAGGTCCAGCGCAGTATCATAGATACGCCTCAAGTCCGCGTTACTGAGCGGCTTGTATGCGCCGCCAGTCTGACCGGGTGGGCAAGGATCAATTGCAGGCTTTGCGGCGCGCTGTGCCAGCCGCTCACGGCGGCCCCCTCTCTTTCCACGCTGCGCTGCCATGTTCGCTCCTGTTGCCTATATTTTGGCGCGATTGAAGAAGCCTAACCCGCACAATTTCAATGTCTTCTAACTTTAGATTGATAAAATCGAAATTAGACTTCGATCTGATTTGAATAATCAGCATTTTGTTGCGGATCGCTCCGATCTGCAGGCCTATCACGGCCAACATAATGTCGGAGGCACACTTCACATGAAATCGCGCACCAAGGTTGTCGTCATTGGCGGTGGTATTGCTGGATGTTCAACGCTCTATCATCTGACCAAAGAAGGCTGGAGCGACGTTGTTCTGGTTGAACGCAATGAGCTGACGAGCGGCACCACGTGGCACTCGGCGGCGCAAGTGACCAATTTTGGTATGAACCAAACCATGGTCGGGCTGAAGACGCATTCGATAAACCTTTATAAGGAGCTCTCGGAAAATCCCGAATACCCGATCAATTACCACCACGCGGATGGCGGCATCCGGTTGGCCAATACCGAATCTCAGATGCAGGGCTACAGGCATTTTGCATCGATGGCGCGGGGCATGGGGGTCGAGTTCGAGGTGATCGATGCCGAGGAATGTGCCCGTCGCCACCCGCTCATCTCTACGACAAATCTGTTGGGCGGGCTTTGGGATCCGCTGGATGGCGATATCGATCCAGCCCAACTGTGCCAGGCGCTAGCCTATCATGCGCGCAAAGCCGGGGCCGAAGTGTATCGCAACACACCGGTGACAGCGCTGACCCAGCACAAGGATGACACCTGGACGGTTCACACCGAACACGGCGACATCGATTGTGATATCGTGGTCAACGCCTGCGGTTACCGTGTCAACGAAGTTGGGGCGATGATGGGTGTGCATCATCCTGTCGCCTCGATGGAGCACCAGTATTTTTTGACCGAGGATATCCCGGGGATAGCCGAAGCAGGCCACCGGATGCCTCTGCTGCGCTGTCCGATCAGCGATTACTACAGTCGTCAGGAAAAGGGCGGGTTGCTGGTCGGGTTCTACGAGCAGGATTGTAAACCTTGGGGTATGGACGGGATCGACCCGAACTTCGTCAACGCGCTGTGCCCCGATGATCTGGACCGCGTCATGGACGTGCTGGCAGGCGCATTTGAACGAATGCCTGTGCTGGAAGAGACCGGGATACGCTCCATCGTCAATGGCCCGATCACCTATACAATCGATGGCGCGCCTTTGGTCGGGCCGATCCCAGGCAAGCGCAACGCTTTCTGCATCATAGGCCTGCGCGCTGGTCTGGGTGAGGGTGGCGGCCACGGCTGGCTGCTTGCCCAACAGATCGTGCATGGTGAGGCGTGCTATGACACTTGGTGCATCGATCCGCGTCGCTTTACCGGACATGCCAATGTAGAACTGACCTCACTTAAGGCCATCGAGGACTATCAAAACGAATTCCGCTTTCACTTCCCGCATGAACATCGCCCGGCAGGTCGCCCGGCGAAGACGACGCCGCTGACCCCGGTTCTGGCCGCAGAAGGCGCTGAGTTTACAGTCGTCAACGGTTGGGAGCGGGTCGATTACATCAAACCCTCGCCCGACTTTCATCCCAGCCTCACGTTCAACTTAGACGAGGCCTTTGACGTAGTCGCGGAAGAGATCAAGAACCTGCAAGAGAATGTCGGCCTGTGCGAAGTGAACGGCTTCAACCGCTTGGAGATAACAGGCGCTGATCGCCATTCCTTCCTAGACCGCATGTTCTGCGGCAATGTCACCAAACGAGCAGGCCGGGTCGGTCTGGGCTATCTGCTGAACCACTTCGGCATGATTAAGGGCGAGGCGACCGTAGCCAACCTGCCCGCCAGCGATCGGGGCCCCGAGCGGATCTGGTACGGTTCGGCGGCCGCAAGTGAATACCACGACATGGATTGGCTCACTCTGCATCTGCGCCATGACGAGGATGTACAAATCCGCTCATTGACCAATGACCAAACCATACTGGTTTTGGCCGGCCCCAAGGCGCGAGACGTGCTATCGACCTGCTCGCGTGGCGATTGGTCGAAAGAAGCCTTCCCGTGGCTGTCGGTTCGCGAATGCTTTATCGGCTTCGCCCCTGCCACAGTGATGGGCGTCAGCTTCTCGGGTGAGCTGGCCTATGAAATCCATGTGCCCAATGCCTCGCTCTATGCCGCCTATCTGGCCCTGCGCGCAGCGGGCGAGGCGCACGGGATGAAGCTGTTCGGGGCGCGTGCGGTCGAGTCGATGCGAATGGAGAAAGGCTTTCTGCATTGGAAGGCGGATTTGTTGACCGAGTTCGATCCGTTCGAGACTGGCCTCAACCGTTTCGTCAAGTTGGGTAAAGGCGATTTCGTGGGCAAAGACGCGTTGGAAAAACGCCATGCCAACGGGCCCACAAAAAAACTTGTTACGCTGAAAGTCGACGCCAGCCACGCCCCGGCGCACGGCGGCGCATCGCTGATGCAAGGCGACACCGTGGTCGGCACCATCACCTCGGGCGATTGGGGGCATCGCGTCGGCATGAACCTAGCTTATGCCTTTGTCGAACCTGATCTGGCAAACCTGGGCAGCAAGATGCAGCTGGACATGTATGGAGAGCTCGTGACGACAGAAGTCATCGCGTCTTCTCCATACAATCCTGACCACACCCTGATGCGCAGCTGATACCGTTAAGCGGCGGCGATCTGACCAGCCTTTTGAACCAGTACTTCCGCCTGACGAATGGATGCATAGTCGATCAGGCGTCCGTCCAGAGATACCGCACCTTTGCCAGCGGCTTCGGCCTCAGACATCGCAACGAGAATGCGCTGAGCCTTGGTGACTTCTGCCTCGGATGGGGACATGACTTCGTTCGCAAGCGAAATCTGGCTGGGGTGGATCGCCCATTTGCCTTCGCAGCCTAGAACGGCGGCGCGCTTGGCTGCAGCGCGATAGCCATCGGGGTCCTGAAAGTCTCCGAACGGGCCGTCAATTGGGCGCAGACCGTTTGCTCGGGCGGCAACAACCATACGAGCCAGAGCATAATGCCACATGTCGCCCCAATGGGTCATGCGGCCGCCTTCGGAATCCGCATCGGTCAAAACCGAATAGTCTGGATTCACACCACCGATGATCGTTGTCCGTGCGCGTGTCGAGGCAGCATAATCGGCAACACCAAAGTGCAGGCTTTCATTTCGTTTTGAGGCGGCCGCGATTTCACTAACGTTCTGCATGCCAAGCGCGGTTTCGATAATGTGTTCGAACCCAATCCGCTTTTTTAGCCCCTTGGCGTCTTCAATCTGAGTCACCAACATGTCGACTGCATAAACGTCCGCGGCTGTACCAACTTTGGGGATCATAATCAGGTCCAGCCGTTCACCGGCCTGCTCGACCACATCCACAACGTCGCGATACATGTAATGCGTGTCCAGACCGTTGATCCGCACTGACATCGATTTGTTACCCCAGTCGATGTCGTTCAGCGCCTCAATGATATTTTTGCGTGCTTGTTCCTTTTCATCCGGCGCGACAGCGTCTTCCAGATCGAGGAAAATGACATCCACATCTGATTTTGCTGCCTTTTCAAACATTCCGGGCTGGCTACCGGGAACGGCCAGTTCGCTGCGGTTCAGGCGGGCTGGGGCTTGGTCGATGTTATGAAAGCTCATGGTTTGGGTCCTTCGTCTTACAGGTTCGGATATATAGGGAATTTTGCGCAGAGGTCTGCGACCTGTGCTTTGACCTTTGCTTCGACGGCGCCGTTGTTGTCTTCGCCATTGGCGGCCAGCCCGTCGACGACCTCGATGATCCAGTCGGCGATCTGGCGGAATTCGACCTCGCCAAAGCCGCGGGTGGTGCCAGCGGGTGAGCCCAGGCGGATACCGCTGGTGATGGTCGGTTTTTCCGGATCAAACGGCACGCCGTTCTTGTTGCAGGTGATATGCGCGCGGCCCAGAGCCTTTTCAG
>NZ_JBQFPX010000004.1:0-331562 GCF_056536545.1 Ruegeria sp. CK1
GCTTCGGCTTCGGCTTCGGCTTCGGCTTCGGCTTCGGCTTCGGCTTCGGCTTCGGCTTCGGCTTCGGCTTCGGCTTCGGCTTCGGCTTCGGCTTCGGAAAGGTTCTCGTCTTCTATACCAGCAGCGTCAATGGCCGCTTCTTCGGATTGGGATACATCGTCCTGTGCAGGCTCACCCATAGTATCGGACCATTCGACCGGTGTATTTGCCGAGTCGATCAGGTCTTCCGACTTGGGGTCTTCCACCGGCTTTTGATCGGTTTTTTTCTTACGAGCCACCGCAGCATTCCCCTTATCGAATCCAAAATCTCATGAATAACAGGCCACTCTAGGTTAATCGGTGGTCTCGCCACCCTCAACCCGCATCGCATGTTTCACAAGCTTTTTAACGGCTTTCTGCATTTTCTTGGGTGTCGGCTCTTTGGATATCTTCAAGCGCGCATAGTCCAAGGAATAAAGGGGTTCAGCCGTCGCTTCACTGATCGCAGCCAGCCACAACGGGGCCGAACCAACCCAAATTTCGGCAAATTGTCGCGCTGTTCTGGGTGAAAAAAGGGGCGCAATAACCGGGGATTCACCACTGGCAGCCGCCTCTGCTTCGGGTGTTAGCGGCAACAGACGTTGTTGATAGACAGCCTGTTCACGCACAGTCAGCCCCGACTCGGTCAAACGGGTGGCCACATTGCCCCGACTATGCTCGCCGCGAAGATGGAGCAGAGGGCTTTCGGGCCTGTGTTTAATCAGATAAGCCACCAACTCTTCAGCCGTTGCGCCAACCATCTGCGCATTCCAACCTGCGCCCTTGGCGGTACCTGTGGTGGCAGGGCCAACGCAAAAAGCAGGCATATCCCGGGACAATCCTTGCGAAATCGCGGCGTTTACACCGTTGGCTGAGGTGAAAATCAGCCCCCGCACGTCGGTAGTATCCACGCAAATCGGCAAAGGCTTGATCTCGAGGATTGGGGAATAGATGACCTCTACCCGCGTCTGGGTGCGGGTCGATAACTGCGCGACGAACCTTTCAGAGGCTGCGCGCGGGCGGGTCATAAGCAAATACAACGGTCGGCGCCCTCGGCCTTGGGATTGTTTGCATCCGCGCAGGGTGATACCCCGCTTGGCAATCATGGTGTAACGGATCAGGTCTATGGTGCAAACACTTACCGTGCTCGGATTGGAAAGCAGCTGTGACGACACAGCCGCGGCGGTCGTGCGCCAAACCGATGGGTCAGGAGCCGAAATACTGTCATCGGTCGTACACGGCCAAACCGAGTTGCATAGCGCCTTTGGCGGCGTCGTCCCGGAAATCGCGGCGCGGGCGCATGCAGAAAAGCTGGATGTCTGCGTTGTACAAGCCTTAGAGGCTGCAAAAACAACGCTTGCCGAGATCGATGCCATCGCCGTCACAGCCGGGCCGGGGCTTATCGGCGGCGTCATGTCCGGTGTTATGTGCGCCAAGGGTCTGAGCGCTGCGACCGGCCTGCCTCTGATCGGTGTGAACCACTTAGCCGGACATGCGCTAACGCCGCGCTTGACCGATGGAATCCCTTATCCCTATCTGATGCTTCTGGTGTCAGGTGGTCATTGCCAATACCTGATCGCCCACGGCCCGGAACAGTTTACGCGTCTGGGCGGCACTATCGACGATGCGCCTGGCGAAGCGTTTGACAAGACCGCCCGCTTGCTCGGCTTGTCACAACCGGGTGGTCCCTCGGTTGAAGCTGAGGCGCGGCTTGGAGATCCCAAGCGCTTTCGCTTTCCACGCCCTCTGTTGGATCGACCGGGGTGCGACCTGTCATTCTCGGGGCTGAAGACCGCACTGATGCGGTTGCGGGATCAAATCGTTGCTGAAAAGGGTGGCCTGACCCGTCAGGATCGCGCCGACTTATGCGCCGGGTTCCAGCAAGCCATCGTTGATACTCTGGCCGAGAAGACCCGACGCGCGATGGATCGGTATTTGGAAGAAAACCCGTCAGACCCGGTGATCGCAGTGGCCGGAGGAGTGGCAGCAAACGCGGCCATTCGTTCCGCTTTAGAGACTGTTTGTGCAGAAAAAGGGGCTCGTTTCACTGCGCCCCCCCTGGATTTGTGCACCGATAACGCTGCAATGATCGCCTACGCTGGAATTGAGCGGTTTCGCACCGGGGCCCGTGATGGTCTGGACCTGATTGCTCGCCCCCGTTGGCCATTGGACCAGACCAGCCCTGCAATGCTGGGCAGCGGGAAGAAAGGGGCCAAAGCATGAGCGTCGCGGTTCTCGGTTCAGGTGCATTCGGCACCGCGCTGGCAATCTCACTGGCCGGGAACGGCCCGGTGACCTTGTGGTCGCGCAACGCAGAGCAAGCACGCGACATGCAAAACACCCGCAAGAACAAGACGCGCTTGCCAAATGTGATCCTGCCGGACGAAATCTTGGTGACGGCCGATATACAGGCCGCCACAGCCGCTGATGTCCTGTTGCTTGCGGTACCGATGCAGAAGCTGCGCGCGGCCTTGATGGAACACTCTTCTGTTCTGGCCGGAAAAACGCTGGTGGCCTGCTGCAAAGGGATCGAGCTTTCTTCGGGTCTTGGTCCTATCTCGGTGATCCACCAGACCATCCCGGATGCGCGCCCGGCCCTGCTAACCGGACCCAGCTTTGCCGATGATATCGCGCGCGGATTGCCTACAGCATTGACACTGGCCTGTGCGGATGCCGAACTGAGCCTGCACCTTCAGCATGAACTTAGCAGGCCGAACTTGCGCCTCTATCGCACTACCGATGTGATCGGAGCAGAGTTGGGAGGGGCATTAAAAAACGTCATCGCAATTGCCTGCGGCGGCTGCATTGGCGAAGGGTTGGGTGAAAGCGCCCGCGCCGCCCTGATGACGCGAGGTTTTGCAGAGATGCAGCGGTACGCAGCTATGCGGGGCGCGCACCCAGAAACTCTTATGGGGCTTTCCGGCATGGGCGACTTGGTTCTGACTTGTTCTTCTGAAAAGTCGAGAAACTATCGTTTCGGCCTGGCATTGGGACGCTTAGATGAATTTGATGCGAATACTACCGTCGAAGGTGTTGCCACCGCGAAAGCATTGGCCAAAATTTCTGCGACCGAGGAATTGGACATGCCTATAAGTGCAATGGTTGCAGAAATAAGCACCGGAGAATGTAGTGTTGGCGAAGCCATTGTCTGGCTACTCAACCGACCCCTGAAGGAGGAATAACATGCTCATCGCCCTGATCGCCAAGGACAAGGATGGCGCCCTACAAACCCGGCTGGACAATCGCGCTAACCACTTGGCTTATATCGAGGAAACCGGCGTCGTCCAACAAGCTGGTCCTTTGCTGGACGGGGACGCGATGATCGGCTCTCTGATCGTTCTGGAGGTCGAAGATTTGGCCGCTGCACAGAGTTGGGCCGACAATGACCCGTATGCCAAAGCAGGGCTGTTTCAGTCCGTCGAACTGATCCATTGGAAAAAGGTCGTTGGCTGATGGCGTATTGGCTGTTCAAATCTGAGCCTTCGACCTGGAGTTGGGATCAGCAGTTCGCAAAAGGTGAAACTGGCGAGGAATGGGACGGCGTGCGCAATTATCAGGCGCGCAATTTCATGCGCCAGATGGCAATCGGGGATCGTGGGTTCTTTTACCATTCGCAAAAAGACAAGGCGATCGTCGGCATTGTCGAGGTGTGCGCCGAGGCCCATCCTGACAGCACCACCGATGATGAGCGGTGGGAGTGTGTGGACATCAAGGCGATACGCCCGTTTAACATTCCGGTCACTTTGGACCAGATCAAGGCAGATGAACGCTTGGACCAGATGGTGCTGGTTAAGAATTCTCGCTTGTCGGTGCAGCCGGTCAGCGATGCCGAATGGCAAGTGATCTGCGATCTTGGCGAAACACAGGCCGACTAACCGGTCTTTTTGATCCAATCTAGGATCATTCCGGCGATATCGTCCGAGTTGTCGTCCATCATCATGGCATGGGTATTGCCAGTTATTCCTGCTGCGGGCAGGTCGAGGATGTCCGCCACGCCGCCCTCTGATCGCAACTGGTTTACGTATTGATCCGCCTTATCCCTGTAGACGCGCCAGAGTGCATGTTCATCAATGTTATCGCCCCATATCAACAGATGCGGCACTTGCGCGGCGCGGCCTGTATCGGGCGGAACCGATGCGGGTTCAATGACGACAACACCCTTGAAAAACTCTGGATGGGTAGCCGCCGCATCCAATGCGAAATGACCGCCTTGACTGTGAGCAACAAGCCAAACCGGCCCTACGCGGCGCAGCGCGTCGTAGTAAGCAGCCAGCGTCATGTCCGCATGAGTGGTCCAACGTGGTACGAATTGTGATCCAAACCCGTCCAACGTATTCAACGGGAACCTGATTCCGGAAAATGGACGGCGCGCAGTGTGATCAGTTGAATACCCATCCGGCGGACCAAATCGAAACATCGTCCAAACATCGTTCAGGGTGCGAAAGACCGGGTCGTCCGTGTATATCTGAGGATAGGGTGACCATCCTGCCCGGCCGCGTTCAACAGCGTCGCAATTGAAAGTATCGAAGCCAGCATGCAGAAAAAAGCTATGCCATCCGGGGCGACCATCGGGCGTTGTTTCCCATGTTGCACCCGTCATGCTGCCGCCGTGCCAGAACATCAACGGTGCGTCGAATTTCGGCTCAACCTGCCGCAAAAACTGCACATAACACTGGCCCGTCAGGTAGTCGCCATTCATATCGACCGTGCGCGTTGGTGCGTTTTGCGAAACTTGAAGATGCTGAACTGGTTGGCCGGTCAATGTAACCTTGTGACCACCCGCAAAAAAACTTCCTATCTCTTTGATCCGGATGGTAAAAGTATCGCCCAGCGATTGTTCTGAGTTTGACATTTTGTGCTCAATTCAAAAATTAAAATACACCGAGATCGTAGATGGCGATCTAGTTGAGTTCAATTGCGCGACACAAACTGAAAAAGGGAAGGCCCTGACTGATACAGAACCCTCCCTACCCCAGCGTGCTCCCAACTCACCACACGCGTCTGGAAATTTATCGGCTCTGACCGTCCTGGTCACACACTGACACTAGCCGAGTTCCAGCGGTCGGTTCAAACACCAAGTGCTTAAAATTGAAAACGCCCACCGGTGCAGGCGCATATGCGGGTCAGCCGTAAACCGACTCTTTGCCGAAATGCTTGGTCAGCATGTAGTAAACCACGGCGCGGTACTTGTTGCGCTCGGACATGCCATAGGTTTCAAGCGCTTTGTTAATCGCTTCCATAAGCTCAGGCCCGTCGGACAGACCCAGTTTCTTGATGAGGAAGTTGCTCTTGACGGTTTCAAGCTCTCCTTCCTGCGTAGCCGCCACGGTCGACGCATCGGCATCATAGATCGCCGGACCACAACCGATGGTGACTTTAGTCAGCAGGTCCATGTCCGGATCCATGCCGCATTTGGATTTCAGATCATCTGCATACTTGGCGATCAACTCGTCGCGTTTTCCCATGAAATACTCTCCCTTAAAGCGGTTGCGTCCTGATGACTCTCGTCCTGAAACAGGTGCAAGCAGGTTAATCACAGAAAAAATTCGGACAAAGGGAAAATTTCACGGCTTTCCCCGTAAGCCGATCTTCTACCGTTAGCACCAATTCGAATCGGGTTTGATTTTTGCAGGTTTATAATTTAACATTTTTGTTAAATAATGGTAGGAGAGCCCCATGTCCGTGAATTTCCCAAACGAATCCGCTGAATACAGAACAGCCCGTGCGGCCCTTTTGGATGCCGAAATCGAATTGCGAAAAAGGATCGAAGACGTGGCCGCCCTGCGTCGCAGTCTACCAAGAGGAGGGGATTTGCCGCAGGATTACACATTTCACACTCTGTCCAACGATCCTGCGCCACTATCTTCGTTGTTTGGCGCACATGACACGTTGGTCATCTATTCGCTGATGTACGGGCCAGATGCCACTTCACCCTGCCCTATGTGTTCGGCCTTTCTGGATGGTCTCAATAGTCAGATTGAACATCTGACACAAACCGTATCAATCGCTATCGTTGCTCAAAACACACCGCAAAAGCTGGGTGACCTCAAGGCGCGCATGGGGTGGAATAACCTCCCACTATACTCTGCGCTTGGCACGACTTATCAACGCGACTATCTGGCCGAGACAGACGAAGGCAACCAATTGCCGATCCTAAATGTCTTTCAGAAAGACGCCGACGGGATCCATCATTTCTGGAGTTCGGAATTGTTCTTTGAACCCAGCGACTGGCACCCCCGGCATGTGGATTCCGCATGGCCACTTTGGAACATTCTTGACGTTACACCCAACGGGCGCGGGGACTTTATCCCACCTTTGCGCAATTAAGACATGTGCCAAAAGAAAACGGCGGCCTGCATGGCCGCCGCTTATTTGTGATCACTATCAGTAGCGATAATGCTCGGGCTTATAGGGGCCTTCCGGTTTCACACCGATATAAGCCGCCTGTTCGTTGTCCATTTTGGTCAGCTTCACGCCAATGCGATCCAGATGCAGGCGAGCCACTTTTTCATCCAGATGCTTGGGCAGGATGTAGACCTTGTTCTCGTACTGATCTCCTTTGGAGAACAATTCGATCTGCGCCAGAACCTGGTTGGTGAAGGACGCTGACATCACGAAAGACGGGTGACCGGTGGCATTGCCGAGGTTCAACAGACGGCCTTCAGACAGCAAGATGATGCGGTTGCCCGAGGGCATCTCGATCATGTCCACCTGTTCTTTGATGTTCGTCCATTTGTGGTTCTTCAAGTTGGCGACCTGAATTTCGTTATCGAAGTGACCGATGTTGCCGACGATGGCCATGTCCTTCATCTCGCGCATATGCTCGATGCGGATCACGTCCTTGTTGCCGGTTGTGGTGATGAAGATATCCGCGCTGGCAACTTCGTCTTCCAGCAGGGTGACTTCGAACCCGTCCATCGCGGCTTGCAGCGCGCAGATCGGGTCAACCTCGGTGACTTTCACACGGGCGCCAGCGCCGCGCAGCGAAGCAGCCGAGCCTTTGCCCACATCGCCGTAACCGCAGACCACGGCAACCTTACCGGCCATCATGGTGTCGGTGGCACGGCGGATGCCGTCGACCAGCGATTCCTTACAGCCGTATTTGTTGTCGAATTTCGACTTGGTGACTGAGTCGTTTACGTTGATCGCCGGAAACGGCAGATGGCCGTCTTTCACCAGCTGGTACAAGCGGTTTACACCAGTGGTGGTCTCCTCGGAGACACCCTGAATCTGGTCGCGCATCTTGGTAAACCAGCCGGGGCTTGCAGCCATCCGCTTGGCGATCTGCTTCTTGATCACCTCTTCCTCTTCCGAACCGGGAACCGGGATGATGTCCTCACCCGCTTCGGCGCGGGCACCCAGCAGGATGTACAGCGTAGCGTCGCCGCCATCGTCCAGGATCATGTTGGGGCCGTCTTCGAACAGGAAGGATTTATCCAGATAATCCCAGTGCTCTTCCAGTGTCTGACCCTTGATGGCAAAGACAGGGATGCCAGCCTCGGCTATTGCCGCCGCCGCGTGATCCTGGGTTGAGAAGATGTTGCACGACGCCCAGCGCACATCCGCGCCCAGCGCAACCAGTGTTTCAATCAGAACGGCGGTCTGGATGGTCATATGCAGCGAGCCGACGATGCGCGCGCCTTTCAGCGGCTTTGCTTCACCGTATTCTGCACGCAGTGCCATAAGGCCCGGCATCTCGGTTTCAGCGATATCCAGCTCTTTGCGGCCGAACCCGGCCAGCGTAATGTCTTTGACGATATAGTCCCCGGCCATCAGGTGCTCCATTCCGGTAAATTACAGTCCGGGCTGCCCCTAACACTCCTTGGGGCAGGTGGCAACGAACATGGCCGGAAATGGAGTATCCCGTCGCTAAAATCAGCTTGGCTCACCCTTCAGTTTAATCTTCGGGATCGCTTCAAAAAAATCGGTGCCAACGGCCACAATACAGCTAATGCCGTTCGCTTGGGTCACCAGAACCGTGTAGCTTCCGGTTTCCTTCGAGGTCCAGACCTCCATCACAGCCTGCGCTCCGCGGGTTTTCTGCAATCCGCCAAAGACCAGCTCTTCTGAGTAACTGTCTTGCAGCTTTGCGACCACATGCTCTCGCTGTGCGCAGCTTTGGGCAAAGGCAGGAGGCGCTGTCGCGGCCATCCCAAAGGCCAAAGTCAATCCAAACAGTCGCTTAAACATAAGTAGCTCCTTTCGATACGCATTGCGTTCCGAGAGGGGCACACTGGGAGGAGTATGCACCCCCCTCAGCACAAATGTCGGTATCACCACGCGCCAATTCAAAGCACGCCTAGTCAAGAAAAAGTTGGCAGCAGGTGATCTCGACAGGTACATCATATCACAAAAGCGCGAAATGAACGTGTCCAACTTCACAAGGCATGGCAAAATGGCAACACAACCCAGAGCATGGCAGCGAATGCTGTCGGGAAGACGGCTGGATTTGCTGGATCCGACCCCTGTCGACATCGAAATCGAGGATATCGCCCACGGATTGGCTTTTGTGGCCCGGTGGAATGGCCAAACCGCTGGGGATTTTGCCTATTCCGTCGCCGAACATTCCCTTCTGGTGGAGGAATTGTTTGGCAGAATTGCCCCGAAAGCACCAGTGAAATGGCGGCTCGCGGCGTTGTTACACGATGCGCCGGAATATGTGATCGGAGATATGATCTCGCCCGTCAAAGCCGCTGTCGGCCCCGGTTACGGCGCTCTGGATGACCGTCTGGCGGCGGCGATCCATATCCGCTTCGGCCTGCCCGCTGCGGTGCCGAAAACGGTAAAACGGCAGATCAAAAAAGCCGATAAGATCAGCGCCTGGATGGAGGCCACCCAGATCGCGGGGTTTTCCGAGGCCGAGGCGACCAAGTTTTTCGGTCGACCGGACAAGGCGGTGATGGAAGGTTTGGAAATCAGACTGCGGCCACCGGTTGAGGTGCGACAAGCCTATAATGATCGGCACGCTGCATTGATGGGACACCTGTAGAGCGCAGTTGTAAACCAACGTCAGCTCTGAGCCATTAGTCACCGATGATGCACCCTACGCGAGTGTCAGCTTACTAGAGCAAACAGCATTTTGGGACATTGCGGTGTGACGCACAGTTTTCTCAATCTGTTCCGCTTCTGACTAGGACGTGAAACCTACACCTTTCGCGTTGCGCAAACAAAACATAAGTCTGAGAAATGGCGAAAGTATCGATTGAAGAACTGCGAGTGCGCCGAACTCTTGCAAAAGAGCGTCAAGCGCAACTTGAAGAAAGGGCCGGGCCATCCCAACGACTCCGACGGGACGACCATTGGCGACATGTTTATGCGCAGCATCCGTACCTACTGGGCGCTCCAGACGAACGGCTCGATGAGCGCTTCTGTAATGTCTTCCAGAACGTTATGGAACTCGGCGACAATGGCAAAATTCAGCTTGTTTCACTTCATTCGAACCCCGAGTTTATGGAAGCTTTCACGCACCTTCTTGAAGAATATGCCTTTCGAACCGGTGGTGGGCCACCACCGAACTTAATTGAGCGTGCGGGTGCGCCAATAAAGAAGTATTTCGAGAACGGCACTCCGATTGGTGTCCGGATGTTCGAAGGTTATGAAGCTCCTTCGACGCCAATTCTCGTCAAGTACGGTAAGCGCAGATACCTGGAGCCAATGCTGCAAAAGGGCGAACTTCGGTTGGCCAATGCTGGCCTCTACAATGATTCTGGATTTCTCGATGCAGTGAGGGATGATGAGACGAGCCGAACTTTCTTCCTGCCAACCTATCATGAGCGACTTGAAGGAAAGACGCACCTCGAATTTCAAGGAAAAAAGCAAGCATATGATGACGACGACGTAGTGCTGCCTTTAGTATTTGAAGACTACTACCTGTTCAGCCTCTGCGAGAGCATCCACCATCGAATGCCTACCGATTTCGATGCAGACGCGGCAATTGTGATCCACAGTCCAGAACTGTTCAAACAGCGGCTCATCAGCACGTTTCTGGCCCAACGTCCCGATTTCGTGCCCGCAGCGGGGCGCGTGATTTATTATGATCCCTACCGTGATTACACGAAATTCAGGGAACCCATGTTGGCCAAGCACTTTGGGTACGCTTATCAAAGAGAGGTACGTGTGGTTATGCGTCCCAAACGGCAGTCACTCCTCCCGCTTGAGCCCATCTTTTTGAACATCGGTTCGATGAGCGAATATGCTGAAATGGTGACAGTTTAAGCTTGGATAGCGCTTGCTTGCGCCGTGCCGTCAGATTTTCCTTTGCCACCTAAGAGTGCTCTAAGCGGCCATTGGCAAAACGTTGTCGGAAGGCAGATTTGTCCCGCAAAGCAGACAAACCGAAGTCTCCCGATCAACACAGATTTAAAGCCGGATTCCAAAAGGCCGTGTTTTACCGTGGGCTGCGCTTCGCCAAAATACGCTGCAACGTCCGGCGGTGCATGTTCAGGCGGCGGGCGGTCTCGGATACGTTGCGATCACACAACTCATAGACCCGTTGGATATGCTCCCAGCGGACACGATCCGCGCTCATGGGGTTTTCCGGCGGTGGAGGAAGTTCGTCGCCTTTGGCCAATAAGGCGCTGGTAATGTCGGTGGCGTCAGCAGGCTTTGACAGGTAATCGGTCGCGCCGATCTTCACAGCGGCCACGGCGGTGGCAATCGCGCCGTATCCGGTCAGAACCACAACCCGACTGTCGGGGCGTTTTTCGCGCAGGACCTCGACGACATCCAGCCCATTGCCATCCTCAAGCCTCAGGTCGACCACCGCATAAGCAGGTGGGCGGGCAGTTGAAATTGCGCGACCTGCGGCAACGGAGCCTGCGGTTTCAACCTCGAACCCGCGCTTCTCCATGGCCTTGGCCAGACGCCTCAGAAACGGCTCGTCATCATCCACCAAAAGCAGGGATTTATCGGGACCGATATCGAGGTCAGAGGTATCCGCCATATTCTGTTCTTTCCGCTATTTCACGCCTTTGGCTTAAATATGAGTAATAGCAGCGCCGCCCCAAAGGTCAAACGCATCAGAGCTTATCCAGAAAACATCCGACCTTATCGGCCATCTGTTCGGGTGTGTCGTCACGATTGAAGAATTCAAGGAACCCCTGCTCGGGCGTCATTAGATAAGTAAAGGTGGAATGGTCGACCAGATAGAACTCGTCGCTTTTGTCATGGGCCTTATAGTAGGTCTTGTAAGCTTGGCTGGCGGCCTTGACCTGCTCAGGAGTACCGGTCAGGGCGATGGTCTTGCCGCCAAGGTTAAAGGCATAGTCATCTACCACCTCTGGGGTATCGCGGTTCGGGTCGATCGAGATGAACAGTGGTGTCACAGATTGGCCCCGCTCGGCCAGAATATCCACGGCTTCGGCGTTGCGGGACATATCAAAGGGGCAGACATCCGGGCAGAACGTATAGCCGAAATAGACCAACGTGGGTTCGGTAATCACATCCTTGTCGGTGACTGTCTCACCTTTGCCATTGATCAGTTCGAATGGACCACCAATAGCAGCCGAGCCACCCGCGATCTGGCTGGTGCGGCATTGCGCGAATTGATCGTCCGGGCGCGCGCCCAATGTCAGCAGCCACATGGCGCCCAGGCCGACGGCCAAAACAACGGTTGCAAGAATGGCGTAAAGACGGACCATGTCATCTATCCTGAGACAAGAGGGGTTGTTGATCGTTTCGGCCGGGACACCTATCAAGATGAACAGCCGATGCAACAGGACATAATAGACCGATGGCAAATTCCAACATCACATTGTGGAGTGGTCAGGAAGGCAGCAATTGGATTCGACTGCGTACGCTGATCCTGTTGCGCTGGGTGGCCATTTTCGGTCAGTTCACGGCCATCACTGTGGCGCAACAATATTATCACGTGCAGCTAGAGCTGGCGCTGTGCTATCTGGCCATAGGAGTCTCGGTCATGGGGAACATGACAGCCATCCTATTGTTCCCGCAAAACAAGCGCTTGACCGAGTTTGAGAACTTCCTGATGGTTTTGTTCGATCTTATGCAGCTCGCCATCTTGCTGTATCTGACCGGTGGACTGAACAACCCGTTTGCCCTGTTGCTGCTGGGTCCAGTGACGATTTCGGCCAATGTGATGAGCACCCGTTCGACCTTGATCGTGGGCGGCGTGGCGATTGTTTTGACCACATTGCTGGCCGAGTTCCACATTCCGCTGCGTACCGAACAGGGGCAGATGTTGGAAACCCCCGATATGTTAGTGTTCGGCAACTGGGCCGCGGTCGTCATCGCCATCGTCTTTATCGGAGCCTATTCCCACCGGGTCAGCGCCGAGGTCCGCTCGATGTCCGAGGCGCTTGCTGCCACCCACATGGCCTTGGCACGCGAACAGAAACTGACGGACCTGGGTGGCGTGGTCGCCGCTGCGGCGCACGAACTGGGCACTCCGCTGGCCACTATTAAACTAACCAGCTCTGAGTTGATCGAAGAGCTGGATGACCGCCCCGACCTGAAAGAAGACGCCGCTCTTATCCGCGAACAAGCCAACCGCTGCCGCGATATCCTGCGCGATATGGGGCGCGCAGGTAAAGACGATCTGCATCTACGGCAAGCACCGCTGTCCACAGTCGTACATGAAGCCGCCGAGCCGCATATCAATCGAGGCAAGATCGTGCATTTTGACGAGGGGCCTGCGGGGGACGGTGATGTGCAGCAACCCTCGATCTTGCGCAAACCGGAAATTATTCACGGGTTACGCAACCTGATCCAGAACGCGGTGGACTTTGCCCGTACCAATGTCTGGGTCGAGGCCGAATGGACCACCGATCAGATAACCATCGACATCATGGATGACGGGCGCGGCTATCCGGCACATATGATCGGTCGGATCGGGGACCCATTCATGCGCCGCCGCAGGGCTGAGACGGATCAACGAACCCGGCCAGAATATGAGGGCATGGGGCTGGGTCTGTTCATCGCCAAAACGTTGCTGGAGCGTAGCGGCGCGGAATTGCATTTTGCCAATGGTTCAGACCCCTACCAGAGTTTATGCGACGACCCAGAACGCCGGGGCGCAATTGTGCGGGTATCCTGGCCACGTAAACTCATCGACGCGCAAACTGGCGACACCCCTGTGCCGTCGGGCGCAAATCAGCGGATCCAAGTCTGAGTTAAGACCCCGTTAACCATTCTCCCGCATAGTTCCCCTTTGTGCTGTCAGCCCCGAGGAATGTATGATTGACTGGATCATTCTAGCCGCAATAAGCCTGGTATCAGCCAGTTTGGCGGTGCAGTGGCTTTTGCCCCGTCGTCGGCAAGCGGGAGACAATTTCGGCTTTTCCGCCCCGGCTTCGCTGTTCAATGCGGTTTTTCTGTTCGAGGCAGATCGGTTGATCAGCCACTCCGACATAGCGTTGGAGGGGTTCGAGTCCGTTCGCGACTGGGCTGACCTGCGCCGCTTGCTACAAAGGAATTTTCCAGCTTTTCCAGAAACCCCCGATCAAGTTCGCAGCGCGGGTACGCTAGTCATTCCGCCAATCGACTGCACGATCGAACGGGACGTTTTGTGCGAGTGGATTGACGGCATCGTTCGTGTGCAGCTGCGTGACAGTGTAGACAACCATCGCCCGGTTCAACGCGAAGCGCAGGATCCTATCCGCTTGGCCATGGAGCATGCACCCTACCCTGTCTGGTTATTGGATCGCCAAAACAACGTGAGGTGGTGCAATGCCGCCTATGTATCCTTGGTTCGAAAGGTGCGCGGTCAGGATACCGATTTGACAGCACCTCTGTTTCCCGGTGCATGCGGGGATGCACGGTTGGGAGCAAAGACCCGAATTTCAATCTCATCTGACGACATCGAAAACAAACTTTGGTTTGACCTGAGTCTAGTCGATCATCCCGAAGGTCATTTGTGCTATGCCGTAGATATCAATGCCATCGTCGCCGCAGAAACGACCCAGCGCAAATTCGTCCAGACAATGACGAAAACTTTTGCTCAACTGTCGATCGGGCTGGCCATATTTGACCGCAATCGCCAACTGGCCTTGTTCAACCCGGCGCTGATCGATCTGACCACCCTGCCCCCGGATTTCCTCAGCTGCCGCCCCAGCCTGTCCAGCTTTTTCGATCGGCTGCGCGATCAGCACATGATGCCGGAACCGAAGAATTACCGCAGTTGGCGCACCCAGATGAATGACCTTCTCGAAGCTGCTGAGGACGGAAATTATCAGGAAACCTGGTCGCTGCCCTCTGGGTCAGTATATTCGGTTAGCGGTCGCCCGCATCCGGACGGAGCTGTTGCGTTTCTGTTCGAAGACATCACCGCAGAAATTACCCTTACCCGTCGGTTCCGCTCGGAAATGGACCTTATGCAATCAGTTCTCGACAAACTAGCTGACGCCATCGCTGTGTTTAGCGACGACGGAACGCTGGCTTTCACCAACCGCGCCTACCAACACCTGTGGGGCGATACCGGAGAGGTCGGTTTCGAGCCAGACTCCGTTTTAAACGTGACGCGAAATTGGCAAGAACACTGCGCGGCAACACCAATCCTTGGTGAAATACGTGATTTTGTGGAGATGAGGGACAGCCGTGCCGAATGGTCCAGCGGGCTCAGGCTGCGAAACGGCACCAATCTGACTTGTACGGTTAGCCCAATGCAAAACGGCGCGACTATTGTTCGGTTCTCAACTGAGGACACGACAAAACCTCTGCCGATCCAGAAAATCAGCGCCTGAACCGGGTTGCAGCCGACCGGTCGTAAGGCCATTGTGGCGCCATGACGCCGCACTCACGTTTGATCACCCTGAATTCGCCCGAAGAAACTGCAAACCTGGCTGTCAGGCTAGGCGCAGCGTTGCGGCCTGGCGATATCCTTTTGCTTGAGGGCGAGATTGGAACCGGCAAGACCCACTTCGCCCGAAGTCTGATCCAATCTTTGATGGTTATTCCCGAGGATGTCCCGTCACCCACCTTCACACTGGTACAGGCATATGACACTCAGTCCGGCGAAATTTGGCACTGTGACCTGTACCGGATAAGCTCTGTTGAGGAGATCGAGGAGTTGGGCTTGGCAGAAGCATTTGACACCGCTATTTGCCTTGTCGAATGGCCTGACAAACTGGGGGTTATTACCCCTATCACAGCCCTGAATCTGCGTTTTGAATCAGACCCTAATTCAACAGAAAAACGGCAGTTAACCCTGAGCTGGTCTGATCCGAAATGGACCAAAATATTGGAGAGCACCGCATGACGAACCGGGCTGTTCTAGCCGAAGCCCTTATCGCGCAGTCACCGTGGTCGAACGCGACACGCGCGCCACTGGCGGGGGATGCTTCGAACCGACGGTATGAGCGTTTGACTGACCCCGAAACGGGACGCACTGCGGTTTTGATGGACTCTCCTCCGGATGAGGCAGAACCGGTCGAGGCTTTTGTCCGCATGGCAAAATATCTAAGGAAGATCGGTCTTAGTGCGCCTGAGATTTACGCCGAGGACACTGAATACGGCTTTCTGCTGCTGGAAGATTTGGGTGATGACCTGTTTGCCCGCGTTCTGGAACAGGATCCGAAGATGGAGCGCGAGCTTTACGAAGCCGCAACCGACGTGCTGATCGAGCTATACAAAGCACCAACACTATCACTGCCATCTTATGATCCGACCTTGATGACTGAGCTGGCTGCGCTGGCTTTTACCAAATACGCACAAGAGATTCTGGGCGATCATGATGGGGACGCGCGGGCCCGTTTTGAGCATCGCTTTTCAGATATTCTGCACCGCGAAACTTCAGGCAGCAAAGTGGTTGTGCAGCGCGACTATCACGCAGAAAACATGATCTGGCTGCCGGAGCGTGAAGGGGTTAAGCGGGTGGGTCTCTTGGATTTCCAGTCCGCCATGCTGGGGCACCCAGCCTATGATCTTGTCTCGATGCTGCAAGATGTGCGCCGCGATGTGGCCCCGGGCACAGAGATGCAGATGCTAAACCGCTATATCACCGCGACCGGAGTGAATGACCACGATTTTCGCACGGCTTACGCTGTTCTTGGCGCTCAACGGAACCTACGGATTCTGGGCGTATTTGCCCGATTGGCAACGGAATACGGCAAACCAAAGTACATTGATCTGATTCCAGACACTTGGGCGCACCTGATGCGCGATCTAAGCCATCCTGCGTTGGTCACCGTCGCCGATTTGCTTCGAGAAACGCTTCCCGAACCCACCCCAGAAAATCTGAACAGGCTCAGACGTTCATGACCCAACTTCCCGAAGCCGTGATGCTGTTTGCTGCCGGGTTTGGGACCCGTATGGGTGCGCTGACCAAAGACCGACCCAAACCTATGATCGAAGTCGCAGGTCGTCCTTTGATTGATCACGCGCTTGACCTGGTTGACGACTTGAACCCGGAACGCGTCGTAGCCAACCTTCATTATAAGCCTGAACAGCTTGAGGCCCATCTGACCCCTAAAGGCGTAGCGCTGTCCCGCGAAGAGCCGGAAATCTTGGAAACAGGTGGCGGATTACGCGCCGCTTTACCTTTATTAGGGTCTAATCCAGTATTTACGCTGAACACGGATGCCATCTGGTCCGGACCGAACCCACTGACCCTTTTGCGCGACGCTTGGGATCCAGACAGCATGGACGCGCTGCTGATGTGTGTTCCTATCGAACAGACCATTGGGCACAGCGGAGCGGGCGACTTCGCCGCCGATTCCGATGGCCGGATCACCCGCGGCCCCGGTCTGGTATATGGAGGCGCACAGATCATGAAAACCGGCGATCTGTTGGGTGTTTCAGAGAAAGCGTTCTCGCTGAACGTGCTGTGGGATCTAATGCACAAGCGAGGCCGACTGTTCGCAGCCACCTATCCCGGTCGCTGGTGTGATGTGGGCCGTCCTGAAGGGATCGCGTTGGCCGAAGGTCTGATCGACGATGTTTGAACCCAGCGCCGCGCCTCGAGTCTTTGCCGTACCGCCAGGGGCTGACTTTCCCAAGGCTTTGGTGAACGGACTGCGGGCGCGTGTTGCTACACACCCACCCGAGGCACTGGCGCGGGTGCAACTTGTGATCAACACCCGCCGCATGGCTCGGCGTGTGCGCGAGCTGTTCGATAAAGGTCCGGCCTGCTTGCTGCCGCGCTTGTCGCTGGTGACTGATTTGGGTGAAAGCGTTGATCTGGCGCATATCCCGCCGGCCATACCGCCGTTAAGACGCAGGCTGGAACTGACCCAACTGATCGCCAAGTTGTTGGAACAACAGCCGGATCTGGCCGCACGGTCCTCACTTTTTGATCTGTCAGACAGTCTGGCCGCGCTGATTGATGAAATGCAGGGCGAAGGGGTTTCCCCGGACGCAATCCGGCAACTGGATGTCAGCGATTTGTCCGGGCACTGGGCGCGCGCGCAGGCATTTATCGGGATCGCCGATCATTTCATCGCGTCAGGTCCCGACGCTCTGGACGCACAGGCACGGCAGCGACGTGTCGTAGAAAACCTGATCGACCGCTGGCGGACCGCGCCGCCACTGCACCCGGTAATACTTGCAGGCTCAACCGGATCACGCGGCACAACGCTGATGCTGATGGAGGCCGTCGCCCGCCTTCCCCAAGGTGCTCTGATCCTGCCTGGATACGATTTCGATCAGCCAAATCACGTCTGGCAGGGACTGGACGACGCCCTGACGTCGGAAGATCATCCGCAATATCGGTTCCGTAAACTTATGACGCGGCTCGAGATGCAGCCCGGTCAGATTAAAAAATGGACCGATGACCCTGCCCCTTCACCCGCTCGTAACCGACTGATTTCCCTCGCGCTACGCCCAGCGCCGATTACCGATGCCTGGCTGTCCGAAGGTCCACTTCTAAGTGATTTGAACGGCGCCACAGAAAAACTGACACTGGTCGAGGCTCAATCGCCCCGCGCCGAGGCGCTCGCCATTGCCCTACGCTTGCGCGAAGCAGCGGAAACCGGTCAGACCGCCGCCTTGATCACCCCCGACCGCATGCTAACCCGTCAAGTCAGCGCTGCCTTGGATCGTTGGAATATCCTGCCAGACGACAGTGCAGGGCTGCCATTGCAATTGTCGCCTCCGGGCCGTTTCTTGCGCCATGTCGCAGGTCTGTTCGTCCGCCGCCTTGAAGGCGAGGCGTTTCTGACACTTCTGAAACACCCGCTCTGCCACGGCGGCAGCGATCGCGGCGCGCATCTTTTGCATACCCGCGATCTGGAGCTGGATCTTCGGCGTCACGGCCCTCCATACCCTGACAGCGCCAGCCTGACCGAATTTGCCATCCGAAAAGAGGTCACTGAAGACTGGATGCGCTGGCTGATCACGCATTTCTGCGACCAGCAGGTGAACGAAGAGCTACACTTGTCTGAGTGGGTTACTCGTTTGCGTACCTTGGCCGAAGCAATCTCAGTCGGCAGTGACGGTGAAACTGGACCACTGTGGGAAAAGAACGCAGGCCAAAAGGCAAGGGCGGTTCTGTCGGCGCTGGAGGACGAGGCGCAACATGGCGGCCCGATGACGGCACATGATTTTGCCGATTTGCTGGGTGCGCTTTTGGCGGGTGAAGAAGTCCGCGACCGCGACGCGCCTCATCCGCGCATCATGATATGGGGCACACTCGAAGCGCGGGTACAGGGGGCTGATCTGCTTATCCTGGGCGGCGTGAACGAAGGCAGCTGGCCCGAGGCCCCGGCACCAGATCCCTGGCTGAACCGTCAAATGCGCGACAAGGCTGGCCTGCTGCTGCCGGAACGCCGCATCGGTCTTTCTGCCCACGATTTCCAGCAAGCTGTAGGTGCGCCCGAAGTTTGGCTGACCCGAGCAACCCGATCCGACGACGCAGAGACAGTACCGTCGCGCTGGTTGAACCGCATGACGAACCTATTGCAGGGACTGCCGGGGCAGGGCGGGCCCGAAGCTCTTTCAGCGATGCGTACCCGTGGGCAAAAACATTTGCGCTGGTCAGAGCAACTGGAGGCTGCGCCTAAGATCGAGCCAGCCCAGCGTCCGTCTCCGAGACCTCCGGTTGCTGCACGTCCCAACCGCCTGAGTGTTACGGAAATCAAACGCCTGATCCGCGACCCTTATGCGATCTACGCAAAGCATGTATTAAGGCTGCGGCCGTTGGACCCGCTGGTTCAAGCCCCGGACGCATTGCTGCGGGGAATTGTGATCCACGAAATCCTGGAGCATTTCATCAAGGATAGTGTTCTGGATACCGCCTTGCTGACCTGCGAGAACTTCTTGAAACGCGCAGAAACGTTACTGGACCAACATGTCGCTTGGCCGACAGCCCGTAAGCTGTGGCTTGCGCGGTTAGAGCGGATTGCCGACGACTTTCTAAGCGCCGAAACCGCCAGGCGTGGTGACGGTGGGCCCATTGCCTTTGAAGCCGCTATGAAATTGGAACTGGCTCCATTGAATTTCACCATCGCTGGCCGGGCGGACCGTATCGACCAAAACAGTCGCGGAGCATTGCGGATCGTTGACTATAAGACTGGTGTGCCTCCGACTGAAAGCCAACAAGCGAAGTTCGACAAACAGTTGTTGATCGAAGCGGCGATGGCTGAACAAGGCGCCATCGAGGGGATCGATCCAATCCCGGTCGCTGAAGCGGTATTTATCGGCATGGGCGGCAGCTACAAAGAGGTCGATGCTCCCTTAGCGAAAGAACCGCCTGAAAAGGTACTCGCTGAGCTAAAAGAGCTTGTTTCCGCTTATTTAGAGCCTGATCAAGGCTTCACCTCCCGCCGCATGCTGCACAAGGACACCGACATTGGTGATTATGACCATCTGGCCCGGTTCGGCGAATGGGATCGGACCGATGAAACCGATCCAGAGGTCCTGAAATGAACATCCGCAACGATGCTACAGAACGGCAAGTGCAGGCCGCACGGCCAGATGCCTCAACCTGGTTGGCGGCCAATGCGGGTTCAGGCAAAACACGGGTTCTGACCGATCGGGTGGCGCGACTTTTGCTGGGCGGGGTGCAGCCGCAACACATCCTGTGCCTGACTTACACCAAAGCCGCCGCAAGCGAGATGCAGAACCGGCTGTTCAAGCGCCTGGGTGAGTGGGCAATGCTGGGCGATGCGCTCTTGTTGGCGCAACTGACCGACCTGGGCGTACCGGGCGTCATTGATCCCGACCGATTGGCGCAAGCGCGTACGTTGTTCGCCCGCGCAATTGAGACCCCGGGCGGGTTGAAAATTCAGACGATCCATTCGTTCTGCGCCTCGCTGCTTCGGCGGTTTCCTCTGGAGGCCGGGGTCAGCCCGCAATTTTCAGAAATGGAAGATCGTGCTGCCGCATTGCTGCGCGAAGAAGTCGTCGAGGATTTTGCAGAAGGGCCACAGGCCAAGCTGATTGAGGATGTCGCCCGTTTCGTAACCGACACTGGGTTCGACAATTTGACCGCGGCCATAACGCACAAACGCGGCCTGTTTGTGCAACCGGTCGAATGGGGCCAGTTACTTCAAAAGTTCGGACTGGCTGATGCATTTGACGAGGACGTTCTGGCGAGCCGCGTGTTTCTGGGTGGTGAGATCGAGCTGATCCGCTCAATCCTACCCGCGTTGACGGACAGCGGTGGCAACAACGCCAAGGCTGCGGCCAAGCTTTCTGCGTTTACCGAAGCTAAGATCAGCAGCCTACCCATGTTGGAAAGCGTATTTCTAACCGGGAAATCCGCCAAGGAGCCCTTTACTGCCAAGATCAACAGCTTCCCGACAAAAGCCCTACGCGAGGGTGCACTTGCCGAACAAATGCCGCAGCTGGAATCTTTTATGCTGCGGATCGAGGATGCGCGCGAGCAACGGTTGGCCCTTGTCGCGGCGCGAAAAACACATGTCCTGCATCGTTTCGCCGCCGCCTTCCTGCCGGAATACGAGCGGCGCAAACAACTGCGGGGTTGGTTGGATTTCGACGATCTGATCCTGCGCGCTCGGCAGGTGCTAAACGATCCAGCCGTTGCAGAATGGGTGCTGTACCGGCTGGATGGTGGCATCGATCATATATTGGTCGATGAAGCCCAGGATACCAGCCCAGACCAATGGGATGTGATCGAAAAGCTGGCCCAGGAATTCACCAGCGGGGAAGGGGCCCGGTCAGGGGTAGAGCGCACGATTTTTGTGGTCGGTGACAAGAAACAGTCAATTTATTCTTTCCAGGGTGCCGACCCGCAGGCCTTTGACCGGATGCAGCAAGATTTTGGTGCAAGACTGGCGGAATCAGGCTCTAAACTGTGGGATTCGACGCTGGAATACTCGTTCCGGTCATCCAGCGCGATCCTGTCTTTGGTTGATATCCTGTTCGAAAACCGTGCTGAAGCCGGATTTCACAAGGAAAGCCAACACCGCGCCTTCAAAGCGGATCTGCCAGGTCGTGTCGATCTGTGGCCAGTGGTTGAAAAGGTCGAGGACGATAGCGACGGCGACTGGACCGATCCGGTGGATCGCCCCGGATCGCGTCATCACACGGTCATTCTGGCCGAGAAGGTGGCCCGGTCGATCAAGGACATGATCGATCAAGGAGAGACGATCCCAGAGGATGGCGAAACGCCTGGGTCTTTTGTGCGACGCAAAGTTCAGCCGGGGGATTTCCTGATCCTCGTGCAGCGCCGCTCAGACCTGTTTGCCGAGATCATCCGCGCCTGTAAAGCCGAGGGTCTGCCCATTGCCGGTGCCGACCGCCTGAAAGTGGGCGCAGAACTTGCGGTAAAGGATTTGGCTGCACTGCTGAGCTTTCTGGCCACGCCCGAGGATAGCCTCTCGCTGGCGACCGTGCTGAAATCACCGCTGTTTGGTTGGAGTGAGCAACAGCTCTTCGATCTGGCGCACCGGCGGCAAGAACAGTACTTGTGGGCTGCGCTACGTCACCGTGCCGAAGAGTTCCCGGAAACGCTGAACATCCTCAACGATCTGCGCGACCAAATCGACTTTCTGCGCCCATATGACCTGATTGAACGCATCCTGACCCGTCATGATGGGCGACGAAAACTGCTGGGCCGATTGGGGGCAGAAGCTGAGGATGGCATAAACGCTCTGCTCTCACAGGCGCTGGCTTATGAACGCACAGACATTCCCAGCCTGACCGGGTTCCTCGTGTGGATGCAGACCGACGATCTGGAAATCAAGCGGCAGATGAGCGGTGTCGGCAACATGATCCGTGTGATGACGGTGCATGGTTCTAAGGGGCTTGAGTCCCCGATCGTGATTTTGCCGGACACGGGCAAACGGCAAGCCCCGCGGGATGCTGAAATCATGGTGGGTGAGGGTATTCCGCTTTGGAAAGTACCTGCAGACGCTTCTCCGGCGCTGATTGCGCAAGCGCGGGCAGAAGCGCGTAGCCGCGAAGAGAATGAACGGCTACGATTACTGTATGTGGCTCTAACACGGGCGGAAAAGTGGTTGATAGTTGGAGCTGCCGGGGATGTCGGCAAGGATGGTACCAGCTGGTATCAAATGGTTCAGGCCGCGATGGAGCGCACAGGGGCCACGCAACTGCCCGGCTCGGAAACGCTTCGCCTATCCCATGCAGATTGGGACGCACTGCCGCGTGTAGACCACTCTGAGAGCCAGATTGCCGAGACGCCGTTGCCTACCCAATTTCTGAGTTCGGCGACGGTACCAGAGCTGGCACCCGATACGTTAAGCCCATCGGAGCTTGGTGGAGCCAAAGCTTTGCCCGGAGATACAGGTCTGGATGAAGAAGCTGCCAAGCTTCGCGGCACCCGCCTGCATCTGTTACTGGAACACTTGCCGTCAACCGCGCGCGAAAACTGGCAGCAGCTTTGCACAAGGGTTCTGCCCGATATGCAAGAAGCTGAACGGCGCGAGCTGCTGAAAGAGGCGGAAAACGTTTTGACAGCGGATCACTTGCAAGACGTTTTTGCCGATGACGCTCTGGCTGAAGTTCCGGTGTCTGCCGACCTGAACGGGCAGCGCATGCATGGCGTGATCGACAGGTTAGTCATTACCGAGACTGACGTGCAGGTGATTGATTTCAAATCAAATGCCACTGTTCCTGACAGTCCGGAAACATGCCCCGAAGGACTTCTGCGACAAATGGGAGCGTACGCCCAGGCCTTAGCGCAGATTTATCCTGGCCGTCATATACGCACAGCGATCCTATGGACCCGAACGGCAGACCTTATGTGGTTGCCACACGATCTTGTGACGGATGCATTAGCGCGCACCCAGATATCTTGACCTTGGACCACACCGACCCTACGTTCTGATCCCGAGCTTACCCCATTCAGGAGACAGAATATGTCGACCGTAGCCGTAACCGACGATACCTTTGACGCCGAAGTAAAGAATTCCGACATCCCCGTAGTTGTCGATTTCTGGGCCGAGTGGTGTGGTCCCTGTAAGCAGATTGGCCCCGCTCTGGAAGAGCTGGCCGCTGAATACGGTGATAAGATTAAAATTGCCAAAGTGGACGTAGACAGCAACCCGAACGCCGCAGCCGCCATGGGCGTGCGTGGCATTCCGGCGCTGTTCATCTTCAAGGACGGTCAGGTCGTCTCGAACCGTGCCGGTGCAGCCCCGAAGGCTGCGCTACAAAGCTGGATTGATGAATCCATCTGAATACACCAGTTCATTTCGGAAGAACGGGCATCGCGCAGCGGTGCCCTTTTTCTTTAACCATTCGCTCTGGATTAACGGTCGATCCATTCCTGCGGCAATTTCAACACCGGCCCATTCGGTCTGTGAGGACGATCCAGAGGATGCGGTAACTGCGTCACTGGAACAGCCTGCTTAATGCGATCCCGACGAACAAACGTAGCTTCAATCACCCGAGGAAACGTCTCACCTTCAATATCTACCGTTCCAGACGCGTTATTTGGGTGAATATGAGCGCAAACGAAGCCCTCTTTTAATGCAGACAAGGCGGGATACGCTCTCTGGAACGCACCCGGCTTCATCAGGATCGACGGTATGCGGTGAAGCTCAAGCACGATTATGCGAAATCGGTGCAGAAGATTAATTGGCAGTGTGGATAGGACTGGGTATTCAGCTGCTTCGATATCCATTTGCAGGATCATGTCACCTTCTGCTGGCGCAAACTCGGTCATCCAATCCTCAAGCGAAATCACGTCAGTGCCTGTCTTGGCAGCCAAGTGCTTTTTGACGAATACCGATCCCGGAACTTTCAGGATCGGTTCATCAACCGAACCATCTGCCATAAATGACGGAATCCCGTGTTTTGCTATATCCAACTCAAAACTAGACTGCCGAGATACGCCCGGAGAAAAACATGCAGTGATATCTTCGAGGTCGTTGGGTAATAGGTACCCTCCGTCCCCAAAATCACCAACACGGATCAGCTTATATCCCAAATCATAGGGTCTCACGACTTCGGCAAAAAAAGCGCGTCGGTCAGCCGTCTTCATGTCAATTTCAGGCAAAGTGAGCATTGGTAATCCGCCAGTGGTAAGTTCTATCTGACCACATTGCCTTGTCACGCAACGCTATGGAAGGTCAGCATTGTTTAATCCTTAACAGAGGCCGACGCAGAAACAGCAAACCTTTTCCGGTCGTTTCCCGGCCTATCCCCGCACTTTATGTTTGAATATGGGTATAAATTCGGGTTGCTTTGGCGGAAACAGTAATCGCTCAAGCACGAAAGAGAAATCAATGGCAAAGACACGGGTTCTTGTGGAATTCGGAATGGGGACGTCTTTGCGGCGTGAAGACTATACCGAAGCGGCGCTGCGCGCTGTCAAAGACGCATTGTGGCACAACTCGGTAAACATGGCTGAGCTGTTCGGATTTCCGAAAGAGGCGATGATAATCGACGCCGAGATTGGTGTGCAGCAGCCCGATCAGGTGGACTGCGACGCGCTGAAGGCCATATTCCCCTATGGGCAGCCGAACATCACCGTCACACAGGGCGGGTTGGATATCGAAAAACCGCATACAGAAGGGCGTACGGTGATTGCCAATGCAGCCGTCATTGTCTCATTCGATATGGAGCCGGTGACATGACCGAAAAACGTATCATTCTGGAAATGGGCACCGGGAACGACCTCTACGGTCAGGACTATACCAAGGCGGCGCGCCGGGCAGTGCAGGATGCGCTGCACCATTCTTCGATTACTCTGTTTTCAAAGCTGGGTATCGACCACTCTGAAATGCGAGTGCAGGTGACGATTGCGGTACAGGACCCAGATCGCGTGGATTGCGCGTTGGTCGCCGCGGATTTGCCACGTGGGCGCGCAGAGGTGCGGGCTGTGAAAGGCGGGCTGGACATTGAAGATACCGAAGCGGGCACACGGCATGTGATCGCAACAGCCGCTATCGAGGCGTTTCTGCCGGACCTTTCGCTTCACTACAAATTGTCATGAAAAAAGCCGCTCGGATGAGCGGCTTGCTTTCTTCGTCGTACTGGTCGCGGATCAAACGTTTTTGATGTCCGCGCGGCACAGGCCGATATCGTCCAACTGTGCATCGCTCAGTTCCGACAGGGCTTTGCGTGTTTTACGGGCTTCGTTCCAAGCTGCTGCTTTTTCGAAGGTTCCGGTGAACGCGTCCACTACGTGCAGGATGGTAGCTGCTCCGAGCGGCGCATGGATATTTGCTGTAGTTGCCATTTGCGCTTTCCTTAAAACTGAAACAGCCGACCTGTTGTCGGTTGTGAGCCTCATCTAGGATTTTCCCTCAAGACTCACAATTGCTAGTCTGGTAACCCCGATTTGCGTTTTTTGCATATCTTTTGGGCGGTTTATGAACTGTTGCGCTGCCGTCAGGTCCGGCCCATATAGGACGACAGTTGATATCGGAGGCTTTTATGGCGGACAGCGATTTTCCAGGTTGGCACGGCACAACAATCATTGGCGTCAAAAAGGGCGGTCAGGTGGTAATTGCCGGCGACGGACAGGTCAGCCTGGGCCAGACCGTCATTAAGGGCACCGCCCGAAAGGTGCGTCGCCTGACGCCCGGTGGGTTCGAGGTAGTGGCCGGTTTTGCCGGATCGACCGCTGATGCCTTTACCCTATTGGAACGGCTGGAGGCAAAGTTGGAAGCCACACCCGGCCAACTGGCCCGTGCGTCGGTTGAACTTGCCAAGGACTGGCGCACCGACAAGTACCTGCAAAAGCTGGAAGCGATGCTGATCGTCACCGACGGCAAGGACCTTTTGGTGATTACCGGGGCAGGGGATGTACTTGAACCGGAACACAACGTAGCTGCCATAGGATCGGGCGGAAACTATGCTCTGGCTGCTGCACGCGCGATGATGGACAGCGACAAAACGGCCGAGCAAGTGGCTCGTGAAGCGATGGCGATTGCATCGGATATCTGCGTCTACACCAACGGTAATCTGACGGTGGAAACGATCTCAGGCTAACAGCGCTTTGATCTCTTTTCCCTTCCATCGCATTTGCATCCCGATCAGGCCCAAGATCGCGGCGATGATCACAATGTAATATGGCACGCGAATGTCGATGCTCATCAAGCCGCCGCCTATCAAGGACATGACCCCGCCCGCCAGACAGAACACAGCGGTTGTAACTCCCATGACCCACCCCTGATCTGCTTCGCTGACAGCTGATGAAAAAAGGCCAAGCAGAGTTGGGTAGGACACACCGAAAAAGAAATAAAAGAAAAAGACCGGTACATAGCTGAACACGCCACTGGGGCTGAAAGCGAAGGCAAACCCGCAGATCACCATGGTCACAAGCGACACAAAAATGATCTGGTGCTTGCTGAACCGCTCTTGCGCGGGCTTCACAAGGAATGTGCTGGAGAACGCCAGTGCAAAGCCGATCACCACCATCGCCATACTGCCACCGATCACGCCATAGCCCCAGGCGCTAGTGAGGAAGTTGTCGACGAAAACATAGAAGGTGACATTGGCGACCATGAACAGCGCATAAACTGGCAGGATTTTCAGAACCATCGGATGTTCGCGCACGGCGATCAAACTGTCGGTGATGTCACGCGGGCGAAAGACAAAGGCAGCTCTCTCAGCCCTTGTGTCCTTGAAAAAGAACAACACCAGAAAAATGGCGATCAGCACCAAAACAAAAGCGCCGTAGAACGGGGTTTTCAGGGTCGCAATGCCGCCCAACAAGGTGGCGTCAGATAGAACCGCACCGATAATGGGTCCACCAACCAGTCCAAAGCTGACGCCAGTCACTATGTAACCCATGTTACGGTCCCGGTCGGCGGCATCCGTGCTGCCGTCAATCATCGCAGCCTGCGCAATCGGCTGGTTTCCAGCGGTGAAGCCTGTGATTGATCGACCGATGATCAACAGCAACAAGCTATTGACGTACAACGCCGCGATGGTCAGGGCATAGCCGATCAGCGCTCCACCCAGGCAAACCAGCAGTGCATTCTTTCGCCCGATGGAATCTGAGACTTTCGATACGTAGACAACACCCAGAAACCAAGACAAAAAGAAACATCCGATCACCAGCCCATAGTAGAAATGGCGCCGGCCTTGCGGCGTGCTGTCCGGCAAGAACCCGGATTTCGTTTCCATGATCAGTGAGTTGATGATGGGAAAGACCAACCCTTGACCAATCAGATCGACAAACACCACGAACAGCAAAGTGATCTTGGCAATTTTTGTCATGTTCGCGCTCCTGACCCACAACGCCTTGAAATCACTGTAACAGAGGGATCGCAATTCACCTATGGAAAGCATTTGCAAACCTGATGGTGCATTGTTAACCAACGCAGCCAATGAAATTGGCTTGGTTGTTTTCGCCATTGCGGTGATTACCTAGGCCGCATCTGACCCAAGCCGACCGAAAGGACTGCCCCCGTGACTGACCTGACCCCGCGCGAGATTGTCTCGGAACTGGACCGTTTTATCATCGGGCAGAAAGACGCCAAACGCGCCGTGGCCGTGGCGCTGCGCAACCGTTGGCGACGCAAGCAACTGGCCGACGATATCCGCGACGAGGTCTATCCCAAGAACATCCTGATGATCGGCCCAACCGGCGTCGGCAAGACCGAAATCAGCCGCCGTCTGGCCAAGCTGGCCCGCGCGCCTTTTATCAAAGTCGAGGCCACCAAGTTCACAGAGGTCGGTTATGTCGGTCGCGACGTTGAACAGATCGTCCGCGATCTGGCCGATGCTGCCATCATCCAAACGCGCGAATACATGCGCGAGGACGTGAAGGCCAAGGCCCATCAAGCCGCCGAAGACCGCGTGATTGAGGCCATCGCCGGGACAGACGCTCGTGAGGGCACGCGTGAAATGTTCCGCAAGAAACTGAAAGCCGGGGAACTGGACGATACCGAAATTGAACTGGAACTGTCCGACACATCGAACCCGATGCCGATGTTCGATATTCCCGGTCAGCCCGGCGGCCAGATGGGCATGATGAATTTGGGCGACATTTTCGGCAAAGCGTTTGGCGGGCGAACCGTCAAAAAACGCATGACCGTTGCCGATAGTTATGACGCACTAATTGGGGAAGAAGCCGACAAACTGCTGGATGACGAAACCGTCAGCCGTGTGGCGCTAGAGTCGGTCGAACAAAACGGCATCGTGTTTCTGGATGAGATCGACAAAGTTTGCGCGCGATCGGATGCACGCGGCGGCGACGTCAGCCGCGAAGGGGTGCAGCGCGACCTGCTGCCTCTGATCGAGGGTACGACGGTCTCAACCAAACATGGCCCGGTCAAAACTGACCATATCCTGTTTATCGCCTCGGGCGCGTTCCATATCGCTAAACCCTCAGACTTGCTGCCGGAACTTCAGGGCCGCCTTCCGATCCGTGTCGAACTGCGTGCTCTGACCGAAGAAGATTTCGTCCGCATCCTGACCGAAACAGACAACGCTTTGACCCTTCAATACACGGCACTGATGGGCACCGAAGAAGTCACCGTCAGCTTTACCGAAGATGGGATCGCCGCCCTGGCCCGTATCGCGGCGGACGTGAATCAAAGCGTTGAAAACATCGGCGCGAGACGGCTGTACACGGTAATGGAGCGCGTGTTCGAGGAACTGTCGTTCACCGCGCCAGATCAGGCGGGAACCGAAATTACAGTGAACGCACAGTTTGTAGAAGATAATCTGGGTGAGCTGACAAAATCGACGGATCTAAGTCGTTACGTCCTGTAACCTTTTCAGCCGAAATTCGCCGCTGTTCTTGCCCGTGTCTCTAGACGTTGGGCAAGAATTCGGTAGCGTAACGCAAAAGGCCCCAAGGACCCTATGCAATGCGCTATCTGATATTTCTGATCGTATCTCTTTCTCTGAGCGCTTGTGTGGATAGAACAGTATCCGAGATTGTTCCCTCGGCTGCTTCCATTGGGACACCAACAACGGTGTTTGCAAGTACCACCCGAGCACGTGAACCAAACGGAAATTATGGATTTAGACGCGGTGAGAAACTGCAGTTTCTGGAAACTACGGTCTCTATTCCACCAACACATACACCTGGGACACTGAGGTTTTCATACGCAAATCCAAATCCGCAAAAAGAGTTCGTGCTGGCAAACGTGACTGAACTCGACGGGCCGACCGGCTTGCGGGAACATCTGCGCGGTCAGGATGACGTCACGATCTTTGTTCACGGCTATAACTCCACCCAGACGGAAACTATTTTTCGGGCGGCTCAGCTGTCGCACGACATCGGCATTCCTGGAGCTATTCTGGTCTATTCTTGGCCCAGCCGTGCGACCGGATCCGGATATGCTTATGACCTCGACAGCATGCTGTTTGCCCGCGATGGGCTGGAGCAAACCATCCGCGAGTTGAAATCCATGGGCGTCAAGCGAGTTATTCTAGTTGCACACTCCATGGGCGGCGCCTTGTCGATGGAAATGATGCGCCAAGCTGAGCTGCAGGAGCCTGGTTGGTCCAATAGAAACATAGAAGGCGTGGTTCTTATCTCGCCTGATCTGGATGTCGACCTTTTCCGTTCACAGATGGAACGGATCAACAACCCACCGGATCCTTTCATCGTCATGGTTTCGCAAAAAGACAAGATTCTGAATATTTCCGCCCGCCTCCGCGGCACCGCCGAAGGAGAGCGGCTGGGCAACATCAGCTCGATCGAAACTTTGGAGGAATATCCGATCAACGTTATCGACACGACTGCATTCAACAGCGACGCTGAGTCTTCTCATTTTGTTGCGGCCACATCTCCGGCTTTACTGGCAATCCTTAGCTCAACCCGCCGTGTCAGCAGTACTTTCGGACCAAACGAGCAAACCATAGATATTCTGGTCCCGCCGGAAGAGCGCAACCCAGACGGTGCAACTGAGATCATCTTGACGGAAACTGGGCAGGCTCAGGTTTCAACTCCGTGACGCAGTTTAGGCTGCTCAGCTTTGTTCACCAAAACGCCTCATGGTTAGGTGCGGGCGTTTTGCTAACGTTCCTGTCCAGTTTCGGCCAGACCTTCTTTATCTCGGTCTTCGCCGGAGAAATCCGCACTGAATTTGGCTTAAGCCACGGAGCCTGGGGCGCGATCTATTCACTGGGTACTACGGTGTCGGCGCTGGTTATGATCTGGGCCGGGGCTCTGACTGATATCTTTCGCGTGCGGGTACTAGGCCCGGTTGTATTAGCGGGGTTGGTATTGGCAACACTGGCAATGGCACTGAACAGCTGGGTATTGCTGTTGCCGCTAGTGATCTTTCTGCTTCGCTTGTTCGGGCAAGGGATGAGCACCCATCTTGCTCAAGTCGCTATGGCCCGTTGGTTTACTGCGACCCGAGGCAAAGCGCTGTCGATTGCCACCATTGGATATGCGCTGGGGGAAGCGCTGTTGCCACTGGCGTTTGTTGCGGCAATGGGATTTGCTGATTGGCGGTGGCTGTGGGTAGTTGCTGCGGGGATTACCATATTGGGTATTCCCGTCCTGATCAGCTTATTGCGTCAGGAAAGAACACCCCAAAGCCTTGCGGCCGACTATTCAGCAACGGGCATGCAAAACCGCCACTGGACCAGACGAGACGCTTTGATCCATCCGCTGTTTTGGTGCATGGTACCAGCCGTTTTGGGCCCATCAGCCTTTATCACCGCCTTTTTCTTCCATCAGGTGCATTTGGCCGATGTCAAAGGTTGGTCCCATATCCAACTTGTCAGCCTGTTTCCCGTTTTTACGGGCGTTTCCCTGCTTTCGATGTTTGCGGCCGGGTGGTCTTTGGACAAGTGGGGTACGGCACGCCTAATGCCGTATTACCAACTGCCAATGGCAATAGGCTTTGCCATTTTGGCCATGTCCTCATCTGTCAGTGGCGCTATGGTTGGGCTTATTTTTCTAGGAGTGACCGTAGGAGCCAATAGCACCCTACCAAGCGCCTTTTGGGCCGAGTTTTATGGCACACAACACATCGGTGCGATCAAGGCGATGGCCGCAGCGGCGATGGTTCTGGGATCTGCAATTGGCCCCGGTCTGACTGGCATTTTAATCGACCTCGGCGTTTCGCTGGGTACGCAGTTTTTGTGGATTTCCACTTTTTTTGTCGGTGTCTGCATCCTGGTATGGTTCGGGGTATCCCATGCAGAACGCGACCTTTAACGAATGCGTCTGAGATAGACGTAATATGCGCCTTCGCCACCGTGGCTGATATGGGCGGGTGTCACCTGCATCACGGCTTGCGCCAGCGGTGGGATCGTCAGCCAATGCGGCACCTGATTGCGCAGTACGCCGCGCGGGGTGGGGATCGGTCCGGCTTCGTCCCGATCCTTTCCCTTTCCAGTAACCACAAGGACCAACCGCTTACCCTGTGCTTGGGATGTCAATACAAAGCGGATCAACGCCGGGTGTGCAGTGTCCACGCGCATCCCGTGCAAATCCAACTTGCCTTCGGGTTTCAACTTGCCCCGTTTCATCCGGCCAAAGGCTTTGCTGTCCATCTGAACCGGAGCCGCGCGCAGCGTATCCGTAACAGATGGCTTAAGATCATTGGGCTTCTTTTTTTGCTTGTGATTGTCGCCTATTTCAAACGCTTCAAACCGGGGTTTGGGTGCCTTCTTAGGCGTGGGTTTGGGCAGCGAGGTCGGATGCACCGTTTGGGGTATCTCAGGGTGCAGACGCTCAGCTTGTTTGGCGACCTTGCGCCATAGCTCAATCTCTTCAGCAGTCAGTTTTCGGCGAGACATTAGAATTCATCCGGGACCAGGGCATAGGCACGCTGGATTGGCAGTAGAACCACCATCCGGCCGGGGTCTTTCAGCCGCCCTGCAGCTTGACCGGCGGCGTCACCGGTGCCAAAAAATATATCCGCCCTCTGCGCGCCCTTGATCGCAGCGCCGGTATCCTGCGCTATCATCAAGCGACGCATCGGATCCTTGCCATCTTTCTCGACCCAGACCGGAGCGCCCAACGGCGTATAAGCTGGATCGGCTGCAATGCTGCGCATGGTAGTGACAGATCGGTTCATCGCACCCAATGGCCCAAGTTCGGGCGCGACGCGGGTAACTTCGCGGAAGAATACATAAGAGGGGTTGTGAAACAGCAGTTCCGCTCCAGCTTCAGGGTTCTTGCGCACCCAAGCCCGGATCATCTGTGCGCTGACCTCATGCGCGCCCAAAGCGCCGCGACGGATCAATTCGGTTCCGATAGACCGGTAGGGGTGCCCATTTGCGCCACCGTAACCAACACGCAAAGCACCGCCATCCGGCAGACGAATACGTCCCGAGCCTTGGATTTGCAGAAAGAACAATTCAACCGGGTCATCGACCCAGGCGATTTCCAAACCACGGTCGGTCATCGCATCACCGGTCAGGATTTCCCTGCGACTGAGCCATAGCCCTTCGGCCCGCGCTTCGGGTGGCATTTTGTAGATCGGGTATTTGAAGCGGTCGCTTCGTGTTCTTGACCCGTCCAATTCAGGTTCGAAATACCCGGTGAACAGCGCGTCCTTGCCGTCTTCGATAAGAACCGGCCGAAAGAAAAGCTCAAAGAACGCCCGTGCTGCGTCTGCTTCATAGGTCCGGGCCACGCCGCACAAGGCGCGCCAATCCGGATCATCCAGATCGCCACAAGTGTTCAGAAAAACCGAAAGGGCCGCCCCGTGATCATCGGCGGCCCAACCTTCCAAGTCACTAAACGACAGGATCGAGCGCGTCGCCTCGGCTCCGGCGGCGCTTGAGGTGGTCATCGCGCCCACCAGAAAAAGCGACCGGAGTGCGGCAATCATGCGTCCGTGGCAACAAGCAGCCAGTTCGGATCGTCCGAGCCCATGACACGGGCAAAGGTCCAGCTGTCCTTTTGGCGTTTGACGGTGTTTGGGTTGCCTTCGATGATATCGCCACCGCGATCCCGCACGACCGAGGTCAGTTCGCCCACGAATTTCATGGTGATCTCGGCCTGATTGGTATCTTTGTCGAACTTCACATCAGCCAGCGAGGTTTCGCGGACACCAATGAACTCGGCCTCGATGGTCAGACCTTTGTCTTCCCGATCTGCAACGACAGAAACGAAGGTATCAAACACCTCTTCGGACAGGAAAGGCTGGATTTCGTCCAGATTTCCTTTTTCGAACCCCATAACGATCATCTCATACGCACCACGCGCGCCTTGCACAAATTCACTTACTGAGAAGCTGGGTTCGACCCGCTTCATCGCGGCCAATGTCTGAGCCTGTTCGCTGTCTTCGGCGACATGGTCAGTGATATCGTGATCAGGGCCACCGTCGATCACCTCAAACCCGCGGCGAGCGCTGTTTGTATCAGGCTGTTGTTGAACGGGAGGTTTCTCAAAACCTTCACGCGTGCCCAGCACGCTTTTCAGGCGCAGGATCAGGAAAACGGCAATTCCGGCCAGGACCAGCAACTGGATCATCGGTTCGTTCATTTCATCCTCTTTTCAGACCGCGACTTTGTATACACGGCCTCATGCCACTATGTAGGTGACAGTTCGTGGCAAGTCCACTGCCCGGCCTCTGTTAAAGGATAACGCAAATGTACTTGTTCTTGGCATTTTTATTGGTGCCCATCGTCGAGATCGCCCTGTTCATTCAAGTTGGTGGTCTGATCGGCCTGTGGCCAACCCTTGCAATTGTGGTGCTAACGGCGGTTTTGGGCACTGCTTTGGTCAGGACACAAGGTCGCATGGCAATGGCCAACTTGCAGCGATCCTTTGCCGAATTGGACGACCCGACCGAACCATTGGCCCACGGCGCGATGATCCTTATGTCGGGTATGCTGCTGCTGACACCCGGATTTTTCACTGATGCCGTTGGCTTTGCGCTGCTTATCCCCGGAGTACGCTTGGCCGTGTTCCGATATCTTAAATCCAAAGTGAAGATCACTCAGTTCCAGATGGGCGGTGGTGCGCAATTCCGAACTGGAGCATCAAGATCAGACGATGACGTGATCGAAGGGGAATTTACCGAAGTACGACCTCGTGAAAACCCGTCAAAACCTTCGAAATGGGTCGAAGGCCCGCACTAGCATTGAGGTGCCGCGCCCAACTTGCTAAGCAGTGACGAATTTCTTTTTTGGAGTAGATCATGGCCGAAGAAAACGCTGCAGAAAATACTGCGGCACAAGCAGCCCCTCAGGTTCAGATGCGCGTTCTGGGACAGTTCATTCGTGATATGTCCTTTGAAAACGTAATGGCGCAAAAGGGCGTGTCCGGTGACGTTCAGCCCGAAATTGCCGTGCAGGTGAACCTGGATGCCAAAAAACGTCAGGCTGAGCATCAATACGAAGTCTCGATCAAGCTGAAATTGACGTCCAAAGCCAAGGGCATGGAAGACGTTCTGTTCCTGTGTGAGATCGATTATTGCGGTCTTTTCCACGTGGAAGGCGTCGCCGAAGATCAATTGCACCCTTTCCTATTGATCGAGTGCCCACGCATGCTGTTCCCGTTCTTGCGCCGGATTGTCAGCGACATCACCCGTGACGGTGGGTATCCACCGGTGAACCTGGACAATATCGACTTTGTCGCGCTGTACCGTAATGAATTGATGCGTCGTCAAGCCGAAGCACAAAAAACCGAAGCCTGATTGGTTTGACCCGCGCCGGGATTGACCTCAGGCGCGGGTCCACAGGGCGTTTTCGCCCAGTTTTTCCACAAATGCCTCGTGCGCGGCGCGTTCTTCATCGGTGATTTTCGATGCCAGTGGTGCCGGACGGGCCGTCGGCCGCCAATCTTCCTGACCGCCTGCTGCTGAAGACGCAGCCGTTGCAAGCCCGAAATCTGGCTGCCGTCCACCAATTAGTTCCAGATACACCTCTGCCAGAATCTCAGAGTCGAGCAACGCGCCGTGCAGCACCCGGTTGGTATTGTCGATATTGAACCGCCGGCATAGTGCATCCAGTGATGCTGGCGAGCCTGGAAACCGTTTGCGCGCGATCGCCAGCGTGTCCAGCGCCTGATCCATTGGGATTTGTGGCAATCCTAGCCATTTAAGTTCCGCATTCAGGAATTTCATGTCGAAGGATGCGTTATGGATCACCAGCTTCGAATCCTGAATGAAATCAAGAAAACCCTGACCAACCTTGGCAAACACCGGCTTATCTTTCAGCGTTACTTCGCCCTTTTCCGGCGGACGCGGATTGTCCAAAAGATCGGGGCCGATGCCGTGTACGCCGAATGCCTCTTCGGGCATGGATCGTTCGGGGTTTATGTAGACATGATAAGTTTCGCCCGTGGCCACGTGATTCCACAGTTCAACCGCGCCGATCTCGACAATTCGGTCACCGCTTTCGGGATCGAAGCCTGTGGTTTCAGTATCCAGTACAATCTCACGCATCTGCCAGCCCCGCCCGTATCTGCCTGACCACATCCTGCACCTGTGCGCGGGCGTGGTCCAGCGTATCCGTTTCAATCACGTAATCTGACCGTGCGCATTTTTCGTCATTTGGCATCTGCTTGGCGCGGATCTGTTCGAATTGTGCCTCAGTCATCGTTCCGCGTTCCATTACACGGCGCTTTTGTTCAGCAGCCGGTATCGACACGCAAACAACGGCGTCCATCGCCGCGTCGCCGCCGGTCTCAAACAGCAACGGAATGTCGAATACCAGAATGTCGGCCTTGGCCTGCTTCCGAAATTCCGCCCGATCGGCAGCAACCAATGGGTGCACAATGGCTTCGATCTTCTTCAACGAAGTTGGGTCCTGCGCGATGATCTGTTTGAGTGCGTCACGGCTGACGGCATCATCAACAATGGCTTCAGGAAACATGGCCCGAATGGGCGCGACAGCCGCTCCTTCCTTTGAATAGAGTCTATGTACGGCCTCATCGGCGTCCCATAGCGCACAACCTTCGTCGACAAACATCTGCGCTGTGGTGCTTTTGCCCATACCGATGGAGCCTGTCAGTCCAAGTGCAAAACTCATCCCAACACCGCCGCACGCAGATCATCTGTCACCTCAGGACGGATACCGAACCACCGTTCGAACCCTGGGACAGCTTGATACAGCAACATGCCCAATCCATCGACCACGGTGCAGCCTGCCAATTCAGCTTGTTCCAAAAAATAAGTTTTTAAAGGTGCGTAAACCAGATCTGTCACTACAGTGCCCGATTGCAGCCCGTCCATTGGTACGCGTAATTCTGGCTGCCCGAGCATTCCTAGTGACGTGGTGTTGACCACCAATGCTGCTTCTTCAACAACATTGCCCGCCTGAACCCAATCTATCACCGTGATGCGTGGGCCAAATTCCTCCTTCAGGTGATCTGCACGCTCGCGGGTGCGGTTGGTCAGAAGGATTTGGGGCACGCCGGCCTCTAAAAACCCTTGCAGAACAGCCCGCGCCGCGCCGCCCGCACCAAGAACAACTGCCGGACCAGTTGAGGGTATCCACCCAGGCGCGCCGCTACGCAGGTTCTCCATAAAACCGTAACCATCTGTATTATCTGCATGAATCGTACCGTCGCCATGCAGCGTCAGCGTATTCGCAGCACCAATTATTGAGGCGCGTTCTGACACCTGATCTGCGATGCGCAGCGCGGCCTCTTTATGAGGAACCGTTACGTTAACACCAACAAAACCGGCCTTTGGTAACATGCGTAGAACAGCCTCAAAGTCCGTGGGCGCAACATCCATGGGAATGTAGTACCCAGCCAACCCATAGGTTTTTAGCCAATGCCCATGCAGCTGAGGGGATTTCGAATGCGCAATCGGGTGCCCGATCACTCCGGCCAGTGGAATACGGTTATGCGTCATTGGTCGATCACCTTTTTAACGGCCAGATAGTTAAGCAGTTCCAACAGAGGCATACCCAAGACATTAAAGTAGTCTCCGTCAATGGTGGCGAACAGGCGAACACCTTCTTCTTCCAACTTATATGCCCCCACGGCATGCCGGATGCTGTCCCAGTTGCGGCTCACGTAATCACGCAAATAGGCATCCGAACTCATGCGCATCTTCAGGCGGACCTGGCCGACATGGCGCCAAATCGGCTCACCATCCTGATAAATAACCGCCGCTGACAACAACATGTGTTGCTTTCCCCGCATTGCCTTGAGTTGCCCAAATGCGTCCTCGGGTGTTTCGGGTTTGGAAAGCAGCTGGCCATCAAAGTCCAGAACCTGGTCGCAACCCAACACCATAGCTCCGGGGGATTTGTCGCTAACTTTGCGCGCTTTCATCTCAGCCAAAGCATCAGCAATATCGCGTGGCGATGCCTCCTCGGCCATCAGCGCGCGTTTCATGGCATCCTCATCCACGCGCGCAACTTGAGCAGAGAAGGGCACCCCTGCGTTCCGCAACAGCTGCGCGCGAATGGTTGAGCCCGAGGCCAGGATAATGGGGACAGACATGTGGAAAACCCCGTGTGCAAATCGTTGAACGTTCTGGGACGGTTTGTATGGTTTTCAGATTGACACGCAACCCCGGGATTTTCTCGTAAAACTTCCCTGAGTCGTTCGAACGCTGTCCATCCGGGACAAGGATAAGTCAAAACACTGGGATATCCCGGTATTCCAGATTTACCCAACGAGTTATCCTCAGACTTACCCGGAAAAATTCATTCTAACCATATATTTTTATTTTCAAAATTTTGAAACTCACAGAATCGCCTGGAAATCTGTTAACTCTTTCCACTTGGGGAAAACCCGTGTGTAAAAAAGTAATCCACGGATTTTGTTCACCCTACAAAACCATCTTCCTTTTTCTTTTCTTATTTTTTTATTAGGGAGAGTTCCGAGCAACGCCCGGAGCCAGAATGACCGATCTTCTTTTCACGATTTACCCGTGGGTGAAGTCTTTACACATTATGGCTGTCATCTCGTGGATGGCGGGGTTGTTCTACCTACCAAGATTGTTCGTGTATCACGTGGAAAAAGCAAAGGCGATCGAAGGGGCAGAAACCATCTTCTTTGAAATGGAAGAGAAGCTGCTGCGCGTGATCATGCGCCCTGCAATGATTGTGGCATGGGTGTGCGGGTTAATCATGGTGTTTACTCCGGGCATCGTCGGATGGGACTTTGCGTGGCCTTGGGTCAAAGGCACTGCGGTGATTGCGATGACCTGGTTCCATCACTGGTTGATGGCGCGGCGCAAAGACTTCCTAGCAGGCAGAAATAAGCTCACTGGGCGGCAGTATCGCATGATGAACGAGGTTCCTACCGTTCTTATGGTTACCATCGTTCTAGCGGTCATTCTGAAGTTCTAAGAGGCTGTTTGACTCTTGGTCACTAAGCGCATAATTATCCGGTAACACGCCCGTCCGGGCGGCGTATCTTCCGTACTGAATTTCCACTTCGTGCCGCGGTGCTAGCGGTGAAGGTATATATCATGACAACTGAAACCCTGAATCTGGCCGACCTAAAGGCCAAAAGCCCAAAAGACCTTCTGGCGATGGCCGAAGAGCTGGAAATCGAAAACGCCTCGACCATGCGGAAAGGCGAGATGATGTTCCAGATCCTGCGCGAACGCGCGGATGACGGCTGGACTGTCAGTGGTGATGGCGTTCTGGAAGTTTTGCAGGATGGTTTTGGCTTTTTGCGCTCGCCCGAAGCGAACTATCTACCGGGTCCAGATGACATCTATGTATCGCCAGAGATGATCCGCCAGCATTCCTTGCGCACCGGTGACACTGTCGAAGGTGAAATCAAAGCGCCTGATGATAGTGAGCGCTACTTTGCGCTGACCAAGGTCACCAAGATCAACTTTGAAGATCCTGAAAAGGCAAAGCACAAGATCCTGTTCGACAACCTGACGCCGCTTTATCCGGATGAGCGCCTGAAGATGGAGATCGAGGACCCGACCATCAAGGACAAGTCTGCCCGCGTAATCGATCTGGTTGCGCCGATCGGTAAAGGCCAGCGTTCGCTGATCGTGGCACCGCCGCGGACGGGTAAGACGGTGATCCTGCAGAACATCGCGCATTCTATCGAACAGAACCATCCCGAGTGCTACCTGATCGTCCTGCTGATTGACGAACGGCCGGAAGAAGTGACGGATATGCAGCGTTCGGTGAAGGGTGAGGTTGTATCTTCCACCTTCGACGAACCGGCAACCCGCCACGTGGCCGTGTCGGAAATGGTCATCGAAAAAGCCAAGCGTTTGGTCGAACATAAACGAGATGTTGTTATTCTTCTCGATTCGATCACAAGACTTGGTAGGGCGTTTAACACCGTGGTGCCATCTTCGGGTAAAGTTCTGACCGGTGGTGTCGATGCAAACGCCCTGCAAAGACCAAAGCGCTTCTTCGGTGCGGCGCGGAACATTGAAGAAGGCGGCTCGCTGACCATCATTGCAACCGCGCTGATCGATACCGGTAGCCGGATGGACGAAGTAATCTTTGAAGAATTCAAAGGCACCGGTAACTCGGAAATCGTTCTGGATCGTAAGATTGCAGACAAGCGCGTGTTCCCGGCGATCGACATTCTCAAGTCCGGTACGCGGAAAGAGGACTTGCTGGTCGACAAGGGCGATCTGGCTAAGACCTTCGTTCTGCGCCGCATCCTCAATCCGATGGGTACCACCGACGCAATCGAATTCCTGTTGTCCAAGTTGAAACAGACGAAGACAAACGGTGAATTCTTCGATTCGATGAATACCTGACACAGGTCTTAGACCTAAGCGAGGCCTTCGAATGGATACGATATTCGCCTTGGCCAGCGCACAAGGCAAAGCAGGGGTGGCGGTCATACGCCTCTCTGGTCCCTTGGCGCATTCTGCTGCGGCTGATTTGACTGACGGTTCTCTGCCTGCCCGCGGCATGCGGGTTAGGTCACTGTATGCAAGTGACGGATCACGGTTGGACGACGGGCTGGTTCTGACGTTCCAGTCCCCAGCGAGTTTCACGGGCGAAGATGTGGCTGAATTGCAGATTCATGGCAGCACGGCAGCTGTAAACTCAGTGATGAGATATCTGTCCGACAAAGACGGTCTACGGCTTGCTGAGCCAGGAGAATTCACGCGGCGAGCGCTAGAAAACGGCAAGATGGATCTTACGCAAGTCGAAGGTCTGGCTGATCTGATCGACGCGGAAACCGAGGCGCAGCGGAAACAAGCCCAGACTATTTTGGCCGGCGCGCTTGGAAACTTAGCTGAAAGATGGCGTCGGGATCTGATCCGTGCGGCATCTTTGTTGGAAGCTGTGATTGACTTCGCAGATGAGGAAGTACCGACCGACGTCACGCCTGAGGTTGAAAAGCTGGTGGGCGGCGTCCTGCAAGATCTGAAGCGCGAAGCGGAAGGCGTTAAAATCGCCGAGCGTATTCGAAACGGTTTTGAAGTGGCGATTGTAGGCTTACCAAATGCCGGTAAGTCCACTTTGTTGAATGCCTTGGCAGGACGAGAAGCTGCAATCACTTCGGAATACGCGGGTACGACTCGCGATGTGATTGAAGTTCGTATGGATCTTGGCGGACTTCCGGTTACTCTTCTAGACACAGCTGGTTTGCGAGAAACCGAGGATCATGTTGAAAACCTTGGGATAGAGCTCGCTCGGAGACGAGCGGAAGCGGCTGATCTGAGAGTGTTTCTAACAGAAAACCCTGAGGAGTTGGGTGTTCTCTTGGTCGATGGCGACATTCAGCTTTTACCAAAAGCTGACCTTCGTGGTGATACTTTAGATGGGATCTCCGGGAAAACGGGGTATGGGATTGATCGACTGATATCGCATATATCTAGTGTCCTGAAGCAACGATCCACTAGTCATGGTATAGCAACGCGAGAACGACATCGCGTGGCGCTGATGGATGCCAGCACGTCTTTACTTGCCGCGATAAGGGTTCTGGAATCAGGACCAGACTTATATGATATTGCGGCAGAAGAACTACGTACAGCGATCCGCTCTCTTGAAACATTGGTCGGTAGAATAGGGGTCGAAGACCTGCTGGACGAAATATTCTCCAGCTTCTGCCTTGGAAAGTAAGGAGTGTTTCACGTGAAACATTCAAAGTTTGATGTGGTGGTCATTGGCGCTGGCCATGCTGGTACTGAGGCTGCGCATGCGTCCGCTCGGATGGGTGCTGAAACAGCATTGGTGACGCTGTCGGCGCAGGACATCGGCGTTATGTCCTGTAATCCCGCCATTGGTGGCCTTGGTAAAGGGCATTTGGTGCGTGAAATCGATGCACTAGACGGCGTTATGGGGCGGGTGGCTGACCAGGCTGGTATTCAATTTCGCTTGTTGAACCGTCGAAAAGGCCCTGCTGTTCAAGGCCCCAGAACTCAGGCAGACCGCGCATTGTATCGCTCTGTTATGCAGAAAGAGACAAAGGCGCAGGAGCACCTATCCGTCATCGTCGGAGAAGTTGTTGATTTTCTGATGGATGGGCCGAAAGTCGTAGGAATAAAAATGGTTGACGGTTCGGAGCTTCGCGCAGGTGCAGTCATACTTACGTCTGGTACCTTTCTACGCGGTGTCATTCATATCGGTGACGTTTCTAAACCAGGCGGACGAATGGGAGACCGCCCTTCTGTCAAACTGGCGGAACGTCTGGACAGTTTTGATTTGCCATTGGGGCGTTTGAAAACCGGTACACCGCCAAGGTTAGATGGACGAACAATAGATTGGGCAGACCTTGAGCGTCAGGACGGCGACGATGATCCTACACTGTTCTCTTTTCTGTCCAGTTCAATTTCCGCGCCTCAGATTTCTTGCGGAATTACGCATACAAACGCAAAAACTCATGAAATCATCGAAAAAAACCTGTCTAGGTCAGCAATGTACGGGGGGCATATCGATGGTGTCGGTCCCCGCTATTGCCCGTCTATCGAAGACAAGATCGTTCGGTTTTCCGACAAGGAATCCCATCAGATTTTCTTGGAACCCGAAGGGGTTAACGACCACACGATCTATCCCAACGGCATTTCCACGTCTTTGCCGCAAGATGTGCAGCTTGACTATGTCCGGTCCATTAAGGGGCTGGAAAACGCCGTAATCCTGCAGCCCGGCTACGCGATTGAATACGATTACGTGGACCCTCGGGTATTGACTTCATCTTTGTCGCTGCCAGAAGCGCCCGGCTTGTATCTTGCTGGTCAAATCAATGGAACAACAGGGTATGAGGAAGCCGCTGCTCAAGGTCTTGTGGCTGGGTTGAACGCGGCTCTGAGCATTTTGGGTCGTGATCCAGTGCATTTCACGCGCGCAGACAGCTATATCGGTGTGATGATCGATGACTTAACGACACGCGGGGTGGCAGAGCCGTACCGTATGTTCACCTCGCGCGCGGAATTCCGTTTATCTCTGCGCGCTGACAACGCCGATCAAAGGTTAACGCCCTTAGGAATTGATCTTGGATGCGTCAGTGAAACGCGGAAGACCCATTTTGAAAGTAAGATGGATAGGTTGACCGCCGCTAAATCGAAGTTGATGGATCGCACATATACTCCGAAAGAAGTACGAAGCGTGGGAATCAATGTAAACCAGGACGGTAATCGCAGGGACGGGATGGCGCTTTTGGCGTTTCCGGATGTTGCGTTTGACGACCTTTTCCCACTTGTGCCGGGATTAGAGGAAGTTGACGCGGAAATACGACTTCAGGTCGAGCGGGATGCGCTATACGCAAACTACATCGCACGGCAGCAAAAAGATGTCGAAGCCATGAAACGCGACGAATCTTACGAGATTCCAAGGGATTTTGACTTTTCCAAGTTGGATGGTTTGTCTTCCGAGGTCACACAGAAGCTTACACAAGCTAGGCCGCTGAACATTGCTCAGGCCGCTCGGGTGGATGGCGTAACGCCAGCCGCACTTACTTTGTTGCTGGCAAAACTGAGACGGGAACAGAAAGTGCGGAAAGCATGAGTTCAGAGGTGTTGAGCGGATTTGATGTTTCACGTGAAACATTGGATCGGCTTGAAACTTATGTGAGTTTGGTTCAACGCTGGAACCCCAAGATAAACTTAGTTTCTCGGAATAGTCTTAAAGACATATGGTCGAGACATATCCTGGATTCCGCACAAGTTTTCCATTGCGCAGATGAATTTCAGAACTGGGTTGATTTGGGCAGCGGAGGGGGCTTTCCAGGCATGGTTTGTGCAATCATGGCTGTTGAAAAGGCGCCACACGCGCAATTTACGTTCGTTGAGAGTGATCAAAGAAAATCTGCATTCTTGCGGAATGTTGCACGAGAGTGCGGTGTAAAATGTAACGTAATTTCAAGACGAATCGAAGACTTGGATCCTTTAGGTGCTGATGTCCTAACGGCGCGCGCCTTGGCTGAGCTAAAAACGCTATTGTCCTTTTGCGACAGACATTTAGAACATCTGGGTATTGCGCTGTTGCCTAAAGGAGCAAACTGGAAAAAAGAGCTTGAAGGAGCGCAGGAGGAATGGAAATTCGATTGTGAGCCGATTACAAGTTTAACTGAACCTCAAGCTGTTATTCTAAGGATCAAAGGAGTATCGCGTGGTTGATCTGTCTCGTCCCTCAGGGCCCCGGATTATTGCGGTTGCCAATCAAAAGGGAGGGGTGGGAAAAACAACAACAGCGATAAACCTTGCCGCGGGGCTTGCCGAAGCGGGTTGCAGGGTTCTGGTTGTTGATCTTGATCCCCAAGGCAATGCTTCAACAGGGCTGGGCGTAGAAGATAGGGATTGGACCACTTACGATCTTATCCTGGACGAAGCCCCGCTAGAGGCGGTGTTACAGGAGACGGACATTGAAGGGCTATTTGTTGTTCCTGCGACTGTTGACCTGAGTTCCGCCGACATTGAATTGATTTCCAATGAAAAACGCAGCTATTTGTTGCATGACGCTTTGCGTCAAACGGCTATTGATAAGTTTGAGTTGGATTTCGTTCTGATAGACTGCCCACCTTCACTGAATTTGTTGACGGTGAATGCGATGGTGGCAGCTCATTCCGTCTTGGTTCCGCTGCAAAGCGAGTTTTTTGCCCTAGAAGGGCTTTCGCAGCTTATGCTGACCATTCGAGAGGTCCGGCAAACCGCGAACCCAGACCTCAGAATCGAAGGTGTTGTGTTGACTATGTATGACAACCGCAACAACTTGTCCCGTCAGGTCGAAAAGGATGCGCGTGACAATCTGGGTGAGATGGTATTTAAAACCAAAATACCCAGAAATGTGCGGGTCAGTGAGGCACCGTCGTATGCGTTACCTGTTCTGCAATATGATTCGGGGTCATTGGGGGCGATGGCGTATCGGCACTTGGCTCGTGAAGTCATACATAAAAATAAAAATGCCGCCGCTTGAGTGGCAGTGAGGAGGGCGCAGTGACTGCAAAAAAATCAAAACCCAGAGGTTTGGGCCGAGGTTTATCAGCCCTGATGGCCGATGTAACGCAGGAAGCCGGGGGTTTGGCCTCATCTGAACCGCGCCGACCTGACATGAAAGTGCCAATTGAAAAGCTGCGGGCTAACCCTAACCAGCCACGCAGAACTTTTTCGTCGGAACAACTGGAAGAGCTTGCGGCTTCTGTAAAAGAAAAAGGTATCATTCAACCTCTCATCGTGCGTGAGGTTTCTGGGGGCCAATACGAAATTGTCGCCGGTGAACGCCGCTGGAGAGCCGCTCAGATGGCTCAGCTGCATAATATTCCGGTTGTGGTTCGTGATTTTGACGATACCGAAGTCCTCGAAGTCGCGATCATCGAAAACATTCAACGCGCTGACCTGAATGCGGTTGAAGAGGCTGCTGGCTACAAGCAGCTCATGGATCGTTTTGGTCATACACAAGAAAAGCTGGCTGAAGCGCTTGGGAAAAGCCGCAGTCATATTGCAAATTTGCTTCGCCTGCTTTCGCTGCCGATGGATATTCAAACATTGGTGATCGAAGGAAAGCTGTCAGCTGGTCATGCGCGAGCACTGATTACGGCAGAAAACCCATCAGAACTTGCGAAAATAGTAGTGAGGGATGGGCTGTCCGTGCGTGCTACTGAGGCGCTTGTAAAGAAACAGCAGGCAGATCCGGCAAAATCAGCGCCGCGCTCACGTAACCTTGATGCCGGCAAGGATGCCGATACACGGGCGCTGGAAAAAGACCTTTCGGCAATTCTTGCGATGAAGGTTGCCATCAATCACAAGGCTGGAACGGAAACTGGGCAGGTTGTTTTAACCTATGAGAACCTGGATCAGCTGGATGATCTTTGTGCCAAACTCAGCCGTTAGGCCGGGTCCAGATAAAGATCATGACGCAGCTTAGAACCACAGCCTGAATGATCAGAACGTGGGAAGGCAAGGCGAGCAGGATAGACAAACCGAATACGGCGGCAACTGAAAGAGTAGCCGCCTTTTTTGCGCTTGGACGTATGGCGCCAGAGGTTTGCCAATCCACGATCATTGGCCCGAAAGTTCTATGTGTGATCAGCCAATTGTGCAAACGAGACGAAGATCGCGCGAAGAAAAAGGCCGCCAACAAAAGGAAGGGCACTGTGGGCAAGAGGGGCAGGGCGATTCCCACGACAGCAAGCCCAACGCAGATCAATCCCAAAGCAGCCCAGAAATATTGCATCATCTATTCCAATAATTCCCGGATCACCGCATTCAGAACAGCACGTCCAGCCTTTGTAGCAGCCAGACGGCCGTCCGCTTGTTCAACCACGCCCAATTCTACCAAGTCTGCGAGTTTGTCGTGTGGAAGCGGATGATCAGACAAATTATTGAAGCGATCAATATATAGGCCTTCAACAACCCTCAACCCCATCATAAGGTATTCCTTGGCCTGATCTTGCGTAGAAAGAACCGTACGCTCTTTTTCCCCACTACCGTTGCTAGCCGCGGTCAACCACGCATTCGGTGACAGGTAGGTTTCGGTTGCCAGTTTTTGACCGTCGAGTGTGATTCGTCCGTGCGCTCCGGGCCCAATCCCGACGTAATCGCCATAGCGCCAGTAGATCAGGTTGTGTTGTGATTCCGAACCAGGACGGGCGTGGTTTGAAATCTCATATGCTGGCAGACCATGCGCTTCGCAAATCTCTTGCGTGGCCAAATACATGTCGGCTGCGCTGTCATCTTCAGGCAGGCCGCGCAGCTTGCCGATGGCATACCGGTCGCCAAAGGCGGTGCCTTCTTCGATGGTCAACTGGTAAAGCGACAAATGATCAACGGCCATAGACAGCGCCTCGGTCAATTCTGCGCGCCAAGCATCTAAGGTCTGATGTTGCCTAGCGTAGATCAGGTCGAAACTGACCCGATCAAAGCAACCTCGAGCGATTTCGAATGCCGCGCGGGCTTCTGCAACGGTATGAATGCGGCCCAGTCGACGCAGGTCTTCGTCGTTCAACGCCTGAACACCCATCGAGATGCGATTTACGCCGGCGTCGCGATAAGCCGCGAACCGGCCGGCCTCGACCGATCCTGGGTTGGCCTCAAGTGTGATTTCCATATCGTTGGCAGGCCGCCAGAGCGCGCGAGCCGCGTCGATCACTGCAGAGACCGTGTCGGGGTCCATAAGTGAGGGCGTACCGCCACCGAAGAAGATTGTGTTAAGGACGCGGTCGGGGGTTTCGGCGGCTGAGCGGTGTAATTCGCTCAGATACGAATTAAGCCATTGTTTTTGATCAATTTTCTTTGATACATGACTGTTAAAGTCGCAATAGGGGCATTTGGCCTCGCAAAAAGGCCAATGAACGTAAAGGCCGAAGCCCCCGTTGCGCCAATCATCCGCCAAAACAGCCTTTCACGAACATCTCAACCGCGCGACCACGATGGCTGATTTTGTTCTTTTCCCAGCGATCCATCTCAGCAAAGGTAATGTCATGGCCTTCAGGGACAAACATCGGGTCATAGCCGAAACCGCCTTCGCCTCGGATGGGCCAAACCAGATGGCCCGGAGCAACGCCTTCGAACACTTCATCATGACCGTCAGGCCAGGCGAGAACCAACGTACTACGGAACTGAGCGGTTCGCGGGTGTGCCGCGTTCTTCGCCTCCAGCTCATTGTGCGCACGTGTCATGGCCATTAGGAAATCGCGGCCTTCTCCGGTTTCGGCCCAATCGGCCGTGTAAACGCCGGGCGCACCGTCAAGCGCATCGATGGTAATCCCGGAATCGTCCGACAGGGCGGGCAGGCCGGTGGCCTTGGCAGCGGCATGCGCCTTGATCCGAGCGTTTCCGACGAAAGTATCTTCAGTCTCCTCCGGTTCGGGAAGGTTCATTTCGCCCGCGCCCACAACAGTGACACCAAAGGGTTCGAGGAGATGTGCCATCTCCTCAAGTTTGCCCTTGTTGTGCGTGGCTACCAGTAACTTGTCGCCGTCGAACTTGCGGGTCATGCAGTTGCGGCCTTTTGGGCGGCAACCAGCTCGGCAACACCTTTTTCAGCCAAATCCATCAGTTGATCCATCTGGGTGCGGCTAAACACGGAGCCTTCGGCACTCATTTGTACTTCGATCAGCTTGCCGGAGCCGGTCATGATAAAGTTGCCGTCAACGCCCGCTTCACTGTCTTCTGGATAGTCCAGATCCAGCACGGGCTGGCCTGCATAAATCCCACAGGAAACGGCCGCAACAGGGTCTAACAAAGGGTCCGAGATGACATCGCCTGCTTTCATCAGCTTATTCACCGCTAGGCGCAGCGCTATCCATCCACCGGTGATCGATGCACAGCGGGTACCGCCATCGGCCTGGATCACATCGCAGTCCACGGTGATCTGACGTTCACCCAGGGCGACCCGGTCCACGCCAGCGCGCAACGCACGGCCGATCAGGCGCTGGATTTCAACGGTACGACCGCCTTGCTTGCCACTGGCGGCTTCGCGACGCATCCGCGTGTTGGTTGCGCGGGGCAGCATACCATACTCGGCGGTGACCCAGCCCAGCCCGGAACCTTTGATGAAGGGCGGCACACGATCTTCGATCGTGGCTGTGCACAGCACATGGGTGTCGCCAACTTTGATCAGGCAGGAACCTTCGGCATGTTTGGTAAAGCCGGTTTCAATTGAAACGGCGCGCATTTCATTTAGATCACGTCCTGAGGGTCGCATGGAAAATCCTTTGTTTGCTGGGTTGGGGATAACGCCCTCGTGCCTTACGATGCAACCCCGATTGACCTTTCGTTTGCCTGCGATTTAATGACGATCCAGCAAGGGACCGCCGATGAGCGAAGCGAGCAAAATTCTAGACGAGATGAATGACCGGTCACGTGAGGTGTTCCGGTTGATTGTCGAGAGTTATCTGGACAGCGGTGAGCCGGTCGGCAGCCGTACCTTGACCCGCACCTTGTCTGAAAAAGTAAGCGCCGCAACCGTGCGAAACGTAATGCAGGATTTGGAGTTTTTGGGTCTGCTAGATAGTCCGCATGTCTCAGCTGGCCGAATTCCAACGCAACAAGGGCTGCGGATGTTTGTGGACGGGTTGCTGGAAGTTGGCGATCTGGGTGCGGATGATCGAAAGAAATTGGACCAGACATTAGGCTCTAACGCTGGCGATGTTGGTGGTATGCTGGATCGCGTCGGGGCGGCTTTGTCACACGTGACACATGGGGCGTCGCTGGTACTGACCCCTAAACACGAGACCGAGATCAAGCATATCGAATTTGTTTCTCTGGCTCATGACCGGGCATTGGTGGTTTTGGTTTTTGCAGATGGCCATGTTGAAAACCGCCTGTTTACACCGCCCCCGGGACAGACACCCAGTTCAATGCGCGAAGCTGCGAATTTCCTGAACGCTCTGATCGAGGGGCGGACTCTCAGTGAAGTACGGCGGCAAATGCAGACGCAGATCGACGCTCATAAGCAAGAGATTGATGTTCTCGCGCGCGCGATGGTGGAAAGTGGCATCGCGGCTTGGGACGGCGATGACGGCGACTCGGCCCGTCTGATTGTTCGAGGGCGGGCGAATCTGCTGGGTGAGTCGGGCGAAGCTGAGGAGTTGGATCGAATCCGGACCCTGTTTGACGATCTGGAACGAAAGCGAGACATTGCCGAATTCTTGGAATTGACTGAAGAGGGCGAGGGTGTTCGCATTTTTATCGGGTCTGAGAACAAACTTTTCTCACTTTCGGGTTCCTCTTTGGTGGTGTCTCCATATATGAACGCTGATCGAAAGGTAATCGGTGCGGTTGGGGTCATCGGACCCACGCGTCTAAATTATGGACGGATCGTGCCGATCGTGGATTATACGGCGCAACTGGTCGGTAAGCTGATATCCGACCGGAGCTAGAGGGTAAGAGATGGCAGAACCCAAAGACGAAGATTTTCTGGACGATATCGCAACCGCCGAGGCGGAAGAACTGGCCGAGGAATTTGCCGAGATTGCCGGGGAAGCATTAGAGCTGGATGAGTTGCGCGCTGAGCGCGACGATTACAAAGACAAGTTCATGCGCGCATTGGCCGATGCCGAGAATGCGCGCAAGCGTGGTGACAAAGCACGCCGAGATGCCGAACAGTACGGCGGATCGAAGCTGGCCCGTGACATGCTGCCGGTCTATGACAACATGAAGCGTGCGCTTGAGGCTGCAACAGACGAACAAAAAGAAGTGGCGGCCGGCTTGATTGAAGGCGTGGAACTGACCATGCGCGCGTTGAAGGACGTGTTCCAGAAGCACGGGATCGAGGTGATCACACCCGAAGTTGGTGATCGCTTTGACCCGAATGTGCATGAAGCAATGTTCGAAGCCCCGGTTCCTGGTACCCGCGCAGGCGACATCATTCAGGTTTCGGCCGAAGGATTCATGCTGCACGATCGCCTGCTGCGCCCGGCGCAGGTTGGCGTTTCTTCGACACCTGCAAGCTAAGCGGCTTCAAGCTCTGAGAATTTTTGAGGCGGTCAGGTTCTGGCCGCCTCTTTCAGTTGATAGATCAGATCCAGCGCCTCCCGTGGGGTCAGCTCGTCGGGCAACACGTCGTTCAGCATATCTGTGACCGGTGACGCCTTTGGCGCGGGTGGAGGAGGTGGTGGCGCGGCTGAGAACAGGGGCAGATCATCGATCAGTGCCTTTTGTTTACCGCCTTCGCGCTCGGTCTTCTCCAGTTGGTCCAATACGATACGAGCCCGTTCGACCACAGAAGCCGGTAGGCCAGCCAATTGTGCGACCTGCACGCCATAAGACCGGTCGGCGGCACCTTTATGGACTTCATGTAGGAAAATGACTTCTCCTTCCCACTCTTTGACCGCGACCGTGGCATTTTCGACGCCTTCCAGTTTCCCGGCCAGAGCAGTCAGTTCGTGATAGTGGGTGGCAAATAAGGCACGGCACTGGTTGCTAGCGTGAAGGTGTTCCAGCGTGGCCCAGGCGATGGACAGTCCGTCATAGGTGGCCGTTCCGCGACCGATTTCGTCAAGGATCACCAACGCGCGGTCATCGGCCTGATTGAGAATGGCGGCGGTTTCGACCATCTCGACCATAAAAGTCGAGCGACCGCGGGCCAAATCGTCCGACGCACCGACGCGGCTGAACAGCTGGCTGACCACGCCGATATGTGCCTTTTCGGCTGGAACATAGCTGCCCATCTGCGCCAGCAGTGCGATCAGAGCGTTTTGGCGCAGGAAGGTAGACTTACCGGCCATGTTCGGGCCGGTCAGCAACCAAATAGCGGCACCTAGTTCGGCGCTGAGGTCACAGTCATTGGCAATGAAGGCATCGCCGTTTTGCTGTCGAAGGGCGTGCTCCACTACCGGATGGCGACCGCCTTGCACGTTGAAATCGCGCGATGCATCGACCTGCGGACGACACCAGTTTTCCCCTTGCGCCAAATCGGCCAGCGCGGTGGTCAAATCCAGCTCAGCCAATCCTCGGGCGGCTTGATTGAGGCGTGCGGCAAGGGCCAGAATCCCATCAGAAAGCCTTTGATAGAGCCGCTTTTCGATTTCAAGAGCCAGATTTCCTGCGTTTAGAATACGAGTCTCGATCTCTGACAGTTCTACGGTCGTAAACCGCACCTGGTTAGCGGTGGTTTGGCGGTGAATATAGGTTTCGCTGAAGGGCGGGTTCAGCATCTTCTCGGCATGAGTGGCAGTGGTTTCGATAAAATAGCCCAGAACGTTGTTATGCTTGATCTTCAACGAAGTGATGCCGGTGTGTTCCGCATATTTTTGCTGAAACCCGGCGATGACCGAACGACCTTCGTCGCGAAGGGTGCGCGCCTCGTCCAGCTCGGGTTCGAAACCAGGGGCGATGAAGCCACCGTCGCGCGCCATAAGGGGTGGTTCGGCAACAAGCGCCTCGTCCAACAGGTTCAGCAGATCGTCAAAGCCAATAAGGTTTTGCAGGGCGGTGGCCAGTAGGACCGGTAGATCCTGACTTTCGCAAACTTCAGCAATTGCTGCGGCTTGAACCAGCCCATTGCGGATGGCGGCCAGATCGCGGGGGCCGCCGCGATCCAGTGATAGCCGGGACAACGCCCGATCCAAATCGGGTGTTTTTCGCAAAGCTTCGCGCAAGTCTGAGGCGGTTAGGCTGTCCTCGGCGGCGAATGACACTGCGTCCAGCCTAGCGTGGATCACATCCAGATTGCGTGAGGGGCTGGATAGCCGCTGTTCCAATAGCCTTGCGCCACCGGGTGTCACAGTTCGATCGACCACGGAAAGCAGCGATCCGGCGCGACCGCCGGACAGGGATCGGGTCAGTTCCAGATTGCGGCGCGTGGCGGCGTCGATCTGAACGACGCGGTCTTCGGATTCCTTCAACGGCGTTTGTAGAAGGGGCAGTTTGCCTTTTTGTGTGATCTCCAGATAGTCGATCAGCGCACCCATGGCTGAGATTTCTGCGCGGTTAAAACTTCCGAACGCGTCCAGAGCACCCACGTGAAACAGCCCGCAGATACGTTTTTCCGCCGCCGTGCTGTCGAAACTGGCGCGTCCGATAGGCGTTAGCGAGATCCCAAGATCGTGGACGGGTTCCTGCAAGGGTTGGTGGGATCCGTCGGCTACGATCAGTTCGGAAGGAGCCAATCGCGCCAATTCCGGGCTAAGGCGAACAGAGGTCAACGGCATCACGTGAAACGCGCCGGTCGAGATATCGGCCCAGGCTAACGCAACCTCATCTCTGACCTCAGCGTAGGCAGCCAGAAAGTTGTGGCGGCGGGCTTCGAGCAAGGCATCCTCGGTCAGCGTGCCGGGCGTCACAAGACGCACAACATCACGCTTTACCACCGATTTAGAGCCTCTTTTCTTCGCCTCAGCAGGACTTTCCATTTGTTCACAGACGGCCACGCGAAACCCTTTACGGATCAAGGTCAGCAGATAGCCCTCGGCAGAGTGGACCGGCACGCCGCACATCGGAATATCTGTTCCGTTGTGTTTGCCGCGCTTGGTCAGGGCGATATCCAGCGCCTCGGCGGCGTTGACGGCGTCCTCGAAAAACATCTCGTAAAAGTCACCCATGCGATAGAACAACAGGGCATCGGCGTGGGCCTCTTTGATTTCGAGATATTGCGCCATCATTGGCGTGACTGTGGACAAGGCGGTCCCTTTCTGGCGTGTTCCGGGCGCGACCTTACAAATCCCCCCGGTGTGACGAAAGGCGAAAACGCAATCTCGTTGAGAACGGGCGGGGGCTGAGGTAAGAGGCAAAAGCACCGAACAAAAAGAAACGACGCCCACCATGCCTAAAACCAAGATCACTGACGAAGAGGCTCTGGCCTTTCACCTGGACCCCACTCCCGGCAAGTGGGAGGTACAAGCAACAGTTCCAATGACGACCCAGCGCGATCTGTCGCTGGCTTATAGTCCCGGTGTCGCTGTTCCTTGTGAAGCAATCGCCGAAGCGCCCGAGACCGCCTATGACTATACCAACAAGGGTAATCTGGTCGCCGTGATCTCGAACGGGACGGCGGTTTTAGGGCTTGGCAATCTGGGCGCTTTGGGCTCGAAACCGGTGATGGAGGGGAAATCAGTCCTTTTCAAACGGTTTGCCGACGTGAACTCGATCGATATCGAGCTGGACACCGAAGACCCGGATGAATTCTGTCGCGCGGTAAAACTGATGGGGCCGACCTTTGGTGGCATCAATTTGGAAGACATCAAGGCGCCCGAGTGTTTCATCATCGAACAGCGCCTGAAGGAAGAGATGGACATCCCCGTCTTCCATGATGATCAGCACGGCACAGCGGTGATCTGCGCAGCGGGTCTGATCAACGCACTGCATATTTCAGGCAAGAAGATCGAAGACGTGAAGATCGTTCTGAACGGTGCGGGTGCTGCGGGGATTGCCTGTATCGAGCTGCTCAAGTCGATGGGCGCACGGCATGAAAATTGCATTGTTTGTGACACCAAAGGCGTGATCTACCAAGGTCGAACCGAAGGTATGAACCAATGGAAATCGGCCCACGCGGTCACCACGGATTTACGCTCGCTTGAGGATGCAATGAAGGGCGCAGACGTATTCCTGGGTGTTTCGGTCAAAGGGGCGGTTACGCAGGATATGGTTGCCAGCATGGCCGACAACCCAGTGATTTTCGCCATGGCGAACCCCGATCCTGAGATCACGCCGGAAGAGGCGCATGAAGTCCGTGTAGATGCCATCGTTGCCACCGGCCGCAGCGACTATCCCAATCAGGTCAACAACGTCTTGGGCTTCCCCTATCTGTTCCGGGGTGCGCTGGATATTCACGCCCGCGCTATCAATGATGAAATGAAGATCGCTTGTGCGCATGCATTGGCAAATCTGGCGCGTGAGGATGTGCCGGATGAGGTCGCCATGGCCTATGGTAAGTCGCTGACTTTTGGTCGCGACTACATCATTCCAACGCCGTTTGATCCACGCCTGATCCACCGCATCCCGCCAGCAGTCGCCAAGGCTGGAATGGATACCGGCGCTGCCAGACGTCCGATCATCGATATGGAGGCTTATGAGCTGAGCCTCAAATCGCGCATGGACCCGACAGCAAGCATCCTGCGCGGCCTGAACGCTCGTGCGCGTCAGGCGCAAAGCCGGATGATCTTTGCCGAGGGCGACGACCCCCGCGTACTGCGTGCCGCTGTGACCTATCAGCGATCGGGTTTCGGTAAAGCGCTGGTCGTCGGTCGTCAGGAAGATGTGAAGGTCAAGCTGGAAGAGGCCGGTCTGGGCGATGCCGTGCGAGAGCTTGAGGTTGTAAATGCCGCCAACACCACACACCTCGAGGCATATAAAGATTTTCTGTATCAGCGGTTGCAGCGCCGGGGGTTTGATCGAAAGGACATTCATCGTCTCGCGGCGCGTGACCGGCATGTGTTCTCGTCGCTGATGCTGGCCCATGGCCATGCAGACGGTCTGGTAACGGGGGCTACGCGTAAATCGGCGCATGTGCTGGATCGGATCAGTCACGTTTTCGACGCTGACGCTGCTCATGGGGCTGTGGGTGTGACGGCGCTGTTGCACAAAGGTCGGATTGTTCTGATTGGCGATACGTTGGTGCACGAATGGCCGGATGAAAATGATCTAGCCAATATCGCTGAACGCTCAGCCGCAGTTGCGCGTCATATGGGGTTGGAACCGCGCGCGGCTTTTGTCAGCTTCTCAACCTTCGGCTATCCGGTTTCTGAACGTGCCGAGAAGATGCACCGTGCTCCTGCTGTTCTTGACCAACGCGGTGTGGATTTCGAGTACGAGGGCGAGATGACCGTAGACGTGGCCCTGAACGTGGATCAACAAGCGGCCTATCCGTTTCAACGTCTTACTGGTCCGGCGAATATCTTGATTGTTCCAGCCCGCCATTCTGCCTCGATTTCCACCAAGCTGATGCAGGAAATGGGCGGTGCCACGGTTATTGGCCCCATCCTGACGGGCGTCGACAAACCGATCCAGATCTGTTCGACCGTTTCGACGGCGAATGACATCCTGAACATGGCTATCCTGGCCTCCTGCGATATTGGGTAAGCGATGACCATTTGGAACCTCGGCTCGATCAACGCGGACATGATTTACGACGTTCCGCACCTGCCCAGATCCGGAGAGACCCTTTCCGCGAACGGGCTAGGCCGTTTTCTTGGCGGCAAGGGTGCGAATATGTCGGTGGCTGCCGCACGTGCTGGCGCTCGTGTGGCGCATATCGGGGCTGTTGGGCAGGATGGGCGCTGGGCGCAGGATCGTCTGACCGAATATGGCGTCGATACACGCTATGTTTCCGAGGCACAGGTTCCCACCGGCCATGCCATAATTGCGGTTGATGCGCAGGGTGAAAACAACATCATCCTGTTTCAGGGCGCGAACCATGCCGTGTCTAAGGATCAGTTAGGACAGGCCCTATCGTCAGCTTCCCGGGGCGACCTTCTGGTAATGCAGAATGAAACCAACTTGCAGATCGAGGCTGCAAAGATGGGGCGCGAGCTGGGTGTAACGGTCTGTTATGCCGCCGCCCCGTTTCAGGCCGAGGCAGTGCAGGCCGTGCTGCCCTATTTGGAATTTCTGATCCTGAATGAGGTTGAAGCAGAACAATTGCGCGAAACCACTGGACAGTCGGTGACGGGTATCGACGTCGAGCACGTTATTGTCACTTTGGGGTCCAAAGGCGCGCGGTACTACCACGGCGGCGCAGCGTCAGATTTTCCGGCCCACAAAGTACAGGCCGTGGATACGACTGGCGCAGGCGATACTTTTACGGGTTACGTCCTTGCCGGGATGGATCGAGGGATGCCAATGGCGCAGGCCATTCAGCAAGCAAATCGCGCCGCAGCCCTGATGGTCATGCGGCACGGAACAGCGGATGTAATCCCGGATTTAAAAGAAGTGCGCGAAGCGCAGCTCGATTAAGAACCGGCGAAGGGCGCGTCGCTGCCCCAGAGCTGCTTTACTCGGGCATCACGTCCGCAGGCCTTGCGATAAGCTTTGTATGCATTCGCCTGTTTCTTGGGGCCAAAACGGGTAAGAACCAGCTTGGTGCCTTTGTAGTAATCCTGATGGTATGCTTCAGCCGGATAGAATGCACCTTGCTGCAGGATCGGCGTGACAATCTGTTGACCCAAAGCGTTCTGGGCATTGGTTTTAGCGCGCTCTGCGACGGCCCGATCCCCAGCGTCAGAGACAAAAATAGCCGTCCTATAACTGTTGCCGCGATCACAGAACTGGCCGCCTGCATCCGTTGGGTCGACGGAACGGAAGAACATATTCAGCAAGGTTTCACGAGAAACACGCGTAGGGTCAAAGGTGATCTGCACGGCTTCATAGTGCCCGGTGCCGCCTTTGGTGACCTGACTGTATGTTGGGTTGGCGGCTTTGCCGCCAGTATACCCCGATACGGCCCCGATCACCCCTGGTACAGATTCGAAATCGGATTCGACGCACCAGAAACAGCCCCCGGCCACCGTCAAAGTCTCGGTCCCCGCAGCAGGTGCGGGCGCGGCGCGCAACAGGGCGGCGAGGGCAATCAGCATGAAAAGAAGAGTCGGTTTGACGAAATCGAGATAGGTCGTCCGGGTCATGGCAGGTCTCCTTTCAGGATCAGGCTGCCCTGACTTGGGTGTCGGCGCAATCCGCTGACATGATTTGTCACGCGGTGGTGAGACGAGTTTATCGTCTTAGCCGAGCAACTGACCCAGTTTCATTGCCACACCCATATTGCCCGAGATCTTAAGCTTGCCCATTGCCACCCCGGTCATCGGATTTAGTTTTCCCGTCAGCAATCTGGTCAGGTTCTCACGCGAGATACGGATGGTGCAGTCCGTCTCACGATCTTCGGTCGAGGCAGTGTTGTCAGCCAGAACAATCACGCCATCCGCGCCACAATCGAATTTCAGCGAACCGTCAAAGCCCTTGCCATTCAGACCCTTCTGAATTCCATCGGCGATGTCCTGAAGCATCTTTGTCCCCTTCACAATTTACGTATGCGTAAAGAAAATGGGGGTTCTTGTGCAAGGGTGACCCGACTGGACCCTACAGTCACGGTATCTGCAGGATTTGCAGAGTCCGCTCACAGGGTTGCCCGCCATAAAAGGCATCAAGAACAGCCTGAAATTCTTGTGGTGCTCCGGGAACGGATGAAAACAACGTCATCGAGGATCGCAGCTTCTTTGCGTCAATCCCGCCCAGAATATCGCTGGCATCGCGACCTTTGTGCCGCAACATCAACGCTGCAACCTTGGTCAGGCGCTGGCGGAGGTCTGGATGATTCAGATAGGCTGTGGCCTCATCCAAATCTTCGATCCCGTAAAGCTGTGCCATGTGGGACCGGCCAAGTTCGGCCAATTGCGGAAATACAAACCACATCCAGTGGCTGGTTTTCTGCCCTTGTTCCAATTCGCGCAGGACGTCGGACCAAACCGCGTCCTGCGCTTCGATGAACAGATCGAGTTCGTCGTTGATATCGTCGTCGTCGATCACTTGGACAGACGCTTGTCGCGCGCGGCCAGCAATTTCAGCCGCAGTGCGTTCAGCTGGATAAAGCCTGCCGCGTCGGTTTGATCGTAAGCGCCGGCGTCTTCCTCAAAGGTCACATGCGCCTCAGAGTAAAGCGAATGATCCGACCAGCGGCCTACGGTCGAGGCCAGACCCTTATAAAGCTTCACTCGGACGGTGCCGGTGACATGCTCTTGCGATTTGTCGATGGAGGCTTGCAGCATTTCCCGCTCGGGACTGTACCAGAAGCCGTTATAGATCATCTCAGCGTATTGCGGCATCAGCTGGTCTTTCAGGTGCATCGCACCACGGTCCATGGTGATAGACTCGATCCCACGATGTGCTTCCAGCATGATGGTACCGCCGGGCGTTTCATAGATGCCGCGCGATTTCATGCCCACGAACCGGCCTTCGACCAGGTCCAGACGGCCAATACCGTGCTTGCCGCCATATTCGTTTAGCTTGGTCAGGATTGTGGCCGGGCTCATCGCCTCGCCATTGATGCTGACTGGATCGCCTTTTTCGAAACCGATCTCGATGAATTCCGGCTCGTTCGGAGCGTCCTCGGGGTGGACGGTGCGCTGATAGACATAGTCGGGCGCCTCATCTGCGGGGTCTTCCAGTACCTTACCCTCGGACGAGGTGTGCAGCAGGTTGGCATCGACCGAGAAGGGTGCCTCGCCACGTTTGTCCTTGGCAATCGGGATTTGGTTCGCTTCGGCAAACTCCAGCAGCTTGGTACGGCTGGTCAGGTCCCACTCACGCCACGGTGCGATCACTTTGATGTCGGGGTTCAGCGCATAAGCCGCCAGTTCAAAGCGGACCTGATCATTGCCCTTGCCGGTCGCGCCGTGGGCCACGGCATCAGCGCCGGTTTCCTTGGCGATTTCAACCAGACGCTTCGAGATCAGCGGACGCGCGATAGAGGTGCCCAGCAGGTACAGCCCCTCATACTGTGCGTTGGCGCGGAACATCGGGAAGACGAAATCGCGGACGAACTCCTCGCGGATGTCCTCGATATAGATGTTCTCGGGCTTGATTCCCAGCAACTCAGCCTTCTTGCGGGCGGGTTCCAGTTCCTCACCCTGACCCAGGTCGGCGGTGAAGGTTACGACCTCACAACCATACTCGGTCTGCAACCATTTCAGAATGATCGAGGTATCAAGGCCACCGGAATAGGCCAGAACAACTTTCTTGGGCGCGGACATCTGACTTCCCCTTATGCGTAGAACGCTTGGCCCCTAACGGGTTTTGTGAACGGGGGCAAGTTATCCGCGTTGACGGAACACCAGAATTGGGGTGAAACGGTTAGATAGAAAACAAATTTTGGTTGAGAGGGCAGTTTTTGGATGTTGGGTTCGCTAATTTTTGGACATTCAGTTAGGATGGTTACGCGAAATCTGAAAGAAGCACTTCAGATTTCGTTGGTACCTGCTCTGATCGGAGGAGCGGTCGTTATTGCCCTAACTTATGTATTTGGTGTTTCGTTTGAGGACCTCATCAGCGAGACGAATGGGTTACCTGAAGGGGTTTCGCCTGTCTCTTTTCTTGGTTTTATCCTGTGTTTTGCAACCACTATTTTTGCAACCATGCTTTGGATCGTTGTGTCATGGCACCGGTTTGTGTTGCTTGAAGAATATCCAACAGGATTTATTCCTGCGTTCAGATCGGATCGAGTCCTGGCGTATTTTGGACGGCTGTTGTTGCTGATGCTTATAGGGTCAGTTGCAGCGATTCCAGGGGTAGTCGTAGTTGGCTTGATTGCGCAAGCCTCTCCCATCGTGGGGATTTTTGCTTGGCTTGTGTTGATTGTTTTTTTAACGGTCGCGTTCTATCGCGTTTCTCCAATTTTGCCGAGTGCAGCGGTTGGAAATTCACTCAAACTATCAGAGGCTTGGAAAGCCACCTCCGGTGCTAACGGAGCAATTTTAATGGTGGTTGTCCTGTTGATACTTCTTCAAGTCGTATTGCAGTTTTTAGCTATCTTATTGGTTTTCATACCCTTTATAGGCCCTTTGGTTGTTGTTTTTGCATCGATGTTAATCGTGCCATTGATCAACGTAAGTGTATTAACCACGATCTATGGTGTTTTCATTGAAAAGCGGGAACTCCCCTGACCCACGTACACATATGTATTCCTTGCCCTTGTCGCATTGATGCGGCAGTGAAACCAACATGACTGATTTCATGACCCGCGCCCGCGCTGCCGAACAGGCTATGCGCACTGTGTTTCCGCCTACGCCACTGCAGCGGAACGCACATCTGTCTGACCGTTTTGGCGCTGATATTTGGCTCAAGCGAGAAGACCTCAGCCCGGTTCGGTCGTATAAAATCCGTGGCGCGTTCAACGCCATGCGCAAACAGCAGGGGCAGGAGTTATTCGTCTGCGCCAGCGCAGGTAACCACGCGCAAGGCGTGGCTTATATGTGCAAGCATCTAGACGTGCGCGGTGTGATCTTCATGCCGGTGACGACGCCACAGCAGAAAATCCAGAAGACCCGCATCTTTGGTGGCGACAATATCGAGGTTCACCTGACCGGCGACTATTTCGACGACACACTTGCCGCTGCGCAGGCGTGGTGTGCGCAGCAGGGCGGTCACTTCTTGTCTCCGTTCGACGATGAAGATGTGATCGAAGGTCAGGCGTCCTTGGCGGTCGAGATTGAGGCACAGCTTGGCGGTCTACCTGATCACGTGATCCTGCCGGTGGGCGGTGGCGGCATGTCCTCGGGTGTAGCGACGTGGTTTGGGGACCGGACACATTGCCTGTTTGTTGAACCTAAAGGCGGGGCCTGCCTGCACGCTGCCATGGCGGCGGGGCACCCGGTGGCTTTGGATCATGTAGACAACTTTGTCGACGGCGCAGCGGTTGGGAAGATCGGCGCGAAACCTTTTGAACTGCTCAAGGACCGTCATTTGTCGGACGTGCTGGTTTTGCCCGAAGACCGCATCTGCACCACCATGATCGAAATGCTGAATGTCGAAGGCGTCGTGTTGGAACCGGCGGGTGCTTTGGCGATTGAGGCGGTTTCTGACGTCCAAAGTTTTATTCGTGGCAAGACCGTGGTCTGCGTCACGTCGGGCGGCAATTTCGATTTTGAACGCCTGCCTGAGGTCAAGGAACGTGCGCAGCGTTATTCAGGTGTAAAGAAATACTTTATCCTGCGCCTGCCGCAGCGCCCCGGCGCATTGAAGGAATTTTTGGGTATTCTCGGCCCCGAGGACGACATCGCCCGGTTTGAGTATATGAAGAAATCCGCGCGCAACTTCGGTTCGGTGTTGATCGGTATTGAGACACGCAAGCCCGAAAACTTTGCCCGCTTGTTCGCACATCTGGACGAGGCCGGGTTTACATATACTGACATCACCGAAGACGAAACGCTGGCGCAGTTCGTGATCTAGATCAGGTTCGCGTCTTTCTCGATTAAGAAAACCGCTTTGGAATCATCATAAACCTGCAGGATGGCTGGTAGATCGACTTCACCTGCCTTTCCTTCCGCCGCTATGCGTTCACCGTCCTGACAGAGCTTGGAGAACTGGTCGAACCCAAAGCTCAGAGCGCATCCCTTGAGGAAATGCATATTTTGCTCGAACTCGAGGCGGTTTGTGTCCTTATTCAACCGGTCGATGGTTTCCTGCACCTCGTCCAGAAAAATCAATATCACCTCGTCAAACTCGTTGGTTCCTACTTCGTCCCGCAGTTGCCTGACCCTTGACCAGTCGATCATGTTCGGAATCTCCACATTAATCGCGACCCATTCTGAGTAACCGGAAGTCGGTAAAGAGCAGGTTAAGTAATCAGAAAAGGTTGATTTCACGTGATGTTAAGCCAGCGCACGCTAAGGTCACCGCGTTCAGTAAAGAGCAGAGGGTTCAGGTGGCGGAAAGCAGTCGGGCAGAGATTAGAACGAAGCTGGATTTTGGAGCGATCCAAAAGGTACTGGTTGTCGATGACAGCCGCCTGCAACGGCGGATTTTGGTGGCCTCGCTGAAAAAGTGGGGGTTCAATGTGCTAGAGGCCGACAGCGGCGACATGGCTATCGAGCTGTGCTCGGATGGCCCGCCGGATCTGGTACTGAGTGACTGGATCATGCCGGGAATGAGTGGGCTGGAATTCTGCCGTGCCTTTCGTGCGTTAGAAAGTGACCAATACAGCTATTTTATTTTGCTGACTTCAAAAAGCGAAAAGCAGGAAGTTGCCCGAGGACTGGACGCAGGGGCTGATGATTTCCTGATCAAGCCGCTTGAAGCTGATGAGCTTCGCGCGCGCATTTCAGCCGGTGCCCGTATTCTGGATATGCAGCGTGAGTTGTCCGAGAAAAACCGAATGATCGAATCCGCGCTTAAGGACCTGCGCGTGGCGCATGATGCCATCGACAAGGATTTAATTCAGGCCCAAAAAATACAACAATCTCTGGTACCTGAATTGTCGCGTGAGTTCGGAAAATCCAAGGTCAGTATGTTATTGAAACCTTGTGGTCATATCGGTGGTGATCTGGTGGGGATGTTCTCGCCAGGCGTTAATCGCTTGGGGTTCTACAGCATTGATGTGTCGGGTCATGGAATTACTTCGGCGATGATGACAGCGCGTTTAGGTGGGTACCTGTCTAGCAACCACTTTGATCAAAACGTTGCGATGGACAAACGGTTCGACAAATTCTACGCGCTGTTGCCACCCGAACAGGTGGCCGAAGTACTCAATTCGCGTCTGATGGCGGATGCGGGAGTAGAAGAATATTTCACTATGGCTTACGCGATTGTCGACCTGCGCAATGGTCATCTGAAAATGGTGCAGGCCGGGCATCCGCACCCGCTAGTCTTGCGCCGCGACGGCAGCACCGAGTTTCTGGGTGAGGGCGGTTTGCCTATCGGGTTGTTGCCCGATGTCTCGTTCCATCAGATCGAAACGTACCTTAAGCCGGGGGATAAGTTGCTACTGTATTCGGACGGTTTTACCGAATGCGGGATGGCCGACGGCGGGTTGCTAGAAGAAGAGGGTTTACGCCAGATGGTCGTCGAGTGCGCGCCGGACCGTAGTGGGACTGAATTTCTTGACGACTTGTTTTGGCGCCTGACCCAAGCCATGACCCCCGGCAGTGGTATGGACGACGATGTGTCAGCAGTGTTCTTTGAGTTTAATGGAAACTAAAGACAGTTCAGGTGCCGATTGGCAAAGTGACGATCGCCGGCATTGCCCAACATCTGCACCGCGTCCGAGGTTTCCATCCACAAGGCCTCGTGAAAGGCTTCTCGGGGCGGTCCCATTCGGCGAACCGGGCGAGCACTGTAGATCATGCAGATCTTTTCGGCCCAAAGGTCATATTCGGGCATGTAGGTGAACCGCCGAAACGTGCCGATTCGACGGGGCGCGGCGATCAACCATCCAGTTTCCTCGAACACTTCACGGTGCAGAGCGGTGATCGGGGACTCTCCTGGGTCGATGCCACCGCCAGGCAACTGCAATTCCGGGTTCAATCCATCGTCATACCAGGTCACCAGCAGGTCTTTACCCTGTGGCAGTAGGGCATAAACACCCGGTCTGCGTGTATATGTACGTCCCGTTTCCGGGGTTTCACCAAACCGCCTGATCATGTATGGCCCCTTACAACCCAATCTGTACGACCTATATGGTGCCGGTATGCCAACCCGTGGCGTGTAAGGAAACCCCATGTCTCTTGGAACAAAAATCGCGTGGGACGATACCGTCCTACCCTTTCAACTTGATGTATCGGACATGCGAGGCCGCGTGGCCCGGCTGGACGGTGTGCTCGACGGCATCCTGAAACAGCATGACTATCCAGAAAAGGTCGAGGCTCTGGTAGCCGAGATGGCCCTTCTGACCGCGTTGATCGGCCAGACGGTGTCGCTGCGGTGGAAATTGTCTTTGCAAGTTCAGTCCAAAGGTCCGGTGCGCATGATTGCCACCGATTACTACGCCCCGACCGCAGAGGGTGAGCCTGCTCGCATACGCGCTTATGCCAGCTTTGACAGGGATCGTTTGACCGACGGCAGGCCGTTCGATCAGGTGGGTGAGGGCTATTTCGCCATCATGATCGACCAAGGCGAAGGCACGCAACCTTATCAGGGGATCACACCGTTGGCCGGTGAGTCGATCTCTGCCTGCGCCGAGGCGTATTTTGCGCAATCCGAGCAGTTGCCGACCCGGTTCTCACTCAGTTTTGGCAAATCCACTGAGCCAGGTGTTGGAGAGCACTGGCGTGCAGGTGGTATCATGTTGCAGCACATGCCCAAGGCCTCGTCATTTGTCGCAACCAGCGACGGTGAGGGCCAGATTCTGACTGCCGAGGATCTGGTTGACGGTGAAGAAGGCGAAAATTGGGGTCGCGTCAACATTCTGTTGGATACAGTTGATGATCTGGAACTGATCGGTCCGTCTTTGGCACCGACCGATCTGCTGGTCCGCTTGTTCCACGAGGAAAGCCCCCGAGTCTTTGACGCTCAGTCTGTGCAGTTCGGCTGTACTTGCTCGGAAGATCGGGTGCGGCAAAGCCTGTCGATCTACTCGGCCAAGGACATCGAAAAGATGACCACGCCCGAAGGTAAGGTCACCGCCGATTGCCAGTTCTGCGGCGCCCATTATGTGCTGGAACCGAGTTCGGTCGGTTTTGATGCGGACGACGCCTGATCCAACTGAACAGCTGCGGGCGGCGCTGCGCCGCCCCGGCCACGGGTCGAGCGATTTCGACCTGAATCCGGAAACTGTTCTGCCCCAGGGGCGAAAGCTGCGCCCAGCAGGGGTGTTGGTGGCAATCTCACTGGCGGGTGACACACCTCGATTGATCCTGACGAAACGGTCCTCGGCGCTAAAGCACCATCCGGGCCAGATTGCTTTTCCTGGCGGAAAGCAGGATGAAGGCGACATTGACGTGACCGCGACCGCCCTTCGTGAGGCGCAAGAGGAAATCGGTTTACCGCCCGAAATGCCCGAGGTTCTGGGGCATCTGGCCACCCACGAAACGGTGACCTCTTTTACAGTGACACCAGTCGTTGCAATTCTGCGAGAACCCTTCCAATTGATCCCTGAGCCGGGTGAAGTGGATGAAGTTTTCTCGGTGCCGCTTGCACATGTGCTCAATCCCGCAAATTATTTTGTTGAATCGCGCCGTTGGCGTGGTCAGAAACGGTATTATTTCACGGTGCCTTTCGGCCCCTACTATATTTGGGGGGCGACGGCCCGGATGTTGCGTGGACTGGCAGCGCAGGTGAATGAATGACGCGAATATCTGAGGCTTGGGTTTCCGACCCAGCCACACAAAAAGTCTGTGCGGCTCTGACGGACGCCGGTGCGCAGGCTCTCTTTGTCGGCGGATGTGTACGCAACGCGCTGCTGGGCGTATCGGTTTCGGATATCGACATAGCCACGGATGCCCGCCCCGAGCGAGTCATGGAATTGGCGCAGACAGCGGGGCTTAAGGCAATTCCCACAGGAATTGATCATGGCACGATTACTGTTGTCAGCGACGGTACCCCGCATGAGATTACTACTTTTCGCCGCGACGTTGAAACCGATGGCCGTCGCGCGATCGTAGCCTTCTCGGACAAGGTTGAAGAAGACGCAGCGCGTCGCGATTTTACAATGAACGCGATCTATGCGCAGCCCGACGGAACGGTTCTGGACCCGCTTAATGGGCTACCTGATCTTCAAGCGCGGCAGGTGCGATTCATCGGCACCGCAGAAAACCGTATTCGCGAAGATTACCTGCGCTCGTTGCGGTATTTCCGGTTCCACGCTTGGTATGGCGACCCCGAGGCTGGGTTTGACCCAGATGCTCTGGCGGCGATTTCGGCAAATCTGGAAGGGTTAGAGGGACTTTCCCGCGAAAGGGTTGGGGCAGAACTTCTGAAATTGCTGGCTGCGCCGGATCCCGCACCGTCAATTGCGGCGATGCGCCAGACGGGCGTACTTGCGCATCTGTTGCCGGGTGCCGAGGATCGCGCGCTTGCGCCTCTGGTTGCTTTGGAAGAACAAGCTGGCGCCGAGCCCGATTCGATCCGCCGCCTGGCTGCAATTGCAACGCCTGAAATCGCCAAAACTCTGCGTCTGAGCAAAGCGCAGTTGCAACGCCTGACCCGAATGCGCGACGAGGCCTTGGGCACGGCCAGCGTCCCCGAGCTGGGCTTTCGCTATGGGGAAGAGGGTGGAATGCATGAAACCCTATTGCGCTGCGCTTTCCTTGAACAACCCTGGAGCGAAACCCTGCGCAACGCTCTGCACACAGGTGCCGAGGCTGACTTTCCGATTCAAGCCACTGACCTTATCCCCGAATTCACAGGTCCGGCGCTGGGCAAAAAACTAGCCGAACTTGAGGCACGTTGGATTGCATCCGGTTTCACGCTGAACCGCGACGACCTGCTGGGCGGGTAATTCGAAGTCTCAAAAGGGGATGACAAATCATTTTCTTTATGGTTACTTGCGGCTGTCACATGAACGGAGGGATGCGAATGTATTACGGGATCTGGTTCGGCTAAAGCCGGAACACTCTGACCCGTAGGGGTGGTGTTCTGGCGCCATCTTTCTTCGCATGACCTGTTATCTGCTCAATCGGAGCACTCTCCATGTTTCGCTATTTCGAAAACCTTGTTGACCCTTTTGCTGACTATACCGAGACCGATACACCGCCAACGCGGCTGTGGCCTTTCATGCTGGATTACTCTCAGCCATTCCTTCGGGTGTTTTTCTGGGCTGGGTTGATTTCTGTCGTCGTCGCTGCGGTTGAGGTCGGCCTGATCTACTACATGGGTCGGGTTGTTGATCTGCTGTCCGGCCCCCCCGCAGAGGTCTGGCAGGCGCATGGCACTGAATTGATCCTGATGGCGGTCTTTGTGCTGCTTCTGCGCCCGATGTTGCATGTGGTCGACGTGTTGCTGTTGAACAATACGATCCTGCCAAATTTTGGCACCATCATTCGCTGGCGTGCGCATAAGCACGTGCTGCGGCAGTCGGTGGGTTGGTTCGAGAATGACTTTGCGGGCCGCATCGCCAACCGGATCATGCAGACGCCCCCAGCTGCTGGTGAGGCAGTGTTTCAGGTATTCGATGCGATTTCTTTTTCGCTGGCTTATCTGATCGGCGCGGCGATCTTGCTGATGGCAGCAGATCCACGACTGCTGCTGCCGTTGCTAATCTGGTTCGCGCTTTATGCACTACTGGTGCGCTGGACGGTGGCGCGGGTTGGTCCCGCGTCCAAAGCGGCGTCTGATGCGCGCTCGGCTGTGACGGGGCGGGTGGTGGATAGCTACACCAACATCCACTCAGTCAAGATGTTTGCCCATGACGAACAAGAGCTGGACTATGCCCGCGAAGCCATTCAGGAAACGCGCCGCACTTTTCAGACAGAGATGCGTATCTTCACCATCATGGATGCCGTTCTGGTCACGCTGAACGGTCTGCTGATTGTTGGTGTGGTTGGTTGGGCAATTGCCTTGTGGATGCAGGGCAGCGCTTCTGTCGGTGTGGTTGCGGCGGCAACTGCCTTGACCCTGCGGCTAAACGCTATGACCGGATGGATCATGTGGGCACTGACCAGTTTCTTCCGTCAGCTTGGTGTCGTGGCCGAGGGGATGGAGACGATTGCGCAACCGATCGACTTGCTGGATGCGCCGGATGCGAAGTTGTTGCAGTTGACCAATGGCCAGATCGAAATTCGGGACCTATCGCATCACTATGGCCGAAAAACTGGTGGGCTCGACCACATCAGCTTAACCATTCATCCCGGCGAAAAGATCGGTCTGATCGGGCGTTCCGGAGCGGGTAAATCGACCTTGGTTAAGCTACTTTTGCGGTTTTATGACGTGGAACAAGGTGCGATCCTGATTGATGACCAGAACATCGCGAAGGTCACCCAGGACAGTTTGCGAAGTCATATCGGCATGGTGCAGCAAGACAGCGCGCTTTTGCATCGGTCTGTACGCGACAACATCCTTTATGGTCGTCCTGAAGCAACCGAAGACCAGATGATCGCCGCCGCCAAACAGGCAGAGGCGCATGAGTTCATCCTTGATCTGCAAGATCCACAAGGGCGTACAGGATATGACGCGCATGTGGGGGAGCGGGGTGTAAAGCTCAGCGGTGGTCAACGGCAGCGGGTGACACTGGCACGGGTGATCCTCAAAGACGCACCGATCCTGCTGTTGGACGAAGCGACATCCGCCCTAGATTCCGAAGTCGAAGCGTCAATTCAGGAAACTCTTTACGGCATGATGCAAGGTAAAACCGTGATCGCCATTGCCCACAGGCTCAGTACAATTGCGCAGATGGACCGCATTCTGGTGATGGACGGCGGCCGGATCGTGGAACAGGGAGGGCATTCCGAACTTCTTGCGCAGGGTGGGCTCTACGCCAAGTTCTGGGCGCGGCAATCTGGTGGTTTCCTGAACCCAGAGGCTGCAGAATGAAGATTGCCGACCTGATCAATCCGTTCAAAAACACTGAAACGCCCCCGCCGCAAACGCTGGGGGCGTTTATTCGCTGGGCCCTTTCGGGCGCGTGGCCGATGATCTTTGTCGCGGCCTTTTTCTCGGCCTCGGCAGGCGCGATGGAGGCCGGGACAGCCTGGATGCTGGGCCTTGTGATTGATCTGGCAACGCAGGGCGGTCCCGAGGGGTTTCTGTCCGGCAACAATCTGTGGATGATCCTTGGTGTGGTGGCGTTTTTTATGCTGCTGCGGCCGGTATTGTTTGGCTTGTCGGCTTTTTCCAACAACTACGTTGTTATGCCCAATATCCCGCCTCTGGTTCTGGCCAAGTTGAACCGTTGGACGCTGGGCCAGTCGGTGACGTACTTCGACGATGATTTCGCCGGGCGGATTGCGCAGAAACAGATGCAAACTTCCAACGCGCTGGCTTCGGTCGTGTCCGAAACGATTAGCGCAATTGTCTTTGCATTGGCCTCACTTGTGGGCTCTTTGCTATTGTTAGGGTCTATTCACCCATTGGTGATGCTGCCCTTTGCAGCTTGGTTGGTGGTGTATTTCCTTCTGATCCGCTGGTACTTACCGCGAATTCGTGTGCGATCCGCAGCGCGGGCTGGCGCGCGGGCGATGGTGTCGGGTCAGGTGGTTGATACGATCACCAACATCAAAACCGTCAAACTATTCGCTCATTCCGCGTTCGAGGATCAAGCCGCGCGCAACTCGATGATCGACTTGCGTGAAAAGATGCTGGCCTTCGGTGCTCTTTCCGCCAGTTTCCGCTTTATCCTGATGGTGCTGGCCGGTGTGCTTCCGGTATTGCTGCTGGGCGCGACGCTGCTGCTGTGGCGAAATGGAACCGCGACAGCCGGGGATATCGTTGCGGCGGGTGCGATCTCGATCCGAATTGCGCAAATGACCGGTTGGGTGAGTTTCACTCTGATGGGGCTTTATGCCAATGTCGGCGAAGTTGAAAATGGCATGAATACTCTGGCCAAGCGCTACAGGGTCGAGGACGCGAAGGACGCCAAGGGTCTGACCGTGACTGAAGGGCAGATAGATTTTGACCGTGTCAGCTTTGCCTATGGTCGCGACGTGGGCGGTGTGTCTGACGTTACTATGACTGTGCACTCAGGTGAGAAACTGGGGATCGTAGGAGCCTCGGGTGCGGGAAAGTCAACCTTGGTTTCGCTGCTGCTCAGACTCTATGACGGCGAAAAAGGAACCATAGCCATTGACGGTCAGGATGTGGCGCGGGTGACGCAAGACAGTTTGCGAAGCCAGATTGGAATGGTTACTCAGGAAACTGCGATGTTCAACCGGTCGGCGCGCGAGAACATTCTGTATGGCCGCCCGGATGCCTCAGAAAAAGAGTTAGTCGCCGCCGCCAAAAAGGCCGAAGCGCACGATTTCATCCTTGGCCTGCAGGACGCCCATGGGCGCAAGGGTTACGATGCGCATCTTGGTGAAAGAGGTGTGAAGCTCAGCGGTGGACAGCGGCAGCGGATTGCCTTGGCACGCGCCATTCTGAAAGACGCACCGATTCTGGTTTTGGACGAGGCGACCTCGGCATTGGATTCTGAGGTTGAGGCATCGATCCAAACCGCGCTGCACCGCGTGATGCAGGGCAAAACCGTGCTTGCGATTGCGCATCGGCTGTCGACACTCAGCGAGATGGATCGGATCGTCGTACTGGACGAGGGGCGCATCGTCGAATCCGGTACCCACAGCACATTGCTGAAGGAAGGCGGGCTATATGCGCGGTTCTGGCATCGTCAATCGGGTGGGTTCATTCAGGCAGAAGCCGCCGAATAACGCGTAAAGCAAGCTAGGGGGTTTTGTTGTACGCAAAGCCTCGGTATCAGGCGGCTTATGACGCAACAGTTCACCATTAACCGATTAGGCCATCAGGGCGATGGCATTGCCGATGGCCCCGTTTATGCGCCACGCACCCTGCCAGGTGAGGTGGTCAGCGGTGTTCTGGATGGTCAGGTCCTGACCGATATTCGGGTTGAAACGCCCTCGGATCAGCGGGTTAAGCCACCGTGCCGTCATTACAAGGCATGCGGCGGCTGCCAATTGCAACATGCCGCAGACGCTTTTGTTGCTGACTGGAAGGTTGAGATCGTGCGCAGCGCACTTTCCGCGCAGGGATTAGAGGCGCACATGCGTCCGATCCACACCTCGCCAGAAAGGTCGCGCCGTCGTGCGACCATTGCTGTGCGTCGGACCAAAAAGGGCACGTTGGCTGGTTTCCATGGCCACGCGTCGGACACGATCACCGAAATCCCTGATTGTCATCTTCTGGACCCCGCTCTGATTGCCGCCATACCGGTGGCTCAAGCGCTGGCTGTACTGGGCGGCAGCCGGAAAGGAGTATTGGCCGCAACGCTGACCCTGTCCGAAGGTGGGCTGGATGTGGCTGTTAAAGGGGGTAAACCGCTGGACGGGCCGCTGGAGCTGGCTTTGGCTCAGGTGACCGAGAAACATGGCCTTGCCCGACTTAGTTGGGATGGAGAGGTGATTGCCATGCGCCAACCTCCGGTGCAGCACTTTGGCATGGCGGGTGTGGTTCCGCCTCCAGGTGCGTTCTTGCAGGCCACGAAAGATGGTGAGCAGGCTCTATTAAAGGCAGTTTTGCAAGCGATAGAGGGTTCAAAGAGGGTCATTGACCTATTTGCGGGCAGCGGAACATTCTCGCTACCAATCGCTCAAATGGCCGAGGTTCATGCCGTCGAAGGTGAGGCTGCGATGACCCAAGCGCTGGATCAGGGCTGGCGCAAATCACAGGGGCTTAAACGGGTGTCAGTTGAGGCTCGCGATCTGTTCCGCCGACCTTTGATGCCGGATGAGCTGAAATCCTATGACGCCGTTGTGTTGGACCCACCTCGTGCCGGCGCAGAGGCACAAGTGGCAGAACTTGCTCAGGTACAGCGCCCGGTGATCGCTTATGCCTCGTGCAACCCGGTCACATTCGCGCGGGACGCAAAAACACTAGTTAACGCAGGCTACACCCTTGAATGGGTACAGGTGGTGGACCAATTTCGATGGTCATCACATACAGAACTTGCCGCGCGGTTTGTAAAAGGGCTCGGAGCATGAGCACACAGGAGAATGTCCCGATGGGATTCAATCAGCGCCTTCTGGCCATCATTGAAAGCCCCGCGTTCGGCCGCTTCATCACGGCGGTCATCATTTTTAACGCGATATTGCTGGGGATGGAGACATCTCCGACCCTGATGGAAGCCGCAGGACCCCTAATTGTAACGCTGGATAGCATCTGTCTTGCCATTTTCGTGGCTGAGATCAGCATGAAGCTGGTGGCGACGGGGCGGCGCTTTTTTACAAGCGGCTGGAACATTTTCGATTTTGTCATCGTGGGCATTGCACTTGTCCCCAGTGCAGGCGGGCTGTCGGTGCTGCGGGCGCTGCGGATTTTGCGGGTACTGCGCGTCATCTCTGTTGCGCCGCGTCTGCGCCGGGTGGTCGAGGGTTTCATCTCGGCCCTGCCGGGAATGGCCAGCGTGTTCCTCCTGATGGCGATCCTGTTCTATATTGGAGCGGTGATCTCGACCAAACTGTTCTCTTACTCTTTCCCTGAGTGGTTCGGAGATCTGGGCCTTTCGGCCTATACGCTGTTCCAGATCATGACGCTGGAAAGCTGGTCCATGGGCATCGTGCGCCCAGTGATGGAGGTTTATCCCTATGCGTGGCTGTTCTTTGTACCTTTCATCATGGTTACCACCTTTGCGGTTGTGAACCTTTTGGTTGGTTTGATCGTTAACTCGATGCAGGATGCGCACCATGCCGAGGACGAGGTGAAGACTGATGCCTATCGTGATGAGGTATTGGAAAGGCTTGAGAACATTGAACGAAAACTGTCCGAACAGCAGCACAGCAAAAAGTGATTTCAGTTTTTGAGATTTTTGGCATAATGCTAAAAAAAAATGAGCAGTAGCAGGCAGTGAAACATGGATCGTCGAGCATTTGGATTGGGCGCTATGGCAACGCTGGGCCTTTCGGCTTGTGCGTCGGCAGGCCCGCGATTTCTAAGTTATGATGGACCCCAGGTGACCTCATTGGTTATCAATAAGGGCGCGCGGAAGATGTACCTTCTGCATCACGAAAGCATTCTAAAGGAATACAAGGTTGATCTTGGCTTTGCCCCCACCGGCACCAAGACCAAGCGTGGTGATGGCCGTACGCCCGAGGGCAGCTATTTGATCGACCGTCGCAACCCCAATAGCCGATATCACCTGTCTTTGGGTATTTCTTATCCGAACTCTCAGGACATCGCGCAGGCCGAGGCAGCTGGCGTTGATCCGGGTGGCGATATTTTCATTCACGGACAGCCGAAAAAACGGTCGGAACGGAAACGTGCCAAGAAAACGGCCGATTGGACCGCAGGTTGTATCGCTGTCAAGAATGAAGAGATGGAAGAAATCTACGCAATGGTAAACAAGGGAACGCTGATCACGCTGCGCCCTTAGGCGGTTTCCAATCTTCGAACCCGAATTGCATATAGTCGCGCTGGTAGACCTCGGTCGCCAGCGCTTCTAGTTTTGAATCATAGATGTCGCTTAGCTGGAATGGCATGTCAGGCGGGCATTGCTCCGGGTTAGGCGGGTTTTCATGTCCAAAACGGCGCGCCAGATCCGGCAGTGCCGTCGCAATTTCTGCTTCTCGCAGCAGAAGGTCAGGGACGGCGAATGTTGTGATACCGTCCAGAACCTGAGATTGGCTTGCCCATACTCCGTCGACCCGGGCTGGTGTTTGTCCGGCAAGGTTCTGACGCAGAAAGATCAGAAACGATGAAAACGCCTCATAGTGCTGTTCTACGGGGTAGTTGTCCTGGCGCAATTGACCGGGGATCGGAACCTTGAACCTGTTACGCAACATGTTTCGGATTTTCAGATATGCACCGGGTTCGGTGCTCAGGATATAGGAACAGAAGGCTGAGTGTGCTCGTGCCAAAGGATGCCGAAGTACTGAAAACTTGCGGTGTCCTTGATGGCTCTGAAGCCAGTGCCGCATTTGTTTCCGGTTCTGGTTGGCAACCAATTTTTCGGTGCTGACATTGTCCAGGTCAGCCAGCCATTGCAAAACTGTGCCTTCTATCCCGCCACGTATTGGCAGAAACATCAGCGGCGTATCGGGGCTTGCGACATAGTTTCCAACGGCCGGCCCGCGACGGGGTTCGAAATTGGGTGTCCGGTGCAAGTTGAAGCTATCGATCCCAGCCAAAGCTTGTTCGGTCTCTTCGCGATTTGTTACCTTGGCTAAAGTGGGTTCGGGATTTTGCGGTTTGATCGTGTCGTCGATCGCCGACAATCGCGACTCGACACCCAGCCATTTGGCCAACCCATTCAAAACGTCCAGGTTGTTGAGATCGTCATAAGCGACATAAAAACCGCTCTGGCCGGTTTTCTGCAATGTATTCAGTATCAGGAGTTGGAAGTCCTGTTGTTGATCCAAATACCGCTCGAATTCCAACGCGTCGAATTCGATCTGCGCTTCGCGGCGGCGTTTGACGTTCTTGAGCTGCCACTGCTTGGTTTCACGCGCGATTTTTAACGAAACATAGCTGTCCAGCGGGTTCCTGGTCAGAATGATTTTGGCGCAGCGTGGATCAGTCAAAGCAGGCTCTAACACACGCGGATCATGTCCTTGAAAGTATCGAAAGCCATTCAGCTGGCCCTCGGCCAGTTTGATCGCGTTCACCAGTTTCATCGGATTGTTGTCTCGTTCGTCCAACGTCACACCAAGTAGACTGTCGGATTTGAGCCGCCCGATGAAATGCGGGTTGAATGCTTCACCGTGACACGCGATGCCTTCCAACGCGTTCAAGTTGAATTCAAGAAGGTTCGACCCGGTGCGCATGGCGGCGAGAACAATGAAATAGTCAAATCTGGATGACATGTCGGGCTATTGAACCAGATAAGGTTTTTTGAATGGTCGAACCCGCGCGCCAAACACATCGTCCGTCGGAAAATCCCCCATTAGCAAAGGGTGCATGCCCTGATTTTTGAGGTTTTGCAGGAATTGCCCAAAACCCGTTAAATCCACCATCACCGGAGCTTTGGTCAGATGACTGGCGCGTTGGATGCCGATTTCCTCAATGACTGTCTGCAACGGCTCCATTGGAGATTCAACAAATTCCGCCAATGACCATGTTCGTACACGTGCCTTGGTCCAGACCGAATTCAGGATTTCAAGTTGTTTGGTTTCGATCTGCTGCAATCTGGCGGCCTCGTTGCGGATGTCGGCGAAATTCATGTTTGACCGAAAAAGCGGGATGGCCCAAGCCCCAGTAATGACTGAAATCTGAGCGTGCCTGTCGCGGGCCAGAAACCAGTTGATCTGTTGCGTGTCCGCGGGGCCAAATTGAAAACACTGTCTTTCGCCTCGGGTGTTCCAGATTAGGTTCGAAACAAAAGCAGTCGGATTATAATCCCGTAGAACAGCGCAATCGCTTAACGCACCATTGGTTATGGTCTCACCTTCTGAAAACTCGGCCCGCTCGGGTGCAAACAGATGCCCGTGTACGCGTGCGCCAGTAGCCATGTTCAGCCAGGGCGCGAAGTCCTCGAACAGCTCGGCGAAACCCTGAAACACCGAATAAGGGAATGAGGTGAGGCCATTTTCACTTCCGTGCCGCGGAAAACGGCTTTGCATATACAACCCATCACGACCCCGCGTCCGGCGTTCGACAGCCTTGGAGAATACCCTGTCGATTTTGCCCGGATTGGGTTCGGCTGGTCTCATGGCGATGTTCTGATCGGTCAGGAACGCTTGGTAAAGTCGGTCAGCTTGCGGCCAGATTTTACGTGCAACAAAGCAATCGGATCGACGCAACAACTGCAAGTGGTCATCATAAAAAATATGGGGCCGACCTTGATAGTCGAACTTCGACAAGGTTAGAGATCGGCTTTCTATATGCGTGGAATAGAGTCGCGCCAGCGTCTGAAAATAGCTTTCATCTGGAATCCAGACATGGCGAAAATAACGGTCGTAAACTTGGCGTTTTGGGTCCTGCAGGATGGCTGACAGTGTTTGACGGGTCAGGCACCACCATTGGCTGCCCATATGCGGGACCAGCCCATCTGGGATTTTGCGGCGCATACCGACGGCGCGCTGAAACTTAACATATGCGTCAAAGAGTTTCCGGTTTTTGCGCCAAGAAAATGGAAATCTTAAAGTAAACCGTTCCTGATCTAATCCGCCGATTGTCCAACTGACGTCGGCGGTTGTGGCGCTTTCGATGAAATCGACGCGGGGTCGATCAGAGATGTAGGCAATTAACTCATCCACCGGTCGCAAAGGCAGGCAAGCACCTGATGATAGATAGACGTGGCGCACATCTGGAAACGCTTCAAGCATAAGCTCTGCTGCGGATTGTGAAGCAGCGACAATGCCCCAGCTGCCCCAGTCGCAAGCATGGCGTTCTGAGAATCGGATCAGCGGATCATCTGCGCAGGCGGATACGAATTTGGAATAGACATGCGTCGGCACTTTGCGATCAACATGAATCACCACCGGGCAACCGGATGCAGTCCAGTGACGAGCAACTTGGTGAGCCCGGTGAAGTGCCGTGTGCACCAGCATGACAATTCCCAAGCGGTTCATGCCCAGTTTCCTTTTGACATGAGGCCGAGAATCTCAAGCTGTCGCCAGTTGATGTATTTTTCTGATTGTTCACTCCAGAACACCGGCTTGTCATCAAGACCTTCGGCGTAGGCACGGTATTCGCCCGAATGGCGATAGTGCTGTCTGCGCAGCATTTCCTCGGATGCTTTTTCACCGAGGGTACTGATCAGTTTGGCATGCAATAGCGCGCCACTGGTTTTTTCACCGCCCCATTCGTCATACACTTGGTTTAAGCCGCGTGGCAGCAACGAATGGGTTGAACTGACATACACATACCGCTTGTCCCATTTTACAAGAGGGATCTTGTTCAGTGCGGGTGCTTTCAAAGGGTTGTCGCGAAAGAACACACGCGCCCGTGGACCGCCTTGAATCCAAAGATTTTTATAGGCGGGATTCTTGGTGATCATATAGTTACCAGAATCGAACCAGCGGGCGATCTCAAAGGGATCCTGTCCCTCTTTATAGGGTTCCGCCTCTACTGAGCATCGTGGGTACATGTCGATAAGCATTGTGCCGAAACTGCGCACTGCGCAGCCGTCCAGCCAATCCGTCAGCGCACGAATGGGGCGGGTGTCGCAGAACGGATAGATGAAGAACTCATCCGGATCGACAGTCAGAACCCAATGACCGTTCGCGTATTTGCGCAGCAGGTAATTTGACCAATCCAGACCGAACGTAGCGCGTTTGTAGCTGGCACGCGCATGCCAGACCGAGGTGTCGGGTTGGCTGGACAGGTATTCACGGGTTCCGTCGTCGCTGTCGTTGTCGACAAACAGAAAATGGTCGACGCCTAGCTTTCGGTAGTAATCCAAGAAAAAGGGAAGTCGGATTTTCTCGTTCCGCAGAACACTCACCAGTAAGATATCATCGCGGCCTATATTGGCGCTGTTGTCAGAAACCGGTTTTAATTCCCGTTGTTTACGCAGGCAGCGCGCAAGACGACGCTTGCGCCGCAGTCTCATCCGGTATGAATCCAACAGGCTCACGCTGTAGCTCTGCCCTTTTTGTTACGCGAGCATGCCCGGGGCTGGACGATCCAGAGTGGTGCCGGGCAATTGCCGATTTATGCCATTTTTGCATCTTTCAAGGCAACGACTTTAGATTTCGTTAGTCACATCTGGCGCGATTCAGGCAATTTTCCCCATCAACCGCAGACGCTGCAGTTGGGCCCAACCTTCAAAGCGAACAGAATCTGAAGTCCACATAACGAGGCAATTTCCAATCGCATCATAGTAGGTTCCAAACAGGTCGGGATCGTGAAAATGCTGGCGCCGCACCTTTTCAGTTTTCGACTTGCGCACGACTTCGGGCAGGAATTTTGTATGCAGAAGCACGCCCGAGGGTGCCTCTCCATCTGGTCCGTCATAGGCCCCGTTCAGATGCCGAGGCAGGGCCGAGTGGCATGAGTTCACATAGGCGTAGCGCCGGGACCAACGCACCAGGGGTATTTTATTTAATGTAGGTGACCGGTGCGGTTGGTCGGCAAAGAACATGCGCTCGCGCGCGCCACCTTGTACCCAGAGGTTGCCCATCGGGCTTTGCCGCTGCGCCCTGTAAGGGCCAGGATCGAACCAGTTTAGAAGAACGGTCGGGTCTGTCGTGGGATCATAGACCTGTGAGCCCAACGGGTCCTTGGGATAAAGATCCAGCATCAATGCGCCAAAGGCGCTGAGACCTTGTTGTTCAAGTTTGGCAGTTAGTTCATGCAGTGATGTGCTGTCATGTTCAGGATAGATCAACAGTTCATCCGCATCGACCATCAGTGTCCAATGGCCGTGCCCATAGCGCATTTGAAGCCACGTCACCCAATCTAGCCCGTAGCGCGAAGCGCGATAGCTGGCATGGGTTTGCCACAGGGAAACGTCAGGTTGTCCGCGCAAGAATTCCACGGATCCATCATCGCTGCCGTTATCGACGATAAGGAAATGATCCACGCCCAAATCGCGATAGTGCCGGAAGAACCATGGTAACCGGTTGATTTCGTTGCGCAGCGTAGTGAACGCCAGAACATTACCCGGCCTGATTTGTTTGGTCCGATTGTTGATGCAGGACAATTGGCGACGGCTTCGGAATGACCGCCACAGCAGACGTTTTCGCTTAAGGCGCAACCGGTACTTCTGTGCCCATCCAATGGGCGGAAGGCTATCGGTTGGCAAGTTGGTCATCTGCCGCTCATTTGTTATAGGAGCCGCATTGGTGCCAGCGCCAAGCATCACCAATCATCGTCTCTAACGTTGATCTTTTGGGTGTCCAACCCAGCTCTTCTTCGGCGCGAACTGATCCTGAAACAAGTTTGGTGCAATCCCCGGCCCGGCGGGGACCTAAGGAGAACGGCACTTCGCGATTGGTAACGGTTTTGGAATGGCTGATCACTTCCATCACCGAAAAACCTGATCCGGTGCCCAAGTTGAACACGCGGCTGCCTTTGCCCTGTTCCAGCCAGTTCAATCCCAGCATATGCGCATCAACCAAATCGCACACGTGCACATAGTCGCGGATGCAGGTTCCGTCGGGCGTGTCGTAGTTCGTACCGAATACAGTCAGCCCTTCGCGTTTGCCGTCAATCGCATCCAACATCAGCGGGATCAGGTGGGTCTCGGGGCGGTGGAATTCGCCCACTTCACCGTCCGGATCGGCACCAGCCACGTTGAAATAACGGAAGATCACGTGATTCAGTCCATGCGCAGCTTCGAAATCGTGAAGAATGTCTTCGATTGCTCGTTTCGAAGCGCCATAGGCGTTCATCGGGTTCTGCGGTGTATTTTCATCCAGTACTACATTGTCATGGTCGCCGTAGGTGGCGCAGGTTGATGAAAATACAAAGTTTAAGCATCCCGCTTTAGTGGCGGCTTCGATCAGGTTCAGGGAACCGGTAACGTTATTGGTCCAGTATCTTCCGGGTTGTGACATAGCCTCGCCCACCTGGCTCAGGGAAGCGAAGTGCATAACTGCAGCGGGTTGGTACTTGGCAAAGACTTCATCCAGCCTGTCACGGTCCAGTAGGTCGCCGTGTTCGAAGGGCCCAAATTTCACTGCATCTTGCCAACCGGTGACCAAGTTGTCGTAGGTCAAGGGTGTGTACCCCGCTTGCGCCAGCGATTTGCAGGCGTGGGATCCAACATATCCTGCGCCGCCAGTTACAAGAATGTTTGTCATCTCTCGTCCAAATCAAAAATCGCGTTGATCAGGTTGGGCAATTGTGGGCGATCCCTAAACGGATTACTCTAGCCCCATCGCAGCCATCATTTCCTCAAGCTTGGGAACGTCTTGCGGGTTGTTCAATTCCCAGAACTGGCGGCCCTTGGCTTCGACTTCGACGCACAGGACCTTGCGACCGTTTTCCATAAAGCGCAGTTGCTCCAGCCCCTCTAGTTGTTCCAGCGGACCAACTGGCCACGTGGGATAAGCGGCCAACGCGTCGGGGCGGTATGCATAGACACCAACATGGTGGAAAACCGGCGTTGCGTCACTATCGGCATAAGACTGCGAGGTGAACGGCACGACCTCTTTCGAGAAATACATTGCGCTATGATCGGCGGCGAAAACAGCAGTTGTGCCGCCGACGCGCCCATGCTTACGGTCATTCAGCAGGCTGTTCAGCGCGTCACCGTCGCAGCGCAGCACTGGCGTTGCGACCCCAGCTTCGGGCGCAGCACGCAGGCCATCCACCAAATCTTCGACAAACCAATGCGGCGTCAGCGGTGCGTCGCCCTGTAAGTTTACAACGATCTCGAAACCTGCGCCGAGGTTTGCATGGGTCTCTGCGCAGCGTTCGGTACCGTTTAGGCAGTTTTCGGATGTCATGACCACGTCGGCCCCAAAACCCTCAGCCGCTTCGCGGATACGGTCGTCATCGGTGGCTACTACCACTTTGTCGACGCCAGAAACGGAACGGGCCGCGCGCCATGACCGTTCGATCAGCGTCATCGCCTTACCACTGGCGCCAGTCAATGGCACCAGCGGCTTGCCCGGATAACGGGTTGAGGCATAACGGGCGGGAATCGCGATCAGAACGGACATTAGGCTTCCTTTAGGTCAACACCCGGAGCGTAGGCGATGAAGAACGGGTTTGCATAGCCGTCCTTTCCGTAGGTCAACGGCGAATGATCGTCAAAACGGACCACCTTACCGCCTGCACCGGTCAATACCGCATGGCCAGCTGCCGTGTCCCACTCCATTGTACGACCTACGCGGGGGTAGAGGTCCGCGTCACCCGTCGCAACCAGACAGAATTTCAAAGACGAGCCTGCGCTTTTGCTATCCTTGACCTGATATTTGTTGATGTAATCTTCGGTCGCCTGATCGCGATGAGACTTCGATGCGACGATCATAAGTGCGGAATTGTCCGGTTTAGAGACTGAAATCGGCGCAGTTTCTCCGGCCTGTTCTTTGTTCAGCGCTCCGGTTTCCTCGACTGATTGACCATCTGCCTGAGTGTAGAACATCCGCCCCTTGGCTGGTGCGTAAACCACACCGCGTGTCGGAACACCGTTTTCCACCAGTGCGATATTGACGGTGAAATCACCGCGGCGGTTGATGAATTCCTTGGTTCCGTCCAGCGGGTCGACGATCAGGAAGGTATCGCCTTTCTCGGAATGCGATGCAGCCTGTTCTTCGGTCACCAGCAGAATGTCGGGAAAAGCAGCGCGCAGCCCATCCGAGATCAACGCATCTGCGGCCTCGTCCGCTTCGGTCACGGGGCTAGAGTCGGATTTGACCTTAACGTCGAAATCGTCGGAGTTGTAGATTTCCATGATCTTGTCGCCAGCTTCCAGGGCCAGTCGTCGGATAACGGGAATGAGGGCGTCGTAGGTCACAAAATTGCTCCGTTCCTGTGTTTTGTTGATCGAATGTCCTAACGGCCTTATGCTGTGCCGGTTACGGAACGGCAAGAAATTCGTGGCAGATTGCAGGCGAAAAAACGGGAAAGACGCTTCGGGTGTATTATTTCAAGCGAAACCGGACAATGCTGGGCGGTGCCTTCACGACGGCCGAGCTTATCTTCCACGCCGTTGTGCGCAGCGTAAGATCACAGCATCACAACGCGGTTCTGGCGATTATCGTCAACATCGTTCAAGTCCTGGCAATGGTGGCCGTATTTTACGTCATACTGTCGTTCCTAGGTCCGCGTGTCGCCAAAATCCGAGGAGAATTCATCCTTTTCCTTCTGTCTGGCGTGTTTTTATTCATCACGCATATCAAGTCTGCTAACGCGATTGCAGGCGTTAGTACTGGCAATAATCCAATGATGCTGCATTCACCGATGAATATGATGGTGGTGTTATTGGCGACGGCCTTTGGGATGCTTTACACGCAGGTAATGACGATCATCATCATCCTGTTTCTCTATAGCGTTGCAGTATCACCGATTGAAATTCAGGATCCCGGTGGAGCATTTGCGATGTTCATGTTGGCCTGGTTCACGGGGTGTGCGATCGGGGTGGTGTTTATGGCGCTGAGCCCGTGGTTTCCAGGGACGGTTACAATTTTAAAGAACCTTTTCAGGCGCTTGAATATGATCTTCTCGGGCAAGATGTTCGTGGGCAATGCGCTGGGGGGCGCTACTCTAGCCATGTTTGCCTGGAACCCACTGTTTCATGTCATCGACCAGTGTCGCGGTTTTATTTTTCGCAATTATTTTCCGCGCAACTCAAGCTGGGAATACGCGCTTTGGGTTGGTTTGGCTTTGCTGATGATCGGCCTGCTTGGAATCTTCTTCACGCGACAGCATGTGTCCCAAAGCTGGAGCGCGCGTCGCTAACTGGCCACGCGCAGTGTCAGGTTGATCCGGCCGCCCTTGGGCAGCAGTTTTGAAGACCCGAACCGGATGCGATCAATCCCATGGTAGGCCAACCGAGCGGGTCCGCCCATGATCACCACGTCGCCAGAGTTTAGCCAGATTGACTCGGTCTTTCCCCCGCGTGTTGGATTTCCAATGCGAAACAACGCGTCATCGCCCAATGAAATTGACAGCACCGGCCACGAAAAATCCACCTCGTCCTTGTCTTGATGCAGCCCCAATCGGGCGCCTTCCCCGTAGTAGTTTACAAGACAACAATCGGGATCGCGGTCGGGGCTCGCCAGCGCGCGCCAGATGTTCAGGATCGGAGCAGGAATGGCAGGCCATTCCGCGCCTTTCGGGTGTTGCGCCTGATATCTATAGCCCGCTTTATCGGTGACCCAGCCTAGCGATCCGGCCGAAGTCATGCGAACCGACATTTCCTTGCCCGACGGTGTCATCGGCCGAAACAATGGGGCCGCTTTCAGAATCGGGCGCAGTGCCTCAACCAACTGGGCCTGCGCTGTGCCATCCAGCCAAGCTTTTCTGATATCAAATCCGCGCACAAGCAGCCGTGCCATCCGAGATTCCCCGATCCTTGCCAAAACCTTGACGAAAAAGGCTACAGATTCCCGAAAACCTGCGTTTTACAACGCTTGCAGGCCTCTGATCCCGCCCTTATATACGCCGGGACGCGCGATGGTGTAGAGCTGTTCGCGCATATCAGATCGGGGCTGGGTGCCATAACGGGTTCGGACCTCGGACATCGCCTTGAAGAGAAAGGGATTGAACATATGGGAAAAGTAATCGGAATTGACCTTGGAACCACCAACTCGTGTGTGGCTATCATGGACGGCTCGCAGCCGAAGGTCATCGAAAACGCCGAAGGGGCGCGGACCACGCCCTCGATCGTCGCGTTCACCGAAGATGAGCGACTGGTCGGTCAGCCTGCAAAACGTCAGGCGGTCACCAACCCCGACAACACGATCTTTGGCGTTAAGCGTCTGATCGGTCGTCGTGTGGATGATGCCGAAGTCGAAAAAGATAAGAAAATGGTGCCATACGCCATCGTCGATGGCGGCAATGGCGACGCGTGGGTTGAAGCCCGCGGTGAAAAGTACTCCCCAAGCCAGATCTCGGCCTTCACTCTGGGCAAGATGAAGGAAACCGCAGAAAGCTATCTGGGTGAGGAAGTCACACAGGCAGTTATCACCGTTCCGGCATACTTCAACGACGCTCAGCGTCAGGCCACCAAAGACGCCGGTAAAATTGCCGGTCTGGAAGTGCTGCGGATCATCAACGAGCCGACAGCTGCCGCTCTGGCCTATGGTCTGGACAAGGAAGAAACCCAAACCATCGCGGTTTATGACCTTGGTGGTGGTACCTTCGACGTGACCATTCTGGAAATCGACGACGGCCTGTTCGAGGTGAAGTCGACCAACGGCGACACCTTCCTGGGTGGTGAAGACTTTGACATGCGCATCGTCAACTACCTGGCGGATGAGTTCAAAAAGGAACACGGTGTTGATCTGTCTGCCGACAAGATGGCCCTGCAGCGTCTGAAAGAAGCTGCTGAAAAAGCCAAGATCGAGCTGTCCTCGACCTCGCAAACCGAAATCAACCAGCCGTTCATCTCGATGGGTTCGAACGGTCAGCCGCTGCACATGGTCATGAAACTGACCCGTGCCAAGTTGGAGTCGCTGGTCAGCGACCTGATCAAGAAGTCGATGAAACCTTGCCAGGCCGCTCTGAAAGACGCAGGCCTGTCGGCTGGCGACGTGGACGAGGTGGTTCTGGTTGGTGGTATGACCCGGATGCCGAAAGTGATCGAAGAGGTCACCAAGTTCTTCGGCAAAGAGCCACACAAAGGTGTGAACCCGGACGAAGTTGTTGCCATGGGCGCTGCCATTCAGGCCGGTGTTCTGCAGGGCGACGTCAAAGACGTGGTTCTGCTGGACGTAACCCCGCTGTCGCTGGGCATCGAAACGCTGGGTGGCGTGTTCACCCGTCTGATCGACCGCAACACAACGATCCCGACCAAGAAGTCTCAGGTCTTCTCGACTGCCGAAGACAACCAGAACGCCGTGACCATCCGCGTGTTCCAGGGTGAGCGTGAAATGGCCTCGGACAACAAGATCCTGGGTCAGTTCAACCTCGAAGATATCCCGCCCGCACCGCGCGGCATGCCTCAGATCGAGGTGACCTTCGACATCGACGCCAACGGCATTGTCTCGGTTTCGGCCAAGGACAAAGGCACCGGCAAAGAGCAGAAGATCACCATCCAGGCCTCCGGCGGTTTGTCCGACGAGGACATCGAAAAGATGGTCAAGGACGCCGAAGAGAACGCAGAAGCCGACAAGGAACGCCGCGAGCTGGTCGACGCCAAGAACCAGGCGGAAAGCCTCATCCACTCGACCGAAAAGTCGATGGAAGAGCATGCCGACAAGGTCGATCCGACCACCATCGAAGCCATCGAGCTGGCGATTGCCGCGCTGAAAGACGAGCTGGAAACTGAAAATGCCGACAAGATCAAGTCTGGCATCCAGAACGTCACCGAAGCGGCCATGAAGCTGGGTGAGGCGATCTATAAGGCGCAGTCCGAAGAGGCTGAGGATGAACCAGCAGCAGCGGATGCAGCGCCAGGCGATGATGACATCGTCGACGCCGAATTCGAAGATCTGGATAACGACAAGCGTAACTAACGGGTAACCGGGCCAATGCGGGCCGGTCCGGTTGCCGGGCCGGCCCGATTACGTTGAGGCAGAAGGAAACACTGATGTCAAAACGCGACTACTACGATGTGCTCGGCGTGTCCAAGGGCGCATCGGCGGACGAGATCAAGAAGGGCTTTCGCAGGAAAGCCAAGGAATTGCATCCCGACCGCAACAAGGACAACCCGGACGCTGAGGCGCAGTTCAAAGAAGCGAACGAAGCCTACGACGTTCTGAAAGACGCCGATCGCAAGGCCGCTTACGACCGGTTTGGCCATGCCGCATTTGAAAACGGCATGGGCGGCGGCCGTCCCGGCGGCGGTTTTGGTCAGGGCGATTTCTCAAGCGCGTTTTCGGACGTTTTCGACGACTTGTTCGGCGATTTCATGGGGGGTCAACGCGGTGGCGGCGGCGGTCGTCGTGCGGCGCGCGGGTCTGACCTGCGTTACAACCTGCGCGTGACATTGGAAGAGGCCTATGCAGGTCTGCAGAAAACAATCAATGTGCCTGCAGCCGTGGCCTGTTCGGCCTGCGACGGATCGGGCGCAGAGGGCGGTGCGGAACCGACCACTTGCCCGACTTGTTCGGGCATGGGCAAAGTGCGTGCTCAGCAGGGTTTCTTTACCGTTGAACGTTCCTGCCCAACCTGCTCCGGCCTGGGTCAGATCATCAAGAACCCCTGTAAAGCCTGTGGTGGCGCTGGACGTGTGGAAAAAGAACGCGCTCTTTCCGTCAACATCCCTGCTGGCGTTGAAACCGGCACTCGTATCCGTTTGGCGGGCGAGGGTGAGGCTGGTATGCGCGGTGGTCCTCCGGGTGATCTTTATATCTTCGTCGAAGTGTCGGATCACAAGTTGTTCGAACGGGACAGTGTGAACCTCTACTGTCGGGTCCCTGTTAGCATGGCCAAGGCGGCGCTGGGTGGATCAATCGAGGTGCCAACCATAGATGGCGGTCGCGGGCGCGTACAAATTCCGGCTGGTAGTCAATCGGGTCGCCAGATGCGTCTGCGCGGCAAAGGCATGCCTGCGCTGCGCGGTGGCGGTGTTGGTGACATGTTCATTGAGTTAGCGGTCGAAACCCCGGTCAACCTGACCAGCCGCCAAAAAGAACTGCTGCGCGAGTTTGAAGATCTGGGTGAAGATAACCACCCGGAATCAAATAGCTTTTTCTCGTCGGTCAAATCTTTTTGGGACGGAATGAAGGGTTAATCCCTCGTCCTATAAGTGCCAAGACAGAGCCGGTCCATTAGGGCCGGCTTTTTCATTTTATAGGTCCAGTTTGCCTGTCATCCGCGCCAAAATTGGCCCTTGAATCCTCTGCCAACCCCTGAGATGTTCCGCCCAACCGTTGGGGTGCCCTATCAAAGGGCTGAGAGGCGTGAATGCGCTAACCCATCGAACCTGATCCGGGCAATACCGGCGTAGGGAACGGTCTAATACAAACAGACGTTTTCCATGCTGCGTTGCCCCTAGAAGATGGAGCAACGATATGGCGCATATTGCCCTGACAATTGCCGGCTCGGACAGTGGCGGCGGGGCTGGAATTCAGGCGGATCTCAAGGCGATGTCCGCTTTGGGTGTGTACGGCGCCAGCGTCGTAACTGCAGTGACCGCGCAGAATACCCAAGCAGTTACGGCGGTTCATGGGATACCTTTGAATGTAGTTTCTGCCCAGATTGACGCGGTTCTGACCGATCTGGATGTGAGTGCAATCAAGATCGGCATGCTGGCGACCCCGGACATTATTCAAACTGTCGCGGAAAGTGTCGCGGGATTCGAAGGTCCTATTGTGCTGGACCCGGTGATGATCGCCAAGTCGGGCGATGCACTGTTGGCGTCGGATGCGGTACAGGTTTTGCGCGACGTCTTGTTGCCCAGCGCAACTGTGCTGACACCCAATCTGCCTGAAGCGGCATGTTTGCTTGGCATTTCCGAAGCCGGCACCCCGGATCAAATGATCGAACAGGGACAGGCGCTTTGTGAGTTGGGCGCGAAAGCCGTGCTTATGAAGGGGGGGCACGGGCGTGGCGACATCTGCCACGACCTTTTGGTCGATGGCTCGGGACAAATTGCCGAGTACACAGCCCCACGACGCAGCACGCGCAACACGCACGGTACTGGTTGCACATTGTCCTCTTCAATAGCGGCAGGGTTGGCGCGGGGATTAGAATTGTCCGACGCAGTCTCGCATGCACATGACTACCTGCAAGGCGCTATTGCGTTGGCAGATGGATTAGGGATCGGGCGAGGGCATGGGCCAGTACATCATTTCCACCGGGTTTGGCCCGCATGACGGTCTGGTCGGTGATAGGTTCCGGCGTCGCCGGATTGGCCGTAGCCAGTGAGCTTGTTTCGCGTGGTGCTAAGGTTGAGGTGTTCGATCCAGGTGGTCCTCCGGGTCCACACGGATGTTCGTGGTGGGCAGGCGGTATGTTGGCCCCGTGGTGCGAGTTTGAAAATGCTGAAGAACCGGTGTTGCGACTGGGGCAGCAGGCGTTGGACTGGTGGGCTGCCAGGACCCACGTTGACCGGCGCGGAACATTGGTTGTTGCCAACCCCAGAGACCTTCCTGATTTGCGGTGGTTTTCACGTCGAACCTGTGGCTTCAGCGAAGTAGACCAAGCAAAAATCCACGATTTAGAGCCTGAACTAAATGGATTTACCAAAGGCTTGCTTTTTGCCGATGAGGCCCATTTGAACCCACGTCAGGCGCTGAGCGATCTTCATCGTAATCTAACGGCGCAGGGCGTTGTCTTTCATCGTAAACTCGCCCCAACGCGGCTGGACAATGCGATTGACTGCCGGGGTTTGCATGCGTGTGAAGTGTTACATGACCTGCGCGGGGTGAAGGGTGAAATGCTGGTGATCCGTTGCCCGGACGTGGTGTTAACCCGGCCCGTTCGCCTGCTGCACCCCCGGATGCCGCTCTACATCGTGCCGCGCGGGGATGGCGTCTACATGCTGGGTGCGACGATGATAGAAAGCGAAGACAGCAGCCGCATCACCGCGCGCTCAATGTTAGAGCTGCTCAGCGCCGCTTACGCACTGAACCCGGCGTTTGGTGAAGCCGAGGTGTTGGAGATCGGCGTCGACCTGCGTCCGGCTTTTCCCGACAACCTTCCGCGCATTCGGCGGTTAGGGCGGACAATCTACGCAAACGGCCTGTTTCGCCACGGATATCTCTTGGCGCCCGCTTTGGCGCAAGGTGTGGCTGACTTGGCGCTGGACAACAAACATTCGGAGTTAGTTGATGAAGATCGTGCTTAATGGCGCGCCTTGCGAGGCGCGTTCCGAGGTTCTTTCGGACCTGTTGGAGGAATTCGGGTTCTCTGGCCGTGTTGCGACGGCTGTAAACGAAGACTTCATACCGTCGAGCCTTCGTATCAGCCACGCATTGAACGATGGCGACCGAGTTGAGGTCCTGTCGCCGATGCAGGGGGGCTGATCGTGAGGACCTTCTACGGCACAGAACTGCCCAACCCGTTGATGTTGGGCACTGCGCAATATCCCAGCCCCGTCATTCTGGAACAGGCCTTTCGTGAAAGCAGGGCTGGCGTGGCCACTGTGTCCCTGCGGCGTGAATCGGGCGCTGGCCAGACATTTTGGCAGATGATCCGGGATCTGGGTGTGCTGGTTCTGCCCAACACCGCCGGTTGTCATACGGTGAAAGAGGCTGTTACGACCGCTCATATGGCGCGAGAGGTGTTTGGCACAAAATGGATCAAGTTGGAACTGATCGGCCACACCGACAGCCTGCAACCGGATGTGTTTCAACTGGTCGAAGCTGCGCGTATCCTAATCGAGGATGGGTTCCAAGTTTTCCCCTACACCACCGATGATCTGATTGTAGCGGAGCGGTTACTAGCGGCTGGCTGCGAGGTATTGATGCCTTGGGGCGCGCCCATAGGCTCAGGCCGTGGGCTGAACAATGAATACGCCTTGCGTTCCATGCGGGCAGAGTTCCCCGATGTGCCTTTGGTGATTGATGCGGGTATCGGCCTGCCCAGCCATGCGTCGCGGGCGATGGAGTTGGGGTTTGACGGCGTACTTCTCAACACGGCTGTGTCGCGCGCGGGCGACCCCGTGGCTATGGCGAAGGCCATGGCACTGGCCGTTGAAGCGGGGCAGTTGGGCCATCAGGCGGACCCAATCGAAGCCCGCGATATGGCCGAACCATCCACCCCGGTGATCGGAAAGGCGTTTTTGTCATGATCCTCGACAAATTCTACCCGATCTTCGATCACTCGGACTGGTTGCGCCGGATGCTGCCCTTGGGGGTAAAGCTGGTGCAGTTGCGCATCAAGGATCAGCCCGACACAGCGGTGCGTGAACAGATTATCCATTCTCAAGCGATGTGCCGCGAACACGACGCCGTATTGGTCGTGAATGACCACTGGCAGGCAGCCATCGATGCGGGCTGCGACTGGGTCCATCTAGGGCAGGAGGATTTGGATACCGCCGACCTGAAGGCAATTCGAAAAGCCGGATTAAAGTTAGGTGTCTCAACCCATGACGACGACGAACTTGAAAGGGTTCTTGCAATGAAACCGGACTATGTTGCCTTGGGTCCTGTTTATCCGACCATCCTGAAAAAGATGAAATGGGAACAGCAAGGCCTGCCGAAGGTTTCCGAATGGAAAGAACGGATTGGGGACATCCCTTTAGTCGCTATCGGTGGGATGAGCGTCGAACGCGCCCCCGGTGTGCTGCAAGCCGGCGCGGATATCGTTTCGGTTGTCACTGATATTACGCTGAACGCAAGGCCAGAAGCCCGGGTGCGTGAATGGATCGAGGTCACGCGATGACCCGCTATGCTCGCCAGACAATCTTGCCAGAAGTGGGTGCAGGTGGCCAGGCGCGCCTAGCCGCAGCCCGGGTTTTGGTAGTGGGGGCAGGGGGGTTAGCCGCGCCGGTGTTGCCGTTATTGGCAGGGGCCGGTGTGGGGTACCTGACAATTGTCGATCGGGACGTAGTCGCCCTGTCTAACCTGCATCGACAGACCTTGTTCGCAGAAGCCGACTGCGGTCGACCCAAAGCTGACGTTGCGGCTGAGCGCTGCCAAGCGTTAAACCCTGAAGTGAAGATAACCGCCCTAAAGCAGGCTGTAACAAGCGTAAATGCAGCCGATCTTGTCGCCAATTCCGATGTCATTCTTGATTGCGCCGACAGCTATGCAGCAAGCTATACACTTTCTGATACTTGCAGGGCGTTAGGTAAACCACTGATCAGCGCATCGGCATTGGGCATGTCTGGCTACGTCGGAGGGTTTTGCGGCGGTGCACCTTCGCTGCGCGCAGTGTTCCCGGATGCACCGGACAGCGGAGCAAGTTGCGACACAGCCGGCGTTTTAGGTCCGATTGTTGGAATGATCGGTGCGATGCAGGCACAGATGGCGCTTGCGCTGATAATGGGTCTTGGGCCTTCGCCTCTGGGTCAGATGGTGCGGTTTGATGGACGAACCCTTTGCAGCTCTAGCTTTCGCTTTGATGGCGCCCCTGAACCTGAGAGCTTTTTTTCTTTTGCTACCGCATCTCAGTTGGATTCCAACGATGTGATTGTTGAGTTGCGGGGCAAGGATGAGGCACAAGAACCGCTTCACCCGCACGCGCGCAGAATGTCCGTAGAGCAACTAAAAACAGAGCCTAACAAAGATAAAAAGTTGGCTCTTTGCTGCGCAACTGGCCTGCGCGCTTGGCGTGCTGCCGAACAGATTGAACCGTATTGGTCAGGCGAGATTGTTCTCGTCGCGGCCTCAACTTCGTGATTGAAAAGGAAACGCGAGATATGAGAAAGCTGATGACAGCCATCGCCCTGCTGGCCGCCGCGCCAGCCTGGGCCGAAGACAAGATGACAGTTCTGCTGGACTGGTTCATCAACCCCGACCACGGCCCGATCATTGTGGCGCAGGAAAACGGCTACTTCGCAGACGAGGGGTTGGAGGTTGAAATCATCCCGCCAGCTGACCCTTCGGCCCCGCCGCGTCTGGTTGCCGCCGGTCAGGCCGATTTGGCCGTGTCCTATCAACCGCAACTGCACCTGCAAATCCATGAAGGGTTGCCGCTCAAACGGGTTGGAACTTTGGTCGCGACGCCGCTGAACTGTCTTTTGGTGCTTGAGGATGGCCCGATCGAAACGCTGGCCGACCTCAAGGACAAGAAGGTTGGATTCTCAGTTGCAGGTGTAGAAGAGGCTGTTCTTTCAGCAATGCTGAACACGCATGACGTTGCGCTGGACGATATCGAGATGATCAACGTGAACTTTTCGCTGTCGCCGTCGTTGATGAGCGGACAGGTGGACGCCGTCATTGGCGCTTTCCGCAATTTCGAACTGAACCAGATGGATATCGAGGGTGTCGCGGGCCGTTGCTTTTATATCGAGGAAGAGGGCGTTCCGCCCTATGACGAACTGATCTATGTCGCCAATCCCGAAACCATGGATGCTGAAAAGGTTGCACGCTTTCTGGCAGCAACAGAGAAGGCGACCCAGTTCATTGTGAACAACCCCAAGAAAAGTTGGGAGATTTTTGCTGCTACTTCGCCCGAGTTGCAGGATGAATTGAATGCCCGTGCCTGGGTCGACACATTGCCCCGTTTTGCGCTGCGACCCGCAGGGTTTGACGCCGGCCGCTATGCCCGGTTTGAAGCGTTCCTGAAAGACAGCGGCATGATCGACAGCATCAATCCTGTCAGCGACATCGCAATAGACGTGACCGTGCAATGAGCGACTATGGCAATGCGTTCGCGCTGATGCGCGATGCCGCGCAGGGACCGTGGCGGGATTACACCCGCCACGCCTTTGTCGAAGGGATGAAGGACGGAACACTGCCGCGAGAGGCGTTCCTGCATTATCTGCGGCAGGACTACGTGTTCCTCATTCACTTTTCACGCGCCTGGGCTCTGGCGGTGGTGAAATCGGAAACGCATTCGGAAATGCTTACGGCCGTGGCAACAGTCAACGCTTTGGTCGCAGAAGAGATGCAGTTGCATATCGGGATCTGCGAGGCTGAAGGCATCACCGGAGAAGAGCTGTATGCAACCGAAGAGCGGGCCGAAAACTTGGCTTACACCCGCTTTGTGCTGGAAGCTGGTTATAGCGGCGATCTGCTGGACCTGCTGGTCGCGCTTGCGCCCTGCGTTATGGGCTATGGTGAGATCGGTAAACGTCTGGCTGCCGAAGCGACTTCGGAGACCTACCGCGATTGGATCAACACCTATGCGAGCCCAGATTACCAAGGCGCATGCACAGCTGTTGGAGAATTGCTGGATTCGGCTCTAACACGACGGATTGGGAGGGGTTTTACGGTCTCTCCTCGTTGGGATCGCCTGTGTCGCACATTCCGTACTGCCACCGAGCTTGAAGTCAATTTCTGGCAAATGGGCTTGACCCCATGACACCCGCGCCGGATCTGACCATCAGCGGTCAGGCGAACATCGGTGATACGCCTTTATTCGCGCAACTGACCCTGACCCTTGAGGCGGGGCAGTGGACCTGTCTGCTGGGCGGATCGGGGGTTGGTAAAACTACAGTTCTGCGCCTGATCGCCGGGCTGGAAACCGGCGCAAATTTTACAGGGAAAATCACCGCGAGCGATGGTCAGTCTGTCCCGGACCGCGTGGCATATATGGCGCAGAACGACTTACTGCTGCCTTGGGCCACTGTCGCACAGAATGTCTCGCTTGGTGCCCGACTACGTAGCGAGAAGCCCGACCTGAGCCGCCGCGATCGCCTGATCCAGCGGATGCGCTTGCAGGATCACATGACCAAAAAGCCAACCGAGCTTTCAGGTGGTCAGCGCCAACGCGTTGCGCTGGCGCGTACATTAATGGAGGACCGTCCAATTGTGCTGTTGGATGAGCCTTTCTCGGCCCTCGACGCCCGAACGCGGGCAGATATGCAGGATTTGGCGGCAGAAGCTTTGCAGGGTCGTACGGTTTTGTTGGTGACTCATGATCCGGGTGAAGCTGCGAGGTTGGGTCAGTCGATTGTCGTGATGACGCAGCGGGGTTTGACACGGTGCGAACCCCCTCATGCTGCCGCCCCACGCCATGTGGACGATCTTGAGACCTTGGAGACACAGGGCGCACTCCTGCGTTTGTTGCGGGAAGAGGCGGCATGAAATACCTTTCGGCTTTTGTTGCAACCTTATTTGCCTTGGCGGTTTGGCAAGGGATCGTTTGGATCACTGGCTTGCCAAAGTTCATTCTGCCCGGGCCTGCCCTTGTGGCCGAGACGTGGTGGCAAAACCGTTGGCTGATCGCCGAGCACACATGGATCACCGCGGTCGAAGTGGTGATAGGTCTGGCTTGCGGCACTTTGTTGGGCGTTATTACGGCGTTGCAACTTGCCAATTCGCGTGTTGCGCGGGTGTTGGTGCAGCCGATGCTGGTTTTCACGCAGGCTCTGCCCGTCTTTGCGTTGGCACCGCTTCTGACGCTTTGGCTTGGCTATGGATTGTGGTCCAAAGTCGCTATGGCGGTTCTGATCATCTACTTTCCGATCACATCCTCGTTTTTTGACGGTTTGATGCGGACACCGTCTGGCTATCTGGATCTGGCGCGTACGATGCAGGCCAACCGGCACGCGGTACTGTGGCGAATCCGGATACCGGCGGCGCTGCCTTCATTGGCGTCCGGAATGCGTTTGGCGGCAGTGTATGCGCCCATCGGGGCGGTTATCGGCGAATGGGTGGGGTCTTCGCAGGGGCTTGGATACTTGATGCTGCTGGCCAATGGCAGGGCCAAGACGGATCTGATGTTTGCCGCGATGCTGACATTGGGAGTGTTTTCGATCCTACTGCATATGGTCGTCCGTCGTGCCACTGCCCGTATGGCGGGTGAGGCGCATTAACCTTTCAGAAACTGATTCTGCGCCAGTCTTTGCGCATGACACAGGACGCCTTTGCCGAAGCCCCAATGTTGTTTGAAAGTGACGAAGCCCCGGTGACTCCGTTACCCTCTGGGCGTTTGCCGTCTTACATCAAGGATCATCGTAAACGGTTGCGAGAACGGTTCATGTCTGGCGGGTCTGCAGCGATGCCGGATTATGAGCTGCTGGAACTGGTCCTATTCCGCTCCATTCCCAGACAGGATGTAAAACCGCTGGCGCGGGCGTTGATGGATACATTTGGTGATTTCAACCGGGTCCTGACCGCGCCCGAGGACCGGCTGCGCCAGATTAAGGGCGTTGGGGATACGGTGATAACCGACTTGAAAATCCTCGAAGCCTGCGCCCATCGTATGGCGCGCGCACGGGTGTTGCAGCGGCACGTGATTTCTGGTTGGGACGCGCTGCTGGACTATTGCCACACCACGATGGCCCATCGCGAGACCGAGCAGTTCCGGGTTTTCTATCTGGATCGCAAGAACGTGCTGATTGCGGATGAAGAACAAGCCAAAGGCACGGTGGATCATGTCCCTGTGTACCCGCGCGAGGTGGCGAAACGCGCACTTGAGCTGAATGCATCAGCGCTGATTTTGGTGCATAATCACCCTTCGGGCGACCCAACCCCGTCACAATCGGATATCGAAATGACCAACCGCATTCAGGATGCCTGCTTGGCATTAGGCCTGACACTGCATGATCACCTGATCATTGGAAAATCGACTGAGGTGAGCTTTCGGTCTCAGGGATATCTCTGAAGGATCACTTCACCCAGACCTCAACGCGACGGTTAACTTTGCGTCCCCATTCGGAGTCGTCACAGGCCATGGGCATTGCTTCACCAAAGGCGTCAACTTCAAGTTCGATACTATCCGGAATTGCAGTTTCCACCGCTGCAAGCACAGCATTGCGCACCGTTTTGGCGCGCAGAAGGGCGATCTGTTTGTTGGATGCAGCAGCCCCGTCTCCGTCGCTGAAGCCGATGAACACCAGTTTGCGCGCGTCCAACGTGCCCGCTTCCAGTTGTTGGGCCAATTGTTGGATATTTGACCGGGATTGCGCATCTGGTCGAGAGGACCCAGTCTCAAATCGGACGGACACGGACAACCGGGTTAGTGGTCTTAGCGTCGCAATAAGGCGCTGAAGCTCATCCAGGCCAACTTCTGAGCCGCCTGATGCGACCGCATTTGCCAGCCGGTTCCCTTGCAGCGCGATGGGGATTGTTTCTGGTTCCTGATCGACAAACCCCGCAGCACGGATTGCCAATTGGGCATCGGCGCTTTGCGTATATGCAAGAAATTGGCGAGCAATGCGCGACAACCGATGCTCTGGCAGATAGAGGAACATCGGCGAGGTCAGAGGGTAATCTTCGGTTTTGATAGACTGCCGTGATGCCATCAGCGTGTGACCGCAGCCTCCTGTAAGGGGCAAAGCGCGCGCCGTATTGGCCTCGGCTTGGCTGGCGATGCCGATAGCGAAGGGATCATTGGCCACATTTTGTACCAGATCGCTGCTGCGGCTGTGTCGAATAGCAGTTTCGGCTATGGAGGCATCGGTAGGCACCAATAATTGCCCCTCAATCGCTTGCGCAAGACCAGACCCGGTTTCGGGCAGATACAGCGTGATCGGCGCGTCCGGCCCGCCCAATGCTGACCAATTGTCAATTTTGCCGGACAGCACCATCGCCAGATCAGCCAATGAGATATGTGGAATCGAATTATCCGATGCCACGATGGGTACCAGAGCGTCCAAGGCAACAACTCTTGATCGGCGCGCGTGGGTTAGATCGCCCAATCCGGCGGCTTGAGCGATCTCTTGTTCCTGTGGGAAGACTTCACGCAACGCCATGACGACGTCAGCTTGTCCTTCGATCAGATCTTTAAATCCGCTGCTTGTATTGCCAGCATTGACAAAGAACCGGCCCAACGGCGCATCGCGTCCCGATTGGTGCAATTCGTAGACTGCGGCCACCCCATCCGACCTGATGGCCCTGGCGGTCAGACCTTCCTTTTCAGCGAAGCCCATCAACAGGGCAGGCAGGACCCTTTCTCCCATGGCCGAGGATCCCGAAAACCGCACTTCGGCCACGAAATCGGTCAGGTTCGGGCAGGCAGGGCCATCGCAAGTGACACCTGAGCCGTCCACTGTAAGCTCGCCAAATTGTGTGTCGATGCGATAGAATTCGCCGTCATAGCCCAGCAATATGCCGGTTACCTCAACGCGGCCGTCATGAGACGTCAGTGTGATGTCTTGCGCCTGAACAGTCGAAGACAAAGTCACAAAGATGAGTGCAGCAGCCGCCGCACGGAAAAATGTCATAGGAACGTCAAGCCTGCCTGCGGTTTAGTTTGCCGCGATTGTCAGGTTTTGGAACAGATTATTCAACACCAGAAACTCACCTGTTCTGGAACAGTCCGGAAAGCTGAGTGCCAATTCGCGTGAGCGCAGTTTCTGATTGCTGTTCAACTCAAGGGACTGCACGTTTAAGTCCTGACCGCAATTTTCCGCTGTCACTTCAGCCTCGACCGTCAGCTCGATCGAACCCGATTGCTGTGATTGCTCCAATGGGAAAGAATAGACCTCGATGTTGCGTGCATCACTGAATGCGGGCTGCGCAAGGTGTACGACGTTGCCTGCGCCCTGTGCGTCAGATGTTGCTGAAACATGGCCTGTGTCGCCATAACTTGCGCCAAATTCCAAGGCGTGTATTTGAAGGTCCGTTTCACCCTGCCATTGCAGGGCGAAACGGGAATACTGGCCGATATCGGGGATGTGAGTGGTGGCAACGGTCCCCTTCTGATCTTCAAGTGAGATCAGAAAGATCGCGTATTCCGATAAGGCCGGTATGGTCAGATCCAAAACGCCATTCGCGTCTGTTATCTGCGTCACAGTCAAGCCACTGTGATGCACTTCGACGCGTTCATTGCCATGACAGGGGGCTTTGACAATCAAGCGTGCGGCAGCGCCGGGGACAGCGTGGGCTCGTGCGCCAAGGCTACAATCGCCGTGGTCCGAGGGGGTGGACTGGTCAGATTTCACTTGGCGTTGAGTTATTGGTTCTTGTTCTGTTGCACGGGCGGGGGTCGAGGAGGTCAGAACAATACTCTCCAGCCCGGGAATGGTTGAGGCTGCAGTAGCCACGCGTTCAGAACCCTGCGTGCTTTCGGGCACAGCCGGATTTTCATTCTGCATCAGGTAACCAATTGCCAGCGCGCAAGCGACAGTGCCGCCGGTGGTCACATAGTTCTTAATTACAAACAAGACACCCTCCCCAGTTGAAGGAGCGAGTCGCATATTGAATTTGAATCACGGCCAATATGTGGCCGTGAAGTGGACTCAATGTGCCTCAATTCGGGTGATGTTAGGTCAGGCGCCCGTGGCAATGTTTGAATTTCTTGCCTGACCCGCAGGGGCAGGGGTCATTTCGGGACGGGTTACCCCAGGTACTTGGGTCGTCCTCGACAAAGCCGGGGCGGGCGTCGCCTGATGCTTTGGCTTCGGCCACCGCTTCGGCTTGTCCGGCTGCTTGATCGACAGCTTTCTGCGCTTGCGCCTGTTGCGCTTGCATCTGTGCCAGCATTTCGCGCTGTTCTTCTTCGGTCAGTGGGCGAACCCGCGACAATTGCTGCGTAACGGTTTCACGCAGGCTGTCCAGCATGCCTTCGAACAGCTGGAAGCTCTCGTTTTTGTATTCGTTCAGCGGATCGCGCTGGGCGTAACCGCGGAAGCCAACGACCGAACGCAGATGCTCCAGCGTCAGAAGATGCTCGCGCCATTTGCTGTCAATGGTTTGCAGCAGCACCTGCTTTTCGATGTTTCGCATGTTTTCTGGGCCAAAGGCTGCTGCTTTCTGCGCCATCATCTCGTCAGCCGCGTTTACCAGACGTTCGCGTACCTGTTCGTCATCGACGCCTTCCTCGGCGGCCCAGTCCTGAACGGGTGCGTCGATTGTCAGCTTGTCCTTGACGGCTGCATGCAGCCCATCTGTGTCCCACTGATCGGCATAGGATTTCGGTGGCATGTGTTCGTCGATCAGATCGTCGATCACCTGTTCGCGCATATCCGAGACAATCTCGGACAGGTCATTCGCCGACATGATCTCGCGCCGTTGGCTGAACACCACTTTCCGTTGGTCGTTCATAACGTCGTCGAATTTCAGAACGTTTTTGCGCATGTCGAAGTTGCGGCCTTCGACTTTAGACTGCGCCCGTTCCAGCGACTTGTTCACCCAAGGGTGGATGATCGCCTCACCTTCTTTCATGCCCAATGTGGTCAGGACTTTGTCTAGTCGTTCCGAGCCAAAGATACGCATCAAGTCGTCTTCGAGGCTAAGGTAGAACACAGTGCGCCCCGGGTCGCCTTGACGGCCCGAACGGCCCCGCAGCTGGTTGTCGATGCGACGGCTTTCGTGGCGTTCGGATGCCATCACATAAAGTCCACCGGCGGATAGAACCTTTTCTTTCTCTTCCGCGTGACGTGCCTCTTCCGCGGCGCGCAGCTGCGCCGGGTCGGCCTCGGGGTTCTCAGCCAGCGCTTGCAGAACTTTCATTTCCACATTGCCGCCAAGTTGAATGTCGGTGCCTCGACCGGCCATGTTGGTGGCGATGGTCACCGCACCCAAACGCCCTGCGTCGGCGACGATCTGGGCTTCTTGCTCGTGCTGGCGGGCGTTCAGAACGTTGTGCTCAATGCCTTCCTTTTGCAGCATCTGACTCAGAAGTTCGGACTTTTCGATCGAGGTGGTACCCAGCAGGACCGGTTGGCCTTTGGCTTGTGCTTCTTTGGTTTCCGCGATCATCGCGCCGTATTTCTCACCGGCGGTACGATAGACCTGATCGTCTTCGTCCAGACGGGCAATCGGCTTGTTGGTCGGAACTTCGACCACACCCAGACCGTAGATTTCCTGAAACTCTTCAGCCTCGGTCAGGGCCGTACCTGTCATACCGCCCAGCTTGTCATACAAGCGGAAGTAGTTCTGGAACGTCACACTGGCCAGCGTCACGTTCTCGGGCTGAATCGCGACGCCTTCCTTGGCTTCGATAGCCTGATGCAGACCTTCGGACAAACGGCGCCCCGGCATCATCCGGCCAGTGAATTCGTCGATCAGAACCACGTTGCCGTCACGGACAATATAGTCTTTGTCGCGAGTAAACAGCTTGTGCGCGCGCAGACCTTGGTTGACGTGGTGTACAACAGTTGTGCTTTCGGGATCGTACAGCGAATGGCCTTCGGGGATAAGGCCAGCGGCGATCAGTTGCTCTTCCAGAAACTCGTTACCCTCATCAGTGAAGGTCACGTTGCGGGACTTTTCGTCCAACGTGTAGTGATCGTCCTGCAACGAGGGGATCAGCGCATCAATCGCGGTATAAAGGTCCGAGCGGTCCTGCGAGGGGCCTGAAATGATTAGAGGTGTCCGCGCCTCGTCGATCAGGATCGAGTCGACCTCATCCACAATCGCGAAATTGTGGTATTTCTGGTAAATCTGATCCAGTTCGGCCTTCATGTTGTCGCGCAGATAGTCGAACCCAAGCTCATTGTTGGTGGCATATGTCACGTCGCAGGCATAGGCAGCTTTTTTCTCGGCGTCGGGTTGGCCGGACCAGATTACACCGGTGGTCATGCCAACGGCGGCGAACACCTTGCCCATCCACTCCGAGTCACGCTTGGCCAGGTATTCGTTCACCGTGACCACATGCACGCCCTTACCGGTCAACGCGTTCAAGTAAGCGGGGAAGGTGGCGACAAGCGTCTTGCCCTCACCCGTTTTCATTTCCGAGATATTGCCTTGATGCAGGAAGGCCCCACCCATCAACTGCACGTCAAACGCACGCAAACCCAGCGCGCGCTTGGCACCTTCGCGGACGTTGGCAAAGGCTTCGGGCAGCAGGTCATCCAGGCTTTCACCATCCAGCGCGCGTTTGCGCAGTTCGGCAGTCTTCTCGATCAGGCCGTCATCGGACAGTTTCTCGAACTCGGGCTCAAGCGCGTTGATCTTTTCGATCAGGGGGCGGGTCGCCTTGATCTTGCGGTCGTTCGGTGTTCCGAACACCTTTTTGGCGAGCGTTCCGAGTCCCAGCATGTTCACTCCAGCGGATCTGTTCTTGTCTTGGTTGCGACAGGCTTGCCCACCTTGCGCGCAACCCATAGATACGGGGGGTGAAAGGCGGCCCTGTCCAAGGCTTCAAAGCGATGTAAGCGGCAGGTTCCAGAGTGTCAACGCTGCGCCCGGTCGCGGCAAAGAAATAGGATGATTCCATGCCCAAAGGCCTCACTTTTCTGCCATCACTGGCATTTGCTGCCGTGATGGCCCTGCCACTGGCCGCCGAAACCAAACCTGATGCTGATACCGTGATCGCTCGCGTGAACGGAGACGAGATCACATTGGGTCACGTTATTGCCACTGCAGCCACTTTGCCCGACCAATACCAGCAGATCGAAGACGACGTCCTTTACGAACTGATTGTCGACCAGATGATCCAGCAGCAATTGCTCGGACAACAGCAGGAAGACCTGACCAGACTGAACACATTGGCATTGGAAAACGAGAGTCGTTCCTTGCGGGCGGTGCAGACAGTGAATGCACTTATCGAGGAAGAGCTGACCGATGAAGCGATTCAGGAAGCATACGACGCCAAGTATGCCGATTTCCAAGGCACGGACGAATTCAACGCCAGCCACATCCTGGTTGAAACCGAAGAAGAAGCCAAAGAGATAAAAGCCCAACTGGACGACGGCGCCGATTTTGCTGAATTGGCTAAGGAACATTCTACCGGCCCATCGGGCCCCAATGGTGGTGAACTGGGTTGGTTTGGACCCGGCCAAATGGTTCCGGCTTTCGAGGCGGCAGTGATTGGGTTGGAAAAAGAGCAAGTATCTGAGCCTGTGAAAACCCAGTTCGGTTGGCACGTGGTCAAGCTGAACGACAAACGCAAGTCCGAGGCGCCTGATCTAGAGCAAGTTCGCGCCGAATTGACCCAAACTCTGCAGCAGGATGTGATTCAAGCCCGCATCGACGAATTGACACAAGGTGCCGATATTGAACGTCCTGCACTAGAAGGCGCTGGTCCCGAAGTGCTGCGCCAGATCGAGCTGATTCAGGAGTAACCCCCGTGGCCACGATCACCAAGGTTTCTCCGCTGGCCCCAGCGGCCTTTCCCGATCTGCCTGCGATTGAAGGTGTGCGCTTTGCCACCGTCGAAGCTGGCGTGCGCTACAAAGGCCGTACCGACGTTATGCTGGCAGTTCTGGACCCCGGCACATCCGTGGCTGGGGTGTTCACTCGTTCGGCCACTCGCGCAGCACCGGTTTTAGACTGTCAGGACAAGATCGGCGGGCCCAGTGACGGACCCGCGGCGATCCTTGTGAACTCGGGAAATGCGAACGCATTCACCGGCCACTATGGCCAAACCTCGGTGGCCGAGGTGACGCAAGCCGTGTCCAAAGCCACCGGCGTTCCGATTGAGAGGGTGTTCACCTCTTCGACAGGTGTCATAGGTGAACCGTTGCCCCATGATCGCATCGTTGCGCAGCTTGAGGCGCTGAAGGTGGGCCTCAGCCGTCACGCCATTGAAGATGCAGCGCGGGCGATCATGACCACCGATACCTTCCCGAAAGGCGCCTCGGCGCAGGTAGAAATTGATGGAAAAACAGTCTCTATTGCAGGGATCGCGAAGGGCTCTGGCATGATCGCACCCGATATGGCGACGATGCTGGTTTACATCTTCACTGACGCATTGGTCGATCAATCGGCGCTGCAAGAGATGCTGGGCGCGCAGACGGACCGGACCTTCAACTGCATCACTGTGGACAGCGACACCTCGACCTCAGACAGCCTGTTGCTGTGTGCGACCGGGGCTTCGGGCGTTGATGTTACTGGCAACGCCGCGTTTGCCGAGGCGCTGGAGGACGTGATGCTGAATCTGGCGCAGCAAGTGGTGCGTGACGGAGAAGGGGCAACGAAATTCGTGGAAATCCGCGTGACCGGAGCGGCTTCGGACGCGGATGCCAAGGTGCACGGTCTGGCAATCGCAAATTCTCCGTTGGTGAAAACCGCCATCGCGGGTGAGGACCCCAACTGGGGACGCGTCGTTATGGCCATCGGTAAATCCGGAGCCGCAGCCGACCGCGATCTGCTTAGCATTTCTTTCGGTGACATTCTGGTGGCCGAGAAAGGTTGGGTCAGTCCGGATTACCGCGAAGAAGACGCCGCTGCATATATGAAAGGTCAAGACCTTGTGATTGCCGTCGATCTGGGGCTAGGCGCGGGCACATCCACTGTTTGGACTTGCGATCTGACCCATGGCTATATCGAGATCAACGCGGACTATCGCTCGTGAAAACAGTATTAGTCTCTGCTGTCGCGCTGATCGACATCGAAGGCCGGGTGCTGCTGGCGCAGCGCCCGGAAGGCAAATCCATGGCCGGTCTCTGGGAATTCCCGGGCGGTAAAATCGAACCCGGAGAAACCCCCGAGGCAGCCCTGATCCGTGAGCTGCATGAGGAACTGGGCATCGACACCTGGGCCTCGTGCCTTGCCCCGCTCACCTTCGCCAGCCACATTTATGACGATTTCCACCTGTTGATGCCGCTGTTTGCCTGTCGAAAATGGGAGGGAATTCCGCAGTCGAAAGAGGGTCAGGCGCTTAAGTGGGTGCGGGCTAACGACTTGCGGAACTATCCGATGCCTGCAGCGGATGTGCCGTTGATCCCGATTTTGCGGGACTGGTTGTGAGAAAAAACTTCACATAAAGAAATGAATTTACTGACTCATCGACAGAATTTCCGACGAAAGTATTTCACATAAACGCGTCTTGCTGAGGCGTTAGGTGAATCGTAAAGTCAGCCCGAAAATGCTTCGGAGATCGCTATGACGACACGTTTCAACCCACCAACGGGCTGGCCACAATTTGGTCGCGCCTTCAATCATGGTATCGTTGAACCTGAGGGGAAAACCCTTCGGATGACAGGGCAGGTTGCTTGGGACGGTGACGGTAACCTAGTTGGGGAAAACGACTGTGAAGCCCAGATCCGGCAATGCTTTGATAATGTAGAATACATTCTCAGGGCCGTCGGTGGCCGCTTCGAGGATTTGGTCTCACTCACAATTTACTTTCTTAATTCCGAAGACATGCCCGTTATTCAAAAAGTTCGTGCTGAGAAACTTGCGCCCGAAATAGCGCCGGCGAGCATCCTCATCCAAACACCAGGGCTGGTCACGCCAGAGCTTTTGGTAGAACTCGTTCCGATTGCAGTTATTCCGCATGATCGCTTCCGAGAACCAGAGTGGTAGTGTCAGTTTTTGCGCGTGTGAACTATGCTCACAATTCCTAGGTATCCCTAACCAATGCCACTGATCTTCTAGGTTCGTGAGTTAAAAATTGCAGCTGCAATGAGCCACGTGCCGTCCGGTTGCTTACGCAACTTCAACATTTGCCGGCCAAGTTGCCTGTCTTCTTTGCCGTCATCTAATTCCAAAGCCCTTACGAAGTCACACTCGGCCACGGCCAAATTATGAGCGCCCTCTACTGTAATGGATTCCACATCAAAACGCTTTATCGGGGGCCAATCCTTGATCTATTCTGCAAGCGCATCCCGCCCAACCACAGTTTTCATACCAGGCGGCATCAAAACAGCGTCGTGCGTCCAATGCTGTAACCACGCTTCAGGTTCTTTGCTGGTGATATTGTTGAGCGTTTCCTTGACGATGTTTTCAATTTTTTCGGCTTCGATCCTGCCCAGAGAACTTGTTTCCATTCCAAAATCCTAGTCAGCTGAGAATACAGTGTCACAATAACAATCAACCTTGAAACTGTACCCAAAACTTAAGGTGTGAATAGGGCTGATTGGACGTCCAATCATATCCCCTATACCGCGTGTTACAATTCGTAAGAATTGAGCAAACATCAGGCAAAACTTGACGCTGATCCTCCTCGCGTCCCTTATTGGGGCGATGGCGTTCGGGCAATGTCCTGAAGCCGCCGTTTTCGGCCCCGGGGAGGGGCCGGATGGGGAGGAGAGAAAGATTGGCTCAGATGCAGTCGGGCGCTGAAGGGATGACATCTCTTCCGGCGCTGCTACACCGCAATGTGACCCAGTTCGGGGATGCCCCGGCCTATCGGGAAAAGGAATTTGGGATCTGGCAATGCTGGACCTGGGCGCAAACCGCCAAGGAAATCCGTGCTATCGCGCTTGGGTTTCTGGAGTTGGGTGTTGAGAAAGGCGACCATATTGCTGTGATCGGTCGCAACCGCCCGGCGCATTACTGGTCGATGGTCGCGGCGCAAATGGTGGGCGCAGTTCCGGTGCCTTTGTATCAGGATTCCGTCGCTGAAGAGATGGCCTATGTGCTGGAGCATTGCGGTGCGCAATACGTCGTCTGCGGCGATCAAGAGCAGGTCGACAAAGTCATCGAGATTCAGGAGAACCTGCATCAGGTCAAACACATCCTCTATACCGATAAGCGTGGGATGCGGAAATATGACCATTCCCAGATGAACGCGCTCGAAGACATCATGGCCGAAGGCATTGCTGGTCATGCGCGGTTCGATGCCGAGTTGAACAAACGCATCGCCGCGATCACGTATGACGATACCTGCGTGATGCTCTATACCTCGGGCACTACGGGCAAGCCCAAGGGTGTGGTGCTGTCGAACCGGAATGTCATTGAAAGTGCAAAGAATTCAGCGGAGTTCGATCATCTTACTCGGAATGAGGATATTCTATCCTATCTGCCGATGGCATGGGTGGGTGATTTCATCTTTTCAATCGGTCAGGCTTATTGGTGCGGCTTTTGTGTGAATTGCCCCGAAAGTGCCGACACGATGATGACCGACCTGCGTGAGATCGGTCCGACCTATTTCTTCGCACCGCCCCGTGTATTCGAGACTCAGCTGACCAATGTGATGATCCGGATGGAGGATGCGGGAAAGCTGAAGCAGCGAATGTTCTATCATTTCATGGCCCACGCCAAAAAGGTCGGCGGGCGACTGCTGGACGGAAAACCGGTCGGCGCAATGGACAGGCTGAAATACGCGCTGGGCAATATGCTGGTGTATGGGCCACTGAAAGACACGTTGGGCTATGGCCGTTTCCGCGTTGGCTATACAGCGGGTGAGGCGATCGGGCCTGAGATTTTCGATTTCTACCGGTCGTTAGGCATCAACCTGAAGCAACTTTACGGCCAGACCGAAGCAACTGTTTTTATCACGCAACAGCCAGATGGCGAGGTGCGTGCTGACACAGTTGGCGTACCTGCACCAGCGGTCGAGTTGAAGATCGATGACAATGGTGAGATCCACTATCGCTCGCCCGGTGTGTTTGTCGAATATTTTAAGAACCCGGAATCCACCACCTCGACCAAGGACGCCGAGGGTTGGGTGGCAACTGGCGATGCTGGGTTCATCGAGGAAAACACCGGCCATCTGCGCATCATCGACCGCGCCAAGGATGTTGGCAAAATGGCCGACGGTTCGATGTTCGCGCCGAAATATGTCGAGAACAAGCTTAAGTTTTACCCTGATATTCTTGAGGTCGTCTTGTTCGGCAACGGTCGGGATCACTGCGTAGCATTCATCAATATCGACCTGACAGCGGTGGGGAACTGGGCCGAGCGCAACAATGTCGCCTACGCGTCTTATCAAGAACTGGCGGGACATCCCCGTGTATTAGAGACGATACGCGGTCATGTGGAAGAAGTGAACAAGTCTGTAGCGGCTGATGATATGCTGTCAGGCTGCCAGGTGCATCGCTTTGTGGTTTTGCACAAGGAATTGGATGCGGATGATGGTGAGATGACCCGGACCCGCAAGGTGCGTCGAGGATTCGTCGAGGAGAAATTCCAAGACATAATCGACGCGTTGTATGCCGGCGCTGACAAGGTCTCGACCACAACAGAAGTAACCTATGAAGACGGTCGCAAGGGGTCGATCAGTGCAACGCTAGAAATTGTAGATGCGCCCGTCGTAGCTGCGGCGCAGCACAAGGTAGCAGCGGAATGAGGGTCGTCCGAGCGCCGCTCGACCTGCGGTCATCGCCCCGCCCTCCGTCCCGCTGTCTGCGCAAGATTTGGAGTGACTGATGCTGGATAGTTCCGAAGGATATGTCACCGAAGACGGTCGCAAGATCGGTGGTGTGGTGATGGAGATGAAAAACATCACCCTTCGTTTCGGAGGTGTGGTGGCGATCAAGGATATCTCGTTCGATATCCGTGAGGGTGAGATCCGCGCGATTATTGGGCCGAACGGCGCGGGTAAATCCTCGATGCTGAACGTGATTTCGGGCTTCTATGTTCCGCAAGAAGGCGAGGTTTGGTTTCACGGGGCCAAGCGTCCTCAGATGCGCCCTTACGAAGTGGCGCGGCAGGGCATCGCCCGGACGTTCCAGAACATCGCTTTGTTCGAAGGCATGAGTGTGCTCGACAATGTCATGACCGGACGTTTGAGTTTCATGAAAACGAATATGTTCCAGCAGGCATGGTGGAAGGGCAAAGCGGAAGCGGAAGAGACAGAAAACCGTGAGGCCGTGGAAAAGATCATCGATTTTCTGGAAATCCAACACATCCGCAAAACGCCCGTGTCGCGCTTGCCTTATGGCTTGAAAAAGCGCGTCGAACTGGCCCGTGCGCTGGCGGCGGAACCCAAGTTGTTGCTGCTGGACGAACCGATGGCTGGCATGAACGTCGAAGAGAAAGAGGACATGAGCCGTTTTATCCTGGACGTGAATGACGAGTTCGGCACCACGATTGCCCTGATCGAACACGACATGGGTGTCGTTATGGATCTAAGTGACCGTGTTGTGGTGATGGATTACGGCAAAAAGATTGGGGACGGCACGCCCGATGAGGTGCGCAACAACCAGGAAGTCATCGACGCTTACCTGGGGGTGAGCCATGACTGACATCCGGGCAGGGAAATTGGGGGGCACAGATGCCTGAACAACTCGTATTCGCGATGGAGGTCATCCTCAACGGTCTGATGGCCGGGGTTCTCTATGCGTTGGTCGCGCTGGGCTTTGTGCTGATCTACAAGGCATCGGGGATTTTCAATTATTCCCAAGGGGTTATGGCCTTGTTCGCCGCTATGACGCTTGTGGGTATCATGAACGGGCAGGTGCCGTTTGCCCATCTGATCAACGCGATCCTTGGGACCCATATCCACTATTTCGGCTGGAACGTCCCGGCACTGGTCGCGATCCTGCTGACCATGGTTGTAATGGTCTTTCTGGCATGGGCCGTGCAGCGCTTTGTAATGCGGCACCTGGTCGGGCAAGAGCCGATCATTCTTTTCATGGCGACCATTGGCCTGGCGTATTTCCTCGAGGGCGTCGCTGACCTGATGTGGGGGTCCGAGATTAAGACCTTAGACGTTGGCCTGCCACAGGGCATCAACCTGTGGATTGATGAGAGCACCTATAACATCTTCGGCTACGGCTTCTTCATCGACAATCTGGATATTGTGGCAACAATTATTGCGGCGTTGCTTGTGGCGGCTCTGGTCGCGTTCAGCCAATACACCAAACAAGGACGAGCGATGCGCGCGGTTGCGGATGACCATCAGGCGGCGCTGTCAGTTGGCATTTCGCTGAACTTCATCTGGATCATGGTGTGGTCGGTGGCCGGATTTGTCGCACTGGTTGCCGGCATCATGTGGGGCACCAAATCGGGCGTTCAGTTCTCTTTGTCACTGATTGCGCTCAAGGCGCTGCCAGTGTTGATGCTGGGCGGATTTACCTCGATCCCAGGCGCGATTGTTGGCGGCTTGATCATCGGCGTGGGGGAAAAGCTGTTCGAGTTTGCCATCGGTCCGCTGGTTGGCGGCGCGACCGAAAACTGGTTTGCCTATGTGCTGGCGTTGATCTTTCTGGTTTTCCGGCCTCAAGGTCTCTTCGGTGAAAAAATTATCGAGAGGGTTTAGCCGTGCAGAAACTGATCGCCATCATCAATGTCATCGCGTGGGCCGGGTTCTGGGCTTTTGGTTATATTGCCATCACCTCGGACGATCTTTCGTCCAGCCAGTTGGTCGTGGCCGCAGTTCTTGCCTTTGCCGGATTGGTCACAGGCGTTCTTGCCTACATGAAACTGGTGCGAAATTCCGAAGCGAGCGGATACGCCAAGGGATCTAACCAACTGGATGCTGATGCTCGTAACCGGGCGCAGGAAGAATGGGGAAAGTAAGTCATGTTTTACCGTGAGGCCGGAGACTTCAAGACCTCCTACGTGGACGACAGCCAGACTTTTCCGATCAAGTTTGACCGGTACCGGTACTATGTGGTGCTGGCCGTGGCCTTTGGGATCATCCCATTCCTCATCAATGATTACTGGGCCAACGCGCTGTTATTGCCGTTCTTGATATATGCGATAGCGGCGATCGGTCTGAACATCCTAGTCGGTTATTGTGGGCAGGTCTCGTTGGGCACCGGGGGTTTCATGGCTGTCGGGGCTTATGCTTGCTATAAGCTGATGACCGCTTTCCCGGATGTCAGCATGTTCATACACGTGATTTTGGCAGGCGGGATCACAGCCATCGTCGGTGTGCTGTTCGGATTGCCGAGCTTGCGGATCAAGGGCTTCTATCTGGCGGTGGCAACGCTGGCGGCGCAGTTCTTCCTCGTCTGGTTGTTTAACCGTGTGCCATGGTTCTACAACTACTCGGCTTCGGGTCAGATCAATGCGCCCGAGCGCGACGTGTTCGGTATCATTGTAACCGGTCCGAATGCACCAGCGTGGGCGACCTATCTGTTCTGCCTGATTTTTCTGACCGTCTGCGCGATTATCGCCCGTAACCTGACACGCGGCACAACGGGTCGCACATGGATGGCGATCCGCGACATGGATATCGCGGCTGAGATCATCGGAGTTAACCCGCTCAAGGCGAAACTGACTGCCTTTGCCGTCAGCTCATTCTTTGTGGGTATCGCGGGCGCGCTGTTTTTCGCGGTCTATCTGGGCGCGGTTGAAGTGGGTGAAGTATTTGGCATCCAGAAATCGTTCTTGGTGCTGTTCATGATCATTATTGGCGGTTTAGGGTCTATTTTCGGCTCATTCGCCGGTGCTGCATTCCTTGTTCTGCTACCGGTGGTCTTGAAAGTGGTCGGTGTCGACGTGCTGGGATGGCCAACCGACATCGTCGCGCATTTGCAATTGGTCGTCGTGGGCGCGCTGATCATCCTATTCCTGATCTTGGAACCACACGGACTGGCACAGCTATGGCGCGTCGCGAAAGAGAAACTCAGACTCTGGCCGTTCCCGCACTAAAGGGGCCGGCCCAATCAGATAACGGGTGCAAAGCCCGACGACACTATCGGTTTAATCAAGGGAGGATACACCCGATGAAGTTGAAACTGGCAACCGCGGCGCTGAGCGCCCTGATGGCCGCAGGGCCTGCTCTGGCGGATCTGGTGATCCCCGATCTGAGCTATCGTACCGGCCCATATGCGGCGGGCGGCATTCCGTTCTCGGATGGCTATAACGATTATTTCACTCTGCTCAATGAACGTGACGGGGGTATCGGTGGTGTTCCGATCCGAGTGGTCGAGTGTGAGACCGGCTATAACACCGAAAAAGGCGTCGAGTGCTATGAGTCCACCAAAGGCGAAGGCGCACTGGTTTATCAGCCTCTTTCGACCGGTATTACCTATCAGTTGATCCCCAAGGTGACGGCGGACAACATCCCGTTGCACACGATGGGATATGGTCGAACTTCGGCGGCGAATGGCACCGTGTTCAGCCATGTGTTTAACTATCCGGCGAACTACTGGAATGGCGCGTCGGGCGCGATCAATTATCTGTTGGACGAGAACGGCGGTGACCTGAGCGGTAAGAAGATCGCGCTGGTTTACCATAATTCGGCCTATGGCAAGGAACCAATCCGCACGCTGGAAACCCTGGCGGAAAAGCATGGGTATGAATTGGCTTTACTACCTGTCGACCACCCGGGGCAGGAGCAAAAATCGCAATGGCTCCAAATTCGTCGTGACAAGCCCGACTATGTGATCATGTGGGGCTGGGGTGTGATGAACCAGGTTGCAGTTCAAGAGGCCGCCAATATCCGCTTCCCGATGGAGAATTTCATCGGTGTGTGGTGGTCGGGTGCCGAATTTGACGTTGAGCCAGCTGGTGAGAAAGCCAACGGATACAAGGCGCTGACCTTCACCGGCCTGGGCATGGACTATCCTGTGTATGGCGATCTGCAGAAGTACGTTGTTGACGCAGGCAAAGCCGCAGGCGCGGGCGATCAACTGGGTGCGGTGCAGTACAACCGCGGTCTCTATGCGGCGATGCTGGCGTCTGAGGCAATAAAGACGGCGCAGGAAATGCACGGCACGGCCGAAATTACTCCTGCCATGATGCGTGACGGTATGGAGGCGCTGGAAATGACCAATGCCAAGATGGACGCGCTGGGCATGGCCGGGTTCGGGCCTGAGTTCACGGTCACCTGTGAAAACCATGGCGGCCCTGGACTTGTCGGCGTTGTCCAGTGGGATGCGTCTGCCAAGACATGGAATACCGTGCAGGACTTCAAGCCGACGGATGCCGAAGTGATCGGCGCGTTGATCGACGAAGACTCTGCAGCCTATGCGGCGGAAAACAACATCGAACCGCGTTGTAACTAAACCAAACACAGGGCGGCGGTGCGCCGCCGTCCTGATCCACACACTCGAATGAGGACACGCGCTGATGCTCGACGCGGCCCAAACCACCGAAGTGCAGGCAGAAACCCTGCTTGAGGTCAACAATATCGAGGTGATCTACAATCACGTGATCCTTGTGCTGAAAGGCGTCAGCCTAACTGTACCCAAGGGCGGCATAACCGCATTGCTTGGTGGCAACGGTGCGGGCAAGACGACGACGCTCAAAGCGGTGTCGAACCTCCTGCATTCCGAACGCGGCGAGGTCACCAAAGGCTCGATCAAGTATCGCGGGATCAGTGTGCACGAAAGCGACCCGGCTGATTTGGTCGAAAAAGGCGTTATTCAGGTGATGGAAGGTCGTCACTGCTTTGAACACCTGACAGTTGAAGAAAATCTGCTGACCGGTGCTTACACCCGCAAGGATGGTAAGGGGGCGATCCAGCAGGATCTGGAGCTTGTCTATACTTACTTCCCTCGACTTAAAGAGCGTCGGCGATCACAGGCGGGTTATACTTCGGGCGGCGAGCAGCAAATGGTAGCGATGGGACGGGCGCTGATGTCGCGGCCCGAGACGATCCTGTTGGATGAGCCGTCGATGGGGCTGGCCCCGCAGCTGGTCGAAGAGATTTTCGGAATTGTGAAAGACCTGAATGAGAAAGAGGGCGTCTCATTCCTGTTGGCCGAACAGAACACCAATGTGGCTCTAAGATTTGCGCATTACGGCTATATTCTGGAATCTGGTCGCGTCGTGATGGATGGCCCGGCGGCCGATCTGCGCGAAAATCCGGATGTGAAAGAGTTCTACTTGGGCATGTCCGACGAAGGCCGGAAAAGTTTCCGCGAAGTGCGCTCATATCGTCGCCGCAAGAGGTGGCTGTAAGCGAATGGAGGATCAAGTCATGACGAGATATTACGACGCGCTTGAGACCCGTTCAGCCGATCAACGCGCAGCTGACCAAGGGCTCGCGCTGAAGATTCAATTGCAGCGCGCGCATTCTGCGCCTGGGTTTGATGCGCATTTGGCCGGGGTTGAAATTGACGCTGTTGCTTCGATCGACGATTTGGCGAAATTGCCGGTTTTGCGAAAATCAGATTTGGCTCAGGCTCAGGCCGCGCGGCCCCCGTTCGGCGGATTTACGGTCAAACCAGCGGGGCATTTTCATCACGTTTTTCAATCGCCCGGCCCAATATACGAACCCGGCAGCACTGATCCTGATTGGTGGCGCATGGGACGGTTCCTGCACGCGGCAGGCGTTGGCCCCGGTGACATTGTTCATAACTGTTTCGGCTATCACCTAACCCCCGCGGGAATGATCTTTGAAAGCGGCGCGCGGGCTGTTGGGGCAGCGGTTCTGCCTGCTGGTACTGGTCAAACGGAATTGCAGGTGACGGCAGCACGCGATGTTGGGTGCACCTCATATGCAGGTACTCCGGATTACCTGAAGGTTATTCTGGACAAAGCCGATGAGATGAGCGTGTCGCTGAATTTCGCCACAGCCGTCGTGGGTGGTGGGGCGCTTTTCCCGTCTTTGCGTCAAGAATATGCGGATCGTGGAATCTCTTGCCTGCAGTGTTATGCAACTGCCGATCTGGGAAATATCGCCTACGAAAGCCCCGCGATGGAGGGGATGATCATTGATGAGCATGTGATTGTCGAGATCGTCACCCCGGGCACTGGTACTTTGGTCGCGCCGGGCGAAGTGGGTGAGGTCGTGGTAACCTCGCTAAACCCTGACTATCCCTTGATCCGCTTCGCAACAGGTGATCTTTCGGCCATCATGCCAGGGCAGTCGCCTTGTGGACGCACCAACTTGCGGATCAAGGGTTGGATGGGCCGAGCCGACCAGACAACCAAGATCAAAGGCATGTTTGTGCGACCCGAACAGGTGGCCGCCTTGGTCGAAAAGCATGAAGAGATCGTCAAAGCGCGGGTTATCGCTGCCCGACAGGGTGAGATGGACACCATGACGGTGCAGATTGAAAGCCCGGTCGAAGACGATATGGCCTATGCCAAATCCGTGGCTGAGGTACTGAAACTGAAGGGAGCGATTGAGGTCGTGGCCCCTGGATCGTTGCCGAAAGACGGGTTGGTGATCGAGGATCAGCGCGTCTACGAATGACCCAAATCCACGGTTCTGCGGCGCGATCTGTCGCAGAATTGTTTCCTTGCCCACTGGTGTTTCTTACCATTTTGGTCGATTAAAGGCTGCAACTGCGCCTTAGCCTGTCACACACCGGAAAAATGGCTGAAATCGAATACTCAGAACATGGAACGCGCAATCGGGGCGTATTTGGCTCACGGTTGGTGGCTGCGGTGGCCTATCTGGTGGCAGCCGCTTGCCTGCTACCGATGGCGGCGGTTGTCCTGGCGGCGATGACAGGTGGGACAGACACGATCTCACATCTGTTGAATACGGTTCTGCCCAGCTATGCGCTAACTACTCTCATTCTGGTGGTTCTCGTTGCCATCGGCACGTTTTGTATCGGAGTCGGTGCGGCATGGCTGGTAACAATGACCCGCTTTCCAGGTGTACGCTTTCTTGAAATCGCTCTGGTCCTGCCACTGGCCTTTCCGGCGTATGTTTTGGCATATGCCTATACCTTTATTCTGGATCACCCCGGCATAGTCCAGACCACGCTGCGTGATGTGACCGGCTGGGGACCGCGCGACTATTGGTTCCCCGAGATCCGCTCGACCGAGGGGGCTGCGGTGATGTTGATCCTGGTGCTGTACCCCTACGTGTATTTGCTGGCCCGCGCCGCTTTTCTACAGCAAAGCGCCTCGGCGTTTCTGGCTGCACGTGCTCTGGGCAAAAGCCCTTGGCAAGCGTTTTGGCATGTGTCCTTGCCAATGGCGCGCCCGGCGATTGCCGGCGGGGTCTTACTGGCGATTATGGAAACCATAGCTGACTTTGGCACTGTGGCTTATTTCGGTGTGCAGACCTTTGCCACCGGCATCTACACCAGTTGGTTCTCGATCGGAGACCGCGCTGCCGCTGCGCAATTGGCGCTGTGCCTGCTAGGCTTTGCATTGTTGTTGGCTGTTATTGAGCGCACCCGACGCGGCAAGGCAAAGTATCATCAGGCCGGCAAAAGCCACGCTGCTTTGCCCGCAACACCCCTGAAGGGCTGGCTTGCGGTTTGGGCTTTCATTCTTTGTTCTGTTCCGGTGCTGTTGGGCTTTTTGTTGCCGGTGTTCGTCCTGGTGCAAATGGGCTTGGGATCAGAGCAGGACCTGTTGTCGCGACGATATATTGGTTTCATCCAAAATTCCTTGACGCTGGCCGGAACGGCAGCCGTGATCACCGTATTTGCAGCGATTTGCGTTGGCTTTTTTCAACGGCTGCGCCCCGGCCGCCAGTCGCTGGCAACGGGGTATATCGCAAGATTGGGCTACGCGGTGCCCGGCGGAGTGATCGCCGTGGGTTTGATGGTGCCCTTCGCCAGTTTCGACAACGCATTGGATTCGTGGATGCGGCAAACCTTCGATATATCAACCGGATTATTGGTTACGGGCTCGATCTGGTTGTTGGTTGCCGCTTATATGGTGCGCTTTCTGGCCGCTGCCCTTAGCGCTTATGAAGGCGGACAAAGCACAGTGCACGTGAACATGGATGCAGCCGCGCGATCTTTGGGTCAGACGCCGTTGGGCACCTTGCGGCGGATTCACTTGCCGATCCTGACACCGTCACTGCTGACGGCGCTGTTGATCGTGTTTGTCGACGTAATGAAAGAACTGCCCGCGACCCTTATCATGCGACCGTTCAACTTTGATACGCTGGCAGTTCAGGCCTATCGCCTAGCCTCGGATGAGCGGTTGGAGGGTGCCGCTGTGCCGTCTTTGGTCATACTGGCGGTGGGGCTGTTGCCAGTGATCCTGATCTGCCGGCAGGTCGGGCGACGCTAGGACACAGCTGGCCAAAAATACCGCCAGCTTGCTTGCTCGGGCTTGATTCAAACGCGTTTTCCGGCAAGGCTGAGGGTATGAACATGCAGCCTCCCAGCCGGTTCTCTGCAAACTCGGCACAGATGCCCGTCGCGTTTAACCGGCACGAGATGTCCCATATCCTGTCCGTCTATGGCCGGATGGTCGCCGCCGGAGAATGGCGCGATTACGGTATTTCCAACCTTCGGGACATCGCAGTGTTTTCCATCTTTCGGCGCACAGCTGAACATCCGATTTATCGGGTCGAAAAACATCCACGCCTAAGGCAAAAGCAAGGGATGTATTCGGTGGTGGGCATGGATGGCCGTATCCTGAAACGCGGCCATGATTTGCGTACGGTTTTGCGCGTACTTGAACGCAAGCTGATCCGATCAGTTGACCTTGATTAGAGCCGTTTATGGGACGTAACTGGGCCGTCGCCCTGATTCAGAATACGCGTGATAGCTTGATCCATCGGCTCAAAGGTCACATCCATGTGATAGGCATTGGCGTGTAGTAACATGTTGTCGCCATAGACCCAAGCGACGTGACCTTTCCAGAACAAAAGATCACCGCGTTTGGGTTCGGTTCCTGCTGGTAAGGCTTCGCCCAATTCCCGCTCTTGGTCGCTGCTATCTCCGGGGCAAGGAATACCACACGCCAGCAAACCGGCCTGTACCAATCCGGAACAATCCAAACCAAAGCGGCTGTTGCCACCCCACAAATAGGGTGTTCCCAGAAACAACTCAGCCACTGAAACTGGATCGGTCAGCCGTGTCGCTGTGAGCTTGGCGTGCACGGCGGGAATAAAGCCCAATTCCGTTTCCAGGAACCTGCCTTGTTCCGACAGAACTTGTACCTTGCTGCCAAAACTCAGCGACACCTGATCAGGGCTTTTCATATCTGGTTGAGCATAGGCGTGTGTTGCGGGGGCGGTTATCCAGTGTGTATCCGGCACGGGCGCAACAAGTTGGTCCGAAGTTACCCAGCCCATGTAGCCATCTTTGTCAGCTGTCACGCGGCTCCAATTGTTCTGTGTCTCATTAACAGTGACCGTGTCTCCGAATAATAGCTGCCGGTCCCGAGGGCCGTCGGGGTGGCGCAACAGGTCGACCACGGGGTTAACGATGCGCTGTTGAGTCATAGGTTCAATATCTCGGGCAGGGCAGTCAGCAGGGCGCGGGGGCCTTGGCCAAGGCCACCTTTGCTTCGGCCCGGTGCTTTGCTGGGCTGCCAGGAATAGATGTCAAAGTGCATGTATGGGCTTTCGCCCGCAAACCTGCGCAGAAACAACGCGGCTGTTATTGAGCCAGCAAACCCGCCCGAAGGCGCATTGTCCAAATCGGCTATGCCCGGTTCGATCATCGTCTCATAGGGTTCGTGGAACGGCATGCGCCAAACCGGATCGGCGGCCTGATGCCCCGCGCGGGCCAGTGCCGCAGCAATACTGTCATCATCGGTGTAGAACGGTGCCAGATCGGGCCCCACGGCCACCCGAGCCGCACCGGTCAGTGTCGCCATCGAGATCACCAGATCCGGATTGCCCTCGTCCGCCAGAGTTAGCGCATCAGCCAAAACGAGCCGTCCTTCGGCGTCGGTGTTGTTAATCTCGACCGTAAGACCCTTTCGCGATGTCAGGATATCGCCGGGGCGAAATGCGTTTCCTGCTACTGAATTCTCAACTGCCGGGATCAGAACACGCAGTTGCAGCGGCAGCTTCAGCGCCATTATCATCTGCGCCAGACCCAGCACATTGGCTGAGCCGCCCATGTCCTTTTTCATCAGCGCCATGGAATTCCCTGGTTTCAGGTTGAGGCCACCGGTATCGAAACATACACCTTTGCCAACTAGCGTGAGTTTGGGGCCGGACTTGCCCCAGTTCATCTCGATCAAGCGCGGCTCCTGCTCGGCGGCGCGGCCAACGGCGTGGATCATCGGAAAATTCTGTTCCAGCAGGGCTTCCCCCGTGATCACGTCGAAAGACGCACCAAACCTCTGTGCCAATTCCTCGGCAGAGGCTTGCAACTGGTCAGGGCCCATATCCGCGGTTGGTGTGTTAACCAGATCGCGGGTCAGCGCCTCGGCCTGAGCCAGAATTTCGATCCGATTTGCATCGACGCCTTTGGGGGCTATCAGACGTGCTTTGGCGGGGGACTGTGATGCGTATCGGTTGAATGCGTAGCCGGTTAACAACCAGCCAAGGCATTCCTTTTCCAAAGCATCGTCAGGTAAACCAGATGCGACGCGATAGACACCTTCGGGCAGCGCCTCGGCGGCAGCGGCAAGGGGAAACCTCTTTCTCGCGCGGCCTGATGCGGTGCCGTAACCCGCCACCGCAAACTCTGGCGCGCCATCTGCACCTGGGATCAGCGTAACTTGACCCATTGCTCCGGTGAAACCGTTGGCGCGAACCCAGTTCACCACGATCTCTGGCTGGCTGTCCAACCAGCTGTCCAAATCAGATTGCGCGATAACATGGAGTGGTATGTGCGGATCGGCAGGTGAAGCGAAAGACAGGGTCATGGGCATCTCGGCTGGTTCGATTTCGCGCCCAGCCTAGCCGCCCACGGCCCGTCCGCAAGCCCCGTCAGACTGAAAGGTCCTGCTGATCCCAGATTACCGTTAGTGATTTTTCGCCCACCCGGATCAAACGTGACAAAGTGGCGCCAGTTGCCACCGCATCTCCGGCATCGACTGACTGCGCCACATCCCCGGCGACGCGGGCCAACGCGGTCATGCCGATCTGATCCGCGATCGCCACCAGTGAGCGGGCGCATTTGTGAAGCCCAGCCCAGTCTCTTTGCCTCCAGTAGCGTTCGCAATTCGACAATCGCACGGCCAGCTCCTCGACCGTGCGACAAAGTACATCCAATGCGTTTTTGTCACCCAGTTGCCGATACAGCCCGTTCAACTGCTCCGGATTCAGACGGACGGTTTCTTTGTGTTTAAGCGTGAGTATTTCATCCACCACATTCACCCCAATTCTTTATGCCCCCACGGCATAGATCGACCTTGCAGGTGAATTCCTTTGCAAAACCTTGCGCTCGCGCAGGATTATTGCTCGAATTTTCTATGAATTCGAGCTAGAGCAGCCAGCAATGAATAATCGAGGGACAACTGAATGGACCATGCCAAACCCCTGCCGTCCTACTTGGTCAAACGGTACCACGGCTGGAAGGCCACCACGTACTCGGAAAACCAAGTGTGGTATCGCCGCTTGGCCAACGAGGGGCAGCGACCGCGCGCGATGGTGATTTCCTGCTGTGACAGCCGGGTTCACGTTACCTCAATCTTTGGTGCCGATCAGGGTGAATTTTTTATTCACCGCAATATCGCCAACCTTGTCCCCCCCTACGCACCCGATGGCGACCACCACGGTACGAGCGCGGCCATCGAATACGCGGTGACGGCGCTTAAAGTGGCGCATCTGATCGTTTTGGGACATTCGCAATGTGGCGGTGTTCAGGGCTGCATTGACATGTGCAAAGGGCAGGCTCCGCAACTCGAAGCCAAGGAAAGTTTTGTTGGCCGCTGGATGGATATCTTGAAGCCAAAGTTCGACCTGGTTGCCGACGTTGAAGACCCAACGGATCAGGCGCGACAGTTCGAACGTCAGGCGGTTGTAGCCTCGTTAGAGAACCTCATGACCTTCCCATTCGTGTCCTCGCTGGTTCAGGACGGCTCACTCAGTCTGCATGGCTTGTGGACCGATATCGGCGAAGGCGGGCTGGAATGTTATGACCCGCAAGAAAAGAAATTCGTGGTCGTCTGAAGCACTAATACTTTTTTTGTTATTGGGCGCTGGATCAGTTCTCTGATTCGGCGCTTTTTTATTTGGTGTAGTCTCCTAGTCCGACATTGGACTGAAACTGATGGGTCTTCTGTCAGATAGCGAAGCACGTCCGAACTTCAGTGCTGATCGAAACAGATTGTTGTTTCGTGGCTTAACTATTTGCGCCTGCGCAATATCCCCTGACCACGTGTTTGTTTACCCAGAAAAACCGTCAAAAATTGATCAAAGTGCAACTTTTTTAACTTTTTCGTTGCCGAAACCGGTTTCGGAACCAACAAATAAAAAAAGATGGACACGAATCTTTCATATCCAAAGCGCGTTTCTGCGAACCGCCCATCGGTTTCGGGGCGCGTCAAGCTGGATGATCTGGCTGCACATCTGGGCTTGTCCAAAAGCACGGTTTCGCGAGCGCTGAACGGTTATACGGATATATCCGAAGTCACTCGGTCGCGCGTCGAGACCGCTGCCCGAAAGTTGGGGTACCGCCCGCTGAGCCACGCGCAAGCCATACGCACCGGTCAAGTGCGCGCGATTGCGATGGTGCTGAACAACGAAGAGCCGGATCAGCACTACGCTTTCCTTCACGAGTTTCTGGGCGGTGCCTGCGATGCCGCCAGCAGATTCGGTTGGACCATGACGATTGCGACAGCTACTTCTGAGCGGAATTCCCTGGAAGTGCTCAATCGTCTGTTTGAAGAGCACAAAGCCGATGGGTTCATCCTGCAGCGTACAATGGTGAAAGACCCGCGGGCCCGCCTGTTGCGCAGCCGCGATGTGCCGCACATCCTCTACGGTCGTACCGGTTACGGCCAGACGAATCCGTGGGAGGAGACCTCGTGGTTCGACATCACCGGGGAAACGGCAATGCGCAAGGCTGTTCACCGGCTTGCAGAGTTTGGGCATACCCGCATCGGCTATGTGGGCAGCGATCCAAAGTTCAATTACAGCCATCTGCGTCGGGACGGATATATCGAGGGACTGCGTGATAAAAACCTGCCACTTGATCCCGATCTGATCCGTGACAGTGCACGCACCCGCGGTGAAGGTGCTGCGCAGGCTCGTGCTCTGATGGCGCTGGATAAACCGCCAACCGCAATCGTCTTTGCCACCGACCTTGCGGCGTTGGGCTTTTATTCCGTTGCTGATGACCTGGGCCTTGAGATCGGAAGTGACGTGTCAGTCATTGCCTATGATGGTGTGCCCGAAAGCCGCCATGCACGCCCGGCACTGACAACTTTTTCGGTCGATTCCCGCATGGCCGGTGAACGGCTGGCCACACTGTTGATTCGGCAAATCCGCGGCGAAGATCCGGCAAGCCTGCGAGAACTGGCTGATGCCACTCTGATCGAAGGTGGATCGGACGGCCCACCAAGTCTGACGTCTGCGGAGCTGGCGCAGAAGCTAACACAACCAACGTGAACACAACCGGGGAGGAAACCGATGAAACTTACACCCAAAGCCGCGAAGCTGATGCTTGGCTCGTCCCTTGCACTGGCGCTGACGGCGCTATCGGTGCAGGCCGACACGATCCGCTTCTGGACCACTGAGGAACAGCCCGAGCGCCTTGCCATGCAGCAAGAGATGGCGGACCAGTTCAAGGCTGAAACTGGCACCACGGTCGAAGTGATCCCGGTTACTGAAAGCGATCTGGGCACACGCGCCACCGCCGCTTTTGCCGCCGGTGATCTGCCGGATGTGGTCTATCACACGCTGCAATATGCGCTGCCCTGGGCCGAGGCCGGTATTCTGGACACTGAAGCCGCGACCGAAGTGATCGAAGAACTGGGTGCTGACACCTTCGCGCCCGGCGCACTGGCAATGGCTGCATTCAACGACGAAACCGCCTCGGTGCCCGTTGATGGCTGGACCCAGATGGTGGTTTACCGCAAAGACCTGTTTGACGAAGCCGGTTTGGAAGCGCCTAACAGTTTTGCCAATATTCAAGCTGCGCTGGAAGCACTGCACAACCCGCCCGAGATGTATGGTTTTGTTTCGGCAACCAAGGTCGATGAAAACTTCATGAGCCAAGTGCTGGAACATGTCTTCCTTGCCAATGGTGTGTCTCCCGTCGGTCCGGACGGTTTTCAGCCGCTGGACGAAGCCAAGACCACCGAGGTTCTGGATTTCTACAAAGCGATTTCCAAGGCGTCACCTCCGGGTGAGCTGTTCTGGAAGCAATCGCGCGAGCTGTACTTTGACGGCAAGGCCGCGATGATCATCTGGTCACCCTTTATTCTGGACGAACTGGCCGGTCTGCGCGACAGCGCGCCGCCGACCATCAACGATGATCCGACTTCGCGCGATCTAGCGGGTAAAACCGGCATTGTGACCAAGCTGTCCGGTCCGTCGAACCCCGATGGTGCTGCTTGGGGTGACGTTCGTTACTTTGGCATCACCAACGACGCGGATACGGATGCTGCGATGGAATTCGTGAAGTACGCCATGGATCAGGGTTATACCCAGACGCTGGCGATTGCGCCCGAAGGCAAGTTCCCGGTTCGTCGCGGAAATGCTGACAACCCAACTGCCTTCTCGGAAGCCTGGGCCGAATTGCCCGTGGGTGTAGACCGCAAAGCGCCTCTGGGTGAGCTGTATGAACAGGCGATGATCGACGAGATTGTTGGCGGCCTGGACGTGGCGCAGCGTTGGGGCGTGGCTGAGGGTCAGTTGGCACTGGCCTCGAAAATGATCAACAGTCAGGCAATCAACCGAATTGTTCGTGAGTATATCGACGGTGAGGTTGACGCTGCTGCAGCGGTCGCAGCGATGAACGAAGAACTCGCCAAAGTCGAGTAACAGCACCACCGACTGGTATCTGCAGCGGTGTTTATGCCGCTGCTCCCAACCCTTTGAGGTACAACATGACTTCGGCCACCCCACCGAGCGGAACCGGGGCGTTAGCCAAACGCGAGGCGCGTCTGGCCTGGACGCTGCTGGCTCCGACCATCATCAGTGTGTCACTGGTTGTGATCCTGCCCCTATTGGCAATCATCTGGATCAGTTTCAAACCCTTCACACTATCTGACCTGCGCCCACCTGCGCCTGTTGTCCGTGAAAGCCTGCGTGGATCGGGTGACGATCTGCAGATCGAATACCGATTGCGCAACTCAAGTCAGGAAACCGCCGTCACAGGTGTGACCTTTCGTGACGCTTTGCCCGACGGTGTGACGCCCACAGGTGAAATTGTCGCCCCCTGCGTTCTGGACGGGCAAGAGCTGTTTTGTGATTTCGGGACATTGGAAGGTGGTCAGCGCGAGCGGATCCGCATCCCGGTTACGGTCGATGGTGACGCCGACGCGTTCGAAGATCTGGTTGAAGGGTCTGAACCTGATGTCACGGGTAGCGGTCCAAGTGTTCTGACCAATTTCGAGTTCAGTTTCGAAAACTTCGCCCGTGTCTTTGACGGGGACGAGTTCTGGGGCGTGCTTGGGGTAACCCTGTTCTACACAGTATTCGGCACCATCGGCGCGTTGGTTATGGGGCTGTTTGCTGCCCTGCTGCTGAACAAAAGCTTCAGAGGCCAAGGATTCATTCGCGGCCTCTACTTGTTCCCCTATGTGGCACCGGTTATCGCTGTGGCCTTTACATGGGTGACGCTGTTTGATCCCTTCTCGGGCTCTGCCAATGCGCTGCTGGTGCAGATGGGGTTGAGCAGTGAGCCGATCAACTTTTTCGGCGAACGCCCTCTCGCACTGGTTATGGTCACAGTGTTCGAAATCTGGCGCTATTTCCCGCTTTCCTTCCTGTTCATTCTGGCGCGGATGCAGTCCATCGACTCCAGCATGTATGAAGCGGCCGATATGGATGGGGCCTCGCCTTTCCAGAAGTTCTGGCTGCTGAGCATTCCGCAATTGCTGGGCATCCTGTCGGTGCTGTTCCTGTTGCGCTTCATCTGGACGTTCAACAAGTTCGACGACATCTTCCTGCTGACTGGCGGTAATGCGGGCACCCGCACGCTGACTGTGAACGTCTATGAACAGGCCTTTGCTGTCTCGAACATCGGGGCAGGTGCAGCGGTAGCTGTTGTGATCCTGATGTGCCTGATTGCCTTCAGCTTTGTCTTCTTCAAATTCATCAGCCGTGAGGAGGGTCTGTGATGCGTAAAGGGTATTTCACTGGCCCGGTTCTGGGCGCGCTGTGGTTGGTGGTCATTGCCACGACCATCGCGATCACAATGTCTTTCGCAACTGGCGCGGCATTCCGACCGCAGGTTCTGCTAAGCCTGATCTGGGGTGCAATTGCAGGTCTGGTCTATGTCCGGTTTCCGGTTCGCAATGCACCTGCGCGTCTGGGCGTATCGGCTCTGTTGGGTCTGGTCTGCCTGACCGGCTTCGGCCCAGTTCTGATCGGATCGGATACCACGCTGCTGGCGCTTGTGGTCACTGTGCTTGCGATTGCAGTCGTCATGCACCTATCTATGGCGGAAATCCTGAAAGAGCTGCCGTTTGACGAACTCACCCGTCACGAATTCGAGGATGCGGTGATCCGTTTCTGCACCGGCTTTGGCTATATCTTCTTTACGGCCATCGTCATCATCCCCTTCTACGTCATGGTGATGACCAGCCTGAAGTCGCAACAGGCACTCTTGCAAAACCCGCTGGATTTCTCGGTTGACCTGAGCCAAGGCTGGGCGCTGCTCCGCAGCTATACCGAGCTGTTCCGCGACTTCAACTTCGGCACATATCTGTGGACGTCCTTCTATGTTTCGTGCCTGACTGTTTTCATAACGCTGGCCTTCAGCGTACCGGGGGCCTATGCGGTCGCGCGGTTCCGGTTCAAAGGGCAAAAGGCATTCTCACGTTCGATCCTGCTGATCTACATGGTGCCGATGATCGTTCTTGCGCTGCCGATCTATATCGCGTTTTCACTGACCGGCTTACGCAACTCGATCCTTGGCATCGTAATGATCTACCCGGTCACGACGATCCCGGTTGCGCTGTACATGCTGCAAGGTTACTTCCGCGGCCTGCCGACTGAGGTTGAAGAAGCTGGGCTGATGGACGGGTTGTCACGTCTGTCGGTGATCTGGAAAATCACCCTGCCGCTCAGCTTGCCTGCTCTGGCGTCGGTTTCTCTCTATGTCTTCATGATCGCTTGGAATGAATTCCTGCTGGCCTTCATGCTGCTGGACGACCCGTCGAAATTTACCCTGACCCGAGGCGTCACAATGCTGAACTCCTCGGAAATTCCCCGCCAACACCTGATGGCCGGGGCGGTGATTGCCACCGTTCCGATCATGGCCCTGTTCCTTGGGCTTGAACGTTTCATGACCAAAGGCCTGACAGCAGGCTCGGTCAAAGGATGACAGACATGAACCACTTCACTCCGCCGACTGAGTCGGCACGCAACATCCTGATTGCCAACGATCGGGGTGGCTACACGGTCCCGACCAGCGGCCTTTATCCCTATCAGTGGAACTGGGACAGCGCGATTGCCGCGCTAGGTTTTGCCGAGTTCGACATCGACCGCGCCTGGGTTGAACTTGAGACCCTGTTCTCGGGCCAGTGGGAGGACGGCATGGTGCCGCATATCCTGTTCCATCAGCTCGATCCCGGTTATTTCCCCGGACCAGACGTCTGGGGTGGCATCGGGCCGATCCCTTCGTCAGGGGTGATTCAGCCGCCCGTGGCCGCGTCGATGGCACGGCGGGTTTGGGAACAGGACAAAAAGGTAGGTGATGCCCGCCTGCGGGCACTGTTTCCTGGCATGCTGGCCTGGCACCGCTGGATCATGAAATGGCGTTTGGACGAGCATGGCGCCGTCTGTACAACGCATCCTTGGGAAACTGGACGTGACAACGCTCCGGACTGGGACAAAGCCATGGCCGGTATCGATGCCTCGGACGTGGGTGAGTATCAGCGACGCGACATCAGCCACGTCAACAGCGCCGACCGGCCCACCAAATATGACTACGACCGTTACATAAAACTGGTGCAGATCGGCTGCGAGGCAGGCTGGGATCAGCAAAAACTGCTAACCCTAAGCCCTTTCCGCGTCGCAGATCCGACGCTGACCTTTACCACCCTGCGTGCCGCTCGTGATTTGCTGGCGATCAGCCAAGACCTGGGACTTGAGGCCGAGGGATTGACCGCGGATATTGATCGGCTCGAGGTGGGCGCGCTGTCGCTGTGGCACGCCGAACTGGGTTCGTTCGACTCTCGTGATGCCCTGACTGGGGAATGGTCTGAAAGTATTTCGAATGCCGCTTACTTGTGCTGGTATGCGGGTATAGAGTCGGATCAAATGATGGACCGCTTGAAAACGGTTCTGACCACGGTTCCGCACCCGATCCCCAGCTATGATCCAAACTCACCCAAGTTTGACGCGCGTCGCTATTGGCGCGGACCAACCTGGGCTTTCATGAACATGCTTATTGGCTTTGGACTGGCCGAGATGGGCCACGGCGACCAAGCCGAAACACTGCGGCTGAAAACCGCCCGCCTGATCGCGGGCCATGGCTTCGCGGAATATCACGACCCGATTACCGGCAGCCCAGCCGGCGGGGACACATTTACATGGACAGCCGCCGCTTGGTTGCATTGGGCAGGGAGGAACTGATGGGCAGCATCGAACTTAAAGCCGTCGAAAAATGGTTCGGCGAAGTGCAGGTGATCAAAGGTATCGACCTGCAGATCGAAGAAGGTGAGTTCGTCGTCTTCGTCGGCCCCTCGGGCTGTGGCAAGTCGACCCTTCTGCGGATGATCGGCGGGCTCGAGGATATCTCGCGCGGGTTGCTTTTGATCAACGCGAATGACGTTACCGATCACCCACCGTCCAAGCGCGGACTAACCATGGTGTTCCAGTCCTACGCGCTTTATCCCCACTTGACCGTGGCCGAGAATATGGGTTTTTCGCTTAAGGTTGCTGGGGTGCCTAAAGCTGAGATCGCCGAGCGTGTCGGTCGTGCGGCTGACGTGCTGAAGCTTGAGCCTTATCTTGAACGTCGTCCCAAGGACTTGTCCGGTGGGCAGCGTCAGCGTGTGGCCATTGGCCGATCAATCGTGCGTGATCCAACGGCATTCCTGTTCGACGAACCTCTGTCGAACCTCGACGCCGCCCTGCGGGTCGAGATGCGGTACGAGATCGCGAAGCTTCACCAAAGTCTCAACCGCACCATGATCTACGTGACTCACGATCAGGTCGAGGCGATGACGTTGGCCGACCGCATCGTGGTGTTGGAGTTCGGAAAGATCGCGCAGGTCGGCACTCCGCGCGAACTGTATGAACGCCCTGCCAACCTGTTCGTGGCGCAGTTCATCGGAAGCCCGAAGATGAACGTCATTCCTTGCACCGTATCCGGAGACCAATTCCAATTGGAGAACGGCGGCAGCGGCCCGTTTGACCGCGCTGGCGCGGCCACGATGCTCGGCATCCGCCCGGAACACATCAGTGTAGTGGAGCCTGGCGCGGGTCACAGCGACGGCATGGTCGAGGTGGTCGAATACCTTGGCGCCGACATGTTCGTGATCGTCGATTGCGGCACCGAGGAAAAGGTCACTGTCCGTCTTGGTGGTGATACTGAATTGAAGCCCGGCACCAAGATCGGTTTGCATTTCGCACCCGAAAAGTTGCAGTTCTTCGATGGTGATGGGCAGGCGCTGTGAACCCATTAGCGCGGGGGAAAACTCCCGCGCTACACATGGCAGAAGCACCGGTAAAAATTCTGCTGTAAGGTGCTTTTAGGTCACCATAAACCTGTTATCGTCCAAGTGGATTCACACATCCTAGAAATCCACGAGGAGGCCAAAAGCGTGGACAGGTTGATTTTATGCATTTCGATTGCGGTGTTTGCTGGTCCGGTGCTCGCTCAGGAGAGTGAAGGCACAGATATCAAGAACGCCATCTTGACCAACAGATCGGGTGACTGCGCGGATTACGTTGGCAGTTACACCGCGGATGTAGAGGACATTCAGAAGGGCAAATCGTACAGTGCTCAGGTCAAGATCGACGCAGATGACGAAACCTGCACCATTGCGTCAAACGGCACGCCGAACCACGATTTCAACGGTGCGACGGCGCGATTTGCAAATGACTTCCAACCCCTGCTGAGCGAATTTAAGATCGCGCGAAACCCTGAAAAAGCAGCTCAGCCCACACAATTGGGACAACAAGCGTACAACGCCATTTTGTTGAACGGTGCTCCTGTCGATTTGCTTTCAGCAGGGTGTTACCGCCCTGATGGTCCCAGAGCAGATAAGAATGGCAATGTATTGGCGGGTTGTACTACCCGCGATCCTTGGCTGATCGACCCACCATCCTACGACAAGTATTTTGGCGTGGATTTGCACAATGCTCATACACAACCGGACGGACGGTATCACTATCATGCCAATCCAAACGCTCTGTTCAATGATCGCCAGTTCAATGTGCCTTCACCCGTAATCGGATTCGCTGCAGACGGATTTCCAATCTTCGGCACGATTTTTCAGGATGCGGATGGCAACATTCGGGCTGCGGTTTCGGGTTATGAACTTAAAACCGAAGAACGCCCTGCGCCGCCCGAGGGGCCGGGTGGCATGCCAGATGGCACCTATATCGAAGACTATGAGTTTAAGGGGAATGGCGATCTGGACGAATGCAATGGCATGTCAGTTGACGGCCAATATGGATACTACGTTACGACCTCTTATCCTTGGATAATGAATTGCTATGTCGGAACGCCCGATCCGTCATTTAAAAAGTAAAACAGGTTCGAAGGCTCTGCTGTGCTGTACTAAATGAAAAACCCCGCCGAATGCTCGACGGGGTTGGCAATGTTGGCGCGTAGAACCTTCAGCCCTTTTTCAGAACTTCGCGGCCCAGCAGTTCGGCGATTTGGACTGCGTTCAGGGCCGCACCCTTGCGCAGGTTGTCCGAGACACACCACAGGTTGATGCCGTTCTCAATCGTCGAGTCCTGGCGGATGCGGCTGATGAACGTGGCGAAGTCGCCCGCGCTTTCGATCGGCGAGACGTAGCCGCCGTCTTCACGCTTGTCGATCACCATGATGCCCGGTGCTTCGCGCAGGATGTCGCGGGCTTCGTCTTCGTCCAGGAAATCCTCGAATTCGATGTTCACCGCCTCAGAGTGGCCGACAAACACGGGAACGCGAACGCAAGTGGCTGTGACCTTGATCGACGGATCGACGATCTTTTTGGTTTCGACAACCATCTTCCACTCTTCCTTGGTCGAGCCGTCTTCCATGAAGACGTCGATCTGCGGAATGACGTTGAAAGCGATCTGCTTCTGGAACTTCTTCGGTTCAACCTCGGTTGTGGGGTTGTAGATGGCTTTGGTCTGATCCCAAAGTTCATCCATGCCTTCCTTACCCGCGCCCGAGACCGACTGATAGGTCGACACAACCACCCGCTTGATCTTGGCGCGGTCGTGCAGCGGCTTCAAGGCGACAACCATCTGCGCGGTCGAGCAGTTGGGGTTGGCGATGATATTCTTGTTCTTGTAATCGTGAATCGCCTCGGGGTTACATTCCGGCACGATCAGCGGAATCTCCGGGTCATAGCGATAGAGCGACGAGTTATCGATCACGACACAGCCAGCGGCCGCCGCCTTGGGGGCGTAGACTTTGGTTGCTTCGGAACCCACGGCAAACAGCGCCATGTCCCAGCCAGTGAAATCGAATGTGTCCAAGTCCTTGGTCGTGAGCGTCTTGTCGCCAAATGTCACCTCAGTACCCAGCGAACGACGGCTTGCCAGAGCAGCAAGTTCATCAACGGGGAACTGGCGTTCTGCCAGGATGTTCAGCATTTCGCGGCCCACGTTACCCGTGGCGCCGACGACTACGACGCGATAGCCCATTTCATGTCTCCAAAGTTAAGGACGCGCGTTCATAGCCGCGTTGCAGCAAAGAAAAAAGGGCTTTCGATGCCAATTTCTACGATTAACGGCGAATTGATACTTATCAGTGCGTCCTAGGCACTGTTCAGCAATGACCGATAGACTTTTACGATGGCTTCCGCTTCGCCTTCGATTCGAAAATTTTGTTCGACATGGGCCCGAGCAGCGCGTCCTGCCTCAGCCAAATTGTCTGGGTCGTCCAGCATTTGAGTCAACGCTGTGGCCAGCGCTTCGGCGTTGTCTTTTTCGACGAGGCGGCCGGTCTCACCATCCTTAATTTGTGCGCTGAACGCCCCGACATTGTGGCAAGCGATGGCAGGCACGCCTGAGGCCATTGCTTCAAGCGGGGTAAGGCCGAAGCCTTCGTGGCGCGCAGGAGCGACGAACAGGTCCAATGCCCGATATGTCTCTACTATTTCCTCCCAAGGGCGTTCCCCTAAGAAATGCACCCGGTCAGCTAGACCTGCTTTTTGCAGCTTTTGTTCCTGTTCGCGTTGAAAAGCTTCGAATTCAGCGGTGGTGCGGCCCGTAAAGATGATGCTGGCATCGGGACGATTGGGCAAAACCTCGATGGCAGCATCCACCAATAGGTCCACGCCTTTCTGCGGACGTATACGGCCGAAACATCCGATCAGGGTGCCGCCCGGCAAACCCAGTTTCTCGCGTAGTGCCTGTTTGTCCTCTGCGGGGTGAAACAGCTCAGTGTTCACGCCATGCATGATGACGGTCGACGGATGTTGCAGGAACGAGGCCGCCTGAGGTGTCGTGGCGATCAACGCATCCATTTTCGAGATCAGCCTCTTGGTAAACCCGGAATGATCCCGCTGCGCCGCAGATGTGAATAGAAGTTTCAAGTTCCGGCGAAGGACATGACGCAAGAACAGGCCCATCAGCATTTCAGTATTGCGGCGCGCGTGCCAGACCCTCAGTTTGCGGTTTGACAAGAACGGAACTTTGATCAATCGGATATGAGGCAGGTCATCAGGCAGGCCGGGCCCGGTGGCGACAATGCCAATCATCTCTTTCTGAATTGGCAGCAAACGGATGACCGTTGTTGTCACCCCCGACAGGCTGTGTTTCAGGTTAGGTGCGATCACCTCGATGTCCTGCACAGCGCTCTCCATGTTTGATGTCAGTTCACGTTGTCACGGCTGAATAGATAGATTGCGCAGCCAATGGCAAGCGTGACTGCAAAGAAGCCGAATATCGCTGTGTAGGGTGCAGTCGGGCTGATGTCCACTGTGGCGGCGTGGATGCGACCCGTAACGAATTGCGCCAGCCCGACGCCACCAACACCAAAGAGATTGAGCAGGGTGATGCCGCGCCCGACCAGATGTGGCGGAGCGAAAGCCCGGCCATGAGCCATAATGACAGGAAAACTGGCCCCCAGCAGCCCGATGGCAGCCATCAAAATCACAGAGAGCCAGACCGCATCATCGACCCACAGGCACAAGAGTATCAAACTGGCTACGGCCATAGTATTGCCGCCAAAGATCACCCATTTTCGGGTGCCAAGCATCCTGTCCAGGGGACCATAAGCAAAGGTCCCGGCAATCATTGCTGCGCCCATGATCAGTGTGGCCTGTCCGATTTGGGTCGTGCTTAGACCGAAAATATCACTTAAGTACGGGCCAGCCCACAAGCCGCGGATTGCGCCGGACGGGGCGTAAGAGACCAGCATCAATGGCAATATCGTCCAAAGTGCCGGTTCCTTGAGTAGATCCAGAAATGACCCTTTTTGTTCTGTTTCGATCTTTTTGGGGTCTTTCACATTGATCCAGATGCCAAGTGCGATGAGCGCTGAAAATACGGACAGGCCGACCATCGTGGCGCGCCAACCCATCAACTCGACTGCCAACGCGGTGGGGTAAGAGGCCACCAGATTACCCACTGACCCGACACCCAACATCACAGCAGCCAGCGTTGCAAAGCGCGCCGGAGGGTATTCGCGCGCAAAAATATAATAGGACGCCATGAGGACTGGAGAGCACCCGATCCCTATCAACGACATAGCAATTGCGATGTGTAGTGGTGTGCTGGCTGCTGCAAACAGCGCCGCACCGCCGGCACCTCCAACCAACAGCAGTACTGCCGCTGTCAGGCGCGGCCCAACCTGGTCCAACGCCCATCCTACGGGCAACTGCATGGCAGCAAAGATCAGAAACCAAAGGCCCGAAGCAAATGCCAGATCCTCGGGAGTTGCACCGATGTCGCGACCCAGATCGACGCTAAGTACCGCCAGAAAGGCACGAAAAAACTGGCTGAGAACATAGCCCAGACACAGAACCACCAGACCTGCCTGCATGAAATGCCCCTTCTCGCCCAAGCTGCGGGGAATGCTTGGCATGTTGCGGTGCCTTGCACAAGCACGTGTGCTATACTGATTTCACCGGACAGAGAACATAATCGGGCTACCTAAAATCTAACACGCCGCCCCGAGGTACCGATGAAAGACGCACAGGCTGCATTTTATGAAAACCTGCCCTTGCAGCGGGAGTTTTCCCGATTGGCTCAACCCACTCGGTTCGCGGCGGTGCCAGATGACTGGGCATTGGGCGTGGCTGATATTGTCGACTCCACCGGGGAAATTGCCAAAGGGCGCTACAAAACGGTCAACATGGTCGGTGCAGCGGTGATCTCGGCCATGATCAACGCCTTGAAGGGGCAAGAGTTTCCCTATGTTTTCGGCGGTGACGGGGCTGGATTTGCAATTCCCGCAAGTTCTGTAGATACGGCCCGAGCCGTTCTGGCCGATCTCCGGCGCTGGGCGGAAGAAGAGTTTTCGATCGCATTACGCGGGGCATTGGTTCCCGTGTCCGAACTCCGGCAGGCGGGCAAGGATTTGCGCGTGGCACGCTATGCGCCATCGGCCGGGGTGGATTACGCCATGTTTTCTGGCGGCGGTCTGGCCTGGGCCGAAACGCAGATGAAAAAGGGCAAGTTCGAGGTTGCACCCGCCGATTCCGGCGCGCAGCCCGATCTGACGGGACTGTCTTGCCGATGGTCCAACAGCAGGGCACGGCACGGCAAGATTGTTTCCTTCGTGGTGCAACCTACGTCAAAAGCAACCGAGAGTGATTTTTCCGATTTGGCCCAATTGGTGCTGTCAGCTGCCGAGCGGCTGGAACGCGCCGGTCACCCGGTACCGGAGAGCGGCCCACCTATTAGCTGGCCGCCACCTGACACGACGCTTGATGCGCACGTGTCGCGAGCCGGCAGAAATCTGTTTGTGCAGAAAATGAAACTTCTGGGGCAAAACCTGTTGATTGCCTTGTTGTTCAAAACCGGCAAGCGGTTGGGTCAGTTTGACCCTGAACACTACAAGCATACAGTCAGCAACAACGCCGACTTCCGCAAATTCGATGATGGTCTGAAAATGACGCTGGATTGCGATCCGGTCACCTTTTCACAGATCCAGGTGATGCTGGAGCAGGCACGCGGGCAAGGCAAAGTCCGCTATGGGCTGCATACACAGGATGAGGCAATGATGACTTGCTTTGTGCCGTCGGCCATGCGCGACGACCATGTGCATTTCGTCGACGGGGCTTCGGGTGGTTACGCGCAGGCCGCCGCCGCTATGCAGGGCTGATGCGTTATTTTTCTTTCCACTTGGTCGCCAATGCCCGTGCGGCTTGGGTCAGTAGCATCACGTCGAGCCCGACCGCCAGAAACTGCGCACCCATGTCCATATAGGCCTGGCGCGCCTCGTCATTGGTGGCCAGAATTCCGGGGGCTACTCCCGCCGCTTTGATCCGAGAGATTGCATCTGTGATTACGGCGCGCACCTCGGGTGCGGCGCTGTCGCCTTGATAGCCCATGTCAGTGGACAAATCCGCTGGGCCGATGAACACCCCATCCACGCCTTCAACTTGCAGAATGTCGTCCAATGCCGCTATTCCAGCGCGGTTTTCGACCTGAACCAGCAGGCATACCTGCGCATCGGCGGTTTTTACGTAATCGGGAATACTGCCATAGAATGTCGCGCGTGACGCGATGGCACCAACCCCACGTACACCATCAGGCGGATAACGACAGGCGCGCACCAGTTCGCGGGCTTGCTCTGCGCTTTCCACCATCGGCACCAGAATGGTCTGCGCACCGATATCCAGCACCATTTTGATCAATGCCGTGTCCCCGACGGGCACCCGCACCACCGGATGTGTAGGACTTGTCGCCAGCGCCATTAGCTGATCGCGGATCGAGCGGATGTCGTTGGGCGCATGTTCGCCATCAATCACCAACCAATCAAACCCGGCAGTGCCCATGATCTCGGCCGTAACAGCTTCGCCGAAACTGCTCCAGCAGCCGATCAGTCGATCTCCGTTGATTAGAGCCTGTTTAAATGTGTTGTTGGGCGTGATCATGTTTAAACTTTCAAGTAATTGAACGGGCGATTTCCGTGATGACATCATAGGCCATACGAACATCATTTTCTGTGGTTTCGAACTGGCCAGCCTGAAAGCGAATGACCAAATTTCCGTCGACGCGAGTTTGGGTCAGGTAGATTCGACCGTCATCGTTAATGGCGTTCACTAATTGAAGGTTCAGATCGTTTAGGTTTGGATGTCCTGCTGGTGCATAGCGAAACGTCCAAAGCGACCACATTGGTGAAGTGGTGACCTGGAAATCCGGCTCAGCAGCCAGTCTGTCATGCAGGTCTACGGACCAGTTCACATGGTTGCGCAGCCTTTCCCGCAACCCCTCCAGCCCATAAGCGCGCATTACGAACCACAGTTTCAGCGCTCGGAACCGGCGGCCCAGTGGAACCGACCATTCTGAGTAGTCGATGATCCCGTCCTTGCCGTGGGTCTTGAGGAATTCCGGGCTGATCGCCAGCGTTTTCACAAGATCGTTCGGGTTTTTCAGGAAATGCGCGCAGCAGTCGAATTGCACACCCAGCCATTTATGCGGGTTGAATACGATACTGTCAGCTTGATCTATTCCCGGCCAGTAGTCGCGGTATTCAGGGCAGATCATTGCCGATCCTGCCCACGCAGCGTCCACATGGGTATAAAGCCCATATTTTCGTGCGATCATTAGGCATTCATCCACGGGGTCGGTCGCCCCGGTGCCTGTCCCTCCAACGCACAGGATGACCCCTGTAGGCGTCATATCAGAGTCTAAATCAGATTGTATTGCCACTTCTAACGCTGCTGGGTCCATTCCACGCCAATTGCCTTTGATCGGAACCCGCACCAAATTGTCCTCCCCCAGGCCCGCGACCCAGATGGCGCGATCTACCGACGTATGAACCTCGGCCGAGCAGTAGACCCGCAGCGGTTTTTGCCCGAACAACCCCTTTCGATTGCCCTGCCAGTTCAATGCCTTTTCCCGCATCGTCAAGACAGCGGCGAGTGTCGCGGAAGAGGCGGAATCCTGTATAACGCCCGCGAAATCCTCGGGAAGGCCCAGCGCTTGTCTCAGCCAATCCATCATTCGCGTTTCCATTTCGGTGGCAGCGGGTGAAGTTTGCCAGAGCATGCATTGTGGCGCGATCGCACTGGCTAGAAACTCTCCCAAAACCGAAGGGGCCGAAGCGTTCGAATTGAAATAGGCAAAGAACCTAGGGTGCTGCCAATGCGTGATACCCGGCATTACGATCTCTTCGAAATCGCGAAAGATATCTTCCATCGCTTGCGCTTTTTCTGGCGGGTGGACAGGCAGGGCATTCAACACCTCTCCCGGCTGGGTTTGCGCACGCACCGGCTTTTCACCCACGGTTAGATGATAAGCTTGCGTCCATTCGGCGATTTTCTTGCCCCAATCCGAGAATTCATCCCATTTCATTTGATACCTCAACAGGCTTCAGGATGGGGTGATCCCCCGCTGATAGTGATGGGCATCTGCGGCCGAAGGTCAACGATCTTTCGATTTCATACAGCCTAGGGTAGATTCTATCACGTGCTGCCACGTGCATAGTACGGGCTAAATCTTGATAAACACGCAGAAAAACAGATTGTTGAGTTGCGAAATTTGCGGTTTTCAGCAAGAATTTCTTATGACCAATGAAGTACCATTGACGTCACGTTCATTGCCCATTGCGTTGCTGCGGGCTCGAGAACGGGTCATGGGACCCATTCGGAGGATGCTTGCAAACGCAGGTATAACCGAACAGCAATGGCGTGTATTGCGTGTCCTGAATGAGGAAGGTCCGCAAGAGCCAACCCATATTGCGGACCGGGCCTGTCTTCTGTTGCCAAGCCTTACCCGAATTCTTCAAAAGCTCGAAGCCAAGGGTCTGATCTTGCGGCGTGCGCATCCCTGCGACAAGCGGCGGCAGATCGTCGATATTTCGGACAAGGGGAAGCAAATTATCCAAGATAATATACAGGTGACGGTTCAACTGGCCGAAGATCTTCGAAACCAGTTTGGACCTGAACGCCACGAGGCCTTGTTGGACCTGTTGAACGAGCTGCGTGATTTGGAAACGTGACGCCCTAAAATCGAACCCCGCCAGAAACTGGTGCCGTTTCTGGCGGGGCGGCCAGACGTGTACTGGATCTTTTGCCTGGCCCGAGGCCGGTTGCGTCGGTTCATTTTCGACGGTCCGACCCGCGATCCAGAGAACGTACCAGCCCGAAATATGGCCGAGTGTCTGGCGCAAAGACATGTGGGGGCGTGTCTTTTGCCATAGTTCCCTGGAATAGTATTTCCCAATTTGCCAGTGGAGCACACCGGCGCATCGGGTCGTCTTCTTATTTCGGCGGATGCTTGGGGGTCCACCGAACGTGTGAGCGGTGGCCAGAACGTGTGGCACCCCGATTTGCCACTGGTCAAACGTTCTGCCACCATTCAACTTAGAGCTGTTCAGGCCATTTTCAAAGACAGTCACTTAAATTGTGAACGCAAAGTTAACAGATTTTTTAAGTTAATGGAAACTCCCAAGAAAAATTCCGAAAAACCAGCGCGAAAATGCGGTTTTGATCTCAACCTTCTTCTGCAATCACGTTTGCAAAGCTTGGGCTTCGCGATGTCTGTCAGTTTGTTTGCTTTAACTGGCCCGTTCTGAATTCTGTTGCAGAAAAGGACGCGGAGTATTTCGTGGGCTGGATTTTCAGTGTTGGTCGCAATCATGCGGCATCTGCAGCCCAGACGGTCCGCGAGGTTGATTGCGAAGTGCCTGTCTACTTCGAAAGGTGGCGACGTCCGCAGTAACAGTTCTACACCCTATTAGGGCATAAAACATTCACAACAAAGCGGATTTGGCCGTAAGTACAAGTCAACCGTATCCCAAGGCCACCAACAAACAGGTTTGATCCATATCGGCATATCTACGGGAGCGACAATTGCGGGTGGAAAAGGCGGGTTGCAGCTGGTCGTTTCCTAACCGGCAACCTTATTTAGGGTCTTTTAGCCAGTCTTTCGCAAATTCTACGTCTTCTAAACCGGCAAAGCGGCGAACCCGGTCCAGTTCTGATTGTAAGCGTCGGGTGCGTGCATCCGTCCAGCGTACTGAGCGTTCCGGCCAAAGTGCGCTCACCTGAAGAATACCGCTGTCTCGACGCGCTTTCATGTCGATGCGGCCGATCATCCGATCGCCTTCCAAAAGCGGAAAAACATAGTAACCGTAGGTTCGCTTTGCGGCCGGGACAAAAACTTCGATCCGATAGTGAAACCCAAATAAACGCTCTGCTCGATTTCGGTCGCGCAGCATCGGATCAAATGGGCTTAATACCCGGATTCGACCTGGTGGGTGCAGGGTATCAGTCTGGGTTATACTTGGCCGGGCGAACAGTTTGCGAACCCGACCGTCGGCGCAAGTGATTTCAATTTCCTGCAAAATACCCTTATTCAGAGCCTGATCAGCCCATTGTCTGGCTTCGCTCACGCTGACTGTATCCCAGAATGCCGCCAGCTCCCCCGACGAGGCAAATCCCAATCGGTCCAAGGCTGCGTTGCACAGCCAATCCACCGTTTCCTCGGTATCGCAAGCCATGTTGCCAGGGCACAGATGAGTTTCAATCACCCTTTCTGTCAGGTCATATCGTTTCTGAAATCCGTTGCGGCCAACCACAGTTAATGCACCCGACCGCCACAGGAATTCCAGCGCAGTTTTTGACGGGTGCCAGTCCCACCAGCCGCCCGAGCCCTTCTTTTCGTCCTTGCCGACATCCGAAGACGACACCGGCCCATGATCGCGGATATGTTGCAGGACAGTGGCGAACTGTTGTTCAAAACCATCCCGGCGCCAGTTCTTCCAGCGTGATTTTAACAGCGCCGCATCGCGCTGAAACCGCAGGTGCCAATGAGGGTAGAACTCCTTCGGGATGACGGCGGCATCGTGTGTCCAGTGCTCGAACAGCGCTTTTTCACGCTCATAAAGATGTTTGAGATTTTTCGCGCGATAAGACGGCCTGCGCGAATACAGGATCATGTCATGGGCGCGGGCGACGGTGTTGATACTGTCAAGCTGCACAAAACCCAGCCGGTGGATCAAGTCCAGCAAATCCGCGCCCTTCGCTCCGCCCGTTGGCTGCTCGGCCAAGGCGTGGCGATCCATGAACAGCGCACGGGCTGCCTTGTTATCCAGCCTTGGCAGCGCCATTGACTTAGCGCCGCTTCAGCGTGTCGCCGTAGTTGATTTTGGGAGTCAGGGTCACTCGAGTATCGCCCTCGGCGTTCGGGTCGGCCAACCGAGCGGCAATGATCTCTGCCGCTTTGCGCCCGATTTCCAAACGGCAGGCGTCCATCGTCGCCAATTTGCGCGGCAGCCCTTGCAGCAGTTCGACATTGTTGAAGCCCGCAAGCCCAATCTGACCCGGAATGTCGATCCCTTGTTCCAGTAGGTACAACAGCCCACCCGCACCAATCATATCATTGGAATAATAAAGGAAATCCAGTTCGGGTGATCGCTCCAGCATGGCTTGGGTCATCTCGCGCCCTTTGGCCAAAGCAGAGCCACCAGAATAGAACTCTCGGTCTTCGATTTCGATACCGTTTTTGCCCAAAACTTCGGTAAAGCCTTCAAACCGCTTCCGTGCCCGATGATCCAGCGGCATCTTGGTGCCCATGAAGCCAATATGTTGATACCCAGCCTTTAGGATCGCCTCGGCCATCTCGCGCCCAGCGCGGCGATGAGAGATCCCAACCATGGCATCAACCGGCTTGCCATCCGTGTCCATAATCTCAACCACCGGAATACCAGCGGAATCCAGCATGGCTCGGGCGGCTTCAGTATGCTCGAGTCCCGCAATGATTACGCCCGAAGGCCGCCACGAGAGCATCTCGTACAGAACCTTTTCCTCTTTCTCGGGCAAATAATCCGTAACGCCGACAACAGGTTGTAACTCAGTATCCTCCAGCACCTGATTCACGCCTGTCAGCACCTCTGGGAAGACCATGTTTGACAGTGACGGAATGATCACCGCAACCAGATTGACCCGGCTTGAGGCCAACGCCCCCGCGATCTTATTGGGTACGTATCCAAGCTCTTTCGCCGCTGCCAGAACGCGGGTGCGGGTAGCGTCAGACACATCGCCCCGGTTTCTCAGAACCCGGCTGACCGTCATCTCAGATACTCCGGAAGCCTCGGACACATCACGAAGGGTAAGCGGGCGTTTTGTTTCTGTGTTCACGGAGAGCACCTGCACTGTTGTTTTGCCCGATGGTAGCGTGAACAGGACGCGATTTACAACTGTTGTGCAAAGGTCATGACAACCCCGAAAAACCAAGGTAGAGAGAGCCTTGCGCGGCCCCGTGGCTCAACTGGATAGAGCAGCCCCCTCCTAAGGGGCAGGTTGCAGGTTCGAATCCTGCCGGGGTCGCCATGGCAACACGCTGATCCGCAACTATGCACGGTACTGTCGCCCAAAACAAAGAACGGATACGCTCAACAGTTCGTTTGTCGCCAATATGCTACCACGCATCCCGCTCGGCGAGCGATCTCATAAAGTCGATAACCATGTATTCACCGTTTGTGTGGAAGTGGTGCGTCGAGATAATGTTCTTTTTGAAATTTGGGAAAACTGAATCAACCTTGATCTCTGCGTATGAGTCGACGCTCAGCTCCAACACTTTGTTCAGCTCGAAACTGCGTCCGTAGTGATTGATATCCTGAACTTGATTAACCCTATAGAGCTCACCCTCGTGCACGAAAAAGCCGCCGTTACGCGCCCGCTGAGAGTCAAAGATAATCGGATTTCCGCAGGTCAACGGTTTCCAATTATTTTCGAGTGGGTTATCGGCGTAGAATATATGCAGTTCCGAGTTGTGTTCGCCCAAACCGGAGGTGCAGATATTTGAGAAAAGAAACCATTCAGAGCCATGCTGGATCACCATAGAGTCCGCCGCATTGACATCGTCGATCAGGACTTTTTCGAATTCCCATTTCATAGGAAAATCGGTGCATTTATAGAGTCTGATTTGGCGAGCTTGGTACGTTTCCGGGATCATATAGATCTCTCCATCGTGCCTGAAAACAAAGGGGAAGGATAAGTGAAACTCTTCATCCAACACTGGCCCCAAGAATTCGTAATTGTCCCCGTTCAGCTTAACCGCTGAGATTTTTCCCTTTTTCTCATCAAAAAAGTAATCCTCAACGAAACAGATGTTCTCTCCATCCGAACTGAAGACAAATGGATCGGCCAGAAACCTTTTCCTGGGGTTTTCAATTTCCACATATCTGAATAGCGATTTGTGAAGCCCATCGAACTTGCTGAATGCCACGCTCCAGACGGGGTATTGTTTGGGAGTAATTGAGCGCCGAAGTCTGCGATAAAGAAATCCAGAATAAACGTTCCACAGATATTTAAACAGCACGCTGGAACGGCCATCCAACTTTAGCAGCTGTTCATGATAGAGAGACGCGGTTTTTTCGAACTTTAGCTGACGATGTTTCGCTAGATCATCGAAAACTTTTATCATGTACGTGAGAGACGCCTCACGCAATTTCGCTTGATTGGCATACCAAAAGTCTTCCGTCGTGATGTTTCCACGAAAAACAACCTTTCCACCGTTAAGTTCACTGTTGAGCTGTTGAATGATAAATCCACTGCTTGGTGTCGCATTCAAAACTTCCCAAAACCCAGCGGGACCGCCACGGTTGACGCGGTTGTCTCCGTGGTGAAATGAAAGCACTCCAAATTTTGCAGAGTCGAGTATTGCCCCGCGGATAATGTCATCGCCGCATCCGAGTATGACGTCTAAGTCTTCCGCTTGGATTTTTTGTAAATCCTCTTTCGAAAAGTCCACGTAAGACCCAGCTTTGGACCAACTCCCGTCCAACTCAACAGCTTGCAGTTCAAAACCTTCCAAGTCTTTGTGAGATCTAAAATTTGGGTTTCTTCGTGCAATTTTCCGAGTCTCAACCTTATCAATTAGTCGGATTAGTAAATTAAATATGAACAAGTTCAGTGCTTTAAAAAGCTTGCCGGATTGGGCCAAACTCCAAAACTGTTGATCTCTTTTGGTTGCTGGTTGTGATTTCGCGTACCCCGTTATCAATACCGGAGGATCAAAAGAATCCGAGTTCACCAAATGCTCAACTATTCTGTAGCTGTAGTAATCGACTGAGGTCCCGCCACAAAGTATTCCCACCCGTAGAGGTTTCTCTAAGTCAGGCTGTCCCATTAATTTGATACTCCTTTACGTGATGTCGCGCCGCGACATCCTCTGATAGTTGAGAGTCCGAGAAGAGATTGCATAGCAACCGTACAAACACGGCAGGAAGATGAAACCTTGAAAATAGAATTCACTCAATTCTATAGCGGTAGAAGAGTATCTGAATAACGGGACGTACTACGAATTGTGCGGAACAGTACGCTGCACTGAAACTTGACCTACTAAGTCAATTCAGGCCAGCGGCACTCAGCAATTCGGTGTTACTAGGAATTCAGCCATCAAGATGGCGCAAGACCTAACAAAGCCTGATGCCGCGTTGGCGAAGAGGTTTTCTTGTCGCAAACGGCGCGACGAGAATGAGATCATGTTCGGAAAACCCAACTGTGGGGTCGAGCGGCAACATGAAACAATCGATGACTCTTGGTCATCGCCGTGGCATCAGCCGTTATTCATTCGCTATGGCCGTGACCCTAACTCGTCAGCGCCGAGCGTTTCCAAGGGATCAGGGAATCGGGCACGCGTGCGGTTCGCAAAAGCCACCAGCGACAGCATCACCGGTACTTCGACCAGAACACCAACGACCGTTGCAAGCGCTGCGCCAGAGTTCAGGCCGAAAAGGCTGATTGCGACGGCGACGGCCAGTTCGAAAAAGTTCGATGTGCCAATCATGGCGCAAGGGGCGGCGATGCGGTGTGGAACTTTTAACGCATAAGCCGCGCCGTAGGCCAACGCAAAGATGCCGTAGCTTTGGATCAGTATCGGAACCGCGATCAGTACGATCACAAGCGGTTTGGCTAAAATGGTCTGGCCTTGCAGGCCAAAAAGAATGACGACTGTCGCAATCAAACCCATGATTGACCATGGTTTCACACGGGCCGAAAAGGAATCGATGGCTGTTTGCGAGCCGAGTTTCCGGCGCGTTATCAGCCCTGCGATCAGCGGTAGTACCACATACAAAACTGTCGCCAGTACAAGTGTCTGCCAGGGAACCGAGATATCCGTGACACCAAGAAGGAATGCGACAATGGGGGCAAAGGCCACCACCATGATCAGGTCATTTACTGACACTTGTACCAGCGTATAGGTCGCATCCCCTTTGGTCAGTTGGGACCAGACAAACACCATCGCAGTGCAGGGGGCCGCACCCAAAAGGATCAGGCCTGCGATGTATTGCGCGGCGTCTTCAGGATTAATCCAAGGCGCAAAGATGTAGTCGAAAAATAGTACCGCCAACAACGCCATGGTGAAGGGTTTAATAAGCCAGTTGACGACCAGCGTTACGATCAAACCCTTTGGCTGACGAGCAACCCCTGCGACAGCACCGAAATCGACGCCGACCATCATCGGGTAGACCATTGCCCAGATCAACAAAGCCACCACCAAGTTGACGCTGGCGACCTCGGCCGAAGCAATCAGACCGACCAAGCCGGGCGCGGCAAGGCCGATGAGGACTCCGCCAATCATGGCCAGTGCGACCCAGACGGTCAGGTAGCGCTCGAATATGCTCATGAGTATGCCTCAGTTGTTTGATCGGTCAGTTTGCCCGAGGTCAGCGCTGCCAGTGCGACCATCACGGCGGTTGTGCCCAGAACCAGTGACAGCCCTCCGACCTGGTAGGTGAAGCCCGACAGGACAGTGCCCACAAGTCGACCGGTAGCGTTGGCCATGTAGTAGAACCCCACATCCATCGTAACACGTTCAGACTTGGTAAAGGCGAGGATCAGGTAGGAATGCAGCGCAGAATTTACCGCAAAGATTGCACCGAACACGAGCAAACCCAACACAAGTGTTATGGTCAGCCAAGTCTGCGGTCCCGAGGATGCAAGAACGGCCACGGTAAGCGCGGCGGGAACGCAAAACAACGCCGCAGCCCAGCTGCGAGCGGCACGGATAAGATCACTTTCACTGCGTTCCGTTGCGCGCAGAATCTTGGGCGCGCTGGCCTGAACAGCTCCGTATAAAATGATCCAGACCGCCATGAAGGTGCCGATCATGAAGAACGCGGCGCGATTGCCATCCTCGGTGCCGTCCGACAGCACGGCGTAGAAATAGATCGGGATGCCGACCACGAACCACACATCGCGCGCGCCGAATAATAAGACGCGCGCCGCCGACAGCCAGTTCACATTGGCTGATTTCGAGAAGACTTCGGAAAACTTGGCACCCTTGCGCCCTTTGGGCAGGCCCGGCGGCATGAACAAGATGACTGCGGCAAGGATCACCGCCAGCACAATCGCCATGACCAGTACCGCCCAGGTAAAGCCCAGAGTGGCCAGCAGGGCAGCACCCAGAAGAAAGCCCAACCCTTTGACCGCATTCTTCGATCCGGTCAGCATGGCAACCCAGCGGAACAACCCGCCGCCTTCGGTCGGTGCAAGCAATTTGACCGCGGATTTCGAGGACATCTTGGCCAGATCCTTGGCGACCCCACTGGCGCCCTGCACTAGCATGACAAAGGCAACAGATGCGCCAATCGCCCAATTAGGGTCTAGTTGCGTCAGCGCAAGCAGAGCCACGACCTGTAACCCAAGTCCGGCATACAGCGTCGAGGTCAACCCGAAACGCGCCGCGATCCAGCCCGCTGCAAGGTTCGTCACCATGCCGGCGATCTCATAAAGAACAAACAAATAAGCCAGCTGAACCGGCGAGAAGCCCAGCGTGTGAAAGTGCAGCAGCACCAACATGCGCAAGGCCCCGTCGGTCAGCATAAACGCCCAGTAGGCCGCCGTTACTGCAATATAGGCCGACAGACCTTCGGGCCGCTGGGTCACAGCGAGGCCCCAACCATCAGCGCCACGTCAACCAAGCGATGCGCATAGCCCATCTCATTGTCGTACCAGGCATAGATCTTTACCTGCGTTCCGTTCACCACCATTGTCGAGGGCGCGTCGACGATCGAGGAGCGTTCGTCGTTGGTGTAGTCGGTCGAAACAAGCGGTCGGGTTTCATAACCCAGAATGCCTTTCAGCGCGCCCTCTGCCGCAGCCTTGAAGAGAGCATTGACCTCTTCCACGGTGGTTTCGCGTTCGACCTCAAAGACGCAATCGGTCAGCGACGCATTCAGCAGGGGTACGCGAACTGCGTGACCGTTCAACCGTCCTTTGAGTTCCGGGTAAATCAACGTGATCGCAGTTGCCGAACCGGTGGTGGTTGGGATCAGCGAATTCAGAGCTGACCGTGCACGCCGTAAGTCCTTGGCAGGGCGGTCTACGATGGTTTGTGTATTGGTCACGTCATGGATCGTGGTCATCGAGCCGTGGCGGATGCCGAGGTGCTCGTGGATGACCTTAACCACCGGCGCGAGGCAATTGGTTGTGCAGGACGCGGCCGTCACGATTTGATGCACAGCCGGATAGTAGACCCCATCGTTAACCCCTACGACGATATTCGCGGTCGGACCGTCCTTTACAGGGGCTGAGACGACGACTTTCTTCACGCCCGCCTCGAAATAGGGCGCAAGCTTGGCCTCGGTCTTGAACACGCCGGTGCAGTCAATCACGACGTCGACGCCATCCAAAGGCAGTTCTTTCAGGTCCTTGGTGCCGATAAAGGGCAAGCGGGTGCCGTTGACCGTAACGCTGTCCGCGTCATGCGAAAACTCCGCATCCCAGCGGCCGTGCACTGTGTCAAACTCCAGCAGATGTGCGTGCATCTCGGGATCGCCAACCCCGTCGTTGATCCAGGCGATGTTCGCGCCCTTTTCCAGCAGCGGCTTCAAGGCCAGTTTTCCCATCCGGCCCAAGCCGTTCAGTGCATAAGTCGTCATGATTGATCCTCAAAAGACGCTCTGCCGATATCATCGACAGCAGATTGCAATGCGATCCGGTCGAGGCTTTCGACCGGCAAAGACGTAAAAGCCTGAATTCGTCGTTGCAGCGCGCCATAAGTATTTTGAAAAGCCAAGCTTTTCTCGGCATCCGTGCCTGTCGCTTTGACCGGGTCAAACATGCCCCAGTGGCCGCTAATTGGCTGGCCTTCCCAAGCTGGGCATTCTTCGTTCGCGGCCTGGTTGCAGACGGTGAAAACGAAATCCATTTCGGGTGCACCCTCGGCTGCAAACTCTGACATGTGTTTGGATCGCAAAACCGAAGTATCGTGTCCCTTGTCCTTCAGAACTTGCACGGCAAACGGGTTGAGTTCCGACGATGGTTGAGTTCCAGCAGAATAGACATTGAACCGATCACTGCCCAATTCGCGTAGCAGCGATTCAGCAAAGATCGAGCGGGCTGAATTACCCACACACAGAAAGAGTACATTATATTTGCGGTCCGTCATGGTGTCATTTCCTTGTTTAAAGGGCATGCAAATATCAGGGCGACCACGGCAGCAATCGAGGACCAGAAAATCCAACATCTGCTGCACGTTTTTCATATCAACCGAATAGAGCAGAGAAGTTCCCGCCCGTTCCTGTGTCACTAACCCCGAGCGTTGCAACGCGTTCAGATAGTTCGACAGGGTGCTGGCTTTGATACTTAACTCTGTCGCCAACTCACCCGCAGGAACAGCGTCGGGAAAGCGTCGCATTAACATGCGAAACACCGAAATACGCTGAGGGTGACCTAGTATGGACAGTTGGTTCGTTATCTCTATTATCATATTTCATGAATTATAGAAGTATAGATTGTTCGTCAATTGGCACCACGGGCTGTAATCAAAGTTTCACAATCGGAAAGCGCCTTTGATTTTAGGCTGATTTCCGGATTTATCTGTCAGGTATGTTCATCTGTGGCTTGGTCGCAGATTGAAAATAGAGCCCACGATAGTGCCGAACGAGGCTTGCGCGTATTACACCGACCGTTTAAACGATGCCTCGCTTGCCCCAACAGCTTAGGCTAGTCCTTCGAGCCTCGTGTAACGACTTTCGATTGACTTACCATACAAAAAGTTGGGGATGCAGGAGAAGATATGTCGAGGCTATCACATAGTCTCGAGCGCCGCTGTAGCTCAGCTGGTAGAGCACGTCATTCGTAATGATGGGGTCGTAGGTTCGAGTCCTATCAGCGGCACCACTCTTCTCAGCAAAAACAACTACCTACCGGGTTGCAGTTTGAGTGGAAACTGTAGCACGGAGTGTGAACGTTCACAACAAGACCCGCAGTTTTCGTTTAGCTTCACAGTTCGATTGTGAACAACCCCCATCAATGCGAATGGCCATTGCTTCGCAATGCCCCTTGCTCAAAAGCAAGGACGTGCTCTACCAGCTGAGCCACAGCGGTGACGAAAATTTCTCGCAGAAAACCTAACAACCAGCATTGCAAAACGAAGGAAATCACGCGCGAACAAGACGTTCACATGAAAAAATTTGTGAACGACACGGCCAAGTCACTGTTATCATTGAGATAGCCGTATCATACTTTATGTCCGCTTCATTCTGTTCTTTTGGAATGACGCCCCCAACAAGGGGGTGCGGGGTTGCAGTTAATCCTCATCAGCGCAAAAAATTATCTAGAAAAAATTGTGACAAACCAGCTTGGGCACGTGATTGATTGGATTATGAACTCGAGTGAAAGAGCCCGGCATGAGCCTTAACGCGAATATCCAAGAACCTTGGAAAAGTTCGAGAAGGAACCGATTAGGCCTTAGTAGCCTCGCTGCCGAAGCTATTGCCTTGGTAAGCGATTATGTTGAGTCGATGGACGCAAGAAGAAACAGGCGTTTTAACGATGCACAGCGGGACGAGTGCCAAGCCAATGTGATGTGCCTACTGATGGACCTATTGTCAGTTTCTTCAGTTAGCGATGAACTTTGGATTGGTTATAGTCGCGGAAAAGCCAATTACCTTCGTGGGGGTAGCTATTTCGATCACTATCGAGGCTGTAGCCTACTCTCGTATACGTACTATTTAGACGCAATTGATCTTTTAACCGAGTTGGAACTAGTTGAGAATGTGAATGCTAAAGCGGGGTTTTCAACTTTCTCTTCTCGTTTGAGACCCACTGAAAAGATGAGGCAAATTTTCCAAAAACTCAATCTGGACTGGACGTGTATCACTGAAAAGTCCGATGTCGCAAACATTATTGTAAAGGATGACAGCAAAGCCGTTGTGACTTGGCCAGAGCCTGGGCAATTCGATCTTCAACGGGCGATTGAGAACTTGGCACGGATCAATGATAACCTGTCCCGAACGTTCATTAACATCAACATTTCAGATGATGAACTGTTTGAACTGAACCGCTCGCGAGTCGCCAATACACTCGACGAGGGCTTCGATGCCGAAGACCTCACTGGAAGACAACCTATCGATTTCAGCCACAGAACAATACGCCGCATTTTTGCAATGAATAGTTTCAGCAATGCAGGCAGGTTCTACGGCGGTTGGTGGCAAGGTGTTCCAAGCAGCTTACGGAAGCACATTCAAATCGATGGCGCGGTAACGGTCGAGCTCGACTATTCGACCATGCAGCCACGTATTCTCTATGCTTCAGTTGGCTTAGTGCCGCCCAAGGATTCGTATCTGATACCCGGTTGGGAAAATGTTCCCCGTAAGACAGTGAAGAAGCTCTTCAGCCAACTTCTGAATAGCGATGAATCGTCCCGAAATCCTAATCAATGGCACCGCTTTGCCCCATCCGAAGACCCCGACTTGCTTCCCGATAATTGGAGCGAACTCGACCGGGCCGCGAAAGACAAGTATCGGCGAAGGCATTTCTCTGAAAGAACAGGCAAAGACTATTCTGAGCTAATAAGGGATGTTTTGAAATTTCACGCGCCAATCGAAAAAGATTTTTTCTCAAGTGTCTGGGGGGCCACGCAACACATCGACGCTCAAATAGCAGAGCTCACTATGTTAAAGATGCTCGATCAACCAGTTCCAACTACTGTCCTACCAATTCACGATTCATTTATTGTACGAAGGGGAGGAGAAGAGGCACTTAGAACTACTATGATTGAAGCGTTCGACGAAGTGGTCGAAGCAGATATTAAGATCGATAGGGACGAAGCGGTATTCGACCGACCGGAAGGAAACGAAGGAAAAGAAGAAGGGATACTTCTTTCAGGGTCAGAATTGCATGCACAAGTTCGAACCATGTTGGATACACACAAGGGGTACTTCAGTCGGGAAAGACAATGGGAAGTCAGATGGGGACCGATTGACTAATATTTCTGGAAACATACCTCCGCCACTATCCTTCTTCTTCGTTCTAAACCTCAAACCAAAACCCAATCCCCCTTACTAGACCACGTAAGAATTCCTCCTTACACGTTGGGCACAGGTCCCGTTTAGGGCACTCAGTAACGAGTTTGGGTGCATTTTTTCCTACGTCACCTACAGTTGGTATTTTCGCGGGAGAGTTTTAACTGATAATGTCACGGCTAGTGCCACAGACGAAGCTACGGCCAATATTCTACAGAGATTAGCGGGAATATTTTGTTCCGCCCCACACCAACGGAAACTCATCAGGCACCTGTTTTATATGAGCTTTCTTAAACTTGGGAGGTTACATACCCGCCGAATGGTCATGCAATCGATCTTTTGAAAATGAAAATGTTCAGAAACAATCCTGAGCAGACACCTGTGAGCCGTCGCTCGCCGTAATCGATTCCAATGACTGCTACGCGCAGAAAGCAGACTTTGCAAAGTCCGGTTGACCACATTGTCCACCAAAGGCGACAGTTCTGCTTCGCGACTGGGCTATACATAGCCCTCAAAGCGTATTGTTTGCGGGACTTCAGTTGCACCGTTTTCCTGAGCGAGTAGGGCGCGTGCTGACGAAAAGGTAGCAAGCGCAAAAAGAACAAGAAGGGCCTTTATCATCGTAGCGCCTCGGATCCGGGTTTTGAACTTGGGCCGGGGTTCACAAAATGATCGCCCCGGCCAGCGTCAGGGCAAACGAGGTAGTTCTTGCCCTGAAACATCGTACTTTCGCCTAATTTAGAAGATCACCGACGATGCCGACGGCATCGACCACGGTAGACAGGTCATTCGTAACTTCGAGGACTTCGTCATCGACCAGAATGTAGCGGTTTCCTTTGCCCGGCTCCCCAAGCTTCCATTTGGAAAGGTCTCCAATATCCTCGAACTCCAGGTCAGATGGGAGCTTGGCACCGCGCGTGTAGCGCTTGATCTGTCCAGGTGGTACAGCTTTTGGGCCTTTGCCGGGTTTGTCTTCTATCTGAATGCTGACATCACCGTTCTTGCCCCCCTTGTTCGGCTTTTTACCCTTGTTGTCTTTGGCATGGGCATCGCTGCCTCCAAGGATGAAAAACACAACTGCTAAGGCTGCAAGAATTCCGTATGCAATCTTCATAGATTGTTCCTTTGCTTCCCAACTTCATTCGACCGGCGTTGAAAATTCCGGCACGCGCTTGATCTCTCTTAGTTGCCCTTTGGCACACCCCTTAGTGACTGCCTTCACCCCGCATTAGAAAACGATCCGGGTTCTTAGACCGAACAGGGTAATCCGGTCCTGATCGGGATTTAGAAGCGGGTCGGAAATGAATTGTACCGATGGCGTGATCTGCAGTCCGGGTGAGATTGAAAAGCGGTAGAAAGCTTCAAGCGTGAACTGATCGCCATCTATGCCTCTTGCTTCGGCCCAGTTTAGGCCCAGACCGGCCAAATCGGTGTTGCGACCATAGTAACCGAGACCGGCAGAAATCGACCGTTCATAAAGCGCTGCGGTTCCCTTCGAGGCCCCTGCACGGAAGAACGGCATCCATTTATTGTCAACAAACCATGCGGCGGAAAACGCTGCGCCGTAATCTTCTGCTCGACTGCCATCGTCAGCCGCATCCGCATGCCAGAGGGTCAGATGGATATTGTCGAAGTAGATGCGATCAAAGCCGGACGTGTACCCAAGTTCGAGCGACTTGAAGAGATTGCCGTCGCTAAACACATCAAAGTTTGGATCGGACGGGTCGGCGTTTGCGTCTGATACGCTGGCAACGGCGTAGAGGTTCTCGCTCAGCTTTACCCCACCGGCAATACCAAGGCCTTGGTTGGGCGTGTTGATTGTCGGGTTGGTATTGAAAGACAGGTTTTGAAAACCACTGTAGGGGCTTACCAACCCGTAGATATCCACAAAGTCCGTTACATCAATCTGGCCGACTTGCAGCGCCCACGACCCATTCTCAGCCCTTTGGGTCCAGAACAAATTGGTCAGAAGCAAACCGTTGTCATTGAAGGCTGTTCCCGTGATTGAAAGGGCTCCGCCATCCAGCCCGAGAAATTGCGGAGCAACGTCAGTATAACTGTGCCTGTCTTCGATCTTGAATGTCAGAGACCCCCGTTCAGTTGCCTGCCAACTGCCGTAGAACCGCGCAATTCCGCTGGCTGCTTCGCCGGTTCCCAGATCAGCATCCGTGGTTTGGCCCAATGCCAGGTAGTCAATGTTGAACCGAAAACCACCCTCAGCCAGTCGGTCTTTCCACTGAAACCAACCCGGTGCGATGTTGCGTGGAAAATCGGAACGATATTGCGGATCGGTGAGCCCGTCTCCGGGCGCAAGATCGGCTTCGACTGAAGATGGCCCGGATAGTCCCTGAGCCGACGCTGCGCCAGCAAATGCAATGCTCAATGCGGCAACCAGAAGTCTTATCATTTTGACGCCTGTGCCCCACCGGTCTTGCGATTTCCTGCCGCGCGGATGCGATCAGCAGCACGCTGCTTCCATTCCAACCTGTCTGCCTCGGTTTCCAGAGTTTCGACACGTTCCGCCTCTAGCTGGAAAGTCGCATTCATAGGCATGAGGCCATCCACAACCATCATATTATGAACGGAAGGATCGATAGTCAGCGTGCCTGTCAGCCGAACGGGTTCGTGGAAATAGCTAGGCGCCCAGTCCCCGTTCAACCGCACACGGATCATCTGGTTAGGCGGAGGTGGAGGCATGTGGCTGCACATCCCTCTTTCTGGCACCAAATACGCCACAGGCCGGCCGTCCGGATCGCTTGGAGCAGGAATGGCAAAGCCCGCGAGTGTGATTGTTCTGCCGTCGAATTGCGGGTTTCCGCTCGTTCCAGCCTTTCTTCGACGTTCAGTCACAACCTCGCGCTGATCGAGTAACCAGTCGACGTCAATTCCGTCTGACACCAAGGCGTCTTCGGTCTCTGCTAAAAGCAATTGCCATTTCTGCCGTTCTTCGGCGCTGCCAACCTCCTGCTGCAACCTGCCGCGTATACGCACAACGAAAAGAACATCGTCGAACTGTTCGGGGCTGAGTTCACGATAGGGGTCATCAAAGACCTGCGCAGACGGATCTGGCAGATCTGCCCAGTCCAACGCGGTTCCAGGCGTCGCCGCAGCATCATAACCGCACAAAACTAACCCTGCGAATACTGCGGAGCAAAACCAATTTCGCATGAATGCTCTCCGGCTGCTTTATCTGGTCAATCCAGTGTGTTTTTGTAGATCACACCGTCCTTCATGATCAGGCGGATTGTTTCCGGGCTGTCCGGCCTCGGGTCCGCACCGAACCACTGATCGCCTGTTCCAACGACAGAGAAGTCTTCGAGGGGGTTGCCGTCTATCAGCAGGATGTCGGCATAGGCGCCTTCTTCGATCACACCCAGTTTGCCTTCCGGATAGGGGTTCATGAAATCACCGCTAAGTGCCGCGATCTCGCCACCTACCGAAGTTAGGGTTACCATCGACGCATAGGGGCCGAAGAAATGGTTATTCAGATGTTTCTCGTAGGCGATCTGGATGTTGCACGCTTCGACCGAGCCGACGCAATCGGTTTGGAAACCGCGCGGCGCCGGGCATTCCTTCATACTTGGAATGTAGGCTTCGAAGGTCGCCGAGGCCGATTTGGCCTTCCTCAAACTGTTGGGGTTGTTTTTCACGGAAGGAACATCAAGTAGGCCTGGATCAAATGCTGTGATGTTCGTCGTGATGTACGCTCCTTTTTCTTTCATCAAAGCAGAAATCTCGCAGTCAAAGTGAAATCCGTGTTCAATGGTTCTGACCCCTGCATTCAGGGCATTGATGATCGCTTCTTTGCGGTAGGAATGTGCCATGACATAGGTGCCGTACTCGTTGGCAACCTGAACAGCGGCCTCGATCTCTTCCTTCGAACCGGCGAGCAACTGCCATGGATCGAATGCCGAAATCACCCCACCCGATTGCATGAACTTCAGTTGCGTGGCACCCATGCGCAGGTTGTTGCGACCATACATGTAAATCTCGTCAACACCGTTGACCTGTTGGGCCATGTTCAGAGTGCCAAAGTTGGTCACCCCGCCCGGTGGAGATGTGAAGGATGCGAAGTCGGCATGGCCGCCGCGCGTCCCGAGAAATGCGCCGGAAGGATAAAAGCGGGGGCCGACGATCTGGCCTGCGTCTATGGCACGCCGCAGCCCGCCGCCAGCGCCCCCGGCATCGCGAACGGTCGTGAAGCCCTGCATCAGGTACATTTCGGCCATCCGGGTCCCGTGGATGGCGAAATCCTCCCAGGTCGAGTTGGTTTCCATCTCGGCAATCGATGGCCCCATGAGCATCAGGTGCGCGTGATTCTCTATAAAGCCCGGTGTCAGAGTGCGCCCCCCGCCGTCGATAACCGTCGCGCTCGGCGCATCAATGGCATCGGTTGAGACGGACTTGATCAGATTGCCCTCGACCAGAACACTGGCATTTTCAATGCGTTGCTCATTCACACCGTCGAAGACATGCACGTTGGTAAACAGCGTTTGGGGTTCTTCTTGATCCTGAGCCTGCGCGGTCGCCGAAAAAGAAAGAACTGCCGCGACAATTGCCGTCGAGCAAAGAGACATTCGTAAGCCGGACATAAGTACTCCCTTCATATTCATGTTTTGCCAACTATAGTCTGGAATTCATTGGCTCGGTTGCCCCTTTTGAATTAGGATGTACGAATGTGACTGCAAAAATGGCCACTTCTTAAAGCTAATCCAACAAGGGTTATGAGCTTGCCTTTCAACTCCACCTCCCGAGAGCATAGCGAGGGCTTTGTTCGCCTCTCTTTAGCCGCTCCCTTTCTACAATATCTCACCGAACGTAAGATCAATCCGCAACCAGCATTGGATCAGGTCGGCTTGAAAGCTGAACTGTTGACTAACCCATCCGTGTTCGTTCACTCCGAGTTGGTTTACGGCTTGGTAAATGCCTTCTCAGAAGTATCAGGGGATCGATACCTAGGACTAAATGTAGGGGAGTCGTTTGACCTACAAGGATGGCCGCCCTTCGCTCAAGCCTTGCAATCTACAAAAACGCTGTTCGAGTTTTTTACCCGCTTTGTTGAGCTCGTGCCGCAGGAGTCCAATTCTGTGCGGCACAGCCTTGTCATTGAAGCAGACAAAGCGACTTATCGTATCGAGAGGCAACAGGAACCAACCGTCCCACCCATTCAGGTGACCGGTTTTGGTGCCGCAATCTATGTACGCCTATTGCAGACCGTCGTCGGAGATTCCTGGGACTCTTCCCGTGTGCGATGGGAAAGCAGATACATCAATGGGCTGCCTATCGACTACAAAGGGATCGAGGTTGGCCTTGGGACTGATCCCGGAATGCAAATTAGTTTTCCTGTGGAATGGTTGTTTTTGCACCACGTCTCTGAGGGTTCTGCCAAGCCCATAGCATCACTTCGACAAGATGAAGAAGTAACCGTGGTGGCAGCTTTGCGATCTGTCTTACGCGACAAACTGGATGAAACCGATTTGGGACCAGAGATGGTGGCTGGAATGCTGGGAATACAACCGGAACGGTTTCTGAAAGCGCTTCAAAAACAAGGCACAACGCTACCGCGCGAAATCAAACGGCTGCGTATCGATGTCGCCAAGGAGCACCTCAAACAAAACCAGATGACAATTGCAGAGATCGGACTGATGCTCGGCTATTCTGACAAGTCCCATTTCACTCGCTTTTTCCGAGGTCAGACCGGAATGACACCGACCAAGTTCCGAAGCAAGTAAATGTGGTCGAGCCAAATGAACGCTTCGAAGATTAGGTCCTCGTGGGATCAGTTCGGAGAAGTTGTAGTGCGACGTTGAACAGGTTAGTCGACGACATGAATGGTTGGTTGCCACCGCCGATACAACCTCTGCAACTGGCCGTTTCGTTGTGTATTTCGGAGTTAGCAAAGCTTGGTTGCGAAGGTCCGCTTCGGGCTGAGTGCCGACTTTAGAAGCATGTCGAAATTGGACATTTCAAACCGAAGGCCTTAAGACTGAAAGACATTTCATCGTCTCCAGTAAAGCATTCAATATGGCTGTACCCACATTATCAGTTTTTTTCGGAGAGAAAGAAGACCGGTTGCGCTACAATATTTTAGGCCTGATTTGGTTTGCGGTGATGTTGTTTCCAGCACATGTAGACGCATCGGAAAAGCGTTTAATATGTGTATTAGAGAAAACCTGCATTCAAGGCCGAGGCTGTTTCGATGGAGCGACCCCTTGGCCAGCTGAATACATCTTGAAATACGAGGGCGATGTCTTGATTGCGGCAACAGCGTCAGAGAGCATTTGCAAATCAAATAACCGGGTCAAGATAGACGAACGATACATTACGTTCAGCTGCAACACCGTGATAGAGGGTGAACACTTGTTGCTTTGGAGCATCATCGATCGGGTCACAGGTGCGTATGAGGATGGGCAGCAGAAACTAGATGACCCGGCAGAAAAGATATTCGAACAAGGGAACTGTTCGGAACAAGCGAGAAAGTTTTAACTTGGCTTTTCAATCCCCCTAGCTCGGCAAATCTAGTCTAACAAGTTGAGAACATCTTTAACGTTTAAATGCGTGTAGCGCTGGACACTACGAATATCTCTATGGCCACTTACCAACATAATTTGGGCTTGATTGAAGCCACGTTTGGCAACTTCAGTGATTCTTGTATGCCGAAGCTGATGCATTCTCACGTGATCTTCCAGTCCCGCACGTTTGCGAGCCCTTCTAATGGCCGTAGAGACGCTGTGTGGCGCGACAGGATACAGCCTAGACTCTGATGTCGAACATCGCTGTACCCCCCCTTGCAGAAGCGCTACGGCTCTCTTTGTCAAAGGCACGACCCGGTCTCCCGTTTTGCCATCTTCGACAGTAAGTACTCTTTCTTCTAGAGAAAGGTGTCGCGGCGTTAGATTAGTGATTTCTGACCTTCGCATTGCCGTTTCGTAGGCAAGTTCAACAATTTCACGCATGAGTGGGTTGAGGTTGGACATAAGAAGTTCAAGTTCATGCCTTTCTACAACTCTCTCAATTGGCTTGGACGCTGGGGGCAAGGCGATATTTCGAGCTGGCGAATTAACAACGATATCTCCGAAAATCATCTCCCTTTCCACCCATCGGAACAGCTTGTTAAGTGATTGGATTTCTTCTCGGACAGTCGAACCGCTTACCTGCGCCAATCGCTTGTTCTTATATTCGTTCAAATCCACCCGAGTTATCGACAGAAATGACTGCGGGAAAAATTTGGACATTCTAGAATAGCGAAGAAGCATCATGTGGCGCGAAGCCTTACCCCGAAGTTGCTTATCGCAGTATAGTTGGCCGATACTGAGTACAGTGTGTTCCTTTCTTTTGGTTCCGTTTGTTCTTAATTGTGATGTTTGTCTTTCAACCCAAACCTCTGCCTCCATTCTGGTGTCGAAGGTTTTTGAGATTGAGGGGCGACCTGCTAGTCGAATTTGAACATTTATTCTTCCGGATTTGAGTGTTCGGTAGGATGCCATGTGAACGACCTATCTTATTGATTTGATAGGCAGTATTTTCGATGAGATTCGTAATGATGGGGTCGGGGGTTCGACTCCCTTCAGCGGCACCACTCTTCTCAGCAATATGTCACTTCGACATGAGATTTTGTTTCGTTCTTTTGGGACTTACAGTCGAATTAGACATTCCTTGGCCCACACGGCGTTTAGGTCGGTTGGTAGCGCTCGCGTGTTTCTCCGGATCGTTCAGGTCATTAAGTAGATAACCAGACGGATATTGATTTCTCTAAGCAAGGTTCGCGCCAAACACGACAGCATTGTATGATGGTCATGCGAGCTTAGTTCAGGGGACCAGTATTATGCAGACCTTTCGGATGAGAAACAGCTTCACCTTCGCAGCTTTCATGGGATTAGCTTTTCTGTTTTCGCCTGCGAATCTGGCTGCTGATCAAAGTGACGCAGACAAAGCGGTGGACGACTTCAATGACGCGATGCTCTCAATATTCCACCGAGGTCAAGATACGCTTTCAAAAGATACCCGGCCAATCATGGTAATTGCGCGCGATGTTGTCGTGATTTCGGAAGATGGAGAGGCAACCTACCCAAGGACTGCTCCGCGTTATCAACAGCTCAAGTCTACGACTCATGTTCTCTTGGGGATTATCGGCGCGGTAACGCCCTGGCCTGATGACGCCGCCGGAGAAGAACGCTGGAAGCGTGAGTTTTCGACCATTTCTGACGAGATTGGCACGCTTCTAACGGCGATTGATGGTCTTGGGCTGTCAGAAGACTCATCGGCTAGTCAGAAGGAAATGCTTCAGAAAGCCCAAGCCTTTACTAAAGACGCTCTGAGCCAAGGCAAACTCACACGTGAAGCGGTTTCCAAGATCATCAACGAAACACGACCGATTTGGGTTGAAAACATGCGTGAGACCGCGCGTGCAGAACTTGCGGCCCTCCACTCTGCAGTGTCTCAGGCGCGCGCTGATATGGATGAGGGCGAGTGGGAAAAGATGTACATAGTCCATCACGGTGGGTCCAGCGTGGAAGATGTCAATGTTGTTCTCTTATACCTGCAACGGGTAATGCCCGAGAAAGTTGCCGCTGGACAAGTGATGTTTGCTGAGAACGCTCATGGAACAGACGCTCTGGCAAATCACGTGGGCTACGTGATTATGCAGCGCAATGTGGGCTCTTGGGCGTTTGGAGACCCAGCACGCATGGAAGTTGATCTTCTGGGTTACGAAGCCGGATCGATACTGGACGAAATGATCGATGCTCCACCGCCCGCAAGGGCCAAGTGATATGGCAATGCGTCGAGTGCCGTAGACATGTGTTTCTGAAATGAATGACCAGAGCTAGTTCCCCTGAATTCACTACAAAGAGAATAAGGAATGGGCGACAGAAACTAAGATTAGATCATCCAAGCGCTGAAACGTCATGAACAGCTTCAGAACCTATCGCAGGTCTCTTCCATAGCGAACCCGGAAGGTAACAGGCACTAAGTTGAATTCCGGCTATCAGAGCCAATCGCAGTCTAGTCTTTGAAAACAGTGGTGAGCCGTGCAGGATTCGAACCTGCGACCCACTGATTAAAAGTCAGTTGCTCTACCAACTGAGCTAACGGCCCACTCTTTTGTTGGATCTTTTTTGATCCGTGGCGCTCTCTAAGGCATTTTCCCGACTGGGTTCAAGACCTTATTTTGCGCCTCGTTTCGCCTTAACTTAACTTGTTTCCAGCGTCCCGATAGGCGGCCTAATTAGGCAGGTGGCGCGGGGGGGTCAACCCCTTTTTTCAGGATTCTTCACCGTAGGGTGGATTCCTTTCCTGACCATCGTTATATGCCCGCCATGCAACAAACACACGACACCGGATTGCCATTCATGAAGATGCACGGGCTGGGCAATGACTTCGTCATTGTCGATGCGCGCGCGCAGCCTATAGAGATTTCTCCTGCCGTGGCCAAGGGAATCGGGCAGCGGCAATTTGGTGTGGGTTTCGACCAATTGGCCGTGATCGAAAACGGCGAGTCGGATGCGCATCTTGTGTTCTACAATGCTGATGGGTCCACATCGGCCGCTTGTGGAAACGCTACGCGCTGCATCGCTCGGTTTTTGATGGAAGAAACCGAAAAGCCTGAACTAACCCTTACGACAGAACGCGGCACATTGATTGCGCGTGACGCTGGCGACGGCATGACCTCGGTGAATATGGGCCAGCCGCAGTTGAAGTGGGACGAAATTCCGTTGGCCGAAGCGGTCGACACGCTGGAGTTACCGATCGAGGGTGGCCCGACGGCGACGGGCATGGGCAATCCACATTGCACTTTCTTTGTGGAAGACGCAGAGGCGATTCCCTTGGCGGAGTTCGGCGCGCGGTATGAATATCACCCGCTGTATCCCGAACGCACCAATGTGCAAGTGGCGCAGATCATCGGGCCGGACCACATCCGCATGCGCGTGTGGGAGCGTGGTGTTGGCATTACGTTTGCATCCGGATCGTCCTCTTGCGCCACGGCCGTAGCAGCCGCGCGTCGCGGTCTGACTGGCCGCAAGGTGCAGATTGATCTGGACGGCGGCACCATCTGGATCGACTGGCGTGAAGATGGCGTTTGGATGACCGGACCGACGTGCCACGTCTTTTCAGGTACTCTGACGCCGGATTTTCTGAGGTCGTTGGGATGAGCGCGCCTAAGTTCACCACTCTGGGCTGTCGCCTGAACGCCTATGAAACCGAGGCGATGAAGGAACTGTCTCAGCAGGCGGGTCTGAAAAACGCTGTTGTGGTGAACACCTGCGCTGTCACGGCCGAGGCCGTTCGCAAAGCCCGGCAGGAAATTCGAAAGCTGCGGAGGGAGAACCCCGATGCCCGGTTGATCGTAACGGGTTGTGCCGCGCAGACTGAACCCGAGACCTTTTCCCGGATGGATGAGGTCGATGCAGTGATCGGCAACACCGAGAAGATGCAGCCAGACACCTGGAAGGGCATGGCCGCCGATTTCATTGGTGAGACCGAGGCTGTACAGGTCGACGACATAATGTCCGTCACCGAAACTGCTGGTCATCTGATCGACGGGTTCGGCACGCGGTCGCGTGCATATGTTCAAGTTCAGAATGGCTGTGACCACCGCTGTACCTTCTGCATCATCCCTTATGGACGCGGCAATTCACGCAGCGTCCCAGCGGGCGTTGTGGTGGATCAAATCAGACGGCTAGTGGACAAGGGTTATAATGAGGTTGTTCTGACCGGCGTGGATTTGACCTCGTGGGGTGCGGATTTGCCGGCGCAGCCAAAGCTGGGCGATTTGGTGATGCGCATCCTGAAACTGGTGCCCGATCTGCCGCGTTTGCGGATCAGCTCGATCGACTCGATCGAGGTGGACGAAAACCTGATGCAGGCGATCGCTACTGAATCGCGCCTGATGCCGCATCTGCACCTTTCACTGCAGCACGGGGATGACCTGATCCTGAAACGGATGAAACGTCGCCACCTGCGCGACGACGCCATCCGGTTCACCGAAGAGGCCCGCAAGCTGCGCCCCGAGATGACCTTTGGCGCAGACATCATTGCTGGCTTCCCGACCGAGACCGAGGTGCATTTCGAGAATTCGCTGAAGCTGGTCTCCGACTGCGATCTAACTTGGCTGCATGTGTTCCCTTATTCCAAGCGCGAAGGCACACCGGCCGCCCGGATACCGCAGCAAGTTAACGGAACCATCATCAAGGATCGCGCAGCCCGCTTACGCGCAGCGGGTGGTGCGCAGGTCGTTAAACACCTTAATGCTCAGATCGGCAAAACCCATCACATCCTGATGGAAAACCCTCATATGGGGCGGACTGAACAATTCACTGAAGTTGTCTTCACTTCGCCGCAGCTCGAAGGTCAGATCGTAACCGCCACCATTGGTGGCGCGACGGAATCTCGGCTTACAACCTGATCCGCTTTTCATCCGGCCAAAAATATCCCGGGGATGAATTGGCCGCAGGCCAAGAAGGGGCTGGCCCCTTTTCTCTTCTCAATAAAAAACCCCCGTGGCCTGTGGCACGGGGGTTTCTTCATTCAAAGCATACAAGCTTAGTGCAGTTTCTTGCCTTTGTGGGGCGCCCACAGGCGCTTGTTGACAAGATACAGCAGCACCGACAGCACCGACAGGAAGATCACGCCAACGAAGCCAGAGTATTTGCGCTCCATCATCTTCGGCTCGGCCGTCCACATCAGGAAAGCAGCGATGTCTTCGGACATGGCCTCAACCGTGGCCGGATGACCATCGGCGAATTCTACTTGATCGTCCGACATCGGTGGCGCCATCGAAATCCAGCCGCCCGGGAAGGCTTTGTTCTCATAGAGAATGGTGCCTGCCTCTTCCTTTTCCTCACCAGTATAGCCATCCAACAACGAGGCGATGTATTCAGCGCCACCCATGCCTTTGAACAACTGGTTAATTCCCAGCCCATACGGGCCATGGAAACCAGCACGGGCCTTGGCCATCAGGCTCAGGTCCGGTGCGCCAACGCCATTGTTGGCTGGGAAGTGATCGGTCGGGATCGCCGGGCGAAAATCGTCCAGCTCTGGGTCGAATACTTCGAAGTTGTCGGCCGCATAAGCGATTACTTCTTCTTCCGAATACCCCAGCGCTTCCAGATCACGCAGAGGGACATATTGCAGGCCGTGGCAGGCCGCGCAAACCTCGGTATAAACCTGAAGACCGCGCTGCAACTGGTTCTGATCCCAAGTGCCAAACGGCCCCTCGAACGAGAAGTCGAAGTCCTCGACGTGACCTGCACCGCCTGCTGCGAAAGACGCAGCAGGAGAAATGGCCAGAGCAAACGCGGCACCGATTGCAAGTTTCTTGAACATGATTCCGGTCCCTCTTCTTACTCGGCCGGCGTGGCGTCGGCGTCAGCCTTGCCATAATGCGCGTTGAAGTCTTCTTCGATGGTCTCGGGCTGGGCCAGAGGTTTCTCGATCACACCGAGGACCGGCAGGATCACGAAGAAATAGGCGAACCAGTAGGCGGACGCGATCAGCGAGAATGTCGCATAAGGCTCTTCCGCGGGCATCGCACCCAGCCACATCAGGGCAAAGAAGTCGATGACCAGCAGGTAGAACCACCATTTGAACATCGGACGGTACTTGCCCGAACGCACGGTCGAAGTGTCCAGCCAAGGTGCCAGAGCCATCGCCAGGATCGCACCGAACATCGCGATCACACCAAAGAACTTGGCGTCGATGATGCCGCCGGTGATAAAGCTGGCGAACTGAACGACCCAGACCTCACCGGTGAAGGCGCGCAGGATCGCGTAGAACGGCAGGAAGTACCATTCGGGCACGATGTGTGCAGGTGTCACCAGCGGATTGGCTTCGATGTAGTTGTCCGGGTGGCCCAGGTAGTTTGGCATGAACCCGACAACTGCCCAGAACACGACCATGATCACGGCCAGCGCAAACAGGTCTTTGATCACGAAGTAGGGCCAGAATGGCAATGTGTCTTTCTCGGCCTCGGCCTTCGAACCACGGCGAACCTCAACACCAGTGGGGTTGTTGTTGCCTGTGGTGTGGAAGGCCCAGATGTGCACGATGACCAGTGCCGCAATTACGAACGGCAGCAGGTAATGCAGCGAGAAGAAGCGGTTCAGCGTGGCGTTGTCCACCGCGGGTCCGCCTAGCAACCAAGTCTGGATCGCGTCGCCAACGAATGGGATCGCGCCAAACAGGCCGGTGATCACAGTTGCACCCCAGAAGGACATCTGGCCCCAAGGCAGAACGTAGCCCATGAAGGCGGTGCCCATCATCATCAGGTAGATCAGCATCCCGATGATCCAAGTGATCTCACGCGGGGCTTTGTAAGAACCGTAGTACAGGCCGCGGAAAATGTGGATGTAAACCGCAACAAAGAACAGTGATGCGCCGTTCATGTGCAGGTAGCGCAGCATGTAGCCGCCATTCACGTTTCGCATGATGTGTTCGATGCTGGCGAAGGCCAAATCGACATGCGGCGTGTAGTGCATCACCAGAACGATACCGGTGACGATTTGCAGCGCCAGACAGAACGTCAGTACGATGCCCCAAATCCACATCCAGTTCAGGTTCTTGGGGGTGGGGATCATCAGGGTGTCATACAGCAGGCCGACGATGGGCAGGCGGCTATTCAGCCACTTTTCGCCGTTCGTCTTCGGCTCGTAATGATCGTGGGGAATTCCGGACATAAGTTGGGTCTCCCTTAGCCGAGTCTGATGGTGGTGTTGTCTGTCCACTCTGCGGGCGGAACAGGCAGGTTTTCAGGCGCTGGACCTTTGCGGATACGGCCGGCAAGGTCATAGTGCGAACCGTGGCACGGGCAGAACCAGCCACCGAAGTCACCAGCGTCACCCAGAGGTACGCAGCCCAGGTGCGTACACACGCCCATCTGAACCAGCCATGCACCGGGTGCTTCGCCTTCGGGCGATGGCATCACGCGGTTTGCATCGGTTGCCGGGGCATCCGCGTTCAGGTTCGAGTTCCGCGCCAGCGGATCTGGCAACGCTGCGACACCTTCGGCATCCTGTTCCTGCGCTTCAGCGATCTCGGCACCAGTGCGGTGACGGATAAAGACAGGTTTACCCAACCATTTCACGGTCAGCTGCGTCCCCGGCTCAACGCCGCTCACATCCACGCGGATCGAGGACAGCGCCTGAACGTCTGCCGAGGGATTCATTTGGTTGATTAGGGGCCATACGGCTGCACCCGTCGCAACGACACCTGCGCCGCCAGCGACGTAGTAGAGGAAATCTCTGCGGGTGCCTTCGTTGTCTTCTGCGTGGGACACGAGGTTTTCTCCGATTCCGGCGCCCGGGGGTGACCCGAGCAAACATGCATCAGCACCGCATCAAAGCGGCGTCTCATCGCGGCTATCTAGCCGGGAGAAATCGGTTCGTCCAGCGGTCATAGGCGCGCACTACGCCGCATCTGGGCATTCATGTCACAACGAAGGGCAAAAATTTCAAGATATGGGCGGGTTTAGATGGGGAATTCCGCCAATCGTTCAAAATTTCGATCTATGTGATTCGGTTCAGGAAAATCATTCACAAACACGTCCGACTGCCTGACCAAAGTATTCCATACTCACGGCACACCGCCGGAGTTCTGTCAAAATTCTGCCACGCAATTTCCCACATTAATGAATTGTGTGACCGGATAAAAACTGTGTCAAAAATAGATATTTTTTAACGACTTACCCACGTTTGAATTCGATTGCACTTTGAACACGAACCCTTGATGGGCTGGGAAACCCCTAACCTTCTCAGGACGTTTCCCATGTCAAAACTCTTTTTTCCTAAGCTGGCCCTTGTTCTTGCCCTTGCGTCACAGGCTGCAGCCTCCGGTGACCCAGTCAAAGGCGAAAAACTCTACAACCGTTGTTCATCCTGCCATGCGATCATCAAAGATGGAGAAGTTTTGGTCAAAGGTGGCATCACCGGACCGAATCTGTTCGGGGTCGTGGGCCGCGTTGCTGGATCCGAATCTGACTACCGCAACGGAAGCGAGCGTTTGCCCATCGGCATGTTCACCGATGACATGATCCGCGCAGGTGACGAAGGGCTGGTTTGGACCGAGGAAAACATCTCGGCATATTCGCAAGACCCGATCGGTTTCATTCAGGAGTTTCTGGATGATGAAGCCGCCCGGCCAAACATGAGCGTAAAGCTCAAAAAAGGTGCCGATGACATCGCAGCGTATCTCGCCACCTTTGAAGCGCATTAGCAAAAAGCAGCCCTGCACCGCGCAAGGTGCGGGGCCCATGGCCTAACTCGGTGGGCAGGTCGCAATCATGCTGGGGCGTTCACTGAACGTGGCGTACCAAGCGGCCAGCGCGTCATTGCCCTTGCGCCAACCGCGCGCATCGTGGCGCAGGTCCAAATAGCCCAGCGCGCATCCGACGGCCACTTGCCCCATATCCAATGATCCAGACAAATGCGCCATCCAGCGCTGGTTCAATGCTGCACAGGCGCGTTCGATTTTGACCCACTGCGCCTCGACCCAGTCATCCCATTGCTTTTCTTCGGGGCGCAAGCGGGCTTCGTAAGTCATCAGCAGGGCAGCATCCAGAATGCCATCGGCAAGTGCTTCAAGCGTCAGCACATCCCAGCGCGCTGAGCCGGTCGGGTAAAGCCCAGCCTGCGCGCGCGCGTCCAAAAACGCGCAAATCACCCTGCTATCGAACAGCGTTGGCCCATCAGGGCGTTCCAAAGCCGGAACTTTTGTCAGTGGTGCTTTGCTCAGCAGTTTCTCTGCCGGTGCAACCGGTGTGCTGGCTACTGTCTCAAGCTCAACATCTTGCAACTGTTCAGTTTCGTGAAGCAAAACCATGACTTTACGCACATATGGCGACGTAGGGCTGTGATAGAGTTTCATTTGTGCTCTCCCTGATTACGCGAACCTTAGCGGAAGGTGGGCGAAACGGAACCCGTCAATCGCCCGGCTCGTTCACTTCACGCATCAGCGCTTGCAAGACGGATAGCTCGGACCCAAGATCATGCTGCGCAACTCGATCAGCGGCCCGTAGACGTACCTCATCCGGTTTATTCTGATTAAGCTTCCAAGTGCCCTCGATATTGTCGACGCGCAGGCGGCAAGGCACGATCATGCGCAGCATCCGTGCCAACGCATCGTCGCCCATCTTGCCGGTGGTCCAGGGCTGCTTTGGATACAAGTGATTCTCATAAAATGCCGACTGCCTATCCAACAGATCCCGCAATTCTTCCTGAGGGCGCGATTCCAGCACGCCAGTCAAATGGACAGCGACATAATTCCAGGTCGGTACTTGATCCGCGACCCCGTACCAATCCGGCGAGACATAGCTATCCGGTCCCGTTATTGCGATCCGGGCGGCTTGCGGCTGCTTCAACAGCCTGACAATCGGGTTCGATCGCACCAGATGCAATTCCGTGACTGATCCATCCTCAGAGAGCAAGAACGGGATGTGGCTTATGAGCGGCGCATTGTCTGTCGACAGAGCCAGAACACCAAAGCCACGCTCACGCGCAAACGCGATGTTGCGGGTGCGCTCCTCAGCTCGGAAAACTGGATTGGGATGCATGGTGGTCCTCCTGTCAAACCTCTTGCAGACCAGATCGGTTCTTGGCAAGGTCCGCCTCGTTCTCAGGGCGGGGTGAAATTCCCCACCGGCGGTATGCGGGCAATGACCCGTCAGCCCGCGAGCGGCCCCGATGACCGGGGTGTCAGCAGATCTGGTGAGAGGCCAGAGCCGACGGTTAAAGTCCGGATGAAAGAGAACGTGCAGCATACCGCTTTGCGGCGTGTCTGCTCGTGATCGCCTTGGGTGACGTGTCTGTTACGAAAGGAGATCACGATGACACACACCCGCTATGCTTTTGTAAAAGCCAACTGGCATTCTGATATCGTCGACCGCGCGCTTGATGGCTTCCTCGAGCTCATTCCCGCCGAGCAGGTCGATGTCTTCGATGTCCCCGGCGCGTTCGAGATGCCCCTGCTGGCGCGTGATCTGGCCCTGACCGGAAACTACGCTGCTGTAGCTTGCGCAGCCTTTGTTGTGGATGGAGGCATCTACCGGCATGATTTTGTGGCGCAGGCAGTGGTTGATGGGCTGATGCGCGCCGGGATGGATACTGGTGTTCCGGTTCTGTCGGTGTCCCTAACACCGCACCAGTACCAAGAGACGGATCATCACAACGCCATCTACCGTGCGCATTTTGTTCAGAAGGGTCGCGAAGCCGCCCAAGCTGCATTGAAAATTGCTGCGACCCGGGCGCAATTGTCATCGGCTGCTTGATGATCTTGGGTTGGGGCCTAAACGCCCCAACCGCAAATCCGCTTGAGGCTGCGGCCCTTGCCCGCTAATCACGACCCGCAAAGGAGCACGCCCCATGTCGATGAACAGTTTTGGACACCTCTTCCGCGTCACCACCTGGGGCGAAAGCCACGGACCTGCATTGGGTGCGACCGTCGATGGCTGCCCTCCGGGCGTGGCTATAGATGAGGGCATGATCCAGCACTGGCTGGACAAGCGTAAACCGGGACAGAACAAATTCACCACGCAGCGGCGAGAAGCTGACCAAGTAAAAATACTGTCCGGAGTGTTCGAAGGTCAGACCACCGGCACACCTGTGCAACTGATGATCGAGAACACAGATCAGCGGTCAAAGGACTACGGCGATATCAAGGACAAGTTCCGTCCGGGTCATGCCGACATCACGTATTGGCAGAAATACGGCATTCGCGATTACCGCGGTGGCGGGCGCAGTTCGGCTCGTGAAACCGCGTCGCGTGTGGCCGCGGGCGGGTTGGCGCGTGAAGCAATCAAGCAGATTGCGCCGAATGTGCAGATCACCGGCTACATGACCCAGATCGGGACGTACAAGATCGACCGCGCCAATTTCGACTGGTCGCAGATCGAACAGAACCCGTTCTGGACCCCTGATGCACAATCTGCCGAGGAATGGGCGACTTATCTGGATGATCTACGCAAGTCCGGCAATTCGGTCGGCGCTGTGGTCGAGGTGGTCGCGCGCGGCGTACCCGCAGGCATCGGCGCGCCCGTTTATGCCAAGTTAGACACAGATCTGGCAGCTGCGATGATGTCGATCAACGCGGTCAAAGGTGTCGAGATTGGCGAAGGCATGGCCGCTGCGGAACTGACTGGTGAGGCCAATGCGGATGAGATTTTCATGGGCCAGAACGGCCCGCAGTACAGCTCGAACCACGCGGGCGGTATTTTGGGCGGCATTTCGACCGGGCAGGACATCGTTGTGCGTTTTGCGGTCAAACCGACCTCGTCGATTCTGACCACGCGAAAGACGATCACCAAATCTGGCGAAGAGACCGAGATCATTACCAAGGGTCGTCACGACCCGTGCGTCGGCATTCGTGCGGTACCGGTGGGTGAGGCGATGATGTCCTGCGTGATCCTCGACCATTTGCTGCTGCATCGCGGTCAGATCGGAGAGAACCGTGGACGGATCGGCTGATCTGCGCGCGCGCTTGCGTGCCGTTGTCGCGCAGAGGATGGAGACGGATCCGGCACATGATCTGGCCCATCTGGATCGTGTTTGGGTGAACGCCCAGGCTATTGCAGATGATCAAACCGACATGCCCGTCTTGCTGGCCGCCAGCTATCTGCATGATCTCGTGAATCTGTCAAAGGACGATCCGGAACGGCACTTTGCCTCGCGTCGGTCAGCAGAGGAATCAGAGCCTATTCTGGACAAACTCGGCTATACCAAGGATCAGATTCGCGCGATTCAGCATGCAATTGAGGCCCATAGTTTCTCGGCCAACATCGCCCCGACATCACCCGAAGCCTGCATCCTGCGCGACGCAGATCGGTTGGATGCGTTGGGCGCGATCGGCATTGCCCGGAATTTTTCTGTTTCAGGCGCTCTGGGGCGGGCTTTGTATGATCCGGCAGACCCGTTCGCCGCAAACCGACCACTGGACGATCTGACGTATTCACTCGACCATTGGAAAGTTAAACTGTTGGCTCTGCCCGATGACATGCTGACTGATGGCGGCAAGGCCGTCGCACAGGTGCGCGTCCAACGCATGATCCGCTTTCTAGAAGAATTTTCAGAAGAGATTGGTAGCGCTCTGCCTTCCAATTGGGTCAATGACTGACTGCGCGGAAGGGCCGTTGATCTTTCTCTACTAAAAGCGCAGGGTCGCTCGCATGGCGAAATCGTTAACATCGCATCGACCTCTTTTGGCCGTCGCTCTGAAAATAAGTGCGGTGTTTCTGTTCACCGTCATGGCGGCGCTGATTAAATCGCAATCCGATCATTTCCCGCCGGGCGAGATGGTGTTCTTCCGGTCATTGTTCGCCATCCCGGTGATCATCATATGGCTGATCGCACGCGGAGAATTGGCACAGGGGTTCGTCGCACGCAAACCCATGGGTCACTTCTGGCGCGGTGTACTGGGCACCACCGCAATGGGGCTGACGTTCACCGGGCTTGGCCTGATCCCTTTGCCCGAGGCCACAGCGATTGGATATGCTACGCCGATCTTCACCCTGATACTGGCGGCAGTCATGTTGGGTGAGCGTATTCGCCAGGTTAGAATTGCTGCCGTGGCCATCGGCCTTTTGGGGGTTCTGATCATGATTTGGCCCCGGCTGGGCGGCAACAACATGCAGGCCGCAGCCACATTTGGCGCGCTTTGCATTCTGGGTGCGACTGTCGCCCGGGCGTTCGTACAGATTCACATCCGGCAGCTTGTGCAGGTCGATCACCCTGCCGCCATCGTATTTTATTTCTCGATGACGGCGACCTTGCTGTCCGGGCTGACCGCGTTCTGGGGCTGGGTTCTGCCCACATGGGAGCAGGCGGCGCTGCTGATCCTGGCTGGGCTGGTTGGGGGAGTGGCGCAGATTCTTGTAACTTCATCTTATCGCTTCGGGCAGGCATCTATGCTTGCGCCATATGATTATACTTCGATGCTGTTCGCGATCGTTATCGGCTATGTATGGTTCAGCGAATTGCCAACTTTGGTAATGCTGGCCGGTGCGGCACTGGTGATCGCTGGCAATATCGTGGTGATTTGGCGCGAACATCAGTTGGGGCTGGAACGCGGCAAGGCGCGCGCGGTGACCGACCCCAAAGCCTGACCTTTACCTTTGCCAAACTTCCCCTAGGGTGTGCCCGACAAGAAAATCGAGGGTTTCCCATGAGCGACGCACAGGATCACAAGGAAAAAATGCAGAAGGTGCAGGCCCAGCACCGCAAGAAAGTCTCAGAAGCGGTCGACCCGAACCGAGGACTGGTGCTTATCAACACTGGCAAAGGTAAGGGTAAGTCTTCTGCCGCCTTTGGGGTGGTTATTCGCGCTTTGGGCTGGGGTCAGAAAGTTGCCGTTGTACAGTTCATCAAAGGCAAGTGGAAAACTGGCGAGCGGCGGTTTTTCGAGGAACGCGATCTGGTCACTTGGCACACGATGGGCGAAGGATTCACCTGGGACACACAAGACCGCGAGCGGGATATCGCAGCAGCCACTGCAGCTTTTGACAAGGCCTGCGCCCTGATGGCGAGCGGTGAGTACGATCTGGTCGTACTGGACGAGATCAACATTGCCCTACGCTATGAATACCTATCGGTTGATCAGGTGATTGAGGGACTGAAGCAACGTTCGGACAAGACTAGCGTATTTCTGACTGGTCGCGATGCTCCGCAAGCGTTGCGCGACTATGCGGACTTAGTCACGGAAATGACCGAAGAAAAGCATCCCTTTCAGGCAGGGATCAAAGCCCAACGCGGTGTTGATTTCTGAGGTTTAGAGCCTAAACAGCCCCAACTCGGGGGCTGTTATCCCGCCAAATTCTCATTGAGAAATCGAACTGACAGGCGGCGGCTCGCAGCACCGGCTGGCAAGTATTCCTGCAGATTGCTTGCAGCTTTTGGTGTCTTGTCGACATAGGCGCAAAAGTCGTCATCGCAGTTGCATCCGCACGCGGTGGCCGCCTCATGCCGTGCCATGATTTCGTCCAGTGGATCGCCCATGATCTCCTCCTGACCCCAGTATTTCGTTTCCGAGGCGGTGGCGGGCTCTCACCATGTCATTTGCTAAGCCCGCAAACCGCCTCGAAACCATGTGCTAGATGATCTCACATCTGGCGTTGCACTGTATCTGACTATTTTAGTCGGAATTTTCAAGACCACTCCAAAAAAAGCGCCGCGCAAATTTTGGCGCGACGCCAGTCTTGGGGAAACCCGATTCAGAGCGTGCGGTCTTGAGGGTCGAGCGTCACAGACCACAGTTCGGTATCAGCACGATCCATAAGTCGAACGGTCATTTGCTCGGTCGCTCCATCAATATCGACCAGACCGAAGAACTGTAGCCCTGCACTGGGCGGCAGGTTAACGCCCTGTCCCTCGGCTGGTGCCTTCACGAATTTAACTTCGGGTCCAAAAGTACCGTCCAGATCGTTCGGGCCGAATGTTCCAGCGTGTAAGGGGCCTGAGACAAATTCCCAAAACGGTTCAAAATCCTGGAATTTAGCCTTGTTAGGGTCATAGAAGTGCGCGGCGGTGTAGTGAACATCTGCCGTAAACCAAACTGTGTTGGTGATCCCAGCTGTCTTGATGAAGCGCAGTAAATCCGCGATCTCAAGCTCACGTCCTTTGGCTGGGCCGTTGTCGCCGTTCGATATCGCTTCGGCCCCGGCCTGTTCTTTCCAGTTGTCCCGTACGATCAGTCCAATGGGCATGTCGGACGCAATGACTTTCCATGTGGCGTTAGACGCTTCCAGTTCCCGCTTTAGCCAGTCCAGTTGCTCGGCCCCCAGAATGCGGGACTGATCGGTGATCTCAGTTTCCATCGAAGGGCCGTTTGGGCCGCGATAGCTGCGCAGATCCAAAAAGAACACGTCCAGCATCGGTCCATAGGAAATCTTGCGGTACACACGTCCCGGTTCCGCTGGTGTAATCCGCAACGGCGTCATCTCGTGAAAGGCGCGCCCGGCGCGGGATTGCAGCACATGGACGGACTTTTCGGTATAACGGTCGTCCGAGATCAGGTCTTTAGCGTCCGACCAGTTGTTGACCACTTCATGATCATCCCATTGAAAGAAAGTCGGGCAGACTGCGTTCATGGCGCGAACATGATCATCCATCATGTTGTATTTCCATTGGGCGCGGAATTCGTCCAATGTCTCTGCCACCTTGCGTTTTTCGTCGATCAGTGTGGTGTTTTTCCAGATCAGTTGACCGTCCTTTTCCACCTCATCTTGCATCGGACCATCGGCATAGATCGTGTCACCAGAGTGAATGAAGAAATCTGGTTTGTGCTGCGCCATGGTTGCGTAAGTACGCATACCTTCGTCATCAATGCCCCAGCCTTGCCCCGCCGTATCGCCTGACCAGGCAAAGCGGATATTCCGGCGCGAGGTCGGAGCAGTGCGGAATTGGCCCACAATAGGCTCTGATACTGTGTTGATGTCGCTCAGATCAGCGGCCACGAACCGATAGAAGATGTCCTGATCAGCAGGCAACCCTTCAACCAGACGCTTCACCGCAAAGTCGCTGTTGGGGATTGCATCCATAGGAGTAAGTTGTCGGGCGTCGGCGAAGCTCTCGGTGGTCGATACCTCCATCATCACCCGCGCCGGTCGGTCGGTGCGGGTCCAGATCATGCCAGAGCTTGTGTCCACATCGCCTGACTGTACGCCATGTGTAAAAACAGGGCGGGATGCGGCGCGGCTGATGGCGGGCATCGAAAGCGAAGCGGCAAATGCGGTGCTGCCTGCCAGAAACGCACGGCGGTTGGGGCGAAGGAATCGGGTCATATGGGCTCTCCTGTCTGGTGGTCTTAATGACCACGCGATTGGTGAGCGGCACTGAGCCGCCTGATTGTAAAACAAGTGGCTCAGATTCTTGAAAGTATCACGATGATATTGTGACACCTTTTTTAATGAACCACTCAGGCAGTCGCACCCATACCGGTGCGTTGAGCGGAATTACGGCGACCATCGCCGCGCCGTTCAGCCAGTAGTATATCGGATACAGGTCCGAAAACCCAAGTTGGACAGGGGTGGCGAGAAACACCGCGACCGCGTCAGGCGCGCTTGTGAACCAAGTCCAGATTCCCAAAGATCGGTCGGAACGAAGTGCCTAAAAAGCGGGTCGACGTTGTTGGCAATCAAGAGAGGAAATTGCTGAGCGGGTCCAAAAGGGTGGCAGCCAAAACCCTGATAGAGTGTTCGTTCTGCACATAAACCTGAACAGTTGGCAAAGAAAAACCCCCGCCAAAAGCGGGGGTAAAGAACGCGCAGATTGTGCAGATCAGGCCCGGACCAGCGCCTCGTAATCTGATGCAATCTCTCGGGTCAGGTCGCCCACCTCAAAGGTATAGTCACCGATTTGCCCGACCGGAGTGACCTCAGCTGCCGTACCGGTCAGCCAGCACTGTTCAAAATCCGCCATCTCTTCCGGTTTGATGCGGCGTTCGTGAACGGTGATGCCCTTGTCTTTCAGCATCTGAATAACAGTCTGACGCGTGATACCGTTCAGGAAGCAGTCAGCAAGCGGGGTATGCACTTCGCCATCCTTAACAAAGAACACGTTGGCGCCGGTTGCCTCGGCCACATAGCCGCGCCAATCCATGAACAGCGCATCCGAGCAGCCTTTGGCCTCGGCCTTATGCTTCGAGATGGTGCAGATCATGTAAAGACCTGCCGCCTTGGCATGGACTGGTATGGTTTCGGGGCTGGGGCGTTTCCATTCAGCAATGTCCAATTTGGCGCCTTGCATCTTGGCGTCGCCATAATAGGCACCCCATGGCCAGACGGCCACAGCCATGCGAACCGGGTTTTTGGCTGACGCCACGCCCATATCTTCGCCCGAGCCACGCCAGACCAGCGCACGCACATAGGCGTTCTGTAGGCCGCTGGCTTTCAACGCCTCTTCCTTGGCCGCTTCGATCTGATCGACGTCATAAGGCATTGGCATGTCCAAGGCCTCGGCCGAGGCGATCAGGCGCTCGGAATGTTCCCGGCTTTTGAAAATCTTACCGTTGTATGCGCGTTCGCCCTCGAAGACCGAGGAAGCATAGTGCATCGCATGAGAAAGGATGTGCACATTGGCATCGCGCCAAGGCACCAGTTTGCCATCCAACCAGATAACACCATCACGATCATCATACCCCGCCATGCGAAACCTCCTGAACCGGGTTGAATTTTGCGATTGTTGCGCCATTTAAGTCCGGACCGGACATAAAGTTGCGCAGAAACTGCGATTCGATACCTGTCCACTCTTGGAATGTCAATAACACTGACATAAAGTCGGTCTTTAGTAACGAATGAGGCAAACCATGTCGGATACGCGTCCCGCCCAAGTCTTTGGCGGAGAAAGCCTTTTGTTTTTGACCGACGAACAATTGCGGCAAGGGATTGAGGCGATGTTTTTCGCCTATCGCGGTTTCACGGCCGATCCCGATCGCATCCTAGCACAGATGGCCTATGGGCGGGCACATCACCGGGCTGTCCACTTTATAAATCGTGCGCCGGGAACGACTGTAAACAACCTGTTGGCCATTCTGGGCGTAACGAAACAGTCCCTGAACCGGGTGTTGCGAACGCTGATCGAGGATGGTCTGGTCGAAAGCCGCGTCGGTAAGGTGGACAAGCGTGAGCGGCATCTATTTCTAACCGAAAAAGGCAAGGCGCTTGAGACGAAACTGTCAGAAGCTCAGCGCGTTCGAATGCGAGCGGCTTACAAGGACGCCGGTCCCGAGGCGGTATCGGGGTTTCGCAAAGTTCTTGAAGCAATGATGGATGCTGATATGCGTCATGCCTATACGAAACTGCGGGATACCACCTCATGAGCGATATGGATGCCCATCTGCTGATCGTTGACGACGATGAGCGTATTCGTGATTTGCTCAAGAAGTTCCTGATGCGAAGCGGGTTTCTGGTCACGGCAGCCCGTGATGCGGCGCATGCGCGGCGGGTATTGTCCGGGTTGGATTTCGACATGATCGTGCTGGACGTAATGATGCCGGGCGAGGACGGGGTAAGTCTGACCAGAACACTGCGCGAAACCCATACGACGCCGATCTTGCTGTTGACCGCACGCGGGGAGACCGAGCACCGGATTGCCGGGCTTGAGGCCGGGGCGGATGACTATCTGGCAAAGCCGTTCGAACCAAAAGAGTTGTTGCTGCGTATCAACGCGATCCTGCGGCGGATGCCGGAAACGCCTGCGCAGGATACTGCAACCAAGATTCTGAACCTTGGCCCGATCCGCTATGACGCGGAACGCGGCGAGATGTGGCAAGGCGAAGAGCCCGTGCGGTTGACCGCGACAGAGAGCCAATTGATGAAGATTTTCTCGGCCCAGCCGGGCGAGCCTATCAGTCGGGCAAAGTTGGTTGAGGATCTGGGCCGCGATAAGGGGCAGGCGCAGGAGAGAGCTGTGGATGTGCAGATCACTCGCCTGCGTCGCAAGATTGAACAAGATCCCAAGCAGCCTCGGTATTTGCAGACGGTTCGGGGTGCGGGCTATATGTTGGCGCCGGACTGATTTGGCCGCTTCGCGGCGTTTTTTGCCTTCGGCGAGGATATTTTTAGCCAGATGAACAGGGGATTCTTATGAAAACCGCCCTTCTGACTCATGCGGATTGTTTGGGCCATGTTACGCCGGATGGGCATCCGGAAAGAGTGGCTCGGCTAGAGCACATCCTGCATGCTCTGGAATCGCTTGAACTGAACCGTGTCACAGCACCCTTAGCGGCAGATGACGACCTGTTGCGCGTGCACCCCGAGAGCTACATCCGGGACATTCGCAGCGCGCGTCCCTCCGAAGGCTTTGCGCAGATTGATGGGGATACGTTCATGTCTGCGGGTTCCGTTGATGCCGCTTATCGCGCGGCGGGGGCTGTGGTGCGGGCAGTGGATTTGGTGTTGGGCGGCGAGGCGCCGAACGCGTTTTGCGCGATCCGGCCGCCGGGACATCATGCTGAAACAGACACTGCGATGGGCTTTTGCCTGTTCGGCAACGCGGCGCTGGCGGCGAAACATGCGCTGGATCATCACGGGTTAAACAGAGTCGCCGTCGTGGATTTCGACGTGCATCACGGCAATGGCACGCAAGATTTGCTGTGGGATGAGAAGCGCGCGCTTGTGATCACCAGCCAGCAGATGCCGCTATGGCCCGGATCAGGTCGCACTGATGAGACTGGTGCCTTTGAAAACGTACTGAACATTCCTTTATCGCCGGGAACCGGTGGCGCCGAGATGCGTTCGGCATATGAAACACTCGTTTTCCCGCGTTTGCGTGCCTTTAAGCCGGAACTCATTATCATCTCAGCCGGATTTGATGCGCATCAGGACGATCCGCTGGCCAATTTGAACTGGTCCACAGGCGATTTTGGCTGGGTCACCGCCGAGCTGTGCAAGATTGCCGACGAGCTTTGTGAGGGACGTATCGTCTCGACTTTGGAAGGCGGGTATGATCTGAACGCATTGGCCGAGGCCACACGCGCCCATGTGGAAGAATTGATGAAAGCAGCCCGATGACCGATACCCCAGTTGATCAAATGACATTCGAACAGGCGATGAAAGAGCTTGAAGCCGTTGTTGGCCAGCTCGAGCGTGGCGATGTGGCGCTGGACCAGTCTATCGCTTTGTATGAACGCGGTGCGGCGTTGAAAAAGCGCTGCGAGGATGAGTTGAAGCGAGCTGAAGAAAAGGTTCACGCGATCACGTTGAACGCAGATGGTCAGCCGACCGGGACGACACCTGTCGAAGGTCAGTAAATGTTTCGCGAAAGGCTAGCGCAGGATGCGGCGCGCATTCAGGATCAGTTCGATCTGGTTCTGGGGGCGTTGGACGATCTGGATGTGACCCGAGCCATGGCTTATGCCACCGAGGGCGGTAAGCGGCTGCGTGGATTTTTGGTGCTGGAAAGCGCGCGTCTACACGATGTGAGTGAAGACCGTGCAATTTGGCCTGCCGCTGGGATCGAGGCGTTGCATGCCTATTCGCTGGTGCATGATGATCTACCTTGCATGGATGACGACGATCTGCGCCGCGGGCGACCGACCGTTCATGTAAAGTGGAATGAAGGCATTGCCGTTTTAGCCGGTGATGCATTGCAGACCTTGGCCTTCGAGCTTTGTGCGCGACCCGAAGTTGGAAACGCCGAAGTGCGGGCTGATTTGGCCCTGAGTTTGGCCAAGGCCAGCGGGGCGCAGGGAATGGTACTGGGTCAGGCGCTGGATATTGCGGCAGAAACGGCAGCGGATCCGCTGACGCTGAAAGAGATTACTCATCTGCAGGAAGGCAAGACCGGAGCCCTGTTTGAATGGTCGGCCTGCGCCGGTGCGCGGATGGCGCAAGCTGACCCCAAGCCATTGCGCCAATATGCCCAAGCGCTGGGGCTTGCTTTTCAGATCGCAGACGACATCATTGATGTAGAAGGTGATGCTGATAAGGCCGGAAAACGCCTGCAAAAAGATGCGGATGCAGGCAAAGCCACTTTTGTGTCGTTGCTAGGACTCGGCGCGGCCAAAGTCCGCGCTGCAGAGCTTATTGATCAGGCTTGCGCCGCATTGGATGACTACGGTGCCTCGGCTGAAACCTTGAAGGACGCCGCCCGCTTCGTTATTGCCCGGGACAGCTAAGCCAGGAACGCGCCATATGTCTGACCGCCCGAATACGCCCTTGCTGGACCTTGTGAGCCGCCCTGCGGATCTCAAGCAGTTTTCGGATGCGCAGTTGCATCAGGTGGCGCAAGAATTGCGGGCCGAGACAATCTCGGCCGTGTCTGTCACCGGTGGGCATCTGGGTGCTGGTCTGGGCGTGGTTGAATTGACTACGGCGCTGCACGCGGTATTTGACACGCCGCGCGACAAAATCATTTGGGACGTCGGCCACCAGTGTTATCCACATAAGATATTGACCGAGCGGCGCGACCGTATTCGAACCCTGCGCATGAAAGATGGCCTTAGTGGCTTCACAAAACGCAGCGAAAGCCCTTATGACCCGTTTGGCGCAGCCCATAGCTCTACTTCGATCAGCGCCGCGCTTGGGTTCTCGGTTGCCCGTGATCTGGGCGGCGTCACGCCCGAAGGGCTGGGCGATGCAATTGCGGTGATCGGCGATGGATCGATGTCTGCTGGTATGGCCTTTGAGGCGATGAACAACGCCGGTCACCTGCGTAAACGCCTGATCGTTATCCTGAACGACAATGAGATGAGCATCGCCCCACCTGTCGGCGCGCTGTCCAGCTATCTGTCGCGCATTTATACAGAGGCACCGTTTCACGATCTGAAAGCCGCCGCCAAGGGTGCGGTTTCGCTGCTGCCCGAGCCGTTCCGAGAAGGGGCCAAGCGCGCCAAGGAAATGCTGAAGGGCATGGCGATGGGCGGTACCTTCTTTGAGGAATTGGGTTTTTCCTATATCGGGCCAATCGACGGCCACGATATGGACCAGCTCTTGCCGGTTCTGCGGACAGTTAAGGCTCGTGCGACCGGCCCGATTCTGATCCACGTGCTGACAAAAAAGGGTAAGGGCTATGCCCCTGCCGAGCAGGCCCGCGATAAAGGTCATGCAACAGCGAAATTCGACGTCGTTACGGGTGAACAGAAAAAAGCGCCTTCTAACGCACCATCTTACACCTCGGTCTTTGGAAAGACGCTGGTGGATGAGGCCGGGCGGGACGACAAGATCGTCGCGGTCACTGCTGCGATGCCGGATGGCACTGGGCTAAATCTGTTTGCCGAGCGCTACCCGTCTCGTTGTTTCGACGTGGCAATTGCCGAGCAGCATGGCGTGACCTTCGCGGCGGCTCTGGCAGCCGGAGGAATGAAACCATTCTGCGCGATGTATTCAACCTTTTTGCAGCGTGGATATGATCAGGTGGTGCATGACGTGGCCATTCAGCGCCTGCCAGTGCGCTTTGCCATCGACCGCGCGGGGCTGGTGGGCGCGGACGGCGCGACCCATGCGGGTTCTTTTGACATTGCCTATTTGGCAAACCTGCCCGGCATGACCGTCATGGCCGCCGCCGATGAGGCAGAACTGATGCATATGGTCGCCACCGCTGCTGCCCATGACGACGGTCCGATCGCTTTCCGTTATCCGCGCGGCGAAGGCGTAGGTGTTGACTTGCCCGAACGAGGCGAAGTGCTTGAGATCGGCAAAGGCCGCATCATTCAAAAGGGCGCGCGAGTGGCGCTGCTGTCTTTCGGTACGCGACTGGCCGAGGTGCAAAAGGCCGCCGAGGCGCTTTCGGCGCGCGGTGTAACACCAACAATCGCCGACGCACGCTTTGCCAAGCCTCTGGATCGCGCGTTGATACTCGATTTGGCTGCCAACCACGAGGCTTTGATTACCATCGAAGAAGGCGCAATTGGCGGCTTTGGCAGCCATGTAGCGCAGCTTTTGGCGGAAGAAGGCGTGTTTGATCACGGGTTGAAATATCGCTCGATGGTGCTGCCGGATATCTTCATCGATCAAGCCAGCCCTGCGGACATGTACGCCGTGGCAGGGATGAATGCAGAACAGATCGAAGCCAAGGTGCTGTCGGTTCTGGGTGTGACAACCATTGGCGAAAAACGCGCCTAATTCTTCCTTGGAAAAAGCGTAACCTCGCATAGTCATCGCTGTGCTTTTTCCGTGATGGGTCGACCACGGTCGTGATGCGCCTTCGCTGGAAGATTGCGATGGGGTGGAACGGGCTGACATTCGCCTTTTATCACAATGATGTCGGCAACCCTTTCGCGCTCCAACAGTCTTGGATAAGACAGGATAACGCCGTCAGAGTCTGGCCTGCGTTGAACAACGGGGAGCGCATTCATGAAGTTTCATCGTACGGCCCTTGCTGCGATAATCTGCATTTTACCTTTAGCAGTTCAGGCCGAAACCCAGGCCAAGCCCGGCTTGCTGGTCGAGTTGAATGCGGTTCAGGACGTTGAAGGCGCCTGTCGGCTGACATTTCTGATTGAAAATGAAAGCAACACGTCAATTGAAAGCGCCAGCTATCAAGTCGTGATCTTCGATGCCTCAGGTGTTTTCGAACGCCTTACCCTGTTCGGGTTTCGGGATTTGCCAGCCGAGCGCCCGAGGGTGCGTCAATTCGATGTCCGAGATATCACCTGTCAAAACCTTGGGCGTGTTCTGATTAATGGTGTCAGCAGCTGTATTGTCGATGGGAGCGAAAGCAATATATGCGATCAAACGCCGACCCTGCGTAGCCGAACAGAAGTGGAGCTTTTGGGATGAGTTTTTTTGAGTCCCTCCGTGAAATCCTGAACCTTGGCGGGCCAGTCGTCGCCATTCTGATCGCCATGTCAGTGGTGACGTTGGCGGTGACGCTGTACAAGCTTTGGCAGTTTGCAGCTTCGGGCGTCGGACGGCACCGGGTGCTCTCGCAAGCGTTGGAAGCCTGGGATGCAGGCGACAAACAAACAGCCCGTGCGCGGCTGGCAAAAAGCCAAAGCTATCTCGCGCCGCTGGTGGGTGTGGCAATGGATGCACCGGATGCACCGGGTTTGGATCAACGTTTGGACGCCGAAGCCGGGTTGGCGTTGGCCGGGCTCGAACGTGGGTTTCGTCTGTTGGATACCGTAGCGCAGCTGGCACCTTTGTTGGGTCTGTTCGGTACGGTTTTGGGTATGATCGAGGCGTTCCGCAGCTTGCAAACTGCCGGGTCTTCGGTTGATCCGTCGCTGTTGGCCGGCGGCATTTGGGTGGCGCTGGTGACAACGGCTGTAGGATTGGCTGTGGCGATGCCGACCTCAATGGTGCTGTCGTGGTTCGAAAGCCGCACGGCGCGCGAACGTGTGTTCGCGGACAAGGCGCTGCGCACGGTTTTGGTGCCGGGGCAGGCGATACCTTTGGCAGAAGACACTCACACCATGGCGGCCACGCCCGGACATGCGTAACCGGGCACCCTTTGTCAGGCGGCCACTGGCGATGACACCGCTCATCGACGTGATCTTTTTGCTCTTGCTGTTCTTCATGCTGACCTCAACCTTTTCCAAATACGGTGAGATCGAGTTGAGCAACGCGACGGCAGGGGGTGCAGCCTCGGACTCGTCGCAGGATCGCGCATTTGTTCAGTTGGGAAGCGAACGTTTGGTTCTAAATGGCGCGACGGTCACACTGGAGGAACTGGCACAGCACGTGACGACGGGGCAAGTGTTGATCACCCTTGATCCTGGTACGACGGCGCAGCGACTTGTGGATCTGCTGGTGCTGCTGCGTGGACGAGAGGGTCTTAGCGTTTTGGTGCTGGAATGATCCGTGTAAATCGCCCTCAGCGCAAACGAGATTCAACGATCGCATTGATCAATGTCGTGTTTCTGATGCTGATCTTTTTCCTGATTGCGGGCACGGTGGCTACCCCGCTGGATCCGGATCTGAATTTGGTCGACACATCCGAGTTGGACGGACGCGAGCCACCTGACGCACTTGTCTTGCACCAAGACGGGACACTCAGTTTTCGCGGTGCGCCTATGGATCCTGAAACCTACATGGCCGGACGTGGTCCCGGACCGGTGCGGATCGTGCCGGACCGCGAGACTTCGGGCGCGCGGTTGATCGAAGTGACGGGGCAGTTGCGCCGTCTGGGTGCGCCGTCCGTGTTTGTCGTAACTGAAAAGGCTCTGGAATGATCCGGGGCTCGATCGTCATCGCGGCTCTGGCCGTGCTGTTGTCGCTGCTACTGCACTTGATGGGGTTAAGCTTGACCGCGCCGCGATTGGCAGAACAGCCCAGTCAGAGCGGTTCGTCAAACTCGGTCGAACTGAGTAACAGCTTCGAAGATTTGGTTGAATCCGTTGCTGAACCAGTTGAACCCGAACCCGAGGAGATACCCGAGCCGCCAGTCGAAGAGCCGCCTGAACCTGCTCCTGAACCGGCTGAGATTCCAACAAGTGAAGTACACGTGGCCTCGGACGATCCCAAGCAGACCTTCGCGCCGGATACCGGGACGTCCGAAGTCTTGCAGCCGGTTGCATCCGAACCCATAGAAACCGAAGCGCCCGAGACCGAAGACTCCACCGATGGCGACGCAAATGCCAGCGACGAAGTGGATGATACCCCGCCCGCTGAAACAGCCGAAGTCGTTGAAGCACCGGAAGGCAACCCTGATGCGTCTGAACCAATCGATGAAATCCCCGCCGCACCAGAGCCTGTCGAAACCGAGGAACTTGCCGCACTGCCTGAAGAGCCTGCGCAGTCTGTTGTCCCAGTAGTGCCAACCGAAAACGAAGTAATTGAGGCTGACATCCCGGCTGAAAGCGAGGCAGTCCCGGAAAACGAAGACGGTGATGATGGGTCTGAACTGGCCGTGACGTCTTCGATCCGTCCCCAATTACCAGATCGGCGCTTGCAGCCTGAGCCAGAGGGCGTCTTGAGCGGCAGCCGAGATTTCAGTGCGTTGCGGTTTCCGAGTCGCGAGGTCGAGTCGCCGCTGACCACTTATAGACGCAGGGGCGTCGATGCCTTTACGTCGGGTGAAAGTGGCGCGCGTTCAGGCGGGCGGAACCCTGGTAACTCGGACCGCACCAACTATGCCGGGCGGGTTCTTGTCCATCTGAACCGCGCGCCAATCGTCTACACGGCGGCGCGGGGATTTGCGAAAGTGTTCTTTCAGATCGATCCGGATGGCTCGCTAGCTTGGGTGGATGTGGTGGATAGCAACGGGACCCCGGATGTTGAGCGCGCCGCCAAGGCGCAGGTTCGAGCGGCCGAACCTTTTCCCAAACCGCCCGGAGGCGTTAGCCGCAAGCTGTCGTTTGTCTATTCAAGCAATTGACCGGGTCTGTCTGGGAATTGGATCTTACTTCTTTTCAAAGAACAAAATGACCTCGCCCAGTCGCACACCGTATCGCGAGACATAGGCGCGGTTCAGTAGACGGTCGTCGCTCAGCAACCACATCCAGTCATCGAAATTGACCCGCATGGTGCCGTCTTTCACCGGCAGGTCGATCTTGTATTTCCAATTGAACGTATCGCCACGCTCAACCCCGCTGGCGGTTCCCAACACGCCGGGTGCCGTTCCGGTCCAGGTGTCCTCGCCGGTTTTGGTCAGGGTCCAGACGCGTTGCTCGGTTGCACCGTCGTCATAAACAAAATCCTCGACCAAAGTCAGGGTCTTGCCGTCCCAAGTGCCTTCGATATCGACGGTGAAACGGCGTGGAACGTTGCCCAGAACATCTTGAAACTGACCGTAGGCAACGGTTTTGCCTTCGAAAAACTCCTCGAGATTGAGTTGCTTGTCGGACAGAAAGCTCTTGGGCACACGCGGTTTGGCCGAGCAAGCCGCAAGGGCGGCCAGCCCCGCGACGGCAAGCGCCAAGACCAGAATTCGACGGGCGGTCATTGCAGAGTCCTCATCTCTGCCGTTGCGTCATAGCCGTTGGAGCCGTTGACATGAGCTGCATTAGTCTCTGGTGCCGGGCGCATCGTCGCGACCAATTCGGCGACTTTGAATCCGAATTTACGCATTTCGGACCTGTTCATAATTACACCGTTCTCGGTCAGGTACATCCAATCTGTGACATCCAAGGTGTGACCACCAGCATCCTCGGGCAGTATGATCCGGTACGTCAGTTTGACGGTTGAGCCAGAGATCGTACCTTTACCTTCGCCGACAATGTCATCTGCTGTGGCGATGAACGTGTTCCCAGTACCCAGCGTCAGGTACCACTTGCGCGTCATCGTCTTGCCGTTGGAATAGGTAAAGTATTCGGCCAGTGTGCCCGTATTGCCGTCCCATTCTCCGACCATACGCGCGACAAAGCTGTTCGACACCTTGCCATTGGGACCATAGATCAAACCTTCGGACAGGATTTCACCGTTCAGAGCCTCTTTCATCTTAAATTCCGGCCCTGTGCCTGTGTAATCCGAGGGCGATTGCGACCGAAAGCTAAGGAAACGGTTTCTGGCAATGAACAAAGCCAGAATGGCGAGAAGTAGAAGAGCAAGCGTATTCATTTGGCTGTGACCTCCGTAGGCAGTGTCAGGACCAGCCCGAACGCGCCGAGTTTCAGGATGCAGGGCAGCACGGCATAGGCGAGGGTGAGTGTCCGCAACGCCTCGGCCGAGTTTGCTTGACCTGGAGTGAAACCGCTGCGTTCCAACAGCGGCAGTGTGAAAAAGGCAGCAAGGGCGAGGCCCAACTTGCCTGCAAAAGACCAGATGCCGAATGCGGCCGAAGCGTTCAGTCCCGCGCGTGTAAGCACGACCGAGAACATGGCCGGCAGCACCACCATATCCGCCCCTAAAGCTGCGCCTGAGGCCAGACAGATCACAGCGAAACCAGTAAGGTTTCCAGCCGATAACATGGCGGCACCAATAAAGCTCGCGATGGACAATGGCATGGCGATCATCAATGTCTGTTTCGGGCCAATGCGGTTGCTCAGTTTGGCCCAAAGCGGCACCGTCGCTCCGGCGCTGAGGAAGAACAGGATAAGCAGCGGTCCGGCCTTTCCCGCTAGTTGCAGGCGGTCTTCGACAAAAAAAAGGAACAGGGTCGAGGTAATGGCCACTGGCAGGCTGTTGACCAGCGCAAGTAGGAGCAGGCGTAGTGCTCCGGCCTGGCCGAGCCCGGCAAAAGACAGGCCCTCACCAGTGATCGGCGTGCGCCGCCACATTGGTAAAGTCAGGGTCAATGTCAGGATAGCGAGCAGTCCCAGAAACATACCAAACGCTGGATAACCTTGCGCGCCCGCCCCGAAAGCAACGAACAGCGCCGGGGCGCTGGCGGCGAGCACGACGCCAGTCAGCTGCCCACCTTCGCGCCAAGCGGCCAGCGTCATCAACTCTTTCGGTTCCGGGCGTTTCGCCAGCGTTGCGCTGCGACCATATAGAAGGATTGTTCCGAGGCTATAGGCCGAGAATAACAAGACCAGAACAGACACTAACGCGGCTATACTCGCCTCGTTGGACAGGCCAAACAACAATGGGAAACCGATTGCCAAACCTATTGTCGCCCCGGCAGCGAACAGAATCTGTGCATTTGGCCAGCGGTCGATAGCCCAACCAATCAACGGATCCTGCACCAGATCAACCAGCCGGATAGCCAGCAAGACTGTACCAATCACCCCCAGTCCTATGCCCAGATTGACTGCCGCAAATCGTGGGAGGTGTATGTATAATGGAATGCCTGCAGCTGCCAACATCAGGGCATAAAGGCTGACCCGAGGATACAGCATCATTGGCCTTTCAGTTGGCGGGTGAAGCTGGCGGATCTGGTGTCATTGCCCAGGAAAATGGACATAAATGCACGTTTGGCACCCGGATAAGACAGCGTACATGTCTTTTGACCGTTGCGCCAAAACCCGACGTTGTTCGGACCTTCTGAAATCGCGATGTAGGTGTCACCCTTGCTGACGGACTGGAAGCATTGTTCCAACTGGCCCTGTGTCGGCGCTGGATTCCCTTGGCGCGCCATCTCATCCAGCGTGGATTCGACCAGCGCCTTCTGTTTCAGATTCTTGCGATACGTCAGCTGCAGGCCAAAATCTTCATTCCAGCCAAATGCGCTGCCGTTCGGTGTGTAGAGTTTTGCATCATAGATCGGAACGCCCACAAACCGGAACGTCGCGCTGCCCTTAAGCTGCGCATCATTCAGTGTTTGAGTTATCGGCGATGCAGCCAGCGCGCAGGGGGTCAGCATTACAATGTTGACCAACGCTGCGCGGCAGGTTTCAGAGATCAGCCGATGCAGGGATGGCCGGGTCTTTTGCAAGCATGCCATTGTCAGCTCCGAGTGTATGCGGGGTGCCGTTCAAGCGCTCGACAACATGAATCGCGCTGGCAATCCCGTCTTCGTGAAATCCATGCCGGTTGTAGGCACCGGCAAACCACGTTCGGTTCTGTCCCTGCATCTCGCGGATTTGCCCTTGTGCCTTCAGGGCGGCTTTGTCGAATACCGGATGGGCAAATTCGACCTGATCATAGATTTTATCCGCGGGTATTTCTGACGACGCGTTTAGCGTCACGAACAGCGGATCGCTGTCCGGAATGTTTTGCAACCGGTTCATCCAGTACGTAACGCCTACATTCCCGGCCTGCGAGCGATATGTCCAGCTGGACCAGCAGGCGCGCCGCCGGGGCATTTGACTCGGGTCACAATGCAGTACGGCGGCATTGGGTTGGTATCGAATAGACCCTAATGCAGCTTTTTCCGCGTTGGTGGCGGCCCCGCCTAGAATGGCAAGTGACTGATCGGAATGCGTGGCCAGGATTATTTCGTCGAACAAGTCTGCCTGCCCCTGGCTGTGAACTGTCACACCAGTTTCATCACGATGGACGTGGTCCACGGGCGAAGCCAAACGGATTTCGCTACCCCGTGCGCGCAGCGCGGCGTCGATCCGGCGAACATATTCGATGCTGCCGCCCTTCACTGTGTACCACTGATGCTGGTTGGCGCGGCCACTGGCCAATAGGGCGTGGTTGCGGAAGAACTGTACTAGAGAGCGGGCCGGAAACTGATCCACGAACTCAACCGGGGTGGACCAGATCGCACCGCACATCGGCATAAGATAGTTGTGGCGGAACCAATGGCCCAGACGCAATTGGTCTACCAGCTCTCCGATCGTCGTATCGTCGTCCTGGGCGGCCTCGGGGGCTTCTTTTCCAAATCGTACGATGTCGGCGATCATCTTGTAATAAGCAGGCCGGGCAAGATTGCGTTTCTGCGCTGTTAGCGTGCGCAGGTTATTCAGTCCGTACTCGATGCGGCCATTGTCAATTGTGGCGCCAAAACTCATCTCGGACTTGGTGACCGGCACGTTGAGTTCGTCAAAAAGGCGCGTTAGATAGGGGTATGTGGCATAGTTGAAGACGATGAACCCGGTATCTACAGGCTGATCCCCGTTTTTACCGGCCAATACGCTACGTGCGTGTCCGCCCAGTCGCGGTTCGGCTTCAAACACGGTCACATCGTTGTTTTCTGATAGATAGTAGGCGGCCGACAAGCCTGAGATACCTGCACCAACTACTGCGATTTTCTTGCGTACGCCTCGGGTTTCGTCGAACATGCCATCCTCTTTGTGCGACATTTTACAGTAGGATACGCATGGTATGCGGGGGTGGATCAATCTGATTAGATGTTTTTCGCAAATGTACTATGTTGTGGCCCTTGGTGATGTGATCCAGCCACTTGCGCCAGCCGTAATACCTGCATCACAACGGAAATGACCGAGGCATGAGCAGCTTTAACGGAAAAACCTATTGGATCATCGGTGCCAGCGAAGGTCTGGGCCGTGCGCTGGCCGAGGCTTTGAGCCGTGAAGGCGCGCATCTGATCCTGTCGGCGCGCAACGTCGACCGTCTGACCGAGATCTGCGCTGCGTTGCCTAATGCTCATGTTGTGCCGTGTGACGTGACCGATCTGGATTCCGTGCGTCGTGCTGCGGTTGAGGCCGGAGAAGTGGACGGGCTGGTCTATAATGCCGGGGCCTATGAGCCGATGCGCTCAGGCGATTGGGATACCGAAGCCGTGTTGGCGATGACGGATGTGAATTATACCGGCGCGCTGCGGGTTTTGGGTGAAACGGTGCGCAGGTTTGTACGTGCGGGCCGTGGGGACATTACACTTATTGGGTCTCTGTCCGGCTATAGGGGTTTGCCTGCGGCGGTGGGCTATGCGGCCAGCAAGGCAGCACTGGTCTCGCTGGCGGAAACGATGCGGTTCGATCTGGCAGGCACGGGGGTGACGGTGAGGATTGTCAATCCGGGCTTCATCAAGACCCGCCTGACCGAAAAAAACAATTTCAAGATGCCGATGTTGATGACGCCCGAAGACGCGGCAGAGCGGGTGGTCAAGGCGATGTCGCGCCGTCGCTTCCGGACTGATTTCCCTGCTCCGTTTTCATGGGTTATCCGGTTGCTGGATTACTTGCCTGATTGGCTGGTTTATCGTGGAAAATAGACTCTAACAAAACTGTCCCTGGCAAAACCAGCCCGCCGACATGGTGCCGCCATGGCCGTAAAACAGCCAGAGACGTTCCCCCTGCTCCGTTACCACGACCCAGTAATCCCGTACGCCGCTGCGCCAGTTGGGCTCATCCAGCCACCATTCCGGCGCGATCCGTTCCGGGCCGGTGGCCTGCGCCAGCTGCCAGTCGCGCCCGCGCCAGCGAAAGGCGCTGGGCACGTTTGGGGTTTCCGGTGCCATAACCGGTTCGGGCTGCCACATCTGCAAGGGGCGAGGTCGTGCAGGCGCTGGCCAGTCGCGAGCGGGCTCGGACCATGCGGCGGCCAGCGTTTGCGCGGTTTTCTCTGGGATATGCGAGGCTGCGGGATGGCGCCGTGTGATCACCTCAAGCCCAACCCGAGCGCCCAGTTTGCCGATTAGGTCGTCGACGGCGGTGTTGCCTTCCAGCCGGTTGCGCACGGCGCGGCTGGCTTCGGCATGACCGGTCATGGTACGAGCGTGGACTGGTTCGGTCTGCACGGCCTCAAGCCGCAGCATATCGATGCCATAGCCCGCATCGATCTTGTCAATCTTCATCTCTAACAAAGGGCGAATACGGTATTTGTCATAGGTCGGGCGGGCCAGACCGACCTCAATAATCTCAGCCGCCTGATCAGCGCGGTGGGCTTCCAGCCGTAATGTACGGACACCGCGCGCTTTTTCTTCCAGCTTAGCACAGAGCGTCGGTAGCACTCGGTCGATCGCAGCCATCACATCCTCGGTCAGCCCAATCGGATTGGGTAGGGTCATCCGCACCGCGAATTGATGCGGGGGACGGGCAGGGGAAACTGGTTCGGGTGCGCTGCCCATGGCCTGATCCAGCCGCAGTACCAGCCCGCGTCCGAACCGGCGCGCGAGGGACGCGCGCGGCTGTCCCAGCAGATCACTGATCCGGCGTAGGCCCAGACGGTTCAACTGCGCCACCACCTGATCCTCAAGCCGCAACGCCGCGATGGGCAGGGGGCTGAGCGCCCCATAGGACTGTCCCGGCGCGGCGATCCGGGCACCACCACCCAAGGCCATCACCTGTGGCGCAGCCCCGCCTTTGGTCCAGTGCCGCCGCTTGGTTGCGCGGGCGCGGGTGGCGCGGGCCTCTTGGCTGATGGCGTCTCCATTACGATCCGATGTGGCCTTTTGCCCGGCATAGCGCGCCAAAGCCCATGCGGAACCTAGCGTATCTGCAATGCCCATCTGCACGCTCAGGCCCATATCGGCGCAGTCGGTTTCCAAAACGCTCAGCAGTGCCTCTTCGCCACCAAAAAGATGCGCGCAGCCCGACAGGTCTACAATCAACCCGTCCGGCGCTTCTTCGGCCACCCAGGGGCTGAACTTGCCCGCCCAACGGCGCAGTGCGGTCAGGAACGCGGCCTCGGCCGGAGCGTTACGGGGGCGGGTGAGTAGGTTGGCGCACATGGCATGGGCATCACGCACTGGTTGACCCACGCGCAGACCGGCGGCCTGCGCCTCGGCATTTAGCGAGGTGATGACTTGCATGTTCGACTGTTCGGCCACGACGGCCAAAGGCCCATCCTGCAGGCCCCGCGCAGCGCGGACCAGCCGTTCAGCCCCCAGACGGGGAAACCAGAGCGAAAGTATTCGGCGTTTTGGCATCGGCAGACATCAAAATGTTCCTATTTTATTCTTATCCTGGAATCACCGCCTGAGTCCACGCTTACCCGCAGGTCAGGCGCTGAATAATTCCCCCGCCATTCACAAAGACATTCAACCGATCAATGCGATAATCCTGTGTGGCAATGTCATCCGGACCAAGCACGCGTGATCGTTCGGGCAAGTTTGCCTGAATGGTCGAGACTGGCTGGCCAACGGAATCAGCAAATGCTTCGCCCTCACAAAAGGCCAGATCAACCGGTGAAGCATCGGGTGTATTTCGGACATTTTCGGCCGGCGGTGCGGTTCCGGCACAGGCGGCCAGCAAGATTAAAATTGGCATAAAACGGCGCATTGGCGTTCCTCTTTCCGGCAATGTCGTTTCTGTAATATCAAATGTTTAGCAAACCTGTCACCAAAGCACAGTTGAAAACGTCCCGCGATTGACGCAGGGTCGGGTCAAAGAAGACAGGGAGACAATGAAATGCGTACCCGTGCCGCCGTCGCCGTTCAGGCGGGCAAACCTTTGGAAGTAATGGATGTGAACCTAGAAGGTCCCAAAGCGGGTGAGGTTCTAGTCGAGATCAAAGCCACCGGAATTTGCCACACCGACGAATTCACCCTGTCGGGCGCAGACCCCGAGGGTTTGTTCCCCGCCATTCTGGGTCACGAAGGTGCAGGTGTGGTGGTTGAGGTCGGTCCGGGCGTGACCAGCTTGAAACCGGGTGATCATGTGATCCCGCTTTACACCCCCGAATGTCGTGAGTGTGAATACTGTCTGCACCCCAAGACCAACCTGTGTCAGGCGATCCGCAGCACCCAGGGCCAGGGCTTGATGCCGGACGGAACCTCGCGTTTTTCGACGTTGGACGGCGATCCGATCCTGCACTACATGGGCTGCTCGACCTTCTCGAACCACACGGTTCTGCCGGAAATCGCGCTGGCCAAGGTTCGAGAGGACGCACCCTTCGACAAGATTTGCTATATCGGTTGCGGTGTGACGACCGGTATCGGTGCGGTGATCAACACCGCCAAGGTAGAAATCGGAAGCCGTGCCATTGTATTCGGTCTTGGCGGTATCGGCCTGAACGTGATCCAAGGTCTGCGTTTGGCCGGGGCCGACCAGATCGTCGGTGTCGACCTGAACCCGTCAAAAGTTGAGATGGCCACAAAGTTCGGCATGACCGATTTCGTGAACCCCAAAGAGGTCGAAGGCGATCTGGTTCCCTATCTGGTTGACCTGACCAAGGGTGGCGCCGATTACACCTTTGACGCCACCGGCAATGTCGGCGTGATGCGTGACGCGTTGGAATCGGCGCACAAAGGTTGGGGTGAGTCGATCATTATCGGCGTAGCACCCGCGGGCGCGGAAATCTCGACTCGTCCGTTCCAACTGGTCACCGGTCGCTCTTGGCGCGGTACTGCCTTTGGCGGCGCACGTGGTCGGACTGATGTACCCAAGATCGTTGACTGGTACATGGAAGGGAAGATCGAGATCGACCCGATGATCACGCACACCATGGGTCTGGACGATATCAACCACGGCTTTGATCTGATGCACCGAGGTGAGAGCATTCGGTCGGTTGTGGTCTACTAAGACCCAAAACCATAGATAAAATTGAACGGCGCGCTGATATGCGCGCCGTTTATTCGCCGGGCCGTGACGCCCCTGTATCCGACCGTGGTGAGCGCACCCGAAGGACCGGGGTGTTGGTTGATGTGGTGTTTGATCGGCTCTCGCGCCAGACCACAAAAACGCCCGAAGCGATGATAATGCTGGCTCCGACTGCAACCCAGCCGTCCGGGCGCTCGCCAAAGAAGATCATGCCAAAGAGCGTAGCCCAGATGATCTGGCTGTACTGGCTTGGTGCAACGACCCCTGCAGGTGCAGCACGATAGGCAAGGATGATCAGGTGTTGCGCGATGACCGAGAACACCCCGACCAGCGCCATCATCGCTAGATGCAACAGCGAAGGCGGCTGGTAGACGGCAGGTTGCATCAGGCTCATGACCAGAATGGCTAGAAGCATCGGGTAAAGGATCAGCACGGCCGAGCGTTCTTCGTTTCCGATCTTTCGCACCAAAACAGACCCTAACGCGCTGCAAAACGCTGCCGTTAAGGCGGCCATGTGGCCGAGTGTGATGTCCGTCGCTCCGGGGCGCAAGACAATCAGTACACCGATCAGGCCGACGCCGACGGCGGCCCAACGCTGCGCGCGCACGACCTCTCCTAATATCGGGATCGACAGAACCGTCACGAACAGTGGGAAGGCAAACAGCAAGGAATAGACCTCGGCCAGTGGCAGAACCGAAAACGAGTAAAATGCGCAGACCATAGATGTGACCATCAGGGCTGAGCGTAGAAGTACAAGCCACGGATGATGCGGTAGGAAGTTGCCCGTTGTGCGGTCGGTCAGGATTGTCACCGCCATCGGCACAAAGGAAAACAGCGTGGCGAAGAAGATGATCTGCATCACCGAGTAGGTCCCACCCAGCACCTTGATCAGCGCGTCATGGCTGGCAAAGACCGCGAATCCCAGAAACGCGAAACCAAGTCCCCTGAGGGTGGTGTTTTGAGTGCTCATCGTTGTGGCCTCGGGTGATGTCGGTGTGGTGGCTCTGTGCCGTTGCAGCGAAATGGGCTGTCTTTCCCTTGAGTAAACGCATTTAGCCCGTCCGCATAGCCCCTATTTTACCGCTAACATCGCAATGCCGTCATGTTGTGGCATCAACTCAGGATCGGCGGCGCATCCTTGGGCTGTCTTGCTGATTGTACGCCTGCCTTCATCCCGACTCCGATACGCCGGGCCAGTGCGACCCAAGGGGTTGCTGTTTCAGAAGGTAGGGTTTGACAAGCGACCTCTTCGAATAGGTCCAGCCAATGTGCGAACATTTCGGGCTGAACTTCGGGCCTTTCGCTATGGACCCGCTGCGGATTGCCGTTGTAGCTGCGCTCAAAAAGGATGGCGTTGCGCCAGAAGGCGGCGATCTTGTCCTCGTGCGCGGGCCAGTCATGAACGTGTTTGTTGAACACCCGACCAAGGACGGCATCCTCACGAACGCGGGCATAAAAGGCGTGGACCTGCGCGTTGATTTGACTGGGCGTCGCGGGAAAGCGCGGAGGCAAGTTGGGTCTGGTCATGACGGTCTCGGATTTCGACTCTGGCTAGGGTGATATCCGGGTCGGAGGTCAGGCAACAGGCGTGGTTTTGTTGCGTGGCTCCGGCGTCAGCAGATGTCGAATCAGGGCTACCGGATGAGCGCGCAGGCTGAGGCGGGTGGCGACGTAATCCTCGACCACCTGCTCGCCCAGCGTCATTTGCGGCAGATAAGCTTCGGGTTCATCCAGCGCTTCGCCTTCCAAGTCCTGTGAAAACAGCGGCAGAGGTTTTGCGGTGGCAATCGCCTTGGCCTGCCACAGCGCCTCGCGCCGGGTCAGGTCGCAGGCGGCAAAGGCGTCGGCCTCGGCCAGCCGTTCGATGACCGATGGGCCCAGACCTGCCCGACGCCACACATCGTCAACCTGATGATAACCATTGCCACGCGCGGCGGTCAGCCAGCTGGCGTCTTCCTCGCTGAGGCCCTTGATCTGGCGGAATCCCAGCCGCAGAGCCAGCCCGCCATGGCCGTCAAGCTCCATCACATTGTCCCAGAAACTGGCATTGATACAGACCGGGCGCACCTGAACCCCATGTTCCCGCGCATCGCGCACGATCTGGGCAGGCGCATAGAAGCCCATCGGCTGTGAATTGAGCAGCGCGCAGGCGAAGATGCCGGGATGGTGGCACTTGATCCAGGCCGAGGCATAGACCAACAGTGCAAAGCTGGCTGCGTGGCTTTCGGGGAAGCCGTACGAGCCGAAGCCTTCAATCTGGGAAAAACAGCGCTCGGCAAAATCATCGTCGTACCCGTTACGCTTCATGCCGCGCAGGAACAGCGCACGGAATTCGCTGACGGACCCATGTTTCTTGAAGGTTGCCAGAGATCGCCGCAGCCGGTCGGCCTGCTCCGGGGTGAACCCAGCACCGACAATGGCGATCTGCATTGCCTGTTCCTGAAACAGCGGCACGCCCAGTGTTTTACCCAGCACCTCACCCAGTTCGTCCGAGGGGAAGCTGACCTCTTCCTCTCCGTTGCGGCGGCGGATATAGGGGTGGACCATGTCGCCTTGAATCGGGCCGGGGCGGATGATGGCGACCTCGATCACCAGATCGTAGAAATTGCGCGGCCGCATCCGGGGCAGGAAGTTCATCTGTGCACGTGATTCCACCTGAAACACGCCGATACTGTCGGCCTTGCACAGCATGTCATAGACCGCCGGGTCCTCGGGCGGCAGAGTGGCCAGCGTATAGCTGGTCTGGTGGTGCTGCCCGATGAGATCAAACGCCTTGCGGATGCAGGTGAGCATCCCGAGGCTGAGCACATCGACCTTGAGGATGCCCAGACTGTCGATGTCATCCTTGTCCCAGCAGATGACCGTGCGGTCCTCCATGGTGGCGTTTTCGATGGGGACAAGCTCGTCCAAACGTCCCTCTGTGATGATGAAGCCGCCCACGTGTTGAGACAGGTGGCGGGGGAAACCGTCGATCTCATACACCAACATTAGAGTCTGTTTCAGTCGAAGATCATCGGGGTCGAGGCCAATCTCGCGCATCCGTTTGGCTTCCAACCCTTTGGCGGAAAAGAAGCCCCAGAGCTGTGAAGAGAGCGCTGAGATGGTATCTTCGGTCAGGCCCATGGCACGGCCAACCTCTCGGATGGCGCGTTTGCCGCGATAGTGAACAACCGTAGCGCAGAGGCCGGCGCGTTCGCGACCATAACGGTCATAGATGTGCTGGATGACCTCCTCTCGGCGTTCATGTTCGAAATCCACGTCGATATCGGGTGGCTCATCGCGGGCTTCCGAGACGAAGCGTTCGAAGACCATTGTGCCCATCTCGGGGCTGACCTCGGTGATGCCGAGGCAGAAGCAGACCACCGAATTGGCGGCTGACCCGCGCCCCTGGCAGAGGATATCGCGGGACCGGGCGAAGTGGACGATGTCGCGCACGGTCAGGAAATAGGGCTCATATTTCAATTTGCCGATGAGGGTGAGCTCATGCGCCAACATCTTCTTGGCCTTCTCAGACGCGCCCGCCGGATAGCGCCATTTCAGCCCTTCATGCGCCAGACGGTGCAGGCGTTCAGTTGGGGTTTCCTGCTCATCGCCCTCGCTGGGGTATTCATAGCGCAGCTCGTCCAGCGAGAAGGTGAGTTGTTCGCTCAGCTCATGGGCGCGGGCAACAGCGCCCTCGTGACCTTTGAAGATACGCAGCATTTCGGCCTTGGATCGCAGGCGCTGTTCACCATTGGCCAGCGCGTCGCGACCCAGATCATCCACCTTGCGGCGCAAGCGGATGGCGGTCACCACATCGGCCAGCTTGCGGCGGGCACCGTGATGCATCATCGGCGTGGCGCTGGCGAGGGTAGGTATACCAAGCTGCTTGGATTTAGTCTCTAATAAAGAAAAATATGTACCATCTGCACCATCATATCGAGGGTGCATCAATAGATGCATCCGCCCGGCAAAGCGGCGCGTCAGCTGTTGTGCTTGTGTCCGCCACGCGCTCGCGCCGCCCGGGGACCGGTCCGCCTGTGGCCAGAGGAGTAGGTGCAGACCGTCGGAGAATTCCAGCAGATCCGACATGTGCAGGATGCAGTCGCCTTTCTCGGCGCGCAGGCGGCCCACAGACAGGATACGGCACAGGTTGCCCCAGCCCTGCCGGTTCAGGGGCAGGGCGGTGACGGTGGGTGCGTCGGTGAAGATCAGCCGCGCTGCCGGGATCAGGCGCGGCACGGCGTGGATCGGATAGGAGGGCGGTTTGGGGATGTGATCGGGACAGGGCGGGCCGATGGATGTGTTCTGCGCCTCCCACTCCAGCCGTTCGCGCACTTTGCGGGCAATTTCGCGCCCTTGGGTATGGGCGCGCACGATCCCGGCGACCGAGTTGTCATCGGCAATTGCGATGGCAGGCAGGCCCAGGGTGACGGCACGCTCCATGTATTCCTCGGGGTGCGAGGCCCCGGTGAGGAAGGTGAAGTTCGATGTGATCGACAGCTCGGCATACATGGCGACTCCATATTATATTCACGTTTTGTTCTTTTTCGAGTCCTTTGCGCAGGAACCGGGTCGCTTGGGGCTGAACCGCTAGTGATAGTTGGGAAAAAAGGAGACCCAATATGTTCAAGATCACTGCATTGCCAACCGACGAAGTGCGCGCCCTTCAGGATGGCGGGCCGGATGCCTATGGCGCCACCCCTGAGCGTGCCGTTTCAACCGGCGCAGGCAATCCTTGCCGTCATTGTCTGAAAAACATTCCTGAAGGTAAGGAGATGCTGATTTTAGCGCATCGCCCTTTTTTTGAGACACATCCTTATGCTGAGACCGGTCCGATCTTCCTATGTGCCGCGCCCTGCGAACGGCACGAGGGTGCAGGGATACCAGAGATTCTGACCACATCCCCAGACTACCTAATCAAGGGCTACGGACAGGACGATCGCATCGTTTACGGCACCGGGATCGTCACGCCCACAGATCGAATGAGCGCAGCGGTGGCGGAAATCTTTGCGCGCCCAGGTGTGGCGTATATCCATGTCCGCTCGGCCCGGAACAATTGCTACCAAGCGCGAATCGAACGGGCTTAGAGCTTGACCCGGTGAATCCCCCGGTGCGGTTGATCCTGATCCTCTGCAGGAGGATCATCCGCACGTGATGAGGTGAGGGAAAGAAAGACATCCTCAAGGTCCGCCTCCTCGGTACGAACATCGCGAATGCGAATACCAGCGGTGCGCACGGATTCCAGCACCTGTTCGGCGCTGGTCTGAGCGCTGCGGTATTGCAGAACGAGGTTGCCGTCCTCGCGCAGCGTGGCCTCTACGCCTTGTGCTGCGGGCAATTCAACAACGGGGCTGTCGGGCGAGATCACCATAGTTCGGCTGTCCATGCGGCCCAGCAGATTGGCGGTGCTGTCCTGTGCGATCTTTTCACCGTGGTTGATGATGGCGATCTCGTCACACATTTCCTGTGCTTCTTCCAAATAATGTGTAGTCAGGATGATGGTCATGCCCTGTTCGTTCAGATTGCGCACGTTAGTCCACAGCATCTGGCGCAGTTCGATATCCACGCCCGCCGTTGGTTCATCCAAGACCAGAATCTTCGGATGGTGCACTAGCGCCTTGGCCAGCAGAAGGCGACGCCGCATACCCCCCGATAGGGTGCGGGCGTAAGCCTCGGCCTTGTCGCTGAGGCCGACCAGTTCCAGAATCTCATCGCTGTGGCGCTGGGCTTTGGGTACACCGTACAGTCCAGCTTGAACCTCAAGCGCGCCGCGCGGGGTGAAGAACGGGTCGAGGTTCAGCTCTTGCGGCATGACACCGATGGCAGCACGGGATTGTCGTGGGTGCCGATCTTGATCGAAGCCCCAGATCGACACTTTACCCGACGTTTTAACCACAAGACCGGCCAGGATGTTTATCAGAGTCGATTTTCCCGCCCCGTTCGGCCCCAACAGGCCAAAGACTGATCCGCGCGGGACCGTCAGATCGAGACCCTTCAGTGCGTGCTTTTCGGGCTGACCCTTGCTGGCGCGATAGGTCTTGCGCAGTCCTTCGATCCTGATTGCCGCATCACTCATGTGACCCTTGCCCCCGGTTTGCTCATCGCTCATAAACGCACCTAATGCATGCCCGCGAGGCCGACAACCGAAGAAGGATCGCCAGCCGTGACCATCGAAGCGCCGGAAACCAAGATCGTCGAGACCACCCGTGTTGCCTGTGATGGCGGCGAAGGTGCATTGGGCCATCCGCGCGTCTGGCTGCAGATTCCCGAGGATACCGGCTGGGTTGAGTGTCCTTATTGCGATTGCAAGTATGTTTTGAAGGGCACAAAGTTGGGCTGATTGCCCGTCCGACCGGGTTTCGCCCAAATCTCGCCGCGTTTTGCATGGTAATGCGTTGGTGCAACCATTGTAGGTTAGTTTGATGACCGACGTTTCTGCAACAAGCGCAGCCAGCCCAGTGTTTGGCTGGATCGGCTTTTCCATGGCAGCCGCAGCGCTGTTTGCAGCACTGTTCACTTTTTGGGCCGGACCGTTTGCACCTCAGCAATCCGCCGGCGTGTCGCTGGGTGAGTTGGCCGCAGAGATCGGAAAATCCACTCTCCGTGCCGCTGCAGGGCTGGAACAGCCTGAACCCGTCGCTCAAACCCGCGATCTCGATGATTTCCTGCGGATTGGCGTTGCCATGCTGGGCGGACTGGCGATTGTTATCTCAGTGATTGGTATTCTGCGCCATGAACGGATGCGCCCTGCGATTGCGGGTGTCGCCATAGGCACCGGCGCAATCCTGTTCCAGTTCTTCGCGTTCGCCTTTTTCGCCTTCCTTGGCGTGCTGGTAATCATGGCGCTGCTAAACAGCTTTTCGGATTTCTTTTCTGATCTTTTTGGCGGCCTCCTTGGTGGCTAACGCACGTTCCTGACTGGTCAGCCGCTTGCCCCTGTGGCAGAACCATCCCTGACCGACAGGGAGAGCGCGCATGAGCGAATTTGGAAAAGGGTGTCACCTGCATCTGATCGATGGATCGGCCTTTATTTTCAGGGCCTATCACGCGCTGCCGCCGTTGATGCGTAAGTCTGACGGGTTGCCGATCGGGGCGGTTTCGGGTTTTTGCAACATGCTGCAGAAATATGTCGAAGGAAACGCCGGGCCGGATGCGCCGACCCATGTTGCGGTGATCTTCGACAAGGGATCGCACACGTTTCGCAACGACCTTTACGATCTCTACAAGGCCAACCGTGAGGCGATGCCCGAGGACCTGCGCCCGCAAATGCCGCTGACCCGCGAAGCGACAAAGGCGTTCAACATAGCCTGCAAAGAGCTTGAGGGCTATGAGGCCGACGACATTATCGCAACTTTGGCCGTACAGGCGCGAGAGGCGGGGGGGCGCGTCACCATTGTCAGTTCCGATAAGGACTTGATGCAGTTGGTCGGCGGTGGCGTGGAAATGTTGGATGCGATGAAGAATAAGCGCATCGACCGGGACGGGGTTTTCGAGAAATTCGGCGTTGGCCCAGAACGGGTGGTCGATGTGCAGGCATTGGCCGGGGACAGCGTTGACAACGTGCCTGGGGCTCCGGGTATCGGGGTCAAGACAGCAGCCTTGTTGATCAATGAATACGGTGATCTGGAAACGCTACTGGACCGTGCTGAAGAGATCAAACAACCTAAGCGCCGCCAGACGCTGATCGAAAAACGCGACCAGATCGAGCTATCGAAGAAGTTGGTGCAGTTGGATGAGAACACACCGCTAGATTTCACTCTGGACGATCTGGAGGTGAAAGACCCCGATGCCGAGACCTTGCTGGGTTTTTTGGCTGAAATGGAATTCCGCACCCTCACCAAGCGCATCGCCGACAAGTTGGGGGCCGAGGCTCCGGTGATTGTCGATGCACCTGCGCCGGAGGCCGAGGTGCAAGAGGCTGAAGCGCTGCCGTTTGATGCCTCGAAATACGAATGTGTCCGCGATTCCGGTGCCTTGCAGAAATGGATCGATCGGGCTTACGAACGCGGTTGGGTCGCCGTCGATACCGAAACAACTGGTCTGAATGAAATGATCGCTGATCTTGTCGGCATTTCTCTGTGCGTTGAGGTGGGTGAGGCCTGTTACATCCCACTGACCCACCGCGACGGGGCTGCCGATGATCTGTTCGGCTCGGACGCGCTGGCCGAGGGACAGATGCCGTTGGACGAGGCTCTAACCCTGCTAAAACCAATGCTTGAGGACCCGTCGATTCTGAAGATCGGGCAGAACATGAAATACGATGCCAAGATTTTTAGGCGCTATGGAGTCGACGTTACTCCGATCGATGACACGATGCTGATGTCCTACGCGATGCATGGGGGTGAGCATGGGCACGGTATGGATACGCTGTCAGAGCGATACCTGAGCCACACGCCGATCCCGATCAAGCCGCTGCTCGGGTCGGGTAAGTCGGCGATCACCTTCGACAAGGTACCCATTGACGAGGCGACGGCCTATGCCGCCGAGGATGCGGACATCACCCTGCGCCTTTGGAAAGTGTTCAAACCGCAATTGCATCAAGTGCAGGTGACAACTGTTTACGAGACACTCGAACGGCCTCTGGTGCCGGTTCTGGCCGAGATGGAGATGCACGGTATCAAGGTAGACCGCGACGTGCTGTCGCGCATGTCCAACGCGTTTGCGCAGAAAATGGCAGGGTTAGAGGCTGAAATTCACGAGCTGGCCGGAGAGAACTTTAACGTCGGCTCACCCGCGCAGTTGGGTGAGATCCTGTTCGACAAGATGGGGCTTGAAGGCGGCAAGAAGGGCAAGACCGGGAAGTACTCGACCGGGGCTGACATCCTTGAAGACCTTGCGACCGAGCATGAATTGCCGCGTCGAGTGTTGGACTGGAGACAGCTTAGCAAACTGAAATCGACGTACACGGATGCGCTGCAAACCCATATAAACCCCGATACGGGGCGGGTGCATACATCTTATTCGATCACCGGGGCGAACACGGGGCGTCTTGCCTCGACCGACCCGAATTTGCAGAACATCCCAGTGCGCACCGAAGAAGGGCGACGCATTCGCGAGGCGTTCATTGCCGAACCGGGCAATGTGCTGGTCAGCCTCGACTACAGCCAGATTGAGCTGCGCATTCTGGCGCATATCGCCGATATACCGGCTTTGAAACAGGCGTTCTCGGATGGCTTGGATATTCACGCCATGACCGCGTCCGAGATGTTCGATGTGCCGCTGGACGAGATGACACCGGACATCCGCCGCCAGGCTAAAGCGATCAACTTTGGTGTGATCTACGGCATCTCGGGCTTTGGTCTGGCGCGCAACCTGCGCATTCCGCGCACCGAAGCGCAGGGGTTCATTGACCGCTATTTCGAACGATTCCCGGGTATTAGAGCCTATATGGACGACACCGTCGCCTTTGCCAAAGAGCATGGGTATGTACAGACGCTGTTTGGGCGTAAAATCCACACGCCTGAGATTAACGCAAAAGGTCCGCATGCCGGATTCTCGCGCCGGGCGGCGATCAATGCGCCGATTCAGGGAACGGCAGCGGATGTGATCCGACGTGCGATGGTTCGTATGCCAGATGCGATTAACGGCCTGCCCGCAAAAATGCTGCTGCAAGTACACGACGAATTGCTGTTCGAAGTGGCCGAAGACTCGGTGGATCAGGTGATCAGCGTCGCACGTGATGTGATGGAGGGGGCTTCGGATCCGGCGGTGAAGTTGGACGTTAAGCTTATCGTGGACGCCGGTCAGGGCGCGAACTGGGCCGAGGCGCACTAACTGTCAAACGGCGCCGCTCATCAGGCTCTCTTCGCAGTTGGTCAGGTCTCGGGCCTGACCAAGAGTGCCACAAGACGACGAGTCAGAGGGGCAACGAACAGCACCACCGCGAAGGCCACCGGCCAGCTGATGCTCCACGCGCCCATCCAGCTGGAAATTGTGTCCGGACCCAACCCGATTTCTTTGACCGTTGCGATGCAGGTTACGATGCAGGACATCATGCCGGACAGGATCAATCCAAACAGGACGGGAGCAAAGCGAGCGGGAATCATACGGCTCTTCCTTTTCTTGTTTGCAACTCCGTATGCGATATTCGAAATGCGAAAGCCAGTTCGCTGACGCACATGGTCACCGCATCCAATGCAGAGAGGCGTCGGTGCGCCCGGACGAAGGCGTGTATTCGGCGCTAACCCAGCCGGTATAGCCGCTGTCGTCAATCGCCGCGAACAGTGCCGGGAAGTCAGTGTCGTCGCGACCCGGTTCTGAGCGGTCGGGAGCGGCCCCGATCTGGGCATGTGCGATCCTAGGGCGGAAACGTTCCCAGATCGCCTGTGCATCGCCGTGAATCATTTGAGAGTGGAAACTGTCATATTGCAGACCGACATTCGGGCGATTCACGCGGTCCAAAACCTGCGCTGCCAATTCATAGTCGTTTAGGAAATAGCCGGGCTGTGACACTGGGTTTAGGGGCTCGATTGTGAAATGTTGCTGTGGCGCGAAATCTGCGGCCCATTGCAGGTTGCGCACGAAACAATCCTGTGCGTCCTGTCCCGAGGTATAGCCTGACATGATGTGGATCAGCCCCGGCTTGAGAATGTCGGCATATCGCAGGACACGGCGGATGTCTGATTGGAACCGAGCTTCGCCCCCCGAAACAGCGGCATAGCCGGGCTTACCTCCGGTGTAATTCGGTGGCGGTGCGTTGATCAGCACCAGTTCAAGTCCATTTTCCACGAGGGCGTTGCGGGTTTCCTTAGCGGCCAATTCGTAAGGAAACAGGATCTCAACAGCCTTGAAACCGGCTTCGGCCGCGGCCTGAAAACGCTCCAGATACGGCAACTCAGTAAAGAGCAATGAGATGTTGGCGGCAAATTTAGGCATGAGCGGTCTCGGTGCAGTGGTGGTCGGAACTTAGCGCTGCGGTGAATTCGAGGGAAGGGGGCCAAAAACGACAGATTGTCGAAAATCGGCCAGATCACTCGGAATGAATCAGAGAGTTTGAGGACAATGCGGCGAATCATTTTCAGATCGCCGTGCCAACAAAAGGTTTGATCACGATGGCGATGAGCCCAGAACCCGTGCGCGGGAACGCTCTTTCGATGTCTGCAGGCAAGAACACTGCCTTATCCGGCAATGGTTTGGCGGTGGCATCGATGCTGACGTGGGCTGCCGGGTTTCCGGCGGCCGAGGTGTTATTGCAAACTTGGCATCCCGTAACTTTGTTTGCCGCCCGACTGGCGCTGGCGGTTGCTGTCATGGTGCCGATCTGGCTGCTGATTGACGGGCCGCGCCGCATGGTCGACGCCCGTTGGATGCGTGCGATGTTCGTCGGCGGGTTCGGGATCGGGTTGGGCATGGTCCTTTTGATCGTGGCGCAAAAAGTAACCGATCCTGTGACTGTGGCCATCATCGCCTCTTGTGCGCCACTGATGGCGACCCTGTTGGAAATGGCGGCGGGTACACGACGGTTACGCTGGAATTTCGCGCTGGGGGTGCTTGTGTCAATTGTCGGCGGTTTGATTGCGACCAGCGCGGTAGCTCCGGCACAGTTGGGTCTGGGCGCTGCCCTTGCCATTGTGTCAACCGGCCTGTTTTGCTGGGCCAGCATGGCAACTGCACGGGACTTCCCCGAACTGAGCCAGACTGGCCGCGCCACGATCACCTTTATCGGTGGGTTGGTCATGGCCTCGGTCCTGCTGTCTGGGTCTGCGTTGCTGGGAATGGGCGTGATGCCCAAAACCGCGTTTGATGTTCAACAGGCTGGGATGCTGGTGATTTATGCTTTGATATCGATGGGGCTGAGCCAAGTATTTTTCATTGCATCCGTTGGAAAGTTGGGCGTTGCTCTGACCTCATTTCATATCAACATTGCGCCATTCTACGTCATGGTGATTATGGTGATTTTGGGTGAAGAGTGGAACAGCACCCGAGCGTTGGGTGCCGGGATCGTTGCGCTGGCTGTGGTGTTGGCGCAGGATCGCCGGGCATCCCGCATTGGTTAGTCCGGCAGATCAGCAGATCGGATGAGTGGAAAAAACTGACCTTTAGACCAGACGCCGAACCAGTCATCCTTGTGCACGGCGATGTGCACGAGCCGGTAAAAACTCTTCCGGTCGATCCGCGCCTCAAGGTTCGCGCGTATCAATATGTAAGGCGATGGCTCTTCTGTTTCCGGGTCAATGACAATTCGGATCGGGTGGTCAGGTCCGGCAATGGCGGTATCTTCGACTTGAGTGGTAAATGCCAGGGTTTGCGACGCACCTTCACCCTCGGCTTCGAAATCTACTGCAACAAAAGGCGCATCCTCGACCGTGATTCCAACCTTTTCAACTGGGGTCACAAGAAAATATTTTCCGTCTTCTTTCTTAAGAATTGAGGAAAATAGCTTTACAAGCTCGAACCGGTTGATGGGTGACCCTAAGTAACTCCATGTGCCATCTTTAGCGATCCGGATGTCCAGATCGCCGCAAAACGGAGGATTCCATAGGTGAACGGGCGGCAAACCCTTGGTTTTGGCTGCTTTGACTGATGCAGCCAGGCCATCAGGTGAAGGAGTAACAGGTTTTTGTCCGCTCATTGCTTTTGCCATTTCCTCTCAACGCGATACACTTCAATCATAATAGTCCACGGAAGGGAAAGTCATGACCGAACCTGCCGACCTCGTGTCCGAGATCGAAGCGCTTGAAGTCAAACTGCAAGAGGCCAAGTCCTCGATCACTCGTCGCTTTATCGGACAGGAGAGGGTTGTGGACCTGACCCTGACCGCGTTGCTGTGCGGCGGGCACGCCTTGTTGATTGGGTTGCCAGGTTTGGGAAAGACACGGCTGGTCGAAACGCTTTCGACGGTTATGGGTCTGCATGGCAATCGCATTCAGTTTACGCCTGACCTGATGCCCGCCGATATCCTGGGGTCCGAGGTTCTGGACACCGCCGATGACGGATCACGGCACTTCAGGTTCATTTCTGGCCCGATCTTTTGTCAGCTGCTTATGGCGGATGAGATCAACCGCGCCAGCCCGCGGACCCAATCGGCGTTGTTGCAGGCGATGCAGGAACGGACCGTGACCGTAGCCGGTGAAGACCGCTCGTTGGGCGAGCCTTTCCATGTGCTGGCCACGCAGAACCCCATCGAACAAGAGGGCACGTATCCGCTGCCCGAAGCGCAGCTGGACCGGTTCCTGGTTCAGATCGACGTGGAATACCCCGACCGTCAGACCGAGCGTGATATCCTGCTGGCGACGACAGGCGTTGAAGAAGATGAAGCGCATGAGATTTTCACGAAGGAAGAGTTATTGGCCGCGCAGGTGTTGCTGCGCCGGATGCCTGTCGGTGAATCGGTGGTCGAACTGATACTGGATCTGGTTCGCGCGTTCCGGCCAGAGGAACAGGGTGTGTCCGAGCGTGTTGCTGAGACCGTGGCCTGGGGTCCAGGCCCCCGTGCGGCACAGGCGCTTATGATGACGGTCCGTGCGCGTGCGATGCTGCAAGGTCGACTGGCCCCGAACGCCGAGGATGTGCTTGACATGGCGCGTCCCGTTCTCAGCCACCGGATGGCGCTGAACTTTGCGGCCCGAGCACGCGGTGACAGTCTGTCTGATCTAATCGAAACTACAGCCGCCAGTCTGGTCCGTGCCGAGGCAGCGGCGTGAATGCCGCGCTGACCCTTCGCGAAAGATCCGAGGCCGAAGCGTCCCGGCTGCCGCCGTTATTGGCTCGGGCCGAACATCTGGCTGGAACCGTCCTTTTGGGCGATCACGGGCGCCGGCGTTCGGGCCTTGGTGACGATTTCTGGCAATACCGCCCGGCGCAAATCGGTGACAGCCGCCGGATGATCGATCATAGACGATCAGCGCGTGGAGATCAGCAATTCGTGCGTGAACGGGAATGGCAGATTGCGCAATCGGTAATGTTGTGGGTGGATCAGGGTGCATCGATGCGTTTTTCATCGGGCAAAAACCATCCGACTAAAGCCGATCGTGCACGTTTGCTGGGGTTAGCCACGGCCATCCTATTGGTAAGAGGAGGCGAGCGCGTGGGCCTGACCGGTACCACTCTGCCGCCTCGGCGTGGCAACGCGCAGATCATCCGACTGGCACAGGCATGGTCTGAAGATGCTGAGCCCGATTATGCGCCGCCCGAACACCGGGCCATGATCCCACATGCCCGCGCAGTGTTCATATCCGATTTCCTTGGCCCCTTGGATGAGGTTGAACTGGCACTGACCAAAGCTGCCGACCGCGGTGTGCGGGGTGTGCTGTTACAGGTTCTTGATCCGGGCGAAGAAACTTTCCCTTATCGTGGCCGAACGATTTTCGAAAGCGTAGCCGGGTCCGTTCGGCACGAGACTCTCAAGGCCGGGGATTTGCGCGACCGCTATCTGGAGCGTCTTGCGAAACGTAAAGATTCGCTGACGCAGCTGTGCCGCTCAACGGGCTGGCAACTGGGTTTGCATCACACGGGGGATAGCGCTCAAGCGGCTCTGTTATGGATCTATCGGGCCTTGGATGGGGGAACGCGATGACGATTCTAGCGGGCATCGGGTTTACCGCGCCATGGGTGCTGTTGGGGCTGCTGACCCTGCCGATCCTGTGGTTGATTCTACGCGCGGTACCGCCTGCTCCGATCCGCAGGTTGTTCCCGGCGGTGACATTGCTGTTGGGCCTGAAGGACGACGAAAGCGTCTCGGATCGTACCCCGTGGTGGCTGTTGCTGCTTCGGATGCTGGCAGCGGCTGCAATTATCATCGGTCTGGCCGGGCCGGTTCTGAATCCGTCGCGGGATGAGACCGGATCGGGGCCTTTGCTGCTGGTATTAGATGCAAGCTGGGCAGGAGCGACACGGTGGTCCTCAACACTTGACCAAATTGATGCGCAACTGACCGAAGCCGGACGAGCGGGACGAACTGTCGCCATTATAAGCCTGACAGATCCCGAAACGCCCGTATTTCAGGCCGCAGAAGCGTGGCGTGGCCGCCTGCCGGGCCTGACGCCGAAGCCGTGGCAACCGACCGACGCGCAAGTTGATCAGGCATTGGCTGCCGTTAACCAGTTGGACGGAGGTTTTGATACGCATTGGTTCAGCGACCAACTTGCCTATGAAGGGCATGATAGGTTGCTTGCTGCGCTGCAGGCGCGTGGCGGAGTGACGGTTTTTCAATCAGCGGCCTCGGTGCTGGCGATTCTGCCCGCCGCATATCAGGACGGGGTGATCCAGTTGACTGTTCAGCGGGCTGAGCCGGGCCCGAGTGAAAGTCTAACTGTACGGGCACAAGGTCGCGATCCAGCGGGTGCGATGCGGGTTTTGCAATCGACTGAGGTGGAATTGCCGACCGGAGAAACGCAAGCACAGTTGGATCTGGCGCTGCCGTCCGAACTGCGTGCCCGGATCACGCGTTTCGAGATTCAGGGCCAACGATCCGCCGGTGCGGTAACTTTAACCGATGACAGTTTGCGCCGTCGTGAGGTCGCTCTGATTGCCGGCACGCTCAACCGCGAAGGGTTGGAGCTTTTGTCGCCGCTTCACTATTTGACCCAAGTGCTGAGCCCAACAGCTGATTTCGTCGAAGGCGGATTGTTAGAGGTGTTGCCTGCGAATCCAGACGTAATTGTCTTGGCCGATGTTGCGAAGATGTCCGATGGCGAACAGGCCGCGTTGGTGGAATGGGTGGAGCAAGGCGGTTTGTTGCTGCGCTTTGCGGGTCCGCGTACCGCGGCCAGTGATTTGGGCCGCGATGCCGAGGATACTTTGTTGCCCGTACGCTTGCGCAGCGGGGGTCGTTCGGTTGGCGGTGCAATGAGCTGGGGTGAAGCCAAAGGGTTGGCACCCTTCCCCGAGAACTCTCCGTTTTTTGGTTTGCGCGTACCTGAGGATGTGACGGTCGCCACGCAGGTCATGGCGCAACCAGACCCTAATTTGGCGGATCGGGTGATTGCCTCCCTTTCAGACGGCACGCCGTTGGTCACGCGTAAGTCCTTGGGGCTGGGGCAGGTGGTGTTATTCCACGTCACTGCGGATGCGGAGTGGTCGACTCTGCCGCTGTCGGGTCTTTTTGTTGAAATGCTGGACCGTCTGGCCGTGGCTTCGGCTGCAAAATCTCGCGAGGATGCGCAGTTGCAGGGCACCACGTGGGAACCGATCCAAGTTATGGACGGCTTTGGCACCCTATCGGATGCGGGTAACTTGGCAGGAGTGGACGGAGTCGATCTGATCTCAGGCGCGATTGGTCCGGATTTGCAGCCCGGTCTTTACGAAAGTGGCAAGCAGAAGTTAGCTCTTAACGTTCTATCCGAAGAGTCAGTGTTGAATCCCATTGTTTGGCCTTCGGATGTGCCGATCAAGGGACAGGACATAGCCAGTGAAACGCCTGTCGGAGGAATTCTGCTGAGCCTCGCATTGCTCTTGCTTACAATTGACGTAATCGCCTCGCTGGCTTTGTCGGGCCGTCTTGGGCTGGCCAAGGCTGCAGCGATCATGTTGGGGGCTGTGCTGCTGGTGCCCGAGGCGCATGCGCAGACGCCAGACGAGACCGATTTTGCTCTGAATGCCACGCAAGAGCTGGTGCTTGCCCATGTCTTGACCGGTAACGCGCAGGTTGACGATGTGGCGGGCGCAGGCATGCGTGGGCTGGCACAAACATTGTTCTATCGTACCTCGGTTGAGCCTGCCGAACCCATTGGTGTCGATCTTGAGCGTGATGAACTTGCGTTCTTTCCACTGCTCTACTGGCCGATCACGCCTGACCAGCCGCAGCCTTCGGCTGAGGCGTATGCCAAATTGAATGCTTACTTGCGATCGGGTGGCATGATCCTGTTTGATACGCGTGATGCAGATATCGCGCGGTTTGGCGCCTCCAGCCCCAACGGGCGCAAGCTGCAACAGCTTGCGGCACCCCTTAATATTCCCTCTTTAGAGCCGGTCCCCCGAGACCACGTGCTGACACGCGCCTTTTACCTGCTGCAGGATTTTCCAGGCCGGTATGCGGGCACCGAGGTTTGGGTTGAAGCCGCTCCGTTGGACGCTGAACAGATCGAGGGCATGCCCTTTCGTAACCTCAACGACAACGTGACGCCGATCGTCATCGGTGGAAATGACTGGGGCGCGGCTTGGGCCGTGGATCGCAACGGGCAGGCGTTGTTGCCGGTGGGACGTGGTTATGCTGGTGAACGCCAACGCGAGCTGGCCAATCGTTTTGGCGTCAACCTAGTGATGCATGTGCTGACCGGGAACTATAAATCAGACCAGGTGCATGTGCCTGCGCTTCTGGACAGGTTGGGACAATGACAGGAACCATCATCTTTGATCCGCTGATACCGTGGCCCGTTCTTGCCGTTGTCGCCTTGATCGCGGTGACCGGGGTTGTTCTTGCTTTGTGGCGCGGCCTGTCCGGCTGGGCATTGCGAGGACTGGCGGCTTTGGTCGTGATCGCCGCGCTGGCTGGGCCAGTTTATCAAGTCGAAGACCGCGCGCCGCTGACTGATATTGTGCTTATGATCGAGGATGAAAGCGCCAGCCAGACCCTCTCGGACCGGGCCGAGCAAACGGCGCAGGCGGCTGAAGAATTGGCCGCCGAGATCGAATCCAGAGACAATACAGAGTTGCGGCGGATCAAGGTCGGTGACGGAGACGGTGATGAAGGTACGCAGGTCATGGCCGCCTTGAATGCTGCATTGGCCGAAGAACCACGCGCCCGGATCGCCGGTATTCTCGTCGTGTCGGATGGCATTGTGCATGACGTTGACCAGACACCGGACTTACCTGCGCCGATGCATCTGTTGCAAACCGGGCGTGAAAACGATTGGGATCGCCGTCTGATCGTCCGCAACGCACCCGCCTTTGCCATCATTGGCGAACCCGTCACGTTGACTCTGCGTGTCGAAGACAGCGGTGCCGCGCCCGTTGGTGCCGCGAGCGCGCCGCTCGAGATTTCGGTGGATGGGGCTGAGCCGGAGCAGTTTAGCATTCCGATCGGCGTTGATGTCGAATTGCCTATCACGCTGCCCCATGGCGGCCGCAACGTTATTCAGTTTACGGTGCCGCAAGCCGAAGGCGAGTTGACCGACCGTAACAACACCGCGTTGATCCAGATGAATGGTGTGCGTGACCGATTGCGCGTTCTGTTGGTTTCCGGCGAACCGCATCCCGGAGGGCGGACTTGGCGCAACCTACTGAAATCTGACAGTTCAGTCGATCTTGTGCACTTCACCATCCTGCGACCACCTGAAAAACAAGACGGCGTGCCAGTGGATGAACTTTCACTGATCGCTTTCCCAACGCGTGAGCTGTTTCTGGAAAAGATCAACGACTTCGACCTGATTATCTTTGACCGATACAAGCGCCGCGGCATTCTGCCTGCGATCTATCTGGACAACGTCACAAATTATATCAATGACGGCGGCGCGGTGCTGATTGCGGCGGGGCCGGATTTTGCCAGTGCAGACAGTATCTTTCGCTCTCCTCTGGCGTCGATCCTGCCAGCTCAACCAACGGCCAGGGTGATCGAGGAACGCTTTGTCCCAATGGTCACCGATCTTGGGCATCGCCATCCGGTAACGACTGATCTTGGTGACTCTGAAGATTGGGGTGCTTGGTTACGCCAAATCGACGTTAATCACCGCACAGGCGAGCTGTTGATGACGGGTGTCGATGAACGCCCGTTGCTGGTTTTGGATCGTGTGGGTGAAGGGCGTGTGGCGCTGCTGGCCTCGGACCATGCCTGGTTGTGGAGCCGCGGGTTCGAGGGCGGCGGGCCGCAGCTGGAACTGCTGCGACGTCTGGCCCATTGGATGATGAAAGAGCCTGAGTTGGAGGAAGAAGCCCTGTGGGCCGAAGCCAACGGGCAAGCCATGCGCATCATTCGCCAGACGTTAGAGGATGAAGTTGGGCCAGTCACGATCACGCGCCCCAACGGAGAAACGCTTGAAATTACCCTGGATGAGGTGTCTCCGGGCCGGTTCGAAGCTATTTATTTTGGACCTGAGATCGGCCTCTATCGTCTGCAGGAAGGGGTTCAGATGGCTGTGATCGGCCTCGGGCCAGCCGCGCCGAAAGAATTTGAGCGCACCATCGCTACTCCTGAGATTCTAAACCCCGTATTGGCCCAACTTCGCGGCGGCGCGGTCCGGCTGGAAGAGGGGCTTCCGTCGATCCGCAACGTCCGCGCCGGGCGTCCTGCCGCTGGGCGAGGGTGGATAGGCCTGACCCCGCGCGAGGCATACGAAACACGCGACGTCACACAGGCTGGTCTGCTACCGCCGTGGTTGGTTTTAGTTCTGGCGGGCGGTTTCCTGTTAGGAGGGTGGCTGCGCGAGGGGCGGCGTTGATTATTCAAACACAACGCTGACTGAAGGATTGCCGGGAAGGCCCTCATAGGTGACGGATGCGCCACCCTTGCCTTTTGCGGGCGGCATGAGCGGACCGAAAGACCCGACGGAAATAAGATCGCCGGGCTTAAACTCGATCCCTTTTGACCTCAACCATATGGCGGCGTTCGCTGGATGATCCAAAACCGCTGTACCCGGAGCCTTTGCCAGAACCTCACCATCTGCGGCGCTAAGCGTGACGGTCATTTCCGCAAGCGCGCTCGTGATTGCCTCGGCGTCCGCGATAGGGATTTCAGAGCCCAACACACCCAGTTTCGGCGCGACACCGATGGCGGTCAGCGTCACAGGTGTGATCGGTTCCCCTTCGGCCAACGTCAGATCGGGCAGTTCGATGAAAGGGCGGATCGCTGAGATATTCGCCATTACCTCTGAAGGTGTGGTTGCTTGATTGATGCCGGAATCCCCGACAACCAACACCAGATCGGCCTCAAACACCGGACGAGCTCCCCAAACTGAGGGTACTGTTGCCCCGTCCTCAATCATCATGTCGCGGAACAGGACGCCCTGAACCGGTTCAGTAGCCCCAAACCGTTCTTGTGCAGGAGCGCTGGTTAGTCCAGCCTTGTAGCCAATCACCGGACCTAAATGCGGCTCTAACGCAGAGACTACCTTTGCTTGCGTGCAAAGCGCGTCCTCCATGCTGCCATCGGCAGACAGCGCAGCGGTGGGCGTATTGGACAGGTAATCCTGAACGTATCTTTCAATCTGCTCATCTGTTGCACATTCTGCCCAAGCCTGAGTGCCAAACGCGACTGCGCAAAGAAAAGAAAAACACTTTGGATAGTGCATGACTGACCTCCGAATTTCTGGAACTCTGTCACACGTCGTGGATGAACGGCAACGGCTTAAGCACTTCTTCACGCTCTGCTCGGATGCTGATCTCAAAGTATCAGGGATCAGCAAATATGAGTCTTGCAACCAAACTGGCGCAGGAACGGCGCGCGCGGCTAGCGGCTGAGCGGCTGTTGGAGATGAAGCAAGCCGAGTTGTCGGCGGCCAATCGCAAGCTGGGCTTGCATGCGATGGCGTTGACCAAACGCATCGGAGAAACCCAAGCCGAGGTTGAGACGGTGCGCGACGAGAATGAAAAGGTCAAATCAGATTTAACGCTGGCCAACGCCAAAATCGAAGTGGCAGAGCGCCGTTTGTGGCATTCGATGCAGACAATTCAGGACGGTTTCGCGTTTTTCGATGACCAAAGCCGCCTGTTAGGCGCCAACGCGGCTTATCTCAGCCTATTTGACGGGTTGGAGGAAGTGGCACCGGGTATTTCATATGCGCATATTCTTGAGGTTCTGACCAACGAAGGGTTGGTCGACATCGGTGCGGAAGCTTCAGCGGATTGGCAGGCCCGCATGCTAGAGCGGTGGGCGCAGCCACAACCGGAGTCCGTGGTGATCAAACTGTGGAACGGCGAGTACTTCAAGCTGATCGACCAACGCGGAAGCGGGGGTGAAGTGGTCAGTCTGGGCTTGAATATCACCGCTTCTGTTCGTCATGAAACCGAGTTGAAAACTGCTCGTGAACGGGCAGAGGCAGCGAACCGGGCGAAGTCAGCCTTTCTGGCCAATATGAGCCATGAGATCAGAACCCCGATGAATGGCATTGTCGGAATGACCGAGCTGATGTCAGAGACGCCGCTGGACGACGAACAACGGCTCTACCTCAACACCATCCGCAACTCGGGTGAGGCGCTGCTTGTGATCATTAATGACGTACTCGATTATTCCAAGATCGAGGCCGACAAGCTGATCATTCACCCCGAACAATTCGATTTTGAACGCTGCATTCTTGAGGTTGCGATGCTGTTGCAGCCCAGTGTGCGCGATAAGGGGCTATGTTTACTTATCGATTATGACCTGTTCTTGCCGACCCTGATTGTAGGCGATCCGGGGCGTGTCAGGCAGGTGCTGACGAACTTGGTGGGCAACGCGGTAAAGTTTACGTCCGAAGGGCATGTTCTAATCCGTGTCACAGGTGTGCCGAATACAGAGACACGCACCTGCGATATCCACGTGGCGATTGAGGATACCGGGATCGGTATAGCCCCCGATAAGGTTGGGCATATCTTCGGTGAGTTCAATCAAATTGAAGACCAGGCGAACCGTGAATTCGAAGGTACAGGCCTAGGGCTGGCTATCACGAAACGGCTGGTTGATTTGATGGGAGGGTCGGTCTGGGTCGAAAGCAATCCAGGGCAAGGGTCGTGTTTCGGGTTTCGGGTATCGTTGCCGACAGCAGAAGGGCCGCAACCTGCGCCACCGGATCTGGCGGGTCGTCTGAACCACGTGATCCTCGTCGAGGATTTGGCCGTAAACCGCGCCATTCTGACAAAACAACTTAGCAGACTGGGTTCTCGGGTCACCGTCTGCGCGTCTGGGCGCGAAGCACTAGCCGCTGTTGATAACAGTGTCGATCTGGTGCTCTGTGATCATGATCTGCCCGACATGGATGGGCTTGAACTGGCCGTAACACTTAAAGACCGGGGTTGGGCCGATTTGCCGGTGGTTGTGATGTCAGCTAATCCCGGCGTTATTCATGCCGACCCAGCCCGGCATCTGATTGAAGGGGTCTTACAAAAACCCATCCCTCGGGCCGAACTCTATTCGCGGCTGACCATGTTGGAGCGTCCTACGGCCTCGCCAAAGGCTGTTTCCGCAGATACGGAACCGCAACTGACGCAGTCGGGCGGTAACCACAGGAAAATGCGCGTTTTGGCGGCCGAGGATAATCGGACCAATCAACTCATTCTGCAAAAAATGGTCAAAGACCTGAATATTGACCTGCAATTTGCAAGCAATGGGCTTGAGGCCGTTGAACAGTATCTGGCCTTTGAGCCGGATCTCATCTTCATGGACATTTCGATGCCCAAGATGGACGGCAAACAGGCAACCGCGGAAATTCGGCGACACGAGATCGAAACGGGACGCCATGTGTCGATTGTCGCTTTGACCGCGCATGCCATGGCCGGGGATGATCAAGGTATTCTGTCCGCTGGGTTGGATCACTACCTGACGAAACCGCTGCAGAAGCGCAAAATTCAAAAGATGATTCTGGATCACCAGCCCAAGGACGCCCTGCCCGTCATTGCCAAACAAGTAGAGCCTGAATAGGCTAAAGCCATGACAGATCGTGGATTTTACCCTCGCGCTCTTGGCGAGATTGCCATTCGATGCGCCGATATGGCGGCGATGGTGACGTTCTATGAAAACGTGATTGGGCTAAAGCGCCTGACTGGCGATCATAACAGCGCCATCACATTCTTTCGCATTGCAGAAGGGTTTGGCGGGCACACACAGGTGTTGGCTTTGTTTCATCACACGGCGGCTCCACGGCCCGGGTTGTATCCTACGGGTGCCGATACGCCAACAACCGGGGCGGGGTCATCCTTGCACCACATAGCGCTCTCGTTGCCATTTGATGAACAAGAGGCGGTGATGCGGTGGTACGACAAGATCGGGCAACCCTATCGGGTTGAGCAGTTCGGCTGGATCGGATGGCGTGGTATCTTCACCGAAGACCCCGAGGGCAACACGGTCGAATTGGTCGCCTATGACCCCTCGATGCTGGATCAGGCCTGATAAGGGCGCACGAAAACGGGTTTATCCTCTTCAGATAATTCAGGGCGATACTCATAGCCTCCGGCGTCGAAATCCAGCAGGCCTTTTGGATCGGTCAGACGGTGCTGAATGATATGGCGTGCCATCGCGCCGCGCGCTTTTTTGGCGAAAAAGCTGACGATTTTTGGCGTGCCCGCTTTATCTTCCATGAAGACCGGTGTGATGACGCGTAGTTTCAACGCTTTGGGATCTACCGCGCCGAAGTATTCCTGACTTGCACAGTTCACCAGAACATCCGAGCCGATCTCGTTGCCTTGCGTGTTCAGTGCCTTGCTCAGTTGATCCCGCCAGTATTCATAAAGGTTCTTACCGCGCCGGGTCTTAAGTTTGCTGCCCATCTCAAGCCGGTACGCCTGAATAGCATCCAAGGGACGCAGAACTCCGTATAGGCCTGACAGAATGCGAAGATGATCCTGTGCCCAAGCCATTTCCTCAGGGTCCAATGAGGCTGCTTCCAGGCCCTGATAGGTGTCACCGGCAAAGGCCAGCGCGGCCGGGCGGGTTAGATCAGCACCGGGCGTATCCGAGAAGGCGCGGTATCGGTCGCGATTTAAGCGGGCCAGATCATCGCTGAGGTCCATCAGCTTTTTCAGATCGCCCAGAGTCAGGTTGCGGGCGGTTTTCGATAGGCGGATCGCGTCGTCCTGAAAATCGGGTTGTGTGACTTCAACGTCTCTCACTGCCCAGTCCAGCCTTTTGGCCGGGGAAATCACTACCAGCATGTTCGCCCTCGTTCCTTACCTGTCCCGTGGTATCTAGCCCGCGTGTCGCAGTACGTCCAGAAACGCCGCACCAAACCGTTCGTGGCGGCGATCACCAAGAACTTGTTCCATCCCGCGCGGGTCGTCGGAACGCAACTGTGCGACCTTGGCCAATTGCGATGCAGAGCAGGTCAGGGGTTTGTCGATCCCATCCGGGCCGCGTACCAGATTGTTTTGCACGGCCAGCAATTGGTCGTAGATATCCCCTTGATCCCTTCCCGCCAGTTTTCGGCGGGCCGGATGCAGGGTTTCGGCCTCTCCGGCAATGACCTCAAGAAAGGTATCCCCGTATCGTTCCAGCTTTTTCGCGCCGACACCGCCAATTCGGGCCATCTCATCCAGCGTCATGGGGCGTTTTTCAGCCATTTCGATCAGGGTGCGGTCAGGAAAGATGACATAGGCAGGCACACGAGCGGATTCGGCCAGAGCCCTGCGCTTGGATTTGAGCGCGCTGAGCATCGGTGCATCTTCTTCGGACACCATCATTTTGACGGCCGGACGACGAGTGGCCTTGCGGATCGTGTCCTTGCGCAGACTGATATTTGCCTCGCCTTTCAGGATAGGCTTGGCCGTTTCGGTCATACGCAGCGCGCCGTGGCGTTCGGGATCGGGGCGCACAAGGTCGTGCCCCATCATTTGCCGAAAAATTGCCTGCCATTGCGGGCGAGACCATTCCTTGCCGATGCCCCATGTTGAGAGGTTGTCGTGTCGGCGGGCGCGGATTTTATCAGTTTCATTTCCCAACAAGATGTCGATCAAGTGGCCCGCGCCGAACCATTCCTCGGTTCGCAGAATGGCGGATAAGGCCATACGAACGGGGGTGGTTCCGTCGAACACTTCCGGAGGAGTATCGCATAGATCGCATTTGCCACACGGCTCGGCCTGTTCGCCAAAATAGCCTAGCAAAGACTGCCGGCGACACGCCAGCGCCTCGGCCAATCCCAACAAAGCGTTCAAGCGCGCATGATCTGCCATGCGTCGTTCGGGCGGGGCCAAGCCTTCGTCGATCTGAGAGCGGCGCAGGCGGATGTCATCCGGGCCGAACAGGGTGAATGTCTCGGCAGGGCCGCCATCTCGGCCAGCGCGGCCAATCTCTTGGTAATAGGCTTCAATAGACTTGGGCAGGTCCGCATGGGCGACCCAGCGGATATCGGGCTTGTCGATACCCATGCCAAACGCCACGGTGGCGACGACGATCAGCCCATCCTCACGCGCGAAACGGGTTTCCACAATGCGGCGATCCTCGGCCTCCATGCCCCCGTGGTAGTGGCAGGCCGAGTGGCCTTCGGTCCGCAAAGCCTGCGCTAATACCTCGGTTTTATTGCGGGTCCCGCAATAGACGATGCCCGATTGACCTTTGCGGGCGGTAGCGAAGTCCAGAATTTGTTTGCGCGGACCGTCTTTGGCCGCAAAGGCCAGATGGATATTGGGTCGGTCGAACCCTCGTAAGAACTTGCGCGGCGCGGCGCCATCAAACAGTTTTTCGACGATCTCATCCTGCGTTTCCGCATCCGCCGTGGCGGTGAAGGCGGCCAGCGGCACATCCAATGCGCGCCGCAGCTCTCCGATGCGCAGGTAATCCGGGCGGAAATCATGGCCCCACTGGCTGACGCAGTGGGCCTCGTCCACGGCGATCAGGCTGACATTGATCCGCCGCAGCATGCCCAAGGCTGATCCGGCGGCTAGCCGTTCGGGCGCCATATAAAGCAGTTTCAGCCGCCCGGCTTCCAGTGTCTCCCAAACCGCGTCGGTTTCCTCGGGTGTATTGCCCGAGGTCAGCGCCCCGGCTTCGACGCCTGCTTCTTGCAGGCCGCGCACTTGATCTCGCATGAGGGCAATCAGAGGCGAGATCACTACTGTCACCCCATCGCGCAGCAGGGCGGGCAGCTGATAACACAAGGATTTACCGCCCCCGGTGGGCATGATGGCCAACACGTTTTCACCCAGCGTGACGGCATCGACGATTTCTTCCTGTCCGGGGCGGAAGTCGTCGAATCCAAAGACATCTCGCAGCAATGGTGCGGCGTCGAACATGTGTGGAGTTGCCCTGTTTTAAGGTTTATCTGCTCTTAAGACAGGACAATCACATACTGAGATTCAGTGAACAAGAGGTCAATAGAAATAGGGCGCGTTATTGATCAGGATGATCCGCAGCGCGTAGACCCCGATCAACACCACCAAAGGTGTCAGGTCTAGGCCACCCATATTGGGCAAAATGCGTCGGATTGGGCCATAAATAGGCTCGAGTATCCGGTTCAGGCCGTACCAGATTTGCGCGACCAGTTGCTGGTGCAGGTTGAGGACCTGAAAGTTGATCAGCCAGCTCATGATTACATGGGCCAGGATGATGAACCAGACAATGTCCAGGATCAGCAGCAGAATTTGGATCAGCGACAGCATAGGGCCTCCGGATTTGACGTCTGTCGAGACCTAAGCGCCCCCGCGACAAAGAGCAAGCCCGCGCCAACAGAACGCTTGCGAATTGGGCTAAAGCCCCGTCTTATGATCGCAACAAAAATCAGGGGCGGTTATGGCAGAAATTTCCAATCGCAGGCGCATTTGGGGCTGGTGGTTTTTCGATTGGGCCAGTCAACCCTATCACTCTTTGTTGGTCACCTTTGTCTTTGGCCCATATTTCGCGGGTGTTGCGGCGGGGTATTTCTCGGGCACCGGACTGGATTCAGATGCCGCAGCTGCGCGGGCGCAAACGGTTTGGGCCAATTGTTTGACCATTACAGGGTTGATCATCGCATTCGGGGCGCCGCTATTAGGGGCATTGGCAGACGTGTCAGGGCGGCGTATCCCATGGATTTTTGCCTTTTCAGTGATGTACGCGGTGGGTTCAGCCGCGCTTTGGTACACTTTGCCCGATGGCTCGAACATGTGGCTGATGCTCTCGGCCTTTGGGTTCGGTTTTGTCGGCGCGGAATATGCGTTGATCTTCATAAACTCTCAGCTGCCCGATCTGGGTAATGACAATGAAGTCGGGGAAATCTCGGGCTCGGGCTTTGCATTTGGGTATTTCGGCGGCCTGATCTCGCTGGCGATCATGTTGGTGTTTTTTGTCGAACAGCCCGATGGCAAGACACTGATCGGAATAGACCCTATATTTGGGTTGGATGCGGCCCAGCAACAAGGCACTCGGTTCGTGGGTCCGTTCACAGCCGGTTGGTTCATCCTATTCATGGTTCCCTATTTCTTGTGGGTCCGCGACGATCCGAATACCAACAAAACGGGAAGTCTTGGTGAGGCGCTGCGCGTGCTGGGCAAGGCGGTCTCGGACCTGCGCCACAGGGTCAGTCTGGCGACTTATCTGGGTTCATCCATGCTGTACCGCGACGCGCTGAACGGGCTTTACAGTTTTGGCGGCGTTTATGCGCGGTTGGTGTTGGAATGGGATCTGATCAAGATCGGAGTGTTCGGGATTGTCAGCGTTCTGGCCGCGGCCATTTTTGCGTGGGTCGGCGGCAAGCTGGATAAGAAATACGGGCCCAAACCGGTGATTTTGGTAACGATATGGGTGCTGATTTTTGTTTGTGCCACAATTGTGTCGATGGATCGGACACAGATTTACGGGATCCCGCTGCCTGAAGGTTCGGGTCTTCCCGATCTGGTATTCTTTGGCTGCGGCATCCTGATTGGCGGCATGGGCGGCATCCTGCAGTCAGCCAGTCGCTCGTTGATGGTGCGCCACACCGATCCTGAGACCCCGGTCGAGAGCTTTGGTCTTTATGGTCTGTCGGGTCGTGCCACCGCCTTTGCAGCACCTTTGCTGATCGGGATCGCTACAACCGTGACTGGCAGCGCACGGCTAGGGGTGTCACCGATCATTCTGTTGTTTATTCTGGGTCTGTTCCTAATGCGCTGGGTGAAACCGGAAGGGGATCAGAGCAGATGATTTTACTACGTTTTTTCGCGATAATCGCCGCGATCACATTGGCAGGCACGGTAGGGGCACAACCGTTGGCCAAGCAATTGTTCGGTGCGCAAAAGCAGAGTTCACAACAAAAACCAGCCGCTTTCGGCAGTTATTCGCGCGGATGTGCCGCCGGGTCGGTGCAACTGCCCGAGACGGGTCCGACGTGGCAGGCCATGCGCTTGTCTCGCAACCGCAATTGGGGGCACCCGCAAGCGATTGACTATGTGCAGGACCTTAGCCGCTTTGCCGCCAAGCAGCCGGGGTGGAATGGTCTGTATATCGGGGATATCAGCCAGCCGCGGGGTGGACCGATGACATCCGGTCACCGGTCTCACCAACTGGGTCTGGATATCGATATCTGGATGCTGCCCGGTGACAACATGCGCTTAAGCCGCAAGGCACGCGAGAACATCTCGTCCATTTCTCTGCGCCGCTCCAACGGAGCATTTGTGAACAGCAACTGGACAAGTCAGCACCACGCCGTTCTGCGCGAGGCGGCTAAAGACAAACGCGTGGCGCGAATTTTTGTTTTCCCCGGTGCCAAGGTTCAAATGTGTAACGAGGAAAAAGGAAACCGGGCCTATTTGCGCAAAATCCGCCCTTGGTGGGGCCATCACTATCATTTCCATGTGCGCCTGAAATGCCCGCGGGGGTCAAATGGATGTGTAAACCAAGACGCGCCGCCCAAGGGAGATGGCTGCGCCGAAGCGCAACAGTGGGTCAATAATATCCTCAACCCTCCCCCGCCTGATCCAAATGCGCCACCACCCCAAAAACGCCGGGAATATGTTCTGGCCGATTTGCCTCAGCAATGCGCTTCCGTTTTGCAATCCAACTAAGCGCGGCACTGCTTCTGGCCGCGTCAGCCTGGGCGGTCGAGGTCAAAAAGGCCACGCACCTGAATAGCTTTACCTGGCGGCATAGTGCCGATTGGTTCGGTGGGTTTTCAGCTCTGCAGATTTCGGACAACGGTCGCCAACTGATAATACTAAGCGACCGGGCGGTTGTGGCACAGGCCGTGATCGAACGGGACGGTGATGAAATCAGCAGGGTTCGGGTTACTGGGGCCTGGCCCGTTCTGTCCAGCAAGGGCCGTCCGCTTGCGGGTAGTGCAGGAGACTCTGAAGGTATCGCAATGGCGCCAGATGGCAGTTTTTACATTTCATTTGAAGGGTTGCATCGCGTGGCCCGATACTCAGCCGCTGGTTCCAATGCGGTTGTACTGCCGCGTCCAAAAGCATTCAAAAGACTGAATGGAAATGGATCACTCGAAGCATTGGCAATCGACGACAACGGATGGCTATATACGCTGCCTGAAAAAAGTCGAACCACTCAGGGTGACATTCCGGTGTATCGCTGGAACGGGAAGGCTTGGTCTACACCATTCGAGCTGAAACAGCGGGGTAAATTTCTGCCGGTGTCGGCTGATTTCGGGCCAGACGGTCGGTTTTATGTGTTGGAGCGCAGCCTGTCCCTGACCGGTTTTCGCACCCGTCTGCGAAGATGGCAGATCACAGAGGGCGGAGCTGAGGCCGAAGAAACCATGTTCGAAACCGGTACCGGCACACATGACAATCTCGAAGGGTTGTCAGTCTGGCGTGACGATCAAGGCAGGCTGCGGGCCACAATGATCTCGGATGATAACTTTCTGGCCCTGCAGCGGACCGAATTGGTGGAATACCTACTGCCCGATTGACAGAGTCCTGGCAAAGGTCTAAAGGCACGGCTTGCCTTGGGATGAGCCCTTGGCCAAGTCGCCGCTACCTTGTCAAAACGGGCATCTGAAAATGCAACGCGCTTATATTCCCGGCATTATTGCCATGGCCGCCATTGTTGTGGCCTCAAACATCCTTGTTCAGTTCCTGATCTTTGACGGGCTGCTGACCTGGGGTGCCTTCACATACCCGCTGGCCTTCCTGGTCACCGACATCATGAACCGCGTCTACGGCGTGGCCACTGCTCGCAAGGTTGTTTTTGCCGGCTTCATCACCGGTATCATCTGCTCGCTAATTGGTAGCCAGATTATGCTGCAGGGTGACGGGTTCACCTATGCCGCAGTTCCGCTGCGGATCGCCGTCGCGTCAGGCACCGCCTTCCTGATTGCCCAGCTGACCGATGTCACAGTGTTCAATTCGCTGCGCGGTGGCCAATGGTGGCGCGCGCCGCTGGTCTCGACGCTGATTGGATCGGCGCTGGATACCGCTCTGTTCTTCACCATTGCCTTCTCAGCTTCGGTTACCTTCTTCGGTGCCAATGCAGACGCCGCGATCAACTGGGCTTGGGAGCCTGTGCCCTTCATGCTGTCCGGCCCGATGGCGCCGCTGTGGGTTACTCTGGCCTTTGCCGACTGGCTGGTGAAGCTGTCGCTGGCGCTGATCGCGCTGATCCCGTTCAAGGTGATCGTTGCCCGTCTGGCGGCCGCGCAGCCCGCGTAGAAAAAAGTGCTTTGAGAATGGCGCATCTTGTGTCAGGCTCAAAGTTAACCGCAACAGATAGAAAAGGAGGTGATCCAGTGTCGAGAAAGAGATTGGAGAGAGGTGTCGGAACAACCGGGGGGACCGCCTGTTAGGGCAGCCCTTGGCGGAGCGCTCGCTCCGGCTGGTCGATTGATCTAACCGACCCAACCTCCTGTACTTTCGAAGGGCCGTCCCGCCGGGGCGGCCCTTTCTGTTTCGACCCGTGCCGGATAAGGTCCACCCCATGTTGCGCATCACAGACGATATCACCCTGCAAGATTGGGAAATGACCGAGAGCTTTGTCCGCTCGTCCGGCCCTGGCGGGCAGAACGTGAACAAGGTTTCAACGGCGGTGGAACTGCGGTTCGAGGCTGCGCGCTCACCTTCTTTGCCTGATCCCGTCAAAAACCGGTTGAAGCGGCTGGCCGGACGGCGGTGGACCAAAGACGGCGCGATCATCATTCAGTGCGAGGAAACCCGATCACAGGCCCGCAACCGTGAGATTGCCCGCACGCGGTTGGTCGAATTGATTACCCGCGCGCTCGCCAAGCCCAAGCGGCGAATTGCCACCAAGCCGACTTACGGCTCGGTCAAACGTCGACTTGCGGCGAAAAAGGCGCGCTCGGATGTGAAAGCGTTGCGCGGCAAGATCTCGGAAGATTGATCTGGTAACTTCGTGGGGCCTTGCTAATTTGGTCTCATAGGGGAGAGCAAGATCATGAGGTTAGAGGGAAAAACCGCAATCGTTACCGGCAGTGCATCCGGTTTCGGTGCCGGGATCGCGCAGAAATTCCTGTCCGAAGGCGCCCGTGTCATGATCGCAGACATTAATGGTGATGCGGCAGAAGTTCAGGCGAACCAGTTGGGCCCTAACGCTTTCGCGTTTCAGGTAGACCTTGCCGACGCAGTTTCTGTACAGGCCATGTCGGACTGCGCTTTAGATCGGTTTGGTCAACTGGACATACTGGTTAATAATGCGGGTGTGACGCATTTGCCGGCACCTTTGGAAGACGTCACAGAAGAGGATTTCGACCGCGTCTTCAACGTGAATATGAAATCCGTCTACCTGACAGCACGTGCTTTGGTGCCCGCGATGAAAACACGCGGCGCAGGAGCGATTCTGAACGTTGCGTCGACAGCGGGTCTTTCACCGCGTCCAAGTCTGAACTGGTACAATGCGTCAAAGGGTTGGATGATAACGGCGACTAAGACGATGGCAGTGGAACTGGCGCCATTCGGAGTGCGCGTGAATGCAATCTGTCCTGTCGCCGGAGAAACACCGCTACTCAAATCCTTCATGGGCGAGGATACGCCCGAAATGAGGGCAAAGTTCATTTCAACAATCCCTTTGGGCCGGTTCTCCACACCCGAAGACATGGCCAATGCAGCTTGTTTCCTGTGCTCGGACGAGGCCAGCATGATCACCGGTACAGCATTGGAGGTTGACGGTGGCCGCTGTATCTAAGGACCTCACATGACACCCGGAACCAGAAACCTGATCACCGACGTTCCAGGCTTGTTGGTCGGAAATGCGCAGGATGAGGCGCTGAAATCAGGCACTACGGTCTTGACCTCGGATCAAGCCTTTGTCGCTTCGGTCCACGTGATGGGAGGCGCGCCTGGTACACGCGAAACTGATTTGCTGGCACCGGACAAATCGGTGGCACGGGTGGATGCGATTACCCTGTCCGGCGGGTCGGCCTTTGGGTTGGATGCCTGTTCTGGGGTGTCAGACGCATTACGCAGTAAAAGGCGCGGGTATCCTGTGGGTGACACTGTGGTGCCAATCGTACCCGGAGCGATCTTGTTTGATCTGTTGAACGGCGGTGACAAGGCTTGGGTGGAAAACCCGTATCGTGTTTTGGGCCGAGCGGCATATGAACAGGCTGCAAAGGAATTCGCTCTTGGATCGGCAGGGGCGGGTACCGGCGCACTGGCGGCGCGGCACAAGGGCGGTTTGGGCTCAGCTTCTCTTGTGTTGGAGTCCGGTGTTACTGTCGGTGCCTTGGTTGCCGCAAACCCGATGGGCAGCGTGACGACGCCAAGCGACCGTCATTTCTGGGCTGCCCCATTTGAAATTGGTGAGGAATTCGGCGGTTTAGGGCCTGATACGGGTACGGGCCTTGGTCTACCCGCAGTCAGTCGTAAGGCGCAGGCTATGCGCCCGGCAAACCCTGAAAAGGGTAATACAACCATCGCCATTGTTGCCACGGACGCAGCGCTGTCAAAACCGCAATGTCAACGGTTGGCAGTGGCGGCCCATGACGGCATTGCTCGCGCAATATTGCCCGCACATACTCCGGGCGACGGAGATTTGGTCTTTGGAGTCAGCACCGGTGCGCGTGTCACCGAAACCGAGGCAGAACTGGGACTGATCGGACATGCAGGTTCGATTTGTCTGGCGCGGGCGATCGCTCGGGCAATCTATCTGGCGACTCCGGCTGCGGGTGATCTGTTGCCCTGTTGGTCCGAGTCGCGGGACATAAGTTAAGGATGGCCGCTATGTCGCAGCGGCACAGTGTCCTCGCGCGGCAATCCGCGCGTTGACTCTTTTTTGCGCCGACGGTCCATTCGGTGCAGCCAATTCGTATCGGAGCAAAAGCTATGAATCGCATCCTCGCTACCGCAATCGTCGGCCTGCTGGCCTTTCCCGTTTACGCTGAAGGAGACGCCGAAGCCGGCAAAAAGGCTTTTAACAAGTGCAAATCCTGCCATTTGATTGCTGATCCTGCAGGTGAAGTAATCGTCAAAGGCGGTAAAACTGGCCCGAACCTGTATGGTATCGCCGGTCGCACAGCAGGCACCGTTGAGGATTTCAGATATGGTGACAGCATTGTTGAGGCTGGTGAAAATGGTTTAGTTTGGGATGAAACGACCTTTGTCGCATATGCGCAAGATCCCAAGGCTTTCCTGAAAGACTATTTGGGCGAAACCTCGGCCAAGTCCAAGATGACTTTCAAACTGAAGTCAGGTGCCGAGGACGTTTATGCCTATATCGTCAGCGTGTCAGGCGAATAACGTCTCTAAGCACAACAAGTGACAAGTTACGAAAGGCCGCAGCCCCTGCGGCCTTTCGTGCGATTGATAACTGGATAAATCATCGCCACTTTGGGGATGTGCGTTTCACCATGCCCATGCATGGTTTCGCACAGCTAGGCCGATCCGGCGGCAGCCAATTCCGTATTTTCAGCCGCTCTGTTGGATCGGCAGCAGGAGAAGACAGATGGGAATCATGATCCCTGCCTGGGTTGATGGCGAGTTGACCCCTGTAGACAAGCTTGAGGCACATGAAAAAGGTCTTCGGCATAAGGCTGCGTCGGTCTTCGTAGTCCGTGGCACCGAAATTCTGATGCAGCGTAGGGCTTTGGGAAAATACCACACGCCGGGCTTGTGGGCGAACACGTGCTGCACACATCCAGATTGGGGCGAGACGCCATCCGTTTGCGCCGTCCGTCGCTTGCGGGAAGAACTTGGCATTACCGGGCTGTATCCCGAATACAGACACCGGCTGGAATATCACGCTGATGTCGGCAACAACATGATTGAACACGAAGTGGTCGATATCTTTCTGGCTCGTGTTCGTGGCCCGCTTGAAATAGAGCCTAATCCGGACGAAGTCATGGATATTCGCTGGATCGACTATCATGATCTTTTGGCCGAAGTGCAGCGCCACCCGGACCGATTTACCCCGTGGCTTAAGATTTACCTGCACAACCATGCGGACACGATTTTTGGCCCAGACCTGATCTTCTCGGCCTCGTCCTGACGGCTTCGGCTTGCAAGGGCCGCCCAAGCCGCCTAAATCAACGCGTCATGGCTAAGCAAAAGCAGAAAACAGACCCGAATTACAAAGTCATCGCCGAAAACCGGCGTGCCCGCTTCGATTACGCGATCGAAGAGGATATCGAGTGCGGCATCGTGTTGGAGGGGTCCGAAGTGAAATCCCTGCGCGCGGGTGGGTCGAACATTGCCGAAAGCTATGCCACTGTAGATGACGGAGAGCTGTGGCTGATCAACAGCTATATTGCGCCTTACGAGCAGGCGAAGGTGTTCAAGCACGAAGAACGTCGGCGCCGCAAGCTGCTGGTTTCGCGCAAGGAACTGTCGAATTTGTGGAACGCTACCCAACGCAAGGGCATGACGTTGGTGCCGCTGGTTTTGTATTTCAACCACAAAGGCCGGGCGAAGCTGAAGATCGGCATCGCCAAGGGTAAGAAGCTGCACGACAAGCGTGAAACTCAGGCCAAGCGGGACTGGTCGCGTCAGAAACAGCGGTTGATGAAAGATCACAGCTGAGGTCTGGGCCCGCTTTACCCGTCTCGACCAGGTTCGGCAGGATTGCTTGAATACAGCGCGATCTTGTTGCCTTGCGGATCCCGCAAGTAGCCGACATAGAAACTGGGCCCGTACATGTCCCGAAAGCCGGGCTGGCCTTCGTTGGAACCCCCGGCCTCAACGGCTGCAGCATGAAGATCGCGAACCTGCTGTTGCGTGTGCGCCTTAAAAGCGATCATCGACCCGTTCCCGGCTGAGGCAGGGCACCCATCAAAGGTGTGTCTCACGTAGATTTCAGGCTGAACAGGAGATTCGCCCGGTTCCGTTGGCAGCGCAAAGCTCAAACCTTCCGACTGCTCTTCGAATTCATATCCCAGCGCTGGTAAAAACGCGGAATAAAACCGTTTCGCGCTTGCGAGGTCATCCGCTCCGATAGTGACGTAAGCAATCATGCGAAACCTTTCTGTGCGAAAGTTCCAGTCGTTAAAGGAAAGCGGACCAACACCAGGTTTGGCCCGCGTACCAGAGCGTAATCAGAACGCCATGGCCGCAGCAACAGCACGTTTCCAGCGGTCATAAGCGGCGTCGCGCTCCTCGGCAGACATTTCCGGTTCAAATCGGCGATCCAGCGCCCATGTGTCCGAGAATCCCTGTTGGTCCGGGTAGACACCCGCCCGCATCCCGGCCAGCCAGGCCGCGCCAAGTGCGGTGGTCTCCTGCATCACGGGACGGTCCACCTCGGCCCCCAGATAGTCCGACAGCCCCTGCATTGCCCAGTCCGAGGCGCTGGCGCCACCATCCACGCGCAGGGTTACGTCGGTGTCCGCGCCCCAGTCGCCCTGCATGGCGTGCCACAGGTCTCGGGTCTGGTAGGCGATGCTTTCCAGCGTTGCCTTGGCGAATTCCGCACGACCGGAATTGCGGGTCAGGCCAAACACCGCGCCGCGGCAATCAGGTTTCCAGTATGGCGCGCCGAGGCCGGTGAAGGCTGGGACCAGGACGACATGTTGGTTCGGGTCGGCCTGTTTCGCCAATTCTCCGCTTTCGGGCGCAGTTTCGATGATCTGCAACGCATCGCGCAGCCACTGCACGGCGGCACCTGCCACAAAGATTGAACCTTCCAACGCATAGGTGCGCTTGCCGTCCAGTTGGTAAGCGATGGTTGTAAGAAGGCGGTTCTTTGATTCAACCGGTTTGTCGCCCGTATTCAGCAGGGCAAAACAGCCAGTGCCGTAAGTGGACTTCATCATGCCAGGCTGGAAACAAGCCTGGCCGATGGTGGCAGCCTGTTGGTCCCCAGCCACGCCCAAAATTGGGATATTGCCCCCAAACAGGGTCGTATTTCCAAAGTCCGACGCGCAGTCGTGCACGTCGGGCAGCATGTTCATGGGCACGTCCAGCAGGTCGCAAATCTCAGCGCTCCACTCACCCTTGTGGATGTCGAACAGCAGCGTTCGGGCGGCGTTGGTTGCGTCAGTGGCGTGGCTGCGTCCTTCGGTCAGGCGCCAGATCAGAAAGCAGTCGATGGTGCCGAACATCAGTTCTCCGGCCTCGGCGCGGTCGCGCGCGCCCGGCACGGTGTCTAAGACCCACTTCACTTTGGTGCCCGAAAAATAAGGGTCCAACAGCAGCCCAGTTTGCGCGGTCACGTCGTCCTCGCACCCCGCCTGTTTATAGCGTGCGCAAATTTCGGCGGTGCGGCGGTCTTGCCAGACGATGGCGTTATGAATCGGCTCGCCGGTGGCGCGGTCCCAGATCACGGTGGTTTCGCGCTGGTTCGTGATGCCGATGCCCGCGATCTGATCGGACGTCACGCCGGTGGTTTCCATCACCTCACGGCAGACGCGCAGAACGCTCTCCCAGATTTCCTCGGCTTCGTGTTCGACCCAGCCTTCTTGCGGAAAATGTTGGGTAAATTCGTGCTGCGCGGTCCCTACGCGCTGCATGTTTGCGTCGAACAAAATGGCCCTGGATGATGTGGTGCCCTGATCTATGGCGAGAATAAACGTCATTCCCCGCGCCCCTCCCGTTTGGTTTTGCGGGACTTTAGCGCAAACAATGACGCTCGGACCAGAGGTTCAGACAGGAATATTATCGATCAGTCGCACGCCATCCGCCCAAGCTGCAGCAAACAGCCGCGCGGGGCGATTTGCATGGCTCAGCGGTTCCAGCGTTTCTGCGCATCGCAGGTGAATGTATTCGACCTGCGCAAAGCCGGCGGCCAGAAGGTCGGTTTCGGCTTTTGCGGCCAGTGCGTCAAACGCAGCGCCAGCTTTCAGCGACTGAACCAGGCCCTGCATGATCCGATGTTTGTTGGCCGCAACCGCCAACCCTTCGGGCGAGAGTAATAGGTTTCGCGAGGACATCGCCAAGCCTGAGGGTTCGCGAACAGTGGGGCAGCCGACCACCTCAATCGGGATATCCAGATCGCGCGCCATGCGACGGACGATCATCAGTTGCTGATAGTCTTTTTCCCCGAAATAGGCTCTGTCCGCTTGCGTTTGCAGGAACAGTTTTGCGACAACCGTGGCGACGCCGTCGAAATGGCCGGGGCGGAATTCGCCCTCCATCACATCGGTTAGTCCTGAGACGGAAACGGTTGTAGCAAAGCCCTGCGGGTAAATCTCTTCGGGGTCAGGCACATAGATCGCGTCAACGCCAAATGGGGCCAGTTTTTCGGCATCTTCAATTTCGGTGCGCGGGTATTTGGCGAGATCCTCGGGGTTGTTGAACTGCTTGGGGTTCACGAAGATCGTCACGATTACCCGGTCGGTGTCACGCTTGGCAACCTCAACCAGAGACAAATGACCCTGATGCAGCGCGCCCATGGTAGGCACTACGCCAATCGTCTCACCGTTGCGGTGCCACTCGGTGGTCAGTGCGCGCAGGTCGGACAGTCGACGTAAGATTGGGGCGGTCATGTTTTGGGACCATTTGACGGAACCTGATCCGCGAATACATGTTCATCCGCTGGAAAGGTACGGGCTCGAACCTCGGCCGCGTATTCGGCTATGGCAGTTTCGGCTTGCGGGCCAAGTTCGGCATAGCGTTTGACGAACTTCGGTTTGAAGGCTGTGAAAAAGCCAACCATGTCATCGACGACCAGAATCTGTCCGTCACATCCGGCAGATGCACCGATGCCGATGGTCGGGATCGCGATCTCAGCCGTGATCCGATCCGCAAGGCCCTGTGGTACTTTCTCAAGCACAACGGAGAACGCTCCGGCCTCGGCAACGGCGCGGGCGTCTGCTAAAACGGCCTCGGCTTGCTGGTCGCGGCCTTGGACTTTGTAACCGCCCAGCGTGTTGATCGACTGCGGTGTCAGGCCGATATGCGCCATCACAGGTATGCCGCGTTTGACCAGAAAGCGGATGGTCTCGGCCATTTCAATGCCGCCTTCCAACTTCACCGCCCCTGCACTGGTTTCAGCCATTAGACGCGCAGCATTGCGGAAGGCGTCGGACGGAGAATGTTCATAACTGGCAAAGGGCATGTCGATGACCATCATCGCACTTTCCAAACCGCGCGAGACTGCCTGGCCATGCATCACCATCATCTCCATCGTCACGCCCAATGTCGATTCCAGCCCATGCAGAACCATGCCGACGCTGTCACCGACCAGAACGAAATCGCAATGGGCATCCATCAGCTGCGCCATTGGCGTGGTATAGGCGGTCAGCGAGACCAAAGGAGTGCCCCCTTTACGGGCGCGGATGTCCTCGGCGTTTGGGGCTTTTTTGCGGGCGGTGGCGCTCATGGTCGCTCCTGCGGGGTTCATGTTGCAGCGCGGCATAGCAGATTGCACAAGGTTATAGAAACCCCGGTTGCGCCAACATTCCCTTGATTGACCCGAGGTTTAAAGGGACATTACTTGCAGAAACGCCCGTAAAACAGCGGGTTCAGCCATTTCACACGGGGGATTTTTCATAATGCGAACGTTGCGATCTATTGCATCGGCATTGGCGTTGGGAGTGAGTGTCGTTGCCACCGGGGCTTTGGCCAAATCCGATATCACTATCGCCATGCAGCTTGAACCGCCACATCTGGACCCAACAAGTGCTGCAGCTCAGGCGATTGACTCGGTGGTTTACACCAATGTCTTTGAGGGCTTGACCCGGTTCATGGGCGACGGATCGGTTGTACCCGGATTGGCTGAAAGCTGGGAGATTTCCGACGACGGAACCGTTTATACCTTCAAGTTGCAAGAGGGTGTGACATTCCACGACGGTACTGCAATGGATGCCGAAGACGTAAAGTTCAGCCTTGATCGTGCCAAGGCCGATGACAGCGCAAATGCGCAAAAGGCTCTGTTCGCGGGCATCCAAAGTGTCGAAGTCGTCGATCCCCTGACCGTCAAGGTAACCCTGTCTGAACCAAACGGTAATTTCCTGTTCAATATGGCTTGGGGCGATGCGGTGATTGTCTCTTCCGACAGCATCGAAAACATCAAAACTAATCCAGTGGGAACCGGAGCTTTCACTTTTGGCAATTGGGTACAAGGCGACAGCATCACGCTGAATCGCAACCCGAACTACTGGGGTGATCAGCCTGAGTTAGAGACTGCAACGTTCAAATTCATCTCAGACCCGACAGCTGCCTTTGCCGCGATGATGGCTGAAGATGTGGACTATTTTGACAACTTCCCAGCGCCAGAAAACCTACCGCAATTTGAGGCCGATCCCCGTTTTCAGGTGCTTGTTGGTACAACCGAAGGTGAGACGATCCTGTCGACCAACAACAAGCAACCACCTTTTGATGATATCCGTGTTCGGCAGGCTTTGGGCCATGCAATTGACCGACAGGCCATCATCGACGGAGCAATGTTTGGTTATGGGACACCGATTGGCACTCATTTCGCGCCGCATAATCCAGCGTATGTCGATCTGACTGGCGATTCCGCCTATGATCCGAAAAAAGCGGCTGAATTGTTGGCTGACGCTGGTTATGAGCAAGGGTTTGAGACCACCTTGCATCTACCGCCGCCTTCTTACGCCCGACGCGGAGGCGAGATTGTTGCCGCGCAACTGGCTGAGGTTGGCATCAAAGCTGAGATTCTGAATGTTGAATGGGCGCAGTGGTTGGAGTCGGTGTTCAAAGGCAAGGATTATGGCCTGACAATTGTTAGCCACACTGAGCCTATGGATATCGGCATATATGCGCAGCCCGACTATTATTTCCAGTATGATAGCTTGGACGCCCAGACTCTGATGGACACCCTGAACGGAACCACCGACCCCGAGGGGCGCAAGAAACTACTAGGTGAGATGCAGCGTCTGATCGCCAATGATTTCGTCAATGGCTACCTGTTCCAACTGGCCAAGCTGGGGGTCGCCAAGGCCGGTGTTCAAGGATTGTGGGAGAACGCACCCACCGCCGCAATTGACCTGACACAAATCAGCTGGTCCGAATAACTTTTCCCGGGGCTGCAAGCCGTGGCCCCGGTATTCAAAGCCTACTATCGTAGCCTTAACATGACCTTGGTCCGCGCCATATGCTTCGTTGCTTTGTGTGTTTGCCTGAACATCTTTGCTGGCGGGCAAGCGATAGGGCAAAGCGGATTGGAAGGCGGGTTGGGCAGGTTGGTTGGCACACCTGATAACCCGCTGAAGGTGGGGATCGGTATCCACATCGATCAGGTCACCAGTGTGGATCAAAAGGCAGAAAACTACGGCGCGGTTGTTATCTTGCGAGTCGAATGGACAGACCCAGCGCTGGCTTTTGATCGCGCCGAGGTCGGACGGGAAATCCAGGTGTTCAACCCTTCGGCATTGGCCAACCATGCGCGCGGTCTTAACGCGATTGTGCCTGCCTTTGTCATCCACAACCAACAATCCAACAAGTGGATTCACGAATCCGCTGCCTCGCTGCGGTATGACGGACATGTGGTCTATGTCGAGAAATCGTCGCTGACCTTGCAGGCCCCGCATTTCGATTTCCGCCGATACCCGTTCGACACGCAGGAATTCTTTTTCGAAGTCGTCTCGGTTTTTCCTTCCGAATACGTCACTTATTATCCGCTAGAAGACTTTTCCGGCCTTGGTGACTTGCTGGGCGAAGAAGAGTGGATACTGGAAAACGCGCAGGTTGAACATTCCAAGGTTATCGGCCTTTCCGGCAGAGAAAGCGACCAGATCGCTTTGGCGTTCGAGGGCCACCGACACCTGACTTACTATGTGATCCGGGTGTTCCTGCCGATGCTGGTTTTGGTTTCCGTCGGCTGGGCGCTGTTTTTCCTAGACGAATACCGCCGCCGGATCGAAATCGCCGGTGGCAACTTGCTGGTTTTCGTTGCCTTCAATTGGGCCATCTCTGCCGATTTGCCAAAACTGGGCTACCTGACCTTTCTGGATTTCATCTTGCAGTGCATGTTCCTGATGACCGGAGCGTTGATCGTGTTCAACGTCGCTCTGCGTAAATTGAAGGTCTCAGGGCATGAAGAGGCGGCCAGAAAGCTGGACAATTACGCGATCAAATGGATCTATCCGCTGGGTTACGCCGCCATCGTTGGGTATGCGATTTTTGCCTATCTGCTGAGGTCTTAGGTGCTGGACCCGCGCTTTATGTGACCCTAACGTGGCCTCTATGCTCCGCTATGTTCTCAAACGTCTGATGTCCCTTCTGATCAGCCTCGCGGTTGCTTCAGTTGTCATCTTTGCAGTGATCGAGGTGGCACCAGGCGATCCAGCATCATTCATGCTGGGGGTAAACGCGCAAGAGGACACATTGGCGGCCTTGCGGGCCGAGCTTGGGTTGGATGTGTCAAAGGCTCAGCGCTATTTCGATTGGATCGGCGGTATGTTGGTTGGGGATTTCGGTACGTCTTATACCTACCGAACACCAGTATCTCAGATGATCGCGGATCGGCTGTGGGTATCTCTGCCGCTGGCGCTGTATGCGCTGGCTCTGTCCACTTTGATTGCTTTTCCCGCCGGGATTTACGCTGCCGCTCGTCGGGGTAAACCCGGAGATTTGACGGTGATGGGGGCCACGCAGTTGGGCATTGCCGTGCCGAATTTCTGGTTTGCGATGATGTTGGTTCTGATCTTCGCTATCAATCTGCGTTGGTTCAACGCCGGTGGGTTCGCTGGCTGGAACAAAGGTTTCTGGACCGGGATACACTCGTTGACATTGCCCGCCATAGCTTTGGCCCTGCCACAAGCCGCAATTTTAGCGCGGGTCATGCGCTCGTCTTTGCTGGATATATTGGGTGAGGATTTTATGCGTACCGCCCGCGCCAAAGGGTTGTCACGCCGTCAGGCACTGTGGCGGCATGGCGTTCGCAATGCGCTAATACCGGTGTTGACCATCATTGGACTTCAATTCTCGTTCCTGCTGGCAGGGTCGATCATCATCGAACAAGTGTTCTATCTGCCCGGTTTAGGGCGGTTGGTGTTTCAGGCGATTTCAGCGCGGGACCTGATCGTGGTGGAATCCGTAGTGATGTTGCTGGTCTTTGCGGTCATCACTGTGAATTTTCTGGTCGATCTGGCCTATGCCGCCGTTGATCCGCGGCTGAGGAACAGGACATGAGCCGCAATCTGATCCTCGGCACGGCGCTGTCTTCGCTGGTTCTGCTGGCGGCTTTGGTGTCCTTTGTTTGGACGCCTTATGACTATGCTGTTCTGGATATCCCCAACAAATTGCAGACACCCAATGCACAGCACTGGTTTGGAACAGATCATTTCGGGCGGGATATGTTTTCGATGATCATGGTGGGCGCCCGCACGTCCATCGCCGTTGCGCTGGTTGCAGTGGGCATCGGCATGGCGCTGGGCGTACCGCTGGGTTTAACTGCTGCGGCGCGCAAAGGATCCTGGCTGGACGAGGTGATCATGCGGGGCAATGATCTGGTCTTTGCTTTCCCTTCGCTGGTCATCGCCATTCTGATTACCGCAGTTTTTGGTGCCGGGGCGATCAACGCCATTATCGCCATCGGTATCTTCAATATTCCCGTATTTGCCCGCATCACCCGAGGTGCCGCTTTAACGCTGTGGGAACGCGAGTTCATCCTCGCTGCCCGTGTCTCGGGCAAGGGCGCGGCTCGTATATCGGCAGAGCATATCCTGCCCAATGTAGCGAACTTGCTGATCGTGCAGGGGACGATCCAATTCAGCTTGGGAATTTTGGCCGAGGCGGGACTGTCCTATGTTGGTCTTGGCGCTCAACCACCCACGCCCAGTTGGGGGCGCATGCTTGCAGATGCGCAGACAATGGTTAGTTTTGCCCCACATTTGGCTCTAACTCCCGGGTTGGCGATCATCGTTACAGTTCTGGGGCTAAATCTGCTGGGTGACGGATTGCGCGACTGGTTGGACCCCAGAATACGGGTAGCGCGTGCATGAGCCTGTTGCAGATTGAGAACCTGTCACTGTCGATCAACAATGCGGATATTCTGCGTCAGGTCAGCCTGTCCGTTGCACCGGGGCAAATCGTGGCTGTGACCGGTGAGAGCGGTTCGGGCAAGTCAATGACTGCACTGGCCGTGATGCAATTGCTACCAAACGGAGCTGAGGCGACAGGCGCGATCCGGTTTCAGAGTACCGATCTGCTGAACGTCTCAGAAACTGAAATGTGCGATCTGCGGGGTGGGTCCATCGGAATGGTGTTCCAAGAACCGATGACCGCGCTAAATCCGGTCAAAACCATTGGCTATCAGGTGATGGAGACGATCCTGATCCACAAGGCCATGCCCCGTGCTCAAGCCCTGGAACGCGCGAAAGAGGTGCTGACTCGTGTCGGCCTGCCACCCGATCGCTTTCCTCTATCGCGCTACCCGCATGAGCTGTCCGGCGGCCAGCGCCAGCGCGTAGTCATTGCCATGGCGATTGCGTTGCGTCCCAAATTGCTGATCGCGGATGAACCGACAACGGCTCTGGATGTCACTACTCAGGCTCAAATTCTTGATCTTCTAAAAGGGTTGGTCAGGGAATATGGAATGGGCCTGCTGATGATCACGCATGATTTGGCGGTTGTAGCAGATATGGCAGACAAGATTGTGGTTATGCGTCGCGGCGAAGTGGTAGAGCGCGGCGCGACCGGCGATCTGATGCGAAACATGCAGCACCCTTATACGCGGATGCTGTTCGAGGCATCTGGTCATCAGGTGGCGCTGCCGCCACCACCACCACCGCACCCTTTGCTTAAGGTCAAAAACGTCGTCCGAGACTATCGCTTGCCGCGGAAACGCCTTTTCGGAAGGCCGGATCGACATCGTGCGGTGGATAACGTCAGTTTTACCCTCAACCGTGGTGAGCGTTTGGGGCTTGTAGGTGAATCAGGGTGTGGAAAATCGACCCTAACGCGGGCTATTCTTGGCCTGGAAGGCGTACAGTCCGGCGAAATTCGGTTGGATGGTCAACCTGTGTATTCGGGGCACAGTCCCGACCGAACCGTGCGCCGCAAGATGCAGGTGGTGTTCCAAGACCCCTACGGCAGTTTCAACCCCCGTCACCGCGTCGCTCGTTTGATAACCGAGCCGTTTCACCTGCTGGACGAAGCCCCGGTTGGGGCCGAGCGGCAGGATCGCATCGCTGAGATGCTGAACGCTGTGGGTCTCAGCCCCGATGATGCAGGCAAGTACATTCACGAGTTTTCAGGCGGGCAGAGACAACGAATTGCCATCGCACGTGCTTTGATGATCCGTCCGGAATTGATCTTGTTTGATGAGGCTGTCTCGGCCCTCGACGTTTCGGTGCGTGCGCAGATCCTAGATCTACTAGCCGAACTATGCGCAACCTATGATCTGACCTACCTGTTCATAAGTCACGACCTGAGCGTCGTGCGAACAATCACGGACCAGGTGATGGTGATGCAGGCAGGCCGTATTGTGGAGCAAGGGGGGACTGAACAGGTCTTTTCCGATCCACAACACCCGTATACCCGAACTTTGATCGAAGCCGCGCCAACCTTGCCAACTTTTGGCGCGAATGCTCATAAAGTCCTTAATTAGAGCCTAAATGGAGGCATAAATGTCCAATCCTCTCTGGTTCAATCCCAGCCTTTGTCTCATTGGCGGCGCGTGGATCAACCCTGCTTCGCAAACAACCCTTCCGCTGATCAACCCGTCAGATGGTTCGGAAATTTGTCATATTGCGCGTGGGGGTTCAGCCGATATCGACGCAGCGGTTCAAGCTGCACAAGCCGCCCTGGACGGCGATTGGGGTCGCAAAACAGCTTTGGAGCGGGGACGAATCCTAACGCGTTTAGGGCAGATGGTGTTGGAGCGCGTTGATGATCTGGCCACGTTGGAGGCGATGGATGTGGGCAAGCCCCTGACCCAGGCGCGGGCCGACGCAATCGCTCTGGCGCGGTATTGCGAGTTTTACGGTGGAGCTGCGGATAAGGTGATGGGGGAAACCATCCCCTATTTGGACGGCTACACCGTTTACACACTTCGCGAACCACATGGGGTGACGGGCCACATCGTGCCGTGGAACTATCCGATGCAGATCATTGGCCGCTCGGTCGGGGCGGCGTTGGCGATGGGCAACGCCTGTGTGTTGAAACCAGCGGAAGAAGCCTGCCTGACCGCGTTGGCCTTTGCCCATATGGCGCAACATGCTGGCCTGCCTGCCGGAGCTTTGAACGTGGTACCGGGGTTGGGGGGAGAGGCCGGGGCGGCCCTGTCGGCTCATCCGGGCGTGAACCATGTCTCTTTCACAGGTTCGGTGACTACCGGTGCGCTTGTTCAGCAGGCCGCGGGTCGAAATGTGGTGCCGGTGACACTGGAATTGGGGGGTAAGTCCCCGCAATTGGTGTTTGACGACGCTGATTTGGACGCCGCGCTGCCGTTCTTGGTGAATGCAGGCATCCAAAACGCGGGTCAGACCTGTTCTGCCTCGTCCCGTATTCTAGTTCAACGTGGTGTGTATGAGCAGGTCAAAAACCGCATGGCGGCGGCCTATGCCGATCTGACGGTTGGCCCGGCGCATGATGATTTGCGGGTTGGTCCACTGATCTCGGCTCGTCAGAAAGAGATTGTTGAGGGATTCCTGGCCAAAGGAGCCGACCTAAACATCGCTGGGAAGGGACATATCGTTGAACACGCACCCAAAGAAGGGGCTTATGTGCAGCCGACACTGTTTGCAGATGTCCCGTCGGATCATGTTCTGGCGCAGGACGAAGTATTCGGCCCAGTGCAGGTTCTGATCCCGTTCGACACCGAGGAAGAAGCCATTCAGATCGCAAACGCCACTGACTATGGGCTGGTTTCCAGCATCTGGACCCGCGACGGTGCGCGGCAGATGCGGTTGGCGAAGCAGCTGCGATCCGGTCAGGTATTCATCAACAACTACGGTGCCGGCGGCGGTGTAGAGCTACCTTTTGGCGGCGTTGGAAAATCCGGACATGGGCGCGAGAAAGGGTTTGAGTCGCTTTATGGATTTTCGCAGCTGAAAACGGTGGCTGCATACCATGGTTAGGGTCTAAACGATCACCTCAATCGGTTTTTGCGCGCCAACGCCAAACACGCGTTTGTAGCGTTCGATCTCGTCCTTTGGACCCATGGCCTTTTCAGGGTTGTCCGACAATTTTACGGTTGGGCGACCGTTGGCGGAAACCGCCTTACACACCAATGAAAACGGGGCCAGAGCGTCATCAGGAACCAGTCCGCGGAAATCATTGGTCAGCAAAGTGCCCCAACCAAATGAGACCTTGGTCCGGTGGGCGAACTGGCTGTGCAACTCGCGGATTTTGTCCACGTCCAGCCCGTCAGAGAAGATTACCCGCTTATCCATCGGGTCTTCGCCGCGCGATTTCCACCAGTTGATGGCAATTTCAGCCCCTGCCGCTGGATCGCCACTGTCCACCCGAATTCCGGTCCAGCCTGCCAACCAATCGGGCGCGCGGTCGAGAAACCCTTGGGTTCCATAAGTGTCGGGCAGAATGATGCGCAGATTGCCGTCATGCTCCTCGTGCCAGTCGCTGAGCACGTCGTAAGGGGCTTGTGCCAACTCTTCATCTGAACCGGCAAGTGCGGAATAGACCATAGGCAGCTCATGCGCATTGGTTCCGATCGCCTCGACCTCGCGCCGCATGGCAATCAAGCAATTAGACGTACCGGAAAACGCAGGTCCCAGCCCTTCGATCATCGCCTGGACACACCAGTCTTGCCATAAGAAGGAATGACGCCGCCGTGTACCGAAATCTGCGATACCCAGCCCATCAATATTACGCAGTTGTTCGATCTTTTCCCAAACGCGGGTCATGGCACGGGCGTAAAGGACCTGTAATTCGAACCGCCGCATGTCGTTGAGAACGGCCCTTGAGCGTAGTTCCATCAATACGGCAAGAGCTGGGATTTCCCAAAGCATTACCTCGTGCCACTTGCCTTCAAATGTCAGCTCGTATTGGTCACCCCTGCGTTCCAGATGATACGGCGGCAAGCGCATATTCTCGAACCATTCCATGAAATCCGAGCGGAACATCTGCCGTTTTCCGTAAAAGGTATTGCCGCGCAACCAAGTGCTTTCCCCTCGGCTAAGGCTAAGCGACCGAATATGATCCAACTGCTCGCGCAGCTCACTTTCATCGATCAATTTGGCCAAAGGGAAGTGATTCGACCGGTTAATCAGCGAAAAAACCACATCCGTTTGGGGCTTATTTCGAAACACTGACTGGCACATCAGCAGTTTGTAGAAGTCTGTGTCGATTAAAGACCGGACAATCGGGTCAATCTTCCATTTATGATTGTACACGCGCGTCGCAATATCGACCATGGGGAACTCCTGCGATTTCCGTTGTTAGATCAATAGGTGCGCGAATTGGCAAGAGTCGCTAGATTAGGGACAATGACAATGTCAGGTCACAAATCGAGCATATTGTGAGTTCTTTTCACCAGTTAGTGGAAAGAGAGGGTTGGAAGGACAAGGTTTAGTTAGTGAATGGGTCTCGAGTACGACTTTGATATTGTAGAGATTGCACCGGACGAAGTGGATCCCGAGCACGGTATGGCCGCTATGACCGGCCATCGTGCCGTGCGCGCGTCGTTTCGCAATACTCGCACAGTTCAGGCTCTGCACAGCGCCTCACCCAAGATACGTCGAATTTTCACTGAGTCAGGATTTAGTCTTGAGCCAAAAGGCAGCCGCCTGCCGCATGGAATTTACCTGCCGGAAGATGCGCAGGACCGTGAACGTATCCTAAAGCGATTGTTTGCAAATATCCGTAATATGGGTGTGCAAGGTGAATACTGCGGCGATTTCGATTTCTGGCAATTTCTCGATGATGTGAAAACGGCGCGTCCGCAGACAAAAATTGCTCAAGAAATCCCGGATCGAACGCCAAAGTCTGCTCAGCCTACACCGCCCAAACCCAAAAAGCGTTCTCTTCAGTGGCGTATTGGGGTCGCGTTAGGTCTGGCCGTTCTTGTGATTGCTATCCTGAGATATCTGGCTGCGATGGGGGCTACCCCCTAAGCCAAACTGACACCTGCGGCCCGCATTGCATTTTCAGCAGCGGCTAGCGACCCGTCCAGATCAATCGCCCGGCAAGCGTCCATTCGTACAGTTACGTCAAACCCCAATCGGGCGGCGTCTATGGCCGAATAGTGTACACAAAAATCGGTGGCTAATCCGACCAGTGTTAACTTTGTGATGCCACGAGTCTTAAGGTACCCTTCCAAGCCGGTCGGGGTGTTCTGGTCATTTTCGAAAAAAGCCGAATAGCTGTCGACGCCTTTGCGAAAACCTTTGCGAATAACAAGGTCAGCATGGGTGTTCAGGTCAGGGTGGAAATTGGCACCGTCGGTGCCTTGAACGCAGTGATCAGGCCAAAGCACCTGCGGACCGTAGTGCATATCTGTCACGTCGAAGGGGCTCTTGTCGTCGTGGCCGCTTGCAAATGAGGAATGATCTGACGGGTGCCAGTCTTGTGTCAGAATTACCGCGTCGAAGTCTTCCATCATGGCGTTGATAAGTGGGACGATCTCGTCCCCTTCTGGTACCGCCAACGCGCCACCGGGACAGAAATCGTTCTGGACGTCGATTACAAGCAGGGCATGGGCCATCGGGGTCTCTCCTCTGATTGCCTTATCGGTACGGGGCAGAGGTGCGATCGTCAATCTTGCGAGGGTGTCAATCCGATCCCTTGCGACTCTGCGCCAGCGGGTTTAGACCGCGCGCATGTATACTATCGCTGCTCTTTATCACTTTACCCGTTTCCCGGATCACGTTGCCCTACGCGAGCCGCTGCTGGAGCTGTGCCGCGCGCAATCGGTCAAAGGTACACTGTTGCTGGCGCAAGAGGGGATCAATGGCACCATTGCAGGTCCGCGCGCAGGGATTGACGCCGTTTTGGCGCACATCAAGGCGCTGCCTGGGTGTGCTGATTTGGAATGGAAAGAAGCCACCGCCGACCATCCACCCTTTGGCAAGATGAAGGTTCGCCTGAAGAAAGAGATCGTGACAATGGGCCAGCCGGATGTCGATCCGCGCGCGCGCGTTGGGAACTATGTCGAGCCTGAAGACTGGAACGACCTGATCCGTTCAGACGATGTGGTGGTGATCGACACCCGCAACGATTACGAGGTGGCGATTGGCACGTTTGAAGGCGCAATAGACCCTGAAACAGCCAGTTTTCGCGAATTCCCGACCTGGTGGGAAGAAAACAAGGATCGCTTTCACAACAAGCGCGTCGCCATGTTCTGCACCGGCGGCATCCGTTGCGAAAAATCCACCAACTTCCTGCTGGGGCAAGGGGTTGAGGATGTGTACCACTTGAAAGGTGGCATTCTGCGATACCTCGAAGAGATGCCTGCCGAAGACAGCACGTGGCACGGCGAGTGTTTTGTGTTCGACAATCGCGTCTCGGTCGGGCATGGCTTGGTTGAGGGTCCGCACAACCTGTGCCACGGTTGCCGCCGACCGATCCTGCCCGAGGATATGAAACGCCCCGAATACGAACATGGCGTGTGCTGCCACCGTTGCGTCAACGAAACCTCAGAGGCAGACAAGATGCGTTTCCGCGAGCGGCAAAAACAGATCGTTCTGGCGCGCCAACGCGGACAAGAGCATCTGGGCGCAGACTAACTCTCTGATAAATAAGGTTGCGGGCACAGTCGGGAAAGCCGATCATTGTGCCCGTATCGTTGTATCGGAGTTTCTATGCATCGCGATCCGACATCACTGGAAGAGTGGAAATCGACTCTGGTCGCGGCCTTGGGTCTTGTATTCGTCAGTTTTCTTGCGTGGTACGGTCTGTCGCGGCTGAGCGAGACCACCGCCGGTGACAAGATCGGCACCGCGACAACCGTGTTGCTTTCGATTTGGCTGGTGTCGCAGACTTGGTACTACATGACACAGGTGAAATCCCCGAAACGCCAGCTTTTGCTTATGGGGATTTCCTTTATTCAAGTCGTGCCATTCCTGTTTGCCGCCGTCTATGGTTCGTTCGGATACTACGATTTGTGTGTGGTCGGGGCCAAAGGACCATCAGACGTTCTGTATTTCTCTTACGTCACATTCACGACGGTGGGATTTGGGGATTTGCATCCCGCAGGCCTGTGCCGTGGATTGGCCGTCGCCGAAGCGATCACTGGGTATATCCTGTTGGGACTTTTTGTGGCGGCCGCTGTCGGAGTGTACGCGCGCAAGCATGGTCAGCACTGACTTTACTTGTTGTGGTCAATCCACAAAGACATTGCGTGCTTGTCCCGGAAACACTCTGACGGGATCGGTCTGCGTTTCTTCCGCGAAATCCGCTCGGCAAAGGCCACCTGTTTGCCGGTAGGGTAATTGGCAAAAGGTGATGGATCATTTGGTTTATGTTCTGAAATCCAAGCGGACATCGACTTGCGGTCGCGCTGCGCTTCGACCGGAATTTCAAGCGCTGACTGTTCGGCTATGGCGCGAGCGTAGCGCATTTGCCGATCTGTGACGGGCAGCAGGTGATAGTCGTTTGACGGACCGCTTAAGGCGGAATTTCGCGAGTACTGGGCCATCGGGTGTTCCTCTGACTATGTAGAACATATGTGGAACATTAACTATTTTTTTCAAGAGGGGCAGTCGGGACTGGGCAGGAAATTGCCGGCCTCACGTTTTATTGACTGACCAATCAATAATAGATAAGTCCGAGAAAACTCTTTGCCCGCTCGGGGCGCATATAAGAAAAGGACGCGGCATGAAGTTTCAGCCCAAGGCCAGTCATTTTATCAACGGCGAATACGTTGAGGACACCAATGGTGCGCCAATCGATGTCATCTACCCAGCCACTGGAGAGGTTATCGCCAGGCTGCATTCCGCCACGCCTGAGATCATTGAACAGGCTCTAAACAGTGCAAAAGTGGCTCAATCGCAATGGTCTGCAATGTCGGGTACAGAACGCGGCCGTGTCCTGCGCCGCGCCGCTGACATCATGCGCGAGCGCAATCGCGAGTTGTCGATCCTGGAAACTCACGACACCGGAAAACCCCTTCAAGAAACACTGGTTGCGGATGCGACCAGCGGTGCGGACGCATTGGAATATTTCGGTGGTTTGGCGGCTTCACTGACCGGTGAGCACATCCCGCTGGGCGGCGGAGACTTCGTTTATACAATCCGCGAGGCGCTGGGCGTCTGTGTTGGTATCGGCGCATGGAACTATCCGACCCAAATTGCCTGCTGGAAGGGTGCGCCTGCATTGGCTTGCGGTAATACGATGGTCTTCAAACCGTCCGAGACAACGCCGCTATCCGCGCTTCAAGTAGCCGAAATACTGATTGAGGCTGGAGCACCAAAAGGTGTCTACAACGTCGTCCAAGGCTATGGCGACGTCGGCGCGTCGCTGGTTACAGATCCGCGCGTGGCCAAGGTGTCGCTGACCGGATCAGTACCGACAGGTCGCAAGGTCTATGCCGCTGCAGCAGAGGGTATGAAACACGTGACCATGGAACTGGGCGGCAAGTCCCCGATGATCGTGTTTGACGATGCCGACATAGAAAATGCCGTCTCGGGCGCGATTCTGGGCAACTTCTATTCTTCCGGTCAGGTCTGTTCCAACGGCACTCGTGTCTTTGTTCAAAAAGGTATCAAAGAGGCATTTCTGACACGCCTGTCCGAACGCCTGGCTACTGCGAAAATCGGTGATCCTTTGGATGAAGAGGTCAATTTTGGCCCCATGGTCAGCGAAAACCAGATGAACATCGCCCTGGGCTATGTCGAAAAAGGTAAGGCCGAGGGCGCGCGCCTAGTCTTTGGCGGTAAGCGGATCGAAGGTCAGGGTTTCTATATGCAACCTACTGTCTTTGCTGATGTGACAGACGACATGACCATCGCGCGCGAGGAAATCTTTGGCCCGGTAATGTCGGTGCTTGATTTTGATACCGAGGAAGAGGTTCTGACCCGCGCCAATGATACCGAATTCGGGCTAGCTGCTGGCGTCTTTACCAATGATCTGACCCGTGCTCACCGCATTGTGGCCGGATTTGAGGCAGGCACCTGCTATATCAACACCTACAACCTTGCCCCGGTTGAAGCACCGTTTGGTGGGTCGAAAATGTCAGGTGTTGGCCGTGAGAATTCGAAACTGGCGATCAACCACTTCAGCGAGATGAAAACGGTTTATGTTTCGATGAACGACGTCGAAGCGCCCTACTGATCTAATCCGAATAACTTTGCTCTGCTCCTCAGAAAATCCTGTGTGGGGCAGAGCGGTCCACATTTGACCCGTGGTTGAAATTACAGTTGGACCGAAGACGTTTGAACACCAACCTTGAGAGATTGTTTTGATCCAAGTCCCTATTATTGCTGTAATTTAGAACCACGTTCAATTCAGTTGTAACGTTCGGAACATCTTGGCGATTTCTTGTCGAACTTCTGCGCTGTGGCGTAACAGTTGTTCCGCATCGGCCAGTGGCTTGTCATGCAGGCGCGGTTGCGGCGATGTGAGCCTTTGGGTCATTTCAACAACTCGGCTGAACTTTGCACCGTTTTGTAAGTTCACCTCATTGGGCTGATCCGCCAGCCAAAACAGTCGGTTTGCTTCGTCAACACGGCCTGACTCGCGCATCAGAGCACCCGCTTTCGAAAAATCCCCAGCCGCGATTAAGGCTTCTGCCCGCAACGCGATGGCCTCAGCCGTTTGGTCGTCGGCAAGTTCTAGCATTGCTTGATTTGGGCGTTGGGACAACAGAGCCGCTTTGGCGCGAAGCCGGGCGCGTTCACCGCGCCTGACCCTGTCCTGAGGTCGTTTTGCCAACGTATGCGCCTGTCGCGAAAAACCAAGATCGGCCAATCGTTCTGCAACCGTAACCGCAGCGTCCGTTGTCAGTTTCGACGACTGTTCTGGCGACATATTTAAGATGCGGCGTAGAAAAGTGGTATCGTCGGCGCGCTCGGTCAAAACAGTCACCGCGCGGTTCAGCGCTTCAACGCTTTCCTCGTTTTTCGACCGTTCTCCAATAAGGTCGAGAGCGGCGTCGAATTCCTGCCCTAGGCTTAAAGCAACAGCATGGGCCCCAAGCATCATGGGACCAATTTCAGTCCTACGGAGCTCAATCGTGTAGGAAGCGGCCAGGTCAATCTCGTTCGGTGCGATTGATCCACGTTCGATCCAGCGTTTGTCGATCAATCGGGCCAAAGCCAGCGGGGCTTCCACAGTGGCGTCCGAAGCCTCAATTATTTCGGTTAACAAGATTTCGGTCTGGGATGTATCACCCTCAGCCGAAGTAACTTTGGCCTTAGCCTGCGCGACACGTGCGCTGGTTTGTGTCTTCACGCGATCCACTGAACGCAATACCCGGCGGGCCGCTTCCAATTCTTCCCCGTCCGTAAGGATTTCCGACAGCGTTGGTCCAATATGGCGCCGCAAGTGATTAGGCAATCGCGCGAAAGTTTGTTCGATTGCATTCAGGTTGGCGTCGTCTAGCAAACGGCCTTCGGAAAGTGCTGCCCACAAGGCTGCGTCGCTTTCGCATCGCTGTAGTCCCGCGAATGGGTTTTCTCCTGCCAGTGGACCGTGATCCAGAACGCGAGCAACAGCTGCAATCCGACTTGTTTCTGCAGTTTGCTCACCCAACAGGTCGAGAGCTGATTGTGCTTCGGCCCCGAACCCGTAATGGGCGTAAAGCTTGGCCAATTGCAGCATGTGCGTCGCGTCGACGATATCGAATTCTTGAAAAAGACCGGACCGTAGCTGCGCAGCCTGTTCGGAAAACGGGCGACCATCGGACCATTCATCAAATCCTAGTTCGGCATTGGATATACACGGGGGGCGGCGTTCGACTTGCGGTACATCCGGACCCAAGAGCCCATTCAGTTCATCCAAAATCGATGTCACTTGGACGTTCAGTTCCAAGTCTGACGGGAAAAACAGACTCTGATTAAGAGGAGTCGCGCGTGGTCCTACCGGCGCAAGATTCAGATCAACGATACTGCGGTCCGCGCCTTGCAATAATCGCGTTGAAAGTTGGTTCTCAAACCCGTTTGCATTCAAGTTAAGCAACGGTAGAGACAGCGCGTTGAGTTTGTTTTGAGCTTCGGGTGCTGTGCTTTCCGTCAGATTTTTGGGGGATTTAGGGGCCGGGATGTTGCTGGTCAGAGGCGGCACAAAAGTTCCGGGCGTGATGTCCACCACGATCATTGTCTGCTGGAACAAGAAGGCCGAAGCAACGCATTCGCAACCAAACTCTAACTCAAGGGCTGCGCCCGGTTCCGGTTGGGAAATTGCTGACAATCGGTTTTGAGTCAGCCGCCGAAAAACTGAACTGGTCTCAAATACCCCATTCTCCAGCGCGACGTTAAGGCGGGCGCCGTTTTTCGTCTGTTTCAACACCCACCCAGTGTCCGGCGGAACCTGAACAACCAGTCTGGTATAGCCGTCATGTTCGCCCGAGCGCACCGTAAGATCTTGGGCTGCAGTGCTGCCAGCCGCTGCAATCAAGGCCGAGACAAGTATCACCAACCAGATCATGCCGCCGCCTGCTTGAGGTCTTTCAGCGCTTTTTCAAGTTCGGTGAAGTCAGGGCGGTAGTGCGTTGGTGTGTTCTGGCGTCCGACCTCAATACACATTGCGGCATTGTGATCATGTAGATTGGCGACAAGGACCTCTTTGATCAGCTGATAGAAATGGTTGTCTTCTTCCACGACGGCTTTCAATTTGCCTGCAAATGGGCCGACTAAGCCATAGGCCAAGAATACGCCCAGAAACGTCCCGACCAACGCGCCACCGATCAATTTACCCAGGACTTCAGGTGGTTGATCGATCGAACCCATCGTCTTGATTACCCCAAGAACCGCGGCCACGATGCCCAAGGCAGGCAAACCGTCGGCAACGGTCTGAAGGGCGTGACTTGAATGCATGGCGTGGTGGAAATTTGCCTCCATCCGTTTCTCAAGAACTTCTTCCACCTGATGTGGGTCGTCAAAGTTCATCGATGCCGATCGCATTGTGTCGCAGATCAAGTCGATCGCCTCTTTGTCGGCTTTTATTTTCGGGTAGCCAGAGAACAGAGGCGAATTTTCCGGATCTTCGATATGTTGTTCGACCTCAACTGGGTTGGATCTGGCGACCTGGATCAGTGAAAACAGCAAGCAAAGCAGATCGCGGTAGTCTTCGGGCTTCCATTTCGGACCCTTGAACACCTTTCCCATGTCCTTGGCGGTGTGTTTAACGGCGCTCATGTCATTGCTGATTAGAAACGCGCCTATAGCAGCACCGCCGATCATCATCATTTCAAAAGGAAGCGATTTCAGAATGATGGCCATCTTGCCACCCGCGGCCAAGTAACCGCCGAAAACCATGGCGAAAATGATGACAATTCCGATAATTCCAATCATGGAGGATCTCCAGCAAAGTCCAGCGCTAGGTTAGCGGGTTATTCCTGAGGGGCCGCCGCGTTGCGGCCTGCCATCATGACGCTGATTGTGTATGCGGCTTCGGGGCTAAGACCGGCTAGAATACCAGCAGCAGCATCAGGAGACATGCGCGACAGGAAACCTGCGGCAAAACCAGAATCCATCGTCTCGAACAGCGCTGCGGCGTCTTTCGGCTTCATGCTTTGATAGACGTCCGTCAGGCGCGTCAGGTCAGTCTCAGCAGCTTTCTCAGCAATGGTAAGGGTCTCACGCAAAGATTCTTCTGCCCTTTGTAAGGCTGAAAGTTGCTCTTTAATCACCTGATCGGCGATGGCCAGCGCTTTTTCTTTGTCTAATACCGCCGCCTCACGCTGTTTTAATACTTCTTCCCGGCGCAGTAATTCGGTTAGTAAAACCTGGGCACCTGGCAATTCAGTTTGTGCTTGTTTCGCCGTGGGTTCAGAGGCATCTGATGATTTTGCCAATGCAGGCCCAGTTTCGAGACCCAGTCGGATTGTCGCTGACCCGATCATAAGCAGCGAGATAACCGCCAGCACGCCGCCTCTCGGGCGCTTATCAGTTTGCCTTCGGGTCATGTTGTAGGTTGACCGTTAGAGCGGTCATGCCGGAAAAACATTAAACCGCTGGGCCGCTTGACCGAAACTGAGGTAGCGACCTCTTTTTTCAGGTCCGCAGTGGGTTCCGTTGTCTGGATATCTTCATCGTCACCAGGATTGTTAGCTTCTTTAACCTCTTCAAATACTTCGCTGGAGCTTTGCTGAGAGGCGGCGACCTCAGACCTTGTTGCAAGTTCTTCGGGTGGCACCACGTCGTGCATGGAGGCCATCATCAATTCTAACCGCTGCGCGACTGCCTCGGCGCGTTTTGTTAAATCCTTTAGAACCGTTCCGGAGTGGTCCGAAGCGTCCCGAGCGGAATCCAGTGACTTTTTCAATTCATCCGCTTGCGTCGACAGAACCGCGACCGCGCCGCCAACGCCTTTTTCCAGATTGGTAAAGCGCTTGAGCCTGCGAGACAGCACAAGGCAATACAGACCTGCACCCAACGCGCCGGCGACCAGTAAAATATCGGCTATAAGCTCCAAACCCGTCTCCTAATTCAGTATAAATTGCATCACGAGAACGTCGCGCACGCGGCCTTCTCCGACAACGATTTCAATGCGACGCAGCAAGTGTCCGCGGATACGCATCAAGGCCAGTGAATCCTCAAGATCGGACACTTCAACCGCGCGCAGGTAACCGTTCAGGATATCCATGATTCGGGGCTTCAGTTTGTCGACTTCGGCCGCATGTTCGGCATTCACTTCGAGCTGAGCGTGAAATTTCAGATGCCGAGAATCACCAGCGTTCACCGAGACGATTACGGGTGGCAGGTCGATGTATTCCACTTTGGGCAAAGCCTTTAGCGCTTTGCCCTGATCCATTGTTGCTGTGTCATCCGTCGTGGGAGTATCCCCAAGGGGCAGCATGCCTGAGGTGGTCAGGAAATACCCGCCCACTGCCCCGACGGCGGCCAAAATCACCGCGATAATCGGTCCCTTTATCCCGGTTTTTTGGGGGGCCTCTGCCTGTTCTGCAGTCGCGTCAGTCATGACATCCTCATTTGTCCGTTCTGCAGTCGTCATAACCCGGCAGGGACTAACCGATTGTTAAGGGCAATCGTCCAAACAAGGGGTGCGTCGGACAGAATGTCGGCGAGTTGGAGGTGAGCGTGCAGCAGATCGGAACTGTCTGGGCAAGTTTGGACAGGCGTAAACAAATCATCGTCGCCGGTGCTGTCGTACTGGTGTTTCTTGGGGTCCTTGCGATGTCACGTCTTGTGACGGCACCTTCGATGACCTTGCTCTATGCGGGTCTGGAAAGCGGTGCCGCGGGGGACATCGTCCGCTCGTTGGAACAGCGTGGAGTTCCGTATGAGATTCGCGGCGGTTCGATTTACGTGCCCGGATCGCAAAGGGATGAACTGCGCATGACCCTGGCCAGTGAGGGGCTGCCGGCGAATGGCAATCAGGGCTATGAGCTGTTGGATTCACTCAGCGGTTTTGGCACCACGTCGCAGATGTTCGATGCCGCCTATTGGCGTGCGAAAGAGGGTGAGCTGGCCCGAACGATCGTCGGCAGCCCTCATGTCAGCCAGGCGCGAGTGCATATCGCCAACGGATCGAACAACCCGTTTCAGCGCAGCGTCGCTCCGACGGCTTCTGTTTATTTAGTGCCGTCGAGAGCTCAGATCACACCAGATCAGGCTAAAGCGATACGGTTTCTGGTAGCCTCGGCCGTTAGCGGCCTTGCGGCCGAGAATGTAACGGTAATTGATTCCAATGGTACGGTGGTCGGGGCGCAGGAAACAGCTGTGGCTGCCGATACAGCAGATGAAAAGGCGCGTCAGCTACGCGAGCGGGCGTTGCGACTAGTAGAGGCTCGCGTAGGCGTCGGAAATGCCGTGGTTGAAGTCAGCGTTGATACTGTGACCAAGACTGAATCGATCCGCGAGCGTCGTTTTGACCCAAGTAGCCGCGTCGCCATAAGCACTGATATCGAGGAGCGGTCCGATAGCGCACGAAACCAGTCTGCCGAAGTTACAGTTGCGTCAAACCTGCCGGATGGTGACGGTGCCGGCGGAGACGAGTCGAACTCTAACGCCACGCAGACGCGCGAACGGGTGAACTATGAGGTCTCGGAAACCGAGCTTGAGGTGCACAACGCGCCGGGGGCGATCAAACGGCTGACAGTGGCAGTTCTGGTCAGCGGTACACGAAGCATTGATGCCACTGGGGTTGAAATTTTTGAGCCGTTGTCAGCCGCTGAGATGGATGCCTTGAAAGAGCTGGTTGCGTCTGCCGTGGGTTTCGATGAAGCACGCGGAGACGTCATCACGTTGAAGTCCCTGGACCTACCAGCCATTGAACCGCAAGGCACACTGGCGTCATCGTCGATTTGGCAGAACGTGTATGTCGATGCAATGTCGCTGATTCAGATGGCGGTTCTGGCACTTGTTTCTCTGGCGCTGGGACTGTTCGTAGTTCGTCCGATTCTGATGAAACCGGCAACAGCTCCGGCGTTCTTGTCCACGGACATAGCTTCGGAACCAAAGACTGTTTTAAATGGGGAAGTTGCAACCGGCGAGAATGGCCAATTCACGCCTCTTTCCGGGCAAGTAACCAACGGTGATGTCCCTGTGCTGGCCGCGCAGCCGGGTGCTGATCCTGTCGACCGATTACGTGTCATGATCGGCGACAAACAGGAAGAAACCGTCGAAATTCTGCGCAGTTGGCTTGAAGAAGGCGAGGAGCGCGTCTGATGTCGATCGCCCATCTTCTTGAAGATTTCACGCTCCAAGCCGAGGGTGGCAAGCTGCACTTGCTGAACGAGGACGCGCTTGAAGAACAGCGACTGGCCGCGTTTGAGGCAGGTTATGGTGCTGGTTGGGAAGATGCGGTTCAGGCACAGGAGCAAAGTCGGGGTCAGATTTCGGACGGGCTGGCCAGGTCGTTGGAGGACATGTCCTTCACCTATCATGAGGCTTTTACCCGAATGACCCTGTCACTGGAACCGATGTTCCAGAGCTTGGTGGATGCCGTGCTGCCCGAAACACTGGATCGTGGATTTGCCCCCCGGTTGGTCGAGCAACTGACCGAAATGGCGCGGGAACAGATCGACCAGCCAATGCAGATCTTGGTGCCCAAGGATCGGGCGGCTGAGGTAGAGGCTTTGCTGCCGCAGGAGCTTTCCTCACCGACCCGCGTGATCGAAGACCCCTCGCTGAAGCCGGGACAAGCCCGGTTGCAAGTTGGCACATCTCAGCGCGAGGTGGACTGCAGCGGTCTGCTTGCCGCGGTCGCGGGTGCATTTGACGCATATGTATTTGAGGCAAAAGAGGCAGTAAACCATGAGTGATCCCCAATCACCGAAACCTGAAAAAGCCAATCCTTTCGAAGCGGTTCCAATTGAGGTCACCGTATCGGTCGGGCGTGCGCGTCCGCTGATCCGCGATCTGCTCAATATGGGTGAGCATGCTGTTCTGATTTTGGATAAGCGAGTCGAAGATCCGGTTGATCTTTATGTGGGTGATCAACTGATCGCCCGCGGCCTGCTGGAGGAATTGGAGGGTGATCAAGCCGGACAACTTGCTGTTCGCCTGACCGAAATCGCGGATCTGCAAAACGGGATCGGTTGATGCGGGGCGGTGTTTGGCTGGTTGTTGCGCTCGTGACGCTGCACCCCTCGTTAGCCGGGGCGCAAGAACTGTCGTTGTCCTTGGATGACAGCGGTTCAATCTCGGCGCGAACCATCCAGCTTATCCTGTTGATCACGATCCTCAGCCTCGCACCGGGGCTAGCGATCATGATCACCTGTTTTCCGTTTCTGATCACTGTTCTGGCCATTCTGCGACAGGGCATCGGACTGCAGCAATCGCCGCCCAACATGCTGATCGTCAGTCTGGCGCTGTTCTTGACCTACTTCATCATGGAGCCAGTTTTCTCTGAGGCTTGGACAACCGGAATCCGCCCGATGGTTGAAGAATCGATGGAGGTTGAGCCAGCGTTGCAGATCGCCATTCAACCTTTTCGCGCATTTATGGCCGCGCGCTTAGATCCAGATACGTTCCACGCCATGGCAGCCCTGCGCCCCGGCGGTGATGCCGTTGCGCTGACGCCCGAAGCGCCACTTTCGATCCTGATGCCGTCCTTTATGCTATCCGAGATCGCCCGAGCTTTTCAGATCGGGTTCCTAATCTTCCTGCCTTTTTTGATCATTGATCTGGTGGCGGCCGCAGTGTTGATGTCGATGGGGATGATGATGGTACCGCCCGCGACCGTGTCATTGCCATTCAAACTGGCCTTCTTCTTCATTGCTGATGGCTGGTCACTGATTGCTGGCGCTCTGGTGCGCAGCTACATGAGCTGAAGAGCCGTTATTGTCGGGTTATCTTTAACTGGGCGCGTAAACCCTGGTCTCCTGCCTCGAAACTCAGCGACCCACCATGCTGTTCGGCAATCGTTGCGACGATTGTCAGGCCGAGACCGAACCCGTCTGACGACCCGATATTCGAGCCGCGCCGGAACGGGGCCATTAGCGCCTCGATATCCGATACAGACAGATCGGCGCCCTTATCCTCAACTGTGATGGTCGCGGTGCGTGCGTCGGTTTCCAGCTGAACCTCGGCGTGGCGACCATATTTTAACGCGTTGTCGATCAGGTTGGTCAGCGCACGTTTCAGTGAAATCGGCCGTCCCATTACGAGCATCCGGCGTGTTTCCGGCAGTGACCCATGCCCGCGCCGTGACATAAAAACCGAAGGTGCACCTTCGACCGCAACGGGCGCAATTTTCTTCAGTGTGACCGGCAGATCCATGTCCTGGTAATCGGCGACCAAAGACTCGACCAGTGCGGTCAAGGATATCTGCTGCGGTTCCTCAATACTAAGCTCCGACCTCGTGTAGGTCAGCACGCTTTCGATCATTCCGGTCATCTGATCTACATCAGCCTCGAGCTTTTCACGCAGCTCGTCATCAGCAATCAAAGCCGCACGCAAACGGACCCGTGTGGCCGGGGTTCCAAGATCGTGACTGACGCCTGAAAGCACTGTCGCGCGTTTTTCCAGCTGTATGCGTTCATCATCCAGATGCGCGTTTACGGCTGAGACGATCTCACGCAGTTCCGCGGGGCCATCAGCGTCATAGCTGTTTGGTCCACCGCGGCGCTTTCGGTCGCGAAGTGCGCTCGAAAAGCGGGTGAAACTGTCCGAGACATTGCCGACCGAGGTGAGAATGACCGCTAGCGCCACGATGACGGCCAGAATCGCTGGCAGGCGCAGGTCGGCGGGGGCCGCCTTGCAGCCCCAGATTTCGGTGCCATCAACCCGCTGCCAGTCATTGCGCCCATACTGCGCAATCAGGATTGGTTCGCTGCAATAGGTGGCCAGCAGGCGCGTCAGGTTGCCCATCTTTTCGGGGCCTGTCTGGTCGATGCGCGACAGGATGTCTGAGACCGGATAGACCAGCCGGTCGGACATGACTGCAAGAGTCAGCTCGCGCCCCGTCAGGGGGTCGGTGTTGTCGGTCAGGATCGATAGGTTGGTGACAAAACTGCGATCCGACAGGCCCGGCAATTGTTCGAAACGACCGACCTCTGCCAGCTGTGCAACGTCGGGGGGCAGAGGCGTGATCGTGATCCCGGGCGGCGGTGTTTGACCTACGCGCAAATCTTCATAGACGGCAAAACCTGCGACATACGCGCGGGTCAGGAAGTCGTCCCATGCGCGCGCCGAGGCGAACCACAAGCCCGCCGCAAGCAGGCCCGAGGCAAAGGCGGCGCCTGTCCAGATCCAGCCCAGGCTGCGCAAGCGCGGCGCACGCCCTGTCATGCGCCTTCTTCCACCGAAACTTCGGCGGCAAAGACATAGCCGACTCCGCGTTCGGTCCGCAGCATCTGCGGGTCTTTCGGGTTAGCTTCGATCTTGGACCGCAGCCGCCCAACCAGCATGTCGATGGCGCGGCCCTGCGCCTCGGGTTTATCAGTGCTGCCGGTGACATCCAATGCCGCTGCGATCTCATCCCGTGTCAGGGGGATATGCGGGTTGGCCAGCAAAACCTTGAGAAGCGCGGTTTCCCGTTGCGACAGTGAAACCAGATAGCCCTCGGGCGAATGTACTTCGTCCCGCTTGCCGTCATAGCTCCAATCGTTGAACCGAAAACTACGCGTGCGGCGACGATAGGCCAGCGATGGTGTGCGCCGGGCGCGCTGCATCACCGCGCGGACTCGCGCCAGCATGAGCTGCGGGTTAAAGGGCTTGGCGATATAGTCATCGGCACCAACTTCATACCCGGCCATCCGTTGGTGATCAGCAGATAGAGCCGATACCAAAATGATCGGCACATCCTGCTCGACACGAAGGCGGGCGCAGATTTCAACCCCGTTTTCGTCGCCCAACATCACGTCCAGCAGGATCAGGTCGATCCGACCCGACGTCAGATGGGACCGGATTTCGCTCTCCGAGCTGGCGGGCAGGGCGATGAAACCGTTCTGCTGCAGAAACTGAGTCATCATCGACCGCATCTCGGGGTCGTCGTCCACCACCAAAAGTCGCGGAATGCTCACGCGGTTTGCCCTCCCAATTTCTGCTCCTCCGACATCATGCATTGTAACGAATGGAAACAGATTCAATGTCAACGTAACACGCTGTAACAAAAGCGGTGAATTTTTGGGCGGAGGCTGGGATTTGCTTCGGATTAGGCGTTGCCAGACACCATTCTAGTCGCAGTATGGCGGTCATCGCTGCTGTTGCAGTCACAAAGTTCTCTAGGGAGGAGACACAAAATGAAGCGTTTTGCATTCGCGACCGTTTCGACTTTGGCCGTCGTGGCCGGGTCGTCGGTTTTGGCCGGTCCCCAGGCCGAAGTTCTGCATTGGTGGACCTCGGGCGGTGAGGCCAAATCGGTGGCCGTATTGCAGGAAGAGTTTGCCTCGAACGGCGGCACTTGGACAGATATGCCTGTGGCCGGTGGTGGCGGTGATGCAGCCATGACCGCTCTGCGTGCTCGCGTTCTGGCTGGCAACGCACCGACTGCTGTTCAGTTGAAAGGCCCCGCCATTCAAGAATGGTACGAAGAAGGCGTTCTGGCCGATATCTCTTCCGTTGCTGCAGCCGAAGGATGGGCCGACGTGCTGCCTGCGTCCATCGCAGGTCACATGATGTGCGAAGGCACATGGTGTGCGGCACCGGTGAACGTACACCGTGTCGACTGGATTTGGGCCAACGCGGATGTTCTGGCGGCCAACGGCATCGAAATGCCGACCACTTGGGACGAGTTCAACGCGGCTGCAACCAAGCTGATGGATGCCGGTGTGATCCCACTGGCCCATGGCGGTCAGGCGTGGCAGGACGCAACCGTGTTCGAAGCCGTTGTTCTGGGCATCGGCGGCCCCGAGTTCTACCAGAAAGCATTGGTCGATCTGGACCCCGAAGCGCTGACCTCGGACACGATGGTTCAAGCCTTTGACCAGATGCGCACGATGCGCGGCTTTGTCGACGAAAACTTTTCGGGCCGCGACTGGAACCTTGCTACCGCCATGGTCATGAACGGCGAGGCAGCCTTCCAGATCATGGGCGACTGGGCCAAGGGTGAGTTCCTGGCGGCGGGCAAGAAGCCCGGCGAAGACTTCCTCTGTGCCTCGACCCCCGGTGACGGCTACCTGTACAACGTCGACAGCTTTGCCATGTTCGACGTGGACGGCGACGACAAGAAAGCTGGTCAGGACCTGCTGGCCAAGCTGATCGTGGCGCCGAACTTCCAGAAAGTGTTCAACCTGAACAAAGGTTCCATCCCGGCACGCACCGACGTGGCACTGGATGACTTCGACATCTGCGCCAACCTGTCGGCGGAAGATATGGGTTCGACCTCGGACGCAGGCTCGCTGCTGCCGTCCTATGCCCACGGCATGGCGCTGCGCGGATCGCAATCTGGCGCGATCACCGACGTTGTGACTGCGCATTTCAACTCGGAAATGTCCTCGGCTGACGCAGTTCAGCAACTGGCGGACGCAGTGGCAAACAGCTACTGATCCATCACGCTCTGCCCCTTACAATTACGGGGCAGAGCACCTTTCCCCGGAGGCTAAAATGTCCGAATGGCTGGAAAACCACCTGCCCAAGGTGGTGCTGGCACCGTCGTTCATCGCCGTATTGATCTTTGTCTACGGATTTATCGGATGGACTGCATGGGTGTCGCTGACCCGATCGAAACTATTGCCGAAATACGAGATCAAGGGCTTCATCCAGTATGAACGCCTGTTCGACTCCCCTCGCTGGGATACGGCAATCAACAACCTGTATATCTTTGGCGCGCTGTTCATCGTAATCGCGATGGTGCTGGGCCTGCTGCTGGCGATCCTGCTGGATCAGAAGATCCGCGTCGAAGGCGCGATCCGCACGATCTACCTCTACCCGATGGCGCTGTCGATGATCGTGACCGGTACTGCGTGGAAGTGGATTTTGAACCCCGGTCTGGGTATCGAGTCCATGGTGCAGGGCTGGGGCTTCCCGAATTTCAAGTTCGACTGGTTGGTGAACCCCGATTACGCTATCTACACCATTGTAATGGCCGCGATCTGGCAAAGCTCGGGCTTCGTCATGGCGCTGTTCCTGGCTGGGCTGCGTTCGGTGGATGGAGAGATTATCAAGGCCGCGCAGGTCGATGGTATCCCCACATGGCGCATCTACACGGCGATCATCATTCCGTCGATGGCTCCGATTTTCCTGTCTGCCTTCATCGTGCTGGCCCACCTTGCAATCAAGAGCTTTGACCTGGTCATCGCCCTGACAGGGGGTGGACCTGGTTACGCGACCGATCTGCCGGCCACATACATGTACGCCATGGCGTTTTCGCGCGGCGATATCGGTCAGGCGGCCTCGTCCGCGATGATCATGATGCTGGTCGTCTTTGCCATCGTGGTTCCTTACCTTTACTCAGAGCTGAGGGCGAAAAATGACTGATCTGTCCATGCCCCAAACCCAATCTCAAACCCGCACCCAAAGTGCCGCTGGCAAGACTGCCCTGCGCTGGTTGCTGTACGTCTTACTAGGTTTGTTCGCGCTGTATTACCTAATGCCGCTTTTCGTGATGTTGACCACTTCGCTGAAAAGCCTTGAGGAAATCCGCACCGGCAGCCTGATTTCCCTGCCGCGCGAAGTTAGCTTCGATGCCTGGAAAACGGCATGGTCCGGCGCCTGTACCGGCATCCAGTGTGAAGGTCTGCGTCCCTACTTCTGGAACTCGGTCCTGATCGCAGTGCCTGCGGTGGCCATTTCGACCCTTCTGGGTGCGCTGAATGGCTATGTGGTGGCGCAGTGGCGGTTCAAAGGGGCCAACATCATCTTCTCGCTGATGCTGTTTGGATGCTTTATCCCGTTTCAGGTGGTTCTGCTGCCAATGGCGCGCCTGCTGGGCATTATGGGTATTGCTGGGACCATTCCGGGCCTGATCTTTGTCCATGTGATCTACGGGCTGGGCTTCACCACGCTGTTCTTCCGCAACTACTATGTCACCATCCCGTCCGAGCTGACCAAGGCCGCGCGTGTCGATGGTGCCGGGTTCCTGCGGATTTTCTGGTCGATCTTCCTGCCGCTGTCGCTGCCCATCATCGTGGTGACCGTGATCTGGCAGTTCACGCAGATCTGGAATGACTTCCTGTTCGGCGTGTCGTTCAGTCAGGCGGGAACGCAGCCCGTGACCGTAGCGCTCAACAACATCGTAAACTCCACCACCGGCGTCAAAGAATACAACGTCGACATGGCTGCCGCGATCATCGCGGGGCTGCCGACGCTGCTCGTCTATGTCGTTGCCGGTAAGTATTTCATCCGCGGTCTGACCGCCGGCTCAGTGAAGGGATAAGACCCATGGCTCCCATCCTTGATATCAACAAACTCTACAAGAATTACGGCGCGACCGAGATTCTGAAGGACATCAACATCTCAATCGAACCGGGCGATTTCCTGGTGCTGGTCGGCCCTTCGGGTTGCGGTAAATCCACCTTGCTGAACTGTATTGCGGGGCTGGAGGAGATCACCGGTGGGACGCTCTCCATCGGCGGCAACGACATGACACATGTCAGCCCCAAGGACCGCGACATTGCGATGGTGTTCCAGTCATATGCTCTGTACCCGACCATGACCGTGGCCAAGAACATCACTTTCGGCATGAAAGTGCGCGGGGTCGATCAGGCGACACAGGACGCCAAACTGAAAGAGGTTGCCTCGCTGCTGCAGATCGAGCCGCTTCTGAACCGCCGCCCCAGCCAGCTTTCGGGTGGGCAGCGCCAGCGGGTGGCCATGGGTCGGGCACTGGTGCGTGATCCCAAGCTGTTCCTGTTTGACGAGCCGCTGTCGAACCTGGACGCCAAACTGCGGGTCGAGATGCGGACCGAGATCAAGAAGCTGCACCAGACATTGGACGCGTCCATCGTTTACGTGACCCACGACCAGATCGAGGCGATGACGCTGGCCACCAAGATTGTGGTTCTGAAAGGCGGTATCGTGCAGCAGATCGGTACGCCGGCCGAGATCTATAACAACCCGGCCAACCTGTTCGTAGCGGACTTCATGGGTTCACCTGCGATGAACCTGATCCCGGCGCAAGCCAGTAAAAACGGGTCGGGCACGCAGATCGCCATCTCGCGTGAGGCAGGTGACACGCTGGTACTGAATGATGCCCGCGACCTGTCGCTGCCCAAGGACGTTATTCTGGGCTTGCGCCCCGAGGATATCGCGGAAGCCGGGTTCCGTGCTGGCGACGGCGTGCAAGAGGCGCCCTGCATGGTCGATATGGTCGAGCCTGCTGGGGCGGATACCTATGTGGTATCGGAGCTTGGCGGAAAGCAAGTCACAGCGCGCTTGCACGCGGAAACCAGTGCGCAGGCGGGCGAAATGCTGAACCTCGCCTTTGACATGAGCAAAGTGTCTTACTTCGCTAAGGAAACCGGTGAACGCTTAAACTGAAGCCATTAGAACAAAAAAAGCCGCGCGATCAACATTGCGCGGCTTTATTGTAGTTCCTGAACGGGATCAGCCGACCTTGTTCTGGTTCATATCCTTGATCAAACGATTAAGGTCGCCACCGCGGGCATCCAGCATGGCGCCGACCTCGGTGCGCTCGGTCAGCAACATGTTTACCCCTTCGATGAACATGTTGAAAAATTTGTCGCGCCCTGACTTGTCCGACACCAAGAATGTCACTTCAAACGGAGACGAGCCCTGCAGTTTGACCGAGGTGCGCACTTCGTAGCCCGCCTTGATCTTTCGGGCGTTGCGAACGGTGACCTGACCACCAATGAATTCGCGGAAGCGGCGGCCATATTTGTTGGAAATATAGCCCTGAAACGCTTTGGTGAATTGTTTGATTTGCGAGGGGCTGGCTGAACGACCATCGGCACCCAACACATAGCGCGCCATGATCGGAACATCGGCATACTGCACAAAGATTTTCTCGAAGTCGCGAATCATGGCTTTTTCGGATTTACCAGAGGCGATCACGCGGTTGATGTCGTCGACTACGCTGACCACCAACGCCTTGGCGCTGGCTTCAGTTTGGGCAAATGCGGGCAGGGCGGTCAGCATTGCACCGGCCAGGCCAGTGGCGATAAAACCGCGTCTGTTCAAATGTTTATTCGGCATAGGGGTCCTCGTAGGGGTCTAGGTAGGGGTCCCTGACAGGGTCGGTCCCGGTTTCGGCATAGGGGTCGTCATACAGACCCAGATAGGCATCTTCATCATCCCGTGCCAGTTCGAAGCGGCGATTTTGGATGTAAATTGTCTGTGCCTGCGCATAGCTGTCGGCGCTTTCATACAAGATCGAATCGACAGTGTCCGAGAACCGACCCCTGTCGCCCATTCGGCGCACGACCTCGGCGTAAACACCGATATTGTCGACCGGGCGGACCGGGGTGAAATTGATTGGGTTCGAGAACAGATTGACGATCACGCCGATAGAATCGCGTTGCGTTGAGGGGCCATAGAACGGGAGTTCGACATAAGCGCCCTCTCCAACGCCCCAGACATGCAGGGTCTCACCGAAATCTGTATCCACCGGCGGTAGGTTCAGCTCGGCCGCTGGGTCCGACAGGCCCAAACCGCCTACAGTGGTGTTGACAACAAAGCGCAGCAAAGCGTTGCCGGATTGTTTGATATTGCCCTGCAGCAAGTAGTCCAACGCCTGCCCGGGCATCGTCAAGTTTTCGGCGAAATGGTTGAAGCTGGTCACCATAGGATCGGGAACAATCTTCACATAACCTTTTGAGGCCGGACGGAACAGGAACCGGTCGACGCCCAAATTAAATTTGTGAATGCCACGATTGGTGTTTTCGTAGGGATCGAACACTTCATTCGGCGGCAGGCTTTCCGGAGGGCGCGTGGCGCAGGCGCCAAGGACTGCCAGCAGGGGCAGAACAATCAAATACTTTAGGCGGGGTCTGCTCAACACGGTCTTTGCCACTCCAAACCATTCGGATTTGTTTGCCCGAACGCTTAATCAATACTGCTTTTGGCCATTTAGTATGGCCTTATCCGATGTCACATACTCGTTTCACACTCAATATGAAACTGTTTGCGTTTAACCTGCGCGACGGTTGCAGGTAAAGCGGCACAGGTTCAACTCTTCGGAATAAGTAGAGTTACGCCCACCATTTGGGCGCGTCCATCCCCGTTTTCGTACTTTTCGAACCCGCCTGTCCCGGTTAGCTTCGCCGCGACTCAAAGATTTGGAGGAAACCTCATGAGCATCGCAGCGAAACTGGAAAGTTTGGGCGTCAGCCTGCCAGACGCGCCAGCACCAGCGGCAAATTACGTGCCCTTCGTTCGGGTAGGAAACATCGTTTACGTCTCGGGCCAGATTTCCAAGGCGGATGATCTGATCACCGGTAAGCTGGGCGATAACATGGAGGTCGAGGCCGGTGCGGACGCGGCAAAGGTGTGCGCCATCAACCTGCTTGCGCAAGTGAAGGCAGCCTGTGGCGGCGATATCGAAAAGCTGGTGCGGGTCATTAAACTGACTGGATTTGTGAACTCGACCGCGGATTTCACCGCTCAGCCGCAAGTAATCAACGGTGCGTCGGACTTCTTGGTTGAAGCGCTCGGTGAGGCTGGCCGGCACTCTCGTTCGGCCGTCAGTGCGGCCTCATTGCCGTTAGGTGTGGCCGTCGAAATCGAAGGCATTTTCGAGGTCAAATGACACCGCCCTTACCGTCCGTGTTCCTGCAGGTCCCGATCTCGCATCGGGCGCTGCATGACAAGACCGACAACCGCCCGGAAAATAGCCGGGCGGCCATTCGTGCCGCTATTGAGGCTGGATATGGAATCGAAATCGATCTGCAACGGACGTCGGATAACCGGGCGATGGTGTTTCATGATTACGACATGACCCGCCTGACCGGGCAGTCTGGTCCGATCCAGCAAATTTCGGCTGAACAGGCGCAGGCGACCCAGTTGCTGCACGCCGATGACGGTATTCCGACGCTGGACGAAGTGTTGGAAATGGTGGACGGCAAGGTGCCGCTGTTGATCGAGTTCAAGGACCAGGACGGTGCGATGGGTACTGAAGTTGGCTTGTTAGAGGCTGACGCGGTGCGCGCTCTGCAAGGTTACGAAGGGCCGGTGGCGCTTATGTCGTTTAACCCCCATAGTGTGGCCGAACTGGCGCGTATTGCCCCGCATCTGCCACGCGGGCTAGTGACCTGTTCCTACCAGCCAAAGGTAGAACTGTTACCGCAGGCGGTTTGTGATCACTTGCGAGACATTCCCGATTTTGACCGGGTCGGTGCCAGTTTCATCAGTCACGAAGTTGCGGATCTTAGCCGTCCTCGGGTGGCTGAATTAAAGGCGCGAGGAGTGCCAATCCTGTGCTGGACCGTACGATCGCCGGAACAAGAGGCAGAAGCCCGCTCTGTTGCGGATAATGTGACCTTCGAAGGGTATTTGGCCCCGCACCCGGGTTGAACCCTGTCTCCACGGTCACAGATAAAGATCAGACGCGGAGGGCACATGGATCAGGCGCAAATAGAAGTACAGGTTCTGGGTTCGCTCTCGCAGGTTTCTGCCGAGGAGTGGGACGCCTGCGCTTGTCCCGAGACCGCCGATGGTGGAGGCCCGCTTGATCCCTTTACCACCCATCGGTTCCTGCTGGCATTGGAAAACAGTGGCTCTGTCGGGCCAGGCACAGGGTGGCAGCCGCAATACCTGACAACCTATCTGGATGGTATGCTGATCGCAGCTGCCCCCATGTATGCCAAGTCGCACAGCCAAGGTGAATATATCTTCGACCACAACTGGGCCCATGCCTATGAGAATGCAGGCGGTCGGTACTACCCAAAACTTCAAATAGCAGTGCCTTTCACGCCCGCCACGGGGCGGCGCTTTCTGATACGACCGGGGTACGAGGCTTTGGGAATGCCGGCCTTGGTGCAAGGGGCGGTGCAACTGGCGGCGGAAAATCAGGTATCTTCGCTGCACGCCACCTTCTGCACCGAGGATGAAGCGCTGGCAGGCGAACAGATGGGCCTTTTGGTTCGCCAGTCGCAGCAATTTCACTGGCTCAATGACGACTACACTGATTTTGACGGGTTTCTCGCTGCGCTGTCCTCACGTAAACGCAAGAACATTCGCAAAGAACGCGCACAGGCCTGCAGTTTTGGCGGCGAAATCCGTACTCTGTCTGGCGATGACTTGCGTCCCGAGCATTGGGATGCTTTCTGGCGGTTCTACCAAGACACTGGCGCGCGGAAATGGGGATCGCCGTATCTGACACGGCAATTCTTTGATATCGCTCAGGAAACCATGGCTGATGACATGGCATTGGTGCTGGCGGAACGCGATGGTTATCCAATTGCAGGTGCGCTGAACTTTATTGGTCGCGAAACGCTCTTTGGCCGTTATTGGGGCAGCCTTGAATACCACGCCAGTCTGCACTTCGAACTGTGCTATTATAGGGCGATCGACTTTGCCATTGCCCAAGGTCTCAAACGGGTCGAGGCGGGCGCGCAGGGCGAGCACAAGCTGGCGCGGGGTTACCTGCCCACACGCACGCACAGCTTGCACTGGGTGGCTGATCCCGGCTTTTCCGATGCGATCAAGAAATATCTGGACGCCGAGGCCCACGCAGTGGGACAAGAGATTGAGATTCTGACGGAATACGGTCCGTTCAGGAAATCAAACCCGGAGGAACAGCAATGACCGAACTACTGTCGCCCGAGACCCGCGGACCGCTTTTGGACCCGCTGTTCAATAACGGCTGGACCATGGTCGAAGGCCGGGATGCGATTACCAAAACCTTTATCTTCGAGGATTTCGTGCAGGCTTTCGGTTGGATGACCCAGGTGGCGATCTTTGCGGAAAAATGGAACCACCACCCCGAATGGTCAAATGTCTACCGCACGGTCGAGGTCACATTGGCTACCCATGATGTGGGTGGGCTGTCTGCGTTGGATGCCAAATTGGCGCGCAAGATGGACAGCCTCTGCTAACGGTTACCGGAACCGACACCGCCTGCAAGAGACGCAGTAATCCCCATTTGTTCAAACTCCGCAGGAGTGACAGTGCCGTTGCTGACATCAATACCCGCAGGAATGCCGGTCGTGCGGTTGCCGATCTGACGAACACTGCGCGCAGCAGGGTTAATGTCCAGACAGCGATTGTTGTAACAGGTCAGCCCAGATGTGTTGATTTGAATGCGCGTCTGGCCGTCTGGGCCAGTGACTACGGGGGCTTGCGGCGCATCGCAGGCCGCAAGCAGTACAAGTACTCCGAAGCCGATCCATTTGTTCATGTCACGTCCCAGAAACTAGTCGAGCAGACCATTGCCGTCCTGATCCGCAGTGTTGAAATCGTTGTTCATCTGCGCGTCGTATTCCGCCCTTGAAATAAAGTCATCATTGTTCCGGTCAACATCTTGGAACTGCTTTATGTCCAAAAACGGCTTGGCTTCGTCCAACCCAAGCGTTCCGTTCTTGTCATCATCCATTTCCTGAAAGGCATAATCTGAAAAGGCGTTGAACTCATCCCGAGATAGGAACCCATCGTTGTTCGCGTCGATGGCGTTTAGTTCGTTTTCGTGCAGCTCGCCTACGGTTTCGGCCGATGCCGCACCCGCCGTCAGAGCGACCGCCGCTATCAAAATTCCACGTGTCATCCCAATTCTCCTCAGCATGCGAATCTGTTGCCTTGAACGGCGCCGGTGGCTGCGCCAGCTCCTGTCAGGATGGCTTTGCCGGATCCGCCGCCGAACTGGTTGCCGATGGCACCGCCGATAAGTGCCCCGCCCAATGTCCCGCTGAGGCAGGCAATTTCATGCTGGCGTGCTGCTTGTTGTTGTGGCGTAGGTGCAGGGCCGCAAGCAGCAAGCGCGCCTGCCGTTCCCAACGCCAAGGTAAGAACCTTTAGTTTCATAAATGAACTCCCTGATTATATACCACAACTATTGGCGGATGAGGGCGTTGCATCAAGTAAATTAGTGCTTTTGGCCCCGAGGTACCCCGGGGCCATACGCGATCAGATCGCTTCTAACAGGCTCTCACCCGCGGAAACTTCGCAGGCACCGGGGCTTTCTTCCAGGTTCAACGCAGTTACTTTTCCGTCCTCGACCAACATCGCATAGCGCTTGGACCGCGCGTACAACCCGGCGGGAGGGGCATCAAACTCCATTCCGATCGCTTTGGTGAATTCGGCCGAGGAATCACCCAGCATGGTCAGACCCGCCTCGGTGGCACCCGTGGCCTCACCCCAAGCTTGCATCACGAATGGGTCGTTTACCGATACGCAGATGATTTCATCTACACCCTTGTCGGCGAACTGATCCTTGGTGCGGATAAAGCTGGGCACATGGGCCGAGCTGCAGGTCGGTGTATAAGCACCGGGCACGGCAAAAATCACGACTTTTCGCCCATTGGTTTTGTCTGAAATCCGCACCTCCTCGGGGCCTTCTGCACCCAATTTAGTTAGTGTGGCGTCGGGCAGTGTGTCACCTGTTGAAATCATTTTTAAGCTCCTGTCGTTTGGATTTGCAGAGTCGGGCTCAGCCGCAATATAGGTGGTCGCGTGGATGAGACCACGGGAATTCGACAGGGTGGGAGGAACATGAGCCATATTGTCGTGATTGGTGCGGGTCAGGCGGGATCTTCGCTTGTCGCCAGACTTCGTAAAGACGGGTTTGAAGGGGATATCACCTTGATCGGGGCCGAGCCGCATTTGCCCTATCAGCGCCCACCGCTATCCAAGGCCTATCTGCTGGGCGAAATGGAGTTGGAGCGTCTGTTCCTGCGGCCCGAAAGTTTTTATTCTGATAACAACGTCACCCTGCGTCTGGGAGAGCGCGTTACCGCGATTGATCCGCAAGCCAAGACCGTGACCGTGGGCGATGAGGTGATTTCCTATGACGAGTTGGCCCTGACCACCGGTTCCGACCCACGTTACCTGCCCGCCGCAATTGGTGGTGATCTGGAAGGCGTACATGTGGTTCGTGATTTGGCCCATATCGACGAGATGGAGCCCAAAGTGAAAGACGGTGCCCGCGCCTTGATCGTTGGCGGCGGCTATATCGGGCTTGAGGCCGCAGCGGTGTGCGCCAAGCGCGGGGTTCAAGTGACCTTGGTCGAGATGGCCGACCGTATCCTGCAACGAGTGGCCGCACCTGAGACCAGCGATTACTTCCGCGCTCTGCACAGCGCATACGGCGCTGATATCCGTGAAGGTGTTGGGTTGGACCGACTGGTCGGCGAAAACGGTAAGGTAGTTGGTGCGGTTTTGACTGACGGCACCGAGATCGAGGTTGATTTCGTTGTCGTCGGTGTAGGTATCGTCCCTTCGACCCACCTGGCAGAGATGGCAGGGCTTGAACTGGACAACGGCATCAAGGCCGACGCGCATGGTCGCACTTCCGATCCGTCAATCTGGGCGGCGGGGGATTGCGCGTCCTTCCCACATGGCGATGCGCGCATTCGTCTGGAAAGCGTTCCGAATGCGATTGATCAGGCTGAGATCGTGGCCCAGAACATGCTTGGTGCCGCCAAGGATTATGTGGCGACGCCATGGTTCTGGTCGGATCAGTATGACGTCAAGTTGCAGATCGCGGGCCTTAACACTGGCTATGATCGCGTCGTGACCCGTAAGGGAGAAGGCCAGACCGTCTCTTTCTGGTACTACAACGGAGATCAGTTGATTGCGGTGGACGCAATGAACGATCCACGTGCCTATATGGTCGGCAAACGCCTGATTGACGCGGGCAAGACTGCTGATCCGGCCGTAGTGGCCGACCCGGGTGCGGACTTGAAGCCGTTGCTCAAGGCGTGAGGATCATTGCCGGAGAATTCCGGGGCCGAGCCTTGGCCTCGGTCGGAAAAGGTGATGTGGGCGCACATTTGCGCCCCACCACCGACCGGGTGCGCGAAAGCCTGTTCAACGTCCTGACCCACCAGATCGACTTTGACGGGCTGCGCGTGCTGGACCTGTTTGCAGGCACTGGCGCGCTGGGGCTCGAGGCGTTGTCGCGTGGGGCGGCGCATGTGACCTTTGTGGACGACGGTCGTGTGGCGCAGGGTCTGATCCGAAAGAATATTGACCTGACCCGCTGTGCTGATCGCACCGATCTGATCCGCCGGGATGCCGCTCGGTTGGGAGAGAATCCGGTCGCACCGTATGATTTGATCTTTCTGGACCCGCCTTACGGCAAGTCCATGGGCCAGAAAGCCATTGCTACCCTGTCGCAAGGCTGGATCGCCGATGGCGCCTTGATCGTGTGGGAGGAAAACGCCCCGATGCATCCGCCCGACGGTTTTACCTTGCAGGACAGCCGCAAATATGGCGACACGCATATCACGCTGATGTGGAGAACAGCCCCGAATGCATGATCTGGTGATATTTGATTGCGACGGTGTTCTGGTCGACAGCGAACCGCTGTCCAATCAGGTGCTGGTCGAGAATCTGGGTCGTTATGGGCTGGACTTGACGCTGGAGGATAGCGTGGAGTTTTTCGTAGGCGGCACCATGACCGGCGTTCGGGAAAAAGCCCGGGAACTGGGTGCGGACCTGCCGGACGACTGGATCGATCAGGTTTATGCCGAAACCTACGACCGACTTCGGCAGGGTGTGGAGCTGATGCCGGGAGTTTCAGGCTTGCTGACCACGCTGGACTCCTGCGGCGTCCCTTTCTGCGTTGCCTCAAATGGCAGTCCGGACAAGATGAAGATCACGTTGGGCCAGAACGGGCTATGGGATCGTTTTCAGGACGTGATGTTTTCGGCGCATGTGCTGGGCACAGCCAAGCCTGACCCGACGATGTTCATGACTGCAGCGGAAAAGTTCGGCGCCTCACAGCCCGTCGTCATCGAAGACAGTGCCAACGGAGTTACCGCTGCGATCCGGGCCAATATGCGCTGTTTGGCTTATGTGCCCCATGGGGGTGGCGAAAAACTGGTCGATCTCGGCGCCGAATTGTTCACCGACATGGCCGAAGTTCCTACGCTTTTGGGTGTTTGATCTGGTTGTGCTATTATCCGGGTTATGGACCGCGCCCTGACCCCTCCGCTCTGGACTGTTTCACAGGATACCGACGCTGCCACCGGGCCTGAGCGTAAACCGATGCGCGCGCCAGTGTTCATCCATGACGCGGTCACGCCATGGGGGTGCGAAACCCTGCTGTTGAAACTGCTGCGGGATCAGGCCGCGGATCAGGACGAATAGGTCGGGTGGAACTTGTTACCTGGTGAAAGGGTGAAGATCTCAACCCCATCTGCGGTCACACCTACCGAATGTTCAAACTGTGCTGACAGCGACTTGTCGCGGGTCACGGCGGTCCAGTCATCAGACAGCGTTTTGGTCTCGGGGCGGCCCAGATTGACCATCGGCTCGATGGTGAAGAACATGCCCTCTTCCAAAACGGCACCGGTGCCTGGGCGGCCATAGTGCAGCACGTTCGGCGGCGCGTGGAAGACACGGCCCAACCCGTGGCCGCAGAAATCGCGCACAACACTCATCCGGTGCGCCTCGACATAGGTCTGAATCGCATGACCAATATCACCAAAGGTATTGCCCGGTTTGACCATCTCGATGCCTTTGAAAAGGGCGTCGTGGGTCACTTGGATCAGGCGTTCTGCTTTGCGTGGCAGTTTACCCGCCACATACATGCGCGAAGTGTCGCCGAACCAGCCGTCCACGATAACCGTGACGTCGATATTCAGGACATCGCCTTCCTTCAGTCGCTTGTCTCCGGGAATACCATGGCAGACCACGTGATTGACGCTGATACAACTGGCGTGCTGATACCCTTTGTAGCCGATGGTCGCTGAAGTCGCGCCAGCGTCTTCGACCATCTGAGTGATCAGACCATCAATCGCCCCAGTTGTTTGGCCGGGAAAGACATGCTCGGCTATGTCATCAAGAATCCGCGCAGCCAAGGCCCCTGCCGCTTGCATACCGACAAAGTCTCCCTGTTCATAAATGCGGATGCCGTCCTTGGTCAGGCGGCCACGATGTTCTTTCATCGGTGCGAGGCTCCAAAAGTTTCGCGCAGCACTCCTTTTACGCTGCTTGTGCAGAAAGTACCAGAGGGCGCGCGACCGCAATGTCAAGTTTGCGCCTGATCGTATGTAGACCATCAGGTAATTTTGAACTAGCAAATGACAAGTCCACGCCGGTGCGGAAAACAATGAAGGGCATGCAAATGCAAAGAAAAGCTGACCAGTTGAGGGCAGAGGTTGCCAGCATCAGTGAGCTTCTCAAGGCTGGCCGCCCCGAACGAGCCTTCAAACGGGCGGTTAAGGCCGCCAAGAAATGGCCAAACGCTGCGGCTTTGCCCAGACTTGCCGGCTTATGCGCGATTCAGCAGCAGAATTTCCAGCAAGCCCAAACGCACTTCGAACGCGCGTGGCAGTTAGATCCCGGCAACGCCGAGTTAATTCAAAACTACGCACTGAGTTTGGTCCAAGGCGGTAACCCCGCGGCGGCTTCGAAGTTTTTGGAAAAGGTCAGTGCACGTGGCCCGCTCAACCCTGCCCAGCAATTCATAAGCGCGCTGGCATTGTTGCAGCAGCAGGAACCCCAGAAAGCCCTTACCATCATTGATCAGGTGCTGAAACGTGAACCCGCCAATCTTCAAGCGCAGATTTTGAAAGCCGATTGTTTGGATGCGATGCATCAATGGGGCAGCGCTGTCGATGTTCTTACGGGCATGGTCAAAAAAGCCCCCAAGTTCAGTCCCGGTTTGACACGCCTAGCTAGATCACAAATTGGGCTCGGCCAACTGAATGACGCGTTGAAAAATGCGCGCGCGGCATTGGCGGCAACGCCGGGTCACCCCGAAGCGCTTGAGATTATTGCCGGGCTGCCAAACCTGACTTTCGATGATATCGCAACGCTGAAACCTCAGGTGTCAGGTGCGCTTGAGCGCGGCATAGCAAATCCACAAGATGCGGTGAAGCTGCGGTTTGCAGCAGCAAACCTAGCCCGCCGAGAAAAAAACACGCAGTTGGAAATGCAGCATCTGGCCGAAGCGCACAGGGTGCAGTGCAATGGGTTCGAGCCTTGGGAGGCACAAAGCGAACGAGATTGCGCCAAGCGGCTAGCCGCACCACTGCCTGCAATTGAGTCCAAGCGGACAGACGCTGCCCGACCGATTTTCGTAGTCGGCTTGCCGCGTTCGGGCACCACATTGGTTGAACGTATACTGGCCCGGCATTCCAGCGTTCAGGGGTTGGGTGAGCTTGCCTCTGTGCATCAATGGGCCAGACAGGTTGAAGCGCAATCGCCAGAGTGGCGTGTGGATCATAAGTTGGCGGATTTCTATTTTGATAAACTACCAACCGTATCTGAGGACGCTGTGGCCTTCGTTGATAAGGCCCCCGGCAACTACGCTTATTTGGGGGATATCGCGCAATCGTTTCCCGATGCGGTGATCTTGAACGTGATGCGTGACCCGCGCGACGTCGCCCTGTCCATGTGGCGCGCAAATTTCGGCGCGGGTGGACTTTACTATACCCACGACTTGAACTGGATGGCGGCCGAGGCCAACCGGTATCAACGCTATATGCGGCACTGGCGCGAAGTTCTGCCAGGGCGTATCCACGACATCCGTTACGAGACGTTGGTCGGCAATCTGGAAGACACTGCGAAGGAACTAGCCCAAATCTGTGGACTAGCTTTCGAAGAGGATATGCTGTCGCCCGACAAATCCTCGGATGCGATTAGAACGGCGAGTAATCTGCAGGCCCGTAAGCCGGTCAACGCCTCTTCGGTCGGCGGGTGGCGGGCGGTCGCGGATCATATAGATCCGTTCATGAAGGGATTGGACGCAGAGCTGTGGCCAGACATTCAGGATCAGGCGTTCGACGCACCGAAATGACCCGCGGAAAAGCTCACCCCAACAAGAGTCCTGGGCCATTGTTGCATTAGTTCGCAACTCAAGGGTTTTTCACCTCATTGCTCCGAGTGTGCTTTGCGGGAATAGCTGGCAATCAAAAACGCTCAATATGAATAAGCCCTAGGGTGCTCTATTCACTCGTATTGGCTATGTTTCGCTTAGTTGCCTTGTTCAACGTATGAAATCTCGGAAGAAAAAGTCGCTGTGCGTTACGAAGAAGAAACAATCCTACCTTCTACTCAATTGGATGTTCAAAGACAGAAAAACTGAACGAGCGGTTTAAAATCATCTGCTAAGAAAACTCAATACAGACTTTTGGACGAACCGCTGGAGGACACATGAGACATCTTATCACCGTACTTATAATCGCCGGTTCTCCTGTTCTGGCTGATGATCCGTCGTTGACCGGGACCTATAGTGGCGTCGTTGCCTGCGAACGAACGGAAAACGGATTGCCAGGCGTATTCCAACTTAATCTGGACATTCGCGTTCTTCAAAACGGCGATCGCCTCGATATCGCGACCTGGACGGCAGAGGATGAAGAGTTACAACGGCGGACGGCATCTCTCTACTCTGGAAAAGCCGCGGTCGCCAACGGGCAGGTATCTGGTTACGTCACCGCTTGCCGACCAGATTTCGACTACATTGAAACAATCCGGATCGTTCCCTCTGTCGAGACCCCCACGGGCTTCAGTTTCGCTGCCGACACCGTATTCGTTACCGAAGCTCTACCCGGACGCGAAGGACACTTGATCGTCGAGAGTTGTCGCTGGGTTATGACTCGTAACAGCGCCGAGGTTCCGGAAATGGAGACATGTAACGAAAACTGATATTAACGCGCTGAAATTTCAGATCCCATTCAATAAGCGGTTCAAACATCGCAGGAAATGGGAGGATTTTTGTGAAGTATGATCTGTGGCAGTTAGTCTGACTTGCCTATTTGAAAGCTAAATCCACCCAAACGCCGTCGGGTGAAATTCGTGTCCCATACACCAATCGTTCGACTCCTTTCGCCTGCGCGGTTTCGAATGCCGAAGCATAGGTCGGGTCAATATCGGCTGCCAGCGTAAACCGGTCACAATCGGTGCGCTGAACCAGATACAGCATGATCGCACGATGGCCCTGCGCTGTCATCGCGGCCAACTCACCCAGATGCTTGGTGCCGCGCGCAGTCACGCTGTCGGGAAACTCGGCCAGACCGGGTTCACGAGAAAGGGTGACGCTTTTGACCTCAACATACGCATCGGGAAGGCCCGGTTGGGTAAGAAGAAAGTCGATGCGGCTGTTTTCGCCGTATTTTACTTCGGGGCGAACGGTTTTGTAGGCGGCCAATTCAGGTATCTCGCCCGCCTCTAACGCCGCGCGCAGGGCTTTGTTGGGCACCGACGTATCGACCCCCGTGAAATGCCCGTTTTCATGATCGACAAGCCGCCAGCCGTATTTCAGCTTTTTCTTAGGGTCGTCATTCGGCTCAAGCCAAATTTTTTCACCCGGTTCCGCCAGCCCCATCATCGAGCCCGGGTTGGCGCAATGGGCAGTCACCTCGCGCCCATCCTCCAGCGTGCAATCAGCCAGAAAGCGTTTGTAGCGCCGTATCAGGCGGGCGGGGACAAGGGGGGTTTCAAATTTCATGCCCCCCGGCCTATACCTGCCCCAGAGGTCGATCAAGAGGGGGGCACGCGCCATGGCCAATCCAACCGCAGCAATGCTTGTGATCGGGGATGAGATCCTCTCGGGCCGGACCCGCGATGCGAACATGCACTATCTTGCCGGTGAGCTGACCAAACATGGCATCGACCTGAAAGAGGTGCGGATCGTCAGCGACGATGCACGCGCCATTGAAACGGCGGTCAAGGCGTTGTCACAGGCCTATGACACCGTCTTCACCAGCGGTGGCATTGGTCCGACCCATGATGACATTACAGCGGATAGTATCGCCCGCGCCTTTGACACACCCATCGACATACGCGAGGACGCCCGCGCACTGTTGCAAGCCCGCTATGACAAATCCGGTCAAGAGCTGAATGAGGCGCGCCTTCGGATGGCGCGTATCCCGGACGGGGCGGCGCTGATCGACAACCCGGTCTCAACCGCGCCTGGGTTTACGATCCAGAATGTGCATGTGATGGCCGGGGTGCCTTCGGTGTTTCAGGCGATGGTCGCAAGCGTTCTGCCAGGCCTGACCGGCGGCAGCCCTCTGCTATCGCAGACTCTGCGCGTGAATCGGGGGGAGGGTGATATCGCCGGACCTTTGACCGCGCTGGCAGGTGATTTTCCAGACCTCTCCATCGGCAGCTATCCGTTTCAGATTAACGGGGCATTTGGTTCGAACGTGGTTGTACGCGGCACAGACGGCGCGCGCATTGACGCAGCCGTGACTCGGTTGGCGAAAGAGCTGGATCTGTGAGCATCAACTGGCCAGACGTTGTGGACGGCACTTGGCCTGCCGCGCAGTATGAACGGCTGGGGCCGTTCCAGCTGCGGCAAGGGCAGGGGGGTGGTTCACGCGTGTCTGCCGCCAACGCACTGGGTCCCGCAACCGAGGCTGATATTGATGCCGCCGAAGCGGCGATGCAAGACTTCGGACAAAAACGCATCTTCTGCCTGCGTCCCGGGGACGAGACGCTGGATGCGCAATTGGCCGCGCGCGGTTATGAGATACTAGACCCTGTTAATATCTACGCATGCCCTGTGGAACGCCTGACAGACCAGCCGATCCCGAGTGTTACTGTATTCAGAACAAATGAGCCATTGGCCATCATGCGCGAGATTTGGGCCCAAGGCGGGATCGGGCCCGAACGGGTTGCAGTAATGGAACGTGTGGAGGGATCAAAATTTAGCCTGCTGCTACGTCACAATGATCAGCCTGCTGGCGCGGGTTTTGTGGCACAGCAGGGTAGCGTGGCTATGGTTCACGCGCTTGAGATTTTACCTAACCACCGCCGCCAAGGCTTGGGAAACTGGGCGATGCGTGCCGCCGCCTTCTGGGCGCGGGATAACGACGCCCAGACGCTCAGTGTGATTTGCACCAAGGTGAATGACGGGGCCAACGGCCTTTATCGCGCCCTTGGGATGGAGATTGTCAGCGAATACCACTACCGTCAGCTTGTCTAAGGAGAGAGCCTGACGTGACAGACCAGACCATGCCCACCGCTCTGAACCTGCCAATGGTGGAACCACTTCCGCCCGAGACGCAGAAATACTTTGATATTTGCGTGGAAAAACTGGGTTTTGTACCGAACGTTCTGCGCGCCTATGCGTTTGATGTCGATAAGTTAAATGCGTTCACGGCGACGTATAATGACCTGATGCTGGGCGACAGCGGCCTAAGCAAGCTTGAACGGGAGATGATTGCTGTCGTCGTGTCGGCGATCAACAAATGTTTTTATTGCCTGGTGGCCCACGGTGCGGCTGTGCGTCAACTGTCTGGTGATCCTCAGTTGGGCGAAATGCTGGTGATGAACTACCGTGTGGCTGCTTTGGATCGGCGTCAGCGCGCGATGCTGGATTTCGCGGCCAAGATGACGACAGCCAGTTCCGAAATCGAAGAATCCGATCGCCAATGTCTGCGCGATGTGGGCTTTACCGACCGCGACATCTGGGACATCGCCAATGTCACCGGCTTTTTCAACATGTCGAACCGGGTGGCCAGCGCTACGGCAATGGCTCCGAACGACGACTATCACGCGCAGGCCCGATGATCCGAATTGCCTCTCTGATACTATTGTTATTGGCGGGACCGTTGGCTGCGCAGGATTTGGTCCTGCCCACAGGTACGCGCCAGATCAGCAGCCGCGTTAGTCCGCTGGACAGTTATGATTTGCCCACCGGCCCCTTTACCGACGGCAATCTACCAGTGCGTCAAGTCGAAGGGCAGGTCGAGCGCACGACGTGGCGGGTGCAGTCTGGGTCAAGTACCACTTTGCAACTGTTGGCCCCTCTGCGTGAACAGATCGTCGCGCAAGGCTATGACGTTTTATTCGAATGTGAGGCCCACACTTGCGGTGGCTTCGACTTTCGCTTTGCGACAGAGGTGGTGCCAACCCCTGACATGTATGTAGCCATTCAGGACTACCGTTTTTTGTCGGCTGTGCGCGGTGAGGAGGTGCTGAGCTTACTGGTTAGTCGCAATCCACCCAGTGGCTATTTGCAGATGATCCGCGTTACTCCGGTTGACGCCGAGGCTCCGCCGCCACTGGTGATCGAAGAGACGGTCGAGCCTGCAGGAGGTCTTTTGGCGGCGTTGACCCAGAACGGGCATGTCATTCTCGAGGACCTGCACTTTCAAACTGGAGAGATCACGCTGGGCGAGGGGCCGTTCGCATCACTGGCCCAGATCGCAGCCTATATGGCCGATAACCCGGATACACGGCTGGCGCTTGTGGGGCATACAGATGACACTGGCGCGCTGGATGCCAATATCTCGGTTAGCACCGGCCGGGCGCAGGCGGTGCGTGTTCGCCTGATCGAAGCGCATGGGGTGGCTGCAGACCGGCTTGAGGCGCGCGGCATCGGTTATCTTGCCCCGCTGACCTCAAATTCTACACCCGAGGGGCGTGAATTGAACCGTAGGGTTGAGGCGGTTTTACTGGTCAACTGAGCGTACCGACATAGGTCAGGAAAAGGATCGCGACCAAAGGAGCCTAACATGGCCGAACATATGCATTCCCCACAGGCATTGATCGTCGGCGCAGGGGCGGGCTTGTCGGCCTCATTCGCGCGGGCACTGGCGCAGGACGGCTACGCGGTGCATCTGGCTGCACGCGATGTTTCGGACTTGGGGGCTTTGGCCGCGGAAACGAGCGCAACTCTGCATCAATTGGATGGGACGGATGCCAAGGGCGTGGCAGCACTGGTCGCGGGTCTGCCGGGTGAACTGCGCGTTGCCTGTTACAACCCCTCGGCTCGTCAACGCGGTTCAATCACTGAATTGGACCCTGAAACCGTCCGCAAAGCAGTTGAGGTCACTGCGCATGGCGCTTTCCTGTTGGGTCAAGCTGCTGCTCGTCGCATGTTGGATCAACCCATGCGCAACAATCGGCGCGGGACGATCCTGTTCACCGGTGCCTCGGCCGGGGTCAAGGGCTTTCCGCTTTCGGCGCCGTTTGCAATGGGTAAGTTTGCCCAACGCGGCTTGGCCCAATCCATGGCGCGGGAACTACACCCCAAAGGCGTCCACGTCGCATGGATAAATATAGATGGGGGTATCCGCAACGTCGCGCGTCCAGAGCGCATTGATGCCGCAGACAACCCCGACAGCATGTTGGACCCCGATGCCATTGCGCGGGAATATATGCATTTGGTGAACCAAGACCGCTCAGCTTGGAGCGACGAACTTACATTGCGGCCTTGGGTCGAAAAGTTCTGAATTGATAAAAAAAGCCCACGCTTTCGCGTGGTCATTCGAGGTTCACCGGGGGAGATATTGCCAGTTGGTTTTAGCTTTTCATTGGAAAGCGTCAGCTTGTTGACAAAACAAAGACGATCTGTGGTCAATTCATAAATTTGTTCTCAGCGGTAGCGTCGTCCTGAGTGCATCCGATGAAGCATGTATGCCCCTATCGGCGATTTTTTGTGTCAGAGCTTTGTGATGAGTCATCTGAAGGCGAATTCCGAAGTATTCCGGCTTCAGCCAAGTACCTTAATTGAACACTTCAGACCAAAGCTCGTAGAGCCATGATCAGAAGCATTTCGAGATTTACGAACCCGTCCAGTCCATCAGACCTTTGTCCGAAAAGGATTCTACAAGGAAATCGATAAAGGCGCGTACTTTGGGCTGGGTAAAGCGGCCTGGCGGATAAACAGCGTAAATACCTTGCATTTCGTCCGGCAGTGAAGGCATCGCGTCAAGTACCGCGCCGGATTTCAGCGCGTCGGCGTACAGGTAGCTAGGCAGATACGCGATTCCTAGGCCCGAGATGGCCGCATTCAGCAAGGATTGCCCATCATTGACGCTCAGCCAACCGGCCGTGCGCACCTGACGTTTTTCACCCGATGGTGCGGTCAGTCGCCAAACGTTACCAGATGACTGGCTGGAATAATGCAGCAATTTGTGTTCGTTCAGATCGTCAATTTTCTGCGGGCGTCCAAATTTCTCGACATAGCTGGGTGCGGCCACCATCCGTTTGACAGTCTCGGTCAGCTTGCGCGCGCGCAGTGTGCTGTCTTCCAGCTCGCCAATTCGCACGGCGACGTCGAATCCTTCCGAGATCAGTTCCACATAGCGGTTGTTCAACACCATGTTCACCGTGATGTCCGGGTAAGCAGCCAGAAAATCAGATAAGACCGGAGACAGGTGATTTACGCCGAAATCAGTTGCAACACTTATTCTTAGCAGACCAGATGGCGCAGATTGCATCGAAGTCACCAGCGCGTCCGCCTCGCCCGCGTCGTTCAGAACACGGCGCGCGCGGTCATAGTAAGCCAGTCCGATTTCAGTCGGTGAAACGCGCCGGGTCGTGCGATTCAGCAGCCGCGCACCTAACCTCGCCTCAAGGCTGGAAACGTGCTTAGAAACGGCCGATTTGGAGATGCCCATCTTTTTCGCCGCATCGGTGAAGCCACCCTGGTCCACCACATTGGCGAAGGCTTCCATTTCGGTCAGTCGGTCCATTCTCGTACCCCAGGTGTTTTTTTGATTGTCTCACTATTGAGGTCAATCTGGGCGGAAACTGGGCGGACATGGGATAATATCGGGGATTTTGTTGGGATCGTTTGCACCTAGGAAACGCGGAAACAGTGGTTTCCGACAGCGCCACAACCCAATTCATAAAGGGATTTTGGGGGTTTGACGCATATCTGCTAGGATGAGGATGGCAAATTTGTGACCACGGAGGAGATTATGAAAGCCTTTTTCACCCTTGCAGCACTTTTCATGACGGCCACCCTTGCATTGGCTGCAGGAGAGACGCCTTCCAACCCCGATGCAAAGGTTTATTTTGTGAATCTGTCCGACGGTGACACAGTCCAGTCGCCCGTTACCGTGGTCTTTGGATTAAGCGGAATGGGCGTGGCTCCTGCCGGGACCGAGGCGGAAAACACCGGGCACCATCACTTGTTGATCGACCGCCCACCATTGGGTGAGGGCGAAGACGGAGCGGATGAGCTTGCCTATGGCTTACCTGCCGACGACAACCACCTGCATTTTGGCGGCGGTCAGACAGAAGTTACGCTGGATCTGCCTTCGGGTGAACACAGTTTGCAGCTCGTGCTGGGCGATGCGGGTCACGTGCCGCACAACCCGCCGATTGTGTCAGAGGTGATTACGATTACGGTGGAATAAACGCCAAGACAGTGGGTGATTACGGTTTACATTGATTTGAATGTCGGAAACCCTGCCTCCTAGCATAGGGGGCAGTATGTCGATTGAGTTTTTTCTGACTTCGTTAATTGTCGTGTTGTTGCCCGGAACCGGTGTGATTTACACGTTGGCCGTCGGTCTCGGTCGTGGGTTTCGCGCAAGTCTCGCGGCAGCCGCGGGGTGCACTTTGGGAATCGTTCCAGCGGCCCTCGCCAGTATCATCGGCCTAGCGGCCTTGTTACACACCAGTGCGATCGCCTTTCAGGTCATCAAGTACCTAGGCGTGTTGTACCTGTTCTACATGGCCTGGGGCATCGTCAAAGATGGAGGTGCCTTGGAGGTCAACGCTGACAAATCCTCGACCGGTTACTTAAAGATCGCGATAACCGGAACATTGATCAATGTTCTTAACCCAAAACTGTCTTTGTTCTTTCTGGCGTTCCTGCCGCAGTTTTTGCCAGCCGCAAGCCAAAATGCAGGTTTCGCACTGGCAAAACTGGCCCTTGCCTTCATGGTTATGACGTTTGTGGTTTTTGTCGGGTACGGGGCGTGCGCAGCGCTGGCGCGTGATTATGTTGTTCGCAGGCCATCTGCGATGGCCTGGATCAAAAGGTGTTTTGCTACAGCTTTCGGCGCTCTGGGCGTCAAGCTCGCGTTGTCGGAGTGATCAGATTGCAGCCGCCAACCGCGTCCCTTGATTGATAGCACGTTTAGCATCCAATTCCGCGGCCACATCTGCGCCGCCGATCACGTGCGGGGTGATGCCCCGCTCGATCAATGCATCCGCAAGGCTACGCTCCGAGACCTGACCGGAACACAGAACAATCGTATCTGCGGCGATCAACGTGGGGTCCGCGCGCTCTTCACCGAAGCTGATATGCAAACCTTCGTCATCTATGCGTTCATAATTCACACCACCGACGAAATTGACGCCTTTCATTTTCAAGGTCGTGCGGTGAATCCAGCCAGTGGTTTTGCCCAGTCCTTTGCCGTGCGCCTGCTTCTTACGCTGCAGAAGGGTCACTTGACGTTTGGGTGCTTCAGGTTGCGGACCTTCGGGCGCCAAGCCCGAGCGGTGCTCGGCGGGGTCCGTAACGCCCCATTCCTTCATCCATGCGGGCAGGTCGGTCGTTGGACTGTGACCTTCTTCGACCAGAAACTCAGATACGTCAAAACCGATACCGCCCGCGCCAATCACGGCGACTGATGCGCCAACCTCTGCTTTGTTTCGCAGGACATCGACATAATTCAGGACGTTTTCACGTTCCTGCCCCGGAATCTGCGGATCACGTGGGGTGACACCGGTGGCGATGACCACTTCGTCAAACCCGGACAGATCGTCTGCGCTGACGTCGCGGTTCAGTTCTACCTTCACGCTCAGATCGGCCATCATGGTGCGGTACCAATCTACCAATCCCCAGAATTCTTCTTTGCCCGGCACTTGCTTTGCCATGTTCAATTGACCGCCGATCTCACTGGCGCGGTCGAACAATGTCACGTCATGGCCGCGCTGGGCAGCGGTCATTGCGGTGGACAAACCGGCCGGACCTGCGCCGACGATGGCGACGGTTTTGGGTGTTTCGGTTTCCGAGATGGTTAGCTCTGTTTCGTGGCAGGCGCGCGGATTCACAAGGCAGGACGTCAGCTTGCCGCTGAACGTGTGGTCCAAACACGCTTGATTGCATGCAATACACGGCGCGATTTTCGCGGCATCCCCGGCAATCGCCTTGTTCACAAAATCCGCATCTGCCAGCATCGGACGAGCCAAAGACACCATATCAGCGCAACCTGTCGACAGAACCTCTTCTGCCACTTCGGGCGTGTTGATCCGGTTCGAAGTGATCACCGGAATCGACACCTTGCCCATCAGTTTCTTGGTCACCCAGGAAAAGGCTGCGCGTGGCACGCTGGTGGCGATGGTCGGTATGCGCGCCTCGTGCCAACCGATACCGGTGTTGATGATCGTGGCGCCAGCTTCTTCTATCCGCTGCGCCAATTCCACCACCTCGTCATGGGTCGACCCATTTGGCACCAGATCAATCATGGACAAGCGGTAGATGATGATGAAATCGGTCCCTACGGTTTCCCGCGTGCGGCGCACCACTTCGATGGGCAGACGCATCCGGTTCTCGTATGACCCGCCCCAGCGATCCTCGCGCTTGTTGGTATGGGTCACAAGGAACTGGTTCAGGAAATACCCCTCGGACCCCATGATCTCGACACCGTCATAACCGGCCTTTTGGGCCAGAACAGCCGCGTTGACGATGTCGCTGATCTGCTTCTCGATGCCCTGTTCGTCAAGTTCATGCGGCGGAAACGGAGAAATCGGAGATTTTACCGGGCTGGGGGCCACGCATTTCGGCCCATAGGCGTACCGCCCAGCATGCAGGATCTGCATGGCGATCTTACCACCTGCTTCATGCACCCGCTGCGTCACGATGGAATGGTTCGCCACCTCTTTGTCGTTGGTCATCATCGCCGCCCCGGGCAGCACCGAGCCTTCAAGGTTCGGCCCAATCCCTCCGGTAACCATAAGCGCCACACCGCCGCGTGCGCGGTCGGCATAGAATTCCGCCACACGGTTCCAATCGCCGGTTTCTTCCAGACCGGTATGCATCGAACCCATAAGCACGCGGTTCTTCAACGTGGTAAAGCCCAGATCCAGCGGTGCCAGCATATTTGGGTACGCAGTCATGACGAAACTCTCCCTCCCGAATTTGGCGTTAGATTGACGTGCGCGTCAACTTTGTCACGCGAAACCTAACGTCACCCCCTTTGCTGCCGCATCTGCGCTTGTTAGAGGTTGCCTGAACAATTCCACGAGGCCGCGCATGACCCCCGAAGAGATCGCCAAACTGCCTTATCGTCCCTGCGTGGGACTTATGATGATGAACGCCGAAGGCAAGATTTTCGTCGGTCAACGCAATGACCGTCACAAGAATGCTTGGCAGATGCCTCAGGGTGGGGTGGATAAGGGTGAGGATCCGCGCGATGCGGCACTGCGTGAGTTATGGGAAGAAACCGGCGTGACCGCTGACCTGGTCGAAGTGATGGCCGTGACCCCCGGTTGGCTGCCCTATGATCTGCCGCGCGACATCGTGCCCAAGATCTGGAAGGGGCGCTATCGCGGGCAAGAGCAGAAATGGTTCCTGCTGCGCTTCACTGGTCGGGACGATCAAATCAATATCGATACCGACCATCCGGAATTTACCCGCTGGAAATGGCAGGATGCTGATCGCTTGGTTGACGAAATCGTACCGTTCAAGCGCGAGGTCTATGTGCAGGTAGTGGACGCGTTTGCTGACCATCTGTCATAAAACTGCATGCGTATCGAAGATATCTGGCCCAAATACCGCGCCCGGCTAAAAGCTTTCCTTCATTCGCGCGTGTCCAACGCGGCAGATGTTGACGACCTGCTGCAAGAGATCTCGATCAAGGTGTTTAAGGGCCTGCCATCTTTGAACGACCCGGCCAAACTGCAATCGTGGTTATTTCAAACCGCAGACCGCACCATCATTGACCATTACCGCAAATCGAGCCGCGCAACAGCGCACCCGAATGATCTGTGGTATCACCGGGATGATCCCGAAACCCGTCAAGACCTTGAGGGGTGTGTCGAGCCGTTCATTCGTGGGCTTCCTGCAGAAACCGCGGATATGCTGATTGCCATCGACATTCACGGTATGTCTCAGCGCGACTACGCACAGGCGCATGGGCTTTCTTATTCAACGCTCAAATCCCGCGTTCAAAAGGGCAGGGCCGAGTTGCGCAAAGCGTTCGAAGATTGCTGCAACATCTCGATGGATGTGCGCGGGAACATTTCGGACGTGCAGGAAAAATCCACTGGTTGCAAAAAATGTTGATCTGATCGTCGTCTTTTTGGCGCGGGCTTCGTCTGACAGGTGAAGCAACCAAAAGGAAAGACCAATGATCCGTATCATAAGCTTTAAAATCTGCCCATTCGTGCAACGCGTCACCGCGCTGCTTGAGGCTAAGCAGTTGCCTTATCAGATCGATTATATCAGTCTGAGTGACAAGCCGGACTGGTTTCTTGAGTTGTCGCCCACCGGCCAAGTGCCGGTGCTGGTGACCGAAGACGGCGCGCCCCTGTTCGAGTCCGACGCGATTGCCGAATACCTCGACGAAGTGACAACGCCACTGCAACCCGATTTGTCACCGGAAGACCGCGCCCTGAACCGCGCTTGGAGCTATCAGGCCAGCAAGCACTATTTGGTTCAATGCAGTGCCATGCAAAGTGCCGACAGCGCAGTGTTTCAAGAGCGTATCGCCAAATTGAACGCCTCATTCGCCAAGGCCGAGAAGCACTTGGGAGAAGGCCCATTCTTCGCGGGCAAGACGATTGGGAATGTGGATATGGCTTGGCTTCCCTTACTGCACCGCGCGGCGATTGTGGCCGATCACAGCGGGCATGACATGCTGGCCGACTATCCCAAGGTGAAAGCGTGGCAACAGACCCTGGTGGCCACGGGCATTCCGCAAAAATCTGTGGCCGAGGATTTCCACGCCAGATTCTCAGACTTTTATCTGGCCGAACGCACCTGGTTGGGTCGCGGAGCGAATGCGAACGAAGCACCATTGGCGCCCAAGGTGAATCAATCCAGCGGCTGTTGCGGTTGATCGTTCACCGGCCAGCACGTTGGCGTGAAGGGGCGTAGCCGCATGGCAGAGCCCCCTCTAGCTTGGCGGGTATGAAGGATATTGCACCTCACCCATCCGCCATTGCCCCCGCCGGTCGCGCATTCATCGGAACGGATCGTCGCGCACCCTTGCGCAACGGGCTGCAAAGCTGTGGTGAATTTGGGCCAGGCCAGACTGCCGGGCGGTTTTATCCTATTGCTTGCGTTGCGCTTGAGGTCACGCAGCGCTGCAATCTGGACTGTACGCTCTGTTACCTCTCGGACCGGGCCGAGATGACCTACGACCCACCGCTGTCGGTCTTGTTTGCTCGGCTGGCCACGATCCGCAGCCATTATGGTCGAGGTGTTTCGGTGCAATTGACCGGTGGCGATCCGACCCTTCGAAAGGTCGAAGACCTTGAGAAGCTTTGTGCTGAGATCCACCGTCTTGGCATGCGGTCTTGCCTGATGACCAACGGTATCCGCGCCAGTCGAGCCATGTTGACGCGGCTGGCTGCGGCAGGGTTGGACGATGTTGCCTTTCACGTGGACATGACGCAGGAACGGAAAGGATTCAGTTCTGAAGTTGATCTGAACACTGTCCGCCGCGCCTATATCCGTAGGGCCCGAGGGTTGGGGCTTCGTATTCTGTTTAATTCAACCGTTTTCGGCGGCAATTTCCGCGAATTGCCTGCTTTGGCGCGGTTTCTGCGGGATTGCCCCGAGGTGGCTTTTGTATCGTTTCAAATGCAGGCCGACACCGGACGGGGTGTCCTGCGCGCAAGGCCTGATGCGATCACGCAGGATAGTGTGGCACGGGCAATCGAGGCCGGTTACGGCACGTCGCTGCATTTCGATTCTGCAGCGGTCGGGCATTCCAAATGCAACCGTTATGCCAGTGTTATTGCCGCCGGAGGGCGCGCGGTATCGCTGTTGTCGAACCAACGTCTTGTGCATCAAGTGATCGCGGCACTGGAGGCGGTGGATGACCAACAAGATGCGCATATGCGCATCCGCCCCAAAGTGCGACGCATGATCCGAAGTCATCCTATTTTGGCATTGCAGGTGCTAAGCCAATTGGTGCTGAGCGTGGCGCGCTTGGGAACAGGCTTGTTGCGCGGTTCGGTGCGGCGGCAGGCCATATTCATCCACAACTTCATGGCGGCGGATGCACTAGAGGACGACCGCTGTGCTTCATGCGTGTTTATGGTGGCCACGGCGAATGGCCCATTGTCGATGTGCGTACACAACTCACAGCGCGATCTGCATCTTAACAGCCCAGACCGGATCAACGGATCAAGCGGGCCAAGCTGGTGGAACGCCGCCGTTCCAAGTCTGTCCAACAGTCCTGATCTACCTGGGTTGAGCGATCCGGCGTTGGCTCCGTTGAAAAGGTTGAAAGGCCAGATGAGGGCGATGCGACAAAACCAAAAGGACGTGTCATGAAAACGCTTTTGATTTTGCTGCTGCCTTTGTTGGTGGCTTGCGCAAGTGTAGAGCGTTTGGCGTTGCCCGCACCCGAAGTCCTGCCGGGGCAGAGTTTGACCAACTACGTAATTCTGCCGGGGCGAGAGGTTAATCACCAAGATTGGAGCAACTTCCTGTCTCGCTACGTCGCTACGGATGCACAAGGTGTGAACAGGGTGGCCTATAGTCAGGTGTCACAGGCCGACCGGAAGCAGTTGGATGCATATCTGTTAGACTTGCAAGCCATCGACCCCGCTGAACTGACCCGTAACCAGCAGCTGGCGTATTGGATCAATCTATATAATGCCGCGACGGTGGACCTGGTTCTTGAAAATTACCCGGTCGCCTCGATCCGCGATATCAAGGACGGACCGTTTTCGATTGGCCCATGGAACCGTCCCTTGTTGCGGGTGGCGGGCCAAGCACTGACCTTGAATGACATCGAACATCGCATCATTCGCCCCACCTTTAACGAGCCGCGCATCCACTATGCCCTGAACTGCGCCGCTGTGGGCTGTCCTAACCTAATGGACCGCGCTTGGCGGGCCGAAACGCTAGAAAGCGACTTTGCTGCCGCCGAGCAAGCATATGTCAATGACCCACGTGGGGTGCATTTTGACGACCGTGGGCGGTTGATCGTGTCTAAAATCTACGTTTGGTTCCGCGAGGATTTCGGTCCGAATGAGAAGGCCGTGATCGCCTATCTCGAAACGGCAGCAGACCCTGAATTACGCGCGCAATTGCAGAAAACGCCACGTGTCAGCGCCTATGACTACGATTGGGCGCTGAATGATGCCGCCTTCGGATCATAGCGGTTTAGAGCAACCCTTCGGAGCGCAGCAGTTCCTGCATGTTCGCCTCGGGACGCGGGCCGATGTGGCTGATCACTTCACGCGCGCAGACATTGCCGATACGGGCGCAGGTTTCGTAATCGCGGCCGGTTGCCATGCCGAATAGGAACCCAGCGGCGAATTGATCGCCAGCGCCAGTTGCGTCCACGGGAACAACTTTTTCCACGGGAACGTCAACACGCTGGTCACCATTCAAAACCGTCACGCCATCACCCGAGCGGGTGCATACGACCAGAGGGCAAATTTCTGCAGTTTTCTTCAGTGCTTCCTCAAGATCATCCGTTTCGAATAGCGATTTAATCTCAGCCTCATTCCCGATGACAAAATCCAATTCATTCTCGATGAGCAGCAGGAAGTCGATCCGATGGCGTTCGACGCAGAATGGATCGGAAATCGCAATCCCGGCCTTACCGCCACCCTTGTGGCAGTTGCGCGCGGCTTCAAGGAAAGCTGCCTTGCCCTTTTCCTTGTCGAACAGGTACCCCTCAAGAAACATGATCTGGCTGTTTCCAGCCACATCTGACGAGACATCCTTTGAGGACAGTTCTGACGAGATTCCCAGATAGGTGTTCATCGACCGCTCGCCATCGGGCGAGACGAATATCATCGAACGCGAGGTCGGCAGCTCGCCACCAGGCACCGGCGGGTTTACGAAATCCACGCCATCCTCGTTCATCGCATCCGCGTAAAACCGGCCCAAGGCATCGTCGTGCACCCGCCCTATGAATGCTGCGTCTAAACCTAGCGTACCAGCGCCCGCAATCGTGTTGGCGACAGAGCCGCCTGGTGTCTGCACACGACCCTCCATCGAAGCATAGAGAACCTCGCCACGTTCCTGTTCGATCAGTTGCATGATGCCCTTCTCGATACCCATCAGTTCCAGGAAACTGTCATCGGCTTGGGAAATCACATCCACAACGGCATTTCCGATGCCGACAAGCTGGTAAGTCTTCATAGGTTCTTGTCCTCAAATTCGCAGAGATCGCGGATGATGCAGGTGCCACACATGGGTTTGCGCGCCTTGCAGTGATAGCGGCCATGCAGGATCAGCCAGTGATGCGCATGTAGCTGGAAGTCGGTTGGAATGTTGTCCTCGATGGCACGTTCAACAACATCAACATTTTTACCTGGGCAAATACCGGTGCGGTTGCCGACGCGGAAAATATGCGTGTCCACCGCCTGCGCGGGATAACGCCACCACATGTTCAAAACCACATTCGCCGTCTTGCGCCCCACGCCCGGCAGCGATTGCAACGCGGCGCGGGAATTGGGCACCTCGCCGCCATACTCCTCGACCAGAATGCGGCTGAGTTTGATGACGTTCTTGGCTTTCTGGCGGAACAGCCCAATGGTCTTAATATGTTCGATTAGACCTTCTTCGCCCAGGTCCAACATCTTTTGCGGTGTGTCGGCTATCTTGAACAGTTCTTTGGTGGCCTTGTTCACGCCTGCATCGGTCGCCTGTGCCGAAAGCGCGACGGCCACGACCAGAGTATAGACGTTCACATGATCCAACTCGCCCTTTGGCTCGGGGTCGGCCTCCTGAAAGCGGGTAAAGATCTCGCGGATCTTGTGATATCCGAGTTGTTTTGCCATCCGAGCCTTAATGCCGCCGGCTGAGCCGTGACACAAGCCCAAAGCCAATGCGCAAGTTCCGGGTCGATTGGGCGTGACCTCCGCGCTATGGTTTATTCAAGACAAAGAGGTGAGAGACATGAATGTTCAGACCCCTGAAAGCGGATACCACTACAACGTCATGCGCCGCGCGATCGAGTTGATTGACCAGGGCGATGAAACCCTCAGCCTTGAGGTGCTTGCACGTCAGATGGACATGAGCCCCGCGCATTTCCAGCGCCTGTTCTCGCGCTGGACCGGCGTTTCGCCGAAACGGTTTCAACAATACTTGACGTTGGGCCACGCCAAAGCATTGCTCCGCGAACGTTTCACAACGTTGGAAACCGCTCATAATGTCGGTCTGTCCGGCAGTGGGCGCCTGCATGATCTGTTTCTGAAATGGGAATCCATGAGCCCCGGTGAATACGCCCGCAAGGGTGCAGGGCTGACGATCTATTGGGGATGGTTTGAAAGCCCCTTTGGCCCGGCGCTGGTAATGGGCACTGACAAGGGTATCTGCGGCATGGCGTTCGGGGCCGAAACCGGTGAGGAGGAAGCTATGGAGGATATGCTCTCACGCTGGCCTCAAGCGGAGTTCGTCGAGGACCCGATGCGGTTGCGCCCATGGGTACTGAGCGCTTTCGGGTCTGTCAGTGATCGGTTGGAACCGACGCCGCTGTACCTGATTGGCTCGCCCTTGCAGATCAAAGTATGGGAGGCGTTGATGCACATTCCTTCCGGCCAGGTCACTACTTATTCCGAGATCGCTGAACGCGTAGGGTCACCGCAAGCGGTCAGGGCTGTGGGAACCGCTGTTGGGCGTAACCCCGTTAGCTGGCTGATCCCGTGTCATCGAGCGTTGCGGAAATCGGGTGGTCTTGGCGGTTATCACTGGGGCTTGCCTGTGAAACGCGCGATGTTGGCCTATGAAGCAGCGCAGGCTGATGCCTAAATACCAAGAAAAGAGACGAAGATTTTTGGACAAAGTGCTAGACCTCAATTGAGGTAGCAAGAAATCCCACTGATGATCCAAAAATTCGCTCTTTGGTCGATTCCGATTTCAATCGTCGTGCTGACGTTGAAACTCGTGGCTTGGTGGCTGACGGGGTCCGTTGCGCTGTTGTCAGATGCAATGGAATCGGTCGTCAATGTTGTTGCCGCGCTATTGGCTTATTTTGCCGTCTCAATCGCTGGCAAGCCGCCGGATGAAAAACACCCGTTCGGCCACAAAAAGGCGGAATACCTGTCGGCGGTTGTCGAAGGCACGCTGATCGTGTTGGCTGCAGTGTTGATCCTACGCGAGGCCATCATAGCCTTGCCGACGCCGCATCTTGAACAAGCTCCGATGCTGGGCATTGCGATCAACTTGTTGGCAACCGGAGTAAATGGTGCGTGGGCCTTTGTTTTGCTTCGGATAGGACGACAGCAAACGTCTCCGGCCCTTGAAGCCAGTGCAAAGCACATTTTCACCGATGTCCTAACTTCGGTTGGAGTGGTTGTTGGTGTATTGCTCGCGCTTGCAACCGGTTGGCTGATCCTTGATCCGCTTCTCGCCATCGTCGTGGCGCTGAATATCCTGTGGGAGGGGTGGAAAGTCATTCGGAACTCGGTCGACGGGCTGATGGACGTAACGCTGTCCGATGAAGACCTGCATGCGGTGCGCAGCACCATTGAGGCCAATCTTGGCCCAGCGTTGGAGTATCACGATCTACGCGGTCGCAGATCTGCCAACATGATATTCGTCGAGTTTCATCTGGTCGTTGATGGGGGCATGTCCGTCTTTGCCGCGCACGATATCTGCGATGACATTGAGGTCGCGTTGACCGAAAAATACCCCGGCTCTGTTTTTGTGATTCATCTTGAGCCGGACTCGGAAGGCAAAGGTTTGAAGCACCAGTAGGAACCGAAGCGCTTTTCGCGCTTCGGTCTTTGATTTATTGCGGTTTACTCGGCGGCCCAGCCGCCGACGGCTTTGACCTCAAGGAAATCTTCCAATCCCCAAATGCCGCCTTCGCGTCCGTTGCCGGATTGCTTCATCCCTCCGAACGGAGAGCCCGGGCTGCGCGATTGACCATTCATCTCGACCATGCCCGAGCGCAACACCCGCGCCATGCGATTGGCGCGTGCACCGTCCTGCGTCTGTACATAATTGGTCAGGCCATAGGGCGTGTCGTTTGCGATTTCGACGGCTTCGTCCTCGGTATCGAAGGGGATCATGGTCAAGACAGGACCAAAGATTTCTTCGCGGGCAATTGTCATCTGGTTATTGGCGTCGGCAAAAACCGTAGGGCGCACGTAGTAACCTTTGTTCAAACCCTCGGGCCGACCTGTGCCCCCGGCCACCAGACGAGCACCTTCATCAATGCCCTTCTGGATCAAATCTTGAATTTTAGTCCACTGGACTTCGTTCACCACGGGGCCGATATGGCGACCTTCTTCAAGCGCCGGTCCGACAGTGACTTTGTTGGCCACTTCTGCGGCGGTTTCAACCGCTTGATCATAAATCGCGCGCTGAACCAACATTCGGCTGGGGGCGTTGCAGCTTTGGCCCGTGTTTTGCATCATATGCAGGACGCCGCGTTTTACCGCCTTTTCATCCGCATCAGCGAAGATCAGATTGGCGCCTTTGCCACCCAGTTCCAGATGCACTTTCTTCAACGTGTCAGCGGCCGCTTTTGAAATCGCTGTCCCCGCGCGGGTTGAGCCGGTAAAGCTAACCATGTCCACGTCAGGGTGCGACGAAAGTTGTGAACCCACGCCAACACCATCGCCGTTTACCAGATTGAACACACCGGGTGGGAAGCCGGCCTCATCCATCATCTCGGCAAAGATTATCGCGTTCAGCGGGCTTTGTTCCGAAGGTTTCAGCACCATCGTACAACCCGCAATCGCCGCAGCACCCACTTTCAGCGTGATCTGGTTCATCGGCCAGTTCCACGGCGTGATCAGGGCGGCAACGCCAACCGCCTCATAGATGATCCGGTCGTTTGGAGCGTGATCACCCAAGGGGCGTTCAAACTGAAAGTCTTTGGCTGCGCGGATGAAGTTCTTGAGATGATAAATCCCCGCACCCGATTGTGAGCTTCGCGACATGTCAATCGGTGCGCCCATCTCAAGCGACATGGCCTGCGCCAGATCTTCGGAACGGGTTTGGTAAACCTCGACCAGTTTTTCGACCATTGCGATTCTGTCCGCAACCGGTGTCGCCATCCAGCCGGGCAGGGCGGCCTTCGCGGCAGCCACGGCAGCGTTCGTGTCGGCCTGTGCGCCCAACGAGATCACTGCGCAGGGCTCCTCGGTCGAGGGGTCGATTACGGAATAGTCGTTCGTTGCCGATGGGGTCACCCATTGACCGTTAATGTAGAACTCGCGTTTTTCGATCATGGCGCAGTCTCCTGTGACAGGTACCCGATATCAATAATTTGCGGTCACTCTGTCATCGGGATCAGAGCGCGGCAAGAAGAAATTTGATCAAATTATTTGACGCCCATCTGTGGTTTAACAATTGCGCAAAGTGTTTAAGTTTAAGGCGACCGACTCGGTTTATTTCAAGGAGGGAGATACATCATGGGCTTGCGCATCAACGATACGGTTCCGAACTTCACCGCAGAAACGGATCAGGGCACTATTCAGTTTCACGATTGGATTGGCGACAACTGGGCCATTCTGTTCTCGCACCCCAAAGATTTTACCCCCGTGTGCACGACCGAGTTTTCGGCAGTCGCGCAGCTGAATGACGAATGGGCTGCACGCGGCACCAAGGTGATCGGTGTGTCCGTGGACAATGTTGAGGACCACAAGAATTGGAAGAAAGACATCGAAGCCTATGGCAATGCCAATCCCGGTTTCCCGATTATTGCGGATGACGGTCTGGCCGTGTCGAAAGCTTTCGATATGTTGCCCGCCGAAGCCTACCTGCCAGATGGGCGGACGCCTGCAGACAGCGCCACAGTGCGGTCTGTCTTTATTATTGGACCGGACAAGCAGCTGAAACTGTCGATGACTTACCCAATGACTGTTGGCCGCAACTTTGCCGAAATTTTGCGGGCTCTGGACGGTCTGCAGATGTCGGCCAAAGGTGTTGCGACACCTGCCAACTGGGTGCCGGGTGAGGACGTCATAATCCCGCCAGCCGTTTCTAACGAAGACGCGAAAGAAAAGTTTGGCGAGTTCGAGACGATCTTCCCTTACTTACGCAAAACCAAGGCACCGTCGTAAGGCATGGCCGGTTCAGGGGGGCTGTTTGCCCCCCATCGCGCCTTGAGGCGCGATTCCCCCCAAGGATATTTGCAGCCAGATGAAGCGGGCGGGAGTTGTGGAATCCCACCTGTCTGACTCAGCGTTGTGAGGCTTAAGAAGTGGCGGCCTCAGGTCCTCGGTTCGTGAAGTGACGAAAATGTGTTAGGGTAACGCAGGCAGGCAACCATAAACATCGAGCATTCAGACTGTGCATTACAGGAGAAGACGATGGCATTTACAGATTGGTATATTGAAGGCGATGCTTTTGGAAACTGCAATTGCGGCTATGCCTGCCCCTGCCAGTTCGAGGAATTACCGACCCATGGCAATTGTCGTGGTTTCGAAGTGCTGGAAGTCAAAAAGGGGCATTTTGGCGATACAGATTTGAGTGGTACGAAGGCCGCCTTGATATACGCTTGGCCGGGTCCGATATTCGAGGGCGGTGGTGAGATGCAGGTGATTATCGACCCCAGCGCCACCGAAGCGCAGAGGGACGCTTTGGAAAAAGTGTTCCACGGTGAAGAGACCGACGAAATGGCCACACATTGGTTTGTCTTCCGGGCGATGTGCGACAACGTACATGAGACGCTGCATCTACCGATAAACTTCGAGATGGATATGGAAGAACGCACCGCAAAGGTGACGATAGGGGATGTGCTGACCTCGACCGGAGAGCCGATTCAAGCGCCGCATGGGGGTGGCCCTCATCGCGTGCGGATAGATATTCCGGGCGGTATCGAATTCACCCTGGCGGAGATTGGCAGTGCTTCGACCAAAGCTGATGCAGCAATCAAGCTGGATTTGAACGATAGCTATGGCCAATGGCACGTCATGAAGCACGGGCCGTCGGGGGTGGCGAATTAAGTGAACGGAAACCAAGACGGGCGGTGTTCAACGGCACCCCTCTTGGTTTTCGAAGATACTGAAAATCTAGACCAACCAATCCGACTCGAAGGTCACAATATCGGTAGAGCCGTCATTGCCGGCGATCTCGATTTGCATCAGTCCGCCGATTTCATTTACAGTCACGTTTTCGATCTGATCCGCCAGTTCCACAATGCCTGCAAGATCTTGTACTTTCAGCGACCCGCCTAAAGGATCGGGCTCACCTGGAGCTGCCACAGCATCCGTGCCTATACCGATCTTTTTGCCCGGTGCATCATCGGCTGAGACGAACACGAACTGATCATCAGGGTTTTTCGGATTGATAAGCGAGTCCGGGCCGAACACATTTGCGATGATGCCGCCCGCGTCCTTCACCAGAAAAGTATCGCTTACGTCATTTCTATTCACTTGGATCGTGAAGCTTTCACCGTCGATGTCCACAAGAGTCACGCGTGGATCGCCGTCCAGTGCCGCTTGCAAAAGCGCTTGATAGTCGCTTTCACCTTTTGCCGAGCCGCCAACCAGATCACCAATCCCACCGACCGCTCCCAGCTCATCATCTACATAGTTTTTACTGGTTCCGATGATCTTACTGTTTTTGGTATTGTCTGTGGCTGATACCACGTTGAAGGACTCGCGATTGTCGCCGACATTTCCTCCGAACCCGTTGTTCTGGTCCAGAGACGACATATCTGCATTCACCCGGAGCGTATCCGTTTTGCCAGAGTCATTAGTGATCTCCAACGTGTAGCCGTCGCAATCCAACCCGGTGACTTTAACTCCGTCAACATTTCCACCCAGAGCCTGATAAAACAGTTCGACCATATCATCGTAAGTCGAATTGGTGTCCATGATACTGTCAAAATCATCGCTGGCGGTACTGACGTTGCCGAAAAAGTACTTATCGCCTTCAACCAGTGTCACAGTGTTCGATTTTTCAACACCATCGCCCACATCCACTGCGATTTGCTTAGCCATTTTTTACCCCTTAACATAGCAACTATACGCGAAATTTAACTCACAGCGGCTGTCGGGCTCACGTTAATTCCGGGTGCGTTTAAATTAAGATTTCCTAAAGCAGTTTAAGGTTTGTCAGGTGTGTGCTGGCTTACAGCTTTAAGCAAAAAGGCCCCGATGTTTCCATCGGGGCCTTCTTTCAGGAAAGGGTGCTCAGATTACTCTGCGCTTTCCTCTTTCTTTTCTTTCTTCTCGGGAACGATCTCTTCGCCGGTTTCCTGATCGACGACTTTCATCGACAGGCGGACCTTGCCGCGATCGTCGAAGCCCAGCAGCTTGACCTTCACTTCCTGACCTTCCTTCAGAACATCCGACGGATGGTTCAGGCGGCGGTTTTCGATCTGGGACACGTGGACCAGACCGTCGCGCTTGCCAAAGAAGTTCACGAAGGCACCGAAGTCGACGATCTTGACCACTTTACCGGTGTAGATCTGGCCTTCTTCCGGCTCGGCCACGATCGAATAGATCATGTCATAGGCCTTTTGGATCGATTCACCATCGGGTGAGGCGATCTTGATGACGCCGTCGTCGTTGATGTCGACCTTGGCACCCGAAACCTCGACGATCTCACGGATGACCTTACCGCCTGAGCCGATCACTTCACGGATCTTGTCGGTCGGGATGTTCATGGTTTCGATGCGCGGTGCGTGGACCGAGAATTCGTTGGTCTCGGAGAGCGCCTTGCCCATCTCGCCCAGAATGTGCATCCGGCCCTCTTTGGCCTGTGCCAGAGCAGTTTCCATGATCTGCGGCGTGATGCCTGCGACCTTGATGTCCATCTGCAGCGAGGTGATGCCGTTTTCGGTACCTGCCACTTTGAAGTCCATGTCGCCCAGGTGATCTTCGTCACCCAGAATGTCGGTCAGAACAGCGTATTCGCCGTCATCTTCCAGGATCAGACCCATGGCGACACCGGCAACCGGTGCTTTCAGCGGAACACCTGCGTCCATCATCGACAGCGAGCCGCCACAGACGGAAGCCATCGAGGACGAGCCGTTGGATTCAGTGATCTCCGACACCACGCGAACGGTGTAGGGGAAGTCGGTCGGCGCAGGCAGAACCGCCTGCAGTGCGCGCCATGCCAGCTTGCCGTGGCCGATTTCGCGGCGACCGGGCGAACCAACGCGGCCAACTTCACCAACCGAATACGGAGGGAAGTTGTAGTGCAGCAGGAAGTTCGATTTGAAGTTGCCGTGCAGCGCGTCGATGAACTGCTCATCATCGCCGGTGCCCAGCGTGGTCACGGCCAGCGCCTGTGTTTCTCCACGGGTGAACAGGGCAGAACCGTGCGTACGCGGCAGCAGCGAAGTTTCCGCTTCGATGGCGCGAACATCGGTGGTCGAGCGACCGTCGATGCGCTTGCCGCCTTTGACGACGTCGCCGCGCAAAATGCCGGCTTCCAGCTTTTTCATCGCGGAACCAAGGTTCGCGTCTTCCAGCTGTTCCTCAGTCAGCGCTTCCTTGATCGCTTCACGGGCAGCGGCAACAGCAGCGGTGCGCTCTTGCTTGTCGGTGATTGCGAAAGCAGCGCGCATCTGCTCTTCACCAGCTGCCGAAACAGCGGCGTACAGCTCCGAGTAATCCGGTGCGACGAAGTCGAACGGCTCTTTCGCGGTCTCTTCGGCCAGATCAATGATCAGGTCCAGAACCGGCTGGATCTGCTCGTGCGCGAAGGTCACGGCGCCCAGCATTTCGGCCTCAGAGAGTTCGTAGGCTTCGGATTCCACCATCATCACGGCGTTCTTGGTGCCGGCAACAACCAGGTCCAGACGCTGTTCAGGGTTCAGGCGCAGGTCCTGCATGTCGTCCACGGTCGGGTTCAGAACGTATTCGCCATCCACGAAACCAACGCGGGCACCGGCGATCGGGCCCATGAACGGCGCGCCGGAAATGGTCAGTGCAGCCGAAGCGGCGATCATTGCAACGATGTCGGGGTCGTTGACCAGATCGTGGCTCAGCACGGTGCACATCACCAGAACTTCGTTTTTGAAGCCGTCAACGAACAGCGGGCGGATCGGACGGTCGATCAGACGCGCGGTCAGCGTCTCTTTTTCGGTCGGGCGCGCCTCGCGCTTGAAGAAGCCGCCCGGAACTTTACCGGCGGCATAGTATTTTTCTTGGTAGTGCACGGTCAGCGGGAAAAAGTCCTGACCGGGCTTTTGTTGCTTGGCAAAAGTCACGTTCGCCATGACGCTGGTTTCGCCCAGCGTCGCGATCACGGTGCCGTCGGCCTGACGGGCAACCTTGCCGGTTTCCAGCGTCAGCGTCTCTTCGCCCCACTGAATCGATTTCTTTGTTACATCAAACATATGCGTATCCTAGAAGGGAGCACTCCCGGCCCTCCGGGTCTCCCGTTTGCTTGGCGGCCCCATTGCCGCCGACCCCAATTTATCTTCCGTTCGAGTGCCGGGGTCAGGTCACAACGTCTCAGATATCGCGCGCATACATGAGAATGGACCCAAAGGAAAGCGAAACCGAACCTGTTGTGCGGTCTGGTGCCCTGCCGCAGTTGTGACAATCCGGGCATGGACCTTGGGCCTGTAGCGTCGCTAAGATGCAAGTGCAGTGCGGGTTTCTAGTGGAGGCTGCCGATGAAGAGCTGGTTGAAGGCAGCATCTCTGGTTCTAGTAGGCCTTTCGGGGCCGTCGGCACTTGCCGCACCGGCTACGCCAATGGACTGGGCTGCCCTTCCGGACCCGGCGGCGCAGAACTTCGACGACCCGTTCCGTGACCTGACCCCGGAACAGTTTGATGATCTTCTGTTCGCGATACGCCTGCGTGGCAGGTTGCAGCAAGATGTCGGCAGCTTAGAAGAGCGTCAGAAATGGCAGGAACTTCTAACCGAAACCGAAGACGCTCTGGCGGCTGATCAGATCGACATCGACTGGCTTCTGTCCCAGCGCGAGGCTGTATCTGAGAGACGCAGTACGGCCGATACCAGCGGAAACCCCGGCCTCGACGGCCAAACCGTGACCATGATGGGTTTTGCGCTGCCTGCACCGCCGGATGAAGACGGGCATTCGGTGGCTTATCTGGTGCCCAAAGCTGGCATGTGCAGCCATTTACCGCCACCGCCGCCAAACCAGATGATCCGTGTGAGGCTGCGTGATGATTGGACACCGGCCTATGCGCATGAGCCGGTGCGCCTAACAGGCCGATTGGTCATCGATCCCTCGGAACGTGAGATGAATGTGGTCGATGGTGTGATGCCAATGCGCGCGACATTTCGACTGGACGCTGATCTTGTCGAGACGATGCGGGCACATGACGGTCAGATGACCTGGACACCCAGCCTAAAGGACCGGTTGCGCGCAGCGGGCAGCCGCAAAACGGGTGGCGCTACAATTCTGGAATAAGGGTTTTTCCTATCGGATGCGCATCGCTGGCAGTCTCGCCGTTGCGAACATTATTCAAAAATATGAATGAATTTTGCGAATTTTTGAAGCCGGTGTAAGCTCTTACCACGAAGGATGTGGTCGAAAGGGCAAGAAACGCGCCAGGGAAAACCAAAAATACTGATGTCCAATGACCCAAGACCTTGGCGTTTGCATGTAGCAAACTGAGGGAGAGTCGAATGACTCAAACAAAAAAAATGTTGGATCCGGATCCCCGGATTTATGACTTTGAGACCGAATATGAACTGGGTCAGGACAACGTCCGGCCATTCGGTCTGGACATTCACAACCCGGTCTTTCTGATCTCAAGTATCCTGATCTTCGCGTTCGTTTTGATCGCATTGGCCAACCAAGAAGCAGCAGCCACCTTTTTTGGCTGGCTCAGACCATGGTTGACAAGCACGTTTGACTGGTTCCTTGTTCTGTCCGTGGACGCGATCACCCTGTTTTGTCTGGTGCTGATCATCCTACCGGTGGGCAAGGTCCGGATCGGCGGCAAGGATGCCAAGCCCGATTATTCCTATGCTGGCTGGATCGCGATGATGTTCGCGGCTGGCATCGGTATCGGTCTGCTGTTTTTTGGCGTGATGGAGCCTGTGTATTACAACTTTGCCGAGGACGGTAATGCGCGCCCATTGGGCCTAGACATCGCTGTGCCGGGCAATGAATACATTGGTATCGTGGGTACCATCCACCACTGGGGCCTTGAGGGCTGGGCGGTTTATGCCGCTGTGGGCCTGGCTCTGGCGATCTTCAGCTATAATCTCGGACTGCCTTTGACACTGCGGTCAGCCTTTTACCCGATCCTGGGCGAGCGCGTCTGGGGTTGGTGGGGCCATATCATCGATACATTGGCCGTGTTTGCGACGCTGTTCGGGCTGACCACTTCGCTGGGTCTGGGTGCGCAACAGGTTGCAGCTGGGCTGTACGAAGTGTTTGGCATCGAACCTAGTCCGACAGTGGTTGTCCTGCTGATCATCGGCATCACCATGATCGCGCTAGGCTCAGTCCTGCTGGGCATGGATGCAGGGGTTAAACGGCTGAGTGAGATCAACATGATCATGGCCGTGGGCCTGTTCCTGTTCGTGATCGCCGTAACCGGTATCGGCACAGCTATCTCGCGTTACTTCAATGTGATGACGGATTACGTGCTGCACTTACCTGCATTGTCCAACCCGTTCGGGCGTGAAGATACCAGTTACTTCCACGGCTGGACCACATTCTACTGGGCTTGGTGGATTGCATGGTCACCTTTCGTGGGCATGTTCATTGCCCGCATTTCCAAGGGTCGCACAGTGCGTGAGTTTGTCATCTGCGCCTTGGTAGCACCCACGGCGGTCTGCGCCCTGTGGATGTCGACCTTTGGCGGTGCGGCCATCGACATGCTGAACGCAGGTGGAGCGGAAGGAGTTCGCGCCACGGTGATCGACAGCTATGCGCCCGAGGGTGCGCTGTTTGGCTTCCTGAAGGAACTGCCGCTTTACGGCATCATCGCCCCCATCGCGCTGATCCTGATCGTGGTGTTCTTTGTCACCTCGTCTGACTCGGGCTCGCTGGTGATCGACACGATCACTGCGGGCGGCAAGATGGACGCTCCGGTGGTCCAGCGGGTCTTCTGGTGCACGCTTGAAGGTCTGGTCGCCATCGCACTGTTGCTGGGCGGAGGCCTTGCGGCCCTGCAAGGCGCAGCGGTGTCCACAGGTATCCCGTTCACGCTTGTGGTTCTGGTCATGTGCTATTGCTTGTGGCTGGCGCTGAAATCGGAACGGTCAAAGATGTAATATCTAAAGCTAGTGAAGATGAGAAATGCCCGCTTTCTGGCGGGCATTTTTTTGGGGAAGCGACTGTCGGCTTTGAGCCCAAAGTAGCCATCGGTGTTCAACATAGCCGGGAAGGTCAGCGCTGAACCTAAAACATTAGACGTGTGTGAGCCTTTCAGTCGGTGTTCGATAGCCCGCAACTGAGAGCATCACGATACTGGCTCCAACCCGTTTGCTAGTTTCAAAACCCAAAATCAGTACACTCGTCTACAAAAATTTTTTGTGGCGTTCATTTTTCGGAGCAAGTCGTCATGATCCAGTTCTATAAATCCATTTGGTTTGCAACAGCTCGGAAGCAGACGATCAACATACTGCTTTCGCTGGCTATTGCCGGGCTGGCCGCGCTGCCGTTGAACTACCAAAAGGAAATCGTAAACGGATTAACTTATGGCTCCATCGATGCACCGGACCTGTGGTCTCTTGGACTGGCAATGGGCTTGGTAATCCTTCTTAGCCTGGCCTTGAAATGGGTACTTGGGTATTTGTCCAGTCGTCTGGGCGAGGGAATGATCCGCAGTCTAAGAAACTCTATTTGCCGCGCGCCAACTAACACCCAGACCAGCGGCGCCTCAATCACTCCCGGGGTGAAGGCAACAATGATGTCGGCCGAAGCAGAACAGGTCGGAAAATTTTCCGGGAGCGCCCTTTCCGAGCCACTGCTGCAAGCAGGAACGCTGGCGGTTATCATCGGTTACATTGCGTCGAACGACCCCGCGTTAGGGCTGATTGCCCTTGCAATGATTGTGCCGCAGGTGATCATCGTCCTGACGGCTCAAAGCCGGGTCAACGTGCTTGTTGCGGAACGCGTTCACACCCTTCGGGACGCCACCAACAAACTGGTGTCTGACGAAATCCCAGCTTCAGAGATATCGACGAAATTTGACGACATCTTCGAAACCCGACTACAGATTTTCAAATGGAAACTATCCTCCAAGTTCGTGCTTAGCGCAATTAACGGGGCCGGAACCGTCGGGGTTTTGCTTGTGGGCGGCTTGCACGTGCTGGACGGCACCACCGACGTCGGCACTGTGGTTGCGGCAACTATCGGTTTGGCTCGCCTGCAAGGCCCGACCAAGCAATTGGTGGCCTTCTATCGGCAGGTCAGTGCAATTGCTGTAAAGTTCAATCTGTTGCAGGACGCGGATTTTCACCTGGACCCAAAAACATCCTAAACCATTCAATGAATGTTGATACTGTCCGCATCGCTGACATCTATTAGCGCTGCCATCGTTTTGACGTGACGATGGTGTTGTCGACTTTTGTGAACCGCTAATCAAAAAAACGCCCACCAAATTGGCGGGCGTTCAAATCGGATAAATCCGGCTTCAATTTTTGCGCATAAAGCTGTTAGCGGCGGATGCCCAGCTTTTTGATCAGGTCCTGATAGCGCGCTTCTTCTTTGCCCTTCAGGTAGTCCAGCAGCTTGCGGCGCTGGGCAACCATCTTCAGCAGACCGCGACGACCGTGGTTGTCTTTCTTGTGGGTCTTGAAGTGCTCAGTCAGGGTGTTGATGCGCGAGGTCAGGATAGCAACCTGGACTTCAGGCGAACCGGTGTCGCCGTCCTTGGTTGCGAATTCTTTCATGACGCGTGCTTTATCAGCGGCAGTAATCGACATCGGGGTCTCCTTTAAAAGGTTAGAGTTAATGGCGCAGGCCGGGATGTCGTCCAGCACAGGCCCATGGAGAAAACCGCACCGATTCCAGTGCGGATGCGCGCGTATAAGCGTATTTCAAGCAAATGGCAAAAGGATTCTAGGTGGTCAATCCAAAGCCCTTAACTGCGCCAATTCAGCTTGGCCGATCAGTTGAATGTCATCCGCGGTCATGCCTTCGACGCCAAGTAAGTGCGCCACGCTATGCCCGTCGATCTGCACGTGGGTCAGGTTTTGATTGTTGGTGTCTTGCTCAATCCGGATATCGGGGTCGTCTTGACCATCCCATGAAACGAACAATTTGTCTTGACCAGGTTGGAAATCCATCACTGTAACAGCTTCGTCATTGGGTTCGCTTGCGATGACGAAGTCATCGGCATCGTCGCCTCCGGTAACGATATCGCCGCTATCGGCCAGGATCGTATCCTGTCCTGCGCCACCGTTCAGAAAGTCAGTGGACTGTTCATTTTCGCCATCGTCGCCGTGCAAGGTATCATCACCGTCCCCGCCGAATAGAACGTCGTTCCCAGAACCGCCGAGCAGATTGTCGTCGCCAAAGCCCCCGTGCAATGCGTCGTCGCCGTCACTCCCGATAAGAATGTCATTGTCCTGACCGCCATACAGGTCGTCATCTCCCTTACCACCATCCAATTGATCCTGTCCAAAATGGCCATACAGCGTATCGTCTCCGGCGTCCCCGGTTAACAGATCGTTGCCTTCTTCACCGTGTAGGATGTCGTCGCCTTCGCCGCCCCAGATGGCATCAGCGCCTTCGCCTCCGTACAAAACGTCATTACCTGCGCCGCCGTCGATGGTGTCTTGAGCACCGTAGCCGTTTATTTGATCGTCACCGTCCAAGCCTGTTAGCACGTCGGTTTGATCGGTGCCTGCTATGACCAGATCACCTTCGAATTCGGACAATATGGTTCCCTCCGAAGGTTCTTCTTCGGCGCTGTCTTCCGGCGTGTCGGGGTCTTCGTCAATTTCCAGAAACTCTCCTTCAGAGATCTTTTCTGGCTCGTCTTCGATCCTGTCGTCCTCAAGTGGCTCGACTTCCGTCGTGAATGCATCGCTCATGGCATAGGCGGCACCGCCAACAGCGGCCAAGCTTAGGAAACCGAACAGAAACATTAGACTCTTCCCTGAACACACCGCAACGAGGGTAAACATTCCATGCAATCAATTGCTTGGTCAAAACGAAGCTGACTTTGTGGTTAATACTTTATCGCCAAGGTTCAGGTTGCTGAGTGTAAGCGATATATAGCGGATGTTTTGGATGCCCGTCCTTGGTCAGCCCCAAGTGAAACAAGGGTTGGTCGGTGCTGCGGAGCAGGGTCTCGACCGCTGGGCCGCGCTCCAAATGTGCGCCATGTGTGCCCCAAGCTGCGATAACTTGATCGGCCCATTCGACACCGTCCAGAATGGCCGCGTCATTCGCCGGACCAACAGGATCGGCAGCGGCGCGCATTTTGCGCGGGTCGGTATCGCGCCAGGCAAAGATGTTCGTCACCTGAAACGCTCCGAACCCCAACGTCCGGGCGCGGCGTTCGCAGCGTTCAACTGTAGGGTCGTTTTGCACCTCGGTCGCGGTTGAGGGGTTCAGCATTACAAATAATGCCTTGCGTCCCGCCGGATCCCAGACGCGGGTCAGGCTGTAGCGATAGTTTTCGCAATCGGAGTATATGGCGGTCGAAGGCGCGTCGCCCTTGGTGTGCGTTCTGGTAATCATGCCTTTCGCCTAACACGGCTGTCAGGCGGCGAACACCCGGCTCGGGTGTAATTCACCCGATTTGTAGATGCCCACGGCCACGGCTTTCCCATCCAGCGAGGCCCATGCCTCATCGCCGTATTCAACGTCCGAGGCGAGCACCATGCCCGGATTGCCGTTGCGCAGGCGGGTTGCGCCTTCGGGTGTGCACTTCAATTCAGGCAGGTCGGCAAGACCGGTTTCCAACGGGTGCAGATACTCGTCCAGTGCGGTTGTCTTGGCCATTTCGTCGATCTGTTCGATGCTGAGGCCGTCCTCAGCTTCGAACGGGCCCGACCAGATCCGGCGAAGTTCCTTGACGTGACCGTGGCATCCCAGCGCGGCACCCAAATCGCGCGCGATCGAGCGGACATAACCACCTTTGCCACAGGTCATTTCCAGCACCACATGGTCCTCGTCTGGGCGGTCAGCCAGAACCAGTTCTTCAACCCACAATGGGCGGGCGGACAGTTCCACATCTTCGCCGTCGCGGGCCAGTTTGTAGGCCCGCTGGCCGGCGATTTTCACGGCCGAGAATTTAGGAGGGACTTGCATGATGTCGCCCAGAAACGGCGCCAAAGCCTGTTTGATGTCCTCATCCGAAGGGCGCGCATCGCTTTGTGCGATCACTTCACCCTCGGCATCGTCAGTGTTGGTGGCCTGACCCAGACGCACGGTGAAGGTATAGGCCTTTAGCGCGTCGGTTATGTAAGGAACGGTCTTGGTCGCTTCGCCCAACGCCACGGCCAGAACGCCGGTTGCCTCGGGGTCCAGCGTGCCCGCGTGGCCTGCCTTTTTCGCGTCCATCGCCCAGCGCACCTTGTTGACCACCGCAGTCGAGGTCATGCCCGCAGGCTTGTCCACCACCAGCCAACCGGAAATGTCGCGGCCCTTGCGTTTGCGTCCCATATCACACCTAGAATCTTGCTGAGGCGCGCGACCTAGCGGATCGTTTCGGCGCTGTCAAACTCAGGGCGCGTCTTCGACTACGCCTACTATTGGTCCCAGCGAGAATCCGATATCCGAGCGGTTGCTGGCGCGCTCATACATGCGAGAGATATTGCCGTCCAGGAACAGCGCATTCGGGGTTTTCAGTACATCGCGGAACAAGCTGCCGAACTCGTGGAAGGTGACATAATCGTCCGAGATCGCAAACACCGCACGTGTGCCATCCGCGCTGGTGCCGACGCCATTGCGCACATAGCGTGACGTAGAGTCGATCAGAAAGCGCGGGTGCAATTCGCCGTCGATCACCAGCATTGGTCCGGATTGGGTTGCGAAACGGCACTCGGGGGTTTTGTCGACGAAATCCAGTGTTTCGAATACATCTGCGCGGCCGTTACGAATGCAGAAAACGCCATTTGGCAGCAGGCCAAAATTACCGGGGCCCGGGTTGGCGATCACGCGCATATGCTCTTGGCCATCTTCGACGTAATGGCCGACAGGTGAGCGGTCGTCGTGATACATGCCTGCGTTCATCGCAAAGGCCAAACGCTTGCCGCTGGGGGCCAGCGCCTCGTTGACCGAGGAGAAATGCCCCAAAAGATCGCCACTGTCGTCGTTTAGAAACAGACGCAGGTCTTCGTTTGCGGCGTCGACCTCGCATACAGTGTACCGCTTGTCGTCGTGGGTGACTTTTTCACAGCTCACCGCGCCAGCCTGCGCGGCCCACAGGAGCGCGCCCAATGTGGCCAGCGTGCGGATCACTCGTCCAGATCGCGGCGTACCGCGTCCTGTTCGAACATGCGGCGGGTGTCGTCCAGACGGTCAAACGTGTCGTCCAGACGGAACCGCAGATCAGGCGAAAACTTCAGCCCGACCTTCTTGCCGACCATGCGCCGCAACTCGCCTTTGTTTCGGGCTAGCAGTTCGATCACATCCTCTTGCCCTTTGCCGCCCAAGGGCAGGACATAAGCTGTTGCGATTTTCAGATCGGGCGAGGTGCGCACCTCACCCACAGTGATCGACATACGGTTCAGGTCGGGGTCGTGGACATCTCCGCGCGCCAGAACTTCGGACAGGGTGCGACGGATCAGTTCGCCGACACGCAGCTGTCGTTGGGACGGGCCGGGGCCATCGTGGAATTTGTTCTTTGCCATATCCCCGATCTAAGCCCAAAGCAGGGCTTTGCCAAGCGGGCGCGAACGGGGTAGGAGGCTTTGAGCCGACTTAAACAAAAAGGACCAGCGCAATGACCCATATTCCGGGGATCGTCATCACAGGGGCTTCGGGCCGTATGGGGCAGATGCTGATCAAAACCGTGAGCGACAGCGATCAGGCACGTCTGGTTGGTGTGGTCGAGCGAACGGGTCATGACTGGATTGGTCAGGATGTGGGTGAGGCGATGGGTGGTCAGGCGCTGGGCGTTAAAGTCACCGACGATCCGCTGGAGGCGTTTGCACAGGCGCAGGCGGTCATCGACTTCACTGCGCCCCAAGCAACATTGGAGTTTGCCGCGCTGGCGGCGCAGGCGCGTTGCGTTCACGTTATTGGTACCACCGGAATGACTGATGAACAGATCGCGGCGCTGGAACCGGCCTCGCGCCACGCGGTCATCGTGCGGGCAGGCAATATGAGCCTCGGTGTGAACCTACTGGTGCAACTGACCAAAAAGGTGGCGGCCGCGCTGGATGAGGACTTCGATATCGAGATCATAGAAGGGCACCACCACCACAAAGTCGATGCCCCCTCGGGCACTGCGCTGATGCTGGGTGAGGCCGCTGCCGAAGGCCGTGGCGTCAAGCTGGCCGATGTTGCGGATCGGGGTCGCGACGGGATCACGGGCGCGCGTGAACGCGGTAATATCGGTTTCCACGCCATTCGCGGTGGCGACATCGTTGGTGAACATGACGTGTTGTTTGCTGCACCCGGAGAGCGCATTGTCCTGCGCCATCTGGCCACCGACCGCGCCATCTTTGCCCGCGGCGCGCTGAAAGCGGCGTTGTGGGGACAGGGGAAAGCACCCGGTCAGTATGACATGGTGGATGTGCTGGGGCTTTAAGCCTCTTTACCGAAAGGCGGACATTCCGGGCGGCTCAGTGGCCTCTTGTTCGACTTGCGCGAACAGCGCACCAAGCCGCTGGTCCCATGTTGGGTACCGGCCTGTCAGCGCAAAGGTGAGGCGCTCGGCTCCGATGGAAATACCCAGCGGGGCAGCTTCCCCTCCGATCACGATTTCTCCAATTTCGGTCCAGTTTTCGGACGGAGGATAGGCGGTGGGGGCTGGCTCGTCCGTGTCGCCTATTCGGTAGTAGACTCCCATCGTCACGATGTAGTCATCGCCAAATGGATCGGGGAAAAAATAGCCTGATGCGTCGCGTGCGGCCAACGCTTCTTCTTCGTCGCGCAGCAAGACTTTTTCGGTGAAGGGTAGGCCCAACTCGTCCATCACCGGGCGCATACCTTCGGCTTGCGGTACGCTGACAAAGGCAATGCGGGAGGAATCAAGACCAAACACTTCGGTCAGAAGACGCATCATCAGGCGTGTTGTGGCCTGACCGTCGGCATCCGCGGGATGGCAGCCAACCTCGTGGAAAAGTGGTAACACATCTGCGCGAGATTTCTCATCTACATCGGCAACGCGCGCCAAAGGCTGGATGACAAAGGCGTTGGATGGCAAAACAGATTGATCGAAATCGTGCCGAAATCCGCCATTGTAGTCATTGATCCCGGATACAATCGAAAGGGCGTCCGCTTCGGTGAATCCAAGTTCCGAGAATGCGGTTCTCAGTTGATTGAGCGTATCAGCAAGGTCCTGCTCGAACCCCTCATCCTGGTCTGTTGCCGCAATCGTCATACGCGGCAGCAACGTTCCAACTGTTGCCGCGGTTCCCAACTGGACAACCTTGCGCCTGTTCAATCCCATGTGATGCTTCCCGTAGCTGCTGGATGTTGTTCAACAGTATCACAGAAGTTTCCGACAAAGGTTAAGGGTTTCTGAAAGCTCCTGTCGTCAAAGGTCCCTGATCTTGTCTTCACTTAAAGGACAGGCGAGATAGACGCCGAACTCTTTGCCGATATCCGCACTGACCCGCGCGTGAACACGTCCTTGCCGGTCGAGAAACCGTTGTTGGTCTTCAACAGGGAATATGCCTTCGTGCCAGATGCCGGGATGAATATAGAGGCCGCGCGATCCGTCACACCAGAAGGCCACTACCTTGTCGGGGCTCAGGTTGTCTCCGGGCAGGGCAACTGGGACGATAAACGGCTTGTTGTCCAGCGGCCAGAACATCTGCCCCCCATCTGGGTGGTAGTTCATGTGCCATAACAGAACTTGATCGCGGGGTGCCGTCTGCCGATCAGTCCGCGCGGTTTGCGGATCGGTGGACCAGCCGAGAACATAGTGGCCTTTGACCGCCTCGTTCTCGCCATACAGCACGTCGCCCTGCCAATCGCATTTGAACGTGCCCTCGACCCAGCCGCCTTCGTCGCCGGTGCCTTCGTCGATGGGGCGCCAGCCTTGCTGTGGCCAGCGCACGATCTCGATCTCAAAGCTGTCGGGGTCGTTGACCAGACAGCCATAGCCTTTGACCGACGCGTCCGTGGCGCGGATCAGCGGGACCTCGTGCCAAGGCAGAGAGGGTTTTGTGCTGGCTTCAAAAATGTACTCAGGCGCGGTCATGCGCTGCCCAAGTGTATATCAACCATACGCTGCACCATCGGTGCGAAATGGGCGAAACCTGGGGTTTCCATGTCGGCGCGTTTGCCTGCCTCGTCCAGATAACGGACCTGAATGATTTCTTTCAGGTTCGGGTTGGTTTCGAAAGCGGCGACCTCTTCGGCGCTCATCGGACCACCCTGCAATTCCAGCGTATGAACCGAGGCGGCGGAGAGGCGGTTGAAATACTCGGGCTTGGTTGCGCAGAGATAGCGCTTGGCCGCCACGTGGTAACGGCAGCAATCGGTGATGACCGAAGGGAAGAATTGTTCCAGCACTTTTGCGCCCGCGTCTTCGTGATGCCGATCCTCGGTGTCGTCGGGGTGGTAGGTGCCAAACTCGGACGTGAAATGCCCTATATCGTGTAGCAACGCGCCGACGATGATTTCGTCCGGCTGGCCGTTCTGCTCGGCGATGGTGGCGCCTTGCAGCATGTGCTGGGCCATGGTGACGGGTTCACCGAGGTATTCCTCACCACCGCGGCGGTCGAAGATATCGCCAATGAAGGCCACGATGTTGTCCCGGTTCAGGGTCGAGAAGTCAGGTTTCATTCCGCTGCCTCCGGCTGCGCCATCTCCATTGCCGCTAGTGTGGACAACAGGCCATCCTTGTCCGCGTAGCAACCCTGCAACCAGCGTGAACCAACGCCGGAATAACCCAGACGTGCGTGCAGAACGCGGGTGTTGTCGACAATGAAGCTCTCACCGGGCTCCAGCTTGAACGACACGCCCATGGCCGGATCGTCGATGATCTCGCCCAATTGGCGATAGGCGGCATAGTAGGCCTCCATCTTATCGAACGGGATATCGACCAAAGGCGCGGTCGAGCGGTTATTGAAGCGGATGCCAATCAGTTCTCCGTCCGGTGAAAGTTCGATCATCGGGCGACGAGACCGCAGGCACACACCATCTGATCCTTTGTATTCGAACCGCGCCGGGTAACCTGCCAGCAGGGCAAAGCCCGCGGGGTTTTGGCCACGCAGCTTTTCGGCGGCGCGGAAACCGTCAACGACGATGGAATCGCCGCCTTCGGCGGAGTTTTCCAGACAATATAAGATCTGCAGCGTCGGCACTGGATCGCGATAGGGGTTATCCGTGTGGGCCTGCAGACCGAGGCCGGTGTATGCGAGGTTGGTCGGGTTCACCTCGGTCCGAACTTCGAAATAGGGGCCATAGTTGGTTTCGCGGACGAACCCGAACAGATCGGCCACTTGCAATAGCGATTCCGGTTCGGTCGGGCCACCGGTCAGCTTGGCAAAGCCGAACTTGGTTACAGCAGCCAGCCAGTTGCGTTTGGCAACAGGGTTGGTGTGGACCTCGGCCCAGTCCGCGCTGGGCGCATCGATGCCGCGTTCCCAAGTGGTGATGCCGGTGGCGGTGCGACCGGTTTTCTGCGTTTGATCGCGGTCATAAACATGATCGGCTAACCACGCGGCGGGGAAGGTGACGGACTTGCCTTCTGGCTTGAACGTGACCTTTAGGTCGCCGCTCACAACCTCTGCCGCGCCGATCGAAACATCCACCGGAATGTCCCCGATGGTGATCAGTCTTTGACCGTTACCCGGCGCGCGGGTTTCGGGGTCCAGCGCATTGTCGCGCAGCCAGATGGCGTGGAAGCGGGCCTGGGTTCCGGTGTCGAACTCGACGGTCACGACCGAAGCGTCATGGGTGGCGGTGCGCAGCATGGGGGGTCTCCTGTTCAGCGCGGGCTTTGGTTGAGCAGATACGACACATGTGGCATTACGACAATTAATGCTTCTTTCGGCTGAGGCTTGGAAAATCTTATGGTTAAGAAAAAGATCGGATTGCCGCCTCTGGACTGGCTACGCGTGTTCGAGGCTGCTGGACGACTGGGCGGGTTTTCGGCGGCGGCGCGCGAGTTTGGGCTGACTCAGGCGGCGGTCAGCCAGCGGATCGGAAACCTTGAAGCATGGCTGGGTCGGACGTTGTTTGTGCGCGAGGCACGCGGCGTGTCGCTGACTGTCGAAGGGGAAAGCTATCTACCGTTGGTGCAAGACAGCTTGCAAGCGTTGGAACGCAGCACCGAGGATTTGTTTGGTAAATCCCCGCGTGAGTTGCGGGTGGCGGGGCTGTCCTCGAATATCCACGCCCTCGTTGTGCCTGCCTTGGTAAAGTTTCAGGAGGTGCAGCCCAAAGTGCGTGTGATGACTGATTCCGTGGCGCGCCGGTCGTCGTTGGACGAGGAGCGGACATGGCTGCAAATCCGCTATGGGCGCGGGGCGTGGCCCGGGCGTGATGCGTCTCTGATTACGCGCGAGGTGCTGGTGCCGATGGCCGCACCCGGCGTGAACTGGGGCGCGCCGCTAATTGATCTGCGCGGCGAACGTCCTGCTTGGCGCGACTGGGCGCGTAAAACGCAACAGACGGATTTGCCGCCCTCAACGATCAGCTTTGATTCGATGGAACACGCTATTTCTGCGGCTAGGCAGGGTTTGGGTGTGGTACTGGGATCAGTGCCTTTGGCCAATGCGGATTTACAGTCCGGGCGGCTACGTCGGTTGGGTCTGCCAGAACTGAAGACCAAAGATGGTTATTGGCTGACATGGCCCGAGGATCGGGCCAAATCGAAAAAGCAGCGTGCTTTGATCGCCGATTTTCTACAGGCCTTGCAAGGCTGAGCACCTAAAAGTCGATTGCCAGACCCTTCTTTTCCCAATCACCATAACGAGCCGGATCGGGGCCGTCGCGTCCACCCAGCTCCTTGGGCCGCTCCTTGGCTTCGGCATCGGCCTTTTTACGACGCTCCTCGGCCTCGGCCAATGCACGCTGGGCGGCAGGGGGCAGGTCTTTACGGTCGTCACTCATGACTTCGGGTTCCTTTCCGTGCTGGGGCTTGATATACGCTCGCGTCCGCCATTGGCAATGCGGGCGGGGATTTAATCAAAGGCGGTTCCATGTCCGATAACGCAACGGCGGCGCGACGCAGCGCGATCTATCTGTTGGATCAGATATTGGGCGAAGGGCGGCTGTTGTCCGAATGCATGGCAGCAGGTGCGCTGGACCGGCTGGACCCCGAGGATCGCGCAAGGGCGCAACGCCTGACATTGGAAACTCTGCGAGGGTTGGAACGCGCTGACCGACTGCTTGGCAACCACCTAAACCGGACACCCGCACTGACCGTCCACAACGCGTTGCGTTTGGGCGCTGTGGAGCTGTGTCACGGCGAGGCGGCGCATGGCGTGGTCAATTCCATGGTCGAGATTGTGGGCCGCTCGCGCAAGCACGGGCGCTTGAAGGGGCTGGTCAACGCAGTTCTGCGCAAAGTGGCCGCCGAAGGCCCAGAGGCTTGGCCGAAGATGCGGGTGCCACGCATGCCCGAATGGCTGCGTGAACCTTTGGTTATGGCGTGGGGTAATGAGGCCGTGGCAGATATGGAGCAGGCTCATTTCACCGCTGCGCCACTGGATATTACGGTCAAGCCGGGTGCTACTGGACCTGGAGAGGCATTGCCTACTGGATCACTGCGGATAAACGAAGCAGGACAGGTTTCGACCCTGCCGGGGTTTGATAAGGGCACTTGGTGGGTACAGGATGCTGCCGCTGCGGTGCCGGTGCGTATTTTGGCACCGCTGGCCGGCGAGAAAGTTCTGGACCTTTGCGCTGCGCCCGGTGGCAAGACGCTTCAGATGGCAGCAGCTGGAGCCGAAGTGACTGCACTGGACATATCCGAGGCGCGTTTGGAACGGGTCCGGGAAAACCTTACGCGCACCAAGTTGAACGCGAGTGTTATCGCAGGCGATGCGCTAGAGCATCAGGGCCAATACGATGCGATCTTGTTGGATGCACCCTGTTCGGCCACGGGCACCATCCGGCGTCACCCGGATTTACCCTTTGCCAAGGACGGTTCTGAGTTCGGAGGGCTGATTGATTTGCAGGCAAAAATGCTGGCTCACGCGTGGACTCTTCTGCGGCCAGGCGGGCGGCTGGTTTATTGCACCTGCTCGCTGCTGCCGGACGAGGGTGAGGTGCAGGTCGAGGAAGCCTTGGATCAATACCCTGATATGGTGGTGAATCGCGACGCATTGAACATTGCCGGGATCGAACCTGATTGGATCACCGAAGAGGGCGGCCTGCGTCTGCGGCCCGATTATTGGGCGGATCGCGGCGGGATGGACGGGTTCTACATTGCCTGTCTAAACAAATCGGCCTGAGCGCATGCTTTTCGGTGACTTGACGATCGCACCGGGCTATCGTTGGGTCTCAGGCGCCAGCAGAGCGCGAGGGGCAGAGTAACGAGCGTCATGTCGAAATCTCAAACCATGGCCGGTAGATGGACTCGGTTTCAAAATCGTTTGTACGCGCGGTTAAGCCAGCGGCGTAAAGCGGTAGTTGGCTTCGTGCGCGAACCTGAGCCGCGGACTGTCGGCTCGTTCGCGCGTGGGCGGCAATTGGTGGCTGGGAATTTACTGTTTGCAGGTTACCTTGTTGAGGCAGAGGATACCGGCCTGTGGGATGTCACCGCCCCCAGCATTGGCTTCGATAACGAGCGTCATGGATTTGCATGGCTGGATGATCTGGCGGCTGTTGGCGATATGCGCGCGCGCGACAAGGCACAGCGCTGGGTTTGGGGCTGGATCGACGCGCACGGTCGCGGACAGGGACCCGGCTGGGCACCTGATCTGACCGGACGGCGGATTTTGCGTTGGATCAACCACGCTACTTTTTTGCTGCGTGGAGCAGATGAAAAACAGCACCGCCAGTTTTTCCGCGCGTTGGCTCAGCAAACCTGGTTTCTGTCCAAACGCTGGCATGTCGCCACACCGGGCTTACCCCGGTTCGAGGCGTTGGCAGGTCTGGTTCAGGCTGGGTTGGCTTTAAAAGGTCTTGAGCAGATGGCTGATCCGGCGCTGCGAGCCCTTGCGAAAGAATGCGAGAAACAGATCGACCCGCAGGGTGGGATATCTACGCGCAACCCCGAAGAGCTGCTTGAGGTGTTCACTCTCTTATCCTGGACCTCGGCCTCGCTGAGCGATTTGGGGCGCGGAACACCCGGCGCGCAGGCTGATGCGATCAAGCGTATGGCACCGACTTTGCGCAGTTTGCGCCATTCTGACGGTGCGCTGGCCCGGTTTCATGGCGGCGGGCGCGGAGTCGAAGGACGGTTGGATCAAGCGCTGGCTCAAAGCGGGGTCAGGCCGCAGCACGCCACAGGTTTGGCGATGGGATTTGCTCGGCTGTATGCGGCCCGAACCAGTGTTATTGTTGACGCCAGTGCACCGCCCAAGGGGGCCGCATCATTTAACGCGCATGCCTCGACCCTGGCTTTTGAGCTGACCTCGGGGCGGCGACCATTAATTGTGAATTGCGGCTCGGGTGAAAGCTTTGGTTCAGAATGGCGTCGCGCAGGGCGCGCGACTCCGTCGCATTCGACCCTTTGTTTGGACGGCTATTCCAGCGCCCGGCTGGCGGATGCGGGGAACGGCAGTGAGAACGAGGCATTGGTTGATGCGCCCCGGGATGTTCCAACCGAGTTTGAAGAGGCCTTCGAGGGCAACCGCTTTATGGTTGGTCATGATGGCTATACCAAAACCTTCGGCCTGACCCACGCCCGCACATTCGAGCTGCGTTTTGACGGGCGCGAACTGATTGGCGAAGATATTCTGTTGACCGCAACCGATAAGGCCAAGCGGCAATTTGATAAGGCGTTGGATGCCTCTGGCTTGAATGGCATCGACTTTGATATTCGATTTCACCTGCATCCTGATGTGGATGCGGCCATTGATTTGGGTGGAGCGGCGGTGTCTATGGCGTTGAAAAGCGGAGAGATATGGGTTTTCCGTCACGATGGCGTAGGAAAATTGACCGTTGAACCAAGCGTTTACCTTGAAAAAGGCCGTTTAAAGCCACGCGCGACAAAACAGATCGTTCTATCTGGCCGCGCAATGGAGTATGCGACGCGCATCCGGTGGACGCTGAGCAAGGCACAGGATACAGCCTATGCCGTGCGCGATCTGCACCGGGACGAGCCCGAATTCGACTGACGCCAAAAGGACCTTTGGACCCATGACCGACTTTCACCCCGTGCGCCGCGCGCTGCTTTCCGTTTCCGACAAGACCGGACTGATCGAGCTGGGAAAGGCGCTGTCCGAGCGTGGGGTTGAGCTGCTGTCGACCGGCGGAACGGCCAAAGCTTTGCGTGATGCCGGGCTTGAGGTGAAGGATGTAAGCGAAGTTACCGGCTTTCCCGAAATGATGGATGGCCGCGTAAAAACCCTGCACCCGATGGTGCACGGTGGCTTGCTGGCCCTGCGCGACAATGACAGCCACGTGGCAGCAATGAATGAGCACGGCATCGGTGCAATCGACTTGCTGGTGGTGAACCTTTATCCGTTCGAGGCAACCGTTGCCAAAGGCGCGGGCTACGACGAATGCATCGAGAACATCGACATCGGCGGCCCGGCGATGATCCGCGCGGCCTCGAAGAACCATGCGTTTGTGAACGTAGTGGTCGATGTCGAGGATTACTCGTCGCTGCTTGATCAGTTGGAAGAGAATTACGGCAAGACGTCTTATGGTTTCCGCCAGTGGCTGGCGCAGAAAGCCTATGCCCGGACTGCCGCCTATGACACCGCTGTGTCCAATTGGATGGCCGATACGCTGCAGCTTGAGGCTCCTAAACGCCGTGCTTTCGCGGGTGAGCTGAAACAAACCCTGCGCTATGGTGAGAACAGTCACCAGCAGGCGGCGTTCTACACCGATGGCACCAACCGTCCCGGCGTTGCGACTGCCGTGCAGCATCAGGGCAAAGAACTGAGCTACAACAACATCAACGACACCGACGCAGCGTTTGAACTGGTGGCCGAGTTTGACCCATCGCAAGGCGCGGCCTGCGCCATCATCAAACACGCCAACCCTTGCGGCGTAGCCACGGGCGCGACACTGCTGGAGGCGTACAAGTCGGCGTTTGACTGCGACCGCACCTCTGCCTTTGGTGGCATCGTGGCGCTGAACCAGCCGCTGGATGCTGAAACCGCGCAGGAAATCACTGGGATTTTCACCGAAGTCGTAATTGCTCCGGGCGCGTCGGATGAGGCCAAGGCGATCTTCGCCGCCAAGAAGAACCTGCGCTTGTTGACCACGGATGGCCTGCCGGATGTGACTGCAGGCGGCAAAACCGTGCGTCAGGTGGCCGGTGGTCTGTTGGTGCAAGACAAGGACAATGGCTTTGTCGGCATGGATGATCTGCAAGTCGTCACCAAGAAGGCTCCGACAGATGAGCAGATGCGTGACCTGCTGTTCGCTTGGAAAGTGGCGAAACATGTCAAATCAAATGCCATCGTTTATGTCAAAGACGGCGCGACCGTTGGTGTCGGCGCTGGTCAGATGAGCCGGTTGGACTCAGCCATGATTGCAGCTAAAAAAGCCGAACGTATGGCCGACGCGCTGGGCCTGCCGCAACCGCTGACAATCGGATCAGCCGTCGCTTCGGATGCGTTTTTCCCCTTCCCCGACGGTTTGATGGAAGCTGCCGAGGCAGGCGCGACTTGCGTCATTCAGCCCGGTGGCTCGATGCGCGACGACGAGGTGATCGCAGCCGCGGACGAGGCCGGTCTGGCGATGGTCTTTACCGGCATGCGCCACTTCCGTCACTGATGCGCATGCGCCTTCTGCTCTGGGCCGCGCTGGCCGCGTTTTTGATCGATCAGATCAGCAAGTATCTGGTCGTACACGTGATGCGCGTGGCCGAGGGCAATATAGAAGTGTTGCCGCCTCTTCTGGTGTTTAAGTATGGCGAGAATCGGGGCATCAATTTCGGCCTTTTTCAGGGCGATTCAGATGCTGCGCGCTGGGTGCTGATCGGCGTATCACTGGCGATCTCGGTTGGCGTTCTAATCTGGTTGATGCGCTCGGCACCTTCAAAACTCATGCTGTTTTGCGGTGGGTTGCTGATCGGCGGCGCGGTTGCAAATGTGTTGGATCGCGTCCTTTACGGCTATGTACTGGATTTCTTGAACATGTCCTGCTGCGGCATCAATAATCCGTTTGTATTCAACCTGGCAGACGTCTTCATCTTTGCAGGCGCTTTTGGGCTTGTGTTGTTTGACAGCAAAAAGCCCTCGTGACGCGCCGGGTGATATGCGATAAAAGCGGCTGAAACTGGCTGGAGACTCCGATGCGGTTGCCGCGTTCCATATTTGCTGTGACATTTGCCTTTGCGGTTTCCGGCTGCGCGGATATTGGCTTGCGCCATCTTGAGGCGCCTGGGGACGGTCCAGACGAGTTTTCGGTCATGCCGGTTAAACCGCTGACCCAGCCGCAGGATTATTCTTTCCTTCCTGCGCCCACGCCGGGTGGTGCTAACCTGACTGATCCGACGCCTAAGGCTGACGCTGTTGTGGCGTTGGGCGGAAGCGCGGCAGCGCTGAACCCCGGCACTGCGATTCCATCCTCAGACGCGGCGTTGGTTACCGCCTCGAGTCGCTATGGCGTTCCTGCCAACACACGTCAGGTCGTCGACACCGAGGACGCTGAATTCCGTAAAAAGCAGGGTCGTTGGACACGATTGCGGTTGTTCAAAGTCGACCGCTATGAACAGGTCTATCGGCGTGAGGCTTTAGACGCTGATGTGCAAAACGAAGCTGCACGTCGAGCGGGGATTGAGACGCCTTCTGCGCCTCCGGCTGATGAATAAATCTTAACTTTCCGTCATCGGACTTGAACCTGAGCGGTACCGCCGTAGTTTGAACTGCACCAAACGAAACGGAGGATGCCCTATGGTTCGGGCCCTGGCCTTGTGTGCCGCCCTGTTCGCCGCCGCCCCTTTGATGGCTAAGGAAGGCCATGAGGCGGTTACAACATTTACGCTGGATAACGGCATGGATGTCGTAGTGATCGAAGATCACCGCGCGCCAGTCGTGCAGCATATGGTCTGGTATCGCGTTGGGGCCGCAGATGAGCCATCCGGCACGTCCGGCATTGCGCATTTCCTGGAACACTTGATGTTCAAAGGTACAGATACGCTAGCACCAGGAGAGTTTTCTGCCACTGTTGCGGCCAATGGTGGCAACGACAATGCGTTCACCTCCTACGATTACACCGGCTATTTCCAGCGCGTGGCAGCAGATCGTCTTGAACTCATGATGCAGATGGAGGCGGACCGGATGCGCAACCTCCGCCTGACCGAAGAGGATATCGTTACCGAGCGCGATGTGATTCTTGAGGAACGCAACCAGCGCACCGACAATAACCCCCGTGCCTTGTTCGGCGAGCAGATGAGCGCGGCTCAGTACCTCAATCATGGATATGCTATCCCGGTCATCGGATGGCGGCATGAGATGGAGATGCTTGATATGGAGGACGTGCTATCCTTCTACCAGAACCATTACGCGCCCAACAACGCGATTCTAGTGGTAACCGGGGACGTTGAACCTGATGCGGTTAAAGAGCTGGCCGAACAATATTATGGCGTCATTCCCGCAAATCCGGAATTGGTCGAGCGTGTCCGCTCTCAAGAGCCGCCGCAACTGGCTGAACGTCGCCTGACTTACAAAGACCCGCGTGTCGCGCAACCTTATGTCCAACGCAGCTATTTGGCGCCCGAGCGTGACGCAGGTGCGCAGGAGAAAGCCGCGGCGCTATACTTGCTGTCTGAACTACTGGGCGGCGGTACCACATCGTATCTGAATGAAAAGCTGCAATTCGAACAGCAAAAGGTCGTCTACACTGGTGCCTTCTATCGCGGAGTTTCGTTGGATAACACAACCTTTGACCTCTTGGTGGTTCCGGCAGAAGGTGTGTCGCTGCAAGAGGCCGAGGATGCCATGGATCAGGCAGTCGCTGACTTTATTGCCGAGGGTGTAAACGAAGAAGACCTCGATCGGATCAAGATGCAATTGCGCGCGGCGCAAACCTATGCGCGCGACAATGTTGACGGAATCGGGAACCGTTATGGCCGCGCTCTGACCAGCGGTTTGACGGTCGAGGACGTGCAAGCTTGGCCTGATATCCTGCAGGCTGTGACAGGTGAAGAAATCATCGCCGCCGCGCGAGAGGTTCTGCAACCGGAAACCTCGGTCACTGGATGGCTCATGCAAGACGATGAGGTGACACAATGAAGTGGTTTATCGCCCCCCTGATAGCCTTTGTCGTCGCGCTGCCCGCGTGGGCTGAGATTGAGATCAAAGAGGTCACCTCACCTGGTGGTATCACCGCTTGGTTGGTCGAGGATCACTCGATCCCATTCACTGCCCTAGAACTGCGTTTTCGCGGTGGCACCTCGCTGGACGAGCCCGGAAAGCGCGGCGCAGTCTACCTGATGAGTGGGCTAATCGAAGAAGGTGCAGGCGACATGGACGCCCGCACTTACGCGCGTGAGCTGGAGGCGCTGGCTGCTTCATTCCGGTATAATGCATCGGACGACTCAGTTTCGATTTCGGCAAAGTTCCTGACCGAGAATCGTGATGATGTAATCGATCTGCTACAAACGACGATCCACGAACCACGCTTCGACGAGGACGCTGTTGAGCGGGTAAAGGCTCAGGTTGTGTCCGGCCTTCGGTCTGACCAAACCGACCCGAACGATATTGCAGGGCGCAGTTTTGCGCAGATGGCCTATGGCGATCATCCCTACGGCACCGAGGGCAAGGGCACGGTTGAAAGTGTCTCTGCACTGACGCGCGATGATGTGGTTACCGCCTATGACAATGTCTTCGCCAAGGACCGGCTTTATGTTGGTGCCGTGGGTGATATCACTGCCGAAGAACTGGGCGCGCTTCTGGACAAGCTGCTGGCGGAGCTGCCTGAAACTGGTAAGCCTATTCCCGATCGCGCTGATGTGAACATCCCCGGTGGTATCAGCGTGGTGGACTTTGATACGCCACAGTCCGTTGCCTTGTTTGGCCATGCAGGGATTGACCGAGACGACCCGGATTTTTTTGCGGCCTTTGTTCTGAATCACATCTTGGGCGGCGGCGGGTTCGAAAGCCGCTTGATGCAGGAAGTTCGTGAAAAACGTGGGCTGACCTATGGCGTTTCAACCTATTTGGTGCCCAAGGATCTGGCTTCGGTCTATTTGGGATCAGTTTCTTCGGCCAATGACCGCATCGCCGAAACGGTCGAAGTTATCCGCGACGAATGGGCACGCGCCGCGTCCGAGGGTGTGACGCAGAAAGAGCTGGACGACGCCAAGACCTATCTGACTGGAGCTTATCCGTTGCGTTTTGACGGCAATGGTCGGATCGCCGGGATCATGGTGGGTATGCAGATGGAGAACCTTCCCATCGACTACATCGCCACCCGCAATGACAAGGTGAACGCGGTGACCCTGGATGAGGTGAACCGAGTAGCGAGCGAATTGCTCGACCCTGATGGGCTGCATTTTACGGTTGTCGGAAAGCCGGTAGGGCTGGAAACCACAAACTGATCAAAGGGGGCTGAGTTGCACTCAGCCCTTTTTCCCCGCTGCCGCGCGCAGCATCTGCCCCATCATTTGTCCAAACTTGCCCGAGCCGCGCTGATACAGCGCCCCGTCCACGGACAAAACCGTGCCGCTGATATAGCTGGCCATGTCCGAACTGAGGAAAAGGCAGGCATTGGCCACGTCTTGCGTTGTGCCCCAACGCCCCAAGGGAACGTCACCGCGAATTTCTTCGTGGGCGTTTTCTGTTGGTGCCAGACGCCGTGCGCCTTCGGTACCTTCTATAAAGCCGGGAACGACGGAATTCACGCGTATCCCTTCGACCCCCCATTCCATCGACAGCGTCCGGGTGATCTGATCCACGCCTGCCTTGGCGGCGCAGACATGCGCCTGACCCTCATAGGGCAGAAACGCTTGCGGGGCTGAGATGTTGATGATGCTGGCACCGGGGCGTTTCAGGAAAGGGTAGGCCCCCTTCATCACATGGACCGTGCCCATCAGGTCGATATCCACCACCGTCTTGAACGCATTGACCGACATCTCAGAGGTCAACGCAGGGAAGTTCCCTGCTGCACCGGACACCAGAACGTCAAAGTCGCCCAAAGCCTCATGGAACTTTTTGAGGCCCTCTGCCACAGCCTCGGGGTCGCGTACGTCAAAGGCCGCTCCGACAACTTCGGCTGCACCGGCGTCGTTCAGCGCTGCGATGGTATCGTCCACCTTTTCCTGCGACCGGCTGGCAACGGCCAGTTTGGCCCCCGAGGCCGCAAAGGCCTCAGCAATACCGCGATTGATACCGCTCGTTCCGCCTATGACGATGACGGTTTGTCCTCTAAAATCCACTTGGGCCTCCCAGATGCGGGAGCCCTACTCGCCGTAGGGCACCCAGATGTTTTTCACCTCGGTCGCAGCCTGCAGGAAGCGGCGCGAATGGTCCACGCCCCAGTCGAATGCCGTCGCGTTATTGACCCAGGTTCGTTTGAGGTTTCCGGCCGAGACGACCTCGATCTCTTTCGACACGTCCGTCGATGAGAACGACCAGACCGCATCGACGTTCAGGTGCGAGGCCAGCGGTTTCGCCAGCTCCGCGTGGCTGCCGGTCAGGATGTTGACCACACCAGCGGGCACGTCCGAGGTTTCAAGAACTTGATAGAAATCGGTCGCCGCCAGTGGGTACGGTTCGCTTGCCGCCAGCACCACCCGGTTGCCCATAGCAATCGCAGGCGCCATGACCGAGATCAGACCCAGCAACGGTGCCTCATCCGCACAAAGCGCGCCAATCACACCGACCGGTTCTTTCATGGCAATGGCCACACCCCGTATCGGCACACCATGAACCTGACCGTCATACTTGTCGGCCCAGGCAGCAGCGGTGAACAGGCGCTGGATCGAGGCGTCGACCTCTTTCGCGCCATCCTTCTTGCCGGTCATGGCATCGATGCGTGTCGCGAATTCATCGGCACGGGCCGATAGGTTCTCGCCGATGTAATAGAGTATCTGCGCCCGCAGGTGGCCGGTAGTCTTGGACCAGCCTTTAGCACCGGCCGCAGCCTCGACTGCGTTGCGGACGTCCTTGCGGTTGGCGAGCCCCACATGGCCCAGCAGGCCGGGCTTGCCCCAGACGGGTTTTGAATAACCGCCGTCAGGCCGAGCCTGCTTGCCGCCAACATACATTTTGGCGGTGCGGTCAATCGGATCGACCGGAGCACCTTCGCCCATCACGGCTTCGACCTTGGTCAGCGGCTTGGCCTTGCTCTTGGGTTTGGTGTACGCCGTAAGACCTTCCCAACCGCCTTCACGGCCAAAGCCGCTTTCTCGCAAACCGCCGAATCCGGCCGCCGCGTCGAACAGGTTGGTGGCATTCACCCAGACCACGCCCGCGACCAGCTTGGGCGCGATATCCAGCGCGAGGTTTACATTCTCGGTCCAAACAGTCGCGGCCAGCCCGTAGCGGGTGTTGTTGGCCAGTTCGACCGCTTCTTCTGGCGTGCGGAAGGTGGACGACACCAGAACCGGGCCAAAGATCTCTTCCTGCATCAGCGGATCAGATGTCTCCAGCCCCGAAATCAGTGTCGGTGGGTAATAGCAGCCGTTCTCAGGCAGATCACAGGCGGCTTGGTGCACGTGACCGACAGTGTTGCTTTCCACCATGCTCTTGATGGTCTGCAACTGAACTGGGTCCACAACCGCACCCACGTCGATGCATTTGTCCAGTGGGTCGCCAATGCGCAGCTTATCCATCCGGGCACGCAGTTTGTCATGGAAGCGATCCGCGATGCCTTCCTGCACCAACAGGCGCGAACCCGCACAGCAGACCTGACCCTGATTGAACCAGATCGCGTCGACCAGACCCTCGATGGCTGAATCAATATCGGCGTCGTCAAAGACGACGTAGGCAGACTTGCCGCCCAACTCCAATGTCAGTTCCTTGCCCGAGCCTGCGGTCGCCTCGCGAATACGTCGGCCAACGATGGTCGAACCGGTAAAGGCGATTTTGTCCACGTCCGAGGCGACGATCATCTCACCCACGGCGCCATCACCGGTGACGATGTTCACCACGCCCTTCGGCAGCCCGGCCTGCGAGCAGATGTCAGCAAACAATAGCGCAGTCAGCGAGGTATACTCAGCCGGTTTCAGAACCACCGTGTTCCCCATCGCCAACGCCGGTGCAATTTTCCACGCCAGCATCAGCAGCGGGAAGTTCCAAGGGATGATTTGCCCGCATACACCCAACGCCTGCGCGTCGGGCAATTCGTTTTCCATCAGCTGCGCCATGCCTGCGTGATAGTAGAAATGCCGCTGCGCAAGAGGGATGTCGATGTCCCGCGATTCACGGATTGGTTTGCCGTTATCCAGGCTTTCCAGCACCGCAAACAGGCGCGCGTGTTTCTGCAACAGCCGCGCGATTGCATAAAGATACCGCGCACGGCCCGCACCGCCCAGCTTCTCCCATTTCGGTTGCGCCTTGCGCGCGGCGGCAACGGCGGCGTCCACATCACTCTGTTTTGCTTGTGTCAACTTGGCCAGAACTTCCCCGGTCGCCGGGTTGCGGCTCTCAAAACCTTTGCCGGGCTTGGTAAAGGCACCGTCGATGTAGTGACCAAACTTGTCGCCTTGATCGACCAACCAAGCCAGCGCCTCTGCCGCGCTTTCGGGGGCAGGGCCGTAATCCATGGTTTCGAAGATTTCTTTGACTGTCATTATTCTTTCCTCAGCCCATGGAGTGACGGTAACCGGCGGAATACGCGCCTGTCACGTAGTGTTCCAACTGCCGCTCGATATCGCCAAGTAGCGACGATGCGCCAAAGCGGAACAGGTCCGGTTCCAGCCAACGGTCGCCCAACTCGTCCTTGATCAACGAAAGATAAACCAGCGCGTCCTTGGCCTTGGAAATCCCACCCGCAGGCTTGTAGCCAACCCGATACCCTGTGCGGTCATAGTAGTCGCGGATCGCGCGGATCATGACCAGAGATACGGGAAGGGTCGCGTTGACGCTTTCCTTACCGGTTGAGGTCTTGATGAAATCAGCGCCCGCCATCATGCACACCAGCGAGGCGCGCGCGACGTTGCGCAGGCTGCCCAGCTCTCCGGTGGCGAGGATGGCTTTGACATGCGCATCGCCGCAGGCCACACGGAAGGCCTTCATCTCTTCATACAAAGCTTTCCAGTCGCCCGACAGCACGTGGCGGCGAGAGATTACGATGTCGATCTCTTCGGCGCCGACTTTCACGCTTTCCTCGATCTCGGCCACGCGCAGGTGGAACGGCGATAGACCGGCAGGAAAACCGGTTGAAACAGCCGCGACCGGAATGCCGATGCCCTTCAGCGCCTCAACAGCGGTTTCGATCATGTCATGATAGACGCAGACCGCACCGGTGGTAATCGGCGGCATGTCCAGCGCCTGCAAGACTGCAGGAGCAACTGGTTGGCGCGCTTTGGCGCACAGGCGGCGGACGCGACCCACCGTGTCATCGCCCGACAAGGTGGTCAGGTCGATCATCGTGATCGCCTTCAACAGCCACGCGGCCTGATAGTCTTTCTTCACCGACCGCCGACCGGGAAGGGTCGCCGCGCGGCGCTCAATTGCCGAAGTATTGGCCTGCACGGCCCTTACCCAGTCCAGATCAAGATCCATACCGGGGTTTCTGGGCTCGGTTACCTGTGGCAGATGCGCGGTGCGCACGGGGCTGTCTGAGCTCTGCGTATCCATAGTCACGTCCTTTGGGAGGTTTGCGTCAAAATCGCACGGGCCGCGCATAAATGGAAGGCATAGCAGAGGTTCGACGTTCTATTTTTTGACCAAATGGACAAAATAGGCGTTTTGTTGCGAATAATTCTCAATAGCATTGACATAGTTGCGAATGGTTCGCATATTCATTCTGAACTGACTTGTAGATCGAGGTCTGACATGATTCGTCGCAACTTTTTTGCAGTATTGGCATTTGCCGCTGCTTTGCCGTTGGCGGCTTGGGCCGAGGCACCTTTAAAAGTGGTCGCCACCACCGGCATGATCGCAGACGCTGTGCGACAGGTTGGAGGCGATCAGGTTGAGGTAAAGGGCTTGATGGGCCCCGGTGTTGACCCTCACGCCTATCGCCAGACCCGTAGCGATATTGTTGCAATGACCCGTGCCGACCTGATCTTGTGGCATGGCTTGTATCTTGAAGCGCAGATGGAGGGTTTCTTCCAAGATCTTAGCCGCAAACGCACCGTTGTTGCGGTGGCAGAGGGGATCGACAGGTCAAAGCTGCGTGCGCATGATGACTATGCTGATAAATACGACCCGCATGTTTGGATGAGCCCGGCGCTGTGGCGTGAAGTGGTGGTTGTAGTGCAAGAGGCCCTGACCTCGGCGCGCCCCGAGGCTGCGGACATCTTCGCGGCAAACGCACAAACGCATCTGGCGGAAATCGATCAGTTGGAAGCCTATGCCGCTCAAGCTTTGGCGTCTGTGCCGGAAAACAACCGTCTTCTCGTCACGGCCCATGACGCCTTCGGATACTTCGGCGCCGAATACGGCTACGAGGTGATGGGTATTCAAGGGATTTCGACCCAGTCCGAAGCCGGTCTGAACCGGATCGGTGAACTGGTGGATACGCTGGTCGAAAAACGACTGAAAGCGGTGTTTGTGGAAAGCTCGGTCTCTGACCGCTCGATGCGTGCATTGATCGAAGGGGCATCGGCCAAGGGCCATGATGTGAGCGTCGGAGGTGAGCTTTATTCGGATGCCATGGGAGAGCCGGGGACTTATGAGGGCACCTATGTCGGCATGCTGGATCACAATATCACCGTTATCGCCGGAGCGCTGGGCGCAGACGTGCCCGATCGCGGCGTGAACGGCAGATTGTCCGCGGGGTTTTGAATGATGCTGGAACTGGCCGCGGATCAGGGACTATCGATTTCCGAAAACGGTATTGAAGACAGCCCGCTGGCTATTCGCGGCCTCACTGTTTCCTACGGTCAGAAACCGGCAGTGTTTTCGGTGGACATGACCGTGCAACCCGGCGCGATGACGGCCATTATTGGTCCGAACGGGGCGGGCAAGTCGACCTTGTTGAAAGCTGCCTTAGGGATCGTGTCACCGTTGTCTGGACACGTCACTGTCTATGGAAAACCACTGGATCAGCAACGCGCTCGGATCGCTTATGTCCCGCAGCGCGCCAGTGTAGATTGGGATTTCCCGACCCGCGTAATTGACGTGGTGCTGATGGGATTGTCCCGGCAGCTGGGCTTGCTGGGTCGCATCCGTGCGCGACATATGGCCCGGGCGATGGATTGCCTGAACCGCGTTGGTATGCGTGATTTTGCGGATCGCCAGATCGGGCAACTTTCCGGTGGCCAACAGCAAAGGGTGTTTCTGGCCCGCGCTTTGGCACAGGAAGCGGACCTGTACCTGCTTGATGAACCCTTTGCCGGGGTCGATGCGGCCACGGAAAAGGCCATCATTGCAGTGCTGAAAGGGCTGAAAGAAGCAGGCAAGACCGTTGTTGTGGTGCACCACGATCTGGCCACTGTTACCGATTATTTCGACCATGTCTTCCTGATCAATACCCGCAAGGTAGCCGAAGGCCCTGTTGCCGAAGCTTTCACTGCCGAAACCCTGCAATCCGCGTACGGAGGTCGTCTGGCCACAGCTCAGATCGATCAGATCTCACGCGCATTGGGGTAAGCCATGCTTTGGGACGCACTGACCCTACAGCTGGGTTACAATGCCACGCTGGTCGCTATAGGTGCGACCTTGTTGGGCGTATCCGCTGGGGTTACTGGCACTTTCCTGTTTCTGCGCAAACGTGCTCTGGTCAGCGATGCGATCAGCCATGCAACCCTGCCGGGCGTGTGCCTGGCCTTCATGATGATGGTCGGCTTTGGTGGCGACGGGCGAAACCTGATTGGACTACTGGCAGGGTCCGCCATCTCGGCATGGATTGGGCTGTTGTGCATGAACTGGCTGACGCGCCGCACACGGTTGGCCGAAGATGCGGCGATCGGGGCAGTTCTGTCCGTGTTTTTTGGTTTTGGCATCGTTCTGTTGACCATCATCCAAACCATGGGTGTCGGGCGTCAGGCTGGGCTCGAAGGATTTCTGCTGGGGTCTACCGCAGGAATGCTTTGGGACGACGCACTCATCATCGCAGTTGGAGGGGCGGCGACGTTGGCTTTGGTAATGATCATCCGGCGTCCCATGACAATGGTCGCCTTTGATCCGGAATATGCTGCGGCGCGGGGTTTGCCGGTCCATCAGATTGACCTTGCGATGATGGGGTTGGTGATGGCCGTCACCGTGGTTGGCTTGAAAATCGTCGGGCTGATCCTGATCGTGGCACTTCTGATTATTCCTGCGGTTACAGCGCGGTTCTGGACCGAACGTTCAGACCGAGTGGTGTTGTTGGCAGGTCTGGCAGGAGGGCTGGCGGGATATTTGGGGGCGGCATTGTCGGCTTCGGCCCCGAACCTGCCAACAGGCCCCATAATCGTGCTGGTAAGTTTTGGATTTTTTGCACTGTCGTTGATGTTCGCTCCGGTCCGAGGTGTTTTGGCAGCGATCTTGCAACACCTAAAATTTCAGCGCCGTGTCCACATACGGCAGGGGTTGCTGGCGCTCGCGCAAGGTCAAAAAATTTACGAGCCTCTGACCTTACGCCTGTTGAAACGCGCCGGGTTTGCCCGTGCCGATGGGGTTGCCACAGAGGCCGGCAAAGCCCACGCGGCCAAAGCGCTGCGCGACGAAAAACGGTGGGAGATCGTGCGCGCCGATCAGGCACATGAGGCAACGGCTGCGCTTTACGATGGGCTTCGGGATATCGAAACCGTTCTGACCCGCGACCAGATCGTCGAGATCGACCGCCAGATCGGCGGCCCGCAGGGAGTACCGTCATGAGTGGCGAGGAATTTGTCCCTCTGTCCCTGACCCCGTTGCTGATCGGCACCTGTGCGGCGATTGCCTGCGCGCTGCCCGGCAACTTTCTGGTGCTGCGCAAACAGGCCCTGATCGGCGATGCGATCAGCCATGTGGTGCTGCCGGGTATCGTGGTGGCCTTCATCCTGACCGGAGCGATCTCGACCTGGCCAATGATGCTGGGCGCGGCCGGTGCAGCGGTTGTCTCTGTGTTGATGATCGAGGCGATCCGGCGATTGGGAAAGATCGAACCGGGGGCTGCTATGGGGGTGGTTTTTACGACAATGTTCGCGGGCGGCGTGCTGCTTTTGGAACAGACCGATACTTCAGCCGTGCATCTGGACGTGGAACATGCGCTTTACGGCAACTTGGAAAGCCTGATTTGGCTGGATGCTGTTGGGTGGTCATCACTACTGGACCTGACAGCGCTGGCAGGGCTGCCGCCTGAACTGCCGCGCATTGCGCTGACGCTGGTTGGGGTGACTCTGTTTGTCTGGCTGTTCTGGCGTCCGCTCAAGATCTCCACCTTTGACGAAGGTTTCGCCCGCACCATCGGTATTCGTACCAGTACATTGGGCATGGCTTTGGTGATAGTTGCAGCAATTTCTGCCGTAGCCGCCTTTGACGCGGTCGGATCAATCATCGTGATCGCGATGTTCATCTGCCCTCCGGCGGCTGCGCGGATGATGACCAACCGGCTAGAAACCCAGATCGTGTGGAGTGTCATCTTCGCCGCCTTGTCCGCGATCTTGGGTTATGTGCTGGCAGGCTACGGGCCGCTCTGGCTTGGGGGTGCAGACGCGGTCAGTGCCGCGGGGATGATTGCGACCGTGTCCGGCTTGATCCTCGCCTTTGCCGCGCTTTGGGGGCCATGTCGTGCCCGAGCGGGAGCACCCAGCGCGGCTTGACACGGCGTGATCCCGCTGTTGCCGCGTGCGGCCTTTCGGCTGAAAATCGCCCAGATTCCAAGTGCTGACAGAGTTAATAACTGTCCTATTGGCTTTCGTGCTAGTTCCCCTGCAATTAATTTCTGAATGACCACCACTCACATCGGATCGTTCGGACAATCTCGGTCAAGTTTGTCAGCTGTTCGCGTTGGCGCGGCGAGATTGTTCGAACGCCCCCTCCGCAAAAATAGAGCATCCTAACCAGTGGCAGAATCGCGCCTGCCTGTGCTAGGTCTGGTAGTATGACACAGGCAAACCCCAATATCAGCGAAAACCGCCCCGTGATACGGCAGCTCGACGATGCAGCAATCAACCGTATTGCAGCGGGTGAAGTGGTGGAGCGCCCGGCTTCGGCGGTTAAGGAGCTTGTGGAGAACGCAATCGACGCCGGGGCAACTCGGATTGCCGTCGACATCGCCGACGGCGGCAAGACATTGATTCGTGTAACCGATGATGGCTGCGGGATTTCGGCTGCAGATTTGCCGCTTGCGTTGTCACGCCATGCCACGTCCAAGATCGACGGCTCGGATCTTTTGAACATTCACACCTTTGGCTTCCGGGGGGAGGCGTTGCCTTCGCTGGGCGCGGTTGGCCGGCTGACCATAACCAGCCGGGTACCGGGGGCAGAGGCTGCCTCGATCAATGTATCAGGCGGCAAGATGGAGGCGGTAAAACCGGCCGCTCTGCGTACAGGTACCGTTGTCGAACTGCGCGATCTGTTCTTTGCGACACCCGCCCGGTTGAAGTTTATGCGCACGGATCGCGCCGAAGCGCAGGCGATTTCAGATACCGTCAAACGTCTGGCAATGGCCGAGCCTGCCATTTCATTCACGCTGCGCGATGTTTCGGGTGGGGGCGAAGGGCGTGTGACCTTCCGCGCCGACCGCGAGAACGGTGATCTATTCGATGCACTGCACGCGCGGCTGGCTCGCGTGATCGGGCGTGAGTTTGCCGAGAATGCCTTACAGATCGACGCCACGCGCGACGGCATTCGGTTGTTTGGCTATGCCGCTCTGCCGACGTATTCGCGCGGCGCGGCAGTGGCGCAATACCTGTTCGTCAATGGCAGGCCCGTGCGGGACAAGATGCTGACAGGCGCTTTGCGGGCGGCCTATTTCGATTTCTTAAGTCGCGACCGCCATCCGGCAGCCGCGCTGTTCATTGACTGCGACCCGACGCAGGTGGACGTGAATGTCCACCCCGCCAAGTCAGAGGTGCGTTTCCGTGATCCGGGTGTGGCACGAGGGCTGATCGTCTCAGCCCTTCGACATGCATTGGCCGAGGCAGGGCATCGGGCTTCGACCACCGTTGCCAATGCAACGCTGGGTGCAATGCGGCCTGAACCAGCCCAAACCTCACCCGCGCGGGTTTATCAGATGGATCGTCCATCCCCTGCGGCCAGGCAAGCAGCTTTTCAAGCGCAAGCGCCGGGTTTTGCCGAGATTTCGCGCGACTACAGCGGCAGCGTTGTTGAGCCTGCTCCGACGCCTGTCCCGGTTGAGGTTGACGAACTGTCGCCACAAGATTTGCCGCTGGGTGCAGCGCGCGGACAAGTTCATGAAAACTACATATTCGCCCAAACCGCCGATGGTATGGTGATCGTGGACCAACACGCCGCGCATGAAAGGCTGGTCTATGAAAAGCTAAAAGCACAAATGGCCGAAAACGGTGTCGCAGCGCAGGCGCTGCTGATCCCCGAAATCGTTGAACTCTCCGAAGGTGACTGCGCGCGCCTGATGGCAGTCTCCGAAGATCTTTCGCGTCTTGGGTTGACGCTCGAACCCTTTGGCGGGGGTGCTATCGCAGTGCGTGAAACGCCTGCGATACTTGGTGAAGTCGATGCCCGCGCAATGATTTTGGATATTCTCGATGAGCTCGCTGATCAGGGGGAAAGCCAGACCGTACAAGCTCGGATCGAGGCGATCCTAAGCCGAGTAGCCTGCCACGGTTCGGTTAGGTCAGGTCGCCGGATGCGGGCCGAAGAAATGAACGCCCTGCTGCGCGAGATGGAGGCGACCCCTCATTCCGGGCAGTGCAACCACGGGCGGCCAACCTATGTGGAATTGAAGCTGAGCGATATTGAACGTCTGTTCGGGCGCAGTTGATCCAACGGCGCTGCCGCGCTAATAAGAATAAAACAAGAACATTCGAGGCGACATGATCGAGATTTTTGGAACCCAAGTTGCATTGAACGACCCGGTGATCCTAATCGGTGGTGGGGTTGTGGCGTTGATCCTGCTGTTGTTGTTCCTGTCGTTGCGCGCCGCTAATCGTTCAGTTCAGATGGCGGAACCCTTGGCCCGGCAGATGGCTAATCTTGGTCAGCATGTGCAGCAGCTGGGGCAGGGGCAAGAGCAGTTGCGCGGCGGCTTGCAGCATGTTTCAGACACACAGGCAAATGCGCAGGTGCAGGTTATCCAGACGGTCGAGGCGCGATTGTCCTCAGTTCAGCAGCAGATGAATGACCGGCTGGCGGACAATGCGATGAAGTCGGCGCGGGCGTTGGCCGAGATGCAGGAGCGGATGAAGGAATCGCTGCATGGCTCGTCGAAACAGACCGCGACTTCGCTGACCCAATTGCAGGAGCGGCTCGCCGCCATCGACAAGGCGCAGGACAATATCACCAAACTGTCGGGCGATGTGCTGTCGCTGCAGGACATCCTGTCAAACAAGCAGACACGCGGTGCGTTTGGTGAGATTCAGCTGAACGATATCGTGTCCAAGGCGTTGCCTTCGGACAGTTTTCAGCTTCAGGCCACACTGTCGAACGGTCGGCGTGCAGATTGCTTGATCCACCTACCCAACCCCCCGGGGCCGATTGTGATCGACAGTAAGTTCCCGCTAGAAGCTTATGAGGCGCTGATCGGATCCACCAACGATGCAGAATTGAAAGCGGCGGTGCAGATGTTCCGCAGCACAGTGCGCAAACACATCAACGACATTGCTGAGAAGTACATATTGGACGGTGAAACTGCCGATGGTGCGCTGATGTTCCTTCCGTCCGAGGCGGTTTATGCAGAACTGCACGCCAAGTTTCCCGAACTTGTACAGGAAAGTTTTTCCAAACGCGTTTGGATCGTCTCTCCCACCACCTGTATGGCGACGCTGAACACCATGCGGGCGATTTTGAAAGACGCACGTATGCGAGAACAAGCCGGGGCTATCCGCAAGGAACTGGGCGCGCTCCACAAGGATGTAGAGCGTTTGGGTGATCGGGTGTCCAACCTGGACCGGCATTTCGGGCAGGCGGCCAAGGATATTTCAGAGATCAAGATCAGCGCCGAAAAAGCCGGACGCCGCGCTCAGCGGTTGGATAACTTCGATTTTGAAGAGCTGGCCCCGGAAGATCACACCAACGTCGTGCCCTTGGGCAAGACCGAAGGCTAGACCCTATTGGATCGATAGATCTAGGTTGTACCCGACTGTCTTACCGGTATCCCGATCATTGCCCATTAGATAAACGCGGATCGTATAGTTCCCGTTCTCGGGTAAATCGATGCGGGCGGTGTTTCCATTTATTGAGCCGTTATAGATCGCCTCGCCGTCGCTACCCGGCGGTAGGATGTTGAAATAAATAACGCCATTGCCGTTGGTGTCGCTGACCTTGAGGTCGGCAAACATTTCCTGCCCCGCCTGCGCACCTAGGGTATAGTCGAAATATTCGTCTCCGGTGATGGTTCCGTTGACCATTGTGCCAAAGTTGCCCGGCTCAAACTTCACCTCGGCTACCCGTTGCGCGTTGACTGCTGTGGCCAAGGCGGCCCACGCGGTGATGATGATCAATAGTTTTCGCATAGCCTGCTCCTCGACCAAATGCACAGTCAGGTCACTTTAGCACGGAATTGTCCGAGCGCTCAGATACGAAGGAATGGCTGGAACAGCCGCGGCATCAGCTTGTTAAACTTCAGCGGCGCGTCGGTAACTGCCAGACAAATGCAATCCTCGGTGATATCCGCAGTGGGCGTATGGTGCAGATCTTCATCTGCAATCTCCACATCGCCGCGGGCGAAGTGATCAACTTCATCAGAAAATGCGCCCTGTAGCACCATCGTCAATTCCATGCCGTTGTGGCTATGGTCAGGCACGGCAGCGCCTGCGGGAATGAATAGAAGGCGGGCAGAGGCCTCGCTTGTAGTTGGCAGGATCGCCTGCTTCACTCCCATCCCGATCGGGCGCCATTTGATATCATTTACGTCGCCACCAACGTAGTCCCGTAGTGGCGCTGGCAGGACCGAGCATTCCGGAAGTGCGGGTTTCGCAACAGGTGCACCTTGGGCAATCAATGCCATCGTCGCGGCCAAGGACCCATCGCTCATGCTTGCAGAGGTGTCTTGATCCTGCAGAACGCAGCCCCCAACAGCGTCAAAGCTTTCAGCCCGCGCACGGCAGTGGTCACACAGCGACAGATGCGTCGCGACCATCAGGTCGAACGCCTCAGGCAGCGAACCCGCAGCATAAGCCATCAGCAGGTCGTCTGTCAGGTGATGTTTGATCTCGTTGCTCATAGTTGCCATCTCAATTCATCGAATGACGCAAGCGGTCCAGCGCCAATCTAATCCGTGATTTTATCGTGCCCAGCGGCAACCCGGTCTCAGACGCAATCTCGCGGTGGCTCAGGTCGCCAAAATAGGCCTTCTCGATCAGTTCTCGTTGCGCATCGGGCAACGCCGCCATGGCGTCACGCAGCTGCGCGGTTTCTTGTTGCAGCGCCAGAACGTTTTCCTGCTCTGGCTCTGCCTCGGGGCCCCATCCCAAATCTTCGGGTTCGGGGCGACGTTGTTTGCGCAGAGCATCAATGCGTTTGTTCCTGGCGATCGTGAACACCCAAGTGGCCACGGTCGCGCGGCTTGGATCAAACAGATGCGCCTTGTGCCACAAGGTCGCCATGACCTCTTGCGCGCATTCCTCCGCCAGGGTGGCATCCGACCCTGACTTGATCAGGAACGCCTTGATACGCGGCGCAAAGTGCTGAAACAGCTCGGCGAAAGCCGCCTGATCTTGCGAATCTCTTATGCGCCTGACGTGGAGCACCCACTCAGCCCTGGTATCGCAACTGCTATCCCCTTTGTTCACCGGCTTGCCCCTGATGCGTTTTTTTGCGCGCCAAGGTTTGAGTGCAGGCCTATCGGCCGCCGGTTCATCCAAGGTCACGGTATCGATCTCGGTAAACATAACCACATTACGCGCGTCGGCCCAAGGCGGATCACTTTATCTGCTGTTTTTGATCCGCACAGGGCTATTTTTCGTATTATCTTGTACACAGGCGTTAGGAAAAGAATGCCGTTTGAACGGTTTACTGGCACATTGGGGAAAATCGCGTGAACAGGGTCGACCATATTGCGGGTCATACGTTTCACGGACGTAAAGGCACGATTCAAAATGCGTTTCGATACTCGGTCGACTATATTTTGCTGGACCCAGAAGCACAGCCCAAGACGCCTGCGCTGTTTTCAATCAATAGGCGCAACATTACCAACTGGCGAGACAGCGACCACGGCGGTGCGCCAAAACAGGGACGTGGCGCCGCTTGGGTGCGCGAACAATTCGACCAGATGGGCGTGACCCAGCCTGACCGTATTACTTTACTAACCCAACCGCGCGTGTTTGGTCACGTTTTCAACCCGGTCAGTTTCTGGTTCTGTTTCGATGCAATCAGTCAGCTTTACGCAGTGGTGGCGGAAGTAACGAACACCTATGGAACGCGCCACAGCTATCTGTGCCACAATCCCGGTTTTGCGCCGATCCAGCCTTCGGATCGAGTTGTGGCTGACAAACTGATGCATGTCTCGCCGTTTCAAAAAATCGAAGGACACTATACGTTCCGTTTCGATTACCGTCCTGACAGAGTGGGCGTTTGGATCGACTATGAGCGTGAGAGTGGCGGGTTGATTGCAACACTGACTGGCCCTCGGGCACCTCTGACCAACCGCGCCATTCTTTGGTCGCTTATGCGCCGTCCGTTTGGTGCACGCCGCGCGTTTTTTCTGATACTGTGGCAGGCGCTGAAACTTTGGGTGAAAAAGGCCCGCTTCCGTCCGTTTCGCGCCGCCCCCGTTCCCGATCATCCGATTTCCCGCGTTCGCGAACCCTGAGGCAACTTTGTTTGAGTAAGATCAAAGACTCAGGTGCCCAAGAGTGGTTGTGGTAGGATGAAACCGCGAACACGAGGAGTTGGTCATGTTGGAAATCTCGGCAAGAAAAATCGCTCAGGTCGCCATGATGGGGCGCGAATTGGATCGCGCCGAGGGCGAACTGCGCGCGTTTATTGATCGCATGGGCGAAGATGAGCAAGCCGAACTGGTCGCCGTTATGTGGATCGGGCGCGAAAGCTTCTTTGCTGAGGATCTGGCCGAAGCCATCGCAACCGCCAAGTCCGAGGCGTCGACCCCTTGCGCCGACTACCTGATCGGCACGCCGCACCTGTCGGACCACCTAGAGAACGGCTTGGATGCGTTGGGAATTTCGGCCGAGGACGTGGAAAACGGCCTGATGTAGGCGCGGCTGGCGGCAATTAACCTCCAACAACATGATCCGCGCCTTGCCAAGGAACTGCTAGCTACGGGTCAACTTCGACAGGCGTGCTGCGACGGATGCGTTCGCGCGTGAATAACTGCGGCAACATCTGTTCAATTTGCCTCATATGTTTCTGAACAGCTGACCGTAGGCCGACACATTAACCAGTTTTAATCTGTCCCTACGGCAGTGTTAATCCCGACCCCTTTAGTCTGTTTTGCAACAACAAACGCAATTCAGAGTTAAAGGAGAAAGTCATGGGATACGCACAAACAGTTACCCCTCAGAAGGGGCTCTTCTTCGGTATGTTCTCGAATTACGCCGAAGCACGGGTCGAGCATTTCCGCCGCGGAATTTTGGCCAAGACCGTTCGTGAGCTGGAAAGCCTGAGCGACCAGCAACTGGCCGACATCGGCGTGCCGCGCGACGAGATCAAAGAGCGCGCCTACCAGAGTGTCTATCACCAACAGCCCTACAAGCGTCCCGCTCACTGACCCGAGGGTCGCACTAGATGCGGCAGGATAAAAGGAGGAGAATATGCTGGATTCAAAACTGAACCCCGAGCCGAAAGTAAACGCCAGTTCTGTCTTATTGTTCGACCGGGCGATGCGTCTGCAAGCGATCAGATCGAACATCGTGTGCGCCGCGCAGGACTTGAATCGCCTCTCCGATCGAGAATTGGCCGACCTGGGCATCAACCGCAGCGACGTCGAGGACGTTATAGAGCGCTATATCTGACAATATTATAGATGTAAAAAGCCACTCCGAAATCTCGGAGTGGCTTTTTCATAGTTTAGGCACGTGCCATTCAGGACGTATGATCCACTATTTGCAGATGCTGGGCCAGTTTATCGATCTCAGCCATCCAACTTTGCACCAGTTTCGGGTCGCTAGGCGCGGCGTGCACGCCAGCCGGTATAGCGCGGTTCAGAACCGCCTCGACCGCCAGCGAAACCGGGATTGAGACCAGTCGCGCCATCGCAGTGCCGCGCGCATCGCCCCAGGCATCCATCACATATGTCTTGTGCCAAACTGGAATACCGTCTTTTTCCGCCTTTAGGCCGACGCACAAAACCACGCGGTCCGGCTCACCTTCTTCATAGGCGTTTTCTTCCCAGAACTGATCCGACATTTCCTTCAGGCGCGCGTCGCCTTCGGGGCCAGACAGGGTTTCGATCTCGGCAAACACATCCGACCAGGCATCGGCCCAACCGTTCAGACGCAGGGTGCCGCGGACAAATTCTTTGACCGGCCAGTGATCTTCGAAATGATACTGGGCCCTGAAGGGAATGGAGTCGCGGTTCGGATAAACCTCAAAGCTTTCTGGTGTGGGCAGCGGTGCGATATAGCTTGTGATCGCGTCCCAAGGCCGCGCGACGTCCAGCGTCACGTAGTCTCGGATCGAGCGTGACGGCGAACGCAATGCCTTAAGAACCCCCAGCGGCGACCAACTAAACTTGTAGCGGAAAGGGTTTGGGTTTTTCGGAATGCCACCGCAATATGAGATGAAGCTCAGGTGGTTTTGTGGATCGAATTCATCTGAGGCGCGATAATCGTCCACAAGTGCATGTGCCATCAGATGGTCGATGCCGGGATCCAGACCGACCTCGTTAACCAACGCAACACCGGCCTCGCGCGCCTTGTCGTCCAACGCGCGCATTTCGGGTGCGATGTAGGAGGACGATACAAAGTTCGACTCTTTCGAAATCGCCAATTCGGCCAGCGGCACGTGCCAATCGCCCGGCAGCATCGAGACGATCACATCGCCCTTTTCCAGTACCGCGCCCAGAGCGTCGATGTCGAAGGCGCGGATGTCGTCAGTTAGGTCTCCGACCTCGGCCTTGGCTTTTTCAACGGTCCTGTTCCAGATGGTGACCTTTTGCCCGCCTTCAATTAGGCGGCGCAGGCCGGGGATAGCCGAAAGGCCAGTGCCACACCAATGGATAGTCATGCGTAAGCTCCTGTTTTGGCCATTCAGCCGAATTTCAGTTTTGCGGTCACAATCGCACCGACAAGAAGAATAGATATCACGTTGCCCAAGATCAGGGGCCAGGCCGCAATCAGCAATCCATAAATCAGCCACAGGGTCAGCGTGGCCAGGATGAGCAGGTTCGCGGGCAGAGACAGGTCTTTGGTTTCGCGCGTGCGCCATGTCTTAAGGGTCTGCGGCAGCCAGCAGATTGTGCCGAGCACAGCCGCCGCCGCTCCGATCAGGTGTTCCATATGAGGTCCTGGTTAAACATGTTTCCGGAATTCGTCCCGCGCGCGGCCCCAAACACCGTTGTCCAGATCGGCTAAGCTCAGCAAAGAGGGCAGGAGTTGTGCTGCGTAATCTTCCGAACTTTCGACCGGTAACATCGACGGCAGATTGTCAATTGCGATCACGTCCAACACTGGGTCAGTGGCCACACGAAGTGCGGGGTGATCCCACGTTGTTGCGCGGTCATAGACGGGCACCGGATTGTAATCGCTGTCCGGGTCGCAAGCCACGTCGCCGATAGCTGTCAAATTGCGAGGGGCAGTCAGTGCTTCTTTTGGGACAAAGACCGGGGTGCCGGGACGTGCAAAGATACAATTCAGGAACAAGTCATGGTCAAGTATCTCTGGGAACGGGCCACCGCTGGCGGTTTCGTCCATATCCCATTTGGTCACTTGCACGCCCATGGCCTCACACAAGTCCGCAGCTCCGGTTCCCACACGACCCAATGCACCGATCACAATGGCGCTGGGGCGGTCGGATCTGGCGGTGTCCAACTCGGATAAGAGTTCCTCGTTTAAAGCGTCTTTGCCTGAATACACACCCACAGAAGGGCACTCTTCGCCCCGTTGCTGTGCGGCCCACGTTTTCAAAGTGACAGCCGCCCCGGCGTAGCCGGCCCAGTAACCAAAAGCGGCAACCCGGCGGCCATCTGCGTCCACCAGATACTCTAGATCATACAGCGTGCCGCCCCCGGCCTTGAACCGGTCCAGAAGCGCACGACCAGAATGCTGACCTTTGTAGGCATGGCCGAACATGATGTGACGGTGGGGAAGGGCCGTGCCGTCCTCGGGCAGTTCCTTGAGGCCGAAGATGATCGCATCCAACGGGGCCTCGGGCCATGAGTTTTCAGCCGCTATTTCGCACCCTGCCAGTTTGTAGCCGTCAATTGGAATGGCGCGGACGGAACTTTCTTCGACCGTCACGCGAATGCCCGCCGCGATCAGCGCCTGCGCGCCTTCGGGGGTCAAACCAACCCGTTCTTCATTGGGGCGCTGTTCTGCCCGGACCCAGAGATGTGTCATGTCTTTTCTTTCAATCAGAGCATACCAGCGGCCCGAACCGCTTGAACCGACGGACGAGCCTCCATCGCTTTGCGGAAGGCGAGGATTTTGGGGAAGGTTGAAACATCAACGCCGTCGCCTTCCAGCCAACTGCATACTACGTACAGATAGGCATCGGCCAGCGAGATCGTCTCGCCCAGAACAAACGGACCGCGCAATCCGTTCGACGAGATATAGTCGCAGGACTCGGTCATCGTCTGGGGAACTTTATCCTTCATGTCTTTCCAGCTGGATTTCTTGTCGGCCCACCGAGGCCCACGCATCTTGTGCGCGTGGTTCACATGCATTGTCGAGGCGAGATAAAACATCACTTCGCGCATCCGCGCTGCCATAACCGGGTCGGCGGGTACCAGCTTGGCCTCTGGTGCTTTGGCCGCGATGAACTCAAGCAGAGCGCCGGTCTCGGTCAGGATGCCGCCATCGACTACCAGGGCAGGAACCCGCCCCTTGGGATTGATTTGCTTGTATGCGGGTTTGGTCTGTTCTCCATCCGCGAAATTCAATTGGATCGCCTCATATTCCAGCCCTGCCTCTTCCAGAGCAATTGCCACTGCAATCGAAATTGTGCGAGGGGCATAGTAAAGCTGCATAGGATCTCCGAAGTTTTACAAGTGTGTTTGGGCGAATTGCCGGTCGGGTGCTTCCAGGTGCGGGACGGCGTTGAACAGAACCGGGCTCAACTGCGCGCCAATCGGGTGCAGACGATGCATGGACGTGTTCATGATGGCAAGCGCTACCCGTGCCATTGCCGGGATGTCCAACCCCATCGCCTGCCGAACCACCATCGAGATCAGCCCGCCCGAAGTCACAACGATGGCTGGCCCGCCCTCGGTTCCGATATCGCGCAGCACGTCGCGAACACGGGTTTCGAAAGCTTCAAAGGATTCCGGGGGATCGGCGATTTCTCCATTGGCCCAGGCAGCAAAGGTGCGCGGCAGATGTTCTACAAACCCTTCGCGATCCATGGGAACTTCTACGCCGTGTTGATGTTCGTATAACTGAGCGAGATTGAAATACTCGATCTCATTCAGGCGCGGGTCCTGAATCGGATTGGGTAAACCCATGCTGGCAGCTGTTTCCACATGCCGCTGCAACGTACCGCAGTAAACCCGCGGGTGGTGCGCCCGCGTCTCTTGCAGATGCGTCCCCAGCCAGCGCGCCTGCTGATGACCCAAATCGCTGAGTCGATCGTAGCTTCCTTCATCACGCGCGGCGGTATTGGCCTGACCGTGACGAACCAGTGTAATATGTGACATTGCGGTCCCTCTTGGGCGAAGTCTTAGGGCAGGATTCGGGCAGGGACCAGAGGTGTTGAGCAGGCTGAGATCAAAAACCAAGCCTAAATTACGAGTTCCCTTGTGCACAAATGATCTTGGGCAATCGACATTTTAGATGTTGCCTAAAGGGGAAAAGTTTCCTATAGGATACAAAAGCGCTGCATACGGCCGTATACGCTTTGCATCGAATGCTGGGCATATCCTGTTGACTTGCAATGGCGTCCCGGGAACGTTGGAGACGACTGTCTATCGTGCAGTTCTGCCACAGCGACCTGCGCAGCGTTTTTTAAGAACCGCATTTGAGGGGCACTGGTTATGACCGAACTGAATCGCACTCCGCTTTATTCATTGCATGTTGAGTTGGGTGGTAAGCTGGTTGATTTTGCGGGTTGGGAGATGCCTGTTC
>NZ_JBQFPX010000005.1:0-292668 GCF_056536545.1 Ruegeria sp. CK1
CTGAAAAGGCTCTGGGCCGCGCGCATATCACCTGCAACAAGAACGGCGTGCCGTTTGATCCGGAAAAACCGACCATCACCAGCGGTATCCGTCTGGGCTCACCCGCCGGTACCACCCGCGGCTTTGGCGAGGTCGAGTTCCGCCAGATCGCCGACTGGATCATCGAGGTGGTCGACGGGCTGGCCGCTAATGGCGAAGACAACAACGGCGCCGTCGAAGCAAAGGTCAAAGCACAGGTCGCAGACCTCTGCGCCAAATTCCCTATCTATCCGAACCTGTAAGCCCCACTGCTTATAGTGATTTGAACGGCGTCCTTTGGGCGCCGTTTTCTTTGACCAGTTGTAATTAGATAAAGCCGCGCCAGCGCAGAACGATCAACGCCAGCGCCGAAAGGGCAAGGAAACCCAAGGCCAGCGACCCTAGAAAGCTCAGAAACCAACCCCAACGTCGATCAGCCAAGTTGATTCCGCTCAGATGGTTCTGTACCTCCTCCGACGCATGCGCCAATGCCGACGTATCCAGGACCAGACGCAATTTGGGATGAGCCGCCATTTGTTCGGCATTTGCCAGTAGCAGCGCCTGTTTGTAAATCCGTCGGGGCAGCTGCCGCTTGGCCTTTCTGACCGACGCTGTCAGTGTCTTGTCCCGCACGCCGAGCTTTTTCCGCATCATCTGCAGAGTGTGCGCAATTTGGCTTTGGACATCAGAATTTTCGGTCATGACAAGGCCTCCAAGGCCGCCAATCTAACCGCCCGGAAAGAGGGCGACAATGGGGCTGGCTGTTTCTGTTTACCGCAGGTATCACAGCCGCATGCTGAATACGATCATACATGGCGAACGTACCACGAACCCTCCTTTGCTGATCGCGCATGGTCTTTACGGATCGGCACGGAATTGGGGGGTGATTGCCCGGCGGCTGTCAGATGAGCGGCAGGTAATCGCAGTCGATATGCGCAACCACGCCTACAGCATGTGGACGGAACAGCACAGCTATCCGGACCTCGCTAACGATCTAGCTGAGGTTATCGACCATTTCGGGGGCAAAGCCGATTTGGTAGGGCACTCTATGGGCGGCAAGGCGGCGATGATGCTGGCATTGCAACATGGAGAGCTGTTGCACAAGTTGGTCGTAGCCGACATTGCGCCTGTTAGCTACAGCCATAGTCAAATCCAGTTCATTGAGGCCATGCGCGCCGTTGATCTGTCCAAGGTCGAGCGGCGTTCGGACGCGTCAGAGCAATTGGCGAAATTAGGCGTCGAGCCTTCACTACAGAGCTTTTTCACGCAATCTCTGGATGTGAAAGGGCAACGATGGTTGCTGAACCTCGACGTGCTGGCCGCCGAGATGCCGAAGATCATGGGCTTCCCTGAACTGGAAACAAGCTGGGCCGGTCCAACCCTGTTTTTATCAGGTGCCGAGTCCGACTATGTTCTGCCCGAACACCGTGACCTAATCCGCGCTCGGTTCCCAGCTGCCAAATTTGCCAAGATACCTGGCGCAGGACATTGGTTGCATGCTGAAAAACCTCGAGAGTTTGAAGCAGCTGTCCGTGCGTTCCTGAACGCCTAAGGCTTAGACACCTCACCGCCAGAATTTACCCAATCGGACAATCCCCCAAGGTTGTAAACCTCCTGATATCCCATATCCTTCAGCAGCTTACCCGCCAATGCAGCGCGACCGCCAGCTGCGCAATACAGGACAATTGGACGATCTTTTTGAAGCTCGGCGTCATGAGATTTCAAGGAGTCATCGGCCCTGAACTCCAACATGCTACGCGGAATATGATGGGCACCATTGGCCCGACCCGTTTGCTGTAACTCAACCGCATCGCGTACATCCAGCAGCAAACCGCCCTGCCCCAAGACCTCTTGGGCAAAAGCAATGTCTACGCGTTTGACGACTGCGTTTGCGGCTTCCATCATATCTTTAACAGTTAATGGCATAAGCGATCCTCTGCTGATTTTTACAGAAGGTTAACATGCAAAAAATGGAAGGTGTAGACCGGCCGTCGATCCAGCCGAGTCAATGTTCGCGGAACGCACGCGACATACTGTCTGTGACTGGCTTGGCGATATACGACGCGAACGTCCGTTCTTCGGTCTGGATCATGATTTCGGCAGGCATACCCGGGGTCGGGATAAAGCCGCGAACACGCTCAATCTCTTCAAGCTCAAGGGAGATACGCGCCAAGTACACCTCTTGCGGCGTACCTGTTGAATCCTCGACCAGAGCGTCAGCCGACAGATAAAACACCTGACCGTTCAGAACCGGCGTTGTTCGCTGGTTCAGCGCGATTAGTCGCACGGTCGCATCTTGTCCGGTCACAACGCTGTCAATTTCAGTACGCGGAATTTGCGCTTCGATAATCAGCGGGGCATCTGCAGGCAAAATCTCGGCAATGTGCTCGCCTGTTTCGATTACACCACCGGGTGTATGATAGTGCAACCGCACCACTGTTCCCGACACCGGAGCACGTACAACGGCGCGGTCCAAAACACTGCGTGCCTGCCGCGCTTTTTCACGAACACTTTCCAAATCCGCTTCGATAACACCCAGTTCGTCCAGCGCAGCCTCGCGATAAGCCGCCCGGGTACGAGATATCTGTTCTTCATATTTTAGAAGCATCTGGCTAATTTCAGAGGCTTCAGCCCGAAGACGTGCCTGTTGTCCTTCGGCCTCGGTCTGCACTCGACGGATCGTGTTCAAGTCGCCTTTGCGGACCAGTCCCTTTTCGAAAAGAACCTGCTTGGTATCGTATTCCTCTTGCAGGATTTCTGAACGCCGCACCATGCTCTCAAGCTGTGCTTCGAAACCGCTAGAGCGAATTTTCAGGGCCTCCATATTGCTTTCAAGCAGAGCGATGTCATTCAACAAAGTCTTACGAGACAGGTCGAAACTGATCTTCTGGCCGTCCAGAATGGTCATAACCTCGGTGTCGTCTGCCTTGGCTAGTAGGTTAGGTGAAAACTCAAGCTTTTGCAGTTCCCCGTATTCTGCGTTCAAACGCTCGGACATTGCTTGCAATCGAACCTGTCGGATGAACAACTCTCGCTCATTGGCTTCGGCCGACGTCTGGTCCAGCGTCATTAACACTTGGCCCTGTTTGACGGACTGACCTTCGACAACTTTGATGTCCTGAATGATGCCGCCTTCCAAGTGCTGCACGATCTTGTTGCGACCGGTGGCGACAAAGCTGCCCTGCGCGATGACGGCAGCGGCCAGTGGCGCACTGAAAGACCAGACGCCAAATCCACCGAAACAAACCACCAACAGGATCATTCCGACAACAACCAGACGATTTATCGAACGCGGAACTTCGGCGTACCAGACGTCTGGGTCTTTGGGATCGTTATTGACGGGAACAAGTTCATTCATAACGCACCCCTTTACTGGTTTTGGATGCCGGGCGTGGAACCGCGCGGCGCGTTCAGTTGTTGCAGAACCTGTTCGCGCTGACCAAACAGTGCCACCCGCCCATCCGTCAGCAGCATAATTTTATCAACTACGTTCAACAGCGTAGGCTTCTGCGTGATGACCACCACGGTGATTTTGCTTTCTTTGGCCTGCTCAATCGCTCGGGCCAACGCTTTGTCACCGGCCACGTCGAGGTTCGAATTCGGCTCGTCCAGAACAACCATGCGCGGATTACCAAAGAACGCCCGAGCAAGCGCGATGCGCTGCTTCTGACCTCCGGACAAAGGTGAACCATCAGCAGCCACGACGGTCTCATAGCCTTGCGGCAGGGTTGCGATCATGTTGTGCACGTCGGCAAGAACAGCGGCATCGTGTATCTGTTCATCCGTCGCATCCGAACGCATCCGGCCGATATTATCCTTTATCGTTCCAGGGAAAAGTTGAACATCTTGAGGTAGGTAGCCGATGCTTTCGCCAAACTGGCGCGGATCCCAGTTCCGGATATCCATTAAATCCAGACGCACGCTACCCGATGTAGGCAGGATCGACCCGACTAATGTTTTACCCAGCGTAGTTTTACCTGCGCCAGAATTCCCAATGATCGCAAGTGTTTCGCCCGGGTTAAGCGAGAAACTGATCCCGTTCAACACAACGCGCTTGGTACCACCGGGTACATATAAAAGCCGCTCGACATCCACGCGGCCTTCGGGGCGTGGCAAGCGCAGCTTTTCAAATTGCAGCGCCGAGCTGGACAACAATTGATTAATCCGGCCATAGGCCGCACGCGTCAGTAAGAAGCTGTTCCACCCTTCAATCGATCCCTCAATTGGAGCAAAGGCTCGGCCCGCAATTATCGAAGCTGCAATAACCATGCCGCCGGTTATTTCACCTTGCAGCGCCAAATATGCCCCCCACCCCAGAATGGCAATCTGAGTCAGCAGACGCACAGCGCGGGAAATCGCGGCAAAGACCACGTTGCGGTCCTGAGCGCGTACTTGCCAAGTCAAAGATTGCGCGGTGTCGTGGCCCCAGATGCGCACAGCCTCGGGGATCATCGCCAAAGCGTTGATGATCTGACTGTTACGCGACATGGAATCCAGATGTTGGTTTGCAAGCGACTGCGCCTTGTTTGCCTTGGCAAAAGGTTTCGCTGTCATGCGTTGGTTGATAAACGCAATCGTCACCAGCAGAAGCGCTGTGACGATCACAATCGTTCCAAGCTGTGGGTGCACGAGAAAGATCATCAGGATAAACAACGGCGCGAAAGGCACATCCAAGAAGGAGATCAACGTGCCTGAAACCAAAAAACCCCGCACCTGTTGAAGATCGCCCAACGTCTGATACTCGCGCCCTGTGCCATGCAGCGAAGCGTGAGCGGCCGCGCTGAGGACCGGCGCGCCGAGACGCGCGGCTACTTCAACAGCCGTGCGCATCAGCATGAACCGTCGCACGGCGTCAAATGCCGATTGAAAAATCACCGCACCGGCCACGATGGCTGTAAGCATGATGAGGGTATCCAGAGATCGGCTGGTCAATACGCGGTCACTGATCTGAAACAGATAAATCGGGATCGCCAGGATCAAAATGTTTGTTGCACAGGTCAAAACCAGCACAAAGGCCAGATTGCGGTAAATTGCCCGCAACGAAGTGCGTAGCGTTTTCTGAAAATCTTCAGGTGGCGTTCGCTTGTGAAAAGTTCGGGGTGGCCCATTCCCATCGCCGCCACCAGAAGTACTGCGCAGCAATGGTTCATTCGCCTTGGCCTCGATCGTGGTGCCTATGCGATCACCGTCATTCCCGCGCGACGCAGGGGGTGTGCGGTCGCTTGTTTTGTCGACGGGTTCCTGATCGGGGCTTTCGGCATCGGCCACCCCAGCAGCGCGGCCCTGTTGGTCTTCATCTTCGGTAGGCTGCGGCTGCTTGCGCCGGGAGGGAGAACCGGCGCGCGGTTGCTGTTCCTTTTCATCGTGACGAGCAGATTTTTCGTTCACGGACTTTCCAGCCTTCGCGTTGCATTGTGCGACTGCCGGTTTCACATCCTGTGAATCATGTATGCGTAAGTCTTCACTCAAGCGTAACCTAAGCGCTTTCTTTGACTTCTTTTCAGCATTACTTGCAATTGGCGTCTCTGAAGAAGCCCCACCATTTCGATCCAATGGACTGGGGTATCGTCTTGGACGCGACGGAAATTCAATCGACATGTCAAAACTTTCAGGTCACTCGTAAAAAAATCAGGTAGTCACGCTAGCATCGTTTGTAGGCCATCGTCGGCAGAAGCCATTTCAGAAGTCGTAAGATTGGCGCCACCGTTCACATCGTTGGCGTCACCCGTTGCATCCATTTCTTCCATCAGGATCGCTATAGCTTCGTTGACAAGTTCAGTGTTTTCTTCTTCCAGGTTGTCGATCAGGCTGGCCTGATGCAGCATCAGGTCCGGATAAGCTTCTTCTTGCGCCATGATCACTGAGTCGATGCCAAGTTTGTTCACGCTGGCCGTATTTAGAACGGCATTGCCGCCGCCCAATGCAGATACCGTCTCTCCGCCGGGCGTTTCGACGTAGATGTCGTCGTCGTCCAGCATCTTGGTGACCTGTTCGATGATGTTGACCTGAAGCAAGTCACCCTCAATCTTGAGAACTCGGAGCAGCTCTGTTCCTGCAAACAAAGGATCGTTAAGCAGCGCATCTTCCAGAGCCTCGGCATCCACTTCTTGCATGCCAACAGTGCTGGCCAAATTATCGGTCAGCTTTTCGTGGGTATCTTCACCGGTAGTCTTCAGCGACACTTCGTTCATAACCAGGTTATGATCCTCATCTGTCGCGTGCGCACCGTGAACCACGTCGTTGTCCGAGAACGCAATCGTCTGGTTCACGACATCAAGTGATACCATGTCACCGCCGACAATGATCATGTCATAGAAATTGCCGGACTGCAGGATGTTGGTCACGTTGGTCATGATATTCTCGCCCAACGTGTAAGCACTTGAATCAGCTGTTATTTCCGTGAAAATCTGATCGATATCCGTCGTGTCTATGACTTGCTTAATAAAATTTGTCACAAGCACGTCACCAGGAATCCAGTCAATTGTGACGATAGGGTCTTGATCGGGTTCGGCGGCGATATTGTGTTTCATCCAGGGCGCCGTTTTGGCCTCGACATCAACTTCCGAAGCCTGGATTACATGAGTGTTGCTCTGCAAACCTTCGTCGATATCCCTGACAACAGCGACTTGGCTTATGGCGGCCAGATTCATCACGTCCCCACCGACCACGATGTTGGGCGCGTCAACCCAGCTAACGGTTAGGTTCACCTCATTGATCGCCAGGTTACCACCTGCGGTGGCAGAGTGGCCCTCTTGAAACTCTGGTTCATCGGGCCGGTTCCACTCAACAGGATAAAGATCGGGCGTGTCGTCCTCGCCTTCTTCGTTTTCCTCTTCCGGCCTGAGATGGGCAGGCAGAAGGTCTTCATACTCGGGCATTTCATCGACATATTCGCCATTGACGATTATGCCGGTTGCTTCGTCGCCGTGGAACTGATGCACTGTGGCCCCAGCAACCTCAATGGTTATGGGCGACTGAATCTGGTCAATCAGTTCTTCGACAGCCTCGCCAGACTGATAGTCTTCGATGTGTATGGATGGGATCAGGATTCCATGCAAAGACAACGCGAGGTCAAGCAACCCTTCGGCCTTTTCCATCAACGCTTCAACATCACGGAAGTCGCCTTCGCCAATAGTATCGTTATCATTTAAAATTATTGTCTGGAATGTGTATGTGACCGCTGAACCAATCAGTTCCTGAATGTACTCTGGCTCCAGGACTATGGTCAGCTGACCGAAGCCGCTGAAAGGCGGAGCTTCCGGAATTTGGAAATCGGGTTCAACCGCGGTACCAGAGATGACTTCCCCAAGCTTAAATAAAACCGGCAGCGGATCTTGAGGAGGCACTACACCCTGTGGCTCGGCAAATTTAAACGGAAGTGGGTCGTGTTTGCCCGGGTCCAACTTGAGGTCAGCTTTGATCTGAATACGGGTTGGATCGTCTAGATCCTCAAGCTCGGCTTTGCGCCTGAGAGCTGTAAATTCTTCGTACTGATCACGCAATCGCGCCTGCTCGGTTGTAATCTCAAATGCCCCAATAAAATGCGCAATTTGTTCCGTAATACTGTCGAGCGACATATCGGCTCCCTTCCCCGTTCCGGCTGAAATTTCCGGTTTGGGTTAAGTTGGGCCGAGGCCGCTTTTTCGCGGCCTCGGCGTTTTCTTGAATGAAAACAGAGCCCGCATGCGCGGGCTCTGGTTCTAGTTACACTTCTGTGTCGTCGCTGGCGTAGCTGGAAGTCATCGAACCACCAACCATTGTCGTATCGACAGAGTTTCCAAGGACATTGGCACCCATTACGATCGACTGGTTAAACGCCGAAGTATCGACAACTGCGGCTGCAGACGCATAGGATTCACCATTGATGATGCCGTCACCGCCGTTGTTGGAGCCCCAGGTTCCACCGTCTCCGCCGGCACCGCCGTCACCAGAGTATGCACCGGCCGAGCTACCGCCCGTAGCGGCACCACCCATGCTGTCACCGGATGCTACGTCGACGGTCGACTGACCACTCGCGCCACCTGCTGCTGATCCAGCAGCACCTGCACCGCCAGCACCGCTGGTTGATGTACCAGTGGCTTCACCCGTTGCAGACGAGTCCGAGTCATTGTCAGAAGCTGATGCGCCACCGTATCCGGCAATCGCTTCGGCCAAACTATCTGCGGAACCATTGGATTCGAATACCGAGTCCAAGGCGCCGGCACCGCCGCCACCACCATTGGCACCAGAATCCGCCGTGCCAGAGCCGTCAGCGGAAGCGTCGGACGCTGCAGAGCCGGTACCACCAGCACCACCAGCACCATCGGCTGCCGAACTACCAGTACCTGTTCCGTTACCGGTTCCGTTCGCAGTGTTTGTACCGCCAGCACCGCCATCGGCTGCTGCGTCCGTTGCGTTGTCGGCTGCACCTGCAACATCGCCAGAAGTCTGGTCGACATCCGGGCCAGAGGCAGACTGATCACCAACACCTTGACCATCAGCATTAGCAGCAGCGTCTCCGGCATTGCCGTCACCGCCGTTGCCGTCACCCGCCGTGGACGTATCAGAACCATTTTCGGCTCTGTTATCGCCGGTGCCCACTTCAGAGCTGCCAGGTCCACCTTCCGCGATTTCCTGCTGAAGACGCGCAATAGCTTCTTCTACGAGACGTGAGAAACCACCTTCACCGTCACCACCGGCTGCCGAAGTGTCGTTGTTGGAATCAGCGGTTCCCGAACCATCAGCAGTGTTGTCACCAGCATCGTTATCGCTGGCATCAGTGTTGTTGTCACTGCTGTTGTCTGCGCTGCCGTCAGCACTCGCATCACCGTCACCACCGTCTGCACCAGACGAGTCAGCGTCGTTGTCGGTTTCGCCGTAGCCCTTGGCCTTGGAAGCGGATTCATTGTCGCCGCCATCGGCGTCAGCATCTGAATCGCTTTCTGCTTTGGCTTTACCAGTGCCTTCCGCAAACGAGTCCGCGTAGCCACCGTCACCTGCGGTGTTGTCCGCGTCGCTATTGGAATCAGTCGCGTTGTCAGCACCCGAGTCACTGCCAGCTTCGCCACCGTAGCCGCCTTCGCTCTGGCCATCTGCTTCAGACTTTGACTTGGCTTTGCCGGTGCTTTCATTGTCCGCATCACCAGTGTCTCCACCCGATCCGCCTTTGGCGCGTGCGTCTGCACTGCCGGTATCACCGCTATCACCGTGGGCATCGCTTCCGATGGTTTTACCACCAAAGCCATCGCCACCACGGCTGTCGCCGCCCATACCAGAGCTCGCACCATCCGCAGATGATCCGATACCTTCCTGGGCATAGGCTTCACCACCATTGGCGTCGCCGTTCTGCTGGAAGTCTCCATAGTTTCCAACTTCGGCATTACCGAGGTTGTCGTTATCCTCAAGATCAGCGATCTGATTGTTGACAGCAACCATACCGGTTCCGGCACCGTCCAACGAGATGTTGATGTCATCGCCGGGGTCATAGTCAAGATCCCGACCAGCGACGACCACGTCGCCCATGCTCGCATCGTCGCCTAGATCCAGATCGACCTGATCGTCATCACGCGGAATCCATTCGCCACCACCAAAGTCGATGTTCACAGCGTTACTGTTGGAATTGTCGTTGCTGTCGTCACCACCATTATGGTTTTGTTGGTTCTGATCTTGGCCTTGCCCCTGATCTTGAGCCTGATCTTGGCCTTGGCCCTGATCTTGCGCCTGATCTTGGCCTTGGCCCTGATCCTGTGAGTCCGAGTTGTTTGCTGAGTTTTCGACGTCCTGAGCCTGCTCTTGTTCTTGAGCGTTCAGGTCGGCCTCGACAAAGGCTTCGTCCACTTGAATGTCAGTGGTTACATCAGCATCCAGGTTTTCTACTAGAATTTCGTCAACGGTCGTTACGTGGGTATTGTTTACATTGCGTCTCATATCAATTTTCCATTTTTAGAGCGCCTGACCGTTATTCATCTGCAAAACGGTTACCGGCGCGGCTCAAACAAAACTTCAAACATCCATGCGGATAATCCGCACGTGTGCGACTTCCATGTGTCGTGACGCTGCACCTCCCTTCCTCGGCCAAGCCGATGCTGTGGCTGCGATATTGAAACTCGCGCAAATTCGCGAATCGCAGCCAAGTCAGGAACAAAGCTTCCCAAATTGAAGCTCGTTCATGGTTGCAGCAGGAAAGTGTTCTGAATAGCTGCCCTAAAGCACTAGACGCCTTATGGGGTTATTTTTAAAAGATAAGTAATCCATTTGCCTTAAAATTGCCCCAATTTTGCAATTCGAAACGGCAAGTAAACCTATACTCACTTAAGCCCCTAATTTTCTTCGACTTTAAAATGAAGATCATTAATAAACCTATACAAAAGTGTTAGTCTGTTTAGTTATAGTTAATCTGATTGTTGATGATTTTTAGACTTTCAGGTATAATAACGCCTTATTTTATATCAATTTACTGACAGTTAAGTCCCGAAGCTTCGACGAGTTCGCCCAAAATATTGCGGCGTGGTTTCAAGGGGGTAGTGATGACCAATCCTTTGCAGGATAGTATTGCCCAAGAAAATGTTTGCACTGAAGATTTCTCGATCAATTTCATTGGTAAGGAACTCTTCTTCTCAAACCAGACACTTCGCAGCGTCGAAACAGAGTTCGGCGTCGCGGCACATCGATTTGACGACATCGCAAGTTTGAAAGCTGGTGGTCCGCTTGGTACGCCCGCTGGCAAAGTGGTTGTCGTAGACCAAATCATGCTGGATGATCTGCTAAACCGCCCAAACGTTTATACCGGTGAGGCGGGGTCCGGATGCCTGGCCTTCGCATATCGTAAAGACGACGCGGCCCGCCATTTGTTCGAAAGCTGGGACCGGGGGCAATTCGGAGACATTGGCTATCTCCCTATGAACGTGGCACCGGACGTCTGGAGATCCGTTTTACGCCTTCTAATGCATGAAGAACTTTATTTGCCAAGTTTTCTGGCCGACTGCGTGTCACTACCGAACGGCTCAAACGACGCCCCCAGCCTGACGAGAAAAATTGCTGAGCAGCCTAAACCAAAAGAACCCCATCCCGTTTTCTCTCGGCTGACACGGCGGGAAAAGCAGGTGCTGAGCCTCGTGTCAAAAGGTCAGAGCAATAAAGTCATTGCTTCGAACCTGGGCATAACCGAACACACTGTAAAGCTGCACATGCATAACATCGCGGGTAAAATCGGCGTAAGCAACAGAACTGCAGCTGCCCAGTTTTATTTTGAGGTGACTTCGGGAGAAATCCACGGCCAGGCAGATGGTTGAAACCTTGGAAACCCGGTTTGATCGACTGATCCTGTTGGTCGGCAAGCTAAATTACATGTGGACCAATACCGAAAGCTTGTTGATCCACCTTATTGCCGGCCTCAGCGACACGAAAAAAGATGTCGCTGTCATCATCTTTCTAACTTTGAACACAACGCGTGCCCGAATTGATCTTGTGGAACGTCTCGCCAAAATGGAAGGACGTAAACCTGAAATCCGGGATCCGATATTGGAACTCACCCAACGGCTAAGCAAACTGTCGTCAATCCGAAACAAGTATAATCACTGCATTTACTCGTTCGATACTGAAAGCGGAAATCCAAAAACAATTCTTATGCGCATAGCTGACAGGAAGACTGATATAAAACTTGGACGTGAAGATACCGTCGATGAACAAGCCATTCAGGATATCGAGAGCATCGTGGCAGAATTGTCTTCTGCGAACCGAGATATCTGGCGACTTATAGGCCAATTGGGGTTTCCGATCTGAATACCAAGGGTCAAAAAGGACAGTCTCTGTTTGCTGAATCCTGCGCCTCCGACCCAACCGTATGGCTAGAAGCAATGTGGGGCATTCAATTCGGCCAAACACGTAGATTCTGAGACGAAAACAAAACAAGTGCAGAACAGGAAAGTGTGATTTAGCTGTGTGAGTAAAACACTTCGAGCTATTCGGGACGTATCGGAACGACCCTGCAACTTATTGTTTTTAAACGTGGTGCGGATGGCGGGGATCGAACCCGCAAGCCCTAAGGCGAGGGATTTTAAGTCCCTTGCGTTTACCAGTTTCGCCACATCCGCATGCCACCAAACTTGCCAAGCGGGTGACGTCTGAACCTCTTACTGCTAACCGAACTAATTGAAAAGCCGTTAAGTTGGAATTTCCAATTTGAAACTGCGTGTGCTTAGCAATCCAACCGGTTGCATGAACAAGGGGGATGGCCTGGCACTGAGTATTGAAAATACTAAGTTAGCGCTGGACAAGTGGTGCCCCCACACAGCACCGAACACCTGACACCTTGTAACACACCATTTCACAAAAAGCCTTGTAATATTTGTGGTTTACCTTCAATTACACCTCTCAATACCACAGGACACCACAGAGTATATAGGTTAAGAATGGCGGGTAAAACGGCGGGTAAGCTAAAAGCGGCACAAGTGATGAAGCTGCCGGATGGTCGTCACTCAGATGGACGCGGATTGTACCTGTATGTGACGGGTTCAAGCCGCTCGTGGTTCTACCGCTATACCGACGAAAATAAGAAGCGACGCGAGATGTCCCTCGGCACCGTCGAGGTGTTGACGCTCAGGGAAGCACGAGACCGGCGCGACGAGTTGGCAATCAACAAGCACCGAGGTCGCGATCCGATGAAGGAGCGAGCCAAGGGTGGCCGCACGGTCGAGGAACTGGTCGAGGAAGCATTCGAGGCGATCCGGGGTGATCTCAAGGATGACGGGAATGCTGGCCGCTGGATGTCACCGGTGAAAGTCCACATCATACCGAAGCTAGGCAAGAAGGATGTCACCAAGCTGACCGCCATCGAGGTGCGCGACGCTCTGGCTCCGATCTGGCGCACCAAGACGAGCGCAGCATCCAAGGCTCTGAACCGCCTCGGCATCACCATGCGCCACGCTGCCGCCAAGTTTCCCGGCGAGGTCGACACGACTGTGGTGCCGAATGCGCGCGTCCTCCTCGGCTCTCAGGGGCATAAGGTGAAGCACATACCTGCAATGCCATGGAGAGACGTTGCCGCCTTCTACGCCTCACTGAGGCCGCAGACGGCGGAGCTTGCACTGCGGTTGCTGATCCTGACTGCCAGTCGGTCGACGCCTGTACGCCTCGCACACGTCGATCAGTTCGATGGCGACACGTGGACCATACCCGCCGAGAACATGAAAGGCGGCCAAGAGTTCCGCATCCCTCTATCGGAGGAAGCGCAGCGCGTCGTCGAAGCGATCAGACCTTTCGCCAGAGATGGTTTCCTGTTCTGCGCGCTGCGAGGTCAGCCGATCAGCGATATGGCCATGACGAAGGTCATGCAGCGCCGAGGGCTCGTCTACCGGCCACACGGGTTCCGTTCATCGTTTCGCGATTGGGCTGCCGAGACGGGACAGGATTGGACGCTTGCGGAGACGTCGCTCGATCACCGTGTTGGTGGTGCGGTGCAACGTGCCTATCAGCGCTCCGACCTATTGGAGCAGCGTAGATCACTGCTCAATGAGTGGTCAAATCTTTTGCTGACTCAAGAAAAACTACGATCAGAACCCCAACAATAGTCCTGGACGGCGTTCTAGCTTCCGGAAGTGCACTCGCTCCTTTACGCGAGAGCGCTCTATCTGTGTACGCTTCAAAAAACCCACTGTTATCAGGCTAACCAAATCTGCATTACAGGCGTCAGTTACCGACTTCCTCAACAGGCGCATCCCGACCAAAACTGCGTTACAGTAACTTGCCGAATGCAAATTGGTGTTGCTAGAAGGGGTGCGCCTTGTAGATGCTACAAAGGTCTGCTTAGGGCTCAACGCGATCATCCGCAGCAGTTCGCATGAACGACCACTTCGCGGACGAAACAGACGTTGGATTTTATTCGGCTAAACGCTGCAATTCTATGTCTGTAACTTTTGGAACTCAGCACATTTGAACGTGTTTTTGATAATCTGACGGTACAATCGAATTTGACGAGGTAGGACCGATTGATCCGCGACAACCCTAGAAAAAATGATCGAGCCATCAATCAGAGCTGGCAACATATCCGCTAATTCCTCCAAATCGATATCGAAGCTCTCCGGGTGACTTGCTGCGATCCTGTTCAACTGCTCCAACAAAATTTTACGCCACTGAAGCAGAATGTCAGATGCGACTTGCCGGACGCTATTGTTCAGAAGGCGGTCCTGATAACAACACGCGGTCGTCATACACCCAGGATGCCCGTCAGGCATGCCACTCATTTCTTCGGCAAGTAATTCCAAAAACGTAAGAAACTGCTCAAGCGGGTCTTTGCCGACTTCTTGTGACTTACTGATCAGGTCCGAGAACCACGTTTTGTCAATCTCATAGTTGCGGTCCAGAATGGCCTCAATCATCTGGGTCTTATCTTGGAAATGATAGAAAAACCCGTTCTTTGAAACGCCCACTTCGGCGATCAATTCCTCGATAGTCGTTGCTGAAACGCCCTTCTGAAGAATTGCGCGTTCTGCCGCATCAAGTATTTGATCTTTTTTCGAAGATCCCGTGGTCCTGGTTTGGTATTTCATCGTCTGAGCCCCTGAGCGACGCGCATGTGAAGTGGCATTATGTGTTTTGGACGGCGAATGGTCTACTGCACCATCGGTGAACTAGACGAGACCAATCACTCTCTGGCCCTTTGTAAGAAAGCGAGGTTCGACGCGAGCCGCTGTTCGACAACATTTAGGAGAGAACAATGCCCGGTCAGGAAGCCAGCAACAACTTGTCGTCGGTATTCGCGGCTCGCGGAAACGAGGCGCTTGAAACGAAGTACGATGACTGGGCAAAGACATATGATCTGGACAACGCGGCAATGGGATTTCGGCTTCCGGTTCTGGCAACGGCCTTCTTTGCGCGATGGGTTCCCACCGGCGGGAATGTCCTCGATGCTGGGTGCGGAACAGGTCTGGCCTCTGAAAACCTCCACATTCTGGGTTATCGCGATCTAGTTGGGATCGACCTGTCAAATGCAATGCTCGATAAGGCGCGTGAAACAGGTGTTTTTTCTAACCTGCGCAGGATGGTTATGGGTCAGCCACTAGACTTTGCATCGAATGCTTTTTCCGGTGCTATCGTCAGTGGCGTTTTCACCGAAGGTCATGCCCCGCATTCCAGTTTTGATGAATTGATCCGGGTCGTGAAATCAGGCGGCTACATCGTCTTTAACGTCCGGGAAGATATTTACGAAAATCATGGCTTTCGCGAGAAAATGGACGGCCTCGAAGCCGACGGATTTTGGAAGCTTTCGGAGAAGAGCGGTCCTTTTCGACCTTTTACAATCAGCGAACCTCATGTGATCGCCCGAATTTTCGTCTATCAGGTGACAAGTTAGTTACGTTCTGGCTGTAGTTGTCGGGTTTCGCAAAAAAGAGTTTTAACGGCAGCTTCGGGCTCGCAGCCGTTCCCGACAAGTGTCTGCTATGCGGACAAACCCGCCGTTCTCCACGAAAACGGATAGGCATACCTTTTGAATGATCGCCTCCGCGGTCTTCCGACAATTCGAGACCTTAGCTACCGATCTTTCCACCGCACGTTCACAGGTATTAGGCAAGTTGCCGGTTCTAACAATCTATGAAAGTGGTAGTGTCTTCGAGCCAACTTGCGAGAAGTAACCATGAGCCAACGTCGCCTTGCTGCAATTATGTCTCTGGATGTCGTCGGCTTCAGTCGGATGATGCAGGGCGGCTCCAAGCTACTTCTCAAAACACTGAACACCTTGTACCGCGATTTGGTTACGCCGATCGTTGAACAAAAATCTGGCAGGGTGGTCAAGCTGTTGGGCGATGGAGCATTGATTGAATTTCCGTCAGCAGGGAACGCTTTAGAAGCGGCAATTGCGATTCAAACCGAGCTAAGAGATCCAGACCATCACTATCTGGTTCCGGAACGTATCCAGCTTAGAGCGGGTTTGCACGTCGGCGACGTCACCGTCGATGGCGACGATATCTTCGGAGATGGAGTCAACATCGCTGCGCGGCTCCAATCGGCAGCTGAACCCGGGGGCATTCTGGCCTCAAAGGTAATTTGTGATCTTGCCGGAGCGGATTATGCCAAACGTTTGCGCCGAGAAGGGCTACACACGTTCAAAGGCATTGAACAGCCGATCGAAGTGTTGTCGATCAACTTCACCGATGAACATGTGTCCAAATCGCGCGCTAACTTCGCCAAAACACAGGAAATTCGTTTTTGCAAAACTGACGACAACATTAGTCTGGCCTGGAGCTCAGTTGGAGACGGTCCTCCGGTCGTAAAGGCGCCAAGTTGGATTGGACACTTGGAGCTTGACTGGCGCAACCCGGGGAAAGCTCCAATTTACACTTCCATCGCTCAACGACATCGTTTGGTCCGTTTTGATGCCAGGCTCAACGGTTTATCTGACTGGAACGCCGAAACATGCACGTTCGAACGGTTCGTTGATGACTTGGAAACCGTTTTCGACGCAGCGGGTATCAAGCGCGCGCCGATCCTTGCGATATCACAGGGGTCAGCAGTGGCAGCCGCCTTCGCAGCGCGCCGACCTGACCGCGTGTCGGCAATCGTAATGATTGGTGGGTTCCCCATTGGTCGGGCAAAAAGAACGTCACAAAAAGATGTAGAACGCGCCAACGCAATTAAGCAAATGATGACTGCCGGGTGGGACGATGATTATCCGTCTCTGCGAGATTTAATGGCGCAAATCATTGTGCCGGGCGCGAGCCAAGAAGAACGGCGGCAATATGCGGAAGATATGCGCAAGATGATCTCACCCGAAAACATGGGGCGGTATCGCGGCGTGATTGATAACATCGATATCTCACCGATATTGTCCAAGGTCGAGGTGCCGTGCCTCGTTTGTCATGGGACCAGTGACAGGATGCAACCGGTCGAACAAGGACGATTGTTTGCAAAGGGATTACCCAACGCGAAGTTTATTGCCTACGAAAGCTCGAACCATACCATCCCGGACAACGACCCGGAATGGCCACGTTTTGAGAGGGACGCCTTGGCTTTCTTGGCTGAACACAGCTGAATTGTTGCTCCAAGTGCCTTCGGGTCTGGAGCTATATCTCTCAAAACAAATGCTACAAGAGTACTTCGCCAGAGTAATGGAACATAGAGTTGCGATAAATGCAGTCAGGCTACAGGGGTTTCGCAAGACGAGAGACCGCTTGGGCTCTTATCCAGTCATTTACTGCAGTCGGTTGAACGGCTGCTATGCGGACATAGCTGTCACTCGCACCAAGCGCGCGAATGACAGCTTCCAGAATTATGCGCCGACAGGCACCCACGCCCCTATCCCATGTCTGCCTATCCTTTTCCTCCTTAGTCTTTCGACGAACGGTAGAGTCCAGCATCAATGTCTGCAATCAGACTTGGCTCTGATGGGGACCAGTTCAGGATCTCTCGGGTCCATTTGCTCGATGCCGGGCTGTCTGATGCAGCCAGGAAGTGGAACCAGTCGAAATAGGCTTGCGCATCGTCGCCGGTTTTGGACGAGACTGGCAGCTCCAGACTGCGACCTAAGGCCTCGGCGATATCCTTGAAAGGTACGCCTTCTTCGGCAACTCCGTGGTAGTGAACACCGCCTTCGTTGCGCTCCAGGGCCAGTCGATAAAGCCGTGCCGCATCCAAGCGATGCACTGCGCACCAACGGTTCTGCCCTTCGTCAATGTAAGCGCATTCATCATTTTGCGTTGCGAAATCCGCCAGCATTCGGACAAAGCCGTGATCGCCTGCGCCGTGTACCGAAGGAGCGAGACGCACAGCAGCAATCTTCACACCTTTTTGCGCCATTTCCGCGCCAGCATGTTCAGTCGCTACGCGGGGGTTTACCATGTCGCCAGTCGGAGCAAGATCTGTTTCCTGGGACTTAACACCTGGCGTCAGTATCGCTGTGCCGGATGTCGCAAGGAAAAGCCGGTCAGAGCCTGCCAATTCGTTCCCAATGGCGCGGACCACTTCGGCATCATGAGCGCAGTTCTCTGCAAATTTCGAGAAGTCGTGGTTAAAACCAAGGTGGATCACAGCATCTGCCTTAGCTGCGCCTGAGCGCAAGCTGTCCAGATCCTCAAGATCGCCGTGATGTGCCTCAGCACCGGCTTTCTTCAAAGCCTCGGCTGAGGATTCTGAGCGAGCCAACCCGATGACCGAGTGGTCGTGATCCAATAATTCGCGGACGACGGCAGACCCGACATAGCCGGTGGCTCCGGTTACAAAAACGCGCATTGATATCTCCTATGACGTGTTGAAGCCTGCGTAGCGGCTCAGGCTTTTCGTCAGACAAAATATCTGCGAGGCTGAATCAAACAATAAGTGAATGTCTCGATTATCTTCGCAATCGTCCCGACCGATTGGCGACCATGACTAAATTAGATAGGGTTCAGACACGAACCAAAACGGCAGAGATCACATGGACCCTCTTTCTGACATTCTCTCCATCTTGAAGCCTCAGAGCCATCTCGCAGGCCTTTTGGATATTGGGCATCCCTCTGCGATTGGCTTTCCCGATCAGGCGGGTGCTCTGAAATGCAACGCCATGATTTCTGGTGATGCTTGGGTGTCTGTTGAGGGCCGCAAAGAATCCGTTCTGGTTAGGGAAGGCGACTTTTTTATCCTACCGACGGGTCGTCCTTTTGCGATCAAGACCGATCCTTCTGTTGAAACCGAACCCGCAGAGCAGCTTCTGACAGCGCCACTTTCAATGGAGCCAGCGGTTATCAACGGTGGCGGGAGCACAATGATTGCAAGCTGCCGTTTTACGGTTTCTCAAGCTCACGCATTCAGGCTCATTTCGATGCTGCCGTCGATTATGGTTATTCCGGCGCAAGAAGAGATCGCCGCCCATCTGGTTCACTCAGTAGGATTGATCCTGGAAGAGCTAGCTGATGCTCGTCCGGGTAGTGCCTTGGTTGCTCATCACCTCTCGCACGTGGTCTTGATCCAGACCCTACGTCATCATCATGCGGAGAAGGATACCCAACTGAGCTGGCTTAAGGCGCTCGCTGATGCACGCTTAGCGTTGGCGCTGACTGCAATGCACAGTGATCCCGGCAAGAAATGGACACTGGGCGAATTGGCTGAAGTCGCAACTATGTCGAGATCAGTCTTTGCGAGGCGCTTCCAAGAAGCCGCGGGGCAAAGTCCCATGGAATATCTTGCCGTTCTTCGAATGATCAAAGCAAGCGACCAACTCCTGTCATCCCGATGCACCATCGCGACCGTCGCTGATGCCTTCGGATATAAGTCCGAAAACGCATTCAACACGGCTTTTAAAAGAGTGATGGGTCGCCCCCCACGTCAGTTTGTGAAAGAGCGTTCCAACGGTAGTTCGGACACTGTTTTGAACTGATGCGTTGGAGAAATAGGATGTGACAACTATCACCGATAGCGGTCATTCAAAAAAATCTCAACATTGGGCAACTTGGGCTCAACGTAGTCTTTTGCCGCGTAGTGCATCAATGACCGCTGTGCGGACTTTGCTGCCATTAGGCTTGACCAATCTAGTTTCCGGAGTGAGGAGTGAACAAAATCTCAACGCCTGTCCGTCTCAGCTTATCGTAACTCGTTTGTGTCGTTCTCGACCTCCCAAATTTCCCGCGTCAGCCTGAAGCCGGGATACTTGCCTGCGAAAGCTGGTATCAGCCCGATGTCACGCATCCCAGATTTCCTGAGAACACTCTGAGAGGCGAGGTTCTCAGAATCCGTTGTCGCAAATACAGCATTCAAATTGGTTTCCGAAAAGAAGAACTCAAGCAACCGAGTACATGCTTCTGTTGCATAACCAAGTCCCCAAAACTCTCGCTTGAAAACAAAGCCAATCTCGATGTCTCGATCTGGCCAGTCATTACTTTCAAGAAGCTCAAACTCAGTGTCTTCCGCTTCTACAGGCAGCGGCAACAGCGCAGCGTGCCCAATCTTCTCTTGGATTGACCGTTCAGTTATGCACCAAAGTCCAACGGCACCGCCTCCACCCCGTTGAGTCACTGCAGGCATCAATTTCTCGATTTCGTCGACTGATGAGGTCTCGCCAGTGATGTATCGGGTGACTTCGATATCTGTCCAAAGTGAAATTTCCAGATCAAGATCATCGGTTGTCAGGGGGCGAAAACCAAGTCTTTCGCTTTCGAACTCCAATTGCATCCTATCCCTCCCACCGCGACTGAAACCGGACGTTCGCTACACTGTCAAGCTTTGGTAGGTTTGGGCTCGGAACGGTCGTTCGGAAAATTTGATTGAGCGTCTGCTTCGCGAACGGAGCAGACGTTCGACTTCCATGGGCCATGCTCCGCTTTGCACACTTCGAGACGGGGAGAAAGGCACATAAGGAGGAAGACAGCATTCGACGCGGATGCAGAATACCCCTCTTTCCGGATGGAAGCGGTCGTTCAAAATATCTGTTGTGCTTTTTGACTATTCACGGGCCAAGGCAAAGCTCGCTTCTAAAGGAATGTGCTGGTCGATACTTCAATCTACTAGAACCTGACGCAGATAAGCGGGAGAAGGTACAAGTTGAAGTATGCCTCAAAGAGCCTTCAGAAAATCGAACTCAGCTTGGTCTGCGAGGTCGGTGGATTACTGAAAGCCGGAGAGGACTTGACACCAAAGGCACCAAACTGGCGGTCAAAGTACGATCAGATACCGCGCTGCGTCTGCCAAAGCTCGTAATGTCCGCGAACTTTCAAAAAACAATCATTCGAAAAAGTTCGGATGGGTCTCATGAATAAACTCAATCGTCTCATCCAGTCGCGACAGATGCGACCGGATCGCGGCCTGAGCTGCGCCAAGATCTCTTGATGCTAAACTTTCAGAGATCGTGCGATGGTCTGCCAAAATTGACGTGGCTTCGCTGGATTTTTCGAGGCTCAAAAGGCAGAGGCGATCCACCTTTTGTTTGCAGTCAAGCATGACTTCGAAGGCCGAAGGATTGCCACTAAGAACATAAATCAGCTTGTGAAAATCATAATCCAGCGCGTGGAATGCCGTCAGATCACCGCTCTCGATGGCCTGTTCCTGCAAGCGTATGTTCTCGGCCAATTGAGCTTGGCAGGATGCATCCCAAACGCCCACCGCGCGGTAAATGATCTCCAGTTCAACAGCCAGGCGCACCAATCGGGCGAGTTCCACCCGCTCCATCGAAAATCCGCGGACTTCGGTTGCTTTTTGCGGCCTGATCAACAACAGATCGTCATTGCCAAGTCGTGTGAACGCATTTCTGACGGGTTGACGCGAGACGCCAAATCGGCGCGCGACTTCGGACTCCGACAGCTTTGTGCCGGGAAGAATTTCAAGCGAGATTATTTCGTCATGCAGTTTTTCATAGACCGCGTCGGTTGTGGTTCGTCTGACTATATCTTCCACGAATTCTCTCTCGCATCACAATGGCATCGGCAAGTCGAGGCCTGCCATAGCGCCTCTAAACATCTGAAACTACTCCAAAATACAACCCTGTTCCAAGGGCGCAAATCGGAACCGATCTCTGCAGCTATGAAAAGTCCAAAGAGGATCTGTGTCAAGTCAACTGGGATACTAGGCGACTACTGTTGACAAAACTTGGATACTAGTACTCGATAAAGGGACAGTGATTCCGGCTCTGGGAGGAAGCAGGAAGCGTTGCTTCTATCGAACTCCCAATCTTCGAAAAGCCAGGTCCTGTCCAAAATTCAACGGGGAGGAGAACCCATGACTTTTACGAAATCGCTATTTGCAGCTGCCACCGCGGTTGCTGTCATCGCAACTTCGGCGTCCGCGGAGAGCTGGCGCGCCTGGAACATTCACAACGACGGCCACCCTAACACTGCAGCCATGGACAAATTCGCGGAGTTGGTCGATGCGGCCACGGGTGGCGAAATCACCATCGACGTGTTCCACGGCGGTGTTCTGGGCTCGCAGCCTGACGCGTTGGAGCAAGTGCGCATCGGTGCCATTGAGATCGGCAACTTTAACCTTGGCCCCATTGGGCCGATGGTCAAGGAGGCGAACCTGGTGTCCTTGCCGTTTATCTTCAAGAGCGTGCCGCACATGTTCCGTGTCATGGAAGGTGAAGCGGGCCAAACCGTTGCGGACGCGATGGGTGAAGCGGGCGTTTTGCCTCTTGCCTGGTTTGATGCGGGCGCGCGGTCCTTCTACAGCCAGAAGCCGATCAACACACCGGCGGATGTTGAAGGTCTGAAGATCCGTGTGATGAACAATGATCTTTATACTTCGATGATTTCGGCCATGGGCGGCAACCCGTCCCCAATGGCATTTGCCGAAGTACAGCAGGCGTTGAAGACAGGCGTTGTGGACGGTGCTGAAAACAACTTCCCCTCGTTCAAGAACGTTGGCCACTACGAAGTGACCACCCACTATTCGCTGTCTGAGCATCTGATCATACCTGAATGCATTTGCGTGAACACCGCCAAGTTCAACGCGTTGTCTCCTGAATTGCAGGAAGCTGTCCGCGGGGCTGCGCAAGAAGCAGCCCTTGTTCAGCGCGAGCTGTGGGCGATTGGCTCCGAGCAGGCGCGCAAGGACGTGGAAGCCGCCGGGATCGCCGTAAACGAAATCGCTGACAAAGCGCCGTTCCAGGCGGCAATGGATGCGGTTTATGCCGATTATTTGGCGGCAAACCCTGACATGCAGGCCTTAGTCGATATGGCGAAAGCCACCGAATAAGCTGGTCTGATCATTCAAAAACGAGCGACCGGCTCCCACTATGGCAGCCGGAAGCTTTATCAGCAGGGGGGCAAATGAGCGAGTATAGAAAAGCACCGGCGTTTTTGCGACCAATGGACAGAGCCTTCGATTTTCTTTCGCGAGCTTGTGTCCTTATCGCGGGGATCGCGCTTGTTTGCATGACCGCGATATTCGCTTGGTTAGTCTTTGGACGTTATGTGCTGAACAACACTCCCACGTGGGTCGAGCAAGTCTCGCTGCTTCTGGTGATGGTCATTGCGTTCTTGGGTGCAGCCGCCGGGGTGCATAATCACACACATCTATCCGTGGTGATCTTTCGCAACATCGTCCCGACACCAGTGCGCACGCTTTTTGTCATTGTCTCGGACGTTCTGATGGCCGGGTTTGGCGCGATGATGTTCTGGTACGGGATCGAGTTGACCAAGTTCAAATGGAACACGCTTATACCTTTGATCCAGTGGTCCGAAGGTCTGCGCTCGCTACCGTTGACGATTTGCGGCGCGCTCTTAATTCTCTTTTCTGTCGGTCACCTCATCCGCCTGTTTCTTGGCAGGGATGAGCGCCAAGACAATATAGACCAGGGCTAATCATGGGACTGATGCTTCTTCTTGGGGTTTTTGCCCTGTGCGTCATAATAGGCACGCCGGTGGCCTTTGCCCTAGGCATCTCTGCTTTGGCAGCGTTCTGGTACGAAGGTCTGCCGCTTTTTGTGGGGTTTCAAAGGATCGTTTCGGGGGTCAACGTCTTTTCTCTGATGGCTATCCCGTTCTTCATCTTTGCGGGCGAGCTTATGTTTCATGGTGGGATCGCCATGCGACTTGTCAAATTCGCTCAGGCCGCGGTCGGCGCGGTTCGCGGCGGCCTGGGGATCGTCAACGTGTTTTCATCGATGCTTTTTGGGGGCATCTCCGGATCTGCCATCGCGGACATTTCAGCGCTTGGATCAATCCTTGTTCCGGTGATGAAAGACAAAGGGTATGACGCCGACTACGCTGTAAACGTCACGGTGACCTCCTCTATTGCTGGGATCATCATTCCGCCCAGCCACAACATGATCATCTTCGCGCTGGCCACAGGTGGAGCGGTGTCGATCTCCAAGTTGTTTCTGGCCGGTGTAGTGCCTGGCGTGCTGATGTGCTGCTGCCTCGCGATTGCAGCCTATGTCGTGGCGGTCAAACGCGGCTACAGGGCCGAACAATTCCCTGGTTGGACGGCACTGGCCATCGCTTTTGTCGGCTCGATCCCCGGATTGTTGACAGCGGTGATAATCGTTGGCGGAGTTCTTTCTGGGATCTTTACCGTGACCGAGTCCGGTGCCTTTGGGGCAATGTATGCCTTCATCGTGACACTTGTCGTCTACCGAAGCCTCAGTTGGGAGGGTTTCAAGGAGGCGGTAATATCTTCCGTGCGCACCACCTCGATGGTCATGATTCTGATCGCCTGTGCAGCTGCCTTTGCCTACATGCTCACATTCAATCGCGTGCCCACCAAAACTGTCGAATTCCTTTTGGGCATCACCGAAAACCCGATCCTCATCCTGCTGATGATCAATGCCGTTCTGCTGCTTTTGGGCATGATCATGGACATGGCAGCACTGATCCTGATCTGTACACCGATCTTCCTTCCGGTCATGAACATGCTCGGCATCGACCCGGTGCAATTTGGCATGATCCTTTTGGTGAACCTTGGTTTGGGACTATGCACGCCGCCAGTGGGCACCTGCCTTTTCGTGGGATGCGCGGTCGGCAAGCTGCCTATGGAGAAAGCTGTAAGAACGATTTGGCCGTTCTACCTGGCGATCTTGGCAGCGCTCATGCTCATCACCTTCATACCGGCGATTTCCCTGACTTTGCCAAACTTTGTGATTGACCAATAACCAGCGGAGTGCGCAGCCCATGTTGACAATCAAGAGACTGGACATAAGCGACGCCCAGAGGCTGATCGGAGGCGCGCGCGCCAAGGCACATCGGATCGGCGTGCCAATGTGCATCGCTGTAACCGATGAAAGCGGCAACCTCATCGCCTTTGAGCGGATGGACGGCAGTAAGATAACCAGCATTCAACTGGCGATTGACAAAAGCTTTACCGCAACCGGGATCCAGAAAGGCACCGATGCTTTGGCCGAGGTTAACCAACCTGGCATGCCCGCGCATGGAATCTCGTCCGCTTTAGGCGGACGGATGGTTGCTGTTGCGGGCGGTTTGCCGGTCACATCAGGCGGTGTTGTAGTTGGTGGCATCGGCGTGAGTTCCGGATCACCTGAGCAAGACCTTGAAGTGGCGAAAGCGGGCGTTGCTGCGTGCGAAAACATGCCCACGTGACAGAATGGAGGAGCGACTTATGACAGACCCAATAATTGGATTTATTGGCCTTGGCCTGATGGGTGGCAATATGGCCGCATGCCTGCAAACGAATGGGTATGACCTTGTGGTGATGGGCCGAAACCGTGCCGCTGTTGATGCCACACTCGCGCGCGGCGCAGTCGAAGCCAACACTGCGAAAGAAGTCGCAGAAGCGAGCGATATCGTAATGCTCTGCGTAACGACATCGGAAGTCGTCGAAAGCTTGATCTACGGCGATGAAGGGATCCTTGCCGGCATCAGACCGGGTGCCACAGTCATTGATTTCGGCACGTCCATTCCGTCATCCACCCTAAAAATCGGGGCTGATCTAGCTGCAAAAGATGCGGGCATGATCGATGCACCATTGGGCCGCACGCCTGCACACGCCAAGGACGGGTTGCTCAACATCATGGCCGCAGGTCACATGGACACCTATGAAAAGGTGAAACCTGTGCTCGACGTGCTTGGCGAAAACGTCTTTCACCTCGGTGCGCTTGGGTCAGGCCATGTGACGAAGCTGATCAATAACTTCATGGGCATGACTACGGTTTGCGCGATGAGCCAGGCCTTCGCTGTTGCCAAACGCACCGGAATTGATGTGCAGCAGTTGTTCGACATCATGTCGGCGGGCCCGTCCAATTCACCCTTCATGCAGTTTTGCAAGAACTATGCTGTCGATGGGGTCAGCGATCTTGGTTTTTCGATTGCGAATGCTGCCAAGGACATCGGATATTTTGTGCAGATGACAAAAGACATGAATACCCGGGTCGAGATCGCAGAAGGTACCGCTGCTAACCTTGCCTCTGCTCTTGACGCAGGCATGGGCGATGGCAATGTCCCTGAAATCTATGATCTTTATGTGCAACGCGGCGCATAAGTCTTCCCCGACTACCGTCCCCTCTATTTCGCACCGATTTCAGCTTTGAAGAACTTACCATGAAACTCGAAGGAAAAACCGCTATCGTCACAGGAGGAGGCCGTGACATCGGTAGGGCCGTCGCCGAGAAATTGGCCTCGGAAGGCGCAAGTACCGCGATCAACTACTTCTCAAGCTCCAAAGGAGCGGATCAGGCCGCCGAAACCATCACAGCGAAAGGTGGCCGTGCAATCGCTGTTCAGAGAGTTCTGAACAACAAGGTGGCCAGCACGTTTCCTATGACGCAGGCTTGCCTGGCGCAAATGAAAAGCGAGGCTATCGTGAATCTTGCAAGTCAGGCAGATCGCGACGGACGTGGTCCAGGGGCCGTCGCCTACGCCGCCTCAAAGGGTGCGGTGATTTCTTTGACCCGAGGGCTGGCCAAGGAGGTTGGTCCCGAAATCAACGTTAACGCGCTCTGCCCCGGCATGATCGACATGGATTTCCACAACATTCACACACTGGAAGCCTGGCGAAGCGGGCTTCGAGGCAAACGCCCCACTCAAGCGCTATGGGCATGTTCATGATACGGCAAATCTCGTCCTGTTTCTTGCGTGCGACTATAGCGCCTTCATTACTGGCACGAATATCGAAATCAACGGTGGCATACTGTTCTCGTAAAACACAAGGATCACAATATGTCTGAGTATCCCATTGTCTCAACCGGGCCCGATGTGACGCGGCAAGTCTTGTCGCAACATGACCAGTTGATGGTTGTTGCCTTCACGTTTGCTGCGTCGGGAGCTATTGGAGCCCTTCACAGCCATCCCCATGTGCAATCGACTTACGTCGAAAGCGGCCGATTTCGGTTTACGCTTGGTCGGGAAGAGCGGGAAGTAGGTCCAGGCGACAGTTTTGTGATTCCTTCCGACCAGACGCACGGCTGTGTCTGTCTTGTGCCGGGAGTTCTAATTGACACATTTACTCCGCGCCGTGACGATTTTCTGTGACCGCTGTGGTCCGACACGTTTTGTCGATTGGTGAGTGTATGGTCAATCTCGCTCCGACGGGTAGTGCAAGATTGTCCATGTCGGATCTGTTCTGGCTCGACCAAGAGCACATAAATTGAAGCTAGCATATGTGTCCAACATCACGAGGCGTCGCCAGGTCGGTCTGATACGCAGGCTAACAGCGGATGTATTACAGCCTCCATTGGTTTTTCCGAGAAAATTTTGCAAGGCGCTCTGCCAAGCAGACACCCGGCCTTTTGGTCGAGGGGGGGGTAAGGGTAGCGCCCCCCCCTTACACCCCTTAAGTCAATTAATATAAAGGATTTTAACCAGGGCGCAGGGGGTGTAAGGGTCGAAAATATCCAGCCGGTGGCTGCAGTCGTTTCCGAGTGCTCTGGCTCTATGCTCATCTTTATTATCTTTCTGTTCTCTTAATCTTTTATCCTTACCCCCCTTACACCTTTAAAGATAAACATATGAAAATAGACAAAAAAGGGGGTACAAGGGCTGCTGATTTACCCTTGCACCCTTGCTTACACCCCTTACCCTTTTTTACTCGGCAGCCACGAGACTGGTGTCAGGAATGCACAGATTTGACTGCACGCCCTGCTCTAGCGCCCATGTGATGAACGCCTTTGCATCCTCCTGATTGGTCTCCCGGTTTCCTGCTGCGCCCCACGACAGCGCTTCGTAAAATTGAAACGATGAGCCGTTCACCTTAATTCGACCACCCTCTCGCCAAGATGGCCGCGTGCAGTTTCTTTCCATCCACGCCCTGACCTGACCGTGTACATTTGGGCTGCGCTTGGTTTCATCCAGATGCATCAGGATTTTCTCCAGCTTCGTCTGGTTCACTAGCGGGAACACCTCGGTGATCCGCTCCAGAACGCGATCCACTGGCGACTTCATCGCCTCGATCATGGCCGCACGTCCTGACGTCTCTGGACAGCTTGAGAAATTGAACGCCGACACATCCCTCGCCTTCAGGAAATTGTAGATGCGCGTGAACTCGTCGTCGTCCAGAGACGTGATCCACTCGATCAAGTCAGGCCGCACCTCCTCCAGCGATTTGTCGTTCCCTCGGCACACGGCAAACCGTCTGTCGCTCTTGTCGAGCGGGAGGCCGTTGTGTGCGTTGGTGGCGAACATGTAGCTGCAGAAGGTGGTGGCGTTCATCTTATCCACGCCCTTGCCTTCGATGGCGACGCTGGTCTCGTTGGGGTCCACGATTTCTTTCAGCTTGTTGTAGGTGGCAGAACTCACCCGTGGCCTATCGTTTGCAGTACCATCAATCTCGCCGACTGTGATCAGCAAGTTTGTCAGGTGCTTGTTGAACTGATTGCTGTCCTTGCCGAATAGCTGGTCAGCCGTCAGGTTCATGGTGTTAACACCGAGCAGCGTGCGCATGATGGCGTGGACCGAGTTTCGACCGGTGCCACCCTTCGGAGTGTAGTTGACTAGCGCCACGCCCCGCTCGTCTGGATGCTGCAGCTTGTAAGCCATCCAGTTGAGCGCATACTCGCTGTCGTTGGGGTAGACGTGCTCGATCAACTCGACGAACGCGTCACTGTACCCCGCGACGCCCTCGACAGGCTCGAATGGCTGATAAGTGTTCAGGAAACTGCCGGTCCAGCCAGTGCTTTCTGTGGGGTCCATGCGAGGATCGCAGTTACTCACCTTGAGATTACGATGGGCAAGCCATGCGTCGACGGGGTTCGCCCGCCGAGCACCACGCCCCTCGCCGACTGTAAGCTCATAACGCCTGTTCATGTTCCTGAACCCATCCATGCCGATCTTGGGCAAGTTTGGTGCGTTCAGGTTCATGGCCGCGTTCTGGTGAGGAATGTAGACGTAGGTGTCGAGAAGAACCCGCAGCCTGCCCTCGGCTTCTGTGTCCCGCTCCACGAACTCTGGCTGCTGCCGTGCCTTGGTGCCGATAGCGCCGTTCTGCGTGTCGCGCTGCGGCTCGTGTGGGCTGCGGTAGCCAGCTTTCTCGGTCTCGGTCAGCAGGTGCATGAACGTGATACCACCCTGCTTGCTGTCCTTGGCCCTATCCCACTGGTACAGGTTGCCACCTTCGACATAGCCGTCGCTTTTCATGCTTCGATCATCGAACATGGCGAACACATCGCAGTTCACGTAACTCTGCAGGTTCTTGCAGGCGAACATGAAGTCACGCCACTCGGTGTGATCTGCCACATCAGGGAACGCGGCGATGATGCCTGCGATGGCGTCTGCCTGCTCGTTGCCACTCAGCTTCGACAGCCAGTGGTTCGTCCATGTCTTGTGCTGTTGCTCGACTGTCGTGCCACTACCGTGGAAGATGCGGCCACGAAGCTCGACCACACGGTCGCGCAGTCCCTCGTCACGCTGGTTGGCGTCCAGCATCGAGACCAGAGCGAGCGGCACGGTGAAACCTTTCGCGTGCGTCGAGAAAAACCCGACGTTGTTGCGCTCCAGAGCGCCACCCACAGCCGCGTCACCATCGGCGCGAGGCATCATCAGCCGCACGCCCTTTCCCGATGGTGTGGTGGCGTAGGCAAGCGGTGTGTCGCCGAGCAGATCATAAGCCCAGTCGACAAACTTCCCACCCTCGACTGCATTGTCGAGGTCGAAGCCCACCCAATAGCTACCTTCGCGGGGAAGGTAACCGATTTCATACCCATCTCTACGCGCCGCCAGAGCATCCTCCAGCGATGCCGTGAACGCCAGCTTGACGTCCTGCACCACCATGGTCGAGGGGTTCACCGGCTTCTTATCCGGCTTTCCTTTGTCCTTTTCGTCGATCCTGAACAAGCCCCAATTATTATCAGTCATCACACACCTCCCCTTTTCGAATTGGGAAATATTGCTGTGTGAACAACCCGTAAGAACGTGCGCATTTGGTGGCTGAAGAACCCACACTCCGACTTGCTGAAAGCGCAGAACCACTTCGTGCAGTTTTTTGCAGCGCAAACGCCGGAAGCCGTCGTCGTCGATGTTGTCATCACTTATCCCCCTCGTGATCGAGTGGGTAGTAACGGATCATTCCGCCGTACTGGACGTACTCCGGCCCAATATCTGCCAAGCGCCAACGGCGCAGCGTTTCACGGGAGACACGAAGCTCCCGCATTTTCTCTTCGATTGTAAGTAATGTGACAGGCATAGTCAGCCTCCATCAAGGAGACCTGTGTCTGACTGACTTCTTCACGCCTCTGGCGACGCTTCTGTCGTTCTGCCTACTGCCTTCAACCTTCCATGGATGGCACGTGATCCAGACACGCCCTTCCCCTGCAACCTTCCGCTATACACAGGGCAAATCACCCCGTTTGCACAGATCGGAGCTCACTATGTCTCAGATTGACCCTATTTACAACAAAATAAACTAACGGCGGGAAAAAAGGCGGGTAACGCCATCAATACTCCGGTAACGTATTGTATTTATTTAATTTTCTGGATTGTAGTGGTGCCCCCACACGGACTCGAACCGCGGACCTACTGATTACAAATCAGTTGCTCTACCAGCTGAGCTATAGGGGCGCTGGGTGTCGATTACTTTTTCTTGCAGAGGACTGCAAGCCCATATTTCCACCTCAACTCAGCGATTTTTATTTTTCTTAGCTGGACAATGCTTCAACACCGTCAAGCAGGGCGGATTTGACTGTTCCAGTCCCAGATTGTAACCCATCACCCGAGGTCAAAAGCAAGGACAAGAACCGACGATGCAGGTTGCTATCCACGCAGGCGTAGCTTTTACCGACGAAGGCCGGGTGCTGAACTCATTGAAGAAAAACTCTGGCACTCTTGCGGCGAACGGTGTTTCGTTTTTTGGACCGCGAAGATATAAAACTGTATTCAAGCCCGTTCTCGACAAGCTGGATACGCCAGTCGCTGACTTAGCCTCACGACAGAAGCTCAAGTCCCTTTTATCAACCGGACCCGACGCACGACGCACAATCTTCTCAAGCGAAAACTTTGCATCTGAGCCCCCTTCCGCCCTGCAAGATGGGCAGCTTTACCCACTGGCTGGTCGTCGAATGGCCTTGTTGGATCACGTCTACCACGATCACGAAGTCGAACTGTTCTTGGGTTTACGCAACCCAGGCAGCTTTCTCCCCAAGCTTTTGATGTCGCTACCGGAACAACCACGCGCAGAGATCATTCGAAATACTGATTTGAGCTGTCTTGGCTGGATAGGAATGATCGAAGACATCCGCGATCTTGTACCTGACGTTCAGATTACGTTGTGGAGCAATGAAGATACCCCTTTTATCTGGGGTGACGTAATACGTTCCATTGCTGGCCTAGGCGAGGATGCGGCCTTGGCGGATGAACACGACCTACTGCTTTCGTTGCTAGACGAAACGGGCAGAAAAATAGCGTTGGAACTTACAGAACAAGGTGCGTCGAATGACAAGGCCAACTTACGAGAACAGTTGGCCGATATTTTCGAAAACCACCTACAGCCAGAAGAAATCGAAGAAGAGTTGCATCTACCCGGATGGAGCGATGAAATTGTGGATGCGTTTTCTGAGTTGTACGAACAGGATTTGGAACGGCTCAGCAACTTGCCCGGAGTTCGGGTACTCAAGCCCTGACAGCGTGATTGAGGTTCATCCCGTCACACCATGTCGATAACTCAGCCAGCGTGATTTTCTGACAGACCTTGAAGAATAAGATTGTTTCGCCCGTATGACAAAATATGCCAGACGGGCTGACACCCATATCAGCTCATTCCCAGAGCTTCTTTGTACATCTCCAGAACCGCCTCTTCCTCGGCAATGTCATCCTTGTCACGCTTGCGCAGCGCAATCACTTTGCGCATGACCTTTGTGTCGTAACCGCGCGCTTTGGCCTCAGCCATTACCTCTTTCTGCTGTTCCGCCAAATCCTTTTTTTCAGCGTCCAGGCGTTCAAAACGCTCAATGAATTGGCGCAGTTCGCCCGCGGTAACGCGGTAGTTGGCAGCGGCCTGATCTTCGGTCATGTCGTCCATTTACGTCTCTCCCAGAGGTGGATTTTGATACTGTGGCAGCGGGCACTACGCCGGATACATTGCCGTCGCTCAGGCTGCAAGCACGCAATCTCGTCGGTCTTGTGTGACCCATGACGATCCGCTAAGCGCAGTTGAGTTAGACAAGTAATTGTGAGGGACTATGTTCGAACTCATCACCTGGGGCGGAGCCGCCCTGTCATTGGCCGGGTTGTTTGGCCTTGTCTGGTGCATTCTGCGAGTGATGAAGGCGCGCAAGTCCGGATTGACGGATGATGAACTGCGCGCCGTCGTTCAAGGTGTATTGCCGTGGAATCTGGCTTCGCTTTTCTTGTCGGTGCTCGGCTTGATGGCAGTAATCCTTGGGATTTCCTTCAGCTAAACAAAAGCATTAGACAGGCAGATTGTCGAAGCGCGCTTCCATTGCGTCTTCGCAAAGCGCCGCATCCAACTGACGCAGACGCGAAGGGATATGCATTCCCTGTTGTCTCATCCGCTCAATCACTTTGGTTACACTGGGTTGAAGGGCAAGACGCGTGTCGAGGCATGCGCCTTTGAGCTTTTGCTCTAATTGTTCGGCTTCCGAGTACAAATTGATTGATGACATCTCGATCCTCCCAAATACCTACATTTACCCTGATATAGGTAACCGTTTTAAGACCCGCTTAGATTGCCCGACAATAGCGCGGAAAACCGCCTGTTCATTAGGTCGACTCGGCAACGAAAGGGCTATTTGATTAAATTTTATCCACATCACACCCAACTTGCTTTGACCGACATCAATTCGCATACAGTTGATTGAAACATATTCTGTGATTGAAACATATTCTACAATCACTATATGAATGAAATCATCGGCGGAGGGTCCCATGACTCCAAAAGTAAAAGCATTCTTCGATCCCGCGACCTTTACGGTCTCGTACTTGGCACAGGAACCTGAAGGGCTAGCCTGCGCTATCATCGACAGTGTTTTGGATTTTGACCACGCCTCAGGTCGAACGGACACGCGATCGGCCGATCAAATAATCGACTACATACAAGCAGAGGGTTTACGCGTCGAATGGATTTTGGAAAGCCACGTTCACGCCGACCACCTGTCCGCTGCCCCCTATTTGCAACAAAAGCTGGGTGGTAAAATCGGGATCGGCGATCAAATCGTCGCCGTGCAGGAAACCTTTGGCAAAGTCTTTAACGAAGGCACCGAATTTCAACGTGATGGCAGTCAATTCGACGCTTTGTTCCGCGAAGGCGACAGCTTTCACGTTGGCCAAATGCGCGGTGACGTGCTGCACACGCCCGGACACACACCGGCCTGCCTGACCTACGTTATCGGTGATGCTGCCTTTGTTGGCGACACTCTGTTTATGCCAGACTTCGGAACGGCGCGCTGCGACTTTCCGGGTGGATCATCTGAGATGTTGTTCGCTTCAATCCAAAAAATCCTTTCGCTGCCAGATCAGACACGTGTCTTTGTGGGGCACGATTACAAGGCACCCGGTCGCGATGAATTCGCTTGGGAAACGACAGTCGGTGAACAAAAGGCATTGAACGTTCATATCGGACAGGGCCGTTCGGTCGAAGAATTCGTCGAAATGCGCGACGCTCGGGACGCCACCTTGCCAATGCCGCGTCTCATACTGCCGTCTTTGCAGGTCAATATGCGCGCCGGCCAGATGCCGCCAGTGGATGAAAACGGTGACGTTTTTCTGAAACTCCCACTTAACAAACTCTGAATTGCTGACGGCAACCAGACGCAGGATACAACATGCAGATCGAATGGCTTTGGGGTCTTGGCGGAGGCCTACTTATTGGGCTAGGTGCCGCCGTCTACTTGCTGGGTAACGGACGCATCATGGGGGCAAGTGGTATTCTGGGAGGGGTGGTTGACAACACCGACCGCTCGTTAGAACGGCTAAGTTTTCTTGTTGGTCTAATCGGGATACCCGTTTTGTTGCGGCCCTTGCTGTCACCCGCCCCAGAGACGCACCTGACCAGCAACCTGACGGTCGTGATTTTTGCCGGGTTGTTCGTGGGGCTTGGAACACGTATCGCCAATGGTTGCACTTCGGGTCACGGTGTCTGTGGCATTTCGAGATTTTCCCTGCGGGGTATCATTGCAACTATCGTCTATATTGCATCCGGGATAGTGACTGTCGCTGCGTTGCGTCATGTCTGGGCGTGGATCTGATGCGAGTGATCGTTTCCCTACTGGCAGGATCTTTGTTCGGCGCTGGTCTGCTGATCTCGGGCATGACAGACACCAGAAAGGTGCAAGGTTGGTTGGACGTTTTCGGACAGTGGGACCCAACGTTGGCCTTCGTGATGGGTGGCGCGATCCTTCCGATGTTGGTTGCGTGGCGATTGACGAACAACCGAAAGCCCTTAGCCGGAGGGCAATTTCCACCTAAGACCACGGTCAAGCCTGACCGCCGCCTGGTCGTGGGATCCATCTTGTTCGGCGTAGGTTGGGGGCTTGCAGGATTGTGCCCCGGTCCTGCACTCGCCTCGATAAGTTACGGTGGAGTTGGCGGCGTCATTTTCCTGATCTCAATGATCGCAGGGATGTATGCAGCACCCATCCTGGGCGCGCAACTGGACACAACCGCCAACGCGGCATAAGCAAATGTCATGGAGATTCGCCCGATTACCCCCCGCTATGCCGTCTCGCCGCAAATCACGGTAGAGGACGTTCCAGCCATTGCCGAAGCCGGTTTCGTCAAGGTCATCTGCAACCGACCGAATGTTGAAGTTCCGGCGACCATGCGATCCGACGCAATCGGAGAAGCGGTGCGCGCAGCGGGTCTGCAATACGAGGTTCTTGAGCTGACGCATCAGACCATGACACCTGAAAACGTAGCCTTACAACGAGATTTGGCAGAAAACTGCAGCGGTCCAGTTCTGGCATATTGTGCATCGGGTACGCGGTGCTCGGTGGTTTGGGCATTAGGGCAATGCGACCATATGAGCACCGACGAAATTTTGGATGCTACGCATAAAGCAGGTTACGCGCTGGATAATCTGCGCCCGATTCTTGATCAAATCCGCGGCGGCGTTGAATGATTTAACCAACGTCGTCTGGCTCATGGCGCGGATGCGCCAAGCCAGCAAGTTGCGAAATCTCTGCAACCATCTGATCTGAATTGGTAAAATTCATATCAGACTCGGTGACATCGACCACACTGGTATCTGCCCTAGGCGGTCGTTCCGATACCCTCGCCGGCATGGGCCTATTGGGTTCATGCGTTGCCGGAGCAGCAGACCGCGCTTCGGAAAACTCTTGGGCGTCGGAATGTGTCAACGCAGACGCCGCTGCCTATTCGTTCAGACGAATCGCGCGCATTCCACCGCTCTGACCTAGGCGTCCAATTGCAGTGCGCCTGCGGTCGATTGCCAGAACATCGATTTTATCCAACCTTGATCCAGTAAGGGGTAAAACTTCACCTTCCCTAAGATTTGTTAGTGTCCCAAGCGACAGCGACAAACGACAAATCGCCGTATCCAACTCGGCCCGCAAAACTCCTGAAGCGCGCTCCAGATTTGGACTGGCCACAGCATCAGCTAGTTCGGTTTCATCATCGGCAGATCGGTCGGGCAAAAAAACTGCAATCCGTCCCTGCAACGACCCTCTGCCCAACTCGACGGTCAATTCGAACACCCGGTACAAGTCCTCCGACAATGCCAACAACAACGTGCGAAGATCAGCCAATCGGTATGAAAATTCGTAACCCGACAAGCTGGACTTATCCGCCTGAGAATCCACTAATTCGACCGAGCGTTTCAGGGCGTCGACGACAAGAGGGGCTACCATGGCCCCGTCCGTATGTGTGAAGGCGCGCGGAGAGGGGGAAGTACTTACCACTTCTCCGATCGTTTGAACCTGAACGACTGCGGCAGCTACCTCCAAATCTACGCAAGCGGCAGCGACATCGCCATCCTCGTTCAAGAACTGCAGCAACAGCCAATCATCACCAATCCGGTCCACCAACGCGTCGGGGGTACCCACTGATTGTTTTACGCCGATGACTGACAGGGGTAGCTGTAAACCGTCACTAGCCGCCCGAGCAAAACCAAGGCGTAACGCACGAAGGACTGACCGCGGCTTATCGCCCTGCTCTTCCTGTCCTGCTGTAAGCTTGCGCGCCAAAGCAGCGCTGGCCGTTTGCGTCATGCCCGAAATCGTCGTTAGTTGCTGTGCCTACCCAATGATCTAAACCGTCTAGGGTTACGAATGTCTTTACATCCAAATCATTGAGCGGCCTGCCTATAGGCCATCGGCAACCGGACGCGGAACGCTGCCCCGCCCTGCCCCGGCAGATAGGTGATCTCACCTCCCAACCGTTGCATGATCTCGCGGCAAATCGCCAACCCCAGCCCGGCGCCGCCTGCCTTGTCGCCACCTACACGCGCGAATTTCTCAAAAACCATCGACCGCGCCTCGGGCGGGATGCCGCTACCATTGTCTGCGAAATCTATGACCACCTGACCACCAACGTCATGCGCGGAAATCGTCAACTCTGGCTCTTCGGCGTCACAGTATTTCTGCGCGTTCGAAATTAAGTTGATAAAGACCTGTCCAAGGCGATCCAGGTCCGTTTGCAGCGGAATGCGTTCAGACGATTTCGAACGACGAACTGTCAATGTCTGGCCAGTTCCGGCCAACGCGCTGGAGACCGCCCGGTCGAGCACTGAGCGCAGGGTATCTCCACCCAAATTCAGACTGACCCGTCCGCTTTCCAATACGCTCAAGTCCAGAAGATCGTCGAGCAATCTAGTCAGACGCAGCGCCTCGTCATGAATGATCGCCGCATAGCGGGTCTGTTCTTCGGCGCTAAGTCCTTCGGTGTCGCGCATGATCTCGGAAAAAGCCCGGATCGAGGTCATTGGGGTGCGCAATTCATGACTGACCTGACTGAGGAAGCCGTCTTTTTGCTCTGAGATTTGCGTCAATTTCGTATTGGCTTCTCGCAACTGTCCTGCAGTTCTGGTTAGCTCGGCCGATTTCGCCTCAAGCTGGCTTGAATACTCCAGCAATTGTGCGGACTCATCAGCCACTGCCAACAGGTCTTCCACCGAAACGGAAGACCCTCCAACGATCTGGCCGATCATTGCGTGGGCCGCGGCAGCGCCGACAGAACCACTTAGTTCTCGTTCCAGCCGCTCAAGAAAGGCAGGTGTGGGTTCGGGCAGGCTGGCCCGCCCCCCCTGCTTTTCTGCTTCGGCCTGAAAGAACTCCTGCGCTGGTGCAGCTCCCAATATGCGCTGGGTCATTATCATAAGGTCTTCACTCTGCGCCACAGAACCTGTCCAGCCTCGCGGCGCGACCGAGTGGTCAAAGACATTGACAAATTGCGCACCTTGCAGACGTTCGAGCGGGCTGGGAAAGCTCAGCAGAGACGCTGCGCAGAATGCAACCGTGTTCAGGCAGAGCGACCACATTACGGAATGCACCATCGGGTCCATCCCATCGATTCCGAACAAGGCTTGAGGGCGAAGCCAGCCCAAGCCAAACGGACCGTTTTGCAAGACCGTAACAGGCATCAAAGCTCCGCCCATGCCCGGCAGCAACAAGGTGTAAATCCAAAGCAGAAAGCCCACAGTCAGCCCGACCAACGCGCCGGTTCTCGTCGCTCCTCGCCAGAACAGGCCGCCGACCAACGCGGGAAGAAGCTGGGAAAAACCAGCAAAAGCCACCAAACCGATTGAGGCCAAAGCCGCTCCGCCTCCGGACAAACGATAGTAAAAATAGCCCAGTGCCATGATAGCCGCGATGGACACCCTGCGTGCAAGCAGCACAACGTTCCGCACGTCACCGGAAACGGAGCCACCACCCTCCTGAGTGCTCAACCAGATCGGCATCACAACGTGGTTCGATACCATCGTTGATAGCGCCATTGCCGTGACAATAACCATCGACGTAGCAGACGAAAATCCACCAATGAAGGACAACATCGCTAACCCGTCGTTGCCCTGCGAAAGCGGTACCGTCAGCACGAACAAGTCAGGATTCGATCCTTCCGGCAGCAAGTCCAGACCGACCACGGCGATCGGCACCACGAATAGGCTCATCAATAAAAGATACAGTGGGAAGGCCCAAGCAGCGGTTCTCAGATGACCTTCATCGTCATTTTCGACCACCATGACCTGAAACATGCGCGGCAAACAGACAAACGCTGCCGCGGACAAGAATATAAATGTGGTCCACCGCCCGGCATCCACGTTCCACTGACCAATTTCTGACGCGTCAATGCGGTCCATCATAGGGCCGACACCCCCCGCAACACCCCACACAACAAAAGCGCCTACTGCAAGCAGAGCGAACAGCTTGACCACCGACTCCAACGCGATGGCCGTTACGACACCGTGATGGCGCTCGTTGGCGTCTAGATTGCGTGTGCCGAAAAGAATGGCAAACACGGCGAGGCCTGCAGCCACCCAGAACACACTTGAACCTTCACGGTAGAGGCCTGAAGGGTCCGCTTCGGCAAAGATCGAAAAGGACAGAGTGATAGACTGTAGCTGTAACGCGATATAAGGCGTACCGCCCAGCACAGCCAGAATAGTAACGCAGATTGCCAGCATGTTGGACTTGCCGTAACGGGACGAAATCAAGTCGGCAATCGACGTCACTCTCTGGCTTCGCCCGACCCGCACGAGCTTGCGTAGCCCCCACCACCAACTGACCATCACCAGTGTCGGACCCAGATATATCGTCACGAACTCAAGCCCAGACCGCGCGGCGTTTCCCACAGCCCCGTAGAACGTCCAAGCGGTGCAATAGATAGACAATGAAAGCGTGTAGATCAGCGGAGACCGAAGCCACGCACCCCGACCGGCGGCTGCCATCCGATCCGCGGCGAACGCGACGCCAAATAGCAGCACCACGTAGCCCAAGCACACCAGAATTAGAACGTTCAGCGTTGCCATCAGTCCATCTCGGGATCAGACTCTTCTTGAGCTGACATACGTTTGGCGGCGAAACCAAACAGCAGGCTGGCTACAATCAAGACCGCCCAACAAGTAAAAATATAAAAGATCGCAGATGACAGGGTTACCCCTTCTTGATCGCTCTGAGTGTCTGGCCAAAGTAGAGGGATCGCCAGCAGCGCTGCTCCCATAATGGGTAGTAACCGCGCAGCGTCGGACAACCTGCGGCGACGATAACTCTGTCGCTCTAGGAAAAGCGAAGGCCTAGCACCAGAAGCTGGTAGGTCTTCGCCCGAACTCATGACTGCGTCGCTTGCGCATGCAGATCGCGCACTGCCGTCAGCATCTCGGTGTTTGAAAATGGCTTGGTCATGAACCGACTAACTCCGGCGTTCTCGGCCATTTCGCGATCGCGGGACTGGCCGCGCGCGGTCAACATAAGAACCGGCAGACCGCGCATATCTTCCAGCTCGCGCAAATCCCGCAGAATCTCCATTCCACTTTTACCCGGCAACATCACGTCCAGAATAACCAAGTCAGGATTCGCACCCTGAATGATCTGCAGCGCGTCCGTGCCTTCGGCATGAGTTTCGACCTGCCAACCCTCGCGCGTCAACAGGAAACGAATGGCCTCGGCAATGTTCGGCTCATCCTCAATTAACAGAACCTTACGGCTCATGATTGTCTGTCCTCCCCGTGACAGGTCGTAGACTGGCAGACCTGTCTACGCCAGCTTACGCGCAGTGTCAGGAAACTGTCAAAAACCTTCGCTCAAAATCGAAGGCTCGCGCCGCGACGTACAGTCCGTGTTGGGGCAGACCCGACAACTGGGACCGACCCTTGCAACAGCCTGTTCGTCCTGTGCGACATCTTCTATCGACTGCACCAGCATGACCGAGCGGTAAACCGGTCCCTGATCATAGCCTGAGATGGTTTGAGGCCATGCATAGGCGTAACAGTCAAAAACCGCGGCTGTTCGCCCAAGCTGCACTACCCTTTGGCGGATTGGAACCAAAGGCCGGTTCAGCGCCTGAAACACCGGCCACAGTGGACAAGCCTCGCCAAAGCGCGGCATCGCAAAACCGGGCACTGGTTTGCTGAACAAAATACTGCCAGACGCATCACAAACCACCAGACCGGTTGGCCGCCCCAAATACCCATCTGGTAACGCGGCGAGCCTGCGCAGCACTGTCGCGACATCCACAGAAAACTGTGAAGCCAATTGCAGTGGATTCGAAGGGGTTTCGGCAAGTGCGGCCTGTAACTCTTCGATAGGAACCGCACGAGCATCCGCGGCATAGATACCTAAAAAATCCCGGGTTAACGATTTTGCGGCGGTCGAATCCAGGTCACTTAGGTCAATCTCGGCTTCATCACCGCCCTGTTCAATATGCGGGAAATGGTGTCCATTGGCACCGAAAAAGGCCTCGACGTCTTCCAGCGGCACGCCGCGATGATCGCCCGCAGAATCACTTTCATCCAGATAGGCAACCAACGACTTCGAACTCTCGGCCAACCGTTCGGCATCTTGATGCAAGTTGTTATGAAACCGATCCTGCCATTCCGGCTCGATCTCTTGCGTGTCGGCCAAAATTGCAGCGGTCGAGCGAATCGCGGCAGCGGTCGACAGGACCTCATGCATCGAAGCGGCCAGGTGCGGGTCATGGGTCAGCCTGTCAGACAAGGTTTCAACCGTACGCTCCAACGACACGACGCGGCGGTGCATTTGCGCCAGAACGCCTGCCCACCCAGGGAACCGGCTGGCAAATTCTTCCAACCCGTCCAGTTCGGCCTCTTGCCCAACAGCATCCGCGGCAGCCTCGCGCAGCGCCGAGATCAGTGTGGCCTCGATCCCCTGCGTCAGTACAGATGGTTCAACCATCAAAGCTGACGCGATATCGACCAGCAATTTGCCACCAATCCTGCGGCGGTTGTGCTCGATCAAGTTCAGATAAGAGGCTGAAATCCCCACCTGGTTGGCTAGTTTCGCCTGCCGCAGACCTGCGATCTGACGCCTTTCTCGAATCCGGCTGCCTGTCAGCGTATCGCGCATGCCCTCGCCCCTCCCAAAGCGAAACCATTCATTCATGCTTGTGCATGATTTTCAAAAGTCTTGATATATTTCTATTGGTTAAGCGTAAATTTTCATAGACCCTTTACAAAATTAACAGCACTGCGGCAAAGACGATCAAGCCGCCAAATCCAAAAACTACGTGCTGCCCCTTCTAATTTCGCTGAATTCCCGGCACGATAGCCGAATGAGCGACCCTGCGTTTGAATATGCGCCAATCGGTCTTGTCGAGTTGGAAAACCGGATCATCCGGCGCTGCAATTTGCAGTTCGCCCGGACGTTCGGTGGCGAAGCTGCGGACTACCGCAACATGCCGCTTCTGCATCTTTATCCGTCCGTTGCCGACTGGGAACGTATCGGCGAGCGCAGCCTGCAAGTTATGCGAGACACCGGATATTACACAGACGAGCGCGTCATGCGTCGCCGTAACAGCGATCTGTTCTGGTGCCGTGCCAGGGGGCGATCGCTAACACCGGATGATCCATTTCGCCATGGAATCTGGAGCTTTTCGGACATTTCGGAAGAACGCCCACTGGTCGAACTCACCGCTCGTGAACGCGAAGTTGCTATCTTGTCCTGCCGTGGTTTGTCCGCAAAGGAAATTGGAATGGAACTGGGCTTGAGTTATCGCACAATCGAGGCCTACCGCGCCCGGCTGCTAGAGAAATTCGCAGCCCGTAAACTGCCCGAATTGGTAGCGAAGCTGTCCGGAATGCCGCTGTAACCCTTTTCCCCACCTGAACTGTTGAATAAAACCGCCGTCTGACATGCCGAGACTGCGCTTTTCATGACCGTACGCTTGGCTTATAACGCTGCGTAATCAGACCAAAGCCCGCAGGAACAGACGGGCCAAAGGGGAACCGTCGAGGACACTCATGACAGACACCAAACACGAAGCGGATGTGGCATTCATCAAGGCACTGGCTGAATTGCTGCGCGAAAACGACCTGACCGAACTGCAGGTAAAACGCGAATACGGCGAAGAAGACAGCCTAAACGTACGCGTTAGCCGCATGACCCCGGCCGCAGCCGCTCCGGTTCAAGTCGCTGTTCCGGCTGCTGCAGCACCTGCCGCTGCTCCTGCTGCCGCTCCAGCCCCGGCTGCTGCGGAAGCACCCGCCGTGCAGGAAGACCCGGCAAGCCATCCCGGCGCGGTGACCTCGCCTATGGTTGGAACCGTCTATATGCAACCGGAGCCAGGCGCGCCTGCGTTCATTTCGGTTGGCGCCTCTGTTTCGGAAGGCGACACGCTGCTGATCGTCGAAGCTATGAAAACCATGAACCACATCCACGCACCAAAATCGGGCACCATCAAGCGTATTCTGGTCGGCGACGGCGATGCTGTGGAATTCGGCACCCCTCTGGTCATCGTTGAGTAAGGCGGGCCCATGTTCGACAAGATCCTGATTGCCAACCGAGGCGAGATCGCCCTGCGCGTCATCCGCGCCGCGCGCGAGATGGGGATTAAGACGGTCGCCGTGCATTCGACCGCCGACAGCGACGCGATGCATGTGCGCATGGCGGACGAATCGGTGTGTATCGGCCCGCCACCCAGCCCGCAAAGTTATCTGTCAGTACCCGCGATTATCTCGGCCTGTGAAATCACCGGCGCGCAAGCGATCCACCCCGGTTATGGCTTCCTGTCCGAGAATGCCGAGTTTGTTCAAATCGTCGAAGACCACGGCATCACCTTCATTGGCCCCACCGCGGAACATATCCGCATCATGGGCGACAAAATCACCGCCAAAGACACAATGAAGCAACTTGGTGTGCCTTGTGTTCCGGGTTCGGATGGCGGTGTTCCCGATCTGGCAACAGCCAAGAAAATTGGTGAGGAATTCGGCTATCCCGTCATCATCAAAGCCACTGCCGGCGGCGGCGGACGCGGTATGAAAGTCGCGCAGAGCGCCGATGAGATGGAAAGCGCCTTCATGACTGCGCGTGCCGAAGGCAAGGCCGCCTTTGGTAATGGTGAGGTCTACATTGAGAAATACCTGACCACGCCGCGCCATATCGAGATTCAGGTGTTTGGCGACGGCAAAGGCAAAGCCGTGCACTTGGGCGAACGCGACTGTTCACTGCAACGTCGCCACCAGAAAGTATTCGAAGAAGCCCCCGGTCCTGCCATCACTCCGGAAGAGCGTGCCAAGATCGGTAAGGTCTGCGCGGATGCCGTGGCTAAGATCAACTATATCGGCGCGGGCACCATCGAGTTTCTGTACGAAAACGGCGAGTTCTATTTCATCGAGATGAATACCCGCCTGCAGGTGGAACACCCTGTCACCGAGGGCATCTTTGGCGTCGATCTGGTGCGCGAACAAATCCGCGTTGCCGCCGGAGAGCCGATGTCGTTCGGTCAGGACGATCTGGAAATCAACGGCCACGCCATTGAGGTTCGGATCAACGCTGAAAAGCTGCCCAACTTCTCGCCCTGCCCCGGCAAGATCACGGCCTACCATGCGCCTGGCGGTCTGGGCGTACGAATGGATTCGGCGCTTTATGACGGGTATTCGATCCCACCCTATTACGACTCGCTGATTGCCAAGCTGATCGTACAAGGCCGCGACCGAGCAGAAGCGCTAGCGCGACTGGAACGCGCGCTGGGTGAGTTGATCGTAGATGGCATCGACACGACCGTGCCTCTGTTCCACGCGCTGCTGCAGGAACCCGACATTCACAGCGGCGATTACAACATCCACTGGCTGGAACACTGGCTTGCGGAAAACATGGACGAGTAACACACTGGGGGCGAAGGGTTTTTACCTTTCGTCCTTTGAGCATTCTGCATGAGTATTTCTCCGGAACTGTTACTTCACGGCTATTCAATCGGCATTTTCCCAATGGCCGAGCACCGCGAGGCCTCGGAGCTGTTCTGGGTTGATCCCAAGTTTCGCGGCGTTTTCCCACTGGATGGTTTCCATGTCTCGCGAAGCCTTGCGCGGCGCATCCGCAAATGCGGATTTTCTGTAACCATCAATCAAGACTTCTCTGGCGTAGTCGATGGCTGCGCAGATCGTGCCGACACCTGGATCAACGCAGAATTGCGCGATTTATACTTACAAATCCATCGCTCTGGTAACGCGCACTCATTAGAGATCTGGGAAAAGGATCAATTGGTGGGGGGAATTTACGGTGTCTCTCTTGGGGCCGCATTCTTTGGCGAAAGCATGTTTTCGCGCCGCACGGATGCGTCAAAAATTGCGCTTGCTTACCTAGTAGACCGACTGCGCCAAACCGGTTTTTTATTGTTCGATACACAGTTCTTGACCGCGCACTTGGCATCCTTAGGCGCAATCGAAATTCCGCGCGCGCAATACAGACAAGAGTTGGAAGAGGCGATCAACGCCAGTGCAGACTTCACCGCGCCATTGGCTCAGTCAGCAGAGGGCGTGATACAACGGATTACCCAAACGTCGTAGCGGGCATGATCCAACGCGTTCAGCGCTGGCGACGTGGCGATCATCCACCCATCAAATAATTGATCCGACTTTCCTTTTTCCCAAATCGTCAGGTAAGCAAACGCATCCCCTGTTGGGTTCTCCGGCGGATAACGGCAATCTCCCAAGGCAACGTCCAGCCCAAAAATCTCGCCACTCTGACCGCTTTTCATTTCGACATCAACTGTCTGACCGTTGACCTTGTCCAACCCCCGCAGGATCGCTCCGGGACCGGACTGAACCTTTTGTTGCGCACTGGCGCTCGTGGCTGCCAGCAGCGCGAGGATTAGGGCAACTCGCTTCATTCGCCGCCGTCCCCTGCAACGAACTTGACAAGCAATGAGATCAAGCTAACCGCGCCTTGCGTGTCTTCAACCTGATCGCCGGGTTCAAAATAGAAAGGTGAACCACCCGGCATCACTTCGACGAAGTTACCGCCAAGCAGCCCTTCTGAAGAAATCACGATGGCGCTGTCATCTGGCACCAGAATGCCGTCGCGGATCGTAAACGTCGTATCAGCACGATAGGTGTCTGGGTTCAGGTCCACGCCCGTCACTGTACCGATCTTGACACCGGCCAGACGTACATCCGTGCCTACCCCCACACCTTCAAGCGAACGGAATGAGGCCTCTAGCTGATAGCCCGTACCGCCTTGAGACAAACCAGTAGATTGGCTTGCATAGACGCCAAAAGCTACAGCGCACGCCAAAACGGCACCACCGACAAGAACTTCGGTCACATTGTAAGTCGACATTACTTGCCTCGTTTATTCCGGGCTCCAGGCCTCGTAATCAGTGCGATCGACCGGTTCCTGTCGGCGCAATGAACCCGCCGGGGTATACGCCAATGCGGTGCCGGTCAGGTTTTCCTGATGTGGCTTTTCCCAGGATTTATGCTGCAACGGTTTGTCGGTCGGCGGCTCATCCCAAGTGCGATGCAGCCACCCATGCCAATCCGGGTCAATACGGCTGGCCTCGGCCTCGCCGTTGAAAATCACCCATCGTTTGCTGTCATCCGCGTTGCGATAGAACACATTGCCTTCGTTGTCTTCACCGACTTTCATACCCTTACGCGCAGTGTAAATCTGCGTGTTGAGAGTTGCCCCGTTCCACCAGGTTACGGCCCGCAATAGACTGTTCAAAATACCCATCGGCTGCCTCCGACATTTCTATCCCCGCAGATATGGACCAAAGGCTCGCCAAGGTCCAGTGTCACAAGGGTCTCACCTACTGTTGTGGCAATACTGCGGTTACTTCAATTTCGATAAGGTCTTCAGGGGTTATAAGGTTACATTCGGTTACTGTCGCTGCAGGCGGATTGGCGCCAAACGCCTCGACCAACAGCGGATAGCACAATTCAAACTCGCTCATTTTCGGAAGGTAATAGTTTACTCGGACCACATGCGCGAAGTTTGTTCCAGCTTCGGCCAGCGCTTTCTCAATAGCCTCAAGAGCTGATTTACACTGACCGACAATATCATTTGGCACATCATCACCCTGTGCACAGGTTCCAGCAACGAAGACAAATCCATTTGCAACGACAGCTCGGCAGTAACCTACCTTAGCCTCGTATTCTCCACCTGATGAGATGCGCCTAATCTTCATGGTACCCCCATAAGAAAACGGCGCGGTGATTGCCGCGCCGTATGTGTTAATTCGTTTCCGTCTTATCCGGCCGAGGCAGACTCCGCTGCGTCAGCGTAGATGATCAATGGTTGTTTGTCCGATGACACTGCTTCTTCGTTCACCACAACCTCAGTCACATTTTTCATGCCAGGCAGTTCGAACATCGTATCCAGCAGGATATCTTCGAGGATCGAACGCAGCCCACGTGCACCGGTCTTCCGTTCGATTGCCTTCTTGGCAATTGCCTTAAGCGCATCGTCTGTAAAGGCCAATTCGGCGTCTTCAAGCTCGAACAGGCGCTGGTATTGCTTGACCAACGCGTTCTTTGGTTTGGTCAGGATGGTAACCAGCGCGTCCTCATCCAGATCTTCCAGCGTCGCCAGTACTGGCAGACGACCAACAAATTCCGGGATCAAACCGAATTTCAGCAGGTCTTCGGGTTCCAGATCCTTAAATATCTCACCCACGCCGCGTTCGTCATTGTCGCGCACATCGGCCCCAAAGCCCATGGCCGAGCCCTTGCCGCGTTGTGCGATGATCTTGTCGAGACCCGCAAACGCACCACCGCAGATGAACAGGATATTGGTGGTGTCCACCTGCAGGAACTCCTGCTGAGGATGCTTGCGACCGCCTTGCGGCGGAACGCTAGCTACCGTGCCTTCCATCAGTTTCAGCAGCGCCTGCTGTACGCCCTCACCCGACACGTCACGTGTGATTGATGGGTTTTCTGACTTGCGCGTGATCTTGTCGACCTCGTCGATATAAACGATGCCGCGCTGCGCACGTTCGACGTTGTATTCGCTAGCCTGCAACAGTTTGAGGATGATGTTTTCAACATCCTCGCCAACATACCCTGCTTCGGTCAGCGTGGTCGCATCGGCCATTGTAAATGGCACATCCAAAATGCGCGCCAATGTCTGCGCCAACAGTGTCTTGCCGCAGCCAGTGGGGCCGATCAGCAGGATGTTGGACTTCGCAAGCTCAATATCGCTGCCAGCTTTCTGGGCGTGATTCAGACGCTTGTAGTGGTTGTGAACCGCCACTGACAAAACCCGTTTGGCTGTGGCCTGACCAATCACATAGTCGTCCAGAACCTCGCAGATATCCTTGGGCGTCGGCACTCCGTCCGAGGATTTCAGCCCACTGGCTTTGGTCTCTTCGCGGATGATATCCATGCAGAGTTCGACGCATTCATCACAGATAAACACGGTCGGACCAGCAATAAGCTTGCGTACCTCATGCTGGCTCTTGCCGCAGAAGCTACAGTAGAGCGTATTTTTGCTGTCGCCGCCTGAATTCGTCGCCATGTTCTACCTTTCGGGCTTCGTCCTAGCGGCCCGCTTTGGACCGCGCTTGCCGCTTGTTGCTGCAGCTTAGGCCAGCACAAAGTCGGCTACAATCTCAAAATGCGCCCCGCGCCATCGGCACGGGGACTTAAACTCAGGCCTCGTCACCATCTAATTTGGCGCGGTTTTCGACGATTTCGTCGATGTGACCCCACTCCTTTGCCTCTTCTGGGCTCATGAAGTTGTCACGATCCAGCGCTTTTTCAACCGCCTTTTTGGTTTGGCCGGTATGACGAACGTAAATATCATAAAGGCGATCTTTCAATTTCTGCGTCTCGGCGGCGTGAATCATGATGTCGCTCGCCTGACCCTGATAGCCGCCGCTGGGCTGGTGCACCATGATCCGGCTGTTGGGCAGCGAAAAGCGCATCCCTTTCTCACCACCGGCCAGCAAAACCGACCCCATCGAGGCCGCCTGACCGATGACTAATGTTGAACATTTCGGCTTGATATACTGCATTGTGTCGTAAATCGACAAACCGCTTGTCACAACACCACCCGGCGAGTTGATGTAGATCGAGATCTCTTTGCTCGGGTTTTCAGCCTCAAGATGCAGCAACTGGGCAACAACCAGATGACTCATCCCATCGTGGATCGGGCCGTTGATAAAAATGATCCGCTCTTTCAGAAGGCGCGAGAAAATATCGTAGGCGCGTTCACCCCGGCTGGTCTGTTCGACCACCATCGGGACGAGCGTATTCATATAGGTATCAACTGGATCGAACATTCTGAACCTGCCTGCTTTGCTAAGGATCGGGACACTACCCCAAGAAACGTTACCCGAGTCTTAGTGTCGCCACCGAGGGGCTGCAAGGGGGGTGCCGGATACTTCGCTCTGAGCAACCTTGTTTTATGGTTCGGAACTGCCTGTTCGATAGGCACATTCAAGCGCGAGCAAAAAAATCTGTTATCACATCACTTAATTTTGATCCTTGCATATGGAAATACGTGATCAAAATAGGTATCTAGGTACATCGCATCAGCGACGCCACTCACACCAGTCTTCGCCCGACAAACGGGCAAACAAGGAAACACACGATGGCCCTTCCCCAGCTCTCGCAAGATATGCCTCCTGAATCTTTCGATAAGATTGTTGACGAAAAGATGCTTGAAAACGCGACTCAGGCGTCAAATTTCCTCAAAGCCATCAGCCACGAAGGCCGACTGATGATCCTGTGCCATCTTGTTTCCGGGGAAAAATCCGTCACAGAGTTGGAAGAGCTTTTGTCAGCCCGTCAGGCCGCCGTGTCCCAGCAATTGTCACGCTTGCGTCTGGAAGGTTTGGTGACGCCGCGCCGCGAAGGTAAGGCAATCTATTATCGTCTGGCAGATGACCGCCCGCGCCGCATGCTTGAATTGGTGTACGACATGTTCTGTCGTGACGCGAAAGGCTGATACGTTAACCCTTCACGATGTGTTCGAGCGTTTTTGTTGCCGTTGGTGCAAGCACCCTGCTCATTCAGCTGATCCGCAAGGCTGAATGCTGTCCTTAAGACTCTGGTGACAATCGGATAAAGCTGCTACGAAATAGATGGCTAATTTAAATGGAGACGCCAATGATCCGTGTAATTCTGGTTGGGCTCGCCCTCTTCACCTTAACCGCCTGTGAAACCGCTAAGGGCGCTGGAAAAGATATTGAGAATGCGGGTGACGCAATTCAGGATGCGGCCACAGACGTTCAAGAAAATATTTAAACCTAAGTCGGGCGTATTAGTTTCACAGAACTTGCGCCCGCAAGTGGTTTATCACTGACGCAAAGACGGGGTTCTTGTCAGAAGACAAGAACCTCGTTTCATTTCAGCTGAGAGGTCGAGTGGCAGTCCGTTTCAGTCTTAAACCCGTAAAAGGAAAAGGCGTCAGGTGCGCAGACATGGTCCATGCACGTATCCTTTCGGATACTCCTGACGCCTTGCAGGGTCGAAACATCAAAAGACGCTCCGAGCCAGTTGCCCCGATCCCCTAAGAGATCAAAGCTGCTGTTTCGCGCCAAACGGCGTTAAACAGCGCGCGCCAGCCTTCTGAGAGGTTGATCCGCTGATCCAGACACAAGATCCAGTTCAGCTGAACATCCACCGGTAAGTCTTTTCAGCGTAATACAAGTTCTGGAACCTGCCATTGCCGCCTGACCCCCTGGCCTTTGCGCCCCACCCTAGTTCCTAAGAACCGTTGCGGTATACAAACTGTCGCACTGAGGTTTCTGTTGGGCAAGAAAATAGCACTGCAGCATGAAAATTAGCCGGGGATAACGTGTTGATATCCAGCGGGAAAGTTTTGTGGATAACTCTGGAAACTGTGGAGCCACGAGAGCTTGATGCCGGAAAAGTCAAAATCGCTTAAAAAAGTCGAGTTTCGCAGGATTTCTGCAAGTGCGAAATGCCCTAGGCATCGATAATTAGCAAACACTGGCGTAGTCGCCGCCTTGCAAGCACCATATTTTTCGAATCGCGCGGTCTAATTTCCAGAAAACAGAACATGGGTCGGACGAACCTGTATGTTGCCAACAACACCGCGCTGAAGGTTCGCGAAGTCCAAAGGCCACATTCCGGGGAACGCCGCTGTCCGGCATGGGTTTCTCTGAACCCTGTCGCGGGCAATGATGAGACCGCCCGACCCCGTCCCCTCCCATCGGAGACACCGGTTCCGCTTTTGAGAAGCGCTCCGACCTGACCGGGATTACCTACTACGCGCTGCGTTTAATTCGCAGACAGTACCCCCTACAGCCCGGCCAGGCCGAAGTCGCTTCAGTTCACCTGACGTTCCAGAACAGTGCTGTAGGTTGTTCCATTACGTAGGCTACGGAAATCCGCATAAATCTTACCGTCTTCGTACTTGGCATCGATCAAAGCGTTTGCACCGATGATCTGTGGGGCGGTCTCAACGATTCCGATCGTGCCGGATCCATCCAGACTGACCGTTCCGGTGGCTTCGTATTCGGTCCAATCGGTGTCACCGTCGCGACGCCACTTGCTGGGGCCCCAAAAGACATTGCCGTCCTGCATCTGAACATCCAGCATCCACTCGGCCTGATTGAACCGAGGTTGGTCGCCGCTGTGATAATGCGTTGGAGAAACAGTGGTGTACGACCCATGCCATGTACCGCGCAGGTCAGGCGTATCGGCCAGAGCGGCCGTTCCAAGGGTGAGGGTCGTGGCCAGAGCGGCTGCTCCGGCAGTCATGAATCTGGTCATTGGCTCTCTCCTCCAAAATTCGGGGCCGTTCTTGGCCTGCTGAACAGATTGGAAGCGGAAAAGCCGTTTGCAACTTACTTAAGGGAAACTTCATGAAGCGTTCAGTGATACCTTAGGAAACGAGCGATCCAGCCTTGTGGCTTGACTCAATGCTGCACTGCGGCGGAAACTCAGATTTATTTACTATCAGGAGATTTTGACATGTTTGGTCCGTTTTCGGTCTGGTCCCCCGAGTTCCGCTTTCCGCTGAGTGGGGATGTGCAGCAGGATATCGAACCCACCATAAGCGTGCGCGGCGTGCCCGAGATTGAACACAGGGTGCAGCACGAGGTGGCAAGCTATGGTAAACAGCTGGGCAAAGTGCTGGATGCACTGCAAACGCTGGCCGAGGCCACGAAGGTCAAGCTCGAAGATATCGATACGCTGGTCGACCAGGTGGACACGATCAAGGCCGAGTGCAAGGACGCCCTGCGGGAGCAGGCCCAAGAGGCCCTGCGCAAGCTCGAACAGGCGGACCCCAAAGGGTTTCAGGCGGTCATCGCCGGGTTGGACGCCCGCTCTCACTAAAATCGGTCAGGTGCTGGCCCAACAGAGGGCACACTTTGTCGGCCGACGTCTTGTAACAGACGCGCGGGTCACGTGCGGACCCGCGCGCCCTGCCCTTTAGTCGGTCCACACTTAGTCGACAGTGATACTACCATTAATCGTGTTGACGAATTTATTGGTATCGGGATCGGTGAGGGATGAGAACGTGCCGCCACCCGTTGCACTTGCCCAATTGCCCGAGCCGCCCGAAACGGTCCAGTCCCCGGCCAAAGCGCCGCCCTCGCCAAACCCGGTGGCGGTCCAAGTCATCACCGCCTTTTCCCCGGCGGCGGTGTCAAACACGCAATTTCCGGTGCCCGAGACCCCGGCCCCGTTGATCAGCAACGCGCCGAAACACGTGCCCGACGCCCCCTCCAGAGGGTGCCCGGACTCGACCTCAAAGCTTTCATAATCCGTTTGGGTTTTGACCACCGCATTCCCATCCGAGATGCCATAAACCGCATTATTGTTGACGCCCATCCCCTTGGATGTTCCGTCAAACGTCTCGGCCCACACCAAGCCTGCGGACAGGCCAAGGGTCAGGACTGTGGTTGCGGTCGTCGTAAAAAACTTGTGCATTATAACCTCTCATTTCTGAGGGTTTGGCGTTGCAAGCATGTAAAAATAAAACCGCCTGAACGCGGCCCCCGCGCTCATACTAACATATTCCAATCTGAGCGTCTAAATCAGGCGCTCAGACCGCGTATTTCAGTTGGCCTTTGGGGCGCTCACCCTTCGAGCTTGCGAGCCACCAGAAACGAAACCGGGAACGCCGCCACAAAGCCCGCAACCGCAGCGATCAGGATGGACGTCCAAGACGAATATCCCATGACCAGAACCGCAATCACGGCGGACCCGGCAATGGTGGAACCAAGGAAGATGTGAATGATCAGTGTCAGGGGCGACATAGCGGCCTCGTTTATTCAGTCTGTTTGTGCGGACCCTAGAACCGAGGCTGGGAGTGGTCCTTGATCTGGGTCAGACTGCGCGTCGTAATCAAGCAAATGCCAATGCCGTTCCAACCATGACAAGACCAATCCCTGAGCTTTTTCACCAGAACATCATTGCGATCATTACGCTGGAACAGAGGCCTGCCGATCGGAAAGCGATCAGGTGAACCAGCGAAATGGACGCAAGAGCCTCCTGCTGAGGTAACCGTCGGGTCAACTGTCGCAGATGGGCTTAGTCAGGCTGTGAGGAGGGTCACTGTATCAAGTCCCCTACCCGTTTTTCGGCAATGCTTTTTTGCGCCCCTAACTTGCAGAAAATGGCTGACTTGCTGTAAATTCAATTATTCATATGTCATTTTTCTGAAGAGGGGGGATGGAATGACAAAACTTTGCGAAATAGGCCGGACCGGAGTACGAATCCCACGAATTGGCTTTGGATCAACCGGAATAGGCAGCATTCCACAGATTTATGGTTACGAAGTTGATGAGGAAAGGACGCGAGACACCTTGCGTACCATACTTGCCCGTAGCGACGCGTTTGTCGACACCGCCCGAGGCTATGCACTGGGGCGAAGCGAGGAGCGCATCGGGAGTGTCATCCGTGAACTCGGTGGCCGGCCGGAAGGCTGCGTTCTGTCCACAAAAGTGGACCGTGACATGGAAACGAGCGTTTTCGACGCCACCCAAGTACGGCGCTCCTTCGAACAGAGCCTCAAAGCGCTCGGCGTAGACCGAGTAGACATCCTTCATCTACACGACCCGGAATACGCTGGAGATGTTAATGAGATCACCCGCAGCGGAGGTGCGCTGGATGAGCTATTTAAGATTAAAGAAGAAGGAATTGCGAGCGCCGTTGGTCTGGCGGGAGGGCGCTTGGATGTGCTGATGCCGATGTTGCATGACCGGGGTTTCGACGTTGTGATGACTCACAACCGACACACGCTTGTAAACATGAACGCGGCACCTTTGATCGAACTGGCCAACTCGAAGGGCGTTACTGTGTTAAATGCAGCGCCTTACGCGGGCGGCATCCTAGCCAAAGGCAGCGCAATCCACCATTTCTACGTCTACCGGCCAGCAACAGAAGAAATGCTTGCTCCTGTGCGTGCGGTCGAGGAAATCTGTGCCCGCTATGATGTGCCCATGGGTGCGCTAGCCCTTCAGTTCTCACTGAAAGACGCGAACATTGCTTCAACCGTTTGCGGAGTGACCTGGCCACAGCATGTGGAACAGACGTTTGAATGGGCTGATTGGGATATTCCAGAAGCGGTCTGGAGCGAACTCGCCGACCTCGGGCAGTCCGACGCAGATCCAGAAGCCGCATAGAAGCAGTCAAGTTGGAGGGGAGAATATGGACAGCCTTAGCTGTCCATCTTCAACGCAGAAATAAACGCCTCCTGCGGGATATCTACCTTCCCGAACTGGCGCATCTTCTTCTTACCCGCCTTCTGCTTGTCCAGCAGTTTGCGTTTCCGCGTCGCATCTCCGCCATAACACTTCGCAGTCACGTCCTTGCGCAGGGCCGAGAGGGTCTCGCGGGCGATGACCTTGCCTCCGATGGCGGCCTGGATCGGGATTTTGAACATGTGGCGCGGGATCAGGTCCTTGAGCTTTTCGCACATCGCCCGGCCCCGCATCTCGGCCCGGTCGCGGTGAACCATGGTCGACAACGCGTCGACCGGCTCGTCATTCACAAGCACCGACATCTTGACCAGATTATCCTCGGTATAACCGGTCATCTGGTAGTCGAACGAGGCATAGCCCTTGGTCACCGATTTCAGGCGGTCGTAGAAATCAAAGACAACCTCGTTCAGCGGCAGGTCATAGACGACCATGGCGCGGCTGCCCGCATAGGTCAGGTCCAGCTGGATGCCGCGGCGGTCCTGACACAGTTTCAGCACGTCACCGAGGTATTCATCCGGCACCAGAATGGTCGCCTTGATGCGCGGTTCTTCGATATGGTCGACCTTCGAGGGGTCGGGCATGTCGGCGGGGTTGTGCAGCTCGATCATCTCACCGTCTTTCATGTAGACGTGATAGATCACCGACGGGGCGGTGGTGATGAGCTCGATATCATATTCGCGTTCGATGCGGTCGCGGATGACCTCAAGGTGCAGAAGGCCAAGGAAGCCGCAGCGGAAGCCAAAGCCAAGTGCTGCCGAGGTTTCCATTTCAAAGCTGAAGCTGGCGTCGTTCAGGGCCAATTTGTCAATCGCGTCGCGCAGGTCTTCGAATTCGGAACTGTCGACAGGGAAGAGGCCGCAGAACACCACCGGCTGCGCGGGTTTGAAGCCGTCCAGCGCATCCTCGGTCCCGTTGCGGTCATTAGTGATGGTGTCGCCGACGCGGGTGTCGCGGACCTGTTTAATCGAAGCGGTCAGGAAGCCGATCTCACCGGGGCCGAGGCTGTCAACCATCTCCATTTCAGGGCGGAAGACGCCGACGCGGTCCACATGGTGCAGGGTGCCGTTCGACATGAACTTGACCCGCATGCCCTTTTTCAGCGTGCCGTCCATGATACGGACCAGAACGATGACGCCGAGATAGGCGTCGTACCACGAATCCACCAGCATCGCCTTGAGCGGCGCGTCGAGATTGCCCTGCGGCGCGGGCAGTTGCTGCACGATGGCCTCAAGCGTCTCGTGGATGCCCTGCCCCGTCTTGGCCGAGACCTGAATGGCGTCGGTCGCGTCGATACCGATCACGTCCTCGATCTGTTCGGCCACGCGGTCACAATCCGACGCGGGCAGGTCGATCTTGTTCAGCACCGGTACGATTTCGTGGTCGGCATCGATGGCTTGATAGACATTCGCCAGCGTCTGCGCCTCGACCCCTTGGGTCGAGTCGACGACCAGCAGAGACCCCTCAACCGCGCGCATGGACCGCGAGACCTCATAAGCAAAGTCCACGTGGCCGGGGGTGTCGATCAGGTTCAGCACATATTGCTCGCCATTATCGGCGGTATAGTCGATACGGACCGTGTTCGCCTTGATGGTGATGCCACGCTCGCGCTCGATATCCATGCTGTCGAGCAGCTGTTCCTTCATGTCGCGATCCTTGACCGTTCCGGTCTCTTGGATGAGCCGGTCAGCAAGGGTGGATTTACCATGGTCGATATGCGCGACGATGGAGAAATTGCGGATATGAGCGAGGTCTGTCATGGGTTGGGGATATGATTTGTTTTATTAAAGGGGTCAATGCCCCGAGTGACTAGCTTTGGGTTTTTGTCATCTACATGAGTTTGCGATCCGTGACTGATATTTCTGAACAATTCGACACACATCTAAGAGAGATATTGGATGGCGCTACAGACCATGCGCTTCGTAAGGCCGCCGTTCGCATTTATCTTCGTAATCTGCTCGCGCTAACCCAGCCCGAAGAATGGGAAAAACAATCGGATGCTGTATGGCTACAGGGCCAAGGCGCGATATTCGCATTGCATTGCTTTCGGGTTGCAATCTGCTGTGCAGTTGTATGTCAGTGCCTTGACAGGTCGCAGAAGCGCTTCAATTGGGTGCATTTAGGGAAAAGAACTGAAGCCTTGCAGAGAGCCGCTGAGGAAGGACATCTAGCGGCCCTGAGCGCATCAGAGGCAGCTATAGGCCAATTTGATGGAACACTGACCTTTTTTGATGCATTCGAACCGACCCCCACCTCACTACGCGACTTCCTTTCTTCGGCGGACTTAAAGCCGGAGGATATGGAAGCGGCAACCAGAGACTTGTTCGTCGACTATACCTTTGAACTTCGTGAAGACCTCAGCACTGATAAATCTTTATCAATGTTTCAGAAGTCTCTTTTCTCGCCTGAAAACACAAGCGATTTCACCGCTGCGCCACATCACACAATTATCTACTTCTTGGACAGTTTCTCCAATGCAGGTGATGCATGGAATTTCTGGTCGGACTGGTACTCGGGGTTTTTAGAAGGAACACCAATCGACTGGAAGCTTCAGGAACACGTAGCCTTAATCGATAATGCGATTTGGGATGCGGGACCTGATGCGGTCGCTTCCGAAATCGAGCGCATTAAGTCGCGGTGGGATGTCGAATCTGCACTTACTGACCTGAAAGACAGCTTAAAAGCCCAAACTATCACTCGCCACGGAATAGGAGGGAACAACCCTCCTGAGAGTATTCAAGACGAGCACTTATCCGGTGCAATCACATTGATTTGGGATGCTTCCGAAGAACTCTCGACAGCAATGGAGCAAGAAAACCCCGCTCGCGAGTGGATTGAGACGATATTGGCTAAGCTCAAGTCAGGTTTGGCAAGCCTTCTCAAATGGTGTGCGGGGAAGGTCAACTTGGCTATTGGCACCGCAGTCGTGGTCGGAACCACAAAGGGCGCGACCGTTGTTGTGGACGCGTACATTGCTAAACATCCAGAGAAAATTGAGGCGTTGATTGAGGCTTTGGAGCGGTGGTTGCCGTTTCTGGCCTAACCGTTGCCGGGCTGAAGCCCGGCCTTCAGGGTGGCGTGTTTCCAACTCAGGCATTCACTTTTTCGAACCACACAATTGATCCTGATTCCACTTTGATTCATACTCCCACCCAGGCCGAGAGAGGCGTAAGATCTCTCCGGGCAGGCAAAAACGAGGCAAGAGCATGAAACAGTTCCTCTTAATCGCATTTTGTGCGGCATCGCTTACGGCGATAACTCCGGCTGCGGACGCGGCGCAGATCAAACGGGCGTGTCTGGCATCCGACCGGTCTGCGGCGACGCGGGATCGTTGCAGTTGCATTCAGCGCGTCGCCAATCAGGCGTTGACGCGCAGCGATCAGAAAACCGTTGCCAAGTGGTTCAGCGATCCCCACCAAGCACAAGAGTTGAAGATGTCCCGGACTGCACGTGATGATGCACTATGGGATCGCTATAAAAACTTCGGCCAGATGGCACAGGCGATCTGCAGCTAGGCTGATCTCAATCCTTGACCTAACCCGCACTGCGCCCCAGAAAAGGCGCAGCGAAAGGTATTTCTGATGGTTATGAAAGGGCTGACCCTGCGCGGGCTCGAAGTGTTCGAGGCATTGGCGCGAACGGGATCGGTGGCGCAAGCAGCCGAAATCACAGGGCTCAGCCAGCCTTCGGTGTCGCAGCAATTGCGCAACCTGGAAAACGCCCTTGGCACCGAATTGGTGGACCACGGACGCCGCCCAATGCGGTTGACGCAGGCCGGGCGCAGCTTTCTCGCTCGGACCGAAGCAGTGCTGTCCGAGCTACAGATGGCCCAAAGCGAACTGACGGTGATGGACCTTGGGCATCTGACGACGCTCTCAATTGGTTTGATCGACGACTTCGACAACGACCTGACACCGCGACTGGCTACGTTGCTGGCTGACAGCCTAACCCGCTCAAAGTTTAAGTTGATCACACTGCCCAGTCTGGACCTTTTTGCCGAGCTTGAAGCCCAACGCCTGCATCTGGTGGTATCGGCCCATTCCGGCGAGGTGCTTGAGGGTGTCGTAGAATACCCTTTGGTACAGGACCCGTTTATTCTTGTGACGCCGAAGGGTGTCGACAACGCCGTGCAGGACCTGCCTTTTCTGCGATATGCGCGTGAACAACTGATCAGCCGCCAGATCGAGTCCCATTTGGCAAGACATCAGGTGAGCTATGAGGAACGGTTCGAGATTGGCTCGCATCTGGCACTGGTGGCGATGGTCGCACGCGGACTGGGCTGGGCGATCACCACGCCGTTGGGGTATATGCGAGCGGCAAGGTTCCATGACGCGTTAGAGGTTCACCCTGCTCCGTTCGAAGACTTTTCGCGCACCATTTCACTGTTCACTCGCACTGATTGGTCCGATCAGGTCCCGCAAGAGGTCGCGGGCATGATGCGCAGGTTAATGCGCAACCAGATCGTCGACCCCGCGCTGACGCAGCTGCCTTGGCTCACCGACAAGCTGAGAATTATGGCTTAGCCTCGTAGGTGCTTTTCCAAACCGTCGACTGCGGCTTCGATTAAATCCAGCGCACCGTCAAAGTCCCTTGTATAGTAAGGATCTGGCACGTGATCCGCACCAGTATGGGGTGCAAAATCGGTTAATAGGTAAACCGGCGTTTCGCTGCCCGATGGCCGTAACGCTTCTATATTTGCGATGTTCTCGGCATCCATACCGATGATCAGGTCGAACCGATCAAAATCATCGGCAACGAATTGTCGCGCCCGAAGGTCACTAAGATCAACATCCCGAATTCGCGCAGCCGCTTGCATCGGCCCGTAAGGAGGGTTGCCGATATGCCAACCCGATGTACCTGCACTGTCTGTCGTGTGATGAGGTGCACGAGCGCGAAACACGCCCTCGGCAGCGGGGGAACGGCAGATGTTGCCCAAACAAACAAAGAGAATACGGTGGGTCATGTCTAAGATGTAACGCGAAGGACTACGATGGAAAAGATCGTCATTCTGACAGGGGCCGGGATTTCTGCCGAAAGCGGCTTAGGGACGTTTCGGGATGAGGGTGGGCTGTGGGCGCAGCACCGAATTGAGGACGTCGCTACGCCTGAAGGCTTCTCCCGCAACCCCGCTTTGGTTTATGGCTTTTACAACGCCCGCCGGTCTCAGGCCGCCAAAGCGCATCCCAACGCCGCGCATGAGGCATTGGCCCGTCTGCAAAAGGATTATGCTGGCGAGGTGGTCATAGTTACCCAAAACGTCGACAGCCTGCACGAAGCTGGAGGCGCTTCGAGCGTGATCCATATGCATGGTACGTTGGCCGGGGCGCTCTGCGCTGTTTGTGATCATCGTTGGCCCGCTCCGACCGAGATGGCCGTAGGTGAAACATGCCCCGCATGTGACGCCCCCACGGCCCGCCCGGATGTGGTCTGGTTTGGGGAAATGCCCTATCAGATGGACGTGATCTATGACCACTTGGCCGAGGCGACCTTGTTCGCCGCCATTGGTACGTCAGGCCAGGTCTACCCCGCCGCCGCCTTCGTGCACGAAACTTTGCAGTCGGGCGCACGCACAGTTGAACTGAACCTTGAGCCTTCCAGCGGTGCTTCGAGTTTCGACGAAGTCATACTCGGACCTGCGACGGAAACCGTTCCACGCTGGGTGGACAGGCAATTGAACCCGAGATGACCGAAGACACGACCCGAATTTTCCGTTTATACTGAAGACCTAACAGGCCCCGGAGAGCATCATGACCGACCCCCAAACCCCGCGTGAGGAAATCCTTGAAGACGGCAGCTTGGATGATCGTGACGCGCTTGGGGATCAACTTGCAGGGCTTTGGTGGACGTTCCTGTTGCGCGGAGTGTTGGCTGGGGCACTGGGAATAGCTGCCTTATTCTGGCCAACAAGCAGTATTGCATGGCTGCTACGTCTGGTTGGGCTATTGCTGATTTTTGATGGCGGCTTGACCCTTTTGGGCTTCGGTCGGCGCGGCCTGATCGGGGGCATGGGCATCGGTGCGTTACTGATTGGGTTAGTACTGTTAATCTGGCCCGAAGGCGTGGCCCGGCTAACATTCTTCCTATTGGGGGCCTGGGCACTGATCATGGGTATTGGGTCACTGATGGCCTGGCGACAAATGTCAGATCAGCATCCCGATGCGCCTTCAGTGCGAAACTCGGGGATTGTTGCCCTGATTATCGGGCTGGTGCTGATCTTCTGGCCCGGCAGTGGAATGGTCGCATTAGGCTGGGCTATTGCGTTCGGCGCACTTGCGTTCTCGGCGGTGATGTTCTGGCTAACCGCGCGTTTCAAGCGCGCTCATGACCGTGTGGCAATGCGCGTGGTCAATCGCTGAACCCTGCCCAATTGGCAAACAGGCCGGGCTTTGCCCGACCTGACGCGTGAACCAAGACCGCTTCGCGGCCCTAAGGCAGATGCACTTTTAGTGCGAATGCGATCCGTGGCCACCTTGGTCATTCCGTTCAAGATCGACGGGAACCTTGATCTCGACTTCACCCGCCTTTTCGAAAATCAACGTCACAGGAAGTTCCTCGCCGTGTTCAAACGGCTCAGTAAGACCCATGAACATCACGTGGTCGCCACCGCGTTCGAGAATATGTGCGTCACCTGCGGGAATGATAAAACCTTCTTCGACATGAACCATTTTGGCAACGCCGTTGTCGTCGATCAGATGAGTATGCAGCTCGACCCGTGCGGCCGCTTCGGACTGCACACCGATCAATCGATCATCCGTTTCACTGGTATTCTTGATCACCATAAAGGCCGCTCCGGCTTTGGCTGTTTTACCCGAAGACCGGGCATAAGCATCGTCAACGGTGATCGTGTCTTGCGCAAAAGCAGCAGTAGCCAATATTGCAGCAGCAAAAGTGGTGAACAGTTTGGGTTTGAGGGGCATCGCACCTCTCCTTGTTTAGAAGTCTGAAAATATTGGAAAAGCCATCAGATCTTCATCGGAGGTGAACGTGCGGGCCTATTGGGTATAGGTTGGGCGATCAGACTGTCCGCCTTGCGCAACAGCACCAGTTTAACAGCGTCTGGCGCCGTCGGCACGACAGGCGCGGCAACCGCTATCGCACCCAAAAGGGTTATCGCGTATTCGGGACAAAAATGCGGTGGCTGCGTTGGCTGCCCGTCAGCGTCCATGTAAACCACGACCGGCCCTGTGCTGGTGCAAAGCACCATCTGCCCTACTGCGTTGTCCATTCCACGCGACGCAGCAATGCCCTGCCCGGTCAAAACAACAAGCAGCGACACCGCCAATGGCAGCAGTTTATTTAGAACAGGCTTCATCCTGACGCTGATATAGGCCGGACGCGAAACGGGCTTCAAGCGCTATTGGGTGCGCCAGAAGCCCGCAGACTTGGTTGTATCGTCAGCCGTCCAATCCGGGACGTTTGACAGACCCTTTGGTCAGGCTCGTATGCAACCTATTCACCCGTCGTTGCATCCGAACACATGTCCCAAACGTCTTGCCAAAAAAGGCAGCCAACAGGGAGAAGAAATCAGACAACTTAAAAGACATGGGGGCTAACTCCGCCAGATGAATATGAACAAACATAAACCGGGTTGAGCGCTGGGTATGTGAACAATATCACCGTCGCTGTATAATTGAGTCCGCTTGACGAACAATGCGGGCAAGAAAAAACCCTGCACCTTTCGGTACAGGGTTGAAAACTTGGAGGAAAAAAGAACTCAGGCCGAAGCTTGTGCCTTGGCGATTTCTTTCTTCACTTTCAGCGCATTTGTCGACAGGTCTTCGTCTTTAGCTTTGGCCAGGAACGCGTCCAGACCGCCGCGGTGGTCGACCGAGCGCAAAGCGGCAGCCGAAATGCGCAGCTTCACGCCGCGACCCAGAGTTTCAGACTGCAGGGTTACGTCGTTCAGGTTGGGCAGAAAACGACGACGAGTTCTATTTTTGGCGTGGCTGACATTGTTGCCAGTCATCGGGCCTTTTCCGGTCAGTTCGCAACGGCGCGACATGGTTTCTTCCTTTGTTTCTGGAGGCCGAGCAAAGTGCCTGCGGCCAAATCACAAGGGGCGCCACCCGAAGTCGCGCCCGAAAACTGGTTGGATGCGTTTAGTGGGAATCGCAGAAAGGGTCAAGACGGATCACGCGAATTCTTTACGGCTATCTTACCGACAAGGCGAAGCTACACCTGCAACACAGGTTTATTGTTCTTCAGGTGCCGCTCTAGAAGGTGCCTTTGCTGCCGCCCCTTTGGGATAAAGCGTGCTGGGCGCGGTGTTAGCCGTTTTTCAATCAGTTCTGGAAATATCTCAAAAATCTCACGGACGGCATCTGCTCCAAGTGATTTCAATGCCTCATCCCCGATGAAAAGGCTTTCGGTTGGTGCGCTTTCAGCGAAGATTACTTGGTGGCTGTCAAACAGTAGATGAAAATACTCAACCTCTGCGACGCTTTCATCAACGAAAACCCCCGGCAGCATCGTCAACTTGATCGCAGGCACCAACACTTGGGGCGTTCCGAACATTCGTTCGGCGATCTTGGATTGCACCAACATCCGGTGCTGGCGAGAGACCAGTAAATCCCTTAGTGGTAGCCCATTGCCCAGCGCCCCGGCCAAAATTCGCACAGGAAACAGCTTTGGGTTCTCCAACAAGCCCACTCGATCAAAACGACGACGACCGATCCAGCGGATGCGGTGGGCGGGTTGCTCCATTGTGGGGATCAAGTCACCAACCTTCAGCGTTTGAATGGGGCGTTCCCCGCACTCGGACAGAATTCGAGTATCGCGAGTGAAACAAGGAACCCCAGAGCCGTTTTCGAAAGCCGAATACGTCACCACAATGCCCGAGGGCAGTGCGAATGTACCGTTGGATACGGAATAAGCGACACCGTCCTGAACAGTGAAAGTGCCGAAAACACTATCTGTTACGACCGTCCCCACGGGGAGGTTCAACGTATCAGTGCCCCCACCGCCTCGTATATCGCCGCTGACAGATGTACTTCTGAAATTCAGTGTATCGTCGCCATTCCCCAAGCGGATATTGCCTACAGTCGAGCCATTAACGTCGACGGTGTCAGCATCATTGCCCGAGGCGATGCGACCACCCACTGAGCTGTTGGAGACGGTTATGGTGTCGCTTCCAGCGTTGCCAATAATGCTTTCGGCAATAACGCTGTCAGAAACATCTATGTCATCGTCGCCACCCCGGCCCCGAATGTCGTCAATCGGGGACCCTTGCGGTTGCCCATTCAGGGTCCCGCTATTGCCTGTGACGTCTATGTCGTCGTCATTGTTCGTCCCAACTATCCGGGGCATTCGGGCGGATCCTATGCGTTAGGAGCCCAGGATATCATCTTTAAGGGACTGCGTCAGCACTCAACACAACCTTAAGCAGATTTCTAATTTCACGACAGTGAAATCCAATCACTGCCTCATCAAATAAGCCAACATGGCATCCGCAGCCGCCGAAGGACTTAGCCCTCCCGCACGCACTTTTGCGCCCAGTTGCTCCATTTCAGTCCGCGCCTGTGCGTTCGACAACTTCGCAAGAAGGGCCGCGCGAACTTCCTGCTCAAACCAATACTGCGCCTGTTCGGCTCGGTTCGCATCCCAGTGCCCACTGTCCCTCCGAGATTGCGAAAGGGACTGCATCTCTGCCCATGCTTTCTCTAAACCATGTTCTTCAACCGCCGAAACCGTCATCGCCTTTGGGAAGCCTTCTGGGTCTTGTGGCCGTTTGCGCAACAAACGCAAAGCTCCAGCGTAGTCGGCACAAGTCCGGGTCGCCGTGGTTTTCAAGTCGCCGTCTGCCTTGTTGATAAGAATCATGTCGGCCATTTCCATGATGCCGCGTTTGACACCCTGCAACTCGTCTCCGCCTGCCGGGGCCAGCAGCAGTAGGAACAAGTCGGACATCTCGGACACAACGGTTTCCGACTGGCCCACGCCTACAGTTTCAATCAGCACCACATCGAACGCGGCGGCTTCGCACAGGGCGATCGCCTCGCGCGTCCGTCGGGCGACACCGCCCAAGTGGGATTGACTGGGGGATGGTCGGATAAAGGCGTTTTTCTCGCGGCTTAGACGTTCCATCCGGGTTTTATCCCCAAGAATAGAACCACCCGAACGCGCCGAGCTGGGATCAACCGCAAGAACCGCCACGCGCACGCCTTGCTCGATCAACATCATACCAAAGCTTTCGATAAAGGTGGACTTGCCCACTCCGGGCGTTCCCGACAGACCGATGCGCAACGATTGACGTCCTGCTTTGGCCACATGTGCCAATAGCTCAGTCGCCTGCATACGGTGATCCTCACGGCCACTTTCGACCAGAGTGATCGCACGGGCCAGCGCGCGGCGCTCACCGTTCAAAATCTTGTCACCCAGCTCAGCAGTCGTCATGCGCGGTCCCTTACCCGATTTTCGCCTAGATGAAGGCGCAAGGAAGGGTTTGTCCAGTGCCTTGCCGCTGAATGTGTATCCGCGTGTCGGAACTGGACCTTGGCCGAGGCTTGACGGATAAAGCCTGCATGACACGCCTGCCAATCGACGATGCCATCCCCGACCTGCTTGCGACCCTAAAGACCAAGGGCCGCGCTGTATTACAAGCTCCGCCAGGTGCAGGGAAAACGACACGGGTGCCTTTGGCGATGCTCGAGTCCGGCTTGTGTGACGGTAAGATCGTACTGTTGGAACCGCGCAGGCTGGCTGCGCGCGCCGCTGCAGAGCGGATGGCAGAAACACTGGGCCAACGCGCAGGCGAGACGGTCGGATATCGAGTACGCGGCGACGCAAAGATCTCAAAATCCACCCGTATCGAAGTTGTCACCGAAGGCATTCTGACCCGAATGTTGCAATCCGACCCAGACCTGCCGGGGGTCAGCGCAGTGATCTTCGACGAATTCCACGAGCGGTCCCTGAATGCCGATCTTGGTTTGGCATTATGTCTGGAAGTTACAGGTGCGTTGCGTGACGACCTTATTCTGCTCGCCATGTCCGCAACGCTGGACGCCGAACCCGTTGGGCGGTTGATGAACGCGCCTTTGGTCACATCCGAAGGGCGCAGCTACCCGGTCGAGACCCGTTGGCTGGATCGGCCGTTGGGTGGGCGTGCACGGCCATTGGACGCTTTGATCGATCTTGTAGTGCAAGCAGAACGAGAAACTCGTGCTACTGGCGGGGGCGTGTTGGTGTTTCTGCCCGGTGAAGGTGAAATCCGCCGGGCCGAAGCGGCCTTGACTGGGCGTTTGCCCGTTGAATGTGTGGTACGCCCTCTGTTCGGCGCCATGCCCTTTGCCGCCCAGCGCGGCGCAATTGCACCGGTTGAAACCGGGCGCAAGGTGGTGCTGGCCACGTCGATTGCGGAAACCTCTCTGACTATTCCCGATATCCGCGTCGTGGTCGACATGGGGCAAGCGCGCAGGGCGCGGTTTAATCCAGGCTCTGGCATGTCACGATTGGTTACGGAACGCGTAACACGCGCCGAGGCCACGCAGCGCGCTGGTCGTGCCGGGCGTGTGGCCGAAGGGGTCTGCTACCGGCTGTGGTCCAAAGGCGAGGAAGGCGCGCTGGCCGCCTATCCTCCGGCAGAGATCGAAGCGGCCGACTTGACGGGTCTGGCGCTGGAACTGGCGCTTTGGGGCGCAGAGCCAAGCGATCTAGCCTTTCTGACCCCACCCCCCGAAGGTTCGATGGCCGAAGCAAAAGCCCTGCTGACAATGCTGGGTGCGCTGGATGCCAAAGGGCGAATAACCGATCATGGGCGGGCGTTGTCAGCGCTACCCCTGCACCCCCGGCTGGGGCACATGTTGGAACGCTCTGGACCTGATGCAGCCCCCTTGGCCGCATTGATGGCGGAACGTGACCCGTTGAAAGGCGCGCCTGTTGATTTGTTGTTTCGCTTAGAAGCCTTGCGCGACCTTCGCGCGTTTCAGCGTAACCGGATCTGGCAGGTAAATGCAGGAACTGTGGACCGTATTAAGGCGGAAACCAAACGACTTCGAACCAAAGGTACTCCCAGTGATCTGAGCCCTGCCGCAATGGCCGCGCTGGCCTATCCCGACCGGATCGGACAACGCAGAAAGGGCGACGTTCCGCGTTATGTTCTGTCGGGTGGCAAAGGTGTGGTGTTAGACAGCGACGACACGCTGGCCGCGGCGCCGTACTTGGTGGTCACGGACACGGACGGCAACCCGCGTGAGGCGCGCGTACGAATGGCAGCGCAGATCACCGAACGGGAAATCCGCGATCTGTTTTCGGATCAGATAACCTGGGTCGACAGCTGCGAATGGTCCAAGCGCGAACGCCGGGTTGTAGCTCGCAAGCAGGAAAGGCTTGGCGCAATCACTCTGAGTGACCGCATCTGGAAAGACGCCCCCGACGAAGCGTTGTCAGAGGCCATGCTGGACGGCGTGCGAGACCTGGGATTGCGATTGGACGGAGCCGCTGCGCGACTGGCAGCCAGGGTCGAGCTGGTCCGAGCCGAAGGGGCTGACCTACCCGATTTCACCCTGAACGGATTGACAGAAACTCTTGAGGACTGGTTGTTGCCCATGCTTACAGGCGTGCGCAATGCCGAGGATTGGAAACGCTTTGATCTGCTGCCTGCTTTACGCGCCCGGCTGAACTGGAACCAGACACAGGAGTTGGACCGCCGAGCGCCGGGTTCGTTCGAAACCCCGCTGGGTCGAAAAGTACCAATCGACTACAGCGGCGCGGTCCCCGAAATATCAGTACGCCTGCAGGAACTGTTCGGAGTCACACGGCATCCTTTTGTGGGGGGCGAAGCGTTGAAGATCACTTTGCTGTCTCCTGCTCAGCGCCCGATCCAAATCACCCGTGACTTGCCGGGCTTTTGGGCCGGGTCCTATTCTGACGTCCGCAAGGACATGCGCGCGCAATACCCCAAACATCCCTGGCCCGAAGACCCGACACAGGCCGATCCGACCTTGCGCGCTAAAAGACGAAGATAAAATCGGTTTTCGCAGTAAAAGCTGCATCTTCTTTAGCAATTATTGAAACACCACTGTTTCATTGTTATGTCACACCATCTTTGAGCACGAGTTAGAGGCGGCACTTAAACATGTCGGCATGGCTGCGAAAATTCTGGGAAGAGGTCGCACGACCTATTTTCCTGCGCCCCTGTAGGGTGCAGTTTGCGGCGCTGTGCACACGCGATACGCCGACCGGGCCAGAAGTTCTGCTTATCACCAGTCGGGACACAGGGCGCTGGGTCATTCCAAAGGGTTGGCCGATTGACGGGAAAGATGGGGCCGAGACTGCCTTGCAGGAAGCTTGGGAAGAGGCTGGCGTGCGCGCACCCGGCGCGACCAAAGAGCCGATCGGCCATTTCACCTATGACAAAATCATGAAGGATGGCTCGGCTCAGCCGGTTTTGACCAGCGTCTATCGAGTTGAAGTTCAGGACCTGGCAGACGATTTCCCCGAAGCTGATCAGCGGACGCGGGATTGGGTCTCGCCTTCAACAGCCGCTGAGCGTGTAAACGAGCCAGAATTGCGCGATTTGCTGCTGCAAATGTGACAGTTTCGCGGGAAATTGACGACAATACGCTTGTCCCTAGGGCGGAAACCGTCTAGCGCCCTGCGTCAATTCCAAATCCCCTTGAGCAGACCATGTCGAACATAACCACTAAGAACCGCTGGCAGTCGTTGGACAGCGACCTGCACCGCATCTCGCGTGTGGAAAATGCCAATGCTTACGTCGCGCGTCCGATGCTGGCCCCCGGTATCGCCCTCGCCTTTATCGCACTGGCCGGTTTGGCATCTGCTGTTTTCTTCGGACAAGCAGATGGTGGCTTGATCGTCGTCGCAGCGGCCGTATTCGGGGCGTATATGGCGATCAATATCGGTGCCAATGACGTTGCGAATAACATGGGTCCGGCAGTGGGTGCCAACGCGCTGACCATGGGCGGGGCCATCGTAATTGCCGCAATCGCGGAAAGCGCGGGGGCTTTGCTGGCCGGTGGCGATGTCGTGTCGACGATCTCCAAGGGGATCATCGATCCTGCGTCGGTTCAGAACAGTAACGTATTCATCTGGGCAATGATGGCGGCACTGATCTCGTCAGCGATGTGGGTTAATCTCGCCACCTGGGTTGGCGCACCGGTGTCGACCACGCATTCTGTCGTCGGCGGCGTGATGGGTGCCGGTATCGCCGCGGCAGGCCTAAGCGCAGTTAGTTGGGGCACTATGAGCGCGATTGCCGCAAGTTGGGTAATCTCACCAGTGCTGGGTGGCGTAATTGCGGCTGGATTTCTAGCGCTGATAAAAGCCAAGATCCAGTATCAGGATGACAAAATCGCAGCAGCTCGACGCTGGGTCCCGATCCTTGTTGCGGTGATGGCGGCGGCCTTTGCCACATATCTGTCTGTCAAAGGCCTAAAGCGGATCGTCAAAATCGACCTTGAGATGGCGCTGCTCATCGGCCTGACCTCGGGTCTACTGGTCTGGTCCGTCACCGTGCCTTGGGTACGGCGCAAGTCCGAGGGAATGGAAAACCGCACTAAATCCTTGAAAACGCTGTTCGGCCTGCCGCTTGTTATATCGGCCACTTTCCTCAGCTTCGCGCACGGGGCCAATGACGTAGCCAACGCTGTTGGGCCTTTGGCTGCGATCGTACACGCGGCAGAGTTTGGCGATTTCGCTGCGAAAGTGACGATCCCCAGCTGGGTCATGGTGATCGGTGCGTTTGGAATTTCTTTCGGTCTGTTTCTGTTCGGCCCTAAACTGATCCGCATGGTGGGTAGCCAGATTACCAAGCTGAACCCCATACGCGCCTTTTGCGTGGCGCTGTCAGCAGCCATCACCGTCATTGTAGCCAGCTGGCTGGGTTTGCCGGTCAGTTCGACACATATCGCAGTAGGTGCTGTATTTGGTGTTGGTTTCTATCGCGAGTGGCATTCTGACCGTCGCTGGAAGCAATCGAACCAGAAACGCCCGGTCGAACAACGGTTGGCCCGAGAAGAGCATCAGCGCCGCAAGTTGGTCCGGCGCTCGCATTTCATGACTATTGTGGCGGCGTGGGTTATCACCGTCCCCGCTGCAGCGACTATGTCAGCGGCGATTTTCGTTTTCCTGACAGCTTTTGTTTAGACTGGGGCTAGGCTGCAATCTGATCAGGTGACAACGGATCTTTCGGTTTCTGTTCAATCAAATCTCGCACTTTGGCGCAGATTGGGGTTGGTAAGCCTGTCGATGTGCCAAGGCGGATGATCTCTCCCTGTAGGCTGTCGATTTCCGTCGGACGGCCAGACATCAGATCATAAGCCATCGAGGTCTTTGCACTAGGATCAATGGTCAGCATGCGGGCGGCGATGCGGGTAAAAATCGGCGTAGGGAGGCGCAGGATATGCGGCGTCATCCAAGCAGGTAACGGCGTGGTCGATGCAACCGTGTGACCCGCAGACTTGAGGACCGCCAGCGCTTCGGCCATCTGATCTGCCATCAGACACCGCCAGGCGCGATCCAAAAGTTGTTCTTTCAGCGTCAAGCCAGATAGCGCGTTCAACGCATTGTTAAGGTTGAAAACCAGCTTACCCCATTGAATCGCTTCGATATCGTCGCTTTCGACTACCGGCAAATCAGGGCTGCTGAGTTCTTTGCCCAGTGTTCCGTGACCGCTTTGAATAGCGATTTCGCCGGACGTAGCGCGGTGAAAGCTGGCGGGTTCGGTAGGAACAACGTTGAATGGCACCATACCAGCACGCACGTCGTAGCCCGGCAAAGCATCGCGCAATATACGCGCGTTTTCCATACCGTTCTGCCAAGACAAGACCGGAGTAGTATCCTGTGCGAATTTTGCGATTTCCGCAGCCAGCTCGGCCGTCGCTCCGGTCTTGACAGTCACGATGACAAGCTGCGCTTGACCAAGACAACTTGCATCCTCGGTCAGGGTCAAATTCGCTGCCTTCACATGGCGGTGCAGGTCGGAAAAATCCGTGACCGTCAGCCCCTTATCACGGATCGGGTCAAGAATGCGAGCACGGCCCAACAAGGTGACATCGTGCCCTGCATCAGCCAACAAAGCTCCGCAATAACATCCGATACTACCTGCACCTGCGATTACAATCTTCATGGCGTCCCTCCCCAACGCAAAACATCGCCGGGATCGGGCAAGCGGGCAAGGCCGCCTGACGTTTGGTCAGCGCGCAAGTCGTGGCTTGGTGCGCTCCAACTCCTCCGAGATCGGAATGAACTCCTGATCATCACCGGGCGGCAGGTGGAAAGCACCGTTTGCCCAATCGGCCGCTTTCCATTCGCGCGTGGCCGTTTCGATTTTTTCCTTCGAAGAGGACACAAAGTTCCACCAAATATATCGATCTTCGTTCAGGGTCGCACCGCCCAACAGCATCAACCTTGCCCCCATGGGTCCTGCCTTGACTGACAGACGGTCACCAGGGCGGAACACCATCATACGCCCTTCGTCAAACGTGTCTCCCGCGATCTCAACCGAACCTTGCGTGACATAAACACCCCGGTCTTCGTGATCATCCGGCAGTGGGAAGGACGCACCGGGGTCCAGCTGCACATCCAGATAGAAGGTTTCGGACAGCATCGTTACTGGACTGTTCTCACCATAAGCCGATCCAAGGATTAGACGGGCACTGACGCCGTTATCCTCGATATGCGGTAGTGCGCCTTGCTTATGATGTTCGAAGTCGGGCGCCATATCCTCGTGCACTTCGGGCAACGCGATCCAAGTCTGAATTCCGAATAGGCTGTGTTTCTTACCACGGGTCTCATCGCTGGTGCGTTCGGAATGAGTAACCCCACGGCCAGCGACCATCCAATTGACCTCGCCGGGGTAAATCATCTGATGGGTACCCAGACTGTCGCGGTGTTCGAACTCTCCTTGATACAGATAGGTCACCGTGCCAAGTCCGATATGAGGATGTGGGCGCACGTCGATACCGCCATCGGTAATAAACTCAGCCGGGCCCATCTGATCAAAGAAAATGAATGGCCCAACCAGTTGGCGTTTGACCGATGGCAACGCGCGCCGAACTTCAAACCCACCCAGATCGCGAGCACGAGGGATGATCAATGTCTCCAGTGCGGTATTCTCAGACAGGCATTCGGGGCTGTGGGTCGGATTCCAGCTCATTGCTACGCTCCTGCGATCAGACAAGTTAAGTTCACTAATGCAGGATATAGAGCGAATTACTTCAACGGTATGCACAAATTCGCACAATATCAGTGCAGGCTAGCAACCATGTTCACTTGTGGCAGCGAACCTACTGCGCATCTCGTGGCCAAAGTTGGGGGAAAAACGGCCCGTCTATGCGGTCGCCTTCCCTATACCCGACACCTTCGAATTGCGCCCGTTCACCTTTAGCCCAATCTCCGCGATACCGGATTACCCCGTCCGGAGCTGTCATACGCAATGTAAACCGACGCACTGTTTCCGATGGTGTGACCGAGGACAGTCCACCATGCAGCGTTCGCATATCAAAAAAGATACAGTCTCCCAAATCCATATCCCATTGCAACAAGTCAAAGGCATCAGGGTCTGCGTTGACATCAGGGGGTGGGTGATAGGTAAGACCGGCAACCTCGGTCGGCTCATAACTGGGATGTCCATCCGCAAAGCGCACTCGCATAAATAGCTTGTCCCACAGGTGCGAACCTTTGACGAACGCGATGCCATTTTCCTTGGTCACAGGCTCCAATGGCAACCAGAGGACGCACATCGTGCCCTCGAAATCAAAATAGGACAAATCCTGATGGAATGGCGGCCGCGAGGTCGAGCCGGCCTCACGCAGAAACCAGTTATCCATGACAAGGTTGATCGAGGGCGCGCCCAACAGTCCTGCCGCCAATGGGGCGCAGGGTGAATTGCTGACAAAATCAGTGAATTGCGGAATTTTGTTCCAAGCCCAGTAATCTTCGAAATAGGCCGGCGCATCCGGGTCTTTGGTGTGACGAGTGAAATTGTCCGTCGGCTTGGCCAGATCTGCATCTATTCCTTCGCGCAACAGCGACAGCCAATGATCTGAGAATTTCGAGCGCAAAACGACGGCGCCTTCACGCCTGAAGGCCGCGATTTCCTCAGCAGATACTGTGTTTGTCAGGTCCATAGTCCGGCCTCTCCGTTTGATTTTGAAAGGATGGCACTCATCCTTGCGCAGCGTCAAAGATTTTCGCGACAGCCCGGAATGATCACACCAACGTGAGCAACAACTCGGAATTACTACGAACACCTCGGAATTGGTTGGGACCGTGCTAATATTGGGGCATAGCGGTCTGTCTCAGACAAATTACACCGTGCAGGAGGCCCCGACATGGCGCACACGTTTCTTTCCCGTCGTTCCGTAATTGCTATGAGCAGCGCCGTTGTGGCGACCGGAGTGTCCGGTCTGTTGGCACCGGCGCGAGCGGCTGGGCTGGCACCGACACCTTCAATGCGCGGTGGCTCCAACAACTATCGACCGGGCGCGCCAATTGTTGAGAGAATTGGTAACGGCGGGTTTTGGATGACCGGTACAGTGCGACGCGCGGGCGATGGTGCTCCGCTACCTGGGCAGCGAATCCAAGTTTGGGCACACACTACCGAGGGGCACGAGCGTGACCCACACAGCCACGGCGCGACGCTGACCGACGCGAACGGAGAATTCCGGTTGGAAATGCCCCAAATCGTGCCCGCCTTCGGCCAGCCACATGGTCATTTGGCCTATGACAGTGGCGATTTCGAAACGGTGTTCCTGCGACCGATCATGGCAAGCTCGAATGACAAGACCCTTGCCGCGCACTTCGTCTTGCAACCCATCTGAACTTTGTGATCCGCACCCTCGTAATCTGGGCGGCCCTGATCGCCGCCTTGGCCGTGCCGCTTATTGCTGCCGCGAACAGTCCCCTATTGGCGTGGCGAAACCCGGTTTACATACTAGCCGGGTTTGCCGGTATCCTCAGCATGGGGTTGTTGTTGTTGCAACCTTTATTGGCCGGGCGGTATCTACCGGGCTTGTCGCCTTTGATCAGCCGGCGCTGGCATCGTTGGATCGGTATCACGTTGGTCGTAGCTATTCTGATCCACGTGGGTGGACTGTGGGTAACGAGCCCTCCGGATGTGGTGGATGCTTTACTTTTTGTTTCACCCACCCCGTTTTCTGCCTGGGGTGTTGTTGCGATGTGGGCCGCTTTTGCGGCTGCTTTTCTTGGGATTTTCAGACAGCGCTTTGACCTGCGCTATCGGGTGTGGAGGCTGGGGCATACCGGACTTGCCACAGTCACCATAGTCGGCAGCGTCGTGCATGCCATGCTGATCGAAGGCACAATGGAGGTTATGACCAAGACCGCATTGTGTGTGCTGGTGTTGTTGGCGAGCGCGCGGACGCTCGCCAGGTTGCGCGTGTGGGATCTTCGTCGCCGCAGTTAGACGTCCAGGCACCACCGCATCACCGCCTTTTGAGCGTGCAAACGGTTTTCGGCCTCGTCGAAAATCACGGAATTCGGTCCATCCATCACTTCGGATGTCGCCTCTTCCTCGCGGTGAGCAGGCAAACAGTGCATGAACAGTGCGTCAGGTTTGGCATGAGACATCAGCTCTACATTGACCTGATAGGGGCGCAACAAGTTGTGGCGACGCTCTTTCGCTGACTGGGAATCGTGCATTGAAACCCATGTGTCAGCAACCACCAGATCTGCGCCTTCTACGGCCTTGAAAGGATCACGCTCGACAACAATCTTACAGCCCTTCTGACGGGCAAATCCCATGAATTCTTCCTCAGGATCGAACTGCGCTGGGCCTGTAAAAGTCAGATCGAATCCAAACTGGCCAGCTGCATGCAGGAAAGATGCACAAACATTGTTGCCATCGCCCGTCCAGACAACCTTTTTGCCTTTAATCGGCCCGCGATGTTCCTCGAATGTCAGAACGTCCGCCATAATCTGACAGGGGTGTGTTCGGTCAGTCAGGCCATTGATGACAGGCACGTCGGAATACTCTGCCATCTCGGTCAAAATCGTCTCATCAAAAGTACGGATCATGATCATGTCGACATAGCGCGACAAAACGCGGGCTGTGTCGGCTATGGTCTCACCATGGCCCAGCTGCATGTCTTTTCCAGACAGCACCATGGTTTGCCCGCCCATCTGACGCACACCGACGTCGAAGGACACACGGGTCCGGGTCGAGGGTTTTTCAAAGATCAGCGCCACCATGCGGTCCTTGAGCGGCTGATCGTCGTCCAGTGCGGCCTTAGGGCGCCCCAGCCGAGCCTGCTTCATCGTGCTGGCCTGGTCGATCATTGCCCGCAGCTCAACTGCGTCGGTTTTATGGATATCGAGGAAGTGGTTCATATCGTTTCACTTTTGGCTACAGGGTTTCTGCCCCGGAGTATTTTGAAAATAGAGTTTCAGGCGTCGGCAAGGCTGGCTTCGATCTGCTTGGCTGTCTTGTCGAGGCGGATCATCGCCTGGGCAATATCATCTTCGGTCAAAGTCAGTGGAGGCAGCAGCCGGATTACATTGTCAGCGGCAGGAACGGTTATGACCTCGTTGTCATAGCCCGCATTCACCACATCGATGTTAGTCGGTTTGCATTTCAGACCTAACATCAGGCCCATGCCGCGCACTTCTTCGAAAACCTCGGGGTGATCAGCAATCAGGCCTTCGAGTTTCTGCCGAAGCAATCCCGCCTTACGGTTGACACCTTCTAGAAATGCGGGTGTGGCAACTTGATCAATCACCGCGCAACCCACGGCGCAGCCCAACGGGTTGCCGCCGTAAGTAGAGCCGTGCGTACCTGCAGTCATGCCAGAGGCGGCGTCCTCGGTTGCAAGCACTGCGCCCAGAGGGAACCCACCGCCAATTCCCTTGGCCACCATCATGATATCGGGCGTGATACCCGCCCATTCATAAGCAAAAAGCTTACCAGTACGCCCCACCCCGCATTGAACCTCGTCCAGGATCAGCAGCAGGCCGTGATCGTCACACATCTGGCGCAAGGCTTTGAGTTCCGCATCAGGAACCGGACGGATACCACCCTCGCCCTGCACTGGTTCGATCATGATCGCGGCGGTTTTGTCCGTTATGGCCTTGGTGACACCGTCAAGATCACCGAAGGTGACATGCACAAAACCGGGTAGCAAAGGGCCGAAACCCTTGGTCATCTTTTCAGATCCCGCCGCCGCGATACCTGCCGAGGACCGGCCGTGGAACGAACCATCAAAAGTGATGATCTCGATCCGCTCGGGCTGACCTTTGTCATAGAAATACTTGCGGGTCATCTTCACGGCCAGTTCACAGGACTCTGTACCCGAGTTCGTAAAAAACACCGTGTCGGCGAAAGTGTGTTCGACCAGCTTGTCGGCCAACGCCTGCTGCTGTGGGATGTGATACAGGTTCGAGACATGCCACAGCGTGTGCGCCTGCTCGGTCAGGGCGTTGACCAGTGCCGGGTGTGCATGGCCCAGCGCGTTCACCGCGATCCCGGCGCCGAGGTCCAGAAAACGTCGGCCATCCGCTTCGGTCAGCCAGGCGCCTTCCCCTTTCACAAACGTCAGGGGCGCGCGATTATAAGTCGGCAGAACGGACGGGATCATCGGATCATCCTTTTCAGATAAGTTAAGCCTTGTGAGTGATACACAAGGCCCATGTTCGTCAACAGATTTGGTGGAGTTTGCGCGTATTTACAGCGCGCAATAGATCAAACAGGCCGGTTACGCAGTAAAGCGTCGGCGTCGGAGGCGCAGGATATATGCGTGTTTGATCATGCGAGGGCGTATAGCGGGGCACGGCGTCTCTGAAAACCCCATTTTTTAAGTCTCAAAGATTTAACCGTGAACCGCGACATTTACTGCTTGCCATTTACGGCGCTCTGACGCACCGCTTTTGCCATGACACCCGTGCGCCAAAATCCCCCCCTTGCGGCCCTTCTTATTTTTGCGGCCAGCGCATTGTTGGCCGGCACCACTCTGCTGGCCAAAGCGTTGGGTACAGAAACGTTGGGCCCCGCTTTGCACCCTTTACAGATCAGCCACGGCCGGTTTCTGTTTGCGTTTCTTGTGATCGTCAGCGCCGTTGGCATCCTGCGCCCACGTTTGGGTCGTGTTCATTGGGGCCTGCATATCGGTCGCACAAGTTTCGGCTGGCTGGGGATCACGCTGATGTTCGCCTCGGTCGCGTTCATCCCGATGTCCGACGCCACGGCGATTTCCTTCCTGAACCCGGTCTTTGCAATGGTGCTGGCGATCCCGCTACTGAAGGAGGGTGTCGGCCCGTGGCGCTGGCTGGCCGCCGCCGTAGCCCTTATCGGCGCACTGATCCTGCTGCGCCCGACGCCTTCCAGTTTTCAGCCCGCGGCATTGCTGGCCCTGACCGCGGCCGTTGTAATCGGAATGGAGTTGATCTTCATAAAGAAACTGTCGGGCCGGGAAATCCCCATCCAGATTCTGCTCATCAACAATGCAATGGGACTGACTATCGCATCGGTCGCCGTAAGTTTTGCCTTTCAAATGCCTACGTTACAGCAATGGGCCGCACTGGCCGGGATTGGTGTGCTGATGGCATGTGCGCAAGCCTGTTTCGTCAATGGGATGGCGCGGGCGGATGCCTCGTTCGTGGCACCGATCAGCTATGCAACGTTGATCTTTGCCGCACTATACGACTTCGCGGTATTCGGAGTGGTTCCGGATCTCATCAGCCAAATCGGGTCGGTCATCATTCTAACCGGTGGATTAATTCTGGTCTGGCGTGAGGGCCGGCAGCGTCAAGCCTTAAGCCGATAGCCCGTCCGCAGCATCTGCCAAGTCGCAGCCCCAACAATCAACGTTGCCACCGCGCAAACCGCCATCCCTAACCACGGAGAGCTGTCGGACACTCCGATCATCCCGTAGCGCAGCCCGTCGATCAGGTAAAAAACGGGGTTCACGTGGCTAAGGCGGTTCAAAACTGGTGGCAAAGCCTCGACCGAGTAAAAAGTACCCGAAAGGAATGCCAATGGGGTAACGATAAAATTGGTGATCGCCGCCATCTGGTCAAACTTGACTGCGAAAATGCCCGCCAACAGTCCCAATGCACCCATGAAAGCACCACCCAAAACAACAAAGATAAGCGCAATCAGCAGGTTCTGCGGTACCAGCCCCAACACCAGCGCTAGTGCAATCGCAACCACGCAAGCTATCAGGACGCCGCGCACAATGCCTCCGGCTAGGTAGCCCAGCAAGATCTCCAACGGTGACAAGGGCGGCATGAGCGTGTCAACGATATTCCCCTGAACTTTCGCGATTACCATCGAGGACGACGTATTGGCAAAGGCGTTCTGGATTACTGTCATCATCATGATGCCAGGCGCCAGAAAGGTCAGAAAAGGCACGCCCATCACGTCGGATCGGCTGGGACCGATTGCAATATTGAAGATCAGCAAGAACAACCCCGCAGTGACCAACGGTGCCAGCAGAGTCTGGGTCCAAACTGCCATGAACCGTAGAGTCTCGCGTTGGGCCAGCGTGAAAAGGCCCATCCAATTGACCGCTCCGAAACGCCGTTCGCTCTGCTCAAGGGGAATTTGCATCATCTGACCTCAACCTGATTCGAAGACCGCTTGTAACTCGGTCCGCAGTGATTAAAATAGGGGGCTGAGACGAATTCCCAAGGCGGCCCGAATCTGAGGCCGCTTTCCGCTTTTGAAAGGCAAATGATGTCCTGGACTGACGAGCGCGTAGAACTGCTGAAGAAAATGTGGGGCGAAGGCCAATCGGCCAGCCAGATCGCCAAGGAGCTGGGCGGAGTAACCCGCAATGCCGTGATAGGTAAGGTACACCGTCTGGGCCTGTCGAACCGCGCAACCGGCGCATCCCCGGCCAAAGCTGAACCGAAGGAAAAGCCAGCACCAAAAGCAGAGGCAAAGCCCAAGCCAGCCCCTAAGACTGAACCGGCACGTCCAACCCCTGCCCCTGCGGCCGAGGCTAAACCCGCCGTACCAGCCCGTCGCCAGATCATCCCGGCTGGGCAGCCCCTGCCCCCGCAGCCTTCGGCAAATGAGATCAGCCCTGAAGCTTTGGCCAAGGTGAATGAGATCGAGAAGAAGGCCAAAAAACTGACGTTGATGGAGTTGACAGAAAAAACCTGCAAATGGCCGGTTGGTGACCCTGCGACCGAAGATTTCTGGTTTTGCGGCTTGCCGGTTGAGGCAGGCAAACCCTATTGCGAAGCCCACGTGGGCGTGGCCTTCCAACCCATGAGCTCTCGCCGCGACCGACGCCGGTAAAACCCATGCGCCAGGTTCCAACTGCACTGGAGGATACCTGGCTGGCGCGAGCAAAACGTTTATTGGCGCTGGCCGAAACTGGCCAGCATTTTACAAACGATCCCTTTGACCGTGAACGCTATGACGAGATCGGCGATATGGCCCGTGCCATGTTGGCCGATCTGGGCAATGTTCCGTTGTCACGGATTGAGGGGCTTACCACGGATCACGCGGGTGGCTATGCCACACCCAGCATCGACATTCGTGGCGCAGTGATCCGCGACGGACGCATCCTGCTGGTCCGTGAACGCAGCGACGGAAAATGGGCAATGCCGGGCGGTTTCGCCGACATTGGCAGTTCTCCGGCCGAGAATATTGAAAGAGAAGTTTGGGAAGAAGCCGGTCTGCGCGTCCAAGCCCGGCATTTATACGCGCTACTCCACAAAGCGAAGCATCCTTATCCAGCGGACGCCCGCGATTTCTACAAGTTCTTCTTCTTGTGTGACGAAGACGGTGAGCAGACCCCGCAGCCGGGTGCCGAAACCAGTGAAACCGCCTTTTTTGCGCCGGACGCGCTTCCTGAACTATCGGAGATTCGGAACATTCCAGCCGATATCTCAGCCGCTTTTCGCGCCCATTCAGCGCACCGACCTCAAACTCTGTTTGACTGATCTATTCCGCCGGGTGCGAGGGTAAATCCGGCATCGGCACCCATCCCGGCAGGTCGTCACGTGAAACTGATGCATGCAAATGCTCGGACTGGTCTCCTCCGATCTTACGGTGTTTGCGCAGCAGGAATATCTTACCCCAGCCTCGCCAAGTGCCAACCGAAGGCGCCGCGGTTGAGGTGGGGAAACGATCACGCCAGCCTTCGGGCAACGGCAAACCGTGAAGTTCCGCCTTGCCCAGCATCCAGATCAAAGAAATGTTGCTTAATGGGCGGGCCTCTTCGAAACCGTTTAACTGCCCGCCAACATCTCCGTGTGTGCCGCGAAACCAAACCTGTTCGACGTGGCCCTCGAACTTGGGTGTGCACTTCCACAACACCGGCTCATAGACCTCGCGTGTCTCGTCCAGCGCCATTGCGTGATAACCGTAGCGTGTTGCGGGGCCAAGCTGGTGGTTGTGGAACGCATGCTTGTCCTCGGCCCATCGCCATAACAAAGGCAACCTCAAGCCCAGAGCCTTTACTGTATCCCAGACACCTATCATTTCGATGGCGATATCCTCATGACAAAACTGTCGACGGAAATCGCACGCCGCAGGGCCGTTGGGATTACATTCGTAGTGGCGGTACGCCTGCTTGATGTTACGCTCTGTGGCATGTTCGGCCTTCAGCAGACCAATCATGTCGATCACGCCGGCAAGACTGCGTACGCCATAAGCCCCACGCGAATATCCAATGAAAAAGATCCGATCCCCGGGTTTGTAGCGTGACGCAAGATAGCCGTACGCACGACGGATTTGCCGATTGATCCCCCTGCCCATCATCACATCCAAAGAGGACTTCCAGCTTTCCCATTGCACGCCGGCCTCATAAAACACCGAGACACCACTGCCCATTTCTCGGCACAGTCGGTAAGTCTGGCCTGCATGGGTTTCGTACCCCGGTTCGAGCGTCGACATGGTACCGTCAAGGATAATGACATGGCTGATGGGTTCGCGGTGCAGCGTCTCGGCCGAGTGTTCGGACCGTAGAGGCCGCCCAAGCCACCCAAGTACTTTTCTAGTCAGCCGCGACAGAACCATGCGTCAGCAATTCCCAAACTTTGAGGGGTGTGAACGGCATATCTGCCTGCCTCACCCCATGATCCCAAAGCGCGTCCTGAACCGCGTTTGCCACAGCGGCCAGCGCGCCCACAGTACCGGCCTCTCCGCAACCCTTCATTCCCAAAGGGTTAGTCGTTGACGGAACCGGCGCCGAGGTAAACTTAATCATGGGTATCTCAGCGGCACGGGGCAAGGCATAATCCATCAACGAAGCCGTGAGCAGTTGCCCTTGCGCATCATGCACAACACGCTCACTCAGTGCTTGCCCAATACCCTGCACGACCCCGCCGTGCACCTGACCTTCGGTCAACATTGGATTGATTAGATTGCCGAAATCATCAACTACTGTGTATCGGTCGACCCAGGTTTCGCCGGTGTAAGAATCGATAACGATTTCGGCAACATGCGCGCCGTTCGGAAAGCTGCGCGCCTCAAGCGTGATACGCGCCTGATGTTCCAAAAGGTCGATACGGCCATCTTCGCGAGCCATCTCGGCTGCTTCAGTCAATGTGGGCGTCAGGTTCGAACCGGGCGCTCGAAATGTTTCGTGATCAAAGCTCACGTCGGCCTCCTCAACACCCATCTTATCTGCCAGATAGGGCGTGAATGCGGCGATCATGACGTCGATTGTGGCCAGCGTTGCCGTGTTTTGAACTGTGACCGAGCGCGATCCACCCGTGCCGCCCCCACTGGGCATAAGATCACTGTCACCCTGAATAATGGTGATCTGATCCATTGGAATGCCCGTCTGATCCGAAAGGAACTGGGTATAGGCCGTTTCATGCCCCTGCCCGTTCGACTGCGTTCCAACATAGAGGTTCACGGTACCACCGTCACAGAACTCGACCTTTGCGTTCTCAGAAGGATCACCCAGTATACTTTCAATGTAGTAACACAGACCCTGCCCTCGGATCAGGCCACGTTCGGCATCGGCATCCTTGCGCGCAGTAAATCCCTGCGTTTGCTCGGCTGCGCGCGCTAGAACCATGTCGAAATCACCCACGTCATAGATTTCTCCGGTCGCAGTTTTATAGGGGAACGACTCGGGACGGATGAAGTTCTTGCGCCGCAACTCCCACGGGTCGACACCAAGTTCGCGCGCAGCCCGGTCTAACGCACGTTCCAGCACATAAATCGCCTCGGGGCGTCCCGCGCCGCGATAGGCGTCAACTTGGGTTGTATTGGTATAAAACCCTTCGACCCGAAGGAAAGTTGTTTGCACATCATAGGCACCCATCAGCACTTTGCTGAACAGGTTGGTCTGAATAGACTGCCCGAAATGGCTGTTATAGGCGCCGAGGTTGATCTTGCTGTGGACTCGGTACGCCGTGATCCTGTGATCGGCATCAAATGCCAGTTCGGCAAACGAAGTCAGATCACGACCGTGATGGTCCGACAACATCGCCTCCGACCGGTCCGACATCCAGTGAACAGGTTCTCCCAGCTTCATCGCGGCTACGGCGACACAGAAATATTCGGGGTAAGGCATGACCTTCATGCCAAAACCGCCACCAACATCCGGGGTGGTGACACGGATGGCTTCCAACTCTAGCTTCAGCTTCTGCGCCATCTGCCCGCGCATCGCCCAAACACCCTGCCCTCCGTAAGCAAAATGCAGCCGTCCTTCGGACCAGTGGGCCTGACAGCCGCGTGGCTCAATCGACGTGACGATCACGCGATTGTCTGCGACATTCAGTTGGACAGTATGCGCGGCCGTCTGAAAGGCCGCGTCGGTTGCTGCTTCATCTCCTACGCCCCAGTCAAAAGCACGGTTGTCGGGGGCTTCAACGTGTAGTGTTTCTCCGCCTGCCTCCAAGTCCAGCTTGGCTGGCAGATCGTCTGTCTCCATCCAGATCAGTTCGGCGGCATCGCGTGCCTGAATCTGAGTTTCAGCGATCACAACCGCGACCGGCTCACCAACAAAACGAACTCGATCCTTCGCCAGCATGTGGCGATCGGGCGCTGCCGCCTTCGAGCCATCCCGGTTGTTCACTATTGCCGCGTTGAGAACGGTGTCGATCCCGGCTTCGACCAAATCATCAAGTGTCATCACCAACCGCACCCCGTCGGCTTCGCGTGCGGCATCCAGATCCAGTGCCGTGATCCGCCCATGCGCAACCGGGCTGCGGAAAAACGCGGCGAACAGAGCCCCATTGGGCACGTCATCGTCAATATACTGCCCCTGCCCGGTCAGAAACCGCTGATCCTCGGTCCGTTTGACCGGCTGGCTTTTTCCGAACTTTTCCATGGGGTGCTCCTTCGACGGCCTGTTGGGCCGACTTTAGGCTGCGCCGGTTCGTTGTCCAGAGCGTCCGCAGACCCTTCCCCTTCCTGCACGCATTCGCTATTGCAGGCGCTGACCCGAGATTGATGACGCAGGACGCACCCATGGCGATGGAAAAGACATTCAACGCGGCCGAGGCCGAGGCCCGCATCTACGAGGCCTGGGAACAGGCCGGAGCCTTCAAGGCAGGCGCGAATAAATCGCGCGACGAAAGCTTTACCATCATGATCCCGCCCCCCAACGTGACGGGCGCGCTGCACGTGGGCCACGCGTTCAACAACACCTTGCAGGACATCCTCATCCGCTGGCACCGGATGCGTGGGTTCGACACTCTTTGGCAGCCCGGTCAGGACCATGCCGGTATCGCCACCCAGATGCAGGTCGAGAAGATGTTGATGCTGACCCAGCAGCCCGGTCGGCGTGAGCTAGGCCGTGAAAAATTCCTTGAGAAAGTCTGGGAATGGAAAGGCGAATATGGCGGCACGATTATCGAGCAGCTCAAGCGTCTGGGCTCCTCCTGCGACTGGTCGCGCAATGCGTTTACCATGGCGGGCGCAAAGGGTGACCCACGCACCGGACATGAAAACTCAGCGAATTTCCATGACGCAGTGATCAAGGTTTTCGTCGATATGTACGAAAAGAGCCTGATCTATCGTGGCAAGCGTTTGGTCAACTGGGACCCCCACTTTGAAACTGCGATTTCGGACCTTGAGGTCGAGAATATCGAGGTCGCAGGCCATATGTGGCACTTCAAATATCCGCTGGCAGGGGGCGAGACTTATACCTACGTCGAAAAAGACGAGGACGGGAACGTCGTGCTTGAAGAAGAGCGTGATTACATTTCGATTGCCACGACCCGCCCCGAAACCATGCTGGGCGACGGCGCGGTGGCGGTTCATCCGTCGGATGAGCGTTACGCGCCAATCGTAGGGAAACTTTGCGAAATCCCGGTCGGTCCGAAAGAACATCGCCGCCAGATCCCGATCATCACCGACGAATACCCCGATCCCGATTTTGGTTCGGGCGCGGTGAAGATCACCGGCGCGCATGACTTCAACGATAACATGGTCGCCAAGCGCGGCGGCATTCCAATGTACCGGCTGATGGACACCAAGGGCGCAATGCGGGCCGACGGTGCGCCGTATGCCGAAGCGGCTGACTTGGCGCAGGAATACGCGCGTGGCCGCGAGTTCACTGAGAACGAGATCGACGCGATCAACCTTGTTCCCGATCACCTGCGCGGACTCGACCGGTTCGAGGCACGGGCGAAGGTGGTCGAAGAGATAACCGCCGACGGTCTGGCCGTCATGACCCGCGCCGACAATCCGGTTCTGGGAACCAAACTGGGCGAAGATGACAATCCCGCCGCGCTGGTCCCGCTGGTCGAGAGCAAACCGATTATGCAGCCCTTTGGCGACCGGTCGAAGGTCGTGATCGAGCCGATGTTCACCGACCAATGGTTCGTCGACGCCGAAAAGGTCGTCGGCCCCGCGCTGGATGCGGTCAAGGACGGCACAGTCAAGATCATCCCCGAGTCGGGTGAGAAGACCTATTACCACTGGCTGGAAAACATCGAGCCCTGGTGCATCTCGCGTCAGCTGTGGTGGGGGCATCAGATTCCGGTCTGGTACGGACTGGATTTGTCTGCAGAGAACTTCATCGATGATGAGAATGACGGCGATCTTGATCTCGTCGAATTGGGCCGTTTGCTCAATGAAGGCGGTATGTTGCACCGTGGCAGCGTCATGGAGTGTGCCCCGACATTTGAGGCGGTTATCGAGAAGTTCCTAAATGACAATGCCAACATTCCCAGCCCGCTGAGCCATGCGACCGTCATTGAAGTTGCTGACAAACACGAGGCTATTCATCAGTTCGCTGAGAGCCTTGCGCAATATGCAGTTGATCAGGATCCAACCAAACTGGTCTACCCGGTCTGGCGCGACCCCGACGTGCTCGACACCTGGTTCTCCTCTGGCCTCTGGCCCATCGGCACACTGGGCTGGCCCGAGCAGACCGAGGAGCTGGAGCGCTATTTCCCGACCGATGTGCTGATCACCGGCGCAGATATCCTGTTCTTCTGGGTCGCCCGGATGATGATGATGCAATTGGCCGTGGTGAACGAAATCCCGTTCCACACCGTCTACCTGCACCAGCTCGTCCGCGACGAGAAGGGCAAGAAGATGTCCAAGACCACCGGCAACGTCATCGACCCGCTGGAGATCGTGGACGAATTCGGTGCAGATGCGCTGCGCTTTACCAACGCCTCGATGGCGGCAATTGGTGGCGTACTGAAACTGTCCAAGGAGCGCATCACCGGCTACCGCAATTTCGGTACCAAGCTGTGGAACGCCGTCCGTTTTGCCGAGATGAACGAGGTCTTCACCGACGCCGTTCCGCAACTGGACGTGGCCGACCTGAAACCCAAAGCCGCCGTGAACCGCTGGATCATCGGCGAAACCGCCCGCGTGCGCGGAGAGGTCGACGCAGCGTTGGAAAGCTATCGTTTCAACGACGCGGCCAACGGGCTTTACGCCTTTGTCTGGGGCAAGGTCTGCGACTGGTACGTGGAACTGTCCAAGCCATTACTGCAAGGTGATGACGCCGAGGCACAAGCCGAGACCCGCGCCACCATGCGCTGGGTTCTGGATCAATGCATGGTCCTGCTGCACCCGATCATGCCCTTCATCACCGAGGAACTGTGGGGCCTGACCGGCAGCCGCGCGAAAATGGTCGTGCATGCCGATTGGCCAACCTATGCCGCTGCAGATCTGATCGACGCCGATGCGGATCGTGAGATGAACTGGGTGATCTCGGTTATCGAAAACACCCGCTCGGCCCGTGCACAAATGCGGGTGCCTGCTGGCCTCTATGTGCCTATGCTCGTGACCGATATCGACGATCACGGACAGGCTGCATGGGATCGCAATGAGGCGCTGATCAAGCGTCTAGCGCGGATCGATAGTCTGACTAAGGCCAATGAATTGCCTAAAGGCACCATCTCAATCGCAGCCCCTGGCGCATCCTTTGGCCTTCCACTGGCGGATATCATCGATATCGGTGCCGAAAAAGAACGGCTGGAGAAGGCCAAGGGCAAATTGACCAAGGAAATCGGTGGCTTGCGTGGACGACTGAACAACCCCAAGTTCGTGGCCTCGGCCCCGGAAGAGGTCGTCGCAGAAGCCAAAGCCAACCTCGCTGCCCGCGAGGAAGAAGAAGCTAAACTAAACGAAGCCCTCGCTCGTCTTGCAGAAATTGCCTGATCTTCGTCTTCTCACAGAAGCGTAAACAATATACCCCGCCGCGAAATCAACGGCGGGGTTTTCTTTTGCCTTCAATACACTTGCCCACACAAGCGAACCCTTGTTAGCAAGTGCGGGTGGCAAGTCCCGAGGCAAAAAATGACGCACACATTTCCCCCGATCCAAACCATCTCAACCGGTTTGGTTGTTGCCATCGTGGGGTTCTTCAGTTCTTTCCCTATCGTCTTGCAAGGTTTGGCGGCCATCGGGGCATCGCCAGCCGACTCCGCCTCGGGCCTTATGATTGCAGCAGTTGCCATGGGGCTAACGGCCATCGGGCTCAGCCTTTGGTACCGGCAACCGATCAGTGTAGCTTGGTCAACACCTGGCGTTGCCTTATTGGCCGTTTCAGCGACGCCTGCAGCAGGCTTTGCTGAGGCAACCGGCGCCTTCATTTGTGCCGGAGCCCTGACAATGCTGGCTGGCCTTTGGCGGCCATTGGGTCGGCTGGCGGCTGCAATCCCGACCACATTGGCGCAAGCAATGCTGGGCGGGGTTTTATTGCCGCTTTGTGTGGTTCCATTTAAGGCAGCCGTTGCCCTGCCATGGCAGGCGCTGCCTGTCATCCTGACGTGGTTCGTCGCCGGACGGATCAACCGCTTGTTTGCTGTCCCGGCGGCTGTGGCGGCGGCAGCCATAGTGGTCGTGCTGAACGCAGGTGACGCCTCGGTTACGCCCTCTCACCTGCTCGCTGCGCCGGTTTGGACTGTCCCAAGCTTTTCGCTGTCATCCATGATCGGGATCGGCATCCCGTTGTTTATCGTCACGATGGCGACGCAGAATATTCCCGGCATCGCTGTAATGCGAAGCTTTGGGTATAAACCCGCTCCCGGTCGGTTGTTTTCGTCAGTTGGTGCAGCCAGCATTGTGTCAGCCCCGTTCGGAGCGCCCGCCACTTGCCTCGCCGCAATCACCGCCGCGATGTGTTCAAACGAAGACAGCCACCCGAACCCAGCACAACGCTATTGGTCAGCTGTCACGGCAGGCGTTTTTTACTGCCTGTTTGGCGTGTTCGCCGTTGCTATAACCGGCTTTGCGGCACACGCCGATCCTTTATTGATGGGCACGCTCACCGGAATCGCGCTGATTGGAGTGTTAGCCAACGCCACCCACGCAGCTTTGGAGGTTCCCGCGGAGCGGGAAGCCGCTATTCTGACTTTTGCCATTACGGCTTCCGGCATTTCGGTCTTTGGCCTGGGCGCCGCCGTTTGGGGCTTGCTGGTCGGAGGCATTGCTTATCTTGTGACAAAGCGTACTCTCCAGTGACTATAAACGTGCGATCGGATGGGATAGTATATCGACCATGTTGGGATCGCTTGGAAAACTGATTGAGCGCCAGATCAAAAAAGCGCAGGCCGAAGGGCAGTTGCAGGGCTTGGAAGGCGAAGGCCGACCCCTACCCGACCGGTCCGGCGAAGAGCAGGGCGACCCTGCCATCGCAGTCGGTCATCGGATTATGGCGCAGTCTGGTGTGCTTCCCGAAGAATTTGCAATCCGGAAAGAACTCGATGCGGCCCGAATTACCTATTCTAAATTAACGGACCCTGATGAACGCAGGGCTGCCATGGCAAAAATCGCCGATCTTGAGATGCGGTATAATATGGCACGAGATGCACGTCGGGCCTTTATGCGATGATCACTTGAAATCTGGCTTTCGGCCTTGCATCTGTGCCATGACGACCTCCATCTGATCCGGTTTACCGATCAGATCGACCTGTTCCGCAGATTCTGCCAGCAAAACCTCTGCGCGGGATTTGGTTTCGGCCACTTCAATAAGACGTTTGGCGGCGCGGATTGCCGAAGGACTTTTTCCCGCAATGTCTTCTGCCAGCGCCAGAGCCTCGGTCAGCGGGTCATCTGAAAGCTTGGTTACAAGACCCCATTCGGCCGCTTGCTGGGCACCGATGGGACGGGCCGTGTAGGTTAACAGGCGCAGCACGTCTGAACGGACAAGTTGCGGCAAAAGAACCATCCCTCCCATGTCCGGGACGATTCCCCACTTCATCTCCATCACCGAAAGCTTGGCCTCGGGGTGGGCGATGCGAACATCCGCACCCAGCGCGATTTGAAGCCCGCCCCCATAGGCCACACCCTGAATCGCGCAGATGACCGGCACGGGCACGCGCCGCCAAACCAAGGCAAGTTCCTGCATTTCGTTAGCGTCGTCTTCGTAGCGCGTCATCAACCACTCAGTCGTGTCCATATGCGCCATCTTGGCAAAACTTGCCATATCAAGACCTGCACAGAAACTTTTGCCTTCACCCGACATAACAACGGCTCGAACATTCGAAGCCGCCACCTCTTGCCCGGCGGATAGCAGCGCCTTGATCATTCCATCGTCCAGCGCGTTCATCTTGTCGCCACGCGTCAGCGTGACATGGGCGATGTGATCTTTGTACTCGACAGATACGCGTGACATACAGGCCTCCCAATTCCGGTTGTTCTAAGCATGCCCGGATGGGTCGTAGAGTTCCACCTCAACGTAGGGGCAGGCTTGGTATGATCGTGCATCATATGGTTGCCTGAAACGTGAGCATAGGTGTATCTCGGCGCATGACTGACACACGTTATACCCAGCTTGCCCTGTCGCTACCTGCAACCGTGCCCTTTGTTGGCCCGGAGACACAAGAACGTCAACGCGGCGAGCCGTTTGTGGCCCGGCTGGGTGCAAATGAGAGCATCTTTGGCCCCTCACCCCTGGCCATTCAGGCCATGGCCGCAACAGATATCTGGAAATACGGCGACCCCGAAAACCACGATCTGCGTCTTGCACTGGCTGAACATCACGGGGTGAGACCGGAAAACATTGTGGTCGGTGAAGGTATTGACGGTCTGCTGGGCTATCTCGTGCGACTTCTTGTCGAGCAAGGCGACGCTGTCGTGACCTCGGATGGGGCTTATCCGACCTTCAACTACCACGTAGCCGGGTTTGGCGGCACCTTGCACAAGGTGCCCTATCGAGAAGACCATGAAGACCTTAAGGCGTTATTTGCGATGGCTGCTAAGGTCGACGCAAAACTGATCTATCTCGCCAACCCGGACAACCCAATGGGCAGCTGGCATCAAGGTTCAGATATCGTAGCCGCGATGCAGGCCCAACCCGACGGAAGTCTGTTGGTGTTGGATGAGGCCTACGTAGAATGCGCGCTCGAAGGTACAGCCGCACCTGTCGAGGCTGACGACCCTCGCGTGATCCGGATGCGCACGTTTTCAAAGGTTTACGGCATGGCCGGAGCCCGCGTCGGCTATGCCATTGGCGCGCCAGATCTGATTGCTGCGTTCAACAAGGTACGCAACCATTTCGGCATGAACCGAGCGGCACAGGCTGGCGCACTGGCCGCGTTGCAGGATCACGATTGGCTTTCACACGTACAAACACAGATTGGCGTGGCTCGCGAACGCATTGGTCAGATAGCGCGGGATAACGGGCTAGTGCCGCTGCCCTCGGCCACAAATTTCGTAGCGATTGATTGCGGGCGTGACGGCGTGTTTGCCAAGGCCGTGTTGGACGCGTTGGTAGCGCAAGGTATCTTTGTGCGGATGCCTTTCGCCGCCCCGCAGAACCGTTGCATCCGTGTCAGCTGTGGAACATCCGCGGATTTGGGCGCTTTCGCTGCTGCGTTGCCTTTAGCCTTGGCCGAAGCCAAGGCAAACTGAACGGTTAATCCAACCGCCCAAGCAAAGCGGTACGAAGGATCGACGGGTGTCGCTACCAGATTTTTCCGAGGTTCTTGGGCCAAATGGTTCTGACCTCGGTCCAGCAAAACTCACGCCGCGAGGGCAGCGACGGCGGCCTCCAATGCACCCGAACCACGCGGAATTTCTAAAGCGGCCATCGCGGTTTCAATTCCACCCAGCATCGCCATGATCATCTGGCCGTTTACGTGGCCCATATGCCCCAGACGAAAACAGCCGTTTTGGTCCTCCATTCCCAAACCGATGCCAAGCGTCAGCCCCAACTGATTTTCCGTAAATTGCCGCAAAGGTGTTCCCCTTCCATCCGTGAGGCGAAGGGCGGTCACGGCATGGCTGCGATAGGTTCGGTCGCCAACGTTCAGGTGCAACGCACCACCTTGGGACCAAATTTCGCAAGCGGCCCAGACTACAGTTGCAAGACGTTCATGGCGCGCCCAGACCTGCTCAATCCCTTCAGCGTGGATCAAGTCAAGCGCGGCCCGCAGGCCGTACAGGTGATGCGTAGGTGCAGTGCCATTGAAATACTGGTAGAACAGTTCGGGGTTTGAGCGCGGTTGCCAATCCCAATACTTTGAGACGCGGGCCATCGAAGCGCGTTTGTCTTGCGCCTTATCGTTGAAGAAGACAAAACCAACCCCCGCCGGAGTCATAAGTCCTTTCTGACAGGCCGTAACCATGACATCGACGCCCCATGCGTCCATTTCGAACCGATCGCAGCCCAGTGAGGCGATGCAGTCGGCCATCAGCAGCGCCGAGTGGCCCAGCTCGTCCAGCAACGCCCGCAGCGCCGGGATTTCATTGCGGATTGAGCTGGACGTGTCCACATGCACCGCCAGAACCGCCTTGATCTCATGCTTGGTATCGGCGCGAAGGGCGTCGGCGATGCGGTCCAAATCCCAAGGAGATGATGGCCCGAAATCAATAAGTTGGACTATGGCGCCGATCCCCTCGGCCATTTCGGCCCACCCATGCGTAAACCGGCCCGAAGCAGGGGCCAGCACCGTCTCACCCGGTGCGATAACGTTGGATAGTGCGGCTTCCCATGTGCCGTGGCCGTTGGCAATATAGATCGCCACGTTGTGCTCGGTCCGAGCCACACGGCGCAGGTCACGCGTCAGGGCGGGCATCATCTCGATCAATTCGCCATCATAAATGTTGGGCGACGGTCGATGCATTGCCTGCAACACCGCGTCCGGCATAACTGACGGACCGGGAATAGCCAGATACTCGCGCCCTCGCGCAAGAGAATTTGGATTTGTCATGGGGTAAACCTGTAAGAATCGGGTCTACCCTAGCGCCACGCGAATTGGCGTCAATCCTTTAGCTTTTTAGCCTCTCGTGCCAACGCCTCGATCCCGGCCCAATCGCCATCGACAACCATTTGCTTTGGCGCGACCCAGCTGCCGCCAGCGCAGATCACGTTGGAAAGACTTAGATAGTCCTGGGCGTTTGAGGGTGACACACCTCCGGTCGGGCAGAACGTAATTTGCGGTAGGGGCGCACCGATGGCCTTTAGCGCAGGCGCGCCGCCAGAAGCTTCGGCTGGGAAAAACTTAAGCATGTCATAGCCCTTTTCCAGCAAGGCCATAGCCTCGCTGGCAGTCGCAGCACCGGGCAACAGGGGCAACCCCTCAGCCTCGCAGGCCGCGATCAAAGCGTCAGTCGCGCCAGGCGAGACCCCAAACTGCGCGCCAGCCTCTTTTGCAGCGCGGACATCATCGGGGGTGACCAACGTACCTGCTCCGACGACACCTCCTGGCACTTCGGCCATAGCACGGATCACATCCAGCGCTGCCGAGGTGCGCAGGGTGACCTCCAAAGCAGGCAAACCGCCAGCAACCAGAGCTTCGGCCAAAGGGCGAGCGTGTGCTGCATCATCTACGACAAGGACCGGGACAATTGGGGCCAGGCTGCAAATCTCGCGAGTGCGTTGGGTTTTGGACATAAGTTACGCTCCGAAAATGCTGGCACCGGCGTCGGCTGATCCGACATTGGCGCGGAAGGTGCCGAACAGGTCACGCCCGACTCCGTGTTGGTTAGCTGTGAGGTCGGCAGTGGCAGGTGCGCGGTCCAGAACACCCGGAGTCAGGATTTCCAGCTCGCCCTTCACTGCATCGACGCGCAGCAGATCTCCGTCCTGCAGATATGCAATGGCTCCGCCATCCAGCGCCTCAGGGCAGACGTGTATGGCTGCAGGTACCTTGCCTGAGGCTCCGGACATACGGCCATCGGTGACTAGAGCCACCTTTTGACCGCGCCCCTGCAAGATCGACAGAATAGGGGTCAGCGAGTGCAATTCAGGCATGCCGTTGGCCTTAGGCCCTTGGAAGCGGACGACAACAACGACGTCGCCTGCGAACTCCCCAGCCTTGAAGGCTGCTTTAACTGCGGCTTGATCTTGGAAAACGCGAACGGGCGCTTCGACGACCTGATGCTCTGGGGCCACGGCCGAGACCTTCATAACGGCAGTGCCCAAGTTGCCAGTCAGCCGCGACAGCCCCCCGGTCGGTTGGAACGGGTCCTTGGCGGGACGGACGATCTTTTCGTTCAGGCTTTGACCTGCACCCTCTTCCCAGACCAGTTCGCCGTCTTTCAGCTTGGGTTCTTTGGTGTAGTTGTGCAGACCCTGACCAGCCACGGTCAGCGTATCGGGGTGCAGCAGGCCGTCTTCCAGCAGTGTGCCAATGCAATACCCAAGACCGCCTGCGGCGTGGAAATGGTTCACATCGGCCAGACCGTTGGGATAGACCCGCGCGACCAGAGGGACCACGCCAGAGATGTCGGAAAAGTCCTGCCAGTCCAGCACGATACCGCCTGCACGCGCCATAGCGATAAGGTGGATCAGAAGGTTGGTTGAACCGCCCGTCGCCATCAGGCCGACGATGCCGTTCACAAAAGCGCGCTCATCCAGAATCTGACAAACAGGCGTATAGTGGTTGCCCAGCGCGCTCAACGACAGGGCACGGCGTGCGCCTTCTTCGGTCAGGGCGTCGCGCAGGGGCGTGTTGGGGTTGACGAAGCTGGAACCCGGAAGGTGCAGACCCATGAATTCCATCAGCATCTGATTTGTATTGGCTGTGCCGTAGAAAGTGCAGGTACCGGGGCCGTGATAGGCAGCCATTTCGGCCTTCATCAGTTCATCGCGGCCAACTTCTCCAGCGGCGAACTGCTGGCGAACTTTAGCTTTCTCGTCATTTGGTAGACCGCTGGTCATCGGGCCAGCAGGCAGGAAAACCGCGGGCAAGTGGCCGAACGCCTGCGCACCTATGATTAAGCCCGGCACGATCTTGTCACAGACGCCAAGGAAGACAGCCGCATCATATGTGTTGTGGCTTAGAGCTACGCCTGTCGCCAACGCGATCACATCACGCGAGAACAGCGACAATTCCATCCCAGCCTCGCCCTGCGTAACGCCATCGCACATGGCCGGTACGCCCCCCGCAACCTGCGCGGTGCCGCCGGCGGCGCGGATCGCATCGCGGATCAGAGTGGGGTACCGCTCAAACGGCTGGTGCGCCGACAACATGTCGTTATAGGCTGTGACGATACCCAAGTTGCCCGCCGTACCGGTCGCCATCGACTGTTGGTCTTCACCTGCACCCGCATAGGCATGTGCCTGCCCACTGCAGGACAGGTGCGCGCGGGCTGGCCCTTTGGATTTGGCTTGTTCCATCCGCTCAAGGTGTGGACCACGCAAATCAGCGCTGCGGTCGATGATCCGCTGAGTGACGTCTGTGATTACTGAATGAACCATGATTAACCTCCGATCTGACGCCAGCGACGACCGTCGCGATGCATCAGCATCAATGCTTCTTCGGGACCTGAACTGCCTTGATCATAACGCGCAGGCCGGTCGCCGCGATTTTCCCATCCATGGATGATGGGATCTACCCAAGCCCAAGCGGCTTCGGCCTCATCCCCGCGCATAAACAGGGTTTGGTCGCCGCGAATGACATCCATCACCAGACGCTCGTAAGCGTCCGGTGCGCTCGCTTCTGCGCCCAACGCGTCTGCAAAACTCATGTCCAATGCCACATCGGACAGGCGGAAACCTCCCGGACCGGGGTCCTTGATGGTTGTACGCAAGGTGATGCCTTCGTCCGGTTGCAGGCGAATTACCAGCACATTGCCACGAAGCGGGCCAGCGTTTGGAAAAATCGTATGTGGCGGATCGCGGAAGAACACGGCAATTTCAGATTCCCGTGCGCGCAGGCGTTTACCTGTACGCAGATAGAACGGCACCCCTGCCCAACGCCAATTTCCGAGATGGACCTTCAATGCAATGAAACTTTCGGTGCGGCTGGCCGGATTACCGACATGATCGACATAACCGCCTTGGCCATGTTCTGCACGGTACTGACCGCGGGCTATATCCGCCGGCTCGACGGGCTCCAACGCTTCGATCACCTTTACCTTTTCGTCGCGTACCGCATTAGGCGAAAACTTCGAGGGCGGTTCCATCGCGGTCAGGCACAACAACTGAACGAGGTGGTTCTGAATCATATCCCGCATTGCACCGGATTGATCATAATAGGCCCCTCGCCCCTCAACGCCGACAGTTTCGGCTACGGTGATTTGAACGTGATCGACATGGGTCGAGTTCCAAAGCGGCTCGAACAGCGAATTGGCAAAACGCAGCGCCATTAGATTCTGCACCGTCTCTTTGCCCAGATAGTGGTCAATCCGATAGATTTGATGCTCTTCAAAACAGGCGCGCAAGCCTTCGTTCAGCGATTTGGCTGACGCCAGATCGTGGCCAAACGGCTTTTCAACCACAATACGGCTGTCCGGTGTGGCGAGCCCGTGGTCATGCAGCCGCTGTGCGATTCCTGAAAACAGGCTAGGGCCGACCGACAGATAGAAGGCGCGCACCACGTCCGGACGCAAGGCTTTTGCCAAAGTGTCCCAGCCCGCCTCGCCCATTGCGTCGACAGGAACATATTCAACCTGGCCTAGAAATTTTTCCAGCACGTCCTTTTTGAACTTCGGAGCAAATTCCTTCATTGAGGTTTTGATCTGTTCACGGAATGCGTCGCTGTCCATATCCGAGCGTGCCGTTCCGATGATCCGGGCGTTTTCGGGCATTTGCCCAACTTCGAACCGATGATAGAGGCCCGGCAGAATCTTACGCTGCGCCAGATCTCCAGTTGCGCCAAACAGCACAAGGTCGAACGGATTAACCGGAATTACGCGTGAAACCATTGAAGGGCTCCTTCAGTTCTCACATTAATCACCATAGCACCTGATTTTCTGCGTGCCCGTGATATGGTTTATGTTATCGCTAACATTTGCCGCTTCAATAGGCAATGCAGATGCAGAAAGCAAGCCCAGATTTGGAAGATCATCCTTGACTGCGCAGCCATTCCATCACTGCGGGCCGTACGGACTGCTCGCCTCGGTGCCGCGCATCGGCGATGATCTTGCGCAGTGACAGTAGATCAGCCCGAAGCAGAACGCTTTTGACTGGCCCGATTGAGGCGGGTCGCATCGACAGCGTTCGGATCCCCATCGCGGCCAGGCACAATGCCTCGACCGGGCGCCCTGCATCCTCGCCACAGAAGGAAAGCGGCGTATTCGAGATGTTGCAACGCTCAACAATCCGTTCAATGAAGCTGAGGAAGCTAACATTCAGGGTATCATAGCGGCGGCGAACCAATTCGTTCTCGCGGTCGGCGGCGAAGAAGAACTGTTTCAGGTCGTTTCCGCCAATCGATACGAAATCGACCTCGTCGAAGAATTTCTGCGGTGCGAAGGCCAGCGATGGGGTTTCCAACATCGCGCCAACCTCAAGCGTTTCGGGCAGCACATGCCCCAATCGCTTTTCCCGTTCGATGGTCTTGTTAACTTCCCAACGGGCCTCTCGAAATTCGTCAGCTTGCGCCACAAAGGGGAACATGATCGTCAATGGGCGGCCATCGGCAGCGCGCAACAAAGCCTGCAACTGCATCCGCATTACGCCACGTTTGTCCAGACCAACCCGAATCGCGCGCCAGCCAAGCGCTGGGTTTGGCTCGGCCACATGCTTCATGTACGGCAGTACCTTGTCTGATCCGATATCCAGCGTCCGGAAGACCACACGTTTTTCTCCAGCGGCATCCAGAACCCGCTGGTATTGCGTTACCAATTCCGATCGTTTCGGCATCTGGTTGCGCACAAGAAATTGCAGCTCGGTCCGGAAGAGGCCAACGCCCTCAGCTCCGGAGTTTTCGAGCGAGGGCAAATCTGCCATTAGACCAGCGTTCATAACCAGATTGATACGCTCTCCATCACGCGTAACGGTCGGGGTATCGCGGATCGAAGCATAGCGTTCCTGCGCCTTGGCCTGCATCGCGATCTTGTCGCGGAACGCGCTGACCACTGTGTCTTCTGGGCGCAGGTGAACAACACCCTGATCGCCATCAACCAGAATATGGTCCCCGTTCAGTGCCTCGGTCGTGATGCGGCCAACGTGCACAACCAACGGAATGGCCAGCGCACGTGCCACGATTGTGGCGTGACTGCCGACCGAACCTTCCTCTAGCACAATACCTTTCAGCGACCGGCCATATTCCAATAGATCACCTGGACCGATGTTTCGGGCGATCAGGATCGGGTCTGATGGCAAGTCCTTGCCGTTGGCGTTGCCCTGTCCTGTCAGAATGCGCAGCAAACGGTTCGAGAGATCGTCCAGATCAGCCAAACGCTCGCGTAAATATGGGTCCGTCACCTGCCCCATTCGGGCGCGGGCCTGAGATTGTTCTTTCTCGACTGCGGCTTCGGCGCTGAGTCCCAGACCGATATCCTCTTCCATCCGCCGCATCCAACCTTTCGAGTTGGCGAACATGCGGTAGGCTTCAAGAACCTGAAGCTGTTCTTTGTCGCCGCCCTGCGAGATTTCCAGCATTTTGTCGACGCCGACGCGTAGTTCTTCAACTGCTTCGGTCAGTCGCTCACGTTCCCTATGCGGGTCTTCGGCGATGGGGTTGGTTATGACAACGCGCGGTTCGTGCAACCAGACATGGCCCTCGGCCGCACCTTCCTGTGCCGGACCGCCCCGCATCAGAACCGATTGTTGGTGCAACGGCGAAAGCGCTGCGCCCTCACCTATGAACGCACCAAGTTCGGCCATCTCGGCCAGAACCATCGCGACGACTTCCAGTGCGTACACCTCGTCTGCCGAAAACTCGCGCGCATCGCGAGATTGCACGACCAAAACGCCCAGCTTTTCACCAAGACGCTGAACGGGAACACCTAAGAAGGAGGAGAAACGCTCTTCCCCGGTTTCCGGCATATAACGAAAACCCTTGGCCGATGGCGCGTCCGCCGTGTTCACAACTTTTCCGGATTGCGCGACACGGCCTACCAGCCCCTCACCCATGCGCATCCGGGTCTTATGCACCGCCTCGGGTGCCAAACCTTCTGTGGCGCACAGCTCCAGTGTTTCCTCGTCGCGGAACAGATAGATCGAGCAGACCTCGGCCCGGATACTGTCGGCTATCAGGTGCGTGATCCGGTCAAGACGTTCCTGACCGGCGGCCTCGCTCGCCATTTCTTCGCGCAGCCGCCCCAGCAGCTTGCGGGATTCTGTTTCGGTGCCGTCCGCCATGGCCCAACCAAATTAGTGTGTCAGGCGAGATCCTTGGCTGAAATGCTCAGGCCGCCTTGTCCAGTTCAAAGGCATCATGCAGTGCCTGAACCGCAAGTTCCATGTATTTCCGATCTACAAGGACGGAAATTTTTATCTCAGAAGTTGTAATGACCTTAATGTTGATCCCCTCATCCGAGAGTATCTTGAACATTTTCGCCGCAACACCCGATTGCGAACGCATACCGATCCCAACGACAGAGACCTTGCAGACATCTTCATCCGCGACCAGTTCGGCATAGTTCAGCTCGCCCGCGTCCTTGATCGCAAGCAGTGCTTTTTCCGCGCGCGCAACTTGATCGGTCGGGCAAGAGAACGTCATATCAGTGCGCCCCTCGTCCGAAATGTTCTGCACGATCATGTCCACGTTCACACCCTCATCACTGAGCGCGGTAAAGATCGTCGAGGCGATGCCGGGGCGGTCTGCCACCGATACGACGGTCATCTTGGCCTCGTCACGGGAATAGGCCACACCGGCCACAACATTGGATTCCATGATATCCTCCTCGTCCACGACCAGCGTACCGGCCTCGTCGGATTGTTCTTCGAAACTAGAAAGAACGCGCAGTTTCACCTTATATCGCATCGCCAGCTCGACCGAGCGGGTTTGCAACACTTTTGCCCCCAGTGAGGCCAGTTCGAGCATTTCTTCGAACGAAATCCGGTCCAGCTTGCGTGCTTTTTCGCAGATGCGCGGGTCGGTGGTATAGACGCCATCTACATCTGTATAGATGTCGCAGCGTTCGGCACCGAACGCGGCAGCAAATGCCACGGCTGTGGTGTCCGAACCACCCCGGCCCAGCGTAGTGATCCGACCTTCGGGGCTGATTCCCTGAAATCCGGCAACAACTGCCACTTTCATACCTTCGTCGAATTTCTGCGTTAGGTTCTCGGTCGGTATTTCTTCGATACGGGCTTGGCTGTGGGCGCTTGTAGTCAGCAGAGGAACTTGCCAACCCTGCCAACTACGGGCCGGTATATCCATTTCCTGCAGGGTCAGCGCCATCAAACCCGCAGTCACGTTCTCGCCCGAGGATACCACCGCATCATATTCGCGCGCATCAAACAGCGGCGACGTTTCGTTCACCCACCCTACTAGCTCATTCGTCTTACCAGACATGGCTGAGACGATGACAATCACGTCGTACCCTTTAGCCACCTCAACGCCGATGCGTTTGGCCGCGCGGCGGATGCGGTCAAGGTTGGCAACCGATGTGCCACCGAATTTCATTACGAGTACGGGCATGGGGGTGGTCTCTCCGCGCCTTGGAATTCAAATCCCGTGCGTCTTATGCGAGGGGGACCTTAAGGGCAAGGGTTCAAAACCGCGCCAAATGGTTAGTTGGGCGGCTTTACATCTAGCAATGGCGGTGTCAGCCTTAGACAGCGCATTTTCCATGAGGTTTTCCATGCTCCGTATTGCCATCGCAGCCATCCTGTTGTCCTCATCTGCCGTCGCGCAGTCCTCAACCCTGACCGCGACCGACGGTAAAAATGCTTTGGGCACTGTGCCGTGTGCCATTGGCGGTGCCGCACTTAGCGACTGCCGTGCCGAGCTGCGCCATCATGACGATGGCACCACGACTTTGGCCGTCGCGCTAAGCGCCGGAGAAGTGAGAAGCATCTATTTCACCGATGGTGTGCCGAATTCCAGCAGCTCACCAGCCAGAATCAGCCATGAGACGCGCGGAGACCTCACAGTGATTTTCATCGACCCTGATGAAGTTTACGAAGTCCCAACTGCGGCACTGAAACGTCAGTAAGCGTGGGGAATACCGTCCCAAGTCTCAAAACAGCCTGTTGTTTCAAGTGACAACGCATCAAATCGCTCAATCAGTCCCTCAGCAGCCTGATCCGTGGTAATCTCGGCGGCTGGTCCCCCCATTTCCGTCAAAACCCAACCGGGGTGATAGATTCCCACGGCGATGCCATCACTGCGTAGATCGGTGGCCAGATTGCGTCCCAGATTCAATGCTGCGGCTTTAGAGGCGCGATAAATATAGCTGCCACCTGGCGCCCGCGTATGCGAAGCCATTTGCGACGATAGGATCGCAATCTTGCCTTGCGCCGCACGCAGATTGGGCAACAGGGCTTGTATGGACAGGAACACGCCGGTCACGTTGACTGAAAAACTATGGGCCCACATTTCCGCCGGATATCCGTCTAAACCCTGCCCTTTGTCCAGATAAACGCCAGCGTTACAGATCAACAGGTCGATCGGGCGGTCGCCCAGTTGCCCCGCCATGTCCGAATGCTCAGCTGGGTTCGTAACGTCTAGGGTCACCTGCGCGCTTCCATCCCGCGCCGTACCCGTCACTTCATCTCCGCGGTCGCGATAAGCATGCGCCAGCTTTTGGCCAATCCCACGGTTGACCCCGGTAATAACGATATGCACGGTTTAATTTGTCTTTCTGGTAGGAAGGAACGGCAAAGGGGCGACAGGAACCCCGTCGTCAATCAGCGCTTGCGCGTCCTCGGGCTTGGCCTCGCCATAGATCGGTCGTTCCGGCGCGTCGCCAAGATGAATCTTTCGCGCTTCACGGGCAAAATCCTTGCCGACATAATCCGAATTCTCTTCCACTTTGCGGCGCAATTCCGCCAAAGCCTTTTCAAGGTCTGGCGGCGGAGCGGCAACGTCTATCGTATCGGTTTTCTGCGGCTTTTCCTCAACGCGCGACTCCACATTGCGGGCAGGCCGTACACGCGGTGTCATGATCGCCTTTTCAACGTCTGCACACCCGCAAACCGTGCATGTTACCATGCCGCAGGAAGCCAGCTTGTCATAAGCTGCAGCCGATTGAAACCAACTGTCAAAAGTATGGCCGTTGCTGCATTTCAATGAGTATTGAATCATGATCCGTCCAAATGTCGGTCGCCAATTAGATACCGAGGGTCTCGGCAAGATCAAGCCCCTCAAGGGACGTCTCAGTGCCTAACAGGCTCGAGCTTTCGCAACAATAGCGCTAGTTCATGAGAATTGACCAACACAGCAGCTTTTTTCGGATTACACCACTTTCTCTGCCGCTGGCGATATTCAGGAAACCGTGGGGCGAACGAAGTTACCAAGAGCGGAAAAACATCCACGACGCACAATACCAATCCTTTTTTCCGGTGACGTTTCTGGTAGAAAAATCGCCCAATCGCCTTCTCATCACATTTGCCACGAACTCCGGCCTCTTCCCAAGCTTCCTGTTGCGCAGCTTCAAACGAGGTCATGCCGTTGATCAGCCATCCCTTTGGAATGATCCAGCGGCCGGATTTGCGAGTGGTGATGAGCAATACCTCAGGCCGACCACTTTCGAACCGATAGCACAGCGCAGCTGATTGCCGTAGCATCGGCAAGTGCCGAGCTTTCTGCGAAACATGGGGCGATAACCTTGCGTCGTTCACGCTGCGCCACCTTTCAAATGGAACTCTTGCCTGTTCCCCGCATTTTTTTTGACTATTTAGCGGGAGCTCAAATCATGAATACCATATAGGGCATTTTTATCCAAGCATTTGACGAAGAATCACATTCTCGAACTCAGTTTACGCACCAGCTCATCATGTGGGATATCGGCATCAACTGCCAACCGTCTCAAGCCGAAATGTACTCGGGCGATTTGTTGGTAATACCGCGTATAAACGTAATTAGTGCCACCCCCTGCGATCGCACCCAACACGGGCACCGACTGCGCTGCAAGCTTTTGGCCCAACACCACGGACAAACGCGGAGCAACCGCCGCAATCAAGCGCTGCATAGCTGGGCCTGTAAGCGTCAGCCGTACTGAGAAAAACCCTGTATCAGCACCATCGTCATTGGACAGCGGACCAGCAGCGGACAGAACGCGCACGCAATCGAATTTCACACCCTCTTCCGAAGGATCAAACCCTTCACGTGCGGCAGCCCCCTGTATCGCGCGCAAAAGCATCGCAGTGGTCGCAGGCAACTCCATCAAAGCGGTAGATATTCCGCCTACGCCCCCAGCCGCGCCCATGGCTGTGGTTATCGCGGTATTCACCCAAGGGCGCTGATCGGGAACCGCTCGGCGCGATCCTTCTGCAGCGTGCATTGCAAGCCACAAGGCCTGCTCCGTCGCGCCTGTCAGGCCCTGTCGGATCGGTTCGGGCAATTGTTCAAGCAGGGATTCAGCTGAGCCACCAAGGCTGTTCAACAGCTTAACGCCCGGCCCTCCGGCAGACCGGTAAAATGCAGCCAACCGGTCCAGTTCGGCCTCAGCGTCCAATTTTTCAACAAGAACTACGTCCTGCATTACACCCTCCTGCCATTAAGACATCGGGATTTATGGACGAGGTTTCAATAGCTCAGCGTGTCCAACGGGTGACAAGCCCACCAACTCCGTCCCAAACACCCGGAGACAGTTCCAACCCCAAAACTCGGTCAGGGTTAGTAGGAGGCGGCATCTCGACGCCGTTCAGTCGAGTGAATCCAAATCGGGCGTAATAAGGTGCGTCACCCACTAACATAACCCTGTTCCAGCCGCGCTCTCGTCCGGCCTGCACCCCTTCGTGGATCAAAAATCCACCCAACCCTTCGCCCTGGTGGGTTGGGTGCACAGCCACGGGCCCCAGCAACAAGGCATCGTGATCCCCTATGTGGACGGGCCAGAACCTGATGGCCCCGGCCAGAATTCCCTGACCGTCGCGTGCGACCATAGAAAGGCCTGAGACAGGCGGCACATCATCCCGCAATCGATACGAGGACAGGGCCTCGCGCCCAGGCGCAAAGCACAGGTCATAGAGGGCTTCGACCTCCCACCAATCATCCGGCTCTTCCGGCCTGATCCCGAACTGCTGCACCCCGGCCCTCATTTCCTTGCTGGCTTTCGCCCTAGCACTTCGATACGCAATGGGCAAACGCTTGGAGATGTGAATGTTCTACCGCCCTGAAGACGGCCACGGCCTGCCGCACAACCCTTTCAACGCGATCATTACACCTCGCCCGATCGGTTGGATTTCTACCCGCAGTTCAGACGGAATCAACAACCTGGCGCCATATTCTTTCTTCAACGCGGTCGCGTACACGCCGCCGCAAGTTATGTTCGCCTCAACCGGCACCAAACACGATCAGGACGGCGGTAAAGACAGCGTCGCAAACATCGAGGCAACCGGAGTATTCTGCGTGAACGTGGTTGCCCATGCCCATCGAGAGGCAATGAACACCAGTTCAGAAGGATTGGCCAAACACCACGACGAGTTCGAACATGCGGGCCTTACACCGGTTGAATGTGAAACCATCCCCTGCGCGCGAGTCGATGGCGCCCCGGCCGCACTGGAATGCAAATTGACGCAAATAATCAACCTGCCAGGTGAAGCAAATCGGGTCGTTTTCGGCGAGGTCACGGGGGTCCACCTTCGCGATGACTGCCTACGAGACGGGGTGTTCGACGTCACGACCTTTCAACCGTTGGCACGGCTTGGGTATCGGGATTATTCAATCGTCACCGAACTATTCTCGCTGAAACGCCCGGACGAATAAGGTCTCGGAAAGGGGGCGCTGCCCCCACCGCCCATCTTGCGTAGCCCCAAGACATTTCTATCCAGGCGAAACAGGAAATCCTTTATTCATCTGGCCTAAAATATCCCGGAGCGCGAGGCAGAGCCTCGCAAATATTCAGTGGCCACCTAGAATTCCGGTCCGGACAGAGTAATCCACAGCCAACTGGTAGTCAGGGTCATCGTCGCTATCGACCATCAGGTGGCCAGCCTTGTTCAGCAGCTTGTGACAATCGCGGCTGAGGTGGCGCAGCATGACACGCTTACCTGCGGCCTCGTATTTTGAGGCGATGTTTTCAATGGCTTGAAGCGCCGATTGATCCACAACCCGGCTGTCCGCAAAATCCACAATTACAGTTTCCGGATCATTCGGAACGTCGAACAGTTCGACAAACCCATCCGAAGATCCAAAGAACAGCGGTCCCTGAATTTCGTAAACTTTTGCGCCTTTTTCAGTCTCAGAGTCCCGAGTGATGGCGTGGATACGCTTGGCGTTGTTCCAAGCGTAGGCCAAAGCCGAGACGATCACGCCAACGACAACAGCAACCGCAAGGTCTTCCATCACAGTCACAACAGTCACCAAAACGATGACGAACGCGTCCGTCAGGGGAACCTTGCGCATGATCTTGAACGAGTTCCAGGCAAAGGTGCCGATCACCACCATGAACATCACGCCAACCAAAGCAGCCAGCGGAATTTGCTCGATAAGTGGCGAGGCGAACAGAATGAAGACCAACAGGAACAGTGCGGCTGCGATACCTGCTATCCGTGTACGGCCTCCGGATTTCACGTTGATCATCGACTGACCAATCATCGCACAGCCGCCCATGCCGCCAAAGAATCCAGTGGCGACGTTGGCGACACCTTGTGCGATGCATTCCTGCGAGGCACCGCCGCGTTTGCCGGTGATTTCGCCCACGAGGTTCAGTGTCAGCAGAGATTCAATCAGGCCAATAGCGGCCAGAATAACCGCGTAAGGCAAGATGATCTCGAAGGTTTCCCAGTTCAGCGGCACCATCGGAATGTGGAACGGGGGCAGACCGCCTTCAATCGATGCCAGATCACCGACGCGCGGCACATCCAGACCGAAGCCAATCACCAGCGCGGCCACAACCAGAATCCCGGCGAGCGGCGCTGGAATGACACGCGTGATGCGCGGCATGACCCAAATCACAGCCATCGTCAGCGCCACGAGCCCCAGCATGGTGTAAAGCTGCAAACCTGAGAGCCACTCACCCCCACCCACACCGTGGCCGGTGTTTTCCATGGTACCGGGCACCTTGAACTGACCCAACTGCGCAAGGAAAATCACGATTGCCAGACCGTTCACAAAACCCAGCATTACCGGATGTGGCACCAGCCGGATGAAACGCCCCCAATGCATTGCGCCAGCAATGACTTGCAGAATCCCCATCAAAACAACGGTGGCGAACAGATATTCGACCCCGTGTTCAGCAACCAGAGCTACCATTACAACAGCCAAAGCTCCGGTTGCGCCCGAGATCATACCAGGACGGCCACCAATCAATGCAGTAATCAAACCCACCATGAATGCCGCATACAAACCAACAAGCGGGTGCACTCCAGCGACAAAGGCAAAAGCCACCGCCTCGGGCACCAGCGCCAGCGCTACGGTCAGTCCAGATAGCAGCTCGATCCGCAGGCGCGAGGCGGTCAGCCCCTCATCCGGCACCCAGCGCAAGTCGGGTTTGGCAATACGATTGGCAAAGCTTGCCAGTATGGCTCGGGGCATGGGACTGTCCATTCGGTTTGTTTTGTTCGCGCGAAAGGGGCCTTTTAGCGGTCAAGCCTCAGCTAAGATACCGCGCCAGGTGGGACCCTGATATGCGTCAGACGCATACCGAACCGACAACCAACACAAACCGTTGAACCCACTTGCCAAATCATCCAACGCCACGCAGAAATTTCACAGCAGTTTTTTCACTCGGAGCACGGCTATGACCCAGACCAAAATCGCTATCATCGGTGGATCAGGCATTTACGACATAGATGGGCTGGAAAACGCGGAATGGGTCACCGTTGAAACGCCGTGGGGCGATCCCTCGGACCACATCCTTACAGGTTCTCTGCATGGCGTCAGCATGGCCTTTCTTCCGCGCCACGGGCGCGGCCATATCCATTCACCGACAGAAGTGCCATATCGCGCCAACATCGACGCGTTGAAACGGCTGGGTGTGACGGATGTGATCTCAGTTTCGGCTTGCGGGTCGTTCCGCGAACATATGGCGCCAGGCGACTTCGTAATTGTCGATCAGTTCATCGACCGGACTTTTGCACGAGAGAAAAGCTTCTTTGGTACCGGATGTGTTGCCCATGTCAGCGTCGCACACCCCACGTGTCCACGCTTGTCCGATGCCTGTGAAACTGCTGGAAAGGCTGCCGGTATCACCATCCATCGGGGCGGAACGTATCTGGCGATGGAGGGGCCTCAATTCTCATCCTTGGCGGAATCCAAGATGTACCGCGAGCAATGGGGCTGCGATGTGATCGGCATGACCAACATGCCCGAGGCGAAGCTCGCGCGCGAGGCCGAGCTTTGTTACGCCTCAATCGCCATGGTCACTGATTACGACAGCTGGCACCCAGATCACGGAGAAGTCGACGTGGCCGCCATCATCGCCACCCTGACTGGAAATGCCGAAAAGGGTCGCGCGTTGGTCAAAGGCTTGCCCGATCTGTTAGGGGCTGAACGTGAGCCCTGCCCCCATGGGTGCGACCGAGCGTTGGAATACGCAATTTTGACGGCACCCGAAAAACGTGATCCGGTATTATTGTCCAAGCTGGATGCAGTAGCTGGTCGAGTTCTCTGACGAGCTTACTGCCCAAGCGACCGCTGAACTTCATCCCAGAGCCCATGTGACCAAAGATCGTTATGGGTTCCGTCCGGTATGACGTGCAATTCAGCTGTACCGCCCGACATTCCCGCCAACGCCTCACCATGATGCAAAGGCACCGTCTCGTCTTCAGTCCCATGGAAGATCAGCGTGGGAACGGTAATATCACCGATAAAGTCACGTGTCGCGAACTGGTCTTTCATCAGGGCAGAGACCGGCAACCACGGGTAGCGCTCGGACGCGACATCCACCGTCGCTGTGAATGGTGCTTCAAGCACAAGAAGTTGCGCGCTCGGCCGCTGCTCGGCAATAGCAGCTGCGATCCCTGTGCCAAGGCTTTGACCGTGCAGGACAACTCCAGCTCCTTCAGCATCCAACCGATCGAACATCTGAACACCATCCGAAATCAGCGCCAGTTCCGAAGGTTCCCCTTCGCTACCCGGAAATCCACGATAACTGGGTGCAAGCAAACCAAATCCGCTGTTGAGTATTTCGCGCATTCGGTCAGCGCGATCACCAAGATTGCCGCTTTGTCCGTGGAAAAACAGAACTGTCGGGGCGCCGTCTGTCGCCGGTGGTGCGGACCACGCGGTTAATACTATTCCGTCTGACATAGGCAGAGAGACCACATCGACATCAGCCAACCCGACCGTAGCAGGGTCCGGCAACTCGCCCGAAGGTTTATACAGCAACGCGTCCTGGTTCGCGTACATGTATCCTACGATCGCGGCATAAAGGGCGACAGCAACAAGAGCCAGCACAGCGAAGCCGCGCTTCAACCTCGCGGATTTCGAGTGTGGTGCACCCGCATATATCTTAGTATTCATGGCTTCCGTGCGCGTCATAATAATCTCCGACTCTGCGGTCTCTTTTTCAGAGTTTGGTAACAGCGCGCAAGCTTTCAAGGCAGGAGAACAAGCTTTAATGCAAACTTAAACCTTCGCTGATTTAGCGAAGGCATGGAAAAAATCTCTGGACTTTCACTGCCCTGACGAGCGGCAGATGAAGTTGACCACCACCTGAACCACAGACCTAGAGTTTTGTCTAATGTCCTGACGCTGCATGCGCCGAAAACCTCGAAATGGACCAAAGTGGACAAGGTTGCTTCAGGGAGGATGCGTGTTGGGTGTCCCCAAAAGCAACGAGAGAGCCACCCAATTCGCTTCTCGGGCTCAATCCGGCAGAAGCCAAGCCACGTTGCATTTGGCACCGTGTCTTTAAGCTCGGGCCTTAAACTTTACGATTAGCCGTTACTTGCCAATTCGTCTGCCGGCTCTCCATCGGGGGTTTGGTCTGCTCCCTCGGGCTCAGCATCAGTGTCGCCGTCCCCTTCACCGTCGACGGAACTGCTTGCTTCATCCGAAGGACCAAGCGTAGCTTTTACCGATTTCTCATCTGGGTTCGAGGCTCGGACAGCACCAAGGACGCGGTCTTGCTGTTCTTCCGCGACAATCGCATCTTCGGAAAAGTCGCCTTTGTAGTGGCCCAAAAGGTTGGCCTCTGCGTCATGCACCGCGTTCGCAGCGGCAAGCTGATCTTCCGTTGGCTGCTCTACCTGATTACCGTCCAGATCGGTCGTCACTTCATGCGCATCTTTCACCGCCTGTGCGGTTTCCAAATCCTCCGGTGACACCTCACCCGGAGTTTCAGCCGCATCCGCGAGAACTTTTTCAGCTTCTTCCAGCGTCATCGGGGCTGTGTCCAAATAGCCATAAGCTTCGGCAATTTCCTTCACTTCTTTTGGGCTCAAATCACTGTTTTCGCCCATGACATGATTAAAATTAGCGTCAGCGACAGCAAGGCCAGCGGCCAAGCTTACTGGCCCAGTGCCTTTCGCATACTGTCCATTCGCGATATGCGCTAGTTTTGCATTTACGCTAGAGTTGATAGCGCCATTCAGTTTGCCGAGGTTGTTAGGGGCAAGCGTACCATCATCGAGAAGATTTGCTTTTCTGCTTGCAGGCTTCAAAGACTTAGTAACACTCGTTTTATTTGAGCGCGTTTTAGTGGTCTGCGCCTTGTTCGTTTTGAACAGACCTTTGACACCGTTTTGCTTCAGGTTACGGCCCAAAGCCTGAAAGTCTTCCTTCACAGCCCGGCCCAAACGACTACCGCTTTTTGACTTGTGACCTTTGCTGGCAGACTTCGTGCTTGCCCCCTTCGACGTTTTCTCGGACCCCCATCCCTTTTTGGCGCCTTTTTCACCGCTGTTGCCGCCTTTTCCGCCGCCGTTGCCATCTCCGTTACCCCCTTTTTCGCCTCCTTTACCTCCACCTTTGCCATTACCATTGTTTGCATAGGCATAATCGGTGGCGAAAACAGTCACGATCGGGGCAACCGCAAATGCAGACAGTACGAGTGCGGAGACGCTCACTTTAAGGAAATTCAACACAGCAGAAGTCCTTTCCTTTTCAGAAATTCGGTTCAGCGGCGGCGTATAAATGCCGTCTTAAAAATTGTTGCTTAAACAGGGCTAGAATGTGGCAGTTGTTGGCCATTCACATGCGATTATCTTTAACTCAGCATTAATAAATTTGCATTCGGCCATAAGGAATCGGTCGGGAGTATGTAATTGTTAACAATCGCAATGACTTTAAAGCTTTGTCGCCAAGAAAGATCGAAAAAATCTGTTTAAACTGAATTATTTGGCGCGTTAATGCTCGGTTAATGTGGTGTCTGAAAAAGAGTAAATAGTTTATTTACGAGTTGACTATGGTTACGCACAGCAAAAGGGAGCTATTCCCACCTTTGAACAACGTTGAGGCCGCAACAATTGGCCCTGACAAGGATAGCTCCCTACTACTTATGAAAAGAAAAGCCGGTTTAACTGGGCCAATATTATTGTATTTTTTTCTATTGGCTTTTTTTCTGAACAAGGCATCCGTTGCCAACTACGTCTTGACCCATTTGTAGAAGAAGTCTGCATCCCGCACATAGACGATGAGATTACCCGCGCTTAGAAACGGCTGCGAAAACTCACCATATCCACGAACGTCGCCCGCGTATTGCATATTGAGCCGTCCTGCTGGAGCTTATGAGCGAGTATGACGGCGGAACGACTTTCAACCGCATCGATGATTGAGCACCATCAACCTCACACAGATGCGAAACCATATCGGCTGGGACGCAAAATGCTTAACGCTTGGCTTAGAATTGCGCGAGGCGGACCGTTTTGCCCTGTGTTTCTGGCTGCGGCGGTGGTCGAGGCTTTTAGACGCTTCATAAGGCCGAAAAAAGAGAGGCTGAAAGGCTTGACCTCGATACAGTACCGAGGCTTGGTGTCACGAGCACCTAAGTAGGAAACACCATGTCCCTAGACCTTTGGTTGGCCTTCGTGGCTGCATCGACCGCACTACTGCTGATACCCGGCCCAACCGTTTTGCTGGTGCTCAGCTATGCCTTGTCCAAAGGGCGCAGCGTTGCCGTGGCCTCGGCCACCGGGGTTGCGGTGGGGGATCTGGTCGCCATGACGGCCTCATTGTTGGGGTTGGGAGCACTGGTTTTAGCTTCTGCAACCCTGTTTACTGTCCTCAAATGGGTGGGTGCTGCCTATCTGGTATGGCTTGGCATTAAATTGTTACGCAGCGCACCTTCTGGTGGTCTGGAAACGATGGAAACCGAAAGCAACGTCACCCCGCGCAGTGTGTTTGGCCACGCCGCCGCAGTTACCGCGCTGAACCCGAAATCCATCGCGTTTTTTATTGCGTTCGTCCCTCAGTTCCTGCGCCCAGCCGAACCTCTTGGTCCTCAATTTGTAATCTTGATTGCAACTTTTGTTGGCTTGGCTTGGCTGAACGCGTTGGCCTATGCGTTATTGGCAGACCGCCTTCGTCGCATGATTGGCCGCGCTGGCGTCATTACTGCTATGACTAGGTTCGGGGGACTGACGCTAGTCGGAATGGGGATTGCAACTGCGGTACTTCGCCGCCCGGCATAAGGCCCTACTCCTCAGCGTGTTCCTTCATGAAACCACGGATAAACCGGCGGATTTCCCGAGCGGCTGATGTATCCAAGTCCTTACACAACTCGACAAATGCGTCGCGTTCGTCCTTGTCCAGACGCAGGACCAACTGACTGTTTTTCTTGGTAGACCCCTTACCGTCTTTCTTTGCCACGTGCCTTTTCCCTGTCCAAGTCTTGATTCTTACCGAGATGCAATGTATATACATAGCATAGAGGTTGTAGTTATCGAGCAACTAACAATAAAAAAGGATTATGGCAATGAACCTTCATGCTGCTCAGGCATTTCTTTTGCGAGATCAACGCAATTGGCGCAAACCGCACCTTTCGTGGTTGCCAGCCGCGCTTTACCGCTATTACGGATTGCCGAAAGCTACTTTGAAACGTCGCGACTAAGGCGGCGACAATCTTTCCTTGCATGACTGACCCCGATGGGCCAAACAGCCCAGCGTATTTTGACGCCAAAGGGGTTGGGCATGTCCAGAAACAAATCGGTCAAGGATTACATCCGTACCATCGTTGATTTCCCGCATGAGGGAATCATGTTTCGGGACGTTACCACTCTGTTTGCTGACCCACGCGGGTTCCGCATGGCGATTGACCAGATGCTGCACCCTTACGCGGGCGAGCAAATCGACAAAGTCGTTGGGCTTGAGGCGCGCGGCTTCATCCTTGGCGGTGCAATTGCGCACCAGTTAAGTGTCGGCTTTGTTCCGATCCGCAAAAAGGGCAAGCTGCCTGGCACCACAATCAGCCAAGACTATAAATTGGAATACGGCGAAGCCATCGTCGAGATTCACGACGATGCGATTCAACCCGGCGAGAAAATTCTTGTTGTCGATGACTTGCTGGCAACTGGAGGAACCGCAGCCGCTGGTATCAAGTTGATCGAACGGCTGGGCGGTGAAATCGTTTCCTGTTCCTTCATCATCGACTTGCCGGAATTGGGTGGACGCAAGGTTCTGGAAGAGATGGGCATGGATGTGCACATTCTGTGCGAGTTCGAAGGCCTTTGAGAACTGCGTCATCACAAGTTTTTGACTGGAATTCCAATTACCCGCGGGCTTAGCGCCGCAATCGTCAAGTTCAACCCAGTCGAATAAACTAATTCAATGATCTTACCGCGATGGTCGCCCGTACCATTGTTGATGCCAAACTGAGGCATTTCAACAAGGGATTTGTACCATGTTTCGCAAAATCGCTCTCGCCAGTGTGACAAGCCTGATCGTCAGCTCCGCCGCCTATGCGGACGGTCACTCAAAAGACATCGTCGACACAGCTGTCAATGCAGGTAGTTTTGAGACTCTCGTAGCCGCCGTTCAGGCCGCCGAGCTCGTGGACACGCTGAAAGGCGAAGGTCCATTCACCGTATTTGCACCGACAGACGACGCTTTCGCGGCACTGCCAGAAGGCACGGTGGAAACGCTGCTGAAACCAGAAAACAAAGATCAACTGGTCGCTATTCTGACGTATCACGTGGTGCCTGGGAAAGTGATGTCGGGCGATCTGTCCGACGACATGACCGCTGCTACAGTACAGGGCGGAGATGTAACCATCGATCTGGACAACGGCGTGATGGTGAATGACGCAAACGTTGTTCAGGCCGATATCGAGACCTCAAACGGCGTTATCCACGTTATCGACAAGGTCATCCTGCCAGCATCCTAACTGCTTTGGCGCGGCTTGCGTGATCGTCAGCCGCACCTAAAACCTCAAAACTGCGCCTGGATTCATGATCCCCTTTGGGTCCAGAGCGATTTTGATGGAGCGCATCGCCGACAACTTTGCCGGATCTCCATAGCGTTCAAGTTCTTCTGTTTTAAGCCGCCCCACCCCGTGCTCGGCGCTAACTGAACCGCCAAATTCATTCACTAGTTCATAGACTGCGTTTTTGACGGCTTGTCGCTGCCCGTCAAATTCAGAGCGATCATGTCCATGTGGCGGGAAAACGTTGTAGTGCAGGTTACCGTCACCCACATGTCCGAAACAATTTATGCGAAATGGACCTAACATCGCCACCTCTTCGGAGCCGCGTTTAATGAACTCGGGAATGCGTGAGATCGGTATTGAGATATCGTGGCTTGAGACCGACCCGATTAACCGGTTGGCCTCGGGGATGCGCTCACGAACCGCCCAAAGATCCATGCTCTGTGCCTCGCTTTGCGCAACGACGGCATCTTCTACCAATCCTGCGTTTTCCGCAGCAATGTAAAGCGTTTCCAATGCTTCGGCGGGCGATTGCCCTGCAAACAGACTCAATTCAATCAAAACGCACCATTCGGGTTGCGTCTGAAACGGCTGCCGCACAATCGGCAGGACTTCGGACAGGAATTGCAAACCCTGTTTATGGATCAACTCAAAACTGCTGACTGCGTCACCCAGTTGATCCCGAGCCAATGCAAGCAACTCCACCGCGGCCTCGGGCGACTTCACCTGTAGCATCGCCGTACCCAATGCTGCAGGCCTTGGAAACAACTTTAGAGAGGCGGCGGTAATGATACCCAACGTGCCTTCCGCCCCAATCATTAGGTTACGCAAGTCGTAGCCCGTGTTGTCCTTGCGTAAGCGGCTCAGGCCATGCCAGATTTCACCGTTCGGAAGAACCGCTTCAAGGCCAAGGCATAGATCACGCGCGTTGCCATAGCGCAGAACGTTCACCCCACCCGCATTCGTCGAGAGATTGCCACCGATACGGCACGACCCCTGCGCCGCCAACGCCAATGGAAATAGCCGGTTAGCGTCTTTTGCCGCGGTCTGAACATCGGCGAGAACCGCACCCGCCTCGGCAATTAAGATATTCTCCGTCGGATAGATCGCCCGTATTGCGGTCATCCGTTCTAACGAGATCAACAGCGGTGCGGGGCCGTCATTCATAACTTGTCCGCCCACCAGTCCGGTACCGCCGCCGTAGGGAACGACTGGCACCCGTGCCTCCCCAGCAATCCGTACGAGCGCCGCAACCTCGTCGACGGTACGTGGCAGAGCCAAAAGTCCTGCGTGCCCAGCGAAACGTCGGCGTGGCTCCTCGAGATAGCGATCCTCCACAGGTCGCAAAACGTCGTCGCTCAGCGCAGAGCGGATCAGGCAAGCAAGGTTCTCATCGGCAGAATTCAGTGTCATAGCCAATCCATGCCCAAGCAGGCGCGCCCCGACAAGCCCTATTCTAGCTCAATTAAATAGCGCGGCTCCAACACGACAACAGTAGGCCGATCAGGCAACGTTCGCAGGGAAACCGTCAGTTCTGACACACCGTCGCGTTCGACAGGAAAGTCATCGCGAATATCGACCAGAAAACGGTCCAACGAAAAGTTCGAAAACCAGTGCATCGGGATTATCACCGAGCTTTTCAGCCGTTTAAGAACAGAGATCATGTCAGGCAACGGCATGGTCGTTCCCCCATCTACCGCGGCCATTACAACATCCAGTCGACCCAATGCAGCGAATTGCTCGTCCGAGGGCACATGGTGCAAATGTCCCAGATGCCCGATGCACAAACCTTCGATCTCGAACACAAAGATAGAATTCCCGCGTTCCTCGACGCCACCATAGGCGGAACGGATATCGGTCGAGACATTGCGTACCAGCATCTCGCCCAAATCAAGGTAATGCTCAATCCCCTGCCCAAACTCACCCCAGCCGGGCAGCACATGCGGAATGGCCGGATCGGGATGGGCTGTCCAATGGGTGCTGTGGGCGTGGTTCATGGTGACCACGTCAGGAATCAAATCGGCGCTACCAATAAAGCCAGTAAAATCAGTTACCGCATTTAGCCCGCCGCGTGTTTGGATCAGAAACGAGGCATGGGCGATATAGCTGATCCGCACCGAAAACTCTGGAATTGGGTCCGACCAGGCCGCCTTGTGAACAAACTCAATCCCCGGCGCGGCATCGGCGATGGCTATACAATGGCTTGGCCGTCGCTCTTGCGCCACGGCCCCGCCCGATATCAACATCAATGCCGCAACAATCCAGCGCATGAGGGAAGTGTAGCGCAGAACGCCACTAAGTCATGCCCCTTAATTTTGAGCCAAAACCGCTTGGGGGGCTACCTAACCCGCGTCTGTCTTCCCGCGCCTGTCCGAACGAAGACTGGCATACAGGACATGCGTCCTCCAACGCCCGTTGATCTGCAAGTACGACTGCGCGACGCCCTCGTATTTGAAACCCGAGCTTTCCAGCAAACCACGCGACGGTTGGTTTTCGGGCAAGCAGGCAGCCTCGATCCGGCTCAGATCCAGTCGGGTAAAGGCGTGATGGACGACTGCGCCTATAGCTTCGCGCATATACCCGTTCCGGGCAAAGGCCTGACCAGTCCAGTACCCCAGTGTCCCTGCCTGTGCAGGGCCACGACGAACGTTGTCCAAAGTAATCGCGCCAACCAGCAAATCGTCAGACCTGCGAAACAGAAACAGCGGTATAGCTGTGCCACTGGCAACAGACCTCTGCGCCCAATATACGCGATTGGTAAAGGACTTTCGGGTCAGATGATCCTTGGCCCAAATCGGCTCCCACGGGGTAAGGTATTCCCGCGATGCACGTCTAAGCGCAGCCCAATCGTTAAAATCGGAATGAACAGGCGGGCGCAGGCTCAGCCGCTCGGTTTCGAGTTTCAGCTTGCGTCGGCCCAACAGCATCACGCCGCACGCCTCTCCTGCATTTCAGCGAGCGTGGGCGCGCTGGACACCGGACCGTAAAGCGCCAGAGCCGCCGGGGCTTTCACGGCCATCGTCTCGGCAAAGGCGCGCACATCCTCGGTGCTGACCGCGTCAATCTTGGCAACTGTGTCTTCAAGCGATGGTACACGGTCCCAGATATGTACCAGACGCGCCAGCCGTTCCGCGCGATTCGATGGGCTTTCCAGCCCCATCAGCATACCGGCCTTCATCTGGGCACGAGCGCGAGCAACTTCTTCCGCGCTCATATCCTCGGCAGCGCGCTTCAACTCATCAATGGTAATTGTTGCCAAGTCGCCAACCTTATCAGCCGAAGTTCCGGCGTAGATCGTGGTTGTCCCGGTGTCCGCGTAAGCTCCGGTTTGGGCAAAGATCGTATAGCAAAGACCGTGGGTCTCGCGCACCTCTTGGAAAAGACGAGAAGACATCCCTCCTCCCAAAGCGGTCGAATAAATTTGTGCAGTATAAATCTCATCGTCGCGATAGCCTGGACTTTCCAGGGCTAGCGCGAAATGCGCCTGTTCCAGATCTTTTTCTTGTCGCGCTTCACCGCCAGTGAACCGTGCGGCTTCGGCGATCAGACCTTTACGCGGCTGCAAATGACCAAACATCTCTTCGGCCATCTTCACTAGAGTGTCATGATCAACAGCACCCGCGGCAGACAGGATCATCTGATCGGGGCCATAGTGTTCCGCCACGAAACCCGACAAGTCTTCACGCGAGAAGGCTTTGACACGCTCCGACGGGCCTAGAATAGTTCTACCCAGCGGTTGATCGTGATAGCTTTGCTCTTGCAGCCAATCGAAGATCACGTCGTCGGGGGTATCATAGGCCTCACCGATCTCTTGCAGGATCACACCCCGTTCAATCTCGATCTCACGGGGATCGAAGACCGGATTCATGACGATATCGCCGATCACATCCATCGCCAGCGCCACATCGTCCTTTAGAACGCGGGCGTAGTAGGCCGTGACTTCACGCGACGTGTAGGCGTTGATGTAGCCGCCTACATCCTCGATAGCCTCGGCAATTTGCAGCGCGGACCGCCGCTCGGTTCCCTTGAAGGCCATGTGCTCAAGGAAATGCGCAATGCCGTTCTGCTCGATCCGTTCATGCCGCCCGCCGGCGGTTACCCAGATGCCGATGGACGCCGATTGCAGCCCCGGCATATCTTCACTGACGATACGAAAGCCGTTCTTCAGTTGGTCTTGTCTGACAGTCACTCAGCAATATGCCTTTTGATATGATCCTCGATGGCACCCAAGTCATTGGCGACGCGGGTTACCCGTTCCGGACGTTCATACAGATCAGACATGCGGGATGGAAGAGGCGGATGCACATCGCTGGCTTTCTCGACTGCAGCCGGGAATTTTGCCGGGTGCGCGGTGGCTAGCGTAATCATAGGGGTATCGGCGCTTCGCTGGTCTTCGGCCACCTTGATCCCAACAGCGGTGTGAGGACACACCAGTTCGGCGCTATGGGCCAATGTTGACTTGATCGTATCGAGCGTTTCGTCTTCGGATACACGGCCCGAGTCAAAGCTTTCACGCAGTGCTTCCATCGCACCCTGGCTGACGTTGAACCCGCCAGTCTTGAGCTCATCCATCAATTGCGCCACGGCGGCGCTGTCTTCGCCATAAGCATAGTAAAGCGCGCGTTCAAAGTTTGAGCTGACCTGAATATCCATCGACGGGCTGATCGAGGGGATGGTGTCGCCCTTGAAATATCCCTCTCCCGACAGGCAGCGATGCAAGATGTCGTTCTGGTTCGTCGCGACCACCAGACGATCAATCGGCAGGCCCATACGCTTGGCAATGTAGCCCGCGAAGACGTCACCGAAATTGCCGGTGGGAACAGTGAAACTTACTTTGCGGTGCGGAGCACCGAGGCTAACGGCGGACGAGAAGTAATACACCACCTGTGCAAGCACCCGAGCGAAGTTGATCGAGTTCACACCCGCCAGTTTCACCCCATCGCGGAAATCAAAATCGTTGAACATGTCCTTTACAGCGGCCTGACAGTCGTCAAAGTCGCCGTCTACCGCCAGCGCGTGTACGTTGCTGTCAGCGGGTGTCGTCATTTGACGACGCTGCACTTCAGACACGCGACCATGCGGGTACAGGATGAACACATCCACCGCATCCAGCCCCCGGAACGCTTCAATCGCGGCAGAACCCGTGTCGCCACTGGTCGCACCGACAATTGTGACGCGATCGCCACGCCGTTTAAGCGCAACCTGAAACAACTGGCCGATCAATTGCATCGCGAAGTCCTTGAAGGCCAGCGTCGGACCGTGGAACAGCTCCAGAAGGAAGTGGTTTTCGTTCAGCTGCTTCAAGGGTGCACGAGCGTCGTGCCCAAACACCGCATAGGCGCGCGTGATGATCTCTGCAAACTCGTCTTGCGTGAACGAACCGCTGACATAGGGCCACATCACACGCATGGCGATCTCTTCATAGGGCAGTCCGGCCATTTCGGCGATCTCGTTCTGCGACAACACTGGGATTTCCGCCGGTAAGTACAGCCCACCGTCTCGGGCCAGCCCTGTCAGCATCGCCTCTTCAAAGCTCAGTTCGGGCGCTTGCCCACGGGTCGAGATGTATTTCATGTCGCGTCACTCTCAGAATTGGCGCGGCTGCGCCACAGGAAGTACCCAGTCATTGCGGCCCAGACCAGAGCCAGACCAAACCAGGTGATTGCATATTGCAGATGATCATTTGGGATGCCCGCTGTATCCACGGGCAATGGCGTAATGCCCGGATCTGTGTCGGACCGGGCGATCAACAGCACTGGCTCGGTTCCCAATGCAGCAGCCAGCTGGGGTATGTCCCTGGCAAACCAGATATTGGCGTCGAAATCAGCCTCGGGCGTATAACTGTCAATCTCGTCGGGCCAGTGCAGATTTCCAGTGATCTCCATCTGGCCGATTAAACGCTCGGCACCTTTTGCGGTCACCGGAATAAATCCCCGATCCACCAGTATAGTGCGGCCCTCGGTCTGAAATGGCGCGATGATACGGTATCCCGCCCCGACCTGCTTGACCGAAACCAGAACGTGAACTTCCTCTGGCGCCATCTCACCCGAGACCATGACAGGAAGGTACTTGTCCGCGCTTTCAGAAACCTCTGGCGGCAAGGCAACAGGCTCGGCCGAAATGCGATTTTCAATCTCGGCCAACACACCCTGTTTCCAGGCCAGCCTCTGCACTTGCCACATGCCCAGCGACAACAGCACGCCCAAACCGACGAGACCGAAGATCAACAGGAACAAAATGCGGTGCATTTCAGGAATAAACCTCGTTGCAGGAACCGGCGTCTTGTTAAGGGGCCTCTGGACCGAATTGCAACCACGCAATTGTATGGGGCGCAATCTAGCGCACCGGATAGAGAAAAAGCCGCCCCTGAGGACGGCTTTTGCAATTGGGTCACCTGAAAGGCGTTACATCAGCGGGGCCTGACCCCAGATGTAAACCGCGAAGAACAGGAACAGCCAAACGACGTCAACAAAGTGCCAGTACCAAGCTGCCGCCTCAAATCCGACGTGCTTTTCAGGCGTAAAGTCCCCGCGCAACGCTCGGATCAAACAGACGGATAGGAAGATGGTCCCGATGATGACGTGCGCGCCGTGGAATCCGGTTGCCATGAAGAAGTTCGAATAGAACTGGTCACCGCCAAATTCCCAACCTTCATGCGCAAGCAGTTCGTAGTATTCAAACGCTTGCAAGAAGGTAAATGCGATCCCCAGAACGATACCGATCGCCAAACCGTTGATCAAAGCTTTACGGTCGTTGTCGTGCACCAGCGCATGGTGCGCCCAGGTGATAGCGCACCCCGAAAGCAGCAGGACCAGAGTGTTGATCAGCGGCAGGTGGAACGGATCAACCGCATGAATATCGGGCTGAATGTATTCAGTACCGGCATAGTCGTACATCGGGTACATGCGATGCTTGAAGAACGACCAGAACCAGGCAAAGAAGAACATCACCTCGGACATCACGAACAGGATGAAGCCGTAGCGCAGACCGATGCGCACGACAGGCGTGTGGTCACCAGCGCGGCTCTCAGCCACAACTTCGGACCACCAGGCAAACATCGTGTAAAGAACGGCCACAAGACCCATCCAGAACATGAACGATGTTATGCCGTGCATCCACAGGACGGCTCCGAACAGCATCACAAAGCCGCCAATCGCGCCGATCAGCGGCCAGATCGACGGGGCCAGAATGTGATAATCATGGTTTTTAGCGTGTGCCATCAGCGTCCCTCACCTACAGGCGTTAGTTCGTGTTTGTATCTGCCTGCGTTTCAAGGGCGGCATAGCCCTCGGGCAGGTCAATTTCGTAGAATGTATACGACAGTGTGATCGTATGCACATACTTGGCTTCCAGATCCTCGACCAATTCCGGATCGACGAAAAAGGTTACCGGCATCTGCACCCGCTCGCCGGGTTCCAGCACTTGTTCTTCAAAGCAAAAACAAGCGATTTTTTGGAAGTATCCACCGGCCGAATAAGGCGCGACGTTGTATGACGCCTGCCCTGCAATCGGACGATCGGTTGGGTTGTACGCCTCGTAGAAGGCTAAACCGGTCTCACCAATGCGGACATCCATCTCGCGCTCGACCGGCTTGAATTCCCATGCCATGTCCTTGGCCTTAGAGGCATCAAAGCGAACAGTAACGATGCGGTCCAGAATATCTTCTGGCGCGGCCTCGGCCACCCCAGTGGTTCCGCCAAATCCGGTTACCCGGCAGAACCAGTCATAGAACGGCACAGCCGCCCAAGCCAAGCTACCCATCAGGATAACCACGCCCACAGTCTGAGCTACTGTTTTCTGGGGACCGGACAGCGCCATCAGTTCTGCACCTCTTCTACTGGCAGGCCCAGGCTCGTACCCGAGACCTTAACGATCGTCAGACCAAAGATGATCACGATAAAGGCGGCCAGTGTCAGGCCAACCCCCAAATTTCGGCTGAAGCGGCGTTGGTGCAGCTCGTGGCTTTTGCGCAGGCTCATGACCAACCTCCCAAACCGTAGGGTTTCAACAGCGCCTCGGCCAGAATCGCACCGAAGTGCAAGAATAGATAGAGCAGCGACAGCTTGAAGAAAGAGCGCTCGACCTTGAAGTTATCCGCTTCCGAGTCGTCTTCGGTCCGGCGCGAAATCTGCCATGCCCCACGCAGGAACAGCGCATTCATCACCACGGCGACAGTCAGATAGATTGGGCCACCTATACCCGAGAAAGCAGTACCAACGGCCAGCAGCGCCAGCAGCGCTGTGTAAACCAGAATATGCCAGCGGGTCGCGCGACGACCGTGTGTCACCGTCAGCATCGGCACACCGGCGTCGTCGTAATCTGAACGCATGAACAGCGCCAGTGCCCAGAAATGCGGCGGAGTCCACATGAAGGTCAGTGCGAACATCAACCATGGTTCGATTGACATCGAGCCGGTTGCCGCAACCCAACCGATCACCGGTGGGAAAGCCCCTGCCGCACCACCGATCACGATGTTCTGCGGCGTCGATCGCTTTAGCCACATCGTATAGACAACGACATAGAAAAAGATAGTGAAGGCCAAGAACGCTCCGGCGAACCAGTTGGTTGCAAGTCCCAGCATGATCACGGACAGACCGGACAGCGCCAGCCCAATGGCCATGGCCTCGCCTTCTTGGACTTTTCCTGACGGGATCGGGCGCCCTTTGGTTCGCTTCATCACCTTGTCGATATCGGCATCCCACCACATGTTCAGTGCGCCGGACGCGCCGCCACCGATGGCGATGAAAAGGATGGCGCAAAAGCCGACAAACGGATGCACCGGCACCGGCGCGGCCAACAAACCGACCAGAGCGGTAAAGACCACCAGCGACATCACACGCGGCTTCAGCAGTGCAAAGTAATCGCCAAAGCTGGCCTCGTCCGCGCGGGTCTGCGCGGATACGGTGCTGGCACTGAAGCTTGCGTCGCTCATGTTGGGTCCTTCTGGGGCGAAAGCTGCGCGATCACCGCGCAGCCTACATCATGTCAAACAGGCTTGCGCCCGTATTACTTCGAGGCAACCTGATAAGCAGCGGGCAGGCCTGCGTATTCGTCAATTGCGCCCTGCAGCCATTCTTCATACGCCTCTTCGCTGACCACCTTGACTGTGATCGGCATGTAGGCGTGGTCCTTGCCGCAAAGTTCCGAACACTGACCGAAGTAGATGCCTTCTTTGTCTGCTTCGAACCACAGCTCGGCCAGACGACCAGGCACACCGTCCTGCTTTACGCCAAATGAGGGGATCGTCCACGAGTGGATCACGTCCGAAGCAGTGACTTGCATGACAATAATCTTGCCAACCGGCACAACAACGGCGGTATCTGTGGCCAGCAGCCATTCATCATCACTGTAACCAGAATCGGCCAGCTTGGCGCGCATCGCGTCGTCCAGCACAAACGGAGTTACATCGGCATCTGCTGGGCGTGCGCCCTCGTCCAGAGTGGCTGGGTGGCCCAACAGGTAGCTGTCGAAGGCAAAATCGTGATCAACATATTCATAGGTCCAGTACCACTGGTTGCCGACCACTTTGATAACAACGTCGCCTTCGGGAATTTCTTGCTGCTTGAACAATACCGGCAGCGAGAACGCACCGATAAAGACCAAGATCAGAATCGGACCCAAGGTCCAGGCAATCTCAACCGGAGTGTAGTGCGAGAAGCGCGCAGGCTCAGGATTGTTACGCGAATTGTAGCGCACGATGCAGTAGATCAGCAGACCCGCGACGAGAAGACATATCGCGGTGATGATCACCAGAATCATTCCGTCCAACCGGTGAATCCCGTCGGCCAAGCTGGTGGCAGAGGGCTGAAAACCCATACCGCCGTCAACCGGCTTACCGATAATCTCAAGCTCCTGAGCCATAGCGGGAAGGCTGGAGAGGGCTGTTGCAAGCCCCGAAAGCATCAAAGCATTCTTCATTTTCTGTCCTGATCGTTTGATCTTTGCGTCCCTGGCGAAAAGGTGTGAATCAGTCGCACCTCTCCCGTTGTCTTTGGCCGCGTTAAAAACCATATTCCGTCGGGTAGATAAAGCAAAATGCTTGCGTCAAACAGACGCTATTTTTGATCTGGATCAAACCCGAAAGGTCTAAACGCATGCCCAACAACCCGTTTCGCCCGTTTGAAAGCGTTCTTCCGCAGGACGAAGCGCTTGCGGTGCTGCAATCTGCCACCGCCGGGGCCGAGGACGGAGAGCTGTTCGTCGAACGGCGGAAATCCGAGTCGCTTGTCTTTGATGACGGGCGTTTGAAGACAGCCTCGTATGATGCGTCCGAAGGTTTCGGTCTGCGCGCAGTACAGGGCGAGGTGGCCGGGTATGCACACTCCACGGACGTTTCGATCCCTGCCCTGAAACGAGCGGCTGAGACCGCGCGATTGGCTGTTGGCGATGGTGGAGGCACCTTGGCCTCAGCCCCACGGGCAACGAATACCCGTCTTTATACGGACGAAGATCCAATCGAATCCGCGAGCTTCCCCGTAAAGATCGAAACCCTGCGCGAAATCGACGCCTTTGCCCGCGATCTCGACCCGCGCGTTGTGCAAGTCAGCGCGACTATTGCCGCTGCCGTACAAGAAGTAGAGATACTGCGCCCTGACGGTGTTCTGGTTCGCGATGTGCGGCCAATGACGCGACTGAATATCTCGGTCATCGTGGAACAGAACGGCCGCCGCGAAAGTGGCTCGGCCGGGGGTGGCGGTCGTGTCGGTTTAGACGGCTTGATCGATCCAGCTGACTGGCAGGATAAAGCGCGCGAGGCTTTGAGAATTGCTTTGGTCAACCTGGACGCTGTCCCAGCCCCCGCCGGTGTGATGGAGGTGGCGCTTGGGCCTGGCTGGCCTGGTATCTTGTTGCACGAAGCCATCGGCCACGGGCTGGAGGGTGATTTCAACCGCAAAGGCAGCTCGGCCTTCGCTGGTCTGATGGGCCAGCAGATCGCCTCAAAAGGTGTGACTGTCGTGGATGACGGAACGATCGCTGACCGCCGCGGGTCTATCACTGTGGACGATGAAGGCACCCCAAGCTCCCGAACTGTGCTGATCGAGGATGGCATTCTTACCGGCTATATGCAGGACCGCCAAAACGCGCGCCTGATGGACGTTGCGCCCACCGGAAACGGTCGGCGGCAGAGCTATGCACACAAACCCATGCCACGTATGACCAATACGGTGATGCTGGGCGGTGACGCTGATCCGTCTTCGCTTGTGGCCGATATTAAGGATGGCATCTGGGCCGTGGGCTTTGGCGGCGGCCAAGTGGACATTACAAACGGAAAATTCGTGTTCTCGTGCACCGAGGCCTACAGAGTTGAAAACGGCAAGATCGGCGCTCCGGTCAAAGGAGCGACCCTGATCGGGGACGGACCCTCTGCTTTGAAACGCATTAGAGGTCTGGGCAATGACATGGCGCTGGATCCTGGCATGGGCACATGCGGAAAAGATGGCCAGTGGGTTCCGGTGGGCGTCGGTCAGCCTACAGTGCTGATGGACGGCCTGACTATAGGTGGATCGGCGGCTTAAGTCGGGATCGACTTCGGTTACGGTTAACACCTGAAACCACGCTTCGCGCTTTCATAGCACCTCCTCATGGTTTCCAAACGAGGGGGTGCTTTAATTTTTACCCTTTAAATCATGGTGTTGTGCGGTCTTAGGCGGCTAGTTAGAACAATTTTCCGGAAAATTTGAATGGATTCACAAGCTGTTAACCCCTGTGGTCGTAAACCAGTTTTGCAATCAGGCGGAGCATCGGATGACCGAAGAGCAGCTTTCTTCCAATCACCCCACTCTCCCACCCACCACGGAAGAGGATCGGTTTTCCTGGCTTCGTCTGTTGCGCTCGCGCAAGGTTGGTCCGACAACGTTTCGTCGGCTGATGCGCGAACATGGCTGGGCGCAGAACGCGCTGGCCGCGCTACCTGAAATGGCACGTGCTGCCGGAATTGAAGGGTATGAAATTTGCCCACCCGGCGTAATTGAGGCGGAACTCAAGGCTGCGAAAGCCGCCAACGCGCAGCTTTTGTGCCTTGGGTCCGCTGACTTTCCGGACGCTTTGAATGATCTGTCCGACGCCCCTCCTATGCTTTGGGCCATTGGCGATGCTTCCATCCTGCGTCGCAATTCCGTGGCGATGGTCGGTGCGCGCAATTGCTCGTCTTTGGGCGCACGAATGGCCCGCGGGCTTGCTACTGACCTTGGAAAAAAGGGGTATGTTGTTGTATCCGGTCTGGCGCGCGGAATTGATACATCGGCACATATTGCGGCGCTGGACACCGGCACGGTGGCAGTGATGGCTGGCGGTGTCGATGTGATCTATCCTGCCGAGAACACCGATCTTGCCCGCGATATCGCCCGATCCGGTTTGCGTTTGTCAGAGCAGCCCATGGGCGTAACGCCGCAAGCCCGCCACTTCCCCCGCCGCAATCGTATCATCTCGGGCCTTGCACAGGCGGTTGTGGTCGTCGAAGCCGCAGCCAAGTCCGGCAGTTTGATAACGGCTCGTGATGCCTTGGATCAGGGGCGCGAGGTTCTGGTGGTCCCTGGCCATCCTTTTGATGCCCGCGCCGCCGGGTGTAATCTGCTCATCCGCGATGGAGCCACACTGGTCCGGTCTGCCGAGGATGTGATCGAGGCACTGCCAAAACAACAGTTAGATTTGTGTGAACCTTCCCAGCCCGAAAGAATTCCTGAACCCGCGTCATCGGGTGCAGCGCTGCATCGCGAAATACTTTCCCGGCTTGGCCCCTCACCCATTGCCGAAGATCAGCTGATCCGCGACATCGCAGCTACAGCAGGAGAAATCGGCCCGGTTCTGGTGGATCTGGAACTGGACGGGCGCATACAGCGACAACCCGGCGGTTTGTTGTCCCTGACAGCCTAACCAGAGAATTTGTGTCCGGCGCTAAAAAATTCCGCGTCTAGGATACTGAAATCACCGTCAAATTCCAGTTTTTGAAGGAACGCATTGACAATTCGCTCTTGCCCTACACATTTTGCACAATCATAGAAGGCGCCCAATCCGTCGAGCGAGGTTTTCCCTTAAATGCCTGTAGTTGTTGTAGAATCCCCTGCCAAGGCCAAAACAATCAATAAATATCTTGGCCCCGACTACACGGTTCTGGCGTCTTATGGCCACGTTCGTGACCTGCCCCCAAAGGATGGTTCTGTCGATCCAGAGCATGAATTTGCGATGAAGTGGGAGGTCGGCAATGACAGTCGCAAGCACGTTAAAGCCATCGCCGACGCGCTGAAGGAAGACAACGCTCTGATCCTCGCAACCGACCCCGATCGCGAGGGCGAAGCGATCAGCTGGCACCTGCAGGAGGCGTTGACCAAGCGCCGCTCGATCAAAAAAGACACACCGGTCTGCCGTGTTACGTTTAACGCGATTACCAAAGATGCTGTGACCGAGGCGATGCAGAACCCGCGACAGGTCGACATGCCGCTGGTCGAGGCTTACCTGGCTCGCCGCGCGCTGGATTATCTGGTTGGGTTCAACCTGTCGCCAGTCTTATGGCGCAAGCTGCCCGGTGCGAAATCTGCGGGTCGCGTGCAATCGGTTTGCCTACGTTTGATCGTCGAGCGTGAAATGGAGATCGAGGCCTTCAAACCGGTCGAATATTGGTCTGTCCGTGCGCTGTTCGAAACACCACGGGGCCAGACCTACGAAGCGCGCCTGGTTACTTTGGCGGGCAAGAAGCTGGACAAGCACGATCTGGCGAACTCGACACAGGCCGAACTTGCGGTGCAGGCGATCACCAGCCGGGCGCTGAGCGTCACCTCGGTCGAAGCCAAACCTGCCGCGCGCAATCCAAGCGCTCCGTTCATGACATCCACTCTCCAGCAAGAAGCCAGCCGCAAATTCGGTATGGGTGCGCGGCACGCGATGCAAGTCGCGCAACGCCTCTATGAGGCAGGCTATATTACCTATATGCGGACCGACGGCATTGACATGGCTCCCGAGGCCGTGGCGTCGACCCGCGATGTGATCGCGGATCGGTACGGCGCAGAATATGTGCCCGACAGTCCACGCATGTATAAAAACAAGGCCAAGAACGCGCAGGAGGCCCACGAGTGTATCCGCCCAACGGATATGTCGCGCGATGCCAAGGCGCTGAAGGTCACGGATGAGGACCAGCGCAAGCTGTATGACCTGATCTGGAAACGTACTATCGCCTGCCAGATGGCGGCTGCTCGGCTGGAACGCACGACCGTTGAGATCGGCAGCGACGATGGCCAAGTCGGCCTTCGTGCCACCGGTCAGGTGGTTCTGTTCGACGGCTTTATGCGCGTGTATGAAGAAGGCCGCGATGATGTGGCCGATGACGATGAAAAGCGCCTGCCTCAGATCATGCAAGGTGATCCGGCGCCATTTTCCAAAACTTCACTGCGGGATCAGTTCGCTAAGGCGACAGGTGACGACAAAGCTGCCGTTCTATCCGAGAATGAAGCTGTTCTGGCCCTGCAACACCACACCCAACCACCACCGCGCTATACCGAGGCAACTCTGGTCAAGCGGATGGAGGAATTGGGCATCGGGCGCCCTTCGACCTACGCCTCTATCGTCACAACGATTCAAGACCGGGAATATGTTCGCAAAGACAAGAACCGCCTGATTCCGGAAGAAAAGGGCCGGATTGTCACGATTTTTCTGCTGAATTTCTTCCGTCAGTACGTCGGCTACGAATTCACTGCCAACCTCGAAGAACAACTGGATGACGTCAGCGCCGGAGACCGTGATTACAAGGACCTGTTAGGCAAGTTCTGGCGTGATTTCTCGGCGGCGATCGGCGAGACATCTGAGCTGCGTATCTCAGAAGTGCTGGATAAGTTGGACGAAGTGCTGGCACAACAATTGTACCCACCGCGCGAAGATGGGTCCGATCCCCGCACCTGCCCAAAATGCGGCGTTGGGCAATTGCACCTGAAGACTTCTCGTACCGGTGGTTTCGTCGGTTGTGGCAACTACCCCGAATGCACATATACCCGCCCCATCGCTGGCGAAGGCGCCGAGGGCGACGAACGCCTGTTGGGTGAGGATTCTGGTGATGAGATCTGGCTAAAGTCCGGTCGTTTTGGTCCTTATGTCCAACGTGGCGAACCCACGCCCGAGAACAAGAAACCCCCGCGGGCCTCGCTGCCGCGTGGGTGGAACAAAGATGACATGGACCTGGACAAGGCGCTTACGCTTCTGTCCCTGCCCCGTCAAATCGGTGAACACCCTGACGGCGGTATGATTAGCTCGAATTTCGGGCGGTTTGGCCCCTACCTGATGCATCAGCTGCCGGAAGAAGCGAAACCGGTCTATGCCAACCTCAAAGATCCGAACGATGTCTTTGAAATCGGAATGAACCGTGCGGTCGAACTGCTGGCCGAAAAACGAGCCAATCCGGGGCGCGGACGTCGGGCCGCTGCCAAGCCGCTGAAAGAGTTGGGTGAACATCCCGACGGCGGAGCTATGCAGGTTCTCGACGGTCGCTACGGGCCATATGTGAAATGGGAAAAGGTCAACGCAACCATTCCCAAAGACATCAAGCCAGAAGACGTAACGCAAGAAATGGCTATCGAACTGGTCAATGAACGCGCGACCAAAAAAGGCACCAAGAAGAAGGCGGCGCCCAAGAAAAAGGCCGCAACCAAGAAGGCCGCGACTTAGGTAGAAATACCACACAGCCTTGGATTCGTTGACTTCCCCATGACCTGACGGCACAACCTGCCTATCAACAGGTCTTTGGGGGAGTGTTCCATGAAGAAAATCTATGCCAATGCCACCGAAGCACTCGACGGAGTGCTGTCGGATGGCATGTTGATTGCGGCGGGTGGGTTCGGCCTGTGCGGCATCCCCGAACTGCTGCTTGAAGCGATCAAAGAAGCGGGTGCTCAGGACCTGACCTTTGCCTCGAACAACGCTGGCGTTGACGACTTTGGCATCGGCATTCTACTGCAAACAAAGCAGGTCAAGAAGATGATCAGCTCTTATGTAGGTGAAAACGCCGAGTTCATGCGCCAATACCTGGCCGGAGAGCTTGAGCTGGAATTCAACCCACAGGGCACCCTGGCCGAGCGTATGCGCGCCGGCGGTGCGGGTATTCCCGGCTTCTACACCAAGACCGGTGTGGGCACCGTGATCGCCGAAGGTAAAGAGCACAAAGACTTCAACGGCGAAACCTACATCATGGAAGAAGGCATCTTTGCCGATCTCGCCATAGTCAAAGCGTGGAAAGCCGACGACACCGGTAACCTGATCTTCCGCAAGACCGCCCGCAACTTCAACGTACCCGCCGCGACTTGCGGCAAGATCTGCATTGCCGAGGTTGAAGAAATCGTCCCGCGCGGCTCGCTAGACCCTGATCAGATCCACCTGCCCGGTATCTACGTTCATCGCATCATTCAGGGCGATCACGAAAAGCGCATCGAACAGCGCACCACCCGCAAGAAGGAGGACGCATAATGCCTTGGGACCGCAATCAGATGGCCGCTCGCGCGGCGCAAGAGCTGGAAGACGGCATGTATGTGAACCTCGGCATCGGCATTCCGACGTTGGTGGCGAACTACGTGGGCGACAAGGACATCACCCTTCAGTCCGAGAACGGGATGCTGGGCATGGGTCCGTTCCCTTACGAAGGCGAAGAAGACCCGGACCTTATCAACGCAGGCAAGCAGACGATCACGGAGCTGTCGCGCACCTCATATTTCGATAGCGCGACCTCTTTCGGTATGATTCGCGGTGGTAAAATTGCCGCGGCCGTTCTGGGTGCGATGGAAGTGGACGAAGAGGGCGACCTTGCCAACTGGATGATCCCCGGTGTGCTGGTTAAAGGCATGGGCGGCGCGATGGACCTTGTGGCCGGTGTCGGCCGTGTGATCGTTGTGATGGATCACACCAACAAACATGGAAAATCCAAACTGCTTAAGAAATGCACTTTGCCGTTGACCGGCAAGCAAGTCGTGGATCGCATCATCACCAATCTGGGTGTTCTGGACGTAGTCGAAGGTGGATTGAAAATTGTCGAACTGGCCGCGGGTGTGACCGAAGACGAGATTCGCGCGGCCACAGAAGCCAAGATCGTCAACTGATCTTTACAAATAGGGCCCGCCAAAACTGGCGGGCCTTTGTCAATTCAAGGTTTGAAATACGCACCCGTCCGAAATCAGTTCGGGCGGAGTTGAGCAAAGCGCCTTCGCAATCTGAAAAGCAGCAAGAACCTTGGGCACGTAGTCCCGAGTTTCCGCGTATGGGGGGACACCGTCGTGTTTTCTCACCGCCCCCTCGCCCGCGTTGTACCCCGCCAACACCAGAATCGGATCATTTCCGAACTCTTCCATGAGCCAATTCAGATATTTCACGCCACCCGAAATGTTTTGCGAAGGCACAAAGCTGTCCTTAACGCCAAAACGACGGGCCGTGGCGGGCATCAACTGCATCAGACCTTGCGCTCCGGCAGAACTGACTGCATCAGCACGGCCTGCGGACTCAACTGAAATCACTGCAAGCACCAGAGCCGGTGAGACATTCGTTCCTACGGTCGAACGCAGAATCTCAATCCCTTGCTTCTGTGCAATATTCTGAAGGGTCTGCAACCGCGGCGAAGCGACATTGGTCGCCGCCAAGGCGTTTATGGCAGCGCTCAGCCGACCTGCGCCGCCTTCGGCCAGCGCCGGAGAAACTTTGTCCCAGAACGCCTTGTAAGAGCCGACCGGTTTGTTCTGCGGCCCAGTACCCGGAACGCTCGGAGGAACGACCTTGGTGCGCGCCACAATTTCGGGAATCACGATTTCAACCCCAGTGCTGGGCGCAAAAGGTGCCGCAGCGTGTTCTTCAGGTGAAATCTGAACAGTCACTTTGGGCCGTGAACCCGGCTTAGGGGGCTTCACTCTTTTATATACGCCTCTGGGCTCAGTCTGATTTGCGATGACAGGCAAAGCTCCTGACATCAACAACGCCACTATACCAGCGCAGGTCACTGCGACCCGGAGTTTCATATTGCCTGCCTCGTGTTTATGCTTTTGCTTTTGTGCGATTTGAAACGCAAAGACCTTTGCAAAGCCAGAGAAACGCTGCGAATTGGGGCAGTTTCGCCTCATTTGGCGCAATTTTGCATCGTCTCCACCGGGTGACTTCGGTTCTTTTGGATTTTTTAGTGTTTATTTTCTTATACTTAGGAAATTTTTCATCAAAAAGTTAAGCGAAAATTAAAAAAAACGGTGTTTGGCCCAATTCCTGCCACTCCTAACAGGCAAAACTAATGCCATACCGAGACGGTCGGGAGCGGACTGAGAGAGAAAGCTCTGTAGCACGCCGAGGTTTATTTACTTTTTGATCCTTTAGGAGGGACGTAACATGATCAAGTTCATCAAGAACTTCCGCAAAGACGAAGACGGCGCTGTAACAGTTGACTGGGTTGTTCTGACCGCAGCAGTCGTTGGCCTGGCCGCAGTTGCCTATGGAGCAATTGGCGGTGGCACCAAGGATATCGCTGACGCTGTTGGCTCTACACTGAGCGGCACATCAGTAGCAAGCAGCCTGAATGTTAACCCTGAATAAGTCAGCTGCTTAATCTAAAAGACTTTAGAGTGGGGCCTTGCCTGTTTCGGCATGGCCCTTTTTTTAAACCTCTCGACATCTGGTGCTCACATGACGAACAGAATCAGATATTTCACAGAGAACGAAGATGGGGCCGTGACAGTTGATTGGGTGGTCCTAACTGCTGCAATCGCATTTATGGGCGGTTTTGTCGCTCTTTATATAGCCGAACCCGTCAAGGGAATTGATGCAAAAAGCGGACAAGCTCTTTCTAGCGCCGCAACCCAAGTCGAACAAATGGAAATTGTAGTCGAGTTCAGCGATCCGCCGTCCTGACTAATCTAAATTCAGGTTGATCTGAAAGTCACGGATCAGAACAAATTCACGCATTGTCCCCCTTTTCGACACAATTCTATTCTACACGGGGTCAATCGATGTCGTATTCAGTACGGCACAGAACAAGAAAAACTGTATAAGGGGACGCGGATGCGTGCAGTATTTGGACTTGTCCTGTTAATCGGGTTGGGTTTGGCCGGCGGCGCTGTTTATTTGGCGCGAGACTACATCGCGCAATATCAGGACCAGCTTGCCCAAGAGCGCAAAGCCACGCAGGATGCATTGGCCAACGTAAAAACTATTCCAACCGTTGGCGTCATAGTTTCTGATCGCTCACTGAAATATGGAGAGCGCCTGACCACTGAAGACGTCAGAATCGTAAACTGGCCAGAGGATGCGATTCCAGAAGGCACCTTTGTAGACATGGCCGTTCTGTTCCCTGAAGACGCAAAAGGCGACCGATTCGTTTTAAGGACAATGGAAAAAGACGAAGCGATTCTTGGCGTAAAAGTCACCAATCCTGGGGAGTCCGCTGGACTTGTTTCGCGAATCGAAAAGGGCAAGCGCGCATTTGCCTTTAGGGTTGACGTCGCATCGGGCGTCTCCGGCTTTCTGCGGCCAGGCGACGTAGTGGATGTCTATTGGACTGGGTCCGTCAGTGGTAATTTTGAGGGCGCTGGTGGCGAAATCACGCGGCTTATTCAATCCAAGATTGAACTTATTGCAGTCGACCAAACTGCTGGATCCGACATTACGGGCGCAACAATCGCTCGCACAGTGACGGTTGCCGCGACACCAGAGCAAGTTGCCGCTTTGGCGCAGGCCCAAAATACTGGACGCATGTCGCTAGCCTTGGTTGGGGCGCAAGATGACACAGAAGAGATCAGCGCGATCGAAGTGAACCAACAAAAACTGCTTGGCCTTAAAGAGACGGCCCCCGCCCCGGTTGCTGTCCAAGAGGAAATCTGCACTGTAAATACGCGCCGTGGTGGGGAAATCGTCAAGACCCAAATCCCCTGCACAAACTGACGCTAAATCAGGGCCTTACTCAGACAAGCCGCGCCATGTGCGCGGCTTGTTTCCTTTCGCATGTTGCGCATTCCCCACATAAGGAAACTTCCGGAAACCATTGATTATTGCAATAAATTCGTAATTCGCGCAGGGTTATTCGGCATAGGGCAATAGACCCCAAACGAGGCGTGATCGGAGAGGCAGGTCACATGAAAATTAGTTCTTGGATCAGCGCAACCCTGCTTGGGTTGTCGCTTGTAATTAGCCCGCTCGGCCAAACGGCCTGGGCGGAAACCTTACGTGTGGTAAAGAATGGCACAGCTGAAACGCTGGACGTTCCCATGAACCGCGCAATCGTTGTTGAAAGCGAAGAACCATTTGCAGAGCTCAGCATCGCAAACGCTGGCATTGCGGACATTTCGTCGCTTTCAGACCGCACGATTTACGTTCTGGGTAAGGCGCCAGGCCTTACCACGCTGACATTGTTTGACGGCGCCGGCAACTTGCTGGCAAACGTCAGGGTTCGTGTCTCACCGGACGTATCGGAGTTTAAAGAGCGTTTGCGGCAGATTCTTCCGGCCGAGCCGATCGAAGTGCGTACTGCAAACGACGGTATCGTCCTGTCCGGCACCATTTCAAGCAGCGCCAAATTGGCCCGTGCCTTGGAATTGGCTGAGCGGTATGCGCCTGAACGGGTTTCAAATCTGATGTCAGTCGGGGGTGTGCAGCAAGTGATGCTCAAAGTGCGCTTTGCTGAGATGAGCCGATCGGTGGCCAAAAGCTTGACAGCATCGCTGGGCTTTGGTGGCAGCGATGTAACTGGTGGCTTCAACACTCTGAACTCTGCTGGCGCCTTGGCCAATGCTCTGAACAACAACATCCCTATCCAGCAAACGAATACAGGTGCAATCCTGTTTGGGTTCGGGGCCGGATCTACGCAAGTTCGTCTCTTGCTAGAAGCTCTGGAAGCAAAAGGTCTTGCGCGCAGCTTGGCAGAACCGAACTTGTCTGCATTATCTGGGCAAGAGGCGGAATTCCTTGCTGGTGGTCAAGTTCCGATTCCAGTTCCCGCGGACGACGGGAATATTGCCATTGAATACAGGAACTTCGGTGTACAGGTACTGTTTACACCGCGAGTGGTGGATGGCGATCTGATCAACCTTGAGATGGGTGCATCTGTCTCGAGCATTGATAACAGTTCTGACTTTACAATCGCAGGCAACAACGTGCCTACCTTTATTGCTAGACAAACTAAAACGACAGTTGAACTGCGTGATGGTGAAAGCTTTGCAATTGCTGGCCTGATTCAAGATGACTTCACGGATCTGAACAGCCAGGTTCCTTGGATCGGTGATGTGCCGGTACTGGGCGCATTGTTCCGTAGCGCAGAGTACCAGCGCCAACAAACTGAACTGGTTATCATCGTCACTGCGCATCTCGTGTCACCGACGCGTGGAGAAGCACTTGCTTTACCAACTGATCGTGTCAAACCGCCGAGCGAATTTGACCTATTCATCAACGGAAGAACCGCACGCACTGAGCGTCCGGGGGCCGGAGGCGCATCCGAAGTCGCAAAACAGGACTTCGGCAGCTCTTACGGCTATGTGTTGGATTGATAGGAGGATAGGACCAATGAAAAAGTGGATAATCACACTGGGTCTTTCGGTCGCTGTCGCCGCTTGTACGCGTGAGGCCGGATACGAAGTTGATCAAGGTGCGTTCGGAAATGCGACCTTGAACAATGTCCAGGTCATGAACGGCGAGCTGACCTACGCCCAAATCTTGGGCCAGCGATTCGCAGCCGAAGTGCCTACGCAGATCAACTTTGCCTTTGACAGCGCACAGCTTGATGCGACAGCTCAGCGAATTTTGCTGCGCCAAGCCGATTGGATCAAGCAGTTCCCTGAGGCAAGGTTCCGCGTATACGGTCATACCGATGCTGTGGGTTCATCGAGTTACAATAAAGCCTTAGGTCAACGGCGCGCCAATGCTGCAGTTGCGTTCCTTACACAACAGGGCATTTCTCGATCACGCCTCGAGGCAGTGGTGTCGTTTGGCAAAGCGCGTCCACTGATTGACACTCCGAACAGGGATCGCCGTAACCGTCGAACCGTGACCGAGGTATCAGGATTCGTGGATCGCGCACCGCAACTTCTGGACGGCAAGTACGCTGCAGTGATTTATCGCGAGTATGTCGAGAGCGCGACGCGTCCAAGTTACATTGCGCGTGAAGATACTGCCGAGTCTGGCGACGAATAATCGCATGGAAATGGGCGGCATCGTCGCCCATTTCCCAACAATTGGTTCTTTTGCGCCTAAATGTTGCCTAAGTTCCAAGCCAAATTCTCTACAATTAGGTGACCTGTGGCTCAAATGGCCGCAAAGGGACGACGGCACACCGGACAGAGTTCTCAAGCTCAATCGGGGTGCCAGCTCTCGCGACGAGGATTGTGTTAATGACCAGCGCTACGCCACAAAACGAAAATGCCATCCTGGCCTGCACTATCAGCCGTGATGTCCAAAATTTCGATCTCTTGATCGAAGATATGGAAGCGGCTCTGGGAGAGCGGTGGGGTGATCTTGGATTTGCCGAAGCTCTGGCTTTTTTCAGCCAACCCGATGCTGATTCTCTGGAATTTGTTGCTTTGGCGATTGACGGTGAAGACGAAGATAACTTGTCACTGATGGGTGAGATCATCACCCGTGCCAAAGAAAAAAAGATCAAGATTGTTCTTATTGCTGAGGATGTTACGCCAGCCTCACTGCATCAGCTTTTGCGCAAAGGTGCTGATGAATTTGTCCCCTACCCGCTTCCCGAGGGTGAGCTTCAAGAAGCCATCCAGCGGATGAACCAACCCGATCCGGTTGCAGTTCAGCAGGCCGCAGCCCCGATGGCCCAAGGTGAGTCGAAAGAAGGGGCTTTGTTCGTGGTGCATGGATTGGCCGGTGGCGTGGGCTCGACCACAATGGCGGTCAATCTGGCTTGGGAACTGGCAACAGTTTCAGATAAAGACGCACCGTCTGTTTGCCTTCTGGATCTGGATTTGCAGTTCGGCACAGTTTCGACCTATCTGGACCTACCGCGTCGCGAAACCGTCTTTGAAATGCTGTCAGACACATCCTCAATGGATGATGACGTATTCTCACAAGCGCTTCAAAACTATGAAGAAAAGCTTTCTGTTTTGACGGCACCTTCGGACATGGTTCCGCTGGATTTAATCACCCCCGAAGACATTGAAAAAGTCATCGACACCGCACGGCGGCGTTTTGATTATGTCATCGTGGATATGCCCTCGACGCTAGTTCATTGGTCAGAAACCGTTCTTCAAAGCGCCCACGTTTATTTCGCTATGATTGAGCTGGATATGCGTTCAGCCCAGAATGCGCTGCGCCTAAAGCGTGCCTTGCAGGCTGAAGAATTGCCGTTCAACAAGTTGCGCTTCGCATTGAACCGTGCACCAAAGTTCACCGATCTGAACGGCAAGAGCCGGGTCAAACGGATGGGTGAAAGCCTGGGAATTTCTATCGATCTACTGCTGCCCGAAGGTGGCAAACCCGTCATGCAAAGCGGCGATCACGGACAGCCGCTGGCCAGTGCAGCCGCCAAAAATCCGCTACGCAGGGAAATCGCAAAACTCGCGAAATCCCTTCACAGCCTTGGCAGTAGCGACGCTGAAGCCGCGTAACCAGTATTAAAGGGAGAAAGCCGCCGTGTTTTCAAGATACAAGAAGCAGCCCGAAGCACAGCCGGTTCAACCACCGGCCGCAAAGCCGGCGCCTGTCCCTGAAAAAGCGCCGACAGCCAACGCGGTGGCCCGGCGTCCTCTGAAAAACAAAGCAGCGGAACCTGTAGGTGCCGATCGCGAACGCAAGCGCAAAGAACGCCTGGGCGAGATCAAGGTCGAACTGCACCGTGAATTGCTGGAAAACTTGAACCTTTCTGCGCTCGAAAATGCAGGCGAGGCAGAACTACGCGCGGAAATCAGCGCTATCGCCAGCGAAGTTCTCGAGTCCCGAAATATTGTTCTGAACCGCGAGGATCGCTCGCAACTGAACAAGGAACTCTACGACGAAGTCACTGGCCTTGGTCCACTTGAGACCCTACTGCAGGACGATTCAGTCAACGATATTCTGGTGAACGGCCCGCAACAGATTTTTGTGGAACGCGACGGTAGGTTGGAAATCAGCGACATTACCTTCAAGGACGAAAAACACCTGATGCGGATCATCGACAAGATCGTGTCCGCCGTTGGCCGTCGTGTCGATGAATCCAACCCATATGTTGACGCCCGTCTTGCAGATGGTTCGCGTTTCAACGCGATGGTTCCACCAATTGCGGTGGACGGATCACTGGTTTCGATACGTAAGTTCAAAAAGGATAAGCTGGGCATCGACGACCTAGTGAATTTTGGCGCTTTTACCGAAGAAATGGCTGCTTATCTGCAAGCCGCAGTGTCGACTCGTCTAAATATCATCGTGTCGGGTGGTACGGGTTCGGGTAAAACGACGACCCTGAATGCCCTATCCAGCTTTATCGATGATGCAGAACGCATCCTAACGATCGAGGATACGGCGGAACTTCAATTGCAACAAACCCATGTGGGTCGAATGGAAAGCCGTCCACCTAACGTGGAAGGCAAAGGTGAAGTCAGCCCGCGCGACTGTCTTAAAAACGCTCTGCGGATGCGGCCTGACCGCATCATCGTGGGCGAGACGCGTGGCGCTGAGGTGATCGACATGCTTCAGGCGATGAACACCGGCCACGACGGTTCAATGACAACGATCCACGCTAACTCGGCGCGGGATGGTATCTCGCGTCTAGAAAACATGATCGCGATGGCTGGGATTGAGATGCCGATCAAAGCAGTTCGTAGCCAAATCTCAAGCGCTGTGAACCTGATCGTACAGGCCAGCCGTCTGCAGGATGGCTCGCGCCGTATGACGTCAATCACCGAAATCACCGGCATGGAAGGTGACGTAATTTCGATGCAGGAAATCTTTAAATTTCAACGTGTTGGACTGACGCCCGACAACAAAATCATCGGTCACTTCACTGCAACTGGCGTGCGCAGTCACTTTTCCGAGCGTTTCCGTCTTTGGGGGTTTGATTTGCCCACTTCAATTTATGAACCAACGACGATGTAGGAGATCTGAACATGCAACTGCCTGTTGAGGTGATCATATATGTAGTGGTCTTCGTCGCGGTGTTCGCGCTGGTTGAAGGCATCTATCTTGTGGCCTTCGGGAAATCAATTAGCCTAAACAGCCGCGTGAATCGGCGTCTCGATATGCTGGACAAAGGCGTTGGGCGAGAGCAGGTTCTGGAACAGCTGCGCAAAGAGATGCAGCAGCACATGAAGTCCCAGAGCATTCCGCTTTATTCTTTGCTGGCTGATAAAGCGCAAAAGGCGGCAATAGCCTTCTCTCCTAGACAACTGATCCTGGTTATGGTTCTGGTTTCCGGCTTTGCGTTTGTCGGCCTGAGCGTTGGCACTGCAACGGAAATGGTATTGCGCGTCGCCTTGTCGGTATTGATCGGTGTTGGCGGGGTCTACACTTGGGTGAGCCGCAAAGCCAAAAAGCGCATGGACATGATGGAAGAGCAGCTTCCAGACGCAGTAGAACTTATGGTCCGTTCTCTGCGTGTGGGTAATCCGTTTGTGTCTTCAGTTCAAATTGTCGCCAACGAAGTGCAGGACCCGCTTGGCACGGAGTTTGGTGTGATCGCTGACGAATGCGCCTATGGACGTGACATGGGCGAAGCTTTAAAGGATCTGGCTCAGCGACTGGATATGCAGGATCTCCGCTTTTTGGCGGTTGCTGTCGGCATCCAACAGCAATCAGGTGGTAACCTTGCCGAAATTTTGGCTGGTCTGGCTCAGGTGATCCGCGCTCGTTTCCGTCTATTCCGCCGTGTGAAAGCGATTACGGCCGAAGCGCAATGGTCAGGTAAATTTCTTTCCGGTTTCCCACTGTTTTGCCTGGTGTTTATTCTTGTAAATGACCCCGGGTACTATGATGACGTTCTGGATCACTCCTTGTTTATCCCGCTCTGCTTTGTTGTCGGTATCATGCTGACGCTGAACATCATCGTCATGAAAATTCTCACCAACATTAAGGTCTGAGGGCGCGATTATGGAATTTCTGAACCCAATCAACGACCTGATTAAACAGCATCTGGGTGAGTTTGGCCCACTCATAGTACTTGGTGTTCTAGGCCTGTTAATGATCATCATTGCAGTGTCTTTGATGCTCAACCAACCAGAAGATCCACTGAAAAAGCTGCAACGGTCGACGACGGCTCCTAAGGCCGACAAAAAGGTCAAGAAGGACAAACTTCGGAACGCCAGCCGAAACGAGCAACTGGAGAAGTTTGCCACTTTCCTCGAACCCAAAAACGAGGAAGAACTGTCGGCAATACAGCTCAAACTGCGGCAGGCGGGATATCACTCGAAAGATGCGGTGCGCTTCTTTCACTTTGCTCAGTTTGCCTTGGGAATTGTAGGCATCTTGGTTGGCGTCATGTTGGTGACAGTACTGGCAGGTGATCAAGAGTTTACACCTTCGCAGATGGCCATTCGCGTTATTATCCCTGTAGTCGTGGGGTATTTCCTTCCAAAGTACTGGATCACAAGACGCGTTGAAGAAAGGCACGAGGCAATAACTGCCGGCTTCCCAGATACGCTGGACCTAATGTTGGTCTGTGTCGAAGCTGGTCAGTCACTGGATCAGGCAATCGTACGTGTTGCGAAAGAAATGAGCGCCTCATACCCAGAGATTTCACAGGAATTCGAAATTGTTGCTTACGAATTGAAGGCCGGCAAAGAAAAGGACTCGGTACTGCGCGACTTTGCCACGCGCTGCGGTGTGCAGGACGTCAGTGCGTTCGTGACCGTTATGATCCAATCCGCAACATTCGGTACCTCTATCGCCGATGCTCTGCGGGTCTATGCGGGCGAGATGCGCGACAAACGCGTAATGCGCGCAGAAGAAGCCGCGAACAAGTTGCCAACAAAGATGACACTTGCCACAATGATCCTTACTGTCCCGCCATTGCTGATCATCCTGGTTGGACCTTCGGCAAAGGGCATCGCAGAACTTGGAAAGTAGGCAAGCGGCTGAAAACCTAATGATATCGGAATACAGACGCGCCCATTTCGGGATGCACCGCGCATTGAAGGCCGCCATGGTTATCGCCCTGGTGGCCTCGTGTACGGATGCAAGTCTGAACGATGACCTTGATGCCCCTGGAATAGACCCAAAGGGCCAAGGCGAAGACGAAATAACGGTTGGCAACCGGCTGATGGCTGCTGGTGAGTATGAACTGGCGCTAGATTCCTTTTCGCGTGCTGCGTTGGACCAAGGGATGACCACGCAAATACTGACGTCAATGGGAACAGCAAATTTGGGGCTCAGACGTCTTGGGCAGGCCGAAACCTTGCTACGCCGAGCCGTCCAGGACAACCCAGACTGGCCTGTCGCCTGGAACAACCTAGGAGTGGCTCTAATGGAATTGGGTGAATACCCAGAAGCCGCCCAAGTTTTCAAACGTGCCTACGCTCTGGACAATGGCGAAAGTGACGCAATCCGAGACAATCTGCGCTTAGCACTCGCAAAAATGGAAAATCCTGTTAATACTACGGCAGAAGAACAAGAATTTACGCTGGAGCAGCAAGGCGACGGGCAATTCAAGCTACGCAAGCTCCCGTGACAGAGGCAAGAGCAGTAAGGGACGCAAAAAATGCGCCAACATTTCTTGATTGCGCCAATCGTCGTGTGCGGGCTGGTTCTGTCTGCGTGCGAAAAGGAAACCGAAGAAGAAAAAGTCGAACGCACCTATCAGGAAGTCAACGTCATTGACGAGACCAACCTGAACGAGGTTCTACTAACCGCAGCAGACCCGAACGAAGCTGTTACCTATTTTCAGGGTGCAGCTGCTAAGAATCCCGGTCGCATAGATTTGCAGCGCGGACTGGCGATTTCATTAACCCGGGCCAAGCGGACAACCGAAGCAGTCTCTGCCTGGAAAAAAGTTACGACGATGAAGGGGGCTGCGAATATCGACAAAGTCGAGTATGCTGATGCCCTTGTGCGCGCCGGGAACTGGGGGCAAGCACGATCCGTCTTGAATGGCATTCCGCCCACATACGAAACGTTCAAACGCTATCGCCTAGAAGCTGTGGTCGCTGATTCAACGAAAGATTGGAAACGGGCAGACCATTTCTATGAAACTGCGGTTGGCTTAACGACACGTCCTGGTGGCGTCATGAACAATTGGGGTTATTCCAAGTTAACCCGCGGCCAGTATTCCGAGGCGGAACGTCTGTTCACCGAGGCGATCCGTCAGGACCAGTCCCTTTTCACTGCCAAAAATAACTTGGTTCTGGCCCGTGCAGCGCAGGGGAATTACAGTATGCCCGTTGTTCCCCTAACGCAGGTTGAGCGCGCCATGTTGTTGAATACCATGGGGATTTCGGCGGTGAAACAGGGTGACGTGACAACGGCAAAGAACCTGTTCCGCGAGGCCATAGCCACTCATCCGCAGCATTATGACGAGGCAGTTCGCTCGCTCCGCGCTTTGGAAGGCGCCTGATTAATGGAAATTCCTGCGCATGCTGCGCTGTGGTTTCTACCGTTTGTCCTGCCAATTTGTTTTTACGTGGCATTCACTGACTTGCGGCAGATGCTGATCAAAAACCACGCCGTAGTTGCGCTTGTCCTTGTTTTCATTGTTGTTGGTCTGTTTGTTCTACCACCTTGGTCGACAGATTGGACGGCGGTATCTTTCGGGCCAATATCGCTAGCTTTACCCCTGTATGTTTGGCACTTGCTTCACATCGTGGTCATTTTGATTATCGGCATTTTGCTTAACGCGGCAGGCGTTATGGGGGCTGGTGACGCCAAGTTTCTGGCCGCTGCATCTCCGTTCGTCTGGGTTGGCGATACACGGCTGATTTTGGTCGTTCTTGCGCTTACCACGCTTGCAGCTTTTATCACTCACAGGCTGGTTAAAAGAACGCAACTGCGCAATTTCGCACCAGATTGGGAAAGTTGGAGCAGAACCAAACATTTTCCGATGGGCTTCCCGCTAGGTGGAACTCTGGCTCTCTACCTGATCCTAGGTACTGTTTACGGCTCGTAAACTATCATTAAGCCGCCTTGCAGCTGCCATGGTACTGCCACAAAGTCCCTTCACTTTTCTATAGGTTAGCCCTGTTGGGGGCTTTTGGCGTTAATACTGGATAGACGGGCAACGCTCATGAATATGCAGACTACATCGGTTATGGCCCCACCTGCTCCTAAGGGGCTGGGTGAAATGAAATTGCCCATCGTCATGATGCGCGACATTATGTTGAAGACGATCTTCCGTAAAAATGCGGATACCGTTTCCGAAATCGCCAAAGCCATTTGCCTACCAGGTGCTGTCACGCAAGAACTGATCGACATGGCCCGCGAACAGAAGCTGATTGAGGCCACAGGTACGCTAAACGCTAACAGCGGTAACGAGATGGGCTATCAGTTGACCGACGCCGGTAAGGCCCGCGCGCTGGACGCGCTGAGTCAGTCGGAATATTTTGGCGCCATGCCCGTGCCGCTGGAAGTCTACCGCGAGCAGGTCAAACGCCAGTCGATCCGCAACATTCAAGTGACCCGCGACCAGTTGGTTGGCGCAATGGGCCATCTGGTTCTGCCAGACAGCCTTCTAGACCAGCTCGGCCCTGCGGTAAGCGCCGGTCGTTCGGTATTGATGTACGGCCCTCCGGGCAACGGTAAATCTTCCATCTCGAACGGGATCCGGGATGCTCTGGGGGATAACGTTTATGTACCCTACGCTATCGAATATGCTGGTCAGGTAATCACGGTTTATGACCCGATCGTTCATAACGCAATTGAACAGGAACCTGACGACCCCAACAGCCTGCGCCGCCGTAAAAGGTTCGATTCTCGCTACGTTCAATGTGAGCGCCCGACCGTTGTGACAGGTGGTGAACTATCTCTCAGCATGCTGGACTTGGTCTACAACCCGACGGCACGAACCTACCAGGCACCGCTGCAACTAAAATCGACCGGCGGCATCTTCATCGTGGACGACCTTGGCCGTCAGCAAGAACCGCCGCAGGCCCTGATCAACCGCTGGATTGTTCCGTTGGAGGAAAACAAGGATATCCTTGGCCTTCAATCGGGTGAAAAATTTGAAGTCCCCTTCGATACGCTGGTCATTTTCTCGACCAACTTCCATCCAAACGAGATCTTTGACCAAGCCGCCCTGCGCCGGATCTTCTTCAAGATCAAGATCGACGGCCCGAACCAAGAGAACTTCCTGAAAATCTTTGCCATGATAGCCCGTAAACGCGGCATGCCTCTGGATGAGGCTGCCTTGGTCCACCTGTTGAAAGTCAAATATCCGACCATCAACAACATTTACGCGAACTATCAGCCGATCTTCCTGATCGATCAGATGATCTCAATCTGTGAGTTTGAGGGAATCCCCTATCAGATGAGCCCCGATCTGATCGACCGCGCATGGTCCAACATGTTCGTTAAAGACGAGAAAATCGTTAAATAACGTCGTGCCAATTTGCTGATGGGCCGGGTAATCTGCGCGCATGACGCAGATTCCCGCACGGATTACAGATTGGTTTTCAGACAAAGGCTGGTCTATCCACCCGCACCAACAGGACTTGTTCAATAGGGCTGCGGATCCTGCCACATTGCTTATTGCACCGACTGGCGGTGGCAAAACCATGGCCGGTTTTTTGCCTACTCTAGCGGATCTGGCAGAACGGGCTCATGCGGGTCTTCACACAATTTATGTGTCCCCACTAAAGGCGCTGGCCGCTGATATCCGGCGCAACTTGCGCGCGCCTGCGGAAGAGATCGGCCTGCCCATCCGGATTGAGGATCGCACCGGTGACACCTCGGCCACACAGAAGAAACGACAACGGGTGGACCCGCCGCATATCCTGCTGACAACGCCAGAAAGCCTCGCCCTGCTGACGTCTTATGAGGACGCGCCGCGCATGTTCGCTGGTGTACAACGCGTCATCATCGACGAAATTCACGCTCTGGCCGAAAGCAAACGCGGGGATCAGTTGATGCTGGCCTTAGCGCGACTGCAATCCTTGTGCCCGGATATGCGCAGGGTCGGGTTGTCTGCAACGGTTGAAGACCCTGAAGCCATCGCGCGTTTTCTGGCCCAGCATCCAGACCCTTGCCAAATTGTACAGGCTGACCCCGGCCCGGACCCCGATATCCAGATGCTGGAAACGCAGGAAATGCCCCCTTGGTCCGGTGGCGGTGCAGCCTATTCCATCCCGGCGGTGTTGGAACAAATCAAACAGCACAACACGACGCTGATCTTTCACAACACCCGCGCGCAGGCCGAGATTTTCTTTCACAACCTATGGCTAGCCAACGATGAAGGTTTGCCCATCGGTATCCACCACGGCAGTTTAGACCGGCAGCAGCGCGAACGGGTCGAGGCCGCCATGGTCCGCGGAGACCTGCGCGCTATCGTTTGCACCGGCAGTTTGGATTTGGGCATCGACTGGGGCGATGTCGATTTGGTGATCCAGATCGGCGCACCCAAAAACGTCAAAAGGTTGGTGCAGCGGATAGGACGTGCCAACCACCGTTACAATGCGCCTTCAAAAGCTTTGTTGGTTCCCGCCAATCGATTTGAGGTCGTCGAATGCGTCGCCGCGCTTGAAGCTGCAAAGGCGCAAGAATTGGACGGCGAACCACGTGGTGCTGGGCCGCGCGATGTGTTGTGTCAGCATATCCTGATCGCAGCGGCAGCGGGGCCTTTCGATGCGGACACGCTGTTCACCGAAATGACTGCCGCCGGCCCCTACTCTGAACTGACCCGAATAGAATTCGACGCCTGCCTAGAGTTCTGCGCGACAGGAGGCTACGCGCTGCGCGCCTATGACCGCTGGCAAAGGCTGTTACAACGTCCCGACGGGTTGTGGCAGCTACGCGACCCGCGCGCAGCCCAGCGTATCCGCATGAACCTTGGCACCATTCAGGATACCGATACACTGAAAGTGCGCTTGAAACGCAATCGCGGCGGCAAACCTCTGGGTGAAGTCGAAGAGGCCTTTGCCGCTTCGTTGACCCCTGGTGACACATTCCTGATCGGTGGTCAGATCGTGCGTTACGAGGGGCTGCGAGAGATGGTGGTCGAGGTTAGTCGCCGCGCCGACCGAAAACCAAAGGTGGCGGTGTTTTCGGGAACCAAATTCGCCACTTCAACGCAGCTGAGCGAACGTATCCTGCGCATGTTTGCCCAGCCTGACTGGCCGCAACTGCCAGTGCATACAGCCAACTGGTTGGCCCTCCAGCGGGATGTATCTCGCCTGCCCCAACGCGACCGGTTGCTGATCGAGAGCTTTCCTAATGATGGTCGCGAGCATCTGTGCGTATACGGTTTCGCCGGGCGGAATGCGCAGCAGACGCTGGGCCTGTTGCTGACCAAACGGATGGAAGAAACCGGCTTGGCGCCGCTGGGTTTCGTGGCCACCGACTATGCCACTCTGATATGGGGACTGGACGCGGTGACCGATCCGCGCCCTCTGTTCCAGCTGGACGCCCTGCGCGACGGGCTTGAGACGTGGTTGGCTGGAAACGCGGTGATGAAGCGGACGTTTCGCGCTTCGGCCACCATCGCTGGCCTGATAGAACGCAACACCCTTGGTAAGCGCAAAAGCGGGCGCCAGGCGACATTCTCTTCGGACATCCTCTATGACACTTTGTTGAAATACGACCCAGACCACCTGTTGATGCAGATCACCCGCGAAGAAGCTATGCGCGGGTTGGTGGACTTTGGGCGGATCGAAGCAATGATCGCCCGCATCGGCAACCGTATTGATTTGCTGCGGCTGGACAGAGTTTCACCCCTTGCCGCGCCGTTATTCTTGGAAGTCGGTAAGGTTCCGGTAAAAGGTGCAGCAGAGGAGCGCCTTGTGGCAGAGGAAAGCGCACGACTATTGCAAGCCGCAGGGCTAGAGCCCGTCTGATATCCCTTGCATCACAGTTAGAAACGCGCAAAGAACATATCATGAACGAAATAACGTTTTCTTTTGCGGGTCAAAGCTTCAGCGCTTTAGGATCGGGGGCCTTATGGTGGCCGGACCAAAGCATTCTGTGCGTTTCTGATCTGCATTTGGGAAAATCCGAACGCATCGCGCGCCTCGGCGGCCCGACCCTGCCCCCCTACGACATTCGAGAAACCCTGACCCGATTGGCAACCGATATCACCGCTACAAATCCCAGCACCGTGATTTGTCTAGGGGACAGTTTCGATGACCTAGAAGCCTCGGTAGCGATCAGCACAGCAGAGAAAAGAGACATAACAGCCATGCAGGCAGGCCGCCGGTGGATTTGGATCGAAGGCAACCATGACCCCGGCCCGATTGACTTAGGCGGTTCGCATCTGTCCGAATGTAAAATTGGTCCCCTGACCTTTCGGCATATAGCCCAACCACATTGCACGGGTGAGGTTTCCGGCCATTACCATCCCAAGGCGAAACTGAAAGCACGCGGCCGTGCGATCACCCGACCGGCTTTCCTGTTGGATCAAAAACGACTGATCCTACCAGCATATGGGACTTATATTGGTGGGATGCGAAGCTCGGATCAGGCGTTAGACACACTTATGGGCAAAAAGGCCTTGGCGATCCTGACCGGCCCTCAGCCGCAGATCATCCCGATGCCAAGGTAGCCAAAGTCAGATAACACCGTCCTGTTCCAGTTTGGGTTTGTATTTCCGGCTGATTGGAACCAGATCGCCGTTCTTCAAGCGTAAGAAAGACTTTCCGTCTTTCCTTACATCCCCGACAATGGCGTCACCAGCGACCCAATGTGACCGATGCGTGCAATGCCCTAAGACCGGCTCCATTTCAGAAATTGCGTCGCTAAACCTTGACCGGATGGTGAATGTTCCCTCGCACGTCACCACATCGACGGCATGATCGCGAACGGTTAGGCGAAAGATTTTACCTGAAAAGGATTCCGGCAAACGCTTTATCAAACGCGGAGCCAGGGGTTCTGCCTTTGCCAGAGTTGGCACCACCTGACTGTGACCTCGAACCAGTACCAAACCGGTGGCGAACAGCGCACCGTAGGGCGCAACCGACAGGATGTTTGGTGCCTGCTGACCACCTGAAGAGATCAACAAGAAAGACAAGAACCACAAGGATGGGACAAACAGCGCCAGAATGAACGCGATTAAAGCAACATCACGCCACGAAAACCGCGTATCAGGAAAAAACCGCTGAACCAGTCTTCGGGCAATCCACGTTATGCAGAGCGCCAGACCCATCACACCGACCCAGAACACAAACCTTTGCATGTAATTTAAGAAAAGATCAGGAAAAGGTTGAAAAGCGCATGCCAGCAGCGGAGGGAAAGCAACGCCCGCAATCGCTCGGCGTAGGGTAATCTCGGACAGGATTTTACTTGGTAGAACTTTCATACTCACTCAACGAACGGTCGACGATGCCCAACCAAGAAACCGAATATCCGAAAACCGTGTAACCGGCTGGAAAGATTTATTTATCACCAAATTTAGACACTTCAAACCCCGTCGATTCAAACTTTTTGCAATCTTCACAAAGAAAAAGCCGAAGAGCGTTCCCACTCTTCGGCCCATGCAATCACCGGTGCTTTCGGCTTATTAGGCTGTAAGACCTTCGGGCTCTGGCAGGCCATTCGCACGGCAGCAGGCGGTCAAAGTGTTGGCCAGCAGGCAGGCGATGGTCATCGGGCCGACACCACCTGGAACTGGTGTGATCGCGCCTGCGCGCTCGGCCGCGGAGACATAATCCACGTCACCAACCAGCTTGTTCTTGCCGTCACGTTCAATGCGATTGATACCAACATCGATTACGGTGGCGCCTTCCTTGATCCAGTCACCGGGGACCATTTCGGGGCGACCTACGGCGGCAACAACGATGTCGGCACGGCGCACGACATCCGGCAGGTCCTTGGTGCGCGAATGCGCGATGGTCACGGTGCAGCTGTCACCAAGCAGCAATTGCGCCATAGGTTTGCCCACGATGTTTGAACGGCCAATCACGACCGCGTCCATGCCGGAGAGCGAGCCGTGGTGGTCACGCAGCATCATCAAGCAACCCAGCGGGGTACAGGGTACCATCGACTTCTGGCCGGTACTCAGCAGACCCACGTTCGAAATGTGGAAACCATCGACATCCTTGGCCGGGTCGATCGAATTGATCACCAAATCTTCATTCAGGTGCTTGGGCAGAGGCAGTTGCACCAGAATACCGTGCACAGCAGGATCGTTGTTCAGCTTGTCGATCAGCGCCAGCAGGTCTGCTTCGGACGTGTCCACATCCAGCTTGTGCTCATACGAGTTCATCCCAACTTCGACGGTCATCTTGCCTTTCGAGCGGACATACACCTGACTGGCCGGGTCTTCGCCTACCAGAACCACGGCCAGACCTGGAGTGATGCCGTTTTCCTCTTTTAGCTTCGCAACCTGATCGGCCACCTGAGCACGAACCTTGGCCGCAAACGCCTTACCGTCGATAACCTGCGCTACCATCCTATGATCCCTTCTTTCCAAACGGATCGGGCGCTAAAAGCGCCCGGGTCTTCAGTCGGGGCCGAGCACGCGTTCTTCGCGGGCAATCGACCAGTCAATCAAAATGCGCCAGAGCTGTTCGGCAAGGTCGGGATCCATGCCCAACTCACTGGAACTCTTGCGCACGCGCTGCACCACGTCTTCGACACGATCGGGGATGCGAGCGGGCAGCCCCTCTCCGGGTTTCAGCTGAGACGCGCGGTCGATATAGCCTGCGCGAGTCACCAACATCTCAATCAGTTGGCGATCCAGCTTGTCGATCTGAGCCCGCAACTCCTGCATCGATTGACAGTCTTGCGGCGGTGTCAGAGTGGGCATGTTCGTCTCCTCATGGCCCGGGGATATCCCCGGACCACGAGATGTATCATTCGGGCGCTTAGAACAAGCCCTCGATCTCACCTGCGTCATTGAGGCAGATGGTTTCTGCAGCCGGTTTACGCGGCAGGCCGGGCATGGTCATGATCTCACCGCAGACAACGACGATGAAACCGGCACCAGCCGACAGGCGAACCTCACGCACCGGAACCGAGTGGCCGGTGGGCGCGCCGCGCAGAGTTGGATCGGTCGAGAACGAATACTGGGTTTTCGCCATGCAGACCGGGAAATTGCCGTAGCCTGCCTCTTCCCACTCACGCAGTTGGTTGCGGATCTTGTTGTCGGCCAGAACTTCGTCAGCGCGGTAGATGCGCTTGGCGATGGTTTCGATCTTTTCGAACAGCGGCATTTCGTCGGGATAGATCGGCGAGAAGTTGGCGCTGCCACCTTCGACGATTTCGACAACTTTTTCAGCCAGCGGAGCCGAACCATCCGAACCCAGTTCCCAGTGGCGCGACAGGATCGCTTCAACACCATGCTCGGCGCAGTAATCCTTGACCGCCTGCACTTCGTCATCGGTGTCAGTGACAAAGTGGTTGATGGCGACAACAACCGGAACACCAAACGACTTAACGTTTTCGATGTGACGACCCAGGTTGGCGCAACCGGACTGAACTGCGTCGACGTTTTCCGCTCCCAGATCAGCCTTTGCGACGCCGCCGTTCATCTTCATCGCGCGCACGGTGGCAACCAGTACCACTGCCGACGGAGCAATATCCGCCTTACGGCACTTGATGTTCATGAACTTCTCGGCACCCAGATCAGCACCGAAACCGGCTTCGGTCACGACATAGTCGGCAACTTTCAAAGCGGTCTTGGTCGCAATGACCGAGTTACAACCGTGTGCGATGTTCGCGAACGGGCCGCCGTGGACAAATGCCGGGTTGTTTTCCAGCGTCTGCACCAAGTTCGGCTGCATTGCGTCCTTCAGCAGAACGGTCATTGCGCCTTCGGCCTTGATGTCGCGGCAATAGACAGGCGTTTTGTCGCGGCGGTATGCGACGATGATGTCGCCCAGACGCTTTTCCAGGTCTTTCAGGTCGTTTGCAAGGCACAGGATCGCCATGACTTCCGATGCCACGGTGATGTCAAATCCTGCTTCACGCGGGAAACCGTTCGACACACCACCCAAGCTGGCAGTGATCTGACGCAGCGCTCGGTCGTTCATGTCGACCACACGACGCCATGCGACACGACGGATGTCGATATCGCACTCATTGCCCCAGTAGATGTGGTTGTCGATCATCGCCGACAACAGCGAGTGGGCCGAGGTGATGGCGTGGAAGTCACCAGTGAAGTGCAGGTTCATTTCCTCCATCGGAACAACCTGCGCGTAACCGCCACCCGCAGCGCCACCCTTCATGCCGAAATTCGGGCCGAGCGAGGCTTCGCGGATACAGATCATCGCGTTTTTGCCGATGCGGTTCAGACCGTCACCCAGACCAACAGTGGTTGTGGTCTTACCTTCACCTGCCGGGGTCGGGTTGATGGCGGTTACCAGAATCAACTTACCGTCTTCGCGGTCTTGAACCGAGTTGATGAAATCCTGGCTGACCTTCGCCTTGTCATGGCCGTAGGGCAGCAGATCGTCGCTGGAGATACCCAGCTTGGCGCCGATTTCCTGAATCGGCTTCTTGTTCGCTTCGCGAGCGATTTCGATATCGGATTTGTAGCTCATTGGGCAGGGTCCCTGATTGAATGCCGTGCTAAACCGACGCAGAGCGTCGGCGCTGCGCAATCCATACCGTTGTGCACCAAACAGATGGCTATGGATTCCGACATAATTGTGCCGCGAAACGGCGTAGCGCCATTTCACCGGTCTCTGATCGGAAACGACTGGCCTTTATGGTGCCCACGCTGGTTGATCCGGCACAAACAACCGCAATCTGTCACCGATACGCAAAGACCCAGGGCGTTCGACCCATCCTGTCACCCCGCGCCGACCCTGTGCTGCGGGTTTGAACGCAGCCCCGTGGCCAGTGTGATCTTGTTCGATCTCGCGGCCCGGCAGGACACACGGAGCATTTTCCATATCGATCGTGATCGTCGTGCCATTTCCAGCCTGCAGGCGCGACGACGGTGGGATGTGCGAAAAATCGGGGATGCCTTTCACAACGATCGACGCCCCGAGGTATGACGGATCAAGATCATCCAACTCCATCTCAGCTGCGATCACGACCAGTTCTTCCGCAGACAGTATCGATACCTGCCGCACATTCCGGATTTCGGTGCCTTGCGCATAGAGGTTCTTGACCCGGACACAGGAAGCCCGATTGAGCCCCTCATGCCGTTCACCATGCACACCTTCGAATCCCAGATCCAACGCGTCCATAGGATTGGCCCGCAAGGACTGACCTGCAGGCACATGACCCAGCCAGATCACTTCGCCTGAATACTCGGTTTCACGCGAAAACGGCATGGGCTTCCCTTTTTATCAGCGTCGTCACCCGCATAATGCCCAGTAACGATCTGATGAAAAAAGAAAAACCCGGAGGCTTGCTCCGGGTTTTCCAACTATGCCGACGGTTCTGGCTCCATCCCACCATCAGGTGGGGATTTCTTGACTTTGGTCTTCGGAATTGCCGTCACGCTGGGCGCGCTGCCCTCATCGGGTTTGTCGCCTTCATCATCGCCTTCGTTCGGAGATTCACCGTTCATAACGCGCTTGATCTCGTCGCCGGTCAGGGTCTCATATTCCAGCAGACCTTGTGCCAGACGCTCCCATTCTTCGTTCTTGTCGGACAGAATCTTGTGAGCGTGCTCATAACCTTGTTGGATCAGGCGCTTTACCTCTTCCTCAATCAGCTCTTTTGTATGTGCCGAAACCGAGAAACCAGCGGTGTTGCCCTGATATCCTTCATGGGCTTCGGCATAATCAATGTTGCCGACCTTATCGGACATGCCCCAGCGCATAACCATCGCACGCGCCAACTGGCTGGCTTGCATGATGTCACCCGCCGGACCGTTTGAGACGTGGTCTTCGCCGTATTTGATCACCTCGGCAGCTTTACCTGCCATCGTCATCGCCAGCTTTTGCTCGCACTCATCACGGTGATAGTTAAGACGGTCCATCTCGGGTAGCGAAACCACCATCCCCAACGCACCACCGCGTGGAATGATCGTCGCTTTGTAGACCGGATCGCACAGCGGCAGTTCCAGACCAACAACAGCATGGCCAGCCTCGTGGTAAGCAGTCTTTTCCTTCTGATCCTGGGTCAGCACCATCGAACGGCGCTCAGCCCCCATCATCACTTTGTCCTTGGCGTTCTCAAAATCCTCCATAGTGACAAAGCGACGGCCCACACGAGCAGCCATCAGCGCGGCCTCGTTCACGAGGTTCGCCAGATCGGCACCCGAGAAGCCCGGTGTACCGCGCGCGATAATGCGCAGATCGACATCGGGGCCCAGAGGCGTCTTGCGGGCATGCACGCCCAGAATCTTTTCGCGGCCTTTGATGTCGGGGTTTCCAACGGTCACGTTCCGGTCAAAACGGCCCGGACGCAGCAGCGCCGGGTCAAGAACATCTTTACGGTTTGTAGCCGCAAGAATGATCACGCCTTCGTTTGCCTCGAACCCGTCCATCTCAACCAGCAGCTGGTTGAGGGTCTGTTCGCGTTCGTCGTTACCGCCGCCGTAACCGGCACCACGATGGCGACCCACGGCGTCGATCTCGTCGATGAACACAATACAGGGCGCATTCTTCTTGGCTTGTTCAAACATGTCGCGCACGCGGGACGCACCAACACCTACGAACATCTCAACGAAGTCCGAGCCCGAGATGGTGAAGAACGGCACACCCGCTTCGCCCGCAATCGCTCTGGCCAGCAGCGTTTTACCGGTACCCGGAGGGCCAACAAGCAGAGCGCCTTTCGGAATTTTACCACCCAGGCGTGAGAATTTCTGTGGGTTTCGCAGGAACTCCACGATCTCTTCCAGCTCTTCCTTGGCTTCGTCGATGCCGGCCACATCGTCAAACGTCACGCGGCCGTGCTTTTCGGTCAGCATTTTTGCCTTGGACTTACCAAAGCCCATCGCACCGCCTTTGCCACCGCCTTGCATCCGGTTCATGAAATAGATCCAGACACCGATCAGCAGCAGGAAGGGCAGCAAGGTCAGGATAAACGACTGAAAGCCGGATTGCTGCTGTTTTACCGCCTGAACAGGGATACTCTCATCTATCAACAGTTTGGTGACTTCTGCATCACCCGGTTTGATGGTGACGTAGTTTGCACCGCTTTGAGTGGTATAGCGAATCTGCTCACCATCGAGCGTCACATTCTTGACTTCGCCGGCCTCTACGGCGCTGACGAAATCAGAATAGGTTCTTTCATTGCTTTGAAGCGTTCCACCCTGACCACTGAAGAAATTGAACAGTGCAAGGATCAGCAGAAACAGAACGACCCAGAAGGCGATGTTACGAGCGTTGCCCAAGAAAAATCTCCCAAAAGATTTCGGCAGATGGGGATCTGCCGGGTTGCTCTTTAAAATAGAGATGATTCAAGCAGGTTCAATGCGATAAAAGAGAAGAGTAAAACTCGGGCCGTTGCGGCACCAACTCAGCAACCCAACCGTTCGAAAAATCAGCCAGTGGAGCTGCAATAATGGTTTCGCCACGCCAAACGGCTGGAGAAGACAAAAGCGCTTGACGCGGTTTGCCTAAAGCACGCCAGTTTTCTAGCTGCGACAAGCCATTCTCACCCAATGCGCGGACCTCAGCATCGAAATCATCGGGACCAGACAGGATCCAGCGGTTGTCCCATGCCTGGTGCGGAGCGGCGATCTGCAGTGCCACGGCGTTTAGTTCCCTGCAAAACCACGTTTTATCGCCCTTCGGGATCAACATACATCCGGCCAATGTAAAAGTTTGGCCGCCTCGAACAGCCGCGACAGCCTGATCCACCGCAGACCCACGCGGCGGATACCCCTGCCCGGCAATCCACGCGATTGTTCCCATAACCAACTGTCTTTGAACCTCGGCAGGCAACATCCCAAAGCCGCTTCGGTCCACGCACACGTCACCGCCGTCAACTTTCGTGACTTTAAGGGCGGATTCCTGCGTAAAACGAGCCAAAGCCTCACGCGCTTGTGCAAGATTTTCAGCCACACGAGTCAGCGATAACGCGGAAATGCCCAGCGGTTCCAGCTCAGACAACGCCTTGCGCGCCTTGATCCTGTCGAATTTCTGATCGTGATTCGACGGATCTTCTATCCAATCCATGCCGCGTTCCGACAAGTAATCCCGCAGGGTTTGCCGAGTGACCTTCAGCATAGGTCGAATTAGCCTTATTCCGTCCAGCGTCCGCGCGGTGGGCATACCAGAAAGCCCCGTCACGCCAGCCGCACGGCCAAGCCGCATCAGCACCGTTTCGGCCTGATCATCCGCCGTATGTCCCAAGGCAATTGCCGAAATGTCGTTTCTTGTTGCCCAGTTCGTCAACAGCCGATAGCGCGCTTGCCGCGCCTGATCCTGCAGGTTTCCCGAACCGTCCCAACCTTGCCAAACAAGCGTTTCATGCGGGATTCCCAGTTGCTCCGCCTGTTCGGCCACCCGGGCGGCCTCGGCCGCAGCCTCAGGGCGTAACCCGTGATTTACTGTTGCCGCGAATAGTTCGACCTGTTCGATCTGGGCAATTTCGTGCAACAGCCTCATCAGAGCGATTGAGTCACCCCCACCCGAAACGGCCACCCCCAAACGCGGCGGCAACCTAACAGGCAACTGCGCGCGAATTTCGGATCGAAGAGATTCAGCCTGATCGGTCAAGAACAGCCCAGCGATGCCATTTCCTGTGTGGCCGCGGCTACTGTGGGCGCGGTCGGAAAGCGCACGCCAACCTCGGACAGAGTGATGCACGCCTGGTCAGTTTGCCCCAAACGCCCCAGCGCGGCGCCAAGTTCGAACAATGCCTCGGGCGCAAACGCGCCTTCGGAGTCGCCGGTAAAGCTGGCCAGAAACGCCCGCGCGGCTTCACGCGTATCGCCCATACCTTCCAACGCTTGTCCACGTTTCAGATTGGCCTCGGGGGCCAGGGGGCTGCCTGGGTAAGAGGTGTCGAATTGCGCAAATTGGTCAGCGGCTGCCTGAAAATCTCCGTCAGCCAAAGCCTGCGCTGCGGCGTCAAAGTCCGCTCGTTCGCCAATCGCCAGTTCCCCTTGATCAGGCGTGGACGGCGCCGTTGGCGCAACAGGTACTGCAGCTGTAACTTGGGTTTCGCCGCCAAGAGTCGACGTTTCGCCCAAAGTGCTTAGGTCACCACCTTCAAGTTCAACCAAACGGAACTCAAGATCTCCTATCCGGTTGGTCCCATCTGCCACGATATTCTGCACCCGCTGGTCCAACTGTTCGGTTTGCCGCGTCAGACGTTGCAACTCGGCCTCGATCGCATCCACACGTTCAAGAATCGAACTGCCGGACAGGTTCGGAGCTGGAGACCCAGTGGTCGAAAACTCGCGCTTCAAGCGCTGAATCTCAACATGCAGCACCGTCAGTTCCTGACGGATATCCGCCAGTGTCTGCTGATCCTGTGCTTGCGCCATGCCAACGGTCGCGACAACTGCGGCCAGAACCCATCCTGCAATTCTCATTGTCTTACCCCAAGGTTGAACCGGTCAGCACCGTCACCGCACGGCGGTTTTTGGAATAGCAATCCTCGGTGCTGCAAATCTCAATCGGGCGCTCTTTACCGTAGCTGACAGTCGTCAGACGATTGCCTGCCACGCCGCGTGAAATCAGATAGTCCCGAGCCGCATTCGCCCGTTTTGCACCAAGACCGAGGTTGTATTCACGTGTGCCTTGTTCGTCAGCGTGACCTTCGATTGTCGCCACATAGTCCGGGTTGGCCATCAGCCAGTCCGCCTGTCCTTGCAAGATCGTTTGCGCCTGTGGTGTCAGGGTGGACTGGTCCACAGAGAACAACACGCGGTCACCAATGGTTTGCTGGAAATAGGCCGGTGAGCGCGGATCGCTTGGCGAACCTGGCGCGATTGCTCCGTTGGCGCCATTGCCAAACCCGCCCAATGCTGACGGATCGTTGTTGGTGCAGGCAGCGATGACACTCAGCGCGCCCAACGCTATGATTTTGCCCAATACATTCATTTCAGATGCCTCGTCGTTTTATCGGTTTATTGCCGCCTCTGTATCACAGTGCAGGATTTTTGTGAACTTTTCCAAGCCCCTGCTCCGATCAATTCTGCAATGGTCCCCAGGATGGATCGCTGCCACCATCCGGAGTTCTGACCGGGCGCAGGTTCCGACCTGAAATATCAACGGAATACAGCGTCGCCCGACCGCTTGCACCTTGGGTTTCGCGTGTGAACATGATAACGCGGCCATTAGGTGACCATGTCGGTCCTTCGTCCAGGAAAGACGAGGTCAGCAAGCGCTCCTCGCTTCCATCGACACGCATGACACCAATGTGGAACCGGCCCTTGTTCTGCTTGGTAAATGCAATCAGATCACCGCGCGGGGACCAGACCGGAGTACCATAGCGCCCTTGACCAAAGCTGATACGGGTCGCTTCCCCCCCATTTGCTGGCATGATGTAAAGCTGCGGTGTACCCGAGCGGTCGCTTTCAAACACGATTTGCGACCCGTCCGGAGAGTAGCTGGGCGCGGTTTCAATCGCCGTCGTGTTGGTCAGGCGCACACTTTGACCAGAAGCCAAATCCATCTTCCACAGATCGGTGTTACCGCCCTGAATCAGCGAATACACGATCGAGCGACCATCGGGCGAGAAACGTGGAGAAAAGCTCATCGTGCCTTCCTGAGTTTTCAGTTCGGTCCGCTTAACGCGGTCAACATCCAGAACATAGATGCGCGGTTGGCCGGTTTCATAACTGGTATACAGCAACCGGTCGCCTGTCGGTGAAAAGCGCGGGGCCAATACGATAGACGAACTGTCTGTCAGATACTGAACGTTGGCCCCGTCATAGTCCATGATCGCAAGCCGTTTCAGGCGTTGGTCCTTGGGTCCGCTTTCAGACACAAACGCCACGCGGCTGTCGAAATAGGCCCCCTCGCCTGTGATCCGGCTGTAGACCTGATCGGCTACCTTATGCGCCATGCGCCGCCAGCCCTCGGTCGTGCCTGCAAATTGTAAACCGTTGCCTAGTTCCTGACCCGAGAACACATCCCATACTCGAAACCGAACCGTCAGGCGGTTGCCCGAGACGTTCACAGCCCCTGTCACCAGCGCGTCCGCGTTGATGGCTTTCCAATCCGCAAACTGCACCGGAGCATCAAAACTGCTGACACGGCTGATGAATGCGTCTGAAGAAATTTCGCGGAATAGTCCGGTTCCGGTCAAATCCGCTGCAACGACCCGAGAGATGTCATTGGCATACTGTGTCGCCGCCGGCCCATCGGGCACGAAATTCGGCACCGCAAAGGGCAAGGGTTCGATAATCCCCTGATCCAATTCCAGACGCAGCGGTCCGCTCTGAGCGTATACCGGCGCTGTCAAAATCGTCAGGCCAAGCAACAGGCTGATCAGAAATCTCATCATTTGATCCGCATCCTCTCGGGATTGAATGTAATCTCAATATCCTGCCACTGATCGTATTTGTCAGCAGGCAGATCATATCCTTTTGCCCCGCAGCGCAAAATAGCACGCCGAGCGGCCTCATATGCCTGTTTTGCAGACGCTGCCGTGCCGCCAGAGCTGTCGAGCATGCGCAAGCTGCCCCCAACGACCTTGCCGTCCGGAGAAAGTGAAAACCCTACAACCACAACCGTTTGCAGCGCGTCCGTGGACAGGGATCCTACGTTCCAACACTGCGAAACCGCCAGACGCATGGCATCTTTTTCACCACTGGTCAGCGGCGGGCCAGAGGGTTCATTGCTCTGCCTCAACGCCTCAGCCAAGGCGTCTTCGACCGCGCTTTCGTCGACTTGTTCCGACGGGGTTGGCTCTAGTTCTTCGGCAACTTCCGTTTGCGCCGGGGGCGTAGGTCGGTTGGGCCGAACTTGGGGCCTAGGAGATGTACGCGGGGCGTTCTCTTTGGTTTCTTCCGCCTCGGTTACGATCTCATCCGTGGCCTCCTCAGGGGCGGTCTGATCCTGCTGTTCCTGTTGCGTCTCTGCGCCTTCATCTAAGGAGACGGCTGGGGTCTCAATATCATCAGGCTGCGCCTCGGGGGGCGGCGGGGCAACGGGCTCGGGCGCTACCTTGTCAGCTGCGCGCGGCTGCGCCTCGGGGCCGGGAGGCACAGGCAATGTTTCGGTCACAGGCTCGGGCTGATCCAGGATCGGGGGTTCCTCGACCACTTCCGGTTCGGGCGGAGGCTCAACCGGCTCGGGCACAGGATCGGGTTCGGGGTCCGGAGGTGTCACGACTTCGGGAGGCGTAATTTCTTTGTCCACCGTCTCAGGTGGGGCTGGCTGTTCTTCGGGTGCTTCAGGTTGTTGTAAGGCAGTTGCGGTCGGTACCTCCGGCGCATCACGCTGTGCGGTCATCGCGGCAAATTGTTCAGCAGAGACCACCGACACCTCCTGTACTGCCATAGGCAGAGGTTCGGACCGGAAGGTACCGCCAAATAAAGCCCATCCAATCAAAGTGACATGGGCAATCGCCGAGATCTTGGTGCCGGTATCCACCGTGCGGCCTCACTCTCCACCTTCGTCCAGGGTCGGCCCGCCGGTGTCGGTCACAAGACCGACATTGGAAAACCCACCCGCATTCAGTGCGCCCATGATTTGCATCACCTGCGCATATGGGATCGCCCCGTCAGCGCGCAGGAACACGCGGTCACTGCTACGTTCTGCAGCGATGGCGCGCAGTTTGCCAATCAACTCTTCGCGTTGAACATCCGTGGTTTGGATTTGCACCCGCCCATCGGCAGTCAACGTGACTGTCAGCGGTTCTTCGTTATCACCGGGCAAGGCACTTGCGGCCGTTTTGGGCAAGTCAACCGGCACTCCAACTGTCAGCAGCGGTGCGGCAACCATAAAAATGATCAGCAGCACCAGCATGACGTCGACAAACGGTGTCACGTTGATCTCAGCCATCGGCTGCGCGCGCCCACGACGCCGACCGCGTCTACGCCCGTTCCCTTCCCCGTTTTGCTGAACCGCCGCACCCATGTCAGCTGTCCAACTGGCGCGATAGAATAGTTGCGAATTCGTCGGCAAAAGCTTCATAGCCGCCAACGATCCGATCACTGTCCGCGCTGAGTTTGTTATAGAAAATCACTGCTGGTATCGCGGCCAGCAGGCCCAGACCTGTTGCTAGCAAGGCCTCGGCAATACCAGGGGCGACAACGGCGAGGTTGGTGTTCTGTTGTTCGGCAATCTCGATAAAGGCGTTCATGATACCCCAGACCGTTCCAAACAAGCCAATGAACGGCGCAGTCGAGCCGACCGTCGCCAAAATGGGCAAACCTTTTTGCAGTGTCTCGGCTTCTTTTGCGATTGCCACATTCATTGACCGGTCAATCCGGGCAGTGGCACCTGCTATCAACCCGCCATCCGTTCGGTGGGATCGCCGCCACTCGATCATGCCGGCGGCAAAAATCTTCTCTGAACTACCATCGGGCTGTGTGCCTATTTGTTCGAACAGCTCATCCAGTGGGTTCCCAGACCAGAAGCTTTCATCAAACACCCGCGCTTCGCCGCGCGCCGCACGGTAGTTGATCAGCTTCTGAATAATAATCGCCCAAGACCAGATGGATGCGCCAACCAACATCAACATCACCAGTTTAACGATAAACGTCGCGCGGGCATAAAGCCCCCACATGGAGAAGTCGATCTCCTGCGCCAGCACCAGCGTTTCAGCTTCCATGAACCTGCTCTTTGTTTTTGCCTGACGGCCGTTCGTATGGCCTTGTTTTGCCAGACGCTAACCCAGATGGCCCTGAAAAGCCAACAGAACCACCTCTGCGCCGCAATTTGTTACAGCAATGCGCGAATCTCTGCCGGAAGCCGAACCGGTTTGCCCTGCGCGTTCATGCAGACTGCGGTAACTGTAGCACGGAATATTTCAGTATCGCCGCGTTTTACCAATTGCCCCATGGTCAGCCGGACCCCCGAGCGCGATAAGAATTCTGTTTCGATAGTCAGTTCATCATCAAACCGCGCTGGGGCCAGGTAATCTGCTTCGATCCGCCGAATGACCCAAACGATCCCGTCGTCGCGCATCGCGTTTTGGTCGTTGCCCAAGCGGCGCACGTAATCTGACCGCGCTCGTTCAATATATTTCAAATAATTCGCGTGATAGACGACACCGCCCATATCCGTGTCTTCGTAATAGACCCGCACCGTGTAAATGTGCTTTTGCTGCTCAGCTTTTTGGTTGGTCATAGGCACGAATCCGGTCGTTCAAACATTATGATTTGATCTGCATGGTGCACGTCATGCCTCACATAAATGCAAGCAAAGACGCAATCCCTGCTAGGCGGCAAAATTTAAGTTAAGTTGTTGGCAGTATCGAAATTCAGCCATTTGCATACTAGGCTTCTCAATAGAGGTTTGAATTTAAAGGATGTTAGAATGGCAGGGCACCGTCACAACGAGGGTAAATTCCCGCTTCCCGTCTTCCAAGGCCTCCTGCCCGTAAACCGTTCTAACATTCCAACTGAGATTCTGGCGGGGCTGACCTTCGCCTGTCTCGCGATCCCCGAAGTCATGGGTTACACCAAAATTGCAGGCACCCCGGTTGTGACCGGGCTTTACACGATCCTCATCCCGATGGCTTTGTTCGCTTTGTTTGGATCGTCCCGGCATCTTGTCGTCGGAGCGGATTCCGCGACGGCAGCGATTACTGCCTCGGCTCTCGCTGGCATGGCAGTTTCGGGTTCGTCTGAATATCTGGCGCTGGCTTCGCTACTGGCGCTGATGGCGGCCGTATTGTTGATTGCCGCGCGCATTATCGGCCTTGGGTTTTTGGCAGATTTCCTATCGCGCACCGTTCTGGTGGGTTTTTTGACCGGGGTCGGCATACAGGTGGCGACAGGAGAAATCCCCGGCATGCTGGGAATTGCAGCATCAGGGCACGGCACACTCGCCAAGCTTCAGGACCTCATACATAACTACGGACAGACAAGCTGGCCAACGCTTGCGGTTTCTCTGGGTGTTCTGCTGGTCGTGGTTGGATGCAAGCTGCTGTCTAACAAAATACCTGGCCCTCTGATCGCCATATTGGGCGTCATCCTGTGCAGCTGGGTCTTTCACCTCAGCGACTCTGGCATTGCCGTTTTGGGCGCGGTTCCCAGTGGCCTGCCCGCTTTGTCGATCCCGGATGTGGATTGGAGTTGGTCCCTTTTCAAACAACTTACACCCACCGCTCTGTCTATCTTTGTCGTAATACTGGCGCAAAGCGCGGCTACGTCGCGCGCCTATGCTGCCCGATACGAAGATAAGTTCAGCGAAAACACGGACCTTGTCGGATTGGGATTGGCCAATCTTGGCGCTGCATTCACGGGAACTTTCGTAGTAAACGGCAGCCCGACCAAAACCGAGATGGTTGCAAGTGCCGGAGGCCGTAGCCAGATCGCGCAACTGACAACGGTTGCCATTGTTCTTGTCGTCATCCTGTTTCTGACCGGCCCACTGGCTTACTTGCCGAACGCGGCCCTGTCAGCGGTTGTTTTCCTGATTGGCGTCAAGCTAATCGATGTGAAAGGTCTTACTGCCATTTATCGACAGGCCCGGTCTGAGTTCTGGATCGCAGTCTCGACGGCGGCGGTCGTGGTTCTAGTCGGCGTCGAACAAGGGATCATATTCGCAATGGTCCTGTCACTGATTGACCATACACGTCGAGGATACCGGCCAAAAAACACTGTTATCGTCAAAGGCACCGATGGCGGATGGCATACTCATCCTCTTGACGAACCCAACCAATTCGCGCCCGGTCTAGTGATCTATCGCTTTTCCCACAGCCTGTACTATGCCAACACTCAGCGTCTTTCGGACGAGATCACCGAGATCGTAAAAAACGCCAAACCCGAATTGCGCTGGTTTTGTATCGAGGCGTCTTCGGTGGATGATGTGGACTTCACAGCGGGATACACCCTTCGCAATGTTCATGAATTGCTTCATTCAAAGAACATCCGGCTGGTCTTTCTGTTGGTCGAGCCAGATGTCAGAAAGGAACTGGACCGCTACGGGATCACCGAATTGGTGGGGCAAGACGCTTACTTTGATACCGGCGCCAACCTGATTGAAGCGTTCCAGCGCACTGAAAAAACGCCCACCTAAACCTTATTGTGGAGCACTGAGCCGTGCAAATAATCGAAGCGCATGAGATGCATCTTGTGACGCGCCGGGAAGGACGGGATCATACGCCGCACGGATCAATTCGGCGATGTCTGGTCGCAGAACCGTCGTGCCATCCGCCATGGCAAGCGGGGATTGAGATCGAAAGGCAGTGTCTGACCAAAGCAAGATGGTTTGCACCACCTGGCTCAGCGCCAAGGTCTCAGCCGGTACTTTTGACAGTTCTTTATCCATTTTGAGAAAAACAAAGGCCGCACGGATCGCTCCGTCTTCCTCAAACCGGAAAATCCGGTATTGATTTGCATCTGCTGCCACCAAACGATCCACTAAAGGCGCCAAATCCGGGATCAATCGATCCAGATCAGGAACTTCCAGCAACTCCTGCCACTCGCGGAAGAAGAAAACCATACAATTGGCCCCTAGCTCGGGGTCGGTTTCGGCCATCTTGTGCCCGGCCAAAGCCACCACAGCCTCAAAAGCACCTTTGACAGTGGAAAGCGTCACGTCCTCAACGCCAAAAACGATTGGCACGATGGGGCGCCCCCAGCGTGCGAACAGGAATTCACCACTTTCACGCGTAAACAGCGCCTCGATCTGATCGGGTGTCACGCTTTGTCCTCTTGTGTTTCAAATACAGCCGCCAGAGGCTTAATTTCTAAAGGCGCGCACTTCAACCGAACAGATCGTTTTGCCCCCGCGGAGCAGCCATGCCCAGATGTGTCCACGCCTTTTGAGCCAACATTCGGCCTCGCGGTGTTCTTTGTATGAGGCCCTGTTGAAGCAGATAAGGCTCGATTACTTCTTCCAGTGAATCCCGGCTTTCAGACAATGCAGCCGACAAGGTCTCAATCCCAACCGGCCCGCCTGCGTAGTTCTCTGCGATCAGCTTCAGATAACGCCGGTCTGCGCCGTCAAGGCCAAGGTTATCGACTCCTAGGCGCGTCAGAGCACCGTCAGCTAGTTCACGTGTAATTCTCCCGTCACCTTCGACAATGGCAAAGTCGACAACCCGCCGTAGCAATCGTCCTGCAATCCGCGGCGTCCCGCGTGAGCGGCGCGCAATCTCGCGCGCACCATCGTTGTCGGCGGGCGCACCTAGCTTGCGGGCGTTACGTGTCACGATCTCATGCAATTCATCGACCGTATAGAATTGTAAACGCGTCGGAATGCCGAACCGGTCACGAAGTGGCGTCGTTAGCAGACCCATCCGCGTCGTCGCCCCTACAAGCGTAAAGGGCTGCAATTCAATACGAACAGTTCTCGCAGCAGGGCCTTCACCTATTACGAGGTCCAATTCGAAATCCTCCATCGCCGGGTAAAGAACCTCTTCCACCGCTGGATTCAGGCGGTGGATCTCGTCGATAAACAGCACATCCCGCGATTCCAGATTGGTTAGGATAGCCGCCAAATCGCCTGCCTTGGCCAGCACCGGGCCAGAGGTCATGCGAAAATTCACCCCCAATTCACGCGCCATGATCTGCGCCAGCGTTGTCTTTCCCAGTCCCGGCGGACCGTGGAACAACGTATGATCCATTGCCTCGCCCCGCTGTCGCGCAGACTGGATAAAGATGCGCAGGTTGGCGCGCGCTTCGGCCTGGCCAATAAACTCGTCCAACCCTTGCGGGCGTAAGGCTCGGTCGTTGTCCTCTGGCAGAGGATCGGGACGCAGGGTGGGATCGGCGTCTGCCATTTAATTAACCTTTCGGAGCGAGCAGTTTCAGGGCTGCACGAATTAGCTCGGCCTCTCCTGCGTCTGGCAGGCTAGCCGCTGCTTCGGCTACTGCCGACGCGGCCTCGGATGGTCCATAACCCAGGTTACCAAGCGCAGACAACGCGCCCGCAGAAGCTGCTGCCGATCCCGACACTGCCTTCACCGCTCGTTTGGGTACAGGTGTCGGTTCCGCCAATTCGACGACGTCCAGTTCAGGTCCGTCCATCGCCTCGGTCACCGTGCCACCCATCGCCATCACGCCCGGTGCTTTGTCCTTGAGGTCCAATACGATCCGCTGTGCCGTCTTCGGTCCGACACCTTTAGCTGCCTTAACAGCCCCCCAATCACCCAGAGCGATGGACCGGCTGACACCATCCGGTCCCAACGCTGACAGAATAGCCAGCGAGACCTTGGCACCAACGCCCTGCACCGAGCACAACAGGCGATGCCATTCCTTCTCGACCAACGAAAGAAAGCCATAGAGCTGCATCAGATCTTCACGCACGACCATGTCAGTGTAGATCGAAACCGCTTCGCCAACACCCGGCAAAGCCGCCATAGTCCTGTCTGAGCAATACACAATGTAACCAACCCCGCGCACGTCGATCAGCACATGATCCGCCGCGCGATAGTCCAGCCGACCCGTCAGTTTTCCAATCATGCTCTTACCTCTTTCATTCGCGCTTGCGGCGCTGTGCCGTAATACGAATGGCAGATAGCGATCGCCAACGCATCCGCAGCATCCGCCCCTTTTGGCTGACACCCCGGCAATTGTAGTTTTACCATGTGCAGGACTTGTTCTTTCTCGGCGTGCCCGACACCTACCACGGTCTTTTTCACCCGATTGGGTGCATATTCCCCCACTGGCAGTCCAGCTTGGGCCAACGTCAGCAAGGCAACCCCTCGCGCCTGACCGAGCTTAAGCGTGCCTGCCCCGTCCTTGTTGACGAAGGTCTGTTCGATGGCAGCTTGGTCGGGCTGGTGTTCTGCTATAACCTCGACAATTTGATTGTGTAGGGAAAGCAAACGCTCGCCCAGATCATCCCCATCAGATTTGCACAACCCGTTGGCAACATGGCTTAGGCGGCTGCCATGCGAATCGATGACGCCCCATCCCAGGGTTCTGAGCCCCGGATCAATGCCCAAAATCCGCATGATTTGCCTCGGCCTGCTCGGGTTTTTGTGATCTTTCTTTCCGATTAGCACGAAGCGTGAACATTTTCCAAGCGAATTGACACACAACCTGAAAACGACACACCTATCCCACAGGCGACAGAACGGCCTGTTTGCGACAGCGAAATGCCTGAATTCGACACGTTTGGTAACGGCCAAATGGTCAACAAATTAAGGGTTTTTAACGAAATTTCGGACTTGCAAAAATTGCATAGGACACATGCAATTTCTGCACTTGCACAGCCATTTCGACATCACTAGATGCCGCTCAGATCGCACTATTTAACGTGAACACAAACCAGAAGGAAACAGGATATGGCTGCACTGGACACAACCCGCTTCGCATCCACTGGCTCGCTCGGCCTCGTTGGCCGTATCGGCGCAACTTTCGCATCGATCGCAAACGCTGCTATCGGTTGGAGTGACGCCCGCGCGACCCGCAACGCATTGAACGGTCTGTCGGATCGTGAGCTGGAAGATATTGGCCTGTGCCGCGGCGACATTGACGCCGTAGCTGAAGGTCGTCGCTAAGACGTAAACACCACTCACATGCCCCTCTCCCCTTTTAGGGGCACAACAGAACGCCGCGCATTTGTAAATGCGCGGCGTTTCTGCATTAACGAGGTCTGAATTAGGGAATGAAACTGTTGATCTGATTAGCCAGATATTCTGACACGGGATCAATTTGCATGACCCAAGCACCAGCTTTTTCAACTGAGGTGCCCTCTGCCAGACTATCGACACGGTATTGGTAGGCCGAAGCACCTAGACTGCTTAGCAAGAACGTCTTAAAAGCGAACAATCCTGCAAGACAAATCAAAAGCAACTTTGCCGGAACCGCAGATTTGACCCGCTGCGGTTTCATCACGACAAGGCCATCCTTGCGCATCGTGGCGCGATAGCCCCGGCTGAGTTTGGCATGTTTCTTGTTCAGGCGATGGACGCGCTGATCAAATTCCAGTTGTTTTCCCGTCATGGCAGCCTCCTCAAGAACCGCCCCCGATACCACGCTACGAAGGTAATTACAGATTGCGACAAAAACGAGGCAAGAATCCATGAAACTCCTGCAAATGGTCTGATTTTAGCCCTGTTTTGTTAAGATTAGCGTCGTCCACTCACCAATCTCGTCCCTTTTGGTCAAATTAAACCCGTTCTGTAAATAAACAGAGATCACATCGTCAGCCTGTTCATTGAGGATTCCCGACAGGATCGCATGTCCACCCAAGCGCAGATTCGCTCCAATTTCGGGGGACAAGGCCACGAGCGGGCCCTTCAAAATATTGGCAAAAATCAAATCATAAGGGGCGTACGCTTGCAGGTCGGGATGATCGAATCCCGCAGCCTCGACACAATGAACACGGCCAGACATATTGTTGGCTTTCAGGTTCGCCTCAGCCACCTCCACGGCGACCTGATCTATATCGCTGGCAATGATGTCACCGTCCCAGACCCGCGCGGCAGCCATCGCCAGAACAGCAGTGCCGCAACCGATGTCAGCCACTTTGGTAGCCGTGAAGCCATCATTCAGCAAATAGTCCAACGCCTTAAGGCAGCCGAGCGTCGTGCCGTGGTGACCGGTGCCAAAAGCCATCGCTGCTTCGATCAGCAAGGGAATTCGACCCTCAGGTATTTTGTCGGCGTCGTGGCTTCCGTAAACAAAGAACCGGCCAGCTTCGACCGGTGCCAGTTCTCGGCGAACGTGGGCAACCCAGTCGGTTTCGGGCAGCTCTGAGACTACAAAAGGCTTTGCCTCAAAAGCGGCGGCCAGAACGGCCAGCGCGGTTTCATCCGGCGCTTCGGTGAAATAGCCTCCCACTTCCCAAAGACCCGAACCATCCTCGACCTCAAACACGCCGACACCTGTAGGTTCTGGGTTCAGACGGTCCATCGCTTCGCCCAGACGTTCGGCGGCTTTCTTGCCGGTCAGAGTGGTAAGTGCGGTGAATGTGGGCATGGACGCCTCCTGTCTCAGTTGAGACAGCGCCTATGGCTTGGACCCGCCAAGGTCAAGCTCTGGCGACTACTCTGCGGGGGCCGGGGCGTATTTTGACAGGATGGTTTCATTGCCCGGCTCGGGATGGCGCGGGATCAGCATCGATAGCGCCAAGGAAACCAAAGCCATTGCCGCCGCCAAACCAAAGACCGCTCCGGGCGAGACCACCCACAACAGCCCCAGCAAGGCTGGTAGAAAGACCGCCGCGATATGGTTGATGGTAAATGCCACTGCTGCCGTGGGGGCGATATCAGCAGGATCGGCAATCTTCTGGAAATAGGTCTTCAGCGCCAACGCCAAGGCGAAGAAGATATGATCCAGAACATACAACGCCGCAGCGAGGGCGATCCCCCAACCGAACCAATATATTCCACCGTAACACAAGAAGATCAAAGCAAGCCCCGTGTACTCGACGACTAGCGCCTTCTTTTCTCCCCAAAAATGAACTGCTTTTCCTATCAAAGGTGCTGCAACCATGTTTGCGATCAGCGTGATTGCCACGAGTGAAACCATATCATCCACTTCGTATCCGAAGCGTTCGACCATCATCCATCCTGCAAAAACAACAAAAATCTGGCGGCGGGCACCAGACATGAATTGCAGGGCGTAGTAAAGCCAGTAGCGTCGACGCAATACAAACTCTTTGCGTTGCGGGTTGGGGCTTTCAAATTGCGGGTAGGCAACAAAAGCAAGAAGCGCAATCACGACCGTCGCCCCACCGGCGATTGGGTAAACGATTTCGAAAGTCAGACCAAGCGGCTTCCAAGCCAACTTGATGAGTAGATATGCAACCAGCGTTGCCGCCGATCCGACAGCAATTATGCGGCCTAGAACTTGGGGAGCTTTGTCTTTCTCAAGCCATTGCAACTGAAGGGATTGGTTGACCGTCTCATAAAAGTGGAAACCAATGGAAGAAAGAAAGGTGATCATCAGGATGCCACCAAACTCGGGGAAGGCGGCTGTCAATGCTGTAGCAGCCCCAAGCAAGATCAGCGAAATCAGCGCAAGCACTTGTTCCCGAAAAAGCAGAAGCAACAAAATCACAGATATTGCAAAAAAACCGGGAATCTCTCGGACAGTGTGTAGCCAACCAAGATCGTAGCCGTCGAATCCTCCTACCTCGTGAACAAAATTATTGAGCAACACGGACCAAGTCGAAAACGACAGAGGCATCGCGACGGCCATTACAAACAGCAGCGTGATGGGGCGACGCCAGAACGGCAGGCTCTGTGCCTCGGAAAGGGGCATAGGTTTCAGCATGAGCCTCCTCTACGCCCATTTTCCGGGTTTGGCGAGAGGGTTAACGCACAACTGACGTGCGCCAATGTAGAGGTCAGTAGAAACTCTGTGGGTCGATATCGACAGTAATGCGAATATCGCCTTTCAAGCGCAGCGGTGCGATCCAACGTGCGATTGCGTCCTGAATAGGGGCGCCCTTGGGTGCCTTGACCAACAAGCGCACCCGGTGACGCCCGCGTATCCGTGCGATTGGCGCGGGGGCCGGACCGAACACTTGTGCGCCCACGTCCCGCAGTGGCGCGTCATTTCGTGCCATCGCGTTGCCAATGTCGAAAACCGGACCGACTTCGGGCCCCGACAGAACAATACCGGCCATCCGGCCATAGGGTGGCACTCCGGCGGCTTGCCGCCCTGCAGCCTCGGCTTTCCAGAACCCCTCTTCATCGCCCGACAGAATTGCCCGAATAACGGGATGCTCAGGCTGGAAAGTCTGCAATAACGCCTGACCCGGCTTGTTCGCGCGGCCGGCCCGCCCCGCGACTTGCCGCATCAGTTGAAACGTCCGCTCAGCCGCACGCAAATCTGCACCATGCAGACTGAGATCGGCATCAATTACCCCCACCAACGTAAGCTTGGGAAAATTATGCCCCTTGGCTACGAGCTGCGTACCGATGATAATATCCGCATCACCTTGGGCAATCTCTTCGATCTTGGCTTTCAATGCGCGCGCGGATCCGAACAAATCCGAACTAAGCATTGCAATCCTGGCCTCTGGGAAAGCCGCCTCTGCCTCTTCCGCCAAGCGTTCGATTCCCGGCCCAACCGGTGCCAGCTTACCCTCGACCCCGCATGAGGGGCAGGCATCGGGCATCGGCTTAGTCTCACCACATTGGTGGCACATCAAACGTTTCAGAAACCGGTGCTCGACCATCCGTGCATCGCAATGGTCACAGGCGATTTGCTCTCCACAAGCCCGGCACAACGTCACGGGCGCATAACCACGACGGTTTATGAACAGCAATGACTGCTCGCCCCGCTCGATCCGCTGCCGGACTGCCTGCCGCATCGACGGTGAAATCCACGTCCCGGGCTGCAACTGCTCAGCCCGCATATCGATGGGCTTCATTTCGGGCAGCACTGCCGCGCCAAAGCGGGCGGTCAGGTCGAGGCGATCGTATTTCCCAGCCTCGGCATTGGCCCAGCTTTCCAGAGAGGGCGTCGCACTGGCCAATATCACCCGTGCGCCACAAATCGCAGACCGCAGAACCGCCATGTCACGGGCGCTGTAATGTACCCCGTCCTCTTGCTTGTAAGAAGTGTCGTGTTCTTCATCGACCACTACCAACCCTAGGTCTCGGAAGGGCAAGAACAATGCTGAACGCGCACCCACGACCAGCTGCGCATCTCCCTGCCCGACCATTCGCCAAACACGACGGCGTTCGGTCATGGTTGCGCCGGAATGCCATTCCGCTGGCCGCGCGCCGAACCGTGCCTCTACCCGAGTCAGAAATTCGGCGGTCAATGCGATCTCGGGCAACAGTACCAGCGCCTGCCGCCCCATGCGCAACGCCTCGGCCACGGCTTCCAGATAGACTTCGGTCTTGCCTGACCCGGTGACGCCCTTCAGCAGCGTCGTGCCATAATCGCCCGTTCGCTGACCGGCTCGCAGTTTCGCGACGGCCTCTGCCTGATCCTCGGTCAGTTCTTTTCCCGGCAGGTCCGGGTCCAGATGCGGATAGGGCAAATCACGGGGACTGTCCTCCTCGCGCACGGCACCCTGTTTGACCAACCCTTTAACAACCGAGGAGGTCACCCCTGCCTGCTCGGCCAGCTCTTTCAGTGTGAAAGCCAGACCCCCATAGTCACGCAACACCTCCAGCACACGCGTCCGGGCATCGGTCATCCGATCCGGTTCGCCGTTTCCCAGGCGGTAAATCTTGCGCATCGACGGCGGGTCACCCAACCCCGGCGCGCGGGTGGCCAGCCGAAGCATCGCAGGCATGGGTGTCAGCGTGTAGTCAGCCACCTTACCCAAAAACACCCGCATCTCTTCGCGCATCGGCGCGACCTCAAGCACCCGGATCACCGACCGGGCCTTGGCAAGGTCAAAGCCACCTTGCCCCGGTCCCCAAACCACGCCCAGCACCTTGCGCGGTCCCAACGGCACCTCGACAAACGCCCCAAGAAAACAGCCACCTTCGGGCGCTTTGTAGTCCAAAGTCCGGTCCAAAGGCTGCGCGGTCAGAACCGCCACCAACTCTCCTTGGTCAAAATACTCCTGTGTGCTCACCACATATCCTTGGGCCGGGGGGTTTCAGCATGGGTCTCTTTGAGGTAAAGGCATCCGCGACTAAGGCCAACCCATCAAAGGACTGCCCTCATGAAATTCTTCGTAGACACAGCCGAGATCGATGCCATCGCCGAACTGAACGATCTGGGCATGGTGGACGGTGTGACCACCAACCCCTCGCTGATCCTGAAATCGGGTCGCGACATTCTGGAAGTGACCAAAGAGATCTGTGATCTGGTCGAAGGCCCTGTTTCTGCCGAGGTTGTTGCCACCGAAGCCGATGATATGATCGCCGAAGGCCGCAAGCTGGCAAAGATCGCTCCGAACATTGCCGTTAAGGTACCGCTGACATGGGCTGGCCTAAAAACGTGTAAGACGCTTTCGGACGAAGGTCAGATGGTCAACGTAACCCTGTGCTTTTCGACCAATCAGGCCATTTTGGCCGCCAAAGCAGGCGCAACCTTCATTTCCCCCTTCATCGGTCGCCTCGATGACATCAATATGGATGGCATGGAACTGATCGCGGACATCCGTCAGGTTTATGACAACTACGGGTTTGAGACCGAGATTTTGGCCGCTTCGATCCGAACCGTAAACCACGTAACCGACAGTGCTCGTATTGGCGCGGACGTGATCACCGCCCCTCCGGGCGTGATCAAGAAACTGGCTGATCACCCTTTGACCGACAAAGGTTTGGAAACTTTCTTGGCCGACTGGGCCAAAACTGGCCAGAAAATCCTGTAAGCTTTTACGCAACCGCGCGGCATCATCAGGTGCCGCGCCCGGCCCAACTGTGAAACCTGATCTTTTGATCGGGTTGCCGCAGGCGGGAGCCTTTCCGACACATTCCCAAGCGATTTCTACTTTTGCCTGTATTTTTTCCAAGGCAAATCCGGCGTGCCGTGTTATAAGCCGCTCAACAAAAAAAGACCGGACGGGACATGAGCAGCAATACCAAACTCAAGGATAACCTCCGCGCCGCGATTCTGGCTGAACCGGACGCAGTTCTGGACGACAAGGATCTGATGCAGGCGCTGGTGACAGCCAACGAACAAGCGCGTGGTGACAACGTCGTCGACCTGCGCGGTATTGCGATGCAAAGGCTTGAAGCACGGCTGGACCGGCTCGAAGATACGCACCGCTCGGTTATCGCAGCGGCTTATGAAAACCTCGCAGGCACCAATCAGGTACACCGCGCGATACTGCGCCTGTTGGAGCCGGCCGAGTTCGAAGAGTTCCTGAGTACACTCGGCAACGAAGTCGCTGAGATTTTGCGCGTCGACCACATAACGCTGGTTCTGGAAACCACGGCCATACAGGAAGACCCTGCTATCGAAAAACTTGGCGGTGTGTTGACTGTCGTCGAACCGGGCGCGATTGACGCTTACCTCACCCAAGACCGCGGAGGCCCCCCGCGAGAGGTCGTCCTGCGTCAGATGCCAAACCCGAGCCCCCGGATATTCGGGGCAATAGCCAGCCAACTCCAGTCCGAAGCGTGCCTGAGATTGAATTTCGGCGAGGGCCGCCTGCCCGGCATGATCGTCATGGGTGCAAAAGACGCCAATCATTTTACCCCGCAGCTGGGAACTGATCTGCTGTCGTTTTTTGGTGGCGTGTTCGAACGCTCGATGCGCCACTGGCTGTCGTGAGCCTGATTTCCCCAGCTTGCCGAGATGCGCTGCAGCATTGGCTGGACAGTCTGGGGGCACTAGCCGGACGATCTGCAAACACACAGACCGCTTATCGCGGCGACGTCACCGATTTCCTTTCCTTCATGACCCTGCACCACAGCGAAAGGCAGGGTTTGGCTGCTTTGGCACGGATCACTGTATCTGACATGCGTGCTTGGATGGCTGATCAGCGTGCCGCAGGTGTCGGCGCACGTTCCCTCGCCCGCAAGCTGTCGGCTGTCAAAAGCTTCTACCGCTGGCTGTCCGAACGTGAGGGGTTCGAACCGACTGCTGTCCTGTCCACTCGCGCACCGAAATTCACCAAGAAACTACCCCGCCCTCTGGCCGAGGACGCCGCGCGCGCCATGATCGACACGGTCGAATTACAATCGTCCAACAATTGGGTCGCAGCACGTGATTTGGCTGTTGTCACCCTACTCTATGGCTGTGGGCTGCGCATATCCGAGGCGCTCTCATTGACGGGAAAAGACGCACCACTGCCTGCGACCTTGCGTATTGTCGGAAAAGGCAACAAGGAACGAATTGTTCCCGTTCTACCCGCAGCCCGCACAGCGGTGGACCGTTACATTCAGCTTTGCCCGCACCCACAAGCGAATGATAAGGCCTTGTTTAGGGGCGTGCGCGGCGGCCAACTGAACCCCCGCGCAATTCAGGACGTAATGTCCAAAGCCCGCATGCAACTCGGCCTACCCGCGACGGCCACGCCCCACGCTATGCGGCACAGTTTCGCGACCCACCTTTTATCCGCCGGAGGAGATCTGCGCGCGATTCAGGAACTGCTTGGTCACGCTTCACTTTCAACCACTCAGACCTATACAGCCGTTGATACTGCGCGGCTGATGGAAGTTTACAACCACGCCCACCCCAAGGCCTGACGCACTGCATCGTGGCGTCAGGCATTCACCGAAGTCCGGCTTTTGGTTTGCATCTGCCGAACGCATCGTCCATGACACCTGTATGACACTCAGATTCAAAGCACTTTCCGTCCATCTGTTCACCGCGACCGGCGCCGTTTTTGCCATGTTGGCTATGCTGGCCGCAGTCGAGGAAAAATGGAGCCTGATGTATCTGTGGCTGGTGGTCTCGTTTATCGTGGACGGAATCGACGGTCCTCTGGCGCGGCACTACCACGTCAAGAAAAACGCGCCCGAGTTTGACGGGGTGCTTTTGGATCTGATCATTGATTATCTGACATATGTCTTCATCCCAGCCTTTGCGCTATTCAAATCCGGATTGATGGATGGCTGGACCGGCTGGTTCGCGATCATCGTGATTACCTTTGCCAGCGCGATGTACTTCGCCGACACTCGCATGAAAACAAAGGACAATTCCTTCTCTGGCTTTCCCGGATGCTGGAATATGTTCGTTATTGTCGTTTTCGCGTTAGAGCCCAATTTTTGGGTTATCTTACTGCTGGTTTCTGTCCTGTCGCTGGCAATGTTCTTACCGCTTAAATTCATTCACCCGGTCCGTACGGAAAGATGGCGTTCGGTCTCGTTGCCGGTCGCGTTCGCATGGACTTTCTTTGCTGGCTGGTCCGCGTGGGTTGATTTCCATCCGGAAAGCTGGGCGCACTGGGGTCTGGTCATAACCAGCCTTTACCTCGTGTTCGCAGGAATAGCGCAGCAAATCATTCCGCAGCGCAAAAGAGCGGACTACAAGACTTCCTGAACTTCGAACTCGGTACTGTTATGGGTGAATACATCACCCTCTTGAAGGCCGACCATAGCCAGGTAGATCGGGCTTTGGGTTGAGATGCCCATATAAGTTTTACCATCCACATCAAACCGCGTCGTCGACACACACACTACGAACCGACGATTATTGAACTTGACTACGGCGCCGGGCTGCACTGTATCTGTAACGCTGAAATCCGTATTTTCGATTACGTCAATCTTGGCATGATGCGCATGAACGGGGGCGTCAAAAGCCGCCGCCAGATCTGCATTCTCACGCGAGGCGGCGATGTCATCCTTGTCATGCCCTTCCCGGTCATCCAGTTGAGAATCCTTCAAAAACGCGTCGTAATGCGCTTGTGCGGTCGCCAATTCCTGCTCTTCCAGAGACATCAGTCGGTCGATAATGGCCTTTTTGCGGGTGGCCTGGTCAGTTTGGGCGGTCATGCAATTCGGTCCTTTGAATTCTCTATCTGATACAAATTGGGCCGCAACCAGCGGGATTGCAACAGATTTCCAACTTTCAGATCAGCAGTCCCGCCGCCCTTTCATGGCGTAACAGAGCAACTTTGGTCTCGACCCCGCCATCACCAGAGAAGCCCCCTAAACCGTTGGCAGCGAGTACCCGATGGCAAGGTATGATCACGGGGATCGGGTTGGCACCACACGCTTGGCCAACAGGCTGGGGTGGTTGGCCAAGTTCTTTAGCGATGTCGCCATAAGTACGGGTTTCGCCCAACGGAATGGCAAACATCAGATCGCAGACTTGGCGCTGAAATTCGGATCCGGCCACGTGATATGGCAGGTCGAACCGTTCCAGACGCCCTTGATCATAGGCCATCAACTGCGCAGCGGCCTCTTGCAACAATGGCGTTATCGGCCCTGCGGTTTTTCCATTCCACACCAGGCGCGTGATGGCGCCTTCAGTCTCTTCGACACCAAGGCGACCAAATTGGGTTTCAACAGCGATCATCGGCATAAGTACAGCGTTTCAGATCGCTGAAACCAGTGCAAGCGGTGAATGAAAAACCCCCGGACTGACGACCGGGGGGTTCAATGGTTAGCCGAGAGCGTCGTTACAACGCCCGCAAACGCCGGGATGCGCATGAAGACCCACATCCGGCAAGATTTTCCAGCACCGTTGGCACTTTGCACCTTCGGCCTTTTCGAACACCACCGCGACACCTTCAATTTCCGGTACGCGGAATGCCTCGGCCGGGGCCGGGTCGCCCGTGACAGTAAGGCCGGACGTGATGCACATGTCGTCTACGTCGAATGTCGCCAGCAGATCGCGGGTATCGCCATCTTCGACATGCACAATCGGGGCCGCTTCGAGGCTGGAACCGATCACCTTGTCCTGACGCTGGATTTCCAAGGCCGCAGTCACGGCCCGGCGCACGCGACGGATTTTGGCCATGCCCGCCTCAAGTTCTGCGTTGCGCCATTCGGCGGGTGTTTCGGGGAAGTCCACCAGATGAACCGAGCTGTCATCGCCAGGGAAGCGTTCCAGCCAAACCTCTTCCATGGTGAAGACCAGAACCGGTGCCAGCCATGTGGTCAGGCGGTGGAACAAGATATCCAGCACGGTGCGCGCTGCGCGGCGGCGCAAGTTGTCACCGTCGCAGTACAGCGCATCCTTTCGGACGTCGAAGTAGAAGGACGACAGATCGACCGTTGCAAAGGTGAACACGGCACTGAACACGCCTTGGAAATCGAACGCGGCATAGCCCTTGCGCACCTGCTCATCCAGCTCGGCCAAACGACTGAGCACCCAGCGTTCCAGACGCGGCATATCCTCGGGCGCGACGCGGTCGGCCTCGGTGAAATCAGCCAATGATCCCAGCATGAACCGCATGGTATTGCGTAGACGGCGATAGCTGTCCGCGGTGCCTTTCAGGATTTCCGGCCCGATCCGCTGGTCAGCGGTGTAATCGGTCTGAGCCACCCAAAGGCGCAGGATATCGGCGCCGTATTGCTTGACGACCTCTTCCGGCACGATGGTGTTGCCCAGCGATTTCGACATCTTGTTGCCCTTGGCGTCCAGCGTGAATCCGTGGGTCACAACGTTCCGATACGGCGCGCGACCCTTGGTGCCGCAGGCCTGCAGCATCGAGGAATGGAACCACCCGCGGTGCTGGTCGGTGCCTTCCATGTAGACATCGGCGATCCCGTCCTCGGTGCCGTCCTCACGGTCGCGCAGAACGAAGGCATGGGTCGAACCGGAGTCGAACCACACGTCCAGAACGTCGAAGACCTGATCGTAGTCCTCGGGATTGGCGATGCCGTCCAGCACCTGCTCTTTGAACCCGTCGGTGTACCAGATATCCGCGCCGTCTTTCTCGAACGCTGTCTTGATGCGAGCATTGAGTTCTTCATTGCGCAACAGATAATCCGCGTCGGTGGGCAGAGCGCCTTTCTTGGTGAAGCAGGTTAGCGGCACGCCCCAGGCACGCTGACGCGACAGAACCCAGTCCGGGCGCGCTTCGATCATAGAAAAAAGTCGGTTGCGACCAGTTTGCGGCGTCCATTTCACCAGCTCGTCGATCGAGCGCAGGGCGCGTTCGCGGATGGTGTCGCCCATCTCGCCCATGCCGTCATCCAGCTTGCGGTCGACCGAGGCAAACCACTGCGGCGTATTGCGATAGATGATCGGAGCTTTCGAGCGCCACGAATGCGGATAGCTGTGCTTGATCTTGCCACGTGCCAGCAGCCCGCCGACCTCGGCCAGCTTGTCGATAACGGCCTTGTTCGCATCACCCTCACCGCCCTTGCGGGACAGGATGTATTTGCCGCCAAAAAACGGCAGATCAGCGCGGAACGAGCCGTCATCCATCACATTGTAGGTGATGACCTGCTCAAGCATGCCAAGATCGCGGTAGAGTTCAAATTCTTCCATACCATGCGACGGCGCACAGTGGACGAAACCGGTGCCTTCGGTATCTGTCACAAACTCAGCCGCGCGGAAGTCGCGGATGTCATCCCATTCGCCATTGCCGCCCTCGGCCCCGGCCAGCGGGTGGGTCAGTTGGACACCTTCCAGTTCATCGGCGGTCACGTCGCGGACGCGGGTCCACTGGTCGTCGTTCAGACGGGCGCGGCCCAGCACATCGGCAGCCAGGTTGTCGGCCAGCAGGAACTTGTCGCCTACACTGGCCCAGCATTCCTCGGGCGCGCCGGTGACTTCGTATAGGCCGTAGGAGATGTCCTTGCCGTACACGACCGCCTTGTTCGACGGCATGGTCCACGGAGTCGTCGTCCAGATCACGACAAACGCATCATCCAGATCACCCGCATTCACGACCTTGAACTTCACCCAGATGGTGAAGCTTTCCTTGTCGTGATACTCCACCTCGGCCTCGGCCAGTGCAGTTTTTTCGATGGGCGACCACATCACGGGCTTGGACCCCTGATACAGCGTGCCGTTCATCAGGAACTTCATGAACTCGTCAGCGATCACGGCCTCGGCGTGATAGTCCATGGTAATGTAGGGATCGGCCCAGTTGCCGGTGATGCCCAGGCGCTTGAACTCTTCGCGCTGGATGTCGATCCAACCCTCGGCGAACTTGCGGCATTCCTGGCGGAAATCGACAACGTTCACCTCATCCTTGTTCTTGCCCTTCTTGCGGTACTGTTCTTCGATCTTCCATTCGATGGGCAGGCCGTGGCAGTCCCAGCCGGGCACATAGCGCGCGTCAAACCCCATCATCTGATGGGACCGCACGATCATGTCCTTGATGGTCTTGTTCAGCGCGTGGCCGATATGCAGGTGGCCGTTCGCGTACGGAGGGCCATCGTGCAGCGTAAAGGGCGTACGGCCTTCTTTTTCGCGCAGGCGGTCATAGACACCGATAGTTTCCCAGCGTTCCAGCCATGCGGGCTCGCGCTTGGGCAAGCCGGCGCGCATGGGGAATTCGGTTTTAGGCAGGTTCAGCGTGTCTTTGTAATCAGGTGTCTGGATCGTGTCGGCGCACATTGGGGGCGTCCTTTGGATGATCTGGTCGTACTAGGATCGAAGCGGTCGGTGCGAAGTCTCAAACACCTTTGCCCGGCGTCTCAGAAGGTCAGAGCGCCGGGGTTATAATTCGAATAATGATGGCCATCCGGTCATACATGGCCGCGCTTATAGGATGCCCGCGCCTAATGGTCCAGAGGTTCCGGGTCCTGCGGCGAATGGCGCAGCTTGGCCCAGCGGTTCAGCCATGCAAGCCCGGCGAGTGCGAGGCCCAGCGCCAACAATGAGAACACTCGGATCAACCCGCCCAACCCTGCAATATCGATCAGAAACACCTTGGCCACAGCCAGCCCGATCACCACCAGCCCCGCCTTGCGCATCAGGTCAGACCGGCGCGCCAAAGACTGATAGAACAGCGCCGCACCGATAACCAACAGCGCCATTGTATAGGTATAAAGCTCAGGCTGGCTTACGCCGTTGCCTTCGTACATGCCGCCAGCGCCCTGCCAAAAATGACGGATCACCAGGCCAAGCCAGACCGCCGCCAACAGGCCGCTCAGCCCCCAACTGGCACGCCTTAGCCAAAGCGGGGTTGCGTAGATCCGCCAGTTTGAGAAACCGATGACCAGAGCTGGAAGCAGATAAGCCACGGCCAATGTATTCAACACCGGTGGCCCCAAAACCGGCGGTGCAACTGTACTCAGCACCGGGTTTGCGTCCGTCAAAGCCTGAGCCAAGCGCAGCAGGCCGTGCCCGGCAAAGAACGCAGCCAGCAAGTAGCGAACATAGTTGAGCTTTCCGCCAAGTTCGAAGCGCTGAACTTGCGCAAAAGCAAGCAACAGCCAGATGACAGCCAGCAGCCCAAGCCCCCAGTGGCTGTTGGTGGCATTGCCTTCACCAAAGCTTTGAAGCCAACGCTCCAACAGCAAGGACAGCAATATACCTCCGGTCGCCCAGACAGCGCTTTCAAGTAACAGCGCTGCAACAGGACGATCCATTGGTCTGATCAGCAACCAACCCGCCAGGAAACCAATGGTGGCCGCTGCGTAAACCAACGCCATCTCGATCACTGGAGCGGTGCTTGCCCAGTCTAAACCCGGATTCAATACCAATCGTACCGTTACGGTGAACACCCCGACCCAGATGAACCAGCTCATTGGAGGCAGAGTAAATTTTCGGTCCAGTGCGGCCGCTATTACGACCATCACAACCAGGGCGATGGTCAGGGCTGCCGAACTCAGAACGATGATGCAGGCGAAAGAAAGGCAGGACAGCGCAGACAGAGCGGCCAATGCCGGACGTATACGACTGTCTCCATCGACACGCGCAAACCGCTCAGCGAAGACAACCATCAGAACGCCCAGAGCGACGGCGTGCAGCGCCCACGGGTAAGCCCCAATGACCACTGCCGGGTGCCATCCGATCTCAAGCGCGATGGCAAGTACAGGCGCGAAAACAGCCGCTGCTCCGGCCCAGATCGCGGCGTAAGTCTGCGCGCGCATTGATCGCCAAGCAGCAGTGATAGAAATCACCGCGCCCAATGCCGTCAGAATTGAAACCACCCAGGGGTAGTCCGCTTCGGGCGTTTCTGCATAGGTTTCGGAAAATACGCGCAGAACGATACCGTTGTCCCAACCATGCATCAAAACGAACCAAACAAGGCCCAGCGCAGGCAGCACAATCGCATCCTGAAGGGCTTCGGCCCGCTGGCCCCACAGCATAAACCCCAGCGTCAGCCCTGACAGCAGAGCAACGCCCAACCAGAATTCATCAGAACTGTCCGCCCAATGCACCGCAACGATCGCGGTACTGGCGGCAACTGCGGCAAAGGCCACGCGTGTTGGAAATTCCGGCCAGGCATCCCCCGTTTTGCGCCAGATGATTGAAGTTACCATCGATCCGCCGTGATCCGGCCAGATTCGACGGACGGGAATAGCAATGGCAACCACTGCCAGAGCCATAACGCAAATCAAATACGCGGCCTCGGTCGATGGCGAGGACAACACCAGCAGTAGGCAGGCGGAATAGGCGCCAAACAAGGTTAAAACCGAAATCCATGCCCAGCGCCGCACTGTGTCGATTCCGAGCCCTAACACCGTGATCACGAAGAAATAGGTGTAGAGCCAGGCAGGATTTTCCGATGTGCCCCCGACGACAAACGGAGCTGCAAACGCTCCGATCAAACCAACCGCGGCCAGTAAGGGGCCGTGAAACCAGCCCAGCACAAGTCCCACCAAGGCCAAAAGGACCATTGCGGCCAACGCAGCTTCGGGGCCGATCAGATCATATAGCTGTCGCGCGGCCAGAATACCTCCGAACAGGGTAACCAACCCTGCCCCGGAAAACACAGAAGGCAGATATGCCGTGGCCGAGGATTCGTCGTCGCCGTATTTACGCCTGATGACCTCGCCGACGACGATGAGTGCTGCGCCAAAAAGCAAAGCCCCAATTACTCGGGCGGACGGAGGCAGCAAACCGTTTTCCACTCCGTACTGCACCAGGAATATGCCTGCCAGAGCGAGTGACAGGGCCGAAACAGCATAGAACCAATTCTCGCGCAGCCAGTCTGTCAAAGCCGCAAATCGTTCTTCACGGAATACCACGGCAGCTGTCGGTGTACTTTCATCAGCAGGCTCGGCTGGTTTTGCTTTCGCGGCGCTCCAAGGTGCAGCCTTTGTCGTCTCTTCCGGCTTTTCGGTGGGTTTACGCGGCTCCGGGCGCGTCGCCGTGGGGGCTGTTTCAACCGCACCCTCTGCTACCGATAGAATTTGCTTTTCCAATTGCTCAACGCGCCTGCGTAGACGTGCATGGCTGACCAATAAAACAATGATGGCCACCGGAATGGCCAACACGATCAATCCGACAAGAACAAGCAAGGATTCCAAGTGGCTCTCCGAGTGGTTGCCGTGTCAGGCTACCCGAGGTGAACGCTGTGCAACAGTCAGAAATCCCAGAGAATTCGGGGATTATTTCCCAAATGGCAAAGTCCAATCAAAATCCGGGCGCGCGATCATCAACCAGACAATGGCCAACACTGCCACAAAGGCTGGAATACCGCATGTGAACCAGATGCGGAAAAGCCGATTATAGGAGTACGGCAGTGGTTCGGCATTCTCAGCCGCCATTCGTGCCAGGTTGCGCATCTGAACTTGTATCCACACAACCGGCAACCAGAACAAACCAGTTATCACATACAAAAACAGCGAAGCCAGAAGCCACCCCTCGGTAAGCGGCCAACCCAGCCGCCAAGCCAGCAAGCCTCCGGTTATTGGCTGCGCTATGACCGCTGTTGTCGTGAATACCAGGTCTGCTAGCACCACGGTCCCCGCCGTCTGAGCGATGAACCGGGCGTCCCCCGTGTGATGCGCGACGAGCATAAAAAACGCAATGCCGGCACCGGTTCCAAGCAAGACGCAAGCTCCGATAACGTGCAACCATCGAAGGATCAGGTCGGGATCCATCATCGTTTCTGCAACATCGGCCAGGCCACAAGCGATAGGACCATCGCCGGTAAGATTTTTGTGAGAGGGCCAAGTGGGTCCAACCACAAGGCGGGAACCGTAACGCTTGCTGCAATAAGGTAAACCATCGCGACACCAAATTGAACCAAGCATACGCGTGCAGCCCACGGACGCCAGAGAATGGCAAGTCCAAGCGCGACGTCCACCACCGACCAAAAGGCAACGCTCAACGTGGTATGCACAGTGCCCCAACCAGCGTTCGTCAGGACCTGCGTGGCCTGAGATAGGCCAAGAAGCCCGAACACGCCGGACAGTAGCCAGAACAGGCTCAAAACGCCCACGACCAGCGGCATCAACAGGGACATACGCGCGCTTAGCCGATGTTCACGCGAACTGGCCAGTTCTGCATATACTTGGCGCAAGGGTGCCATAGACCGGCCTGTCGCGGCACGATAGATTTCTGGGTTTCCAACGACTCCGCCAGCCATGATGTTCATTGCGTTACTACGCAAGGACGAGCGCCACCCTAAACGACCTAGTGCGTCCGCAGAGTGCGAAATCAGACGCGCCGCCCAAACAGGAATGTTCACTGTCATCCGTGCTGCTGGAAACCCCAACCAGCGACGTGTTTCTGCCAGTACGTCGGACAGTGGTGCAGGCGAATCCTCGACAAGATCATAGGTACCTTCCGCGATGTTTCCGGCAATGACTTCTACGACGGCATCACAGACGTCTTGCATTCCTACACATTGAACCGGCGCTTGCGAATACGCGACGGGCTGCACGATTGGCATAGCCGCTAGCATTCGCAGCAAAGCAGTTCCGCCATAGTCTGACTGCCCAATAACTAAACCGGGCTTAAGGATCCAAAGTGGCGCTCCACACGCGCGCAACGCTTGATCACCCGCTGCCTTCGTCTTCATGAAGTCCGTATCGGCATCGGCTTCGGCGCCAATGGCCGATACTTGGACAATGGCAATGTTCTTTGCAGCACAAGCCGTCCCTAAGGCTGCTATGGCAGTGTGGTGAACGGCCTCAAGGTCGTCGGCTGGACCATCCTGTAACGCTCCTGCACAATTGACGACACAATCTATGCCTGTGAGCACGGCATCCCAATCTTCAGGCTGCAAAAGGGTGCGCATGTCGCCTGGCACAAACAACACACTTGGCAAAACCTGAGCCGCCGTTTTCTTGCTGCGACCTAAGCCTGAGACCTGCGCTCCGTTGGCCCACAGCGACCGCGAAACGGCGGAACCGATAAAGCCATAAGCTCCTAAAACCAATATATTTTTGCTTTCTAAGCGCAATGTACGGACAATCTGTTTAAGCTTTCCGTCCCAGCCTAACGCGCCATCGATCTTTGACCAGCCTATTGTCGCAGCCTGCGACAATCTCGGCCGTTAAGGATGGAAAAGAGAGCCGACAAGATACGCAATCAGAGCCGCAGCACCGCCAATCACCAAAGTCTCTCCGCCAGATCGCCACCACGGAGACAACGACCAGCGGCTTTTGAAAGCCCCGATGGCGAAGAAAACACCCATGGTCATCCCAGCCGAAATTGCAAAGGCCCGATCAAGCGACAACAGGAATGGCAACAACGGCACCAATCCGGCCACGAGAAAGGCGAGAAACGTCGCAGTTGCGGCCTTGATTGGATGTGGATCGACGCTGCCCAGTCCGTATTCGCCCTCGATCATCAGGTTTATCCAGTTTTCATTGTTGGCCGTGATAGCATCTGTGGCGTCCTCAAGCACACGACCTGACAGCCCTTTCTGCGCCAAAATCTCACGTACCTCGCGCCGTTCTCCGTCCGGGTATTGAGTTATGTGGCGTTCCTCGATGGCGCGAATCCGGCGGATATTGTCCAATTCGGCCTTGGTCCCCGAGTAGTTTCCCGCCGCCATCGAAAACCCGTCGGCCAACACATTGGCCAGCCCGAGCGCTACAATAATAAATGGCGAAAGCCCGGCCCCAGCAACCCCAGCCACAATGGCGAAAGTGGTGACCGACCCGTCGATGCCGCCGTAAACAATGTCCCGCAGCACTCCGCGCCCCGGAGGCGCATTGATCCGTGCGGCAATTTCCTGCTGGCTGTGTCCGTGATCGGTCATGGCTGGCTCCGACGTTTTTATGCCAGCCAGCAGATCGAAAAACTTTGCGTCAGGTCAAGTTTTCGCAAACAACCCGCTGAGCGCGCGCTTAATCATACCGCGGGTTGAGGGTTTGTGCCGGTCTGAGAACGGCAAGGGGCGACAGACCTCCATCGCAGCCACTCCGACCCGCGCGCTCAGTGCACCATTTACCAGACCTTCACCGAAGCGGCGCGAAAGTTTGCTCAGAACCGAACCGCCCAGAACCGGTTCCAAAAGATCATCGCCCACGGCCACAGCCCCGGTTGCCACTAGGTGCACAAAGACCGCGCGGGTCAGCCGCCAACTGCCCAGAAAGCCCGCGCGACCACCGTAGATCTCGGCCACACGGCGGATCATCCGCAACGAAGTCGCAAGCGCCGTTGCTACATCCGCCAAGGCCAATGGAACCAACGCAGTCACGGTCGCTACCTGACGCGCGGCGGCCTCGACCTCGCGGCTGGCAGCCGCGTCTAACGGGGCCAGCAGCTCATCCTCGACCAAGGTTAACAACGTCGATGCGTCGAATTGCTCTCCCATCCGTTCGGCCAAGCGGTCGCGGCCCCATTGGGTTTCATCGCGCCCTTTGTAAAAGGCGATCAGACGGTTTGTCACCGCACGAGCTTGGGCGAGTTCCCCCTCCGCCAGGGCGGCGTCCGCCGCGCGGCGCATTCCGTCAACGCGCGACAACCTGCCAATGGCAGCCAATTCCCGAACCGCGATGATCAACGCGACCAGAACAAGCGCCCCCATCAGGCCAGTCACAATCCACCCCAATATTGGCGCGCGCATTAGCAAAGAAGTGACAAAATCCCACGCGGCAACTGAGACCACGGCACCGATCACCGCAAACGCCAACCCCCAGAACCAACGCGACAGGGTTGATGGCTTTCGGGTTGCAAGCCGCGCTGCAGTCTGCATCGCTTGCCCTTGTGGCTGCGCAATATCTGGAACCGGAGGGGCATTTGCCACGTCGGCTGCGGGCTCTTCCGCGTCAAGATCAATCAGGACAGGACCTTTAGCCATCGACAGCTCCTTCCCGATGCCAGACATATTCAATGTCGGGCAAGTTCTCATCATTTCGCGCCCCATCGCTGCGGGCGACCTCGGAAAATCCGTTGCGTTCATAAAACCGGCGCGCACGCTGGTTGGCTTGAAAAGTGAACAAAGACAGCTTCGCACGACGTGATTTGGCTTGTGCCAGCAATCGCTCACCGATCCCTTGTCCGCGCGCGTCAGGGGTTAGATATAGCGAGTGTATGTCATCGCCATTCATCGCCAGAAATCCAACAACACCGAAATCGGCTTCGGCAACGGTCACCCAGTCCTGATCAATCATCCGCCCGCAAAACGCGATGGTTTCTGCGCATGAGTGTAGTTCGGGCATCCATTCGTTTTCACGGGAAAACCCATGTAAAATTTGGCCAGCCGCACCGGCATCCGTGCTGCGGGCGGGACGGAAAATTACGGTCACAAGCGATCTCCGATCAGGAATTGCGCTGCCCGGTCCAAACGGATGTGGGGCGGGCCGTCGCCCGGGCGCAGTGTCAGATGGGCAGGCGCGAACGCCATGAAACCGAAATCGTCATTCAGCCAGCTCTCTGCCCCGTTCCGCGCCGGACCCAGTAAATGGGATGGGTCATCCGGCAGGTCACCGGGGTAAAACGCCGCCTGTTTACCATCAAGCAAGGTGCCCCTCACACAAGGTAACTCAGCGCCATTATGCGTCCGCAACTCCTCGGTCGTTGCTCGCAGAGCAGCCAACGATAGCGCCGCCGTCTCGGCCCCTGCAAAGCTGGCACGGTCGCGAGCATCGCGCGTTAACGCCTCCATGATATGCGTCAGACGCGGGTGTTGTGTATGGTGCAAGTGATCGGCCTTGGTGGCGGCGAACAAGATACGTTCGACCCTTTTGCCCAACAGCAATTGACTGAGCCACGCATTGCGCCCGGGCCGGAAGGCCGAAAGGATATCGGCCATCGCGCGGCGCATATCCTCGACCGCTTGTGGCCCCTTATGGATCGCGCCCAGCGCGTCAACCAGAACCACCTGCCGGTCGATCCGGGCGAAATGGTCCCGAAAGAACGGCTTTACGACCTGCGATTTATAGGCCTCGTACCGTCGCGCCATTTCGCGGTGCAAGCTGCGCCGGGGCGCGTGCCCCTCCACGTTCAGTGGCGCGAAGGTTAAAACCGGTGATCCCGCCAGATCTCCCGGCAGCAGGAATCTTCCCGGCGTGCAGTCATAGAACCCGGCATCGCGCGCAGCGCCGAGATAAGATGCAAATTCCTTAGCAAGGGTTTGCGCCTTGGGTTCGTCATGCGTTTCAACCGGATCGCTCGTGTTGGCCAAGTGAAGAAACGCGGCGGCCTCGGCACGTCCGGCGATGCGTTCCAGAGTCTCAGCGGACCAAGCCTCATAAGATTTTTCCAACAGCGCCAGGTCCAGCAACCATTCGCCCGGATAATCCACGATATCCAGATGAACCGTCCGCGGTCCCTGCAGACCCGCTAGCAACCCTGCCGGACGCGCTTTGAAAGACAAACGCAATTCCGACACGGCGCGCGTGCTGTCCGGCCAGTGTGGCTTTGCGCCGGTCAAGGCGGCCAAATGGTTTTCATAGTCAAAGCGCGGCACCGTGTCGTCGGGCTGCGGCTGTAGGTAGACCGAATTGATCCGACCCTCTTGTTGAGCGACCAAACCAGGCATCCGCCCCCGGTCCAACAGGTTCGCGACCAAGGAGGTAATGAACACCGTCTTACCCGACCGCGCCAATCCTGTAACGCCCAGACGTATGACTGGCTCGAAAAGTGTTTCTGACACGCGGTCGCCCACGGATTCGACGCCGCGCACAAGACTGTCTGCCAGTGATGAGATGACCAAACCGTCGCCCCGCTTTTATCGTTTCGCTCAAGATAGGTAGAGGTCGCCATACATGCCAGAGCTTTCCCGCCCTTGCCCCCTTTCGCGCAGCGGGTTACGAGCGGGTCATGCCTAGATACGCGCTAAAAGTCGAATACCAGGGGAAGCCGTTTGCCGGATGGCAACGGCAAAAAGAATTACCTTCCGTGCAGGGCGCAATCGAACAGGCCATGTCGCGCATTCAACCCGGAGATCACACCATCGCCGCCGCTGGCCGAACCGATGCAGGCGTTCACGCGCTTGGTCAGGTTGCCCATTGCGATTTGATCAAGGAATGGGATCCCTTCCGCCTGTCCGAGGCGTTGAACTATCACCTAAAGCCGCAACCAGTGGCCATTGTCAAAGCAGCACGGGTCGATGATGACTGGCATGCCCGGTTTTCAGCATTAGAACGGCAGTATCTGTTCCGCATCCTTATGCGCCGCGCGCCAGCGACCCATGAGGCCGGGCAAGTTTGGCAGATCAATCATCGCTTAGACGTCAGTGCCATGCAGGCCGGGGCGGACATGCTGATCGGAAGGCATGATTTTACAACCTTCCGCTCGTCTATCTGTCAGGCTGCCAGCCCTGTTAAAACACTAGACGAATTACGCGTAGAACAGGTTCAGGGATTTTCCGGACCCGAGATCCATTTCCACGTGCGCGCGCGCTCATTCCTTCACAATCAGGTACGAAGTTTCGTGGGTACTTTGGAACGTGTTGGCGCTGGCGCATGGTCGCCTGACGATGTGCGCGACGCGTTGGAAGCGGCCGACCGCTCAGCATGCGGACCGGTATGCCCACCGCAGGGTCTTTATCTGGCACGGGTCGGTTATCCAGACCCGGTTTTCGACTAGATCGCGCGCATCAACAAACCGCTGGCGATCACCGCGATTATCAATCCAGCCACCAGTTCTATGGTCGGGGCAAGCACCGCTGCAAATCGTGTGGCCGACGCCGAAGCCAGCAATCCTCCGCGAAGGCCAAACGATGTCCAACCGACAAGGGTTGTTATCATCGCGGTTCCCAACGACATCGCAAACGCGCCTGCGATGCCAACCATAGCAATACCCATCTGCCAAGTCAGAATTAGGACAAAAAGCGCCCCTGTGCAGGGACGAGCGGCAATACCTGCGATCAGTAGCAAGGCCTCGCGCAAGCTACCAACCTGGGCAACCTCTTCTGCAGTGGGGCCGTGGCGATGTCCGCAATCAGAACATACTGCGTGGCCATCGTGATCGTGATGGCGGTGGTGATCATGATGGTGGTGATGTTCGGTTTCGCTGCGATGCCGCCGGGCAAAGCTGCGGACAGCCCGAAAAACCAACCACAAGCCAATCGCAGCGATTGCGCCATAGCTAATCGGCGCCATGACCTGTTCGGTCGTTCCAACAAGGCTTTCGCGCGACATCTGAAAGACCAGAATTCCGGTGTAAACCAATACAATCGCCGTCACTGCCTGCCCCAAACTTGACAGCACACTTATCGCAGACAAGCGCCAAAACGCGACACTGCGACCCAAGCCATATCCGCCAATCAAAACCTTTCCGTGGCCGGGGCCGATGGCGTGAAAAAACCCATAGGCAAAGCATACAGTCAACAGCGTCGCGACCGCCTCGGGCTTTTCAGCCCGTGCTGCCCGCAAGGCGCGTGCGATTTGGTTCTGAAAATCACGCTGTTCACCAGCCGCCCAAGCGGCCAAGTTTTCAAAGCCACCGCTGCCCCAAAACCACAGCAGCACGCCGATGGCTATAGCGATCGGAATAATCAAGTATTTGGACATGAAACGAAAATCTCGGTCGCAAAGCTTTCTCCGACAAGCGGAATATCATTTTCCTCAAGGTCGTAGTTAGCGTCCAGTGTTAGCAGAAATGCCTGCATCTGGGCCAATTGCCCGTCAATATCGGGATCGATCCGATCGATCTGGCAGGTTACGGGGCCCGACACTGTGACAGGGCGGTTCAATTCGTAAGCCGTATAGTAACTTTCATCATAGGCCTTCGCAGTAAGTGACGATGCGGGCACCGCACCCCCTTCGACCGCACGCAGATGAGAGGTCACGACGCGCCCATCCTCGGTCGTTGCTGCAGGCTCCAACGGGCCAGATAGCGTAATTGGCACGCCATCCGCAAAAACGACAAGATCACCATTGTACCCTTCAACCCATTGCGCATCGAAACCCGACAAATACTGCTTTTCACTTTCGGTCAAAACACCATCTGCATCCTGATCAAGTTTCATATCCTCAAGGACCAGCAGCGAGTAGAACTCATCATAGGCCCAAGTCACCCGTACATGAGTCAATTGGCCGGAATCGTCCACCATGAACTCCAACCCGGTGTCGATAAAGACATGCGGGTGTGCCAAGACGGGGATCGGCAGGCAACATATCAGAAGGGTTACTATCCGGCGCATAGACGAAAGATAGGGCTAAGGCTGACAACCCGCAACGCGTTTCGCGTCGCGCACGCAGATTCCAGCCGTAGGCTCACGTCGGTGGAAACAAAACCAACGTCTGCAATGCCGTCCCAACTGGTCCTTCGGTGTCAAAAAGCACAGACTGAGACATCCCGATCCCAGAAGATTGCCAATGGCATATCGAATCCGATGCCAACCAGTCCGAGACGGGCTCTCGATGGATCTGAACGGTCAGATCGGTGTTCATGAACCCCATCTCGGTCGTCGGCGCGTTCCACGAAATACCGTTGCCACAATCGGCCAGCGGGCACAGTGATTGAATGGGCGACTGCTCCTCTCCTTCCAGCAACTTAGGCGTGCGCATCCAAACAGTTTTTGGTCCGGCCTCTTGATTGCCGCCCATCGGATAGAGCACCTGAGAATGGTGGGCGAATCCTGGTAGGTCGTGGCGCATCTCACCGATTGGAAAGGGGCCGGTCACAGTATCATCCAAACGTGGCGATGGCAGCGTCACATTCGGAACCGCCCCCAAATCGCGGCGCAGCAGATGCATGGTCGACGCCCTGGCACAAAGGGTGTCGTCCAGATCGTGTACAGTCACGCGCGTCGTCGCCAGTGTCTTTGTATGGCGGGTCGTTTCCGCCGCCACACGCAACCCAGCAAGAGGCAGCGGTCGGATCAGATCGACCGTTAAACGGGTCAGCATTTTCTCGGGCCCAACCTCCGTCTCTGCCGCGCGCACGATCAGGCCACTGACCGGCCCCGCATGACAGTGATCCGCAGACCACGGGCCGCGCGCAGGATCGTTGCCGACAAATGCTCCGTCTTTGCGCAGATGAAAATACGCCTGCTGGCTCAGGTCCTGTGTCCCGTTCATTGACTGCCTCAATCGCTTTATTCGCCCACTCGTCCCTGCGATCGGGCTTTACCTTCGAGCGTAGAATGACTTAGCTGCAGTTAAGATGTCCAGCCGGATAACGGGACGTTCTGACATTCAAAACCAAGGACAAATGGGGGAGCACAAGATGGCGTTGTTGATTGAGACCGGGCTGTCCGATTGGATTAGCGATAGCGACATTGCGCATGAGGTAGAGCGCCTGTTCCCCGGAACGGATGTGCGTACGCCAGAAAATCTTGGCAATCCCGACGACATCACGATGGTTGCGGTGGTTGGATTGCAAGACAATCATCCCGAACGTTTGCCCAATCTGAAACTGGTTCAAAAGCTGGGCGCCGGTGTAGAAACCATTGTCAGCAACCCCAACCTGCCTGACCATGTGCGCATCGCACGGCTAAAGCCGGACGCCCCTGCACAGGGTATCGCAGAATGGTTCGTCGCCTATATTCTGCGCCACCAGCGCCACATGACTTTTCACGAGGCCGCACAAAGCCGCGCGGAATGGGTGCCGAAGGCACCAATATACTCGCCCGATACTGTGGTTGGAGTGCTGGGCTTGGGCCATATAGGCGCGCGCAGCGCCAAGATGCTGCGGGCGGTGGGTTTTCAGGTCATGGGCTGGAGCCGCTCACCCAAGCAAATCGAAGGCGTTACCTGTCTGCACGGCGATGCGGCATTGCCCGAACTGCTGGACCAGTGTGACCACGTCTGCTCCATTTTGCCTTCGACCCCTCAAACCATCGGGCTGTTCAACTCAGATATGCTGGCCGCTATGAAACCCGGCAGCCAGTTGTTGAACGCCGGTCGCGGCGACCTGATTGACGAGACCGCTCTGATCGCCGCGCTCGACAATGACACGCCTGGCCATGCGGTTCTGGACGTTACCACAACCGAGCCGCTGCCATCCGACAGCCCGCTCTGGGCACATCCAAAGGTGACCATTACTCCGCATGTTTCGGGATGGCATCTGGGCGAAGCACTGGCCGATGTGGGTGAAAACTTCCAGCGTCTGAGTTCGGGCGAACCGCTGCTGCACGAAGTCGATCGCACGCGCGGATACTAGGCGCGGCTCAAGGCGTCAAAATCCAGTTGCCGTTTGCATCGCGGCAGCGTCGGGTCCTGATTTCCCTGCTCTGTTCTGTGCCTTCGGGTTGAATGAAGTGCTGCAAATGAACGCAGTTATCGCGGACATCCCGCACCCGGATTGTGCCTTTGGATCCGGAGTCATCGTTAACCCACGTGCTTTCTTCACCAACCCGCGGTGTACCGCCCGCCAGCATCGCGGCCGATGTTGCATTCAATACCTCGAAGTCCGCAGGGCTCAGCCCCATATCCGCAATGATTCGGGATATCGTTTGGGCCTGCACACTTGGGACCGATATCAGTATTGCGGCTGCCGCAACTGTAGAAAAAATCCAGGCTTTCATGATTGTCCCGCCTTTCTGAAATAGGTTTGCATTCAAGAATATACCGGCATTGAGTAAGGGCCAAGCCCTGTTGGGCGACCTTCAAATTATCCCGAACAAACCTATCGTGACTCGGCCGCTAGGACCAATGGCGCAATCACCGCATAGTGCCGAAACCAGAAATCAGAGGCACTCGATGGCACATCCCAAATATTACGCGCCTACAGGCGGTCACCCCGGTCAAGACCAGCTATTGACCGACCGCGCCATGTTCACCGAAGCCTATGCGGTGATTCCCAAAGGGACCATGCGCGATATCGTGACAAGCGCACTTCCGTTCTGGGAAAAGACTCGGCTCTGGGTGCTTTCTCGCCCCCTGAGTGGATTTGCTGAGACTTTCTCGCAATACATCATGGAAGTTCAATCTGGTGGTGGCAGTGACCAACCCGAAACCGACCCACTGGCGCAGGGCGTGCTGTTCGTGGTCGAAGGTTCCATAACATTGACGCTTAATGGTTCCCTGCATGAGTTGGGCACCGGCGGGTACGCCTATATCCCGCCCGAATCCGATTGGAGCCTGCAAAATCGAGCCGACGAAACTGCACGGTTTCATTGGGTCCGCAAAGCCTATCAGGCGGTTCCCGGTCTGCCCACGCCCGATCCAATTATCACCAATGAACGAGACGTTCACCCCGTTGAGATGCCTGGAACACAGGGGCGCTGGTCCACAACCCGCTTCACCGATCCTCAGGATTTGCGCCACGACATGCACGTGAACATCGTCAATTTTGAACCCGGCGGCGTTATTCCTTTCGCCGAAACTCATGTGATGGAACACGGGCTGTATGTGCTTGAAGGAAAGGCTGTTTATCGGCTCAATCAGGATTGGGTCGAGGTTGAAGCCGGCGATTACATGTGGCTGCGCGCCTTCTGTCCTCAGGCATGCTACGCAGGTGGTCCGGGGCGATTCCGCTATCTGCTTTACAAAGATGTGAACCGGCACATGCCGCTGTCACTACCTAATCGGTGACGATGAATTGACCATTTCTGACGCAGGGGTTCACAGAAGCGCATGAATCTGGTGAAATAACAGCGGTTTTTTAGCACTGGAGATTGTTCAATGGTACTGCGCGGATCCCTGCTGGCATTTGCAGCTGTAGTTGGCCTGACAGCCCTGGAGGCAACCCCTGTTGCCGCCAAAGAGGAAACCAAATCGGTCTTCGTCATGAGCCGCACTTGGGCCGTTACGCTGGTCTCGGATGCTCCGGTTGTTTACCGCGCCACGCGGGACAACAACAACCTGAACCCGTTTGGCCCGCCCCCGCGCCTGCGCACCATTCAGGCCATAGCAGCTATTCAGGCGGCAACCGGGTGCAAGCCCATCGTGGCCAGCATGTATCAAAACATCTCGGGTCAGTTCTATTCGCAGGTCAGCTGCAACTAAGCTTGACGCGAAACGGGCATTGAGGTCGGCGCAACGCGCTGCCATAGCTTGCGCATGAAACTCGCGATCAACGGATTCGGCCGCATTGGCCGCACGATCCTGCGGCAACTGCTGGCGTTGCCGTGGGGCAAGGATATGGAGCTGGTGCTGATCAACGATATCGCACCGCTTGAAACCTGTGCCTATCTTTTCAAATACGACAGTACCTTTGGACCGTACTCTGGCGCGGTTGAAATCGACAATGGAACACTTGTCGTCGACGACCACGCAATCCCCGTGACCCATAGCCATGACTTGTCCCGTGTCGACTTGACCGGCGTTGATGTTCTGATGGATTGCACCGGCGTTGCGCGAACCTCGGACGTGGCATGTCAGGGGGTGGTCGCGGGGGCAGGCAAAGTGTTGATCTCCGGTCCCTCGCCCGCTACCGAGGTTACCATCGTTTTGGGCGCGAACGAGGATCAATTAGGCGACGCGCGTATCGTGTCGAACGCGTCCTGCACCACAAACGGACTGGCGCCTCTGGTCAAGGTTTTGGATCGGATAGCAGGCATCGCCTCGGCTCACATGACGACGATCCATTGCTATACCAACAGCCAACCTATGATCGACGCGCCACGTGGCGATCTGGCCCGTTCGCGGGCCGGGGCATTGTCCATGGTTCCGACGACAACCAGCGCCACGCATTTGATTGACGAAGTCATACCCCACCTCGCCGGCCGCATCTCGGGCGCGGCAGTTCGCGTCCCTACCGCCAGCGTGTCTGCGGTGGATTTGGTCGCGACTCTTGAACAAGGCATGTCAGCGGCGGATTTTGAGGCTGAAATGCGCAAAGCCGTAGCGGAATCCTCGGTTCTGGGCTGGACCGATCACCCACTTGTGTCGTCGGACCTGCGGACGCGACCCGAATCCCTGGTGATCGCTGGCCCCGAGACGCGTGTGGTAGGTGACAAACAAATCCGCGTCTTTGGCTGGTATGACAACGAGTGGGGCTTTTCGGCGCGTATGCTCGATGTTGCGCGCCTGATGACCCAGTCCTGAGAGCATGATAATGCAGTGTGCGGGCCTGCCCGCGCGCTGCCACGCCCAACGGGTCTCAAGCATCTATGATGCGCTAGAGGATCGGCGGGAGCGCCTTCAAGCGGCCACCACCTCATAAGGTTCGTCGAACCAGACCTCTTCCAAATTGGCCCCTTCTCCAATTCGATCAACAACAGCGAACAACCCCGGAGCGTGCAATGGTGTCAAAACCCCATGCCACGTGCCCCGATGATAATTCACCCCCTGCCCCGGCGCAGTGATAAACGCAAAAGGTTCGCCGGGCTGTCCACCAACATCAGGCGCTACGACGACCAAAAAGGGGTGCTGCGTCATTGGAATGAACGCCTGACTTCCCGTTGGGTGCCGTTCGACCATGTCCAATTTATAGGGCAAGCTCCTTGGTTCTGCATCGAACAGGCTGATCCCGGCGCGACCGTCCGAAAAGTCCAGCAAGGCGCGATCATGATAACGGCCGCAGTGCCCTTGGTTGATGATTTTATCGGGGTCACCCGCAACTTCGACCACGTCTCCAAAGGGCGCAAAGATTTCGTGTGTTAACGGAACGGCAACTATCCGGCGGTTCATGACGGTGACAGGTCCTGCAGACGAAACTCAGCTATTCGTTCAACTTGACGGCAGGCCTCTGCGAATTCTGTATCGCGATCCTGATCAATACGTCGTTGGAACGCCTGCAGAATCGATGCCTTGTCGTGATCGCGCACCGCAATGATAAACGGGAACCCAAATTTCTCTGTGTAGCGTTGGTTCAAATCGGTAAACAACGCACGCTCTTTATCTGTAAGCGCGTCCAATCCGGCCGAGGCTTGCTCGGACGTACTTTCCTGAGTCAACCGCTTGGCCTGCGCCAACTTGCCAGCCAAATCTGGATGTGCGGTTAAGACACTCAAACGTTCTTCTTGCGAAGCAGAGCGGAACACACGGCTTAACGCATTATGCAGCCCGCCCGCGGTGTCATGCGCGGGGCCCAATTCCAACCCGTAGGCACGCTCTGCAATCCAGGCCGAATGCTCAAATATGCCTCCATAGGCATTGACGAAAACATCACGTTCCATCTGCGAAGGTTTCGGGTGCCGCACTGGCGGAATCTGCTCCGCCCAATGCTCAGCGATTTGCAACCTGGTTGCGAACCAAACATCCGAAAAACCGCGCGCATAATCCAAGAACCGCTTCAGGGCCATCACCCGTCCAGGTCGCCCTATCAGACGGCAATGCAGGCCGACCGACAGCATTTTGGGCGTCCCGGCCTCTCCTTCAGCATAAAGCGCGTCGAAACTGTCTTTGAGATAGGTGTAGAACTGATCGCCCGAATTGAACCCTTGAGGAGTCGCAAAACGCATATCGTTGCAGTCCAAAGTGTACGGAATGATCAACTGATCCCGCCCCCCGGTTTGCATCCAATAGGGCAAATCGTCAGCGTAAGTGTCCGCCACATAAGAAAACCCGCCCTCTTCCCCCACCAAGCGAACAGTGTTTTCCGAACAGCGCCCTGTATACCAGCCGCGCGGCCGTTCACCCACAACCTCGGTGTGCAGTCTGATGGCCTCGGCAATCTCGGCGCGCTCCTGCGCCTCGGGCATGTCTTTATGTTCGATCCATTTCAGACCGTGGCTGGCGATTTCCCAGCCTGCCGCCTTCATCGCCGAAACCTGATTCGGTGACCGGGCCAAAGCGGTCGCCACGCCATATACGGTGATCGGAATGTCTTGCATCAACCGATGCAAACGCCAGAACCCGGCGCGCGACCCGTATTCATAGATCGATTCCATGTTCCAATGACGCTGTCCGGGCCATGGCGCCACGCCGACAACCTCGGACAGGAAGGCCTCGGACGCGGCATCACCGTGCAGGATATTGTTCTCACCACCCTCTTCGTAGTTCAGCACAATCTGAACGGCCAGTTTTGCTCCGCCGGGCCAGTTGGCGTTTGGCGGAGTAGCTCCGTAACCGATCATGTCACGAGGGTATCGAGGCGGCTGCATGGTATCTTCCGTTCTTGGGCGTTTCGTCAGCCTTAGCCCAGAAACACGTATTTGATTATCAAACTAAACAAAACGCTCTTTCCGGTTCTTTCGGCATTTCCACTATTTTGAACTTTGCGTCAGACTGTGACAAAGCAAAAGACTTATCAAAGGAGGTCCTCGTGGCTGGTTATCTGACGACCCATGTTCTGGACACGGCACGCGGTTGCCCGGCCGAAGGGCTAAAGATCGCGCTTTACGAAATCACCGGCGAGAGTCGCCGAAAACTAGCAGAGACTGAAACCAATTCCGACGGTCGCACCAACAGCCCAATTCTGCCGCAAGCGGATTTTAAAACAGGCAATTACGAATTGGTCTTCTTTGCCGGAGATTATTTGCGCAAGACCGGTCAGACTGCAGAAGAGCCATTGTTTTTGGATCAAGTACCGATCCGTTTCGGTATGTCCGATGCAGACGCGCACTATCACGTACCGCTTTTGCTGTCGCCTTTCGGCTATTCGACTTACCGAGGCAGCTGAACCAATCTAGACAGGCTTTCACTCGTAGACTGCCCCTGCAGGACGCAGGCAGGGGTGAAAGATCGGTCTAGTCTCAAGTTTCAGAATTGCGCACGACTTTGCTGATCCGTGCGATCATGAAGTCCATGAACAAGCGTGCTTTTGGGTCCTGATGCCGACGGTGCGTGTAAAGGCAGGCCATCTGCACGGTGACCGGAGGTGTGTCGACCGCGACCGGTACCAGCCGTCCAGCCTTCAGGTGATCGGCCACCTCGAACACTGGCTTCATTGCAATGCCCTGCCCCGACAAAGCCCAGTCAGTCAGAACATCTCCGTCATCGCATTCAAACCGGCCGGACACTGGAAATCGTTTGGGACCTTCGGGCGTTTCCAATTGCCATTGGAACTCTGCCGCGCCCGGAAATCGCAGGTTCAGACATTCATGCTTGCCCGAGATCAAATCGGCACCGGTCTGCGGCATGCCGCACCGCTGCACATATTCTGGAGCCGCGCAGAGTACCCTCTGACAGTCCGCAATCTTGCGAATTCGCAACGTACTGTCCTCGGGCTGTCCGATGAAAAACGCCAAGTCCAGACCTTCAGTCGTCAAATCCACTGATCGATCTGTTAAGCGCAAGCGCACATCGATCTCAGGGTATTCTTTCAAAAAATCAGGCACATGCGGTGCCAATAGTCGACGCCCAACACCCAGTGGAGCCGCCACAAAAAGCGAGCCGCGCGGCGCTTCGGTCAGATGGACGACCTGCGCCTCGGCCTCGTCCACCGCGTCCAGAACAGCCACCGCACCGGGATAAAACGCCCGGCCCTGCTCGGTTGGACTAAGATTGCGTGTTGTCCGTTGAAACAGGCGCACTCCCAGATGGTCCTCAAGCTGAGAAATCCGCGCCGAAGTGACCGCAGGTGAAATCCGCAAATCTCGGCCAGCAGCAGACATGCTGCCCAGGTCGTAGACGCGGACGAAGGTGCGAATATTGTCGAGATAGGACATCTTATCGTTTTTTTTGATACAGTTTGACAATATACGGGAATACCGAAGAAAAGCCCATTTGCCTAGTGTGGCGGTAACTTACCGGAGAAACCCCTCATGTTCGAATTTGCCGTGTTCTGGGATTGGATGGCTTTCGCCGTGCGATGGCTGCACGTGATCACTGCTATCGCCTGGATCGGATCGTCTTTCTATTTCATCGCGCTTGACCTTGGCCTGAACCGCAATATCCCCGGTCCGGCGGATGGCGAGGAATGGCAAGTACATGGCGGCGGTTTTTACCACATCCAAAAATACTTAGTCGCACCCGAGCGGATGCCCGACCATCTGACGTGGTTCAAATGGGAAAGCTACGCCACCTGGCTTAGCGGCGCGGCACTGTTGATGATCGTCTACTGGGTCGGCGGGGAACTTTACCTGATCGACGCCGACAAAGCCGATCTGGCCTTGTGGCAGGGTATTCTGATTTCTGCAGCCTCGCTAACCATAGGCTGGTTGATTTACGATTTCCTTTGCAAATCTGGGCTAGGAGAGCGCCCGACCCTGCTTATGGTTCTGCTGTTCGTTCTGCTGGTGGCGATGGGCTGGGGCTATAATCAAATCTTTACCGGACGCGCGATGATGCTGCATCTGGGCGCGTTCACGGCCACGATCATGACCGCCAACGTGTTCTTTATCATCATGCCGAACCAACGGATCGTAGTTGATGACCTGAAGAACGGCCGCACGCCCGATCCGAAATACGGCAAAATCGCCAAGCTGCGCTCGACCCACAACAACTATCTGACGTTGCCGGTCGTTTTCTTGATGTTGTCCAACCACTACCCGCTCGCTTTTGCAACGGAATACAATTGGATCATCGCGGCGCTGGTGTTTTTGATGGGTGTCACGATACGACACTACTTTAACACCCGTCACGCCCGTGCTGGTGATCCAACCTGGACCTGGGCTGTAACAGCCGTGCTGTTCATCGCGATCATGTGGCTATCTACAGCGCCGATGTACAAACCGTTGGAAGAAGCCGAGGCTGAACCGCTAACGCTCTACGAGCAGAAATTCGCAGCGGCAGAGGGTTTTGAAGAAGCCCACGACGTCGTGTTGGGACGCTGTTCCATGTGCCACGCGCGTGAACCCGTGTGGGAAGGCATCCTGTGGGCCCCTAAGGGGGTATTGTTGGAAACCGAAGGCGATATTGCCCGCAACGCCAAACAAATTTATCTGCAATCCGGCGTCACCCACGCGATGCCACCAGCAAATGTCACGTACATGGAACCCGAAGACCGCGAAGCTATTATTCGCTGGTTCCGCAATGCCGGGTCCTGAAATAGGGGCTGGACGGGCACACAAACCGCTATTTTGGAACCACTTTCGATAATTTCTTTCCCTGCGTGTAAACTGATGCTCTAACATGAATGTGTCAGCCGTTGTGTTGCATAAGACGGCGACGTTGATTTCGACTTGGGGCAGTTGGAGCCATTCGATGCAGGGAAGCAGGCCACGGGCCTTCGTGAAATATTGTCTTCTCGGCGTTTTGTTTGCCGCTCCGTCATCTCTGGCAGCGTTAGAGACAACGCTAAACGCGCCGGGTGCTCCAAAAGAGCTGGTTGAACGGATTGAAGAAACCGCGTCGGTTACAACTGCCGAAAACCGTGGTTTGGACACGCCGCTTGAAATCTTGTCCGCCGCCTTGTCGGATTACCGCACCATCGTTCAGATATTGTATGATGAGGGCTATTTCAGCCCGGTTGTCAGTATCAAACTCGACGGGCAGGAAGCGGCGGATATGAGTTCGCTAACTGTGCCCAACAGGATCAACCGCGCGGTTATCACGGTCGACACCGGGCCGACCTTCACATTTGGTGAAGCCGTTGTTGCCCCTGTCGCGCCCGACACTGTCCTGCCAGAAGAATTCGCACCGGGAAAACTTGCCACAACAGGCGCAATACAGCAGGCCTCGTCTGCCGGAGTGCAAGGTTGGCGCGATGCTGGCCATGCGAAAGCCGCAGTCGAAGATCAGCGGGTCATCGCCCGACACGCCCAAAACCTTTTGGACGCTCAGATTGATCTTGCACCGGGACGGCGGCTTACTTTTGGCAAAATGTACATCAAAGGCGACACCGACGTGCGCCATCGCTCAATCGAAAAGATCGCCGGTTTCCCATCGGGCGAAGTGTACTCGCCTGCTGAAATCCAAAAAGTTGGCACCCGGCTGCGTCGCACAGGTACCTTCAGTGTCGTCTCAATCGAAGAGCGTGAAAACGCGAACCCCGACGGTACGTTGGACTTTGATGCCACATTCGAAGATATGCCCAAGCGTCAAATTACGCTCGGCGGCGAAATTTCATCGAACGCTGGATTGGACCTGACCGCGACTTGGACTCATCGCAACGTATTCCGTCGCGCTGAACGGTTAAGGTTTGAGGCCGCACTGCGCAATATTGGCGGTACCGAAGATCTGGACGGTCGGATCGGGTTGCGTTTGGACCAACCCGACAGGCTGGGGCCGGATGACAACACCTTTTGGAGCGCTTTGCTGGAACGGCGCAATACAGAGAATTACAATGTGACCGTTGCGTCGCTGGCTTATGGTGCACGACGCACCTTTTCCGACCGGCTTTATGCCGAAGCTTCGGTTGGTTTCCAGTGGTCCGACGCAGATGATGCCTATGGCACAGGGCGCAAGTTCCGATACTTCATCATACCAACTCGATCTGAATGGGATGAACGCGACAGCAAAGTCAGTGCGACCCGCGGATTTTATCTGGATGCGCAGGCCATGCCCTTTGTTGGGTTTTCAGGCACGGATAACGGCATAAGGCTGTTTTTTGATGGCCGTACTTACACAAGCCTGAACACGGGTGGACGGATTGTATTGGCAGGCCGAGCACAATTGGGATCTGTGATCGGACCTTCGGCAAGTGACGTAACGCCCGATTTCTTGTTCTTCTCGGGTGGCGCAGGCACTGTTCGCGGGCAACCATTCGAAAGCCTTGGCATTCCTGTCAACGGCGGCGTCGCTGGGGGAAAATCCTTTGTAGGACTATCCGGTGAGATACGCGGAAAAATCACAGACACGATTTCTCTTGTCGGGTTTTATGACTTCGGCACGGTGGATACGGCGTCCTTTATCGGCAGCGATGCGGAATACCACTCTGGCGCAGGTCTTGGCGTGCGGTATGATTTGGGTGGCTTCGGCCCATTGCGCTTTGACCTCGCTTTACCCGTTCAGGGTGACACAGGCGATGGTCTGCAATTCTATATCGGGATCGGACAGGCGTTTTGATACGGCAGTACACATATCCGATAATTGCCACGGCGCTGTTTCTAAGCGCCCCACCGGCTGCCTCGCAAGAAGAGGACAGCGGCGGCAGTATGATCGAGCGGTTCTTGCAGGACACGCTGTCTGGGGATGATCAGAACGTAACTGTTACAGGTCTTCAAGGAGCGTTAAGCGCACGTGCCACGATAGAACAGATCACTGTCGCAGATGACGAAGGTGTCTGGTTGACCATCAAGGACGCGGTGCTGGACTGGAACCGCCTGGCACTGATCCGAGGACGGTTTTCCGTCAATGCGTTGACCGCACAAGAAATCGACATCGCCCGTGCGCCCGGAACCACGACCAAGGATGCCCCGCCGCCGTCTGCTGAAACCGAGCCGTTTCAATTGCCCGAATTACCCGTCTCAATCGAGATCGGAGAGATTAAGATAGATGAACTAACCCTAGGCGAGCCCCTTATTGGGGTCGCCGCTGACCTGTCAGTAACAGGAAATCTATCCTTGGCCGATGGGACGCTGGACACCAATCTAGATGTTACCCGGCTGGATCGCGCTGGCGACGAGATCAAATTGACCGCTGGTTTCCAGAATAACTCTCGTGAGATCAATTTGGACTTGCAAGTGACTGAGGCTGCAGGCGGGTTAATTTCGACCGCGCTAAAAATCCCTGACAGCCCACCGATCGGCCTTTCCGTCACCGGTGCTGGGCCTCTGACAAATTTCACGGCAGATATTGCGCTGAGCAGTGACAACCAGCGGCGCGTTTCCGGACAGGTGCAACTGCGCGCTGCCGAAACCGGTGCGGCGGATGGCATTGCATTCACCGCCAATCTAGGTGGTGATCTGACCCCGTTTATGGCCGAGGATCTGGACCCATTCTTTGGCCCGAATACACGCCTGTTCGTCGATGGACAGACAAAGCCCGACGGGGCGCTGGACATCCCCGAACTGGAGCTGACGACGCAGGCCCTGAACCTCAAGGGCGAATTGCAACTGGCCGAAGGCAGCAGCTTGCAACTTGCGGCATTGCAAGGGCGCATTACTCCGCCTGATGGACAAACGGTTGTATTGCCTGTGGCTGGCGGAGACACCTCTATTGAGGCGGCGCAGATTTCAGTGCTGTTCGATCAGAAGAACGGCAATTTATGGGATCTAAGCCTGACCGCAAACGCGTTTCAATCTCCTCAAGCACGTTTGGACACCGCCCGCATCACTGCGCAAGGCACATTAGAACAGGGCAGCACATTCACCGTACAAGGGGACTTGCAGACCATCGTCGACGGCCTTGATCTGAACGATCAAGGACTTAACTCAGCTATTGGTGACCGTATCACCCTGGACGGACAATTCGACTATGGCAGCGACCAGTCCTTGAACCTGACTGGTTTCGAGCTGGTGGGGACCGACTATACTCTCGCGCTGGACGCATTGATCGACGGTCTTACCAGTGGGTTAACGGTCGACGGATCGGCCACGCTCGAGGCGTCGGATCTGTCCCGCTTCTCGGAAGTGGCCCAGCTTGACCTAGGAGGGTCAGCCTCGGCGCGCGTCGACGGGAAAGGCTCACCGCTAGAAGGCAGTTTTGACGGCAAGCTAATCGTCGAAGGTCAAAATCTGATCACAGGTCGCGACGATATCGATCCCGTTATCAAGGGTGAGACCACGATCACAATGGACGGCAGTCGAGGCAGCGATGGTATCAACATTCGCGAATTCAACCTGAACAGTGAGGCTGCGCAGGCGCAAGCCAGCGGCGACGTCACGACGTCTGATGGGAATCTGACCATTGACGGGCAAGCCAGCGTGAACGCACCCGATCTGGCAGTCTTTTCAGGGTTGGCCAAGCGCGATCTAGGTGGCGCCGTGCAGGCCGAAGTTAACGGAAAAGGTACAGTTCAAACGTTGGAGTTCGACGGAACTGCCAGCGTCATCGGGCAGAATATCCAAACTGGAATGTCGGACATTGATCCCTTGCTGACCGGTGAGACGATAATCAAATGGGATGGCGCGCGCACCGCCGACCGGATCGAGATTCGTGACGCAACAGTCAACGGCACAGCTCTTACCGCGCAAGTCGCCGCGACAGTGGACGACCCCACTGGTGACCTGGCGGTGGATGGCAACGCCCGCGTGAACGCCCCAGATCTGTCGTTGTTCTCTGGCCTCGCCCAACGCGACCTCAGCGGATCGGTTAACGCCAGTGTGCAAGGCAACGGAAACCTCGCCGACAAAGTCTTCGACATTCAGGGTAACATGGACGCCGATGACATTCAGATCGGCATCGAAATGGTCGACAAACTTATCCAAGGCCGCACGACCTTAAACGTCGATGCTGTGAAGGAGGACGAGCTAATCGATGTTCGCACCTTCAGCTTACAAGGCACTGCTTTGTCGGCAACCGCGTCGGGGCAATTGGACCGAGAATCGGGAGGATTGAATTTCACTGCTCAGCTTGATGACTTGTCTCGCGTCATCACGTCGATGTCTGGGCCGCTCACCCTGGATGGGAATGTCGCCCCAACCGGTTCTGGGCTCGATGGAAACATCAAGCTCAGCGGGCCTGACAGCTCTTACGCAACCCTTACCGGGGAAGTCGCCACAGACGGCTCGGCAGATTTGGACTTTGACGCAAAACTGAACAAGATCGAACGTTTTGCGCCCGAGTTCCCAGGCACCATCGCGGCCAAAGGCAATGCCAAACGCAACAATGGCATCTGGACTATCGATGGTTCGGCAAATGGCCCGGCCGAGATCAGCAGCACGATCGCGGGAACCTTTGATGAAACCACAGCCGAAGCTGACATACAGGCACAGGGTGGTATCAATCTTGGTGTCGCCAACATCTTTATCTCACCCAACAAGATCGAAGGGTCGGCCCGGCACAATCTTAGGCTCAAGGGCAAGCCCGCGCTTAGTTCTCTGAGCGGCAGCATCACCACCTCAGGGACGTCGCTGGCGATTCCAGATATCGGCCAAACAATCACTGGTATCAGCGGATCGGTGGAATTGGCCCAAAGCCGTGCCACCATCTCGTTGAATGGCGGTATGCGGGCCGGTGGCAGCTTTACCGTCTCTGGTCCTGTCGATCTGGCACCGCCGTTCAATGCGAATATCGTTACGCGGCTCAATCAGCTCGTGATCACGGATCAGCTACTGTATGAAACCACACTGAATGGCGAAGTCGCTATGACGGGTGCTCTGACCGGGAACAGCTCGATAAGCGGTCAGATTGTCTTCGAAGAGACCAACATCAACCTCGCCGCAGCGACCGGTGCCGTTGGCGCCGCCCCTATCCCGGAAATTGAGCATGTCAACGAAAGCGCAGCTGGCTTCCAAACTCGCCAACGTGCTCGGTTGGTCGTAGAGGAAGGCGCGGCAAAAAGCGACTCACGTATTGCATTGGATATCAGCCTGCTGGCTCCGAAGGCGGTGTTCGTACGTGGCCGAGGTGTTAACGCCGAGCTTGGTGGCAGCCTCTTTATCCGCGGAACTACAACTTCTGTCATTCCCTCCGGCCAGATCGAACTGATCCGGGGCAACATCGACATTCTGGGCCGCAGGTTGACCCTGACCAAGGGGATCGTTTCGCTGCAAGGCGACCTGAAACCCTATATCGAGTTCGCATCATCAACCAGCACCTCTGATGGCACTGCCACGATCGAAATCTCTGGTCCGTTGGATGCGCCAGCTGTAGACGTCTATTCTGACCCCGAGCGTCCCGCAGAAGAGGCGTTGGCCATGCTCTTGTTTGGCAACCGCTTCACGGAAATTTCGCCATTCATGATTGCGCAAATGGCGGCTTCGCTTGCCGAACTCAGTGGTACCGGTGGAGACGCGACAAAAGGTGTCCGCGAAGCAACCGGCTTGGATACGGTCGACGTTGGATCGGCTGAAGGCGGTGGTGGAGTTTTGGGTGCTGGCGCTTACCTCAGCGACAATCTTTATACCGATTTCAGCGTCAACACCGAAGGCGATACTGAGGTGAACCTAAATCTGGACGTAACAGACAGTTTCACGGTGCGTGGCACGGTTGATGGTCGCGGTGAAACCGGTGTGGGCATCTTTTTCCAACGGGATTACTAAGATCGCCGGATGCCAATCGGTTGCCCAACATGCTGTACAGGCTCAAGATTTGCATGGTCCCGCACCATTCGGGACAAACGTTCGACAGCCCAGTCCGGGTAAGGAGCTGATCGACCGGTCTTGTGGCTTACATTCATGAACAGCGCCTCTTGTGTGGCGCAGATGTCGCCGTCTTCTGATAGCATCTGGGCAAAGTAATGACCGCGCTTTTGATCCGCGTCCAACATGCGAAAGCGAAACCAGATCGGTTCGTCTTGCCGCACTTCCTGCAGAAAACTCATATTGGACTGCAGGATGTATGGGCCCTGCCCCAATGCGGCTACCTGCATCTCACCCAAGCCCAAGTGATCGACCATCAGCTTTTCCAGCGCCATGTCGAACGCTACGCCATAATAACCCACATTCATGTGGCCGTTATAGTCGATCCATTCAGGCAGAACCGAAAAACCCCGAATTTCGACCGGCGCGTCATAGGGCCCATCGTGACCGCTAAGTGGGTTAGTCATCGGTGTCATCCTCGAATATCGCGACGGCACGAACAAAGCCCGCCGAGGCACCTTTGATCTTGAATGGAAAGCACGAGATTTCGAATCCTGTGGGCGGGAGGTCTTCCAGATTGGTCAGCTTTTCCATGTGACAGTAACCAACATCCATCGAGGCCCGGTGCCCTTCCCAGATGATCGAAGGGTCGCGCGTTTCCTCATATTCCTGAGCCGTCAGCGCAAAAGGCGCATCCCAACTCCAAGCATCAGTCCCTGTTACCCGGACACCGCGTTCGGTCAGATACAGCGTTGCCTCGCGACCCATGCCACATCCCTTCATCAGGTAATCGGGTTGCCCGTATTGTGTCCCGGCCGATGTGTTCACGACTACAATATCCAGTGGTTGCAAGTCATGCCCGATCCGCTTCAGCTCGGCATCAACATCCGCAGCGGACACCACATAGCCATCGTCGAAATGACGGAAATCCAGTTTGACGCCTGGGTTCATGCACCATTCCAGCGGAACTTCGTCGATGGTAATCGCGCGCTGACCTTTGTTCATGGTAGAATGATGGTGATAGGGCGCGTCCAAGTGGGTGCCGTTGTGTGTGGCGATCTTCAGCCTTTCGATTGCCCAACCCTCTCCGCCAGGCAAGTCATCTTTCTGTAATCCTGGAAAGAAAGACATGACCTGCTCAGCGGTCTGATCATGGGTCATGTACTCGATTTCAGGCAACATGATCGGCGGGTCCGACACGATGCCCGTTTCCAAAGGAACGGATAGATCCACAAAACGGCGAGGCATCGGTAACTCCATCATAAATGACGGTGTCAGGGTTGGCCGCGCATAAGCAGCTGTCAAGACGCGAAAAAGGCGACCCTATCTGGCCGCCTCTTCCAAAATTCTTGAGTACTTATGTTATTCCGCCGCGATGGCGTCTTCGACCTTCTCGACACGGATCGCCGAAAACTTGAATTCCGGGATCTTGCCATACGGGTCGATGGCTGAGTTGGTCAGGATGTTCGCAGCCGCCTCGACATAGGCGAACGGGATAAACACCATGTCCTCAGCAATCGCTCGGTCGGCACGGACCATGATCTCAATCGAACCACGACGCGTGGTCAGACGGATCATATCACCTGGCTCAATACCCATCAGCTTCAGCTTGCGCGGGTTCATTGAACAGTTCGCCTCGGGCTCGACAGCGTCAAGAACCTTAGCCCGACGGGTCATGGACCCAGTGTGCCAATGCTCTAGCTGACGACCGGTTGTTGCGATCATCGGGTATTCATCATCCGGCGCCTCATCTGGCGGGATGACGCTGGCCGGGGTGAACCGGGCGCGACCATCCGGGCGTGGGAATCCATCGCCGAATACAATCGCTTGCCCCGGATCAGTTTCGGACAACGACGGATAGGTGATGGTCTCGGTCTCCAGACGCTCCCACGTGATGTTGTTGAGCGAGTTCATCGTCAACTTCATCTCGGCAAAGACCTGCGAAACGTCGGTGTAATCCCAATTCAAACCGATCCGCTGTGCCAATTCGACGGTGATCTTCCAATCCTCACGCGCCTCACCCGGAGGGGTCACGGCCGGACGGACGCGCTGTACCTGACGGTTGGTGTTCGACACGGTCCCGTTCTTTTCATACAGCGCCGAGGCAGGCAGGATGATGTCAGCATAGTTCGCCGTCTCGGTCAGGAAGATGTCCTGCACGATCATCAGCTCGAGCTTGGCAAGTGCTTCGCGTGCATGACCGACATCGGGGTCGGACATGGCCGGGTTTTCACCCTGAATATACATGCCCTTGATATTGCCCGCATAAGCCTGATCGATGATCTCGGTCACCGTCAGACCCTTCTCATTCGAGAAGTCGCGCTCGTCGTTCCAGACATTGTTGAACTTGGCGCGGATATCGTCATCCATCACCGACTGATAGTCCGGCAGGAACATCGGGATCAGACCCGCATCCGAGGCTCCCTGAACGTTGTTCTGACCACGCAGCGGGTGCAGACCTGCGCCGGGTTTGCCGACGTTACCGGTCATCAGAGCCAGCGAGATCAGGCAGCGCGAGTTATCCGTGCCATGGATGTGCTGGCTGACGCCCATGCCCCAGAAGATCAGACCGGCCTTGGCCTGCGCAAAAGTGCGGGCCACACGGCGCAACTGATCCGGTTCAATGCCGCAGATCGGTGCCATCGCCTCGGGCGTGAACTGGCTCAGATGCTCTTTCTCGGCCTCCCAGTTCTCGGTCCAGCGGTGGATGTACTGGCTGTCGTACAGCTCTTCCTCGACGATCACATTCATGATCGCGTTCAGCATCGAGACATCTGCACCGGGGCGGAATTGAAGCATCTCGGTCGCGAACTTGCGCATGCCAACGCCGCGCGGGTCCATTACGATCAACTTGCCACCGCGTTTGGTGAACTGCTTGAAATAGGTCGCAGCCACGGGGTGGTTTTCAATCGGGTTGGCCCCGATGATGATCGCCACATCCGCGTTCTCGATCTCATTGAACGTCGCGGTCACAGCGCCCGACCCCACATTCTCGATCAGCGCCGCCACAGATGACGCATGGCACAGACGTGTGCAGTGGTCGACGTTGTTGTGGCGGAAACCCTGACGGATGAACTTCTGGAACAGATATGCCTCTTCGTTGGTGCATTTGGCTGAACCAAAACCCGCAACGTTGCGCGGATCATCTTCTCGCAGAGCCATCAGTTTGGTTGCGGCCAAATCCATCGCTTCTTCCCATGAGGCTTCACGGAAGTGGGTCGAGAGGTTTGACGGATCGACGTTCAGACCTTTTTCAGGCGCATCTTCCCGCCGGATCAGAGGCTTGGTCAGGCGGTGCGGGTGGTGGATGTAATCAAAGCCAAAACGGCCTTTGACGCACAAACGTCCTTCGTTTGCAGGGCCATTGATGCCTTCCACATATTTAACCTTGCCATCCTTGACCTTCAGCGAGACTTTACAGCCGACACCGCAGAACGGGCAGACGCTTTCGGTCTCGGAATCATAGTCCTTGCTGTCCCCCTGCTGCTGATCGTCCAGCACGGTGGCTGGCATCAAGGCACCCGTGGGGCAGGCCTGAACGCATTCGCCGCAGGCCACACAGGTCGAGTCCCCCATCGGGTCGTTCTGGTCAAACACCACCTGCGCGGTGTGTCCACGACCAGCCATGCCAATCACATCATTCACCTGCACATCACGGCAGGCACGAACGCACAGGTTACAATTGATGCAGGCGTCCAGATTGACGCGCATCGCGACGTGGCTGTCATCCAGCAGCGGGATTTTCTCCGGCTCTTTCGCCGGGAAGCGGCTGTCGCTGACATCGTTCAGCTTGGCCATGTCCCAGAAATGGCTGGATACGTCATGCGGCTGCTCGGGCTGGTCTGCGACCAGCAGTTCCATCACCATCGCGCGCGATTTTTCTGCGCGTTCCGTATCGGTATTCACGACCATGCCTTCCGCCGCAGGACGGATGCACGAGGCGACCAAGGTGCGCTCGCCCTCCACCTCAACCATACAGGCGCGGCAGTTGCCGTCTGGTTTGTAGCCCGGCGCCGGTTTGTGGCACAGGTGCGGGATTACCAGTCCACGGCCATTGGCCGCTTCCCAGATCGTGGTGCCCTCGGGCACGGTGACGTCATCGCCGTTCAGGTTGAAGGTGACGGTCTTGGTTGGGCTTGCATCAAGCATGGCTCTGTCTCCCTCAGATTTCGTCAGCGAAATGTTTCATGACAAGGCGGATCGGGTTCGGGGCCGCCTGCCCCAGACCGCAGATCGAGGCATCGCCCATGACCTGACAAAGGTCTTCCAGCAGGTCCTGATCCCACTTGTCGGCTTGCATCAGCTTGACCGCCTTTTCGCAACCCGCCCGGCAGGGCGTACACTGACCGCAGCTTTCATCTTCGAAGAATCGCAGCATGTTCAGCGCTGCATCGCGGGCGGTGTCCTGATCGGACAGAACCACGACGGCAGCCGAGCCTATAAAGGTGCCATGCGGTTGCAGCGTGTCGAAATCCAACGGGATGTCATCCATTGACGCGGGCAACAGACCCGAGGACGGGCCTCCCGGCTGATACGCCTTGAAGGTCTGACCCTCGGCCATGCCACCGGCCGCTTCGATCACGTCCAGAATGGTCGAACCCGCAGGCAGCAGGTAGACGCCCGGCTTAGCCACCCGGCCCGAAACCGAATAGCTGCGCAGACCTTTACGTCCATTCTTTTCGGTGCTGTTGAGGCATTCCGGCCCCTCACGGCAAACTTTCGTGACCCAATACAGCGTCTCGACATTGTGCACCAAGGTCGGGCGATTAAAGACCCCAACCTGCGCCACGAACGGAGGACGGTGACGCGGCAGACCCTTTTTGCCCTCAATCGACTCAATCATCGCGGATTCTTCGCCGCAGATATACGCACCGGCGCCCCGGCGCAGATCGATGTAGCCTTCTTCGACGATCCCCGCCTGTTCCAGCGCGGCAATTTCACGGCGCAGAATCTCAAGCACAGCCGAGTATTCATCGCGCATGTAGATAAAGCAAGTTTCGGCCTCGACAGCCCAAGCAGCGATCAGCATCCCTTCTAGGAAGATATGCGGCGTGCGCTCCAGATAGTAGCGGTCTTTGAAAGTTCCAGGCTCGCCCTCATCCCCGTTCACGGCCAGATAGCGCGGACCTTCGTTCATTCGAACAAAGCCCCATTTCTTACCCGACGGGAAACCAGCGCCACCCAGACCACGCAGGCCCGAGGACAGAACGTCTTCCTGTACCTTCTCCCAATCGCCGCTCTCGCGCAGCTCTTTCAGCTTGGAGTAACCTCCATTGGCCTCATAAGTCGCGAATGTTTCGTATTCAGGCAGGTGCGCGTGAGTGTCGTCGGCAGCAATGGCAGCCTGCACCTTTTCTGGCGTCGCATGGTCGATGTGGTTGTGACCGATCTCAAGCACCGGAGCGGTGTCGCAACGGCCCATGCATGGCGCTCGCACAACACGGACCTCGGATGGGTCCAAACCATCTTCCAACGCCTTTTGCAACTGCTGTGCACCGGCCATTTCGCAGGACAGAGAATCGCAGACGCGGATTGTCAGCGCGGGCGGAGGAGTTTCGTCCTCTTTCACCACATCGAAATGGGCATAGAAGGTCGCGGTCTCATAGATTTCGGCCTGACCAACCCGCATTTCAACGGCCAGGGCGGCGATGTGATCAGCGCTGATATGGCCGTGTTCATCCTGAATCAAATGCAGAAACTCGATCAGCAAATCACGGCGGCGCGGGCGATCGCCCAGCAAGCGTGCAATTTCAGCCTGCGCTTCGTCCGTGAATTGACGGCCTTTGGGCGTGTGCCGCCCCTTGCCTTTACCTGACTTCCAGACGCCCTTGGGTGCGCCTGATGGCTTGGTGTCTAATGGTGCCATGATGCCCTCCGATTAAGGCTCCGTGTCTCATCAGAGTATCATATCGTCAAATCTCTTGTTGCAATCGCACGATAACGACAGCTTATCACCGTAAAGACGTCACCACAGCACGCAAAGCCTCAACCGTTGGCAGTTCCGGGTCGCGGGACAGAGTCGCCAGACAAATCGGTTTGCTGACAACGGGATCGACCAGAGGCAGCACCTTTGTTCCCTTCAGATCGCCCAGCGCCCGGACGAGAACCCGAGGGACAACAGTGGCTGCCAGCCCTTCGCGCGCCATAACCATCGAGGCGGTGAACCCGCTGGTTTCCGCAACGACATCAGGGTGCAAGCCTTGTTCGGCAAAAATCCGGTCTAGAATACGCCGGTTCTGCATCTGCGGCTCAAGCAGACTGAGCGGAAATCCCGCCACGCGCGCCCATGGAATCGAGCCCGTGTCGTCCGTCATATGAGACGGGATCAGTAGAACATAGGTTTCCTCGTAAAGAGGTTGCACCTGTCGCAGATCCGTACCGATACTGTCGCCATAAGTGATGCCGGCATCCAAACTGCCCTCGTCCAACCGATGTTGAATCGAAGTGGCTGACATTGTTTCGATCCGGGTGATGATGCGGGGATGAGCGTCGCGTAACCGTTTAATCAAGCGCCCGGTGAAGGCAATCGCGGTGGGGATCACGCCCAGAATTAGGGTACCGGTGATTTCGCCTTTTGCAGCCAACACCTGCTGTTCAAGCGCCTTTGCATCATCAAGGATACGGCGCGCCCGCTGAACGATCATCTCACCCTCTTCGGTCAGGCCCTGAAACCGGTTGGCACGGCGGACGATTGAGACACCCAACCGGTCCTCAAGATTGCGGATGCGCATCGAAAAGGCGGGCTGAGATATCCCACATTCCTCGGCCGCTTTAGCAAAGTGCCGGTGCCGCGCCAGCGCGCTGAGCAATTGCAGGTCGCGTATTTCGATCATGCCAGTGTTTCTTCTATGAGTCAGAGGCGCAGATTAGCGCGTTTACAATCCCGTGGAAGCTATCTTCGCGATTCAACATGCTGCAAATCGAAGTTTCCTCAATCTAAAGGAGCACGTTATTGTGACCCAAGTCGACATGATGGACGGAGGAGGTCAATGGCCAGAAAGTACATCGGCTTGGTCGCACGCATTTGGGCATTCACGGTTTTTCTGGCACTTGCCGGAGGAGGAGGCACGATGGCACAACAAAACGACAGTTCCACAGCAAAAGACCTGTCCCGACAGGCGGTTGAGATGTGGGCAGCAGAATCTACGATTGACGAGTCAATTTTCGCTGAAAACTATCAAAACCATCAAGCTCCTTTGGCAACAGGCGGCACTGGAAGCGTCGATCTGGCGACTTGGGCCAGTATTGTTGCAGAAAACCACAAGGCCTTTCCCGATTTGAAGGTCGAGATATTTGGACAGATCGCAGAAGGTGATCGCGTGTCCACCCATTGGCGTTTCTACGGAACCCAGCAAGGGGCCTATCTTGGCTTGCCCGCCTCTGGTCGTCCGGTCAACTGGACAGGAGTTCAGATCGACCGGATCGCTGATGGAAAGATTGCGGAAAGCTGGGTCGTCTGGGACTATTTCACGATGCGGAAAGAGCTCGGATTGGGTGACTAACCGATCAAGTGTGCCCGGCTCCTGACAGACCGGGCGCTTGCCCTATACTCAGGTGTTGAACAGGAAGTGCATCACATCGCCGTCCTTGACGATGTAGCCTTTCCCTTCGGCCCGCATCTTGCCTGCCTCTTTGGCGCCCTGCTCACCATTGGCGGTGATGTAGTCGTCATAGGCGATGGTCTCGGCACGAATGAAACCTTTTTCGAAATCCCCGTGGATCACACCAGCGGCTTGTGGAGCCGCCGTACCGGTGCGGATGGTCCAGGCGCGGGCCTCTTTCGGGCCTACGGTGAAATAAGTTTCGAGTTTGAGCAAGTCGTAACCGGCGCGGATCAGACGGTCGAGGCCGGGTTCTTCCAGACCCATCTCTTCCAGGAACATCTGCGCTTCGTCTTCTTCAAGCAAGCTGATCTCTTCTTCGATCTTGGCGCTGATAATGACGTGAGAATTGCCTTGCGCGGCGGCCATCTCGGCAACCTTGGCCGAGTATTCATTGCCTTCGGCAGCTTCTTCCTCGGACACGTTGCAGACGTAGAGTACAGGCTTGGTGGTCAGCAATTGAAGGTTCTTCCACGCTTTGGCGTCTTCGTCCGAGACTTCGACCAGACGTGCAGGCTTACCGTTTTCCAGCATCTCCTGCGCTGCGGCCAGCAGGCGGTCTTGCTGCTGCGCTTCTTTGTCGTTGCCTTTAAGTTTGCGAACCAGATTGGCACGGCGTTTTTCGATGCTTTCCAAGTCAGCCAGCATCAATTCGGTTTCGATCGTGTCAGCATCAGCAACCGGATCAACGCGGCCATCGACATGGGTTACGTCGCCATCTTCAAAACAACGCAGCACATGGGCGATGGCGTCGGTTTCGCGGATATTGGCCAAAAACTGGTTTCCCAGCCCCTCACCTTTCGAAGCACCTTTGACCAGACCGGCAATATCAACAAATGTCATCCGCGTCGGGATGATCTGTTTGGAACTGGCAATCGCCGCCAACTTGTCCAGCCGGTCATCAGGAACGGCCACATCACCCACATTGGGTTCGATGGTGCAAAAAGGGAAATTCGCCGCCTGCGCGGCCGCAGTCTTGGTCAGCGCGTTGAAAAGGGTCGACTTACCCACATTCGGCAGACCCACGATTCCCATTTTAAAGCCCATGATGGCCTCCTAAAGCGATACGACGGCGTCTTCTAGGCGGGTCCGGGGAAATGCGCAAGGCAGACTGCGTTCTGGCCCGCAAGTCCATTTTGCAACATCACAGAAATGTTCATCCTTGAGGAGCTTGCCCGGAACGAATCCCGCGCTTTAAGGTCAACACGTAGTACCTTGTGATCAAACGTATAGTGATTAACTAGTATGAAGAACTTTGCAGCAACCGTCGCGTTGATACTTATGGCCCAGACGGGCCAGGCACAGTCACTTATTTTTGGCGCAGGATATGCCGATTTTTCCGGTGACGCCGCCGCCGACGAAGCCGTCTTCTCGCTTGAATACCAACACAGCCCGTTTCACGAAGCCACGCGCTTTTCTGCCACTTGGGGAAGTGCGTTGACTGTGGACACCGCAGGCGACGTTCACATCGGCATTGGGCTTATTGGGTTTTACACCTTTGCAGACCGATGGTTTTTGGAAGGCAGTGTCATGCCCGGATATTTTGCTGAGGGGGATGAATTGAACGACCTTGGCGGAGAGTTCCAGATTCGTAGTCTATTGGGCCTCGGGTATACACTGAACAGCGGCAAAAAAATTTCGGTCGCGATAACGCATGTATCCAACGCTAGCACCCAAGACGACAATCCGGGCGTGGACTCGGCTCTACTACGTTACCATTACGAGTTCTGAGGCAATGTGACCCGGCGGGATTGATTTCCGGGCAAAGTTTCTGCACATCAGGTTTAACTCTGAATGCAAGGACTGCAGATGACCCGTATTGACGCCAAGTTCGCCGCCCTGAAAGCCGAAGGGAAAAAGGCTTTTGTAGCTTATATCATGGCGGGCGACCCCGATTTCGATACCTCGCTTGAGGTCGTAAAAGGTTTGCCGGGCGCGGGGGTCGACGTGATAGAACTGGGCCTTCCATTTACGGATCCCATGGCAGACGGCCCGACCATTCAGGCGGCCGGTCAACGGGCGCTGGAACAGGGTATGACCCTGGAAAAGACACTGGAACTGGCACGCGCGTTCCGTGAAACGGACGACACTACACCGATTGTACTGATGGGCTACTACAACCCGATCTACAACCGCGGCGTTGATACGTTTCTGGCCGACGCCAAAGCCGCAGGTATCGACGGTCTGATCGTGGTCGACCTACCTCCGGAAGAAGATGAAGAATTGTGCCTGCCCGCCCAGGCCGCAGGGCTGAACTTCATCCGCCTGGCGACACCGACCACCGATGACAAGCGCCTGCCCCGCGTTCTGCAGAACACATCGGGCTTCGTATACTACGTTTCAATCACCGGCATCACTGGCGCGGCCGAGGCGCAGGCAACGAATGTTGGCCCTGAAGTGGCTCGGATCAAATCCGCAACAGACCTGCCAGTGATTGTGGGTTTTGGGATCAACACGCCCGAGAAATCCCAGGCCATCGCCAGCGTGGCCGATGGTGCGGTAGTCGGGTCGGCCATTGTCAGCCAGATCGCCGCGGGCAAACCCGTGACCGAGGTTCTGGACTTTGTCAGAAGTCTGGCCGACGGCGCACACTCAGCCTGATCTTTTGACGAAAACTCCAATCAGCAAAACCGCAGCAGGCGCTTGGTCCGCTGCGGTTTATCAGACGTGCATCTGATTGCACCGCACGGGGTGCCCCATTAGAAATAGTTAACCACTCAACTAAAGGCCTTGGTTCATGCCCGTAATCACTACTATCGAAGACCTTCGGCAAATCTATGAACGTCGCGTTCCCCGCATGTTCTACGACTATGCCGAAAGCGGCAGTTGGACCGAACAAACCTTTCGCGAAAACAGTACGGATTTCTCTGATATTCGCCTTCGGCAACGGGTAGCAGTGGACATGGCTGGGCGCTCGACCGCTTCACAGATGATCAGTGAAGATGTCGCGATGCCGGTGGCGCTGGCCCCGGTCGGTCTGACGGGTATGCAGCACGCGGACGGAGAGATTAAAGCCGCCAAAGCAGCCGAAGAATTCGGCGTACCGTTCACCTTATCCACCATGTCGATCAACTCGATCGAAGATGTGGCAGAGAACACAAACAAGCCGTTCTGGTTCCAACTTTATACGATGAAGGACCAGGACTATGTCAGCCGCCTGATCCAGCGCGCGAAGGATGCTAAATGCTCGGCACTGGTGATTACGCTAGACCTGCAAATCCTGGGTCAACGGCACAAAGATCTTAAAAACGGATTGTCCGCACCTCCGAAGCTGACGGCCAAAACCATCGCGAACCTGATGACCAAATGGTCATGGGGTATCGAGATGTTGGGCGCGCAAAGACGTGAGTTCGGTAATATTGTTGGCCATGTAGAGGGTATTTCGGACGCCTCTTCATTAGGTGCTTGGACAGCCGAACAGTTTGACCCCAGCCTCGACTGGGGCAAAGTCGAAAAACTGATGGATGAATGGGGGGGCAAGGTCATCCTCAAGGGCATTCTGGATGCTGAAGACGCAAAAATGGCCGCGAAACTTGGTGCCGATGCCATCATCGTCTCGAACCACGGCGGTCGCCAACTGGACGGTGCGCTCAGTTCTATTCGCATGCTATCGCAAATCATGGATGCAGTCGGAGACGACATCGAGGTTCATTTGGACAGTGGTATCCGGTCGGGCCAAGACGTTCTAAAAGCCCTCGCAATGGGGGCCAAGGGCACCTATATCGGCCGCGCCTTTGTCTACGGACTGGGTGCGATGGGGCAAAAGGGTGTGACCACCGCACTGGATGTCATTCAAAAAGAGTTGGACACAACAATGGCGCTGTGCGGTGAGCGTAATGTCGGCGACTTGGGTCTACATAACCTGCTGATCCCCGAAGACTTCGGCGGCCGCTGGCAGCGTTGACCTAGACATAGAAACAAAAGGGCAAAAAGCCCTTTCCAAATACAATGAATCAAGCTAAGGACGCGGCTTCACGCGGGCATACAGCCTTGGAGGATGCCCGCCCTAACATTGGAGATTTATCATGGCTGGTGAGATTCCTGATCTCGTAGCTCTGGAACGGACGGGGACAGGCAAGGGCGCCGCTCGTCAAACACGCCGCGACGGCATGGTTCCGGGCGTTGTATTCGGTGGCGACAAAGACCCGCTGGCGATTCAGATTCCGTTTAACGAACTGTTCAAGCGCCTGAAAGCAGGTCGGTTCAAGTCGACCCTGTGGAACCTGAAGGTTGAAGGCCACGAAGACGTTCGCGTTATCTGTCGTGACGTTCAGCGTGACGTCGTCAAAGACCTGCCGACCCACCTGGACCTTATGCGCCTGCGTCGGACCACCAAGATCGCGCTGTTCATCCCGGTTGAGTTCATCAACGAAGAAGAAGCACCCGGCATCAAAAAAGGCGGCGTTCTGACCGTTGTCCGCCCCGAAGTCGAACTGATGTGCACCGCCGGTGACATTCCTGAGAAGATCACCGTCGACGTGACCGGCATGGAGATCAACGACGTTGTCACCATCTCGGCGGTTGACCTGCCCGAGGGCACCAAGCCGACCATCGACCGTGACTTTGTGATTGCAAACGTTTCGGCGCCGACCGGCCTGTCGTCCAGCGACGATGAGGAAGAAGGCGAAGAAGTTGCAGCTGACGAAGTTGAAGTCGTCGGTCAGGAAGAAGCAGAAGAATAACTCCGGACTCGACATTCCGGAATTTGAAACGGGGCCTAAATCGGGCCCCGTTTTCTTTTGGTACATGGGCTGGAAAACGGGTGGCATTTCGTGCCATCAACCACGTACATCGGACAAGGACGAGACAATGAAACTGTTTGTCGGCTTGGGGAACCCGGGATCGAAATACGCCCGCAACCGGCACAATATCGGCTTCATGGCCGTAGACCGGATCGCTGAGGATCACGGGTTTAGTCCGTGGAGATCCAAGTTCCAGGCTGAGATCGCCGACGGGCGGCTTGGAAGCGACAAGGTGTTGCTGGTCAAACCGCAAACTTTCATGAACCTCTCGGGCCAGTCCGTGGGCGAAGCGATGCGGTTCTATAAGTTGGACTCGACCGACGTAACTGTTTTTCACGACGAGTTAGACCTTGCCCCCGGCAAGGTGCGCGTCAAGGCAGGCGGCGGACACGCGGGGCACAACGGTTTACGCTCAATCCACGAACACATCAGCCCGGCGTATGACCGGGTACGTTTGGGGATCGGTCATCCGGGCCAGAAAGAAATGGTTTCGCCCTACGTTCTCAGCGATTTTGCCAAAGCTGATGCGGATTGGCTGGATGACGTACTGCGTGGCGTGTCAGATGGTGCAGCTTATCTGGCAGACGGAGATGGCGGCAAGTTTATGAATGCAGTTGCCCTACGCACGGCCCCTCCTCGATCATCAAAAACACCCGTTGAGGCATCCAAGCCAGCAGGGAACCCCGCGCCTACGCCAGAAGCTGACGAGCGCACGGCCATGCAAAAGCTGCTGGACAAGTTTAAGTAGCACTGACCACTTTGCCGTAACGTCTCAATTGAAGAATGACGTGACACGAGTTCCAATACAGCAGGGATAGGAGAGGCAAACATGAAAGCTGTGTTGAAATGGGTGCTGCGCATCCTCCTGATGCTGGTGTTGGCTGCAGTTGTTGTTGGGTTTTGGAAACGCGAAGAGCTTCAACGCTTAATGGCAGTGAACTCTTTGTTTTCTGAAGAAAAGATCGTTCACAACTTCTCAAACATGGATGAAGCCTTCCTGACGGTAAATTTGCCGCGTGGCGATGGCCCGACATCCGAACTCTCTTATGGTCCTGGTTTTGAACTGCCTGCAGGTATCGACACGTGGATCGAAGATCGTGCAGTAACTTCGCTGCTGGTGATGCAGGACGGACAGATAAGGTTCGAAGAATATTATTTGGATACCAGCCCCGAAGATCGGCGTATTTCGTGGTCAGTGGCAAAAAGCTATCTGTCCGCCTTATTCGGTGTTTTGCTGGCCGAAGGTGCAATCGAGTCGCTGGACGATCCCGTAGTTAAATACGCTCCTAAATTGGAGGGCACCGCATATGACGGAGCAACGATCCGAAATGTTCTGAACATGGCAAGCGGTGTCACCTTCAACGAGGATTATTTCGACCCCAACTCTGACATCAACCGCATGGGCCGGGTTGTTGCCTTGGGCGGGGAGTTGGACGACTTCGCGGCGTCGCTACAGGACACCTTCGTTGCACCGGGTGAGGCTTGGCAATACGTATCGATCGACACACACGTCATCGGCATGGTGATCCGAGGTGCAACCGGGCGCAGTGTGACCGAACTGCTGACCGAGAAGATCATCCAACCCTTGGGGTTGGAATACGACGGCTACTATGTGACCGACGGTGCCGGGGTCGCATTTGTGTTGGGCGGCCTTAATTTCACCACCCGAGATTTCGCTCGGTTCGGTCAGATGATCCTGCAAAACGGCACCTACAACGGTACGCAGTTGGTGCCAGAAGAATGGATTGCCGAATCCGTTTTACCCAGCGCTCCGACCGAAGCTGGAAAAATCGGCTATGGCTACCAATGGTGGATTCCGATTGGTGCGCATGAGGGCGAATTTCTGGCTCGAGGCGTTTACGGCCAATACATATATTTCGACCAACCACGCGGCGTCCTGATTGTAACAACAGGCGCAGACCGTCAGTTCCGAGATCCGGGCATAAACGAAGCCAACATAGAAATGTTCCGCAAAATCGCTGAAAGCCTGTAAGATATCCCCATGCAAAAACAAGACAGTATCAATGTATTTGGCGGGGTACTCGCCCCATGTTCGCGTGATCCACTGACTGGGTTCTTTCGCGATGGTGCCTGCAATACTTGCCCCGAGGATCAGGGAAGCCATACGGTGTGTGCAGTGATGACGGCTGAGTTTCTGGCCTTTTCCAAATATGTGGGAAACGATCTCAGCACCCCGCGCCCAGAGTTCAATTTCCCCGGACTGAAAGCCGGTGACAGCTGGTGCTTGTGCGCTGGACGTTTCCTGCAGGCGCATGATGAGGGCTGTGCACCGAAAGTGCATCTTGAAGCAACCCATCAGCGGGCGCTGGATGTGGTTCCACTGGATATTCTTACGCAGTACGCCGCTGACAAAGCCTGATCCTCCGGCCAATCGGCTGGGCAAGTTAAAACCCCCACCTGTCTTCAGATGGGGGTTAAAAATTTCTAGAACTAGCGATCTGTTAATCTGCCGTGCGGCCTTCGGTGTCCGACATATCGAAGTTCAGATATTTGGCGACTGTCTGAACGTCCTTGTCACCGCGTCCACACATGTTCATGCAAATCAGATGGTCCTCGGGCAAATCCGGAGCGATTTTCATCACATGCGCCAGTGCATGGCAGGGTTCCAGCGCGGGAATGATGCCTTCGGTCGCGCAGCATAGCTGGAACGCTTCCAGCGCCTCTTTATCGGTGATCGAAACATAGTTCGCCCGACCGATATCATGCAGCCAGGAATGCTCTGGTCCGATACCCGGATAGTCCAGACCAGCTGAGATCGAATAACCTTCCAAAATTTGCCCATCGTCGTCCTGTAGCAGATAGGTCCGGTTGCCGTGCAGCACGCCTGGGCGGCCACCTGTCAGCGAAGCGCAATGCTCCATCTTTTCGTTCACGCCCTTACCACCAGCTTCGACGCCAATGATATTAACGTCGTTGTCGTCCAGGAACGGGTGGAACAAACCCATCGCATTCGAGCCGCCACCGATTGCCGCGATGATCGTGTCAGGCAAGCGGCCTTCAGCCTTCATCATCTGTTCTTTGGCTTCCTTGCCGATGATCGACTGGAAGTCGCGAACCATAGCCGGATAGGGATGCGGGCCGGCAACAGTACCGATGCAGTAGAACGTGTCTCGCACATTGGTCACCCAATCTCGTAGCGCGTCATTCATTGCGTCTTTCAGCGTGCCGCGGCCGGAGGTTACGGGAATCACTTCCGCCCCTAAGAGGCGCATGCGGAACACGTTCGGCGCTTGGCGCTGTACGTCATGTGCGCCCATATAGACCACACATTTCAGGCCAAATTTGGCGCAGACAGTGGCAGTGGCTACTCCGTGCTGGCCTGCACCGGTCTCGGCAATGATCCGGGTTTTACCCATGCGGCGCGCAAGAATAATCTGACCCAGAACGTTGTTGATCTTGTGCGCGCCTGTGTGGTTCAGCTCATCTCGCTTGAGGTAGATTTTCGCGCCACCCAGATGCTGAGTCAGACGTTCAGCGTAGTACAGCGGTGAAGGACGACCCACGTAGTTCGCCCACAGATCATCCATCTCGGCCCAGAAAGTCGGGTCATCCTTGGCTTTCTCATATTCCTCTTCCAGCGACAGGATCAGAGGCATCAGCGTTTCGCTGACGAACCTTCCGCCGAAGATACCAAAGCGGCCCTTTTCGTCAGGGCCGGACATGAAGGAATTGAAAAGATCGTTGGCCATGGGTGTCTCCCTCGTCGTACCCGTTGTTCATAGGTGGTGGCGACAGGATTTGCCATGCCAAAACGTATCATTATGCCGCTTCAAAATGCTGCGCCCAGACTTGTAACGCCTGTTCTCTGGTAGGCACGGCAATACAGTGAAAATGGTGGAACTCACTTACATTTGCCAGTCTCGAAGCCGCCTGCGCGACACGGCGATGTGGACCAGAATGCGCAAATGTCAGCATGGCCTCAGCGTCGTGCCAGACGCTCAGTGAAAAATACAACCCTTCATGTTGGAACACATCTGCCCGTAAGCACAGCGGATCACCTCGCGCCTGTATCAGCGCCTGATGGGCGCGCCAGAACAATTCCGGCCCGTAATACCAGTGCTTTAACGACACCCCGCCAATTGCTGCTAGCATGGTTGCGCCCTCCCCTAACGGAGATACGCAACCACCGCGTAATCAGATCACCGCGTGGCGTCGATAAAAGCTTGGATAAGGCTCGCGTCTTTAACACCCGGCGCGCTTTCCACGCCTGATGCAACATCGACCTGCTGGGCACCGGTCACCTTTATCGCTTCGGCCACGTTGTCCGGAGTCAGCCCTCCAGCCAACATCCACGGTTTGCGCCAGTACTTGCGCCCAGCCAATAGACGCCAATCAAACGCCAATCCGTTTCCACCCGGCAATACCGCGTTTTTTGGGGCTTTCGCGTCAATGAGAAGTTGATCGGCCACATCACTGTAGACGTCGATTGCCGCCAAGTCCTCGGCGTCGGCAACACCAACAACCTTCATCACAGGCAGACCATAGCGATCCTTGACCTCCCGCACTCGCTCAACTGTCTCGGTGCCATGCAGTTGCAGCATGTCGAAAGGTGCAGTTCGCGTGATGCTGTCAAGCAGTTCATCCGTGGCATTCACAACCAAAGCCACCTTGGCCACACCAACCGGTACTGAAGCCATCAATTCAGCAGCCTGTTCAGGTGAAACGTACCGGGGCGACTTGGGGAAGAAGTTAAATCCCAAATAGCGCGCGCCCGCATCCACTGCAGAACGCACGTGATCTGGTGCGGTTAGGCCGCAGATTTTGACAGACACTTCTGGCATTGCGCTGACTCAGCTGGCCTCATCAAGAAGGGCCAACACTTCATCCTGACCTTCGTTCTGCTTTTTCTTGAGCTTTTTGACCTCACGCTCAAGCTTGCGCACTTCGCTTTTCTTCACCGATGCATCCCGGCGATGTTTATGCTCGCGCAGCCACTCCCACAGGAACCCGATGATCAGGCCCGCGACGACACCACCCAGCACGACCACGAACAACGGCAGCGATGTGCTGAGGTTAAAGCCCAAAAGCTCGGCAAAAGGCTCAGGCATCAGCGTCAGTTCAACTGTTTCACGATTTGCCAGAGAAACAGAAATCAACACGATCCCGAGGACCGCAAGAAAAGCATATCGAAGGTAGCGCATCATGCCCTAGGCTTTACCGTTCAACCGATCCCTAAGCAACTTCCCAGTTTTGAAAAACGGCACACATTTTTCTTCGACTTGAACTGTCTCGCCAGTGCGAGGGTTGCGGCCGACACGCGCGTCACGCTGCTTGACCGAAAAGGCACCGAAGCCGCGCAGTTCCACACGGTCACCACGCGCCATTGCGTCAGTCACCTCTTCGAACACAGTATTCACAATCCGCTCGACATCGCGTTGATAAAGATGCGGGTTTTCATCGGCGATTTTCTGAATCAGTTCTGAACGGATCATAAGCGTTACCCTCCCAGGCGACTGGTTAGCCATCTCTAGTTATTTGGACAGTATAGAAAAAAACCGGGTTCGGGGGAACGTCGACTCTGGGTGCAAAGCCTTGATTTTCCCACATTCTCACGCGTTTTTTTGCTTGTGAGCGGGAATTATCCGCCTAATGCGTAAACCACAGGTTAATAAAGTCCGGAATTCGGAACATATTGATTCGCAACAAAAACGGCCCCGCACTTGCGTGCGAGGCCGAAAATCTTGTTCGGGATGCGCACCGGGCTTAGTCGCCCGATTTCAGCGCTGCACCAAGGATATCGCCCAGCGATGCGCCCGAGTCGGAGGAACCGTACTGTTCCACGGCCTCTTTCTCTTCGGCGATTTCGCGTGCCTTGATCGACAGACCCAGACGGCGGGTTTTGCTGTCAACGTTGGTGACGCGGACGTCGACCTTGTCACCAACCGAGAAACGCTCAGGGCGCTGCTCAGCACGGTCACGCGACAGGTCCGAACGACGGATGAACGACTTCATGCCTTCGTACTCGACCTCGATGCCGCCGTCTTCGATTGCAGTCACTTCAACGGTGATGACAGAGCCACGCTTCACGCCGCCCACGGCTTCGGCGAACTTGTCACCGCCCAGGGCTTTGATCGACAGCGAGATACGCTCTTTTTCGACGTCAACTTCCGAAACGACGGCCGAAACCATGTCGCCTTTGCGGTAGTTCTGGATCGCATCCTCGCCACGCTCGTCCCAGGACAGGTCCGACAGGTGGACCATGCCGTCGATGTCGCCTTCGAGGCCAATGAACAGGCCGAATTCGGTGATGTTCTTGACTTCGCCTTCGACCTCGGTGCCCTCGGGGTGTGTTTCTGCAAACACTTCCCATGGGTTGCGCTGAGTCTGCTTCAGGCCCAGAGACACGCGACGCTTGGCGCCGTCGATTTCCAGAACCATGACGTCGACTTCCTGGCTGGTCGAAACGATCTTGCCGGGGTGTACGTTTTTCTTGGTCCAGGACATCTCGGACACGTGCACCAGACCTTCGACACCAGCTTCCAGCTCGACGAACGCGCCGTAGTCGGTGATGTTGGTGACGCGACCCTGATGAACCGAGCCCAGCGGGTACTTGGCAGCAACCAGATCCCAGGGATCTTCCTGCAGCTGCTTCATGCCCAGGCTGATACGGTGAGTGTCTTTGTTGATCTTGATGACCTGAACCTTGATGGTTTCGCCGATCGTCAGGATCTCGGACGGGTGGTTCACACGGCGCCATGCCATGTCAGTGACGTGCAACAGGCCGTCAACGCCGCCCAGGTCAACGAATGCACCGTATTCGGTGATGTTTTTGACGACACCCTCGACGGTCTGACCTTCGGACAGGTTGCCGATAACTTCGGCACGCTGTTCGGCACGCGATTCTTCCAGGATGGCGCGACGCGAAACAACGATGTTGCCACGGCGGCGGTCCATTTTCAGAATCTGGAACGGCTGCTTCAGACCCATCAGCGGGCCAGCGTCGCGCACGGGGCGGACGTCAACCTGCGAGCCGGGCAGGAACGCAACTGCGCCACCCAGATCGACGGTGAAGCCACCTTTGACGCGACCAAAGATTGCACCTTCGACGCGCTGGTCGTCGGCATATGCTTTTTCCAGACGGTCCCATGCCTCTTCACGGCGGGCCATCTCGCGCGAGATGACGGCTTCGCCACGGGCGTTTTCTGCGGCGCGCAGGTAAACTTCGACCTCGTCACCAACAGCGATTTCAGGGGCTTCGCCGGGATTTGCGAATTCTTTCAGATCAACGCGGCCTTCCATTTTGTAGCCTACGTCGATGATGGCTTGGCCGGCTTCGATCGCCAGAACCTTGCCTTTGACAACAGAACCCTCTTCGGGTGTGTCCATTTCGAAGCTTTCATTCAGGAGGGCTTCGAATTCCTCCATGGATGCGTTAGCCATGTGGCGTTGTTTTCCTTTACATAACGTTTTTACTGGCCGAGCGGTTGTCTCCGCCGGTCTTGATTCATGATGTCCTCAGGCGTGACCCGGAACGCATATGAGCAAACAAACACAAAGGGCCGAGGTAACCCGGCCCTGCTCAGATACGTCATCCAGACGTTAACCGCCCTTGTTCAGACAGCGCGCGTATAGGCCGAATTCCCGGAATGTGCAAGTGCTATACCAATAAATGCTGGGTGTTCGGCGCATTAACGGCTGTTAGTGCTCTGCCAAATACGGGCGTCCTTCTGCAACATCGACCGTTCAATGACGTTCAGCCGGGATATGGCGTTTTCTGGATTCGTAGAACCACCTGCTGCGTTCCAGATTTTCCGAGCCGATTCTGCGCTCCAAGGAAGACAGGCAGCAGCAAGCCAGCGCCTAAGCTCTGGCGGTAAAGCGTCAAAGGCTTGCATTGGAGACATACGTCGCCGACGCCGCTTCAAGGTGCTGCTTAAATTGCGCCCTTTTCTCACGCCGCCTCTGGCCACTTGACCGCCGCTGGCAGCACATCGTTGAACTTGCAATGAATGCACTCCGCCTTCACCCTTTGTGATGATATCACATAATATAAAAATGGGTACAAGGCGTTCTTACCTAAAAGGTAGGCAGGTTCAGATTTCTTCGCCCTTCTTCAGCAGCTCCTCGATCAATTCGCGTTGCAAGTTCCCGCTGTCACCACCACCAAATTGCTGCGCTCCGCCGGAATATAGCGAACCATAGGTCTTTGCGATGTTCACGGTCTGCGCCAACCCTGAGATGAGTTGATCCTTTTCCAGCGGCGACAATGGGTGAATAAACGCGGCCCATAATGTCCCATTGGCAATCGCATAGCGCGCGTCCAAAGCTGTATCGAAATTGGCCTGCATCATACGCTGCATGTCTTCAGTCGTAAGACCTTCGGCGCTACGGATCGGAACCATAGCACGCATTCTGTCCGCGTTAGGGTCCGTGATCACCAGCACCGGGACATCTGAAACCATCAGTTGAAAGCCGGGACCTTGGGGTTGCGCTTCGGGGTCGAGCGCAAAGATAATCTTGCCCAAGCGTTCGTAGTCCATTGGGGGCTCTGTCTCGGGATTTTCCTGTGCTGCCAGACCTCCGGCCAGAAAAATCAACATCATGGCTAGTCGGATCATCGCGTCTCTCCTGCAGGATACACATCAACCATAGAAACCCATTCGGGCTCTGACCAAACACAGCTTGGTGAAGAGTATGTCTTGCGTAGCCACGGTTCCGCACGATCTGCAGGGTTTGTCATGCTCGCTGCAACAGCTCACTCAGAACCGGCCAATGAGCTTTGTTGCATCGGTTGGCCTACACGCCGACCCGATCCTGAAAACGAATGAACGCTTTGATCTATAGCACCCGATCGTCGCCCTGCTCCGCGGTACTATCGAGCCGCGGTGCGCCTGTGTTCAACTAACGCCACGGCCTGAGCCAGCGCCGCATCAATACTCAGGTCAGACGTGTCCAACAGAACCGCGTCATCGGCAGGTTTCATAGGTGCGGTGCTGCGCTCGGCGTCCCGCGCGTCACGCTCACGCACATCGGACAACACCTGCTCGGGCGTGACGTCTGCACCCTTGGCACTCAATTCCAGAAAGCGGCGTTCCGCCCGAACCTCAGCACTTGCGGTTACGAAAAGCTTAACTTCGGCCTCTGGACAAATCACCGTTCCAATATCGCGCCCATCCAGAACCGCTCCTCCGTCCCGCCGGGCAAAGGCGCGTTGGAAGTCCACCAAGGCTGCGCGAACCTCAGGTATCACTGCGACTTTCGAAGCCGCCTGAGCAATCTGAGCCGTCCGCAAATCCCCTTGCTCTAGTTCATCAGAGGTCAGTGCCTTTGCAGCCTCGATTGGACCCATCCCTTCTAGCGTCCGACGACCAACAGCTCGGTACAGCAAACCCGTATCCAGATGCGCAAAGCCAAAATGCGCTGCGACCCCCTTGGATATCGTTCCCTTGCCAGCCGCTGCTGGGCCGTCAATGGCGACCGTAAAACTCATGCACGTTCGACCTTGGCACCCAACGCCGCCATCAGAGGTTCAAAAATCGGGAATGAGGTCGCGATGGGTCCACCGTCATCTACGGAAACCGGAGTTTTCGCACCCATGCCCATCACCATGAATGACATGGCGATGCGGTGATCCAGAAAGCTTTCGCAGGTGCCGCCGCCGGGGACGTTGCCAATGCCCAGCCCTTCGACCGACCACCATTCTTCGCCCTCATCTACGGTAACGCCATTGGCGCGCAGACCTTTTGCCATGGCGTCGATCCGGTCGCTTTCTTTGACGCGCAGCTCTTTCACTCCACCCATCATCGTGGTGCCAGTGGCATTTGCTGCGACCACGGACAGAACCGGATATTCGTCGATCATCGAAGCCGCACGCTCAGGCGGCACGTTGATACCCTTCATGTTGGGCGAGTATTTGGCACGCAGGTCGGCAACAGGTTCACCACCCTCTTCGCGCTCGTTCTCATAGGTAAGATCGGCGCCCATCTCGCGCAGCGTGGTAAACAAGCCTGCCCGTGTCGGGTTCAGGCCGATACCGGGCACCAACACGTCCGAGCCCGGCGTGATCAAGGCCGCACACACAGGAAAGGCCGCGCTGGACGGATCACGCGGTACAGCGATGACTTGCGGTTTCAACTCGGGGCGACCGGTTAGCGTTATAACCCGACCCTCATCAGTATCTTCGACGGTGATTTCAGCACCAAAGCCCGCCAGCATCCGCTCGGAGTGGTCTCGCGTTGCCTCTTTCTCGATCACAACGGTCTTGCCCGGTGCATTCAAACCGGCCAGCAGAACGGCAGATTTCACCTGTGCTGACGGCACTGGAACTTCATAACGCACTGGCACGGGTTCTGCCGCACCTACGATAGTCATCGGCAATCGCCCACCCGAACGGCCTACCGATTGCGTGCCGAAAAGTTCCAGCGGATCGGTGACCCGAGCCATAGGGCGTTTGTTTAGACTAGCATCCCCCGTGAAAGTCGCGGTGATAGGACAGGTTGCCATTGCGCCCATGATTAGCCGCACGCCCGTGCCCGAATTTCCGCAGTCGATCACCTGATCGGGTTCAGCAAAACCGCCGACACCCACACCATGCACCGTCCATTCACCGTTGCCGTGATCAGTCACCTCGGCACCGAATGCACGCATCGCTTTGGCTGTATCTAGAACATCTTCGCCCTCTAGCAGGCCCGAAATCTTGGTTTCGCCAACCGCCATCGCGCCTAGGATCAAGGACCGGTGGGAGATCGACTTGTCACCCGGCACCTCTGCTGTGCCAGTCAGCGGGCCGCAGGGATGCGAGGTCATCGGGATGGGCGTGCCGTGTCCGGACATGGAGGCTCCTTTTGCGCTATCAGTGCTCAAGCCGATTAGCGAATTGGGGGCGGATGGTCCAGCAGCAATGCGGCGTCGCTTTGACGCGAAACCGTCTGTCAGGCCTCCCCTAGCCATTTTGCAGGATTTTCTTCGGCGATCTGCCGGAAGATCTCTTCTCCCAGCGCATTTCGCAATCGGATACAAACCGCCTTTTCCGACAGCGCCTCTTGTCGTGTCATGTAGTAATCCGATCCGAACAGTACCCGAGACCTTAGGCGCTCACTCGCCTGATCATCGCCCGTCAGGAAGATGCGCAAGAACGGGGCGTAATCCTCGAACTGGAAGAGTGTATACGAAATGTCGGTCCACAGACCTGGATAGTCTCCGCTGCCGATCATACGTCGTATAGCGACCTGCCAGTTCCGGTTGAACGCATCCTCCAAAGGGTTCTCACGATCCGGGTTGACGTAAGCATCCCAATCGCGCTGCCCTCCAAAATGCGCTAGGCAAACCCGAAGCTTGGGATGCGCGCGCATTACCGGAATAAAGGCGTCCGGTTCCGTGTAGCGGTCAGCCCAATAGTCCGAAAGATTGCGTCCCTGCACACCACCACGCGAACAGTGCGACATCACGGGAAGGTTCATTTCCTCTAGGCGCGGATACACGTGCTGCATCAGAACTGGGTCGTTGGGTGCAAAGCCCAATCGCGGATAGAGCTTTACACCACGGAATCTAAGGTCGTCTATCGCGCGCCAGAGTTCCCTTGCCTGTGGATCAGCGCGCGGGTCAATCGTTGCAAAAGGGATCACGGAACGACCGACTTCTGGATCGCCAGACAGTTTGGCCAACTCGTCATGTTGCGCACTAAGTAGCACCTCTGGCGCGCCGAACCCAAAGGCCGACATCTCCATTGGCAAAACAACGAAACGGGTGTTACCGGGATAGTGTCGACGTAGATTGTCCAGAATATCGCGCTGACTGTCTTCGTCCGTCTCTTGTTGGAAGCGGTACAAACGATCCAGCTTTTCAGCGACTGCATGTTGCCCAATCAGGCGCGCGCCGAAAGACAGTGCCTTTATCAGCCAAGGCATCTTTTTGAACGGTTTTAGCGCCGGATACGGATAGTCCTCGGGCACATGGCACGAGTGAAATAAATGCGTGTGGCAGTTCGTGATCTGAATGTCAGACATGATAACCCTGAAAAAACGTATGCTAAAAATAAACGCTGGCGCGCTCAGCTTAACATAGCGATCAGGATTACAGAAATTTGACGCGGATCAGGCCCCGGTCCGCCGGAAGGTCAGGTAATGTGGTGTCCGACCTTCACGCAGCGCCTTCTGTTCATATCGTGTGGACATCCAATCATCCCACGGCTCGCGCCAGTCTGTCGGACGCTCAGCCAACCATTCAAATCCGGCGCGCGGAACCTCTTCCAGCGTTTGGCGAACATAGTCGGGAATGTCAGTCGCTACACGAAAGATCGAGCCCGGCTTTAGCACGCGGGCCAGCGGCTCCAAATGTTCCTGTGTCACAAAGCGGCGACGATGGTGCCGCGTCTTGGGCCATGGGTCGGGATACAAAAGAAAGGCGCGCGAGATGCTGGCCTCGGGCAGCACGTCGAACAGGTCACGCGCATCACCGGGATGTACGGCAAGGTTTTCAACGCCTGCCTTGCGGATTTTGCCCAGCAGCATGGCGACGCCGTTGATGTAAGGTTCGGCCCCTATGATGCCGATATCGGGATTGTTGGCGGCTTGATGAACCAAATGCTCGCCGCCGCCAAAGCCGACCTCAAGCCAGACATCCTTGCCACCAAACAAAGCTTGCAGGTCTAGCGGATTGCGTTCGGGGTTGGTCTCCCAATCCACCGCGCCAGGCGACAGGGCGTCGAGGTCTTCGCTCAGATACGTCTTTTGACTCTGCTTCAAGGTCTTGCCCTTCAAGCGGCCATAGAAGTTTCTGCGAGGGCGTTGTGGTGTCTGGGTACTCATGGCGGTGCCCATACTGCGCAGGTCGCAGTGTTGCAACCCCAGTGCGACAACGAAAAAAGCGCGCCGGTTTCGACGCGCTTTAGTTTATTTTGAATCAGACCGCTGATTTCAGCGCGTCGGCCAGATCAGTGCGTTCCCAGCTGAAACCGCCATCCGCATCTGGCTGGCGTCCGAAATGGCCGTAGGCTGCGGTGCGCTGGTAGATCGGCTTATTTAACTGCAGATGCTCACGAATACCGCGCGGGGTAAGATCCATCACCTGCCCAACGGCCTTTTCGATCACGGCGTCAGCGATCTGACCGGTTCCGTGCGTGTCGGCGTAAATCGATAGGGGTTTGGATACACCAATCGCATAGCTCAATTGGATAGTGCAGCGGTCGGCCATGCCTGAGGCGACCACGTTCTTGGCCAGATAGCGCGCGGCATAGGCTGCCGAACGGTCCACCTTCGTCGGATCTTTACCCGAGAATGCGCCACCGCCGTGCGGGGCTGCACCACCATAGGTGTCTACAATGATCTTGCGACCGGTCAGGCCCGCATCGCCATCCGGGCCGCCGATGACGAACTTGCCGGTCGGGTTGACGTGCCACTCGGTCTCGGCAGTCAACCAGCCATGAGGCAGGGTTTCGGTGATGTAGGGCGCGACGATGGCGCGAATGTCGTCTGACGTCAGTGACTCATCCAGATGCTGGGTCGACAGCACGATGGAACTAACGCCGACCGGCTTGCCATCGCGATAGATCACCGACAACTGGGATTTTGCGTCCGGTCCCAGGGCAGGTTCTGTGCCGTTCTTACGGACCTCGGCCAAACGGCGCAGGATTGCATGGGAATACTGGATCGGGGCAGGCATTAGGGCCGGCGTTTCGGTTGTCGCGTACCCGAACATGATACCCTGATCACCGGCACCTTCGTCCTTGTTGCCAGACGCATCAACGCCCTGTGCGATGTGGGCGGATTGTTCGTGCAACAGGTTCGTCACCTCGACGGTCTCGTGGTGAAACTTGTCCTGCTCGTAACCGATATCTTTGATACAGTCGCGCGCGATCTCGTCAATTCGGCCCATGTAGTCGTGCAGTTTTTCCTGATCAGACAGACCTACTTCTCCACCAATGACGACACGGTCGGTCGTAGCAAAGGTTTCGCACGCCACGCGTGCTTCGGGTTCTTCATTCAGAAAGGCGTCAAGTACGGCATCCGAAATACGATCGCAAACCTTATCCGGGTGCCCTTCGGAAACGGACTCCGAAGTAAAAGTGTAGTTCTGTCGGGACATGAATGTGCTCCATTAAGATTTCCCCATCACGCCAGGAAGCCGTTGTGACGGGCATTCGAGGGGATACGCGGACCTAAACAAAGGGTCAATCGGTATTTACGCGTTCTCTCGTCGGGCGTTGCGCCACAGCAATGCATACAGGGCTAACAAAAGAGCAAAGACAGGAAGATCACCGACTTTGGAGTATACAGTCCGAGCTAACGGCTTAGGCAGCTTGGCATCTATGAACCCCGCCTGGCCAAGTGCCAGCGACGTGGTAATTCGTCCCAATGGGTCAATCATCGCCGACACTCCGGTATTGGCCGAACGCATCATCGGCAGCCCCTGCTCGATTGCCCGCATCTGTGCTTGTGCGAGATGCTGATACGGACCTGACCAGGTCCCGAACCAAGCGTCATTGGTGATCTGCAACAGGAAATCGGCACGACCCGGAGCGGACAGGACATCCTGAGTAAAAACGGCTTCGTAACAGATCAAAGGCAAAGCCTTCCCTAGCTTGCCGGCATCCACCAGTGCGGCCCCCGGCCCAGCGCTGAACCCATGGCCTGCCGTGGTGGCCATCCCATGGATACCGAACTTTGCCATCAAATTTCCGAATGGTACGTATTCCCCGAACGGCGCAAGGTGATGCTTGTCATATAGCCCTTGTTGCTGGCCCGCCTCGTCCAAATAGATCATCGAATTATAGATACGCGGTCCGTCACCTCGTTGGATGCCAAGAAAAACAGGTGTTCCTTGTGCCGCATCCACAACAACGTCCAGATAGGGCTGTGCGCTTCCCAGCCATGCAGGTACAGAGGTTTCAGGCCAAACGATCAAATCCGGCCTTGGCTGTGCGGCGGTGAATTCAATCTGCCGAGCAAAGAAGATCGGCGCATAGTCCGGGTCCCATTTCTGGTGTTGAGGCGCATTGGGTTGGACCAAGCGCACTACGTTTTCAGTTTCAAAAACAGACGGGCGCGTTGTGGCGTAAACCGCGACCAAAACGGCGGCACCGCCAGTCAGGCAAAGCGGAACAACAAATCCATTGCGCTGCGTCAACGCCGCGCCCAATGGCAACGTCGCCAACAGCGTCACTGCGCCCAGCCCATAAGGCCCGAATAGGGACAATAGCTGTGCCACAGGAGTCCCGACCCAAACCTGCGCCAACCCCGCCCACGGAAAACCTGTCAGAACATACCCGCGGGCAAATTCCGCCAAAGACACTGCCACTGCCAGAAAGATCGCCTGCGAGACGGCATCAACGCGCGGCTTTCTTGCACACCAAAACGCAAGAGCCCAAAATAATGACAACCCGCCCGCCATGAGCACCAGTGCAAATGGGGCCATCCAGGCGTGACGTTCTGCATCGACAAAGAATGGCTCAACAATCCAGCTTAGACTATTTGCGAAATACCCGGTGGCGAAAGCCCAACCAATCCAAGCTGCCCTGCCCCGTGTTTCAGTCGACAAAAACAGTGGTGCCAGCAGCACCAGAGCGACCAGAGTTGCGCCCCACAGGCCGAATGGTGCCAGCCCAAAAGCGGCCAGCGCACCCAGCAGGGCCGCCAACGCGAACCTCAGCCAAAATGGCCAGCCCTTTGCAAGGTTCATCCAACGAGATCCGGAAGCATAACGCGCAAGCGCTTGATCCGGCGCGGATCGGCATCGATGATCTCAAATTCAGGACCTTCAGGATGCTGAACAACCTCGCCCCGCGTAGGCACCCGGCCCGACAGCATGAAGACCAGACCACCGAGAGTTTCGATCTCTTCTTCGTCCACATCTTCGTGACTGGTCAACGAACGCCCAATCTCGGCCTCGAACTCTTCTAGCGGAACGCGGGCCTGAACCACATAGCATCCGGGTTTTTCCTGAACCCACAACTGATCTTCATCCGCGTCATGTTCGTCGGCGATTTCACCAACGACCTGCTCAATCAGGTCCTCGATGGTCACAAGCCCGTCGACGCCACCGTATTCGTCAATCACCAGTGCCATGTGGCGGCGTTCGGTCTGCATCTTGGTCATCAGAACACCAATCGGCATCGAAGGCGGCACGAACAGTAATGTCCGCAGCATTGAGACCAAATCAAATTCGGACGACGTGCCATTGAACCCGTGGGTCAGCGCAAAGTCTTTGAGATGAACAAATCCCAAAGGCGTATCTAGCGTGCCCTCATAAACAGGAATTCGCGATAACCCGCTGTCACGGAAGACCTGCGCCAGTTCGTCCTTTGCGATGGTCGAGGGAACAGAAATGATCTCGGCAGTTGGAATAGCAACGTCTTCAACGCGCATCCTTCGCAGGTTGATCATGCCACGAGGTTGCACTTTGTCGACCTCGCGCCCATTGCTTTCGTGGACCTCGTCCTCGCCGTGCGGCGAAAACGCGTCCACTATTCGAGAAAAAAATCCGGCTTTCTCTTTTTCACCGCTGTTCTCCGGTTGCGCGCCCTGCGCCGCCATAGAACTGCCGTCTGTATCGCCCATAGTCCTGTTCCAAATTATCGGCCAAAATGGCCCTTAGTACGCATTATATGGGTCATCTATACCCATTTTGCCAAGTATAGCGACTTCTACGCCCTCCATCAAAGTGGCGTCAGGGTCACGAATGTGATCATATCCCAGCAAATGTAACGTTCCGTGAATGATCAAATGGGTGACATGATCATCCATTGGTCTCCCAGCTTCTTCCGCCTCACGCGCGCAGGTATCGTAGGAGATTGCGATATCCCCCAGTGCGATTTCGCCAGTAAAGTCGGGCTCAGGCTGACCTGGGGCGGTTCCTGGCTGATCGGCAGCTAAGTCTTCGGCTGGCCAACTGAGTACATTGGTTGGTGTTGGCTTTTCCCGAAACTCAGCATTCAACTCTGCGATCCGCGCATCACCGCAAGCCAATACGCTGATTTCGCACAGATCTGCATCCAGATCACAATGATCCAGAACCGCCTCTATGGCACGCGTCGCCAATGGCTCTAGCTCCTGCCAGCGCTCATCTTCAATTGTTAGTTCAAGGTTCATTTGACCACGCCTAAAAGCCTTCAGCCCCAGACGTTTATCCCGTCTCGCGACCTGAGTCTGCCTCATACGCTTCGATTATGGCGGCGACAAGCGGGTGGCGCACCACGTCTTTCGAGGTGAAGTAGTTGAAGCTGATGTTCGGAATCGTCTTCAACAGACGTTCGGCATCCGCCAGGCCCGACTGAACGCCACGCGGCAGGTCCACCTGAGATCGGTCGCCAGTAATCACCATGCGGCTTCCCTCTCCCAAACGGGTCAAAAACATCTTCATCTGCATCGTCGTGGCGTTCTGTGCCTCATCCAGCACGACGAAGGCGTTAGCCAATGTCCGACCACGCATAAAGGCCAAAGGCGCGATTTCGATTCGTTTTTCTTCGATCAGCTTGGCCAACTGCTTGCCCGGAAGAAAGTCGTTCAGCGCGTCATAAAGCGGCTGCATGTAGGGATCGACTTTGTCCTTCATGTCACCCGGCAGATAACCCAGCTTTTCCCCGGCCTCGACGGCCGGACGGCTGAGGATGATCCGGTCCACATGCCCGCCAATGAACATAGAAACGCCTACGGCAACGGCCAGGTAAGTCTTACCAGTACCGGCAGGACCAATCCCAAAGGCCAACTCGTTGTTGAACAAAGATTGGACATAGGCTTTTTGTGCATCTGTGCGCGGCTCAACCAGCTTTTTTCGGGTCTTGATCTCGACCGTGCCACCTCTGAACATCTCAAGCTGGTCGCCATCGCGGCTCCCGGTTCCCTGTTCCGAACCTCCCATCCGCAATTCTCGGTCAACGTCGGCTGCCTCTACGTCGCGGCCTCCTTCCAATCGGGTGTAAAGCGCCTGCAACACCTCGATCGCTTGTTTTTGGGCTTCCTCGTCGCCCATAACAACCAACTGGTTGCCACGGCGCACGATCTGGACGGACAGCTTGTGTTCGATATCGGTCAGATTGCGGTCATACTCGCCGCACAGATCAATCAACAACCGGTTGTCAGGGAATTCAACAAACGCCTCGCGTTGGGGCATGTCACTTTGCGGTGGGTTAAGGGCACCGATGGCCAATCCGTTCTCCTGTCTTGGCGTTACACGCTGAGCGTAGACAACATTTCTTGGTGGGCGCAAGCCACAGATTCAAAAATTCATCAATGGATGGCAAAACCGCCGATTTAGGCCAGAATTTTCTGAAAGGTGAGCCGTCAAAACGTATAGTTCAGTCCGAACCTTAGACCGCGGTAACTTGGCGTGGATTTCGTCGAAAACCCGCTATCGAATTCAACGGTTTTCGAGTCAAACTGAACATATTCATACTCACCCGTGATCGACCAATCCTCATTCAATGCGTGTTCAACACCAATACTGGCCGAAAATCCGCCGCGATTGTCACTTTCTTCAAAGCGTTGCGTGCCCGTTCCGAAATCTAAGTCGTTCGTCGTTTTAACGTCGCCTTGTACGTAACCCACTGATAAAAAGTACAAAGTCGAGCCACGTTTGTTGGTCAGGCCGTTACGAAATCGTATAGACAGAATGTCCGAAACCTCTGAACCGCCGGAAACCGTAGTACTGCCAATTTCGGTCGATACGTCATCATCAATCGTACCCGTGTCATAGCCCAATTCGAACCCGTAGACGTAGTCACGCCCACCCATAGCAGGCAGCACACCACGCCAACCGCCCCGTATGCCGACGTAACCACCACTTAGGTCCAAATCACCAATTCTGAACACATCTGCCGGCGTTCGCAATCCAAATCGGTCTGAAGTGCCCGAGGCGTGGCCACCGCTAAGACCTAAATAGAATGCGCTAACATCACTGCCGAACCGTTTTGGACTGACGACTGGCGGTTCGGTTAAACCCTCTTCCAGGTTGCCCGCGGTCGTTGCGCCGGAAAAAAGTGAAAACATCAGAACCGCCGAAAGAACATATCGGCTATTCGGTCGATAGTAACGCTTTATAAATCGCACTCGTACCCTCCCATCGTCCCAACCTGCGGCAGCCGCTTCGGCACACAGCTGGACACTTTTGAACGCACAACCCCAGCGCCCAAAAAAACTTAACACTTCTCGGACCATAGTTCTCTGGGGTAAATCAAGGGTAAAATTTTGGAACAGACGTTAACTATGGCTTTCGCACGGTGCAAACCTACAAGGTCAAACCAGCGCCCCGGCCAGTGAGTTTGCGCCGGAATCGGTTATCATCACGTCACGCAGCTCGCCAACAGCGACATCTGCGTTGGACACGTGAACCGAATGCAAATACTCGGATTTTCCAACCATCTGGCCTGGTAAGCGGCCGGTTTTTTCGAACAGAACGCGGACCTTTCGCCCGACCATCTCGTCCTGAATTTCCCGCTGATGCTGGGTGATAAGTGCCTGCAGGCGCTGTAGGCGGTCATCCGCCGCTTGCGGATCGACTTGGGGGCGCTCTGCTGCCGGAGTACCGGGGCGCGTTGAATACTTGAAGGAATACGCATAGCCGTATTTGACCTGTTCAACCAAATCCAATGTAGCTTGGAAATCCTCTTCGGTCTCTTCTGGGAACCCGACGATGAAATCACCCGACATCACAATATCGGGACGCGCTGCGCGGATGCGTTCGATCAAACGCAGATAGCTTTCAGCCGTGTGGCTTCGGTTCATGCGCTTGAGAATGCGGTCCGAGCCGGATTGCACCGGCAAATGCAGATACGGCATTAGCTTTTCGCAGGTCCCGTGTGCCTCGATCAGATCATCAGCCATGTCATTGGGGTGCGAGGTGGTAAACCGGATACGCTCCAGCCCGTCGACCTTGTTCAGCTCCCAAATAAGACCAGCCAGAGTCATATCTCCGTTCGGACCTGCACCGTGATAGGCATTGACGTTTTGCCCTAGCAGGGTGATCTCGCGCACGCCGCGTTCGACCAGGTCATGTGCCTCACGGATGATACGATCTGCAGGGCGGCTAACCTCAGCACCACGAGTATAAGGCACCACGCAGAACGCACAGAACTTGTCGCAACCTTCTTGCACTGTCAAAAACGCCGTCGGGCCACGCTTGGCCTTGGGGCGGTTCTTCAGTTTCTCGAACTTGTCTTCCTCGGGGAAATCTGTGTCCAACGCCTTGGCACCGGTTCGCGTTTTCGCCTCCATCTCGGGCAGGCGGTGATAGCTTTGCGGCCCAACGACAAGATCAACCAAAGGCTGGCGACGCATAATTTCTTCGCCTTCGGCCTGCGCAACACATCCCGCAACACCAATTTTCAGATCGGGTTTTTCCGCTTTCAGACCTTTGAACCGACCAAGTTCGGAATACACCTTTTCGGCTGCCTTTTCCCGGATATGGCAGGTGTTCAACAGAATCATATCCGCGTCATCGGGGCTTTTGGTTTCGACATAGCCCTGCCCACCCAGCGTCTCGGACATGCGCTCGCTGTCATAGACGTTCATCTGGCAACCATAGGTCTTAATGTAGAGCTTTTTGGGTTCTGACATGGGTATGGCCTTTGCTTTCGCGGGATCGGCGTCGTCTATACCCAACGAACGCCGCTTGCAATGCCGAGGCGGATACCCGATTTTGACCGCAGATTCCAGCCAAGTGGAACCGGACAGGCAATGCAATACGACTCACTCGACGTTTTTCTGACTTCAGGCAAATCTGCACTGGCCAAAGGGCCCGTCGCGCTGATCTTCGCCGAGGATACAGTCGAGGTCGACGGAACCATCCGACATCATCTGCAACTCGGGTTCAAGTCAGTGATCGCCTTCATGCCAGAGGGCTTTGCTTTGGATGCTGAATTGTCCGAGCGCATTCACCGCGTTACGATGACATGCGTGCCCGGCAAGATGGTATTCGACGCTATAAATAAGATTATCCAGACCGCTCCTGATCTCTGGATGTATTACTGCTACAACGCGGAGTATTTGTTCTTTCCGTTTTGCGAGACCCGCACAGTAGGTGAGTTTCTGGCCTTTCACGCCGAAGAACGCCGCGATGCAATGCTGAGCTATGTCATCGATCTATATGCCGATGACCTGAACGCGTTTCCGAACGGAGTCGCCCCAGATCGCGCAATGCTGGACAGTACAGGTTACTACGCCCACACCCGTCACGATGCCAAAGGTCACCCCGTCGAACGGCAATTGGACATGTCCGGCGGTCTACGCTGGCGTTTTGAGGATCACATCCCTTATGAGCGCCGACGCATCGATCGGATTGCGATTTTCAAATCCCGAAAGGGGTTGGAACTGCGCTCAGATCACACGTTCAACGATCCGGAATACAACACCTATTCCTGCCCGTGGCACAACAACATGACCGCCGCCGTGTGCTCATTCCGTGCAGCCAAGGCCCTGAAAAGCAACGCTGGCTCCACCTTTGATATTCCAACATTCTGCTGGCGCAATTCAGTCCCTTTCCAGTGGGGATCATCGCAGTTGCTTGATCTGGGGCTCATTGAATCGGGTCAGTGGTTCTGATCAAATTCTAGCGCTCAAGCAACACCGGAAACCAATCTTCGCGCAGGCGTTGGCCGGGGGTCATATCATGGCCGGGAAATGGCGGAGACGTACGCCCAGGGCGTTCAACATAGCGCGCATCATCCCCCACCAGACGCAAGGAAAATGCCCGACGACGGCTTTCGGAGTGATTCCCGCGCGCGCCGTGCAACGTGCGATAGTTGAACGCCACCGCGTCGCCCGGCTCCATCTCGTATTCCACAACCTTCATGCCTTCGGCATCCGGGTCTGGGACGGGGATATATTGGCCTTCGTCTGGGAAAAACCCTTCCTCGCTGACCCATCGGGTTGGCAGCACCTCTTTTTCCCACCTGTGCGATCCGGCCACGCAGCGCAGCGTTGCTTGCCTAACGGGGTCTAAAGGCGACCAAAAGCTGATGGTCTGCCGCCCTTCGACAAAGTAATATGGCCCGTCCTGATGCCATGGGGTTGCCATCGACGTTCCAGGCTCTTTCACCAGAACATGGTCGTGGAACATCTGGACGTAATTGGACTTCATCAGGTCCGCCGCGACCTTTGCCGCTGGGGAGTTTTCAATTACATCGCGGAATTGATCAATCCTCGACCAGTTGCAGTAGTCGTCAAAGAACAGGCCGGTTTCCCCCTGCTTCTTGTTTTCAGACGCATAAGGGCCCGGCTCGGCCATATTCGCGGCAACGCCTGCGCGCAGGGTCTCAACGTAGTCGGCAAACAGCCCCTTGATCAGGACAACGCCGTCCTGCTGATAGGTATCGATCATCTCTTGCGTGACCAGTGGGTGCGTCATGTCTGCCTCCGCGCTGTGGGATTGATTGATCTGCACATGACCATGCCCCCTGTTCAAGTCATAACTTTAGAAGATACACTTAACTTCATGTTATATATCTCGCTGCGCCAATACGAATATGTCTGCGCTATCGGACGGCATGGCAGCTTGTCTGCCGCTGCACAGCACCTGAATGTCTCGCAACCTGCGCTGTCAAATGCGCTGACACGGGTCGAAGAACAATTGGGCTATCCCCTGTTTGCGCGTAGACGCGGCGCGGCAATGGCGCTGACACCGCAAGGGCGCCGTTTTATTGAAGAGGCCGAAACACTTCTGGCCAGCGCTGCCCGATTGGAAAATGCAGCAGAAACAGACAATGCGAAGGCACGTCTGAGACTCGGGTGCTTTGTCGATCTGGCCCCATTCCTGTTGGCACGCGCTATGCGCCTTCTACGCGCCGAACTGCCGAACGTGTCACTGTCTTACAAAGTGGACAGCTTCGAGGGGCTGATCACTGGCCTGATCGATGGACAGATAGATTTGGCTTTGACATACGGTCTAAGCATGGATGCAAGCTTCACGCGGCAAACTCTATTCGACAGCACGCCGAACGCTTTGCTGTCTCCTGATCACCCTCTGGCCTCGCAGACTAAGGTTTCTCTGACCGATTTGGCCGCCTATCCGCTTATCCTTTCGGAAGAAGGTCTATCGGCGCAGCATGTATTGAGCCTGTTTCGACAGATTGGAGAAAACCCGACGATTGCGCACCGGGCTGCCTCGCTAGAGATTCAACGTAGCCTCGCCGCGAATAAAGAAGGCATCGCAGTCAGCTATGCCGATCCTCCTGCAAATATCAGCTATGATGGAAAATCACTCAAATCCATACCTGTCTCTGAACTGTTCGCAACTGAACCAGTCGTATTGGCACGACACGGCACCGGCCCCACGGACACGCAGATCTCAGACGCGGAAAACGCGCTAATCGGACTAAGAATATGAGATTACTTTTTTCGCAGTCGGATCACGACGTCTACAGACGCAATCTCAACACCTTCAGGCGCGTCAGGCAGACGTTGAATCACTAACTGGTCCGAGGGCGCATCGCTGAGGCGGCCCTCATCCTCCCAGAAGAAATGTGGGTGATCATGCGTGTTGGTATCGAAATAGCTTTTCGACCCGTCCACGGTAATTTCCTGCAAAACACCGGCTTCGCAGAACGCACGCAAAGTGTTGTAAACCGTTGCAAGAGATACGGCATCACCGTTCATCTTTGCCGATTCAAACAAGCTTTCTGCGGTCACGTGGCGATGGCGACCATCGCCGACCAACAGTTCGGCCAAGGCGACCCGCTGACGCGTCGGACGCAATCCTGCGCCGACCAACCAAGTCGTGGCGATGTTCTGGCTCTGAGGCGTCATGAATCCGAAACCCATCCGTTGCTGATGTATATATAAGTGTCTTGCTTGGGTAATTTCAAATGAAATTCATTCGCAAAGAATGTACTGAACCCAACATGATGTGGGCGACCGCTCTTGCAGGACCTTGCATACGGGTGCTAGGTGAGGCCAGATTATACAAACGAACCCCTGGCAGGAGAGGCGGCAGAATGGCCCAATTCCCGAGCAGCTTTGACAAGGACGATCTGCTGAAATGCGCCCGCGGCGAGTTATTCGGCCCCGGAAACGCGCAGCTGCCTGCCCCACCGATGCTGATGATGGACCGCATCACCGAAGTTTCTGGTGATGGTGGTGAGCATGGCAAGGGTCATGTGGTTGCTGAATTCGACATCACCCCAGAACTTTGGTTTTTTGACTGCCATTTCCCCGGAAACCCGATCATGCCCGGGTGTCTGGGACTGGACGGCCTTTGGCAGCTGACTGGCTTTAATCTGGGCTGGCGCGGTTGGCAAGGACGTGGCTATGCCTTGGGTGTGGGTGAGGTCAAACTGACAGGCATGGTCCGCCCTGACCGCAAGATGCTGAAATATTACGTTGATTTCACCAAGGCCGTTCAGACCCGCCGTCTAACGATGGGTGTGGCCGATGGCCGAGTCGAAGCTGATGGTGAAGTGATCTATCAGGTCAAAGATATGAAGGTTGCATTGTCCGAAAGCTGACCCTAGCTGACGGTAAGCAACTGGGAACGGAACACAGGAGTACGCATATGCGTCGCGTCGTCGTCACCGGCTTGGGGATCGTCTCCTCAATCGGGAACAATGCCGAAGAGGTTCTTGCCTCGCTCAAAGAAGGCAAATCCGGCATCGAGGCTAACGATCAGATGATCGAACACGGTTTTCGCAGCCGGATCGCTGGATCGCTGAAAATTGACGTGGCCGAGCATGTGGACAAGCGCACCCTGCGTTTCATGGGGCCGGGTGCCGCCTATTCTTACATCGCTATGAACCAGGCAATTGCCGATTCTGGTCTGACGGAAGATCAGGTACAGAACCCGCGCACGGGCCTTGTGGCCGGCTCCGGTGGCCCGTCCACCAGCGCAATGCTGAACGCGCATCAAACTGTGTTGAAAACCGGTGCGACCAAGCGGATCGGGCCGTTTGCCGTGCCGAAATGCATGTGCTCGACGATTTCCGCGAACCTTGCAACGGCGTTCAAGATCAAGGGCATCAACTATTCGATCACGTCGGCCTGCTCGACCTCGTTGCATTGCATCGGCAATGCGGCAGAACAGATCATGCTGGGAAAACAGGACGTGATGTTCGCTGGCGGCGGCGAAGAACTGGACTGGACGCTGTCCTGTCTGTTCGACGCGATGGGTGCGATGTCATCTAAGTTTAACGACTCACCAGAAAAAGCGTCGCGCGCGTTCGATCAGGACCGCGATGGGTTCGTGATCTCAGGCGGCGGTGGAATTGTCGTTCTTGAAGATCTGGATCACGCATTGGCCCGTGGTGCCAAAATCTATGCCGAAGTAACCGGCTATGCGGCCACATCGGACGGTCATGACATGGTGGCCCCGTCTGGTGAAGGCGGCGAGCGCGCTATGCGGTTAGCATTGGACACCCTGCCCGAAGGCCGCAAAGTTGGGTATATCAACGCCCATGGCACATCGACGCCGGTTGGTGACGTTGGTGAAGTTGAAGCTGTTCGCCGAATCTTTGGCGAAGGCAATGTGCCCCCGATTTCCTCGACCAAGTCGATGACTGGCCACGCACAAGGTGCAGCCGGAGCATTAGAGGCAATTTTCTGCCTGCTGATGCTGGACAATGACTTTATTACTCCGTCGATTAATGTCGACACACTTGCCGAAGGCATCCTGCCCGGTGAAATTGCTACTCAAGTAGTTGAAAACGCAGGCTTGGACAGCGTGATGACCAACAGCTTCGGCTTTGGCGGCACCAACGGGTCCATGATACTGTCCAAGTATAACGGGTGAATACGATGTCGGAGATTCTCAAGGGCAAGCGCGGCCTAATCATGGGCGTGGCAAATGACCGGTCGATTGCATGGGGCATTGCCAAAGCTATGCATGAAGCTGGCGCAGAGCTGGCCTTTACCTATCAAGGTGAGGCATTCGGCAAACGCTTAGAGCCGCTGGCCGAAAGCGTTGGAAGCGACTTTATGGTCGATACAGACGTCACTGACGATGCCTCACTAGATCGAGCGTTCGACGAACTGGCTGCTCGCTGGCCAACAATTGACTTTGTCGTCCACGCCATCGCCTTTTCGGACAAATCCGAGCTGACGGGCCGGTTCCTGAACACCTCGCGCGCAAACTTCAAGAACTCGATGGATATCTCGGTTTATTCTTTCATTGAAGTCGCCCGCCGGGCGCATCCCATGATGAAAGAAAATGGCGGCTCGTTGATCACATTGACCTATCAGGGCTCGAACCGAGTGGTTCCGAACTACAACGTTATGGGTGTGGCCAAGGCGGCGCTGGAATCGGCAACGCGTTATCTGGCCAACGATCTTGGTCCTGATGGTATCCGCGTAAACGCGGTTTCACCCGGCCCAATGAAGACCCTGGCAGGAGCCGCCATCGGCGGTGCACGCAAAACCTACAAGTTCTGCGATCAGAATGCGCCCATGCGCTCGAACGCGACGCTAGAAGCGGTGGGAGGCACCGCTGTTTACCTCGCCTCAGACGCTGCCAACTGCACCTCAGGTGAAATCATAAAAGTCGACGGCGGCTTCCACGTACTTGGCATGCCGCAACCCGATCACATGTGACCCTATCTTTCCCTGCCCGCGCCAAGATTTAACCATCTTTCGCGGGCACGGATAGCGGCATGAGCAAAGCAGAACAAATCATTTCCAACAACACGCGGACTTCCCGGCGCAAACAGGGATTTCTGGGTCAACGAGGCCGAATTGCATTGCTGGCCCTGACCACGTTGCTGATGCTGTTTGTGTATTTCACGCAATCAGATGTGCGCGCAACTTTCGCCAATTGGACCAGCCTGATTTCAGGCTGATCCGCCGCGCTGATCAAAACACTCAATTGATCGAGACGACCTCAATGTCAAAGATCAGATCTTGGCCAGCCAACGGGTGGTTTGCATCCAACGTGACCGTTGCCTCATCGGAATCCACGACGGTTACGGGCAACGCCTGCCCATCAGGTGTTTGCATCTGTAATTGCGTACCAGGGTCCAACGGCACGTCGTCGGGAATACCTTCTCGTGGGATTTGTTGGCGCATCGCGGGGTTGATTGGTCCATAGGCATCCACACACGCTATCTCAACGCGCTTCTTCTCTCCCACGGACAGACCAGGCATAGCTGTATCCAACCCCGGAATGATCTGACCAGATCCGACCACAAATTCCAGAGGATCGCGCCCCTCGGAACTGTCAAAGACGTTACCGTCCAACAGCGTACCTTTGTAATGGATGCGAACCGTGTCGCCTTGCTTGATCTCGGTCATGGGTGGCCTCCGGCCGTTAGGAGTTTGAGCGGCCACCCTAGGCCGTGCCACGGTATTGTAAACCCTTGCCTCTTTTGCCTTTCAGACACTTGTGCCAACCTGCGCGCGACCAAGGGAGGGAATCTTATGCCAATCACCACATGCGTTTTCGATGCCTACGGCACGCTGTTCGACGTTGCCTCTGCCGCGCGGCAAGCGGCAGCAGAACCCGGATTCGAGAAGCTGCAGCAGAAATGGCCTGAGTTGGCCAATCACTGGCGACTGAAACAGTTGCAATACACTTGGTTGCGCGCGATCACGAACGCCCACGCCGACTTCTGGGACGTGACGCAAGACGGCTTGGACTGGGCAATCGAGGCTGCCGGTTTGGACGGTGACCCAACCCTGCGTCAGCGCTTGCTGGATCTGTATTGGGAACTGCAGGCCTACCCAGAGGTTCCCCAAATGCTGACCGCCCTAAAAGCCGGTGGTCTGAACACTGCGATTCTGTCCAACGGGTCCCTTCCCATGCTGAACGGTGCAGTACAATCGGCCGAAATAGCCAATGTATTGGACGATGTGCTGTCAGTCGAAACTGTTGGCGTGTTCAAACCACATTCCAGCGTTTACGATCTTGTGCAGCAGCGTTTCGGCGGCGAACGGAACGAGGTGCTATTCGTCAGTTCGAACGGTTGGGATGCAGCAGGTGCCAGCGGTTATGGGTTCGTAACTGCTTGGGTAAATCGCGCAAATGAACCAATGGACCGCTTGCCTTGGACGCCAGCACATGTACTGTCCGACTTGACGAAAATCCCTCAACTGGCCGGGCTTTAATGGCTTTTTTCACCACGTCTGATGATAAGCGCCTGTTTTATTCCGACACCGGGTCTGGGACACCCTTGCTGTGTCTTGCCGGGTTGACTCGTTGCAGCAGGGACTTCTCGTTTCTAGCACCACATGTCACTGATCTGCGGATGATTGCACTGGATTACAGGGGGCGCGGCGCATCGGACTACGATTCAGACTACATGAACTACAACATCTTTCGCGAGTCTCTTGATGCGATTGAGTTGCTGGATCACTTGGGTTTGGACCGCGTGGTCGTCCTTGGCACCTCGCGCGGTGGGCTTATCGCCATGGCATTGGCGGCCAGCCACCCTGAACGGCTGTCAGCCGTCATACTGAATGACGTCGGTCCGGTCATCGACCCTGTCGGTATCGCCAAGATCATGGATTACGTGGGCAAACAGCCGGTCTCGAACACCTATGACGAGGCCGCCAAATCCCTGCAGCACACGATGCGCCCACACTTCCCCGGCGTTTCTTTGGAACATTGGAGAAAGCAGGCGGAAATTCAGTACGAACAAACCGACAACGGGCTGGCCCTGCGGTATGACCCTGCCTTGCGTACAGCTTTGCTAGAGCAATCGGCAGCGGGTGCAGCCCCGGATCTATGGATGTTCTTTGAGGCTCTGCGCAACATCCCAACCGGAGTAATTCGTGGTGAAAATTCGGATGTGTTCAGCAAGGATACGCTGATCGAAATGCACAAACGTCACGCTGATCTTATATCAGCCGAAATTCCTGACCGCGGCCACGTGCCTTTTCTGAACGAGACACAATCTCTGGACCTAATCCACAAGGTATTAAACAAAGTATGAGTACACTTGAAATGATCGAAGCCGCTGCCGAACGTTTGAGTGGTCATGTTCGGGAAACACCACTGCTCAATTCACCGTTTCTGGATGAACTCGCTGGACGACGCGTGATGGTGAAACCCGAGTGCCTGCAACATACCGGTAGTTTTAAGTTCCGCGGCGCATGGTCGGCGATTTCAGCGCTCAACGAAGCGGACCGTCAGCGTGGCGTGATTGCCTTTTCCTCGGGCAACCATGCGCAAGGCGTGGCATATGCTGCCGCACTTCACGGGGTTTCTTCGGTGATAGTCATGCCCTCGGACGCGCCACAGTTGAAGATCAACAATACCCGTGCGCTGGGGGGCGAAGTAGTTCTATACGACCGCGCCAACGAAGACCGCGAAGAGATCGGCGAAGCCCTGGCGGCTGAGCGTGGCCTGACACTGATCCGCCCGTACGATGAGCCGCAAGTGATTGCGGGTCAGGGCACCACTGGGTTGGAAATCGCCCGGCAGGCAGCCGCCCTGGGGATCGAGAACGCTGATGTTCTGGTGTGCTGTGGCGGTGGTGGGCTGACCTCAGGAATTGCGCTGGCGCTGGAAAAGTATGCGCCCGGTCTGCGCGCACGTCCATGCGAGCCAGAGGGTTTCGACGACGTCAAGCGCTCACTGGCCGCGGGCCAAATCGAAAACAACAACGCAGCTGCGGGCAATATCTGTGATGCGATCCTCACGCCTCAGCCTGGGCACATCACCTTTCCGATTTTAAAGCGGCTATGCGGCCCTGGGATGTCGGTCACTGAAGAAGAAGCGCTACGTGCAATGGCGCTGGCGTTCTTGCGTCTGAAGATCGTGCTGGAACCGGGAGGGGCAGTGTCGTTAGCATCAGCCCTATACCGGCAAGAGGAAATCGAAGGCGATGCGGTGATTGTTGTGGCTTCTGGCGGCAATACAGACCCAGAAGTCTTTGGAAAAGCGCTGGAATTCCTGACCTGACATAAATCAATAGTTAGGTCACTCTGATACCTTAACGTATGACTAAAGGGGATTGAGTCATGCAAATAGCAGACTTTGGTGAGGTGCAACTGCACTATCGCATTGATGGCGACCCAAACGGCGCGCCCATCGTTTTTGCGAACTCACTCGGTACGGATCTGCGGCTTTGGGACGCGATGCTGCCCCATCTGCCTGCAGGTCTTCGGATCATCCGCTACGACAAGCGCGGGCACGGCCTGTCATCGCAACCACCTGGTCCTTACTCTATGGGGGCATTGGTGCGAGATGCCGAGGCACTTTTGGATCACCTTGAAGTGCGGGATTGCGTGTTTGTTGGTCTTTCCGTGGGCGGACTGATCGCACAGGGTTTGGCTGTCAAACGCATGGATCAGGTTCGCGCGATGGTGCTGTCAAACACAGCCGCCAAAATCGGCGTCCCCTCGGTCTGGCAAGAGCGTATGGACGCGGTGCGACAGGGCGGTATCGAAGCACTGGCCGACGCGACAATGGAACGATGGTTTTCCAGAACATTTCAGGCGTCGCCAGACCATTTGCTATGGCGCAACATGATGGTGCGGCAACCGGTCGAGGGCTACCTAGGCTGTTGCGCGGCTATTTCTGGTACGGATTTCTTCACGCCGACCAGCGGCCTGCGCCTGCCAACGCTGGGAATTGCTGGAAGCGAGGACGGCTCTACCCCGCCTGATTTAGTGCGCGAAACGGTCGAGTTGATCCCCGGCTCGAAATTCGAACTGATGCGCCGGGCCGGTCACCTGCCCTGCGTTGAACAACCGTCGGAATACGCAGCCCTACTGCGCAATTTCCTGACGGATATCGGACATATTTGAAGGAGCACGGCTTTGGCAGATTTTCTGTTGGTTCACGGTTCCTGTCACGGTGCATGGTGCTGGCGCGATTTGATCCCCGCTCTCGAAGCACTGGGTCATACCGTACGCGCGATCGACATGCCAAGCCACGGATCTGACCCGACGCCAATTGCAGATGTCACGCTTGACAGTTGCCGGGACGCGGTTCTGTCAGCCGCGACCCCGCAAACAATCATCGTGGGCCATTCCTGGGGCGGTTACCCCATTAGTGCCGCTGCCGAGAAAAACTCGAAAGCCATGCGCGCGCTTATTTATCTTTGCGCATACGTCCCAAAAGACGGCCTTTCCATGGTCGAGATGCGCAAGCGAGCCCCCCGTCAGCTTATCGTTGATGCGGTTGAAAAATCGGCAGATGGCCTATCCTACACCGTTAAACCCGACTTGGTTCAGGATCTGTTTTATCACGACTGCCCGCCGGAAACCGTACCTTACGCTTTTGCGCGTCTGTGCCCGCAAGCCATAGCTCCCCAAGAAACGCCTTTACCTGTGTCCGACAACTTTGCGCGGGTCCCCAAGGCCTATATCCGTGCTACCGACGACCATACAATACCTACGGAATACGAAGAACAAATGAGCCATATCGCACCCGAGGATCTACGGGCGACGATCAATAGCTCGCACTCACCGTTTTTCTCACATCCCCGCCATCTGGCCGAAATCCTGGACGATTTGGAACAAAAGCTGCCAGCCGCATAACGAAACGTAGCCCACGCTTCACACTTAAACCAAGCGTGATAGGGTCCGGGTGAAACTCGCGAACGGTTGCTATGCGTCTCCCTTTTCTCTTCGTTCTTGGCACAGTGATGATCGACGCCATGGGTATCGGCCTCGTGCTGCCTATTATGCCGGACCTGATTGTCGAGGTTCAGGGCGGCACCCTGGCCGATGCTGCCATCTGGGGCGGTATACTAAGCACGGCTTTTGCAGCGATGCAGTTTGTCTTTAGCCCGATTCTTGGCAATCTATCAGATGCTTATGGGCGACGCGCAGTTCTGCTGGTATCCTTGTTTGTCATGTCGTTGGATTATGTGGTGATGGCAGTGGCAGGCAGCATCTGGTTGTTATTGATTGGGCGCATCATAGGGGGGATTACGGCGGCAACTCACGCCACCGCCGCGGCCTTTATGGCCGATGTGTCCAAACCGCATGAAAAGGCCGCGAATTTTGGCCTGCTAGGCGCTGCATTCGGGGTCGGATTCGTGTTGGGGCCGGTCGTTGGTGGGTTGCTGGCTGAATACGGCACCCGTGCTCCGTTTTGGGCTGCTGCGGCACTGTCGGCTCTGACCTTTCTGGCAGGCCTATTGGTCATGCCAGAAACAGTGACTGAGGAAACGCGTCGCCCCTTTAGCTTGCGTAGGGCAAATCCAGTGAACTCACTTCGCGCCATTGCCGCCTTACCCGGCATTCGCCCGTTGCTTTGGGTTTATTTCCTCTATTCTGTTTCGATCTACGTTTACCCAGCCATTTGGGCGTATTTTACAACCGAGCGTTTTGGCTGGTCACCACAAATGATCGGTCTGTCACTGGGCGTTTACGGCATTGGTATGGCCGCTGTGCAAGGCGGACTGATCCGCCCTGCGACCCGCTATCTGGGTGAGAGGGCCACAATCATCTACGGCATGGGATTCGAGGTCGTCAGCTTTCTACTGTTGGCCTTTTTAACCAATGGTTTCATCGCACTGATGTTGATCCCTATCACTGCACTGGGCGCAGTTGTGACCCCAGCACTGCAAGCTCTTACGTCGCGCGCCACGCCAAACTCGCAACAAGGAGAGTTGCAGGGCGTGCTCACTTCACTGCATGCGCTATCAATGGTGATTTCTCCGTTGGTTATGACCAGCGTCTTTGCTTATTTCATAAAACCCAACGCGACATTCTATCTGCCCGGGGCACCGTTCCTTTTGGCTTTGGTATTGATGCTTGTCGGATTTGCAATGTTTTTGCGGTCGCGCCCTGCCGTGGCGTAACTGCGACCTCTGGATGACGGTTTCTGTCTTGCGACATGTATTTTCCCACGCCACCGTAAGCGAAAGGGAATGAGGGCAAAAAATGCAAACCATCAAAGCCGCCGTCTGCCGGGCGTTCAATGAACCTCTGGTCATCGAGGACATCCAAATTGCGCCGCCTAGCGCGGGCGAGGTCGAAGTTACACTCGATGCAGTGGCCATCTGTCATTCAGACATTACTTACGCCAGTGGTGCATGGGGCGGGCATTTGCCTGCCGTATATGGGCACGAGGCCGCGGGGGTCATTACTGCCTCCGGCGGTGCTGTCGGAGACTTCAAGGTTGGCGACGCTGTTGTTGTAACCTTGATCCGTGCCTGCGGCTCTTGCCCCTCCTGTGCAGGAGGAAAACCAACGATCTGCGAAACGCCGTATGACACGATCAACGGTCCGCTGCGCACCGCAGATGGTGGTCCCTTGGAACAGGCCATGGCCTGTGGCGCCTTTGCTGAAAAAGTCGTGGTCAGCCACCGGCAAATCGTCAAAATTCCTGAAACCATGCCAAAAGATGTCGCCAGCCTACTGTCCTGCGGCGTGATCACTGGGGTTGGCGCGGCTGTTAACGCTGCAAAACTGCGGCCCGGTCAGGATGTTGTGGTGATCGGCGCTGGCGGAGTTGGACTGAACGCCATTCAGGGCGCGCGTCTTGCGGGTGCCCGACGGATCGTTGCTGTGGATATGACCGAAGAAAAGCTGGAAATCGCCAAAGAGTTCGGTGCAACACATGGCGTTTTGGCCAGCCTCAAAGAGCCTTGGAAAGCCGCCTTCAAAGCCCTTGGCGGGCGCGGTGCCGATGCTGTGTTGATAACCGTCGGCGCGATCCCGGCCTACGATCAGGCACCGCGTTATTTGGGTCAAGGGGGCAAGGCGATCATGATCGGCATGCCGCATTCGGGCGACATGGCCAGTTATGAGCCGGTTGTTCTGGCGGCATTGGGCCAAGGTGTGGTTGGCTCGAAAATGGGCGATGTCGTCATCCAGCGCGATATTCCTTGGATGATCGACCTCTATGAACAGGGTCGATTGAAACTGGATGAGTTAATCTCGGGTCGCTGGTCGCTGTCACAGATCAATGAGGCGATTGCCGACACCAAAACCGGATCGGCCAAACGCAATGTGATCCTGTTCAATAACGGCTGATGCCATCCAAAAGGGGAAGGACACCGGATGAAACTGCAGGACCTCGACATCATCGTCACCGCCCCGCCCGCGCCGGGTTGGGGCGGGCGCTATTGGATTTTAGTAAAAGTTACGACCGACACAGGCATCACTGGGTGGGGCGAATGCTATGCGTCTTCGGTCGGCCCCGAAGCTATGCGGCACGTGATCCAAGACGTTTTTGAACGGCATATGCTTGGCGAAAACCCCGAGAACATCGAGCTGATGTTCCGCCGCGCCTATTCCAGCGGCTTCACCCAGCGCCCGGACTTGACCGTGATGGGCGCGTTCTCTGGGTTAGAAATCGCCTGCTGGGATATTCTAGGAAAGGACCGCGACCGCCCAGTTTATGCCCTTTTGGGTGGCGTGATGAACGAACGCATTCGGGCTTACACCTACCTATACCCATTACCCAAACATAACCTCACCGACTTCTGGACCTCACCCGAACAGGCCGGAGAATGCGCGGCAGAGATGGTGAAGCGCGGGTTTACCGCCGTGAAATTCGACCCAGCAGGTCCCTACACCATTCGTGGCGGGCATATGCCGGCAATGTCGGATATCTCAATGTCCGTTGCTTTCTGTAAAGCGATCCGCGAGGCCGTTGGGGACAAGGCTGATCTGCTGTTTGGCACGCATGGACAGTTCAATACAGCGGGGGCTATTCGTCTGGGTCAAGCACTAGAGCCCTACTCTCCGCTATGGTTTGAAGAGCCCACCCCGCCCGACATGATTGAGGATATGGCTCGCGTCGCACGCAACGTCCGCATTCCTGTTGCGACCGGAGAGCGAATGACCACGAAGGCCGAATACGGGGCCGTCTTGCGCGCCGGGGCTGCCGAGATTCTACAACCCGCGTTGGGCCGCGCCGGCGGCATTTGGGAGATGAAGAAAGTCGCCGCCATCGCCGAGGTTTTCAACGCGCAGATGGCGCCACATCTTTACGCTGGCCCGATCGAATGGGCGGCCAATATTCATCTGGCTGCGTCGATCCCGAACCTTTTGCTGTTGGAAACAATCGAAACACCTTTCCACGATCAGCTAATCAAGGGTTCTTTGCGCGTTGAAGCGGGGTTTGTTACAGCTCCAACCTCGCCTGGTCTTGGGATCGAAGTGGACGAAGAATTGGCCCGAGCGCATCCATACACTGGGGACGGGTTGCATCTGCAAATGCAGGAAGAACCCTGCGACTATGTAAACGGCAACGCCTTTCAGGGCGGCGCGCCGGCGACTGAGGGGTGACAAGCGATCCCGATTTGGGGCATATTAAACAAACCCCTTAATGATGCAGGTCGCGCGTGCCCCCCAAAGCGAAAGACATCCAAAGCGCACACCCTGAAATCCCCGCGGACATGAAAGAAAGTGCCGGGCGGGCTGCGGCTTTTCTCAAGACGTTGGCTCATGAAGGTCGTCTCATGATCCTCTGCCATCTTGGCGAAGGTGAAAAGTCAGTCGGTGAGTTGGAAGCTTTGCTTCAAATTCGACAGGCGGCAGTCAGTCAGATGCTGGCTCGCCTAAGGCACGAACGTCTGGTCTCGACCCGCAGGGAAGGCAAGACGATTTACTACTCGCTTGAAGACGGAAACACCTCGCAGGTCATCGGGTTGCTCTACGATCTGTTCTGCAAGCCAGACAACTAGTTCGAGACATAACCCGCAATAACCTGCATCAGCTTGAACGCGGTAGCGGCATCGTTTTCAACCACCGCAAGGAATTCCTCCTCACCAATCCTCAGACAGGAAAGCGGTGTTTCGGCAATCATGCTCAGGGCGCGCGGTTCCTTGCGGATCAAGCCTAGCTCTCCGACCAACGCACCCGGCCCCACTTTGAGGATCAGTTGATCCGGACCTTCCATTTGCGGCAGATACAGCCCGGCCTCGCCCTCAAGCACAACATAGGCACCATCGGTAGGCTGGTCGTCCTTCAGAAAAATCACCTCGCCCTGCTTGGCATCGAACCAACGCGCACCAAATGCCAATAGACGCAGCTGCCGCCGGTCGAGGCCAGAGAACATCGGCGTCTGCTCAAGCGCACGCAACTTGCGTGCCAAATCGGCCGACGCAGCACTGTCCCCTTCCACCATGGCATCCTCTTCGTCCGAAACCACCCGACCTTGCCGTATTTCGACATACATGTCGAATACGTCAGGGTTATCGAACTGATCGTTCAGGTAGATGACGGTAGTATCCGGTAGCAAGGACCGCAGGTTTTTGTAGACGGCCACCCTGGTCGCCATATCATAACTTGCCAGCGCGTCTTCCAAAATCAGAATGTCCGGCTTCTTTATCGTTGCCCGAGTAAATGCCAGTGGTTCGGCAAAGACGGCTGGCAGGTTCTGCCCGCCTATTGCAACAGGAACGTCGTAAATCAATTCCACCACCAAGGGCCGCGCGCCGTGCTTATCCAACACGTCAACGATCAGTTTACGAGCCTCATCTGAACGACCTCCCCCGATCTGACTAACTTTCCCGAACAGCGCATTCTCTAATACGGTCAGACCAGGTGCAAACTCATCCTTTTTCAGTGGCACAAATACGTCGTGAAGCCGCTCCAGAAGCTTCTCAGAATGGCTGTGGCGGAGTTCCAGAATGCGGTTTTTTAGTTCATCCGTGAACGCCGGACCGATCTGTTCTGCCGAGATCACAAGGGGCACCGCCAACAGATTTGCCAGTTGGTCGTCGTCAAGACCTGAAACGCCTTCGTTCCTAGTCCGCTCGACAAGTTCCAAGGCGGCCTCATACGTTTGCGCCTCAAGCCCAAGCTTGCGGAACAACGGGTGGTCAGTTCCGTCCAAACCAAAAATCTGGCGCAACATTTCGATCACGTCGCGGGTCAGACTGACCAGAGTCTCATCCAACCCCAATTCGCGCAACTGTCCCAGAAAGACGGTTTGGCGGGCCAATAGTTCCTGAGTGACCGGCACACGCGGCGTAGCAAAAAGAAGGTTCTCGGCAACCGGCAACGCGGCGTTATAGCGGTCCCAATCAAACACCAGCGCTTGTTGGGTCAATTCGGCTTTTTGAACGGCTTGCTGGACCAGTGGCCGCAGTTCAACCAATTTACGCGCCAATTCCTCATGTTCCAGAACGTCAAACCTTTGATCAGCGCCGCGCTGGAACAAAGCCGCACCTGACCCCATCCCATCAATCAAATGCAGCCACCAATCCCGCAGTTCTGCTGGGCTGTTCAGCCCGGCCAGTGAGGGGTCAAGCCAGTCTGCCTGAAATGGATCGGCGCTGTTACCTGCGCGCAGGGTTTCGACAAATTCTGGGTCGTCGGCCTGCGTTGTAAGCGGCTTCTGGCGCATCGGCATCATAACGTTATCGCCCAAAGTGCCCTTGAACATGATCGGGCGCGACGAAGCATAACCGATGCGCGTGGCCACGACGCTCTGGTGGAGATCAGAAAAAGTTTCACCGCCTACTTCAACCCGCCCCGCGCTGGGCACGATTTCGCGCGTCAACAATTCGGCCAAGGCGCGTCTATCTTCTTCGCTAGGGGCCGCGATCCCGACGGTTTGCCCGCCTGAAAATGTGAGGTTCAGATCGTCCAAAACCTGATTGCCATCCATGTCCCGGACCGAGACCCGATCCAGAACGATATCCCCGTTCAAACGTGGCCATGTCTCAGGCTCACCTTCAAACAGTTTCTCATCCGGCATTCCCGGTGGGGCAAATCGTTCGATCACCACATCCCACCGCAACGACATATCCTGTGTCTGGTTGTAATAAGTCAGCAACTCTTTCCACGGCGAGCTTAGATCTTTGTAAGCCGCCAGAGCTGCGACCAGCGCCCCAAGCGAGACTGAACCCTGCAGTACCAAAAGACCGCCGGCCAGATAGAACATGAAAGGCGTAAGCTGAGAGATGAAGTTGTTGATGAACTTCATAAAGAACTTTTTCTGGTAGATCTCGAACCGAATATCGAACAGCCGTCCCAACTGCTCTGAGATCATTGCGCGGCGATAGCGCCAGCCGCCGTTAGCCCGCAGGGTCGAGGCCCCAGCAGCGTTCTCGCCAATCTGGGCCGCCAGCACGCGAACTTCCTGGATACGTTTCTTGTTCAGCTGATTTATCTGGCGCTGAAGCTTGGGAATCAGCCAAGCCTGTAGCGGAATTAGGGCCACCGCCGCCAATCCGAACCAAACGCTTTGCAGGAAAAGAAACGACAAGATCGTGATCATCTGACCGGCCTGCAGCACCGGCTGGCTGATCGCATCGCCCATCAACCCGCCCATCGGCTCGCTTTCAGCGGTGATCATCGACACCATTTCGCCCTGGCTGACCCGCTCGAAATAGGGTTGTGGAAAACGCAATGCGCGATTGATCAACTGGTACCGGAAACGGCGCAGCATCCGTTCGCTCAGCACGCCTTTCATGGTGTTGATGCGCATCTTCATAAGGCCGTGCGCAAGTACAGCCACCAAAAACGCACAACAAAGAATTATCAGGAACGTGGTTTGCGGCAATTGGTACCCAAACACGTCCACGATAGGGTTTGCTGCACCGATCGCGTCGTTGATAATTCGCTTCGGCAGTTCCAGCGTCAGATACAAAAGCGGAAACAAGGTTGAAGTCACGGCCAACAAGATCAGTTGATCGCGTTTTGAATACTTCCAAATAAACCGGAAAATCGAACGTTCTATTGAAGCTGCCCCTACTATGGATCACCAGTCCGGTCTGGACGAAAATGCTGTACATCCAACAGTTTGAATTTACCGCAATCGCTACCGCTGACGCAAATGGTTTCCATTTTGAACATTATTCCGCCTTGTGTGAACAAGTTCATTTGCGCCCCAACCCTTTAGCGCCTAGAATTTGTTTCGGACGATTTCGGGAGGAACACTTTGACTGCCAATTTAGGCGCAGTGTTTTTGATGCTCTGCTTATTGCAGATCAAACATATGTTCGCTGACTTCTACCTCCAAACTCCCAAAATGTTATCCGGTCGCGGTGAATATCTTCATTGGGGCCGAGCTCAACATGCCGGTGTGCATGTCATTGGTTCAGTTATCGTGTTTCTACTATTTGGAGCACCGTGGTCGTTCATTCTTATTATTGCGGCTCTCGAATGGATTGTGCATTTCAACATCGATTTTGCCAAAGCTAGGTATTCCGACAAAAAACAACTCATGCCATCACAGCCTGCATTTTGGCGCGCGGCCGGGCTAGATCAGTTGATGCATAACCTGACCTATATCGCCATGGTGTGGGCTTGGGCAAAATTTGCCGTCTGATTCAGGGCGTTTTCTCAGGCAACATGCGCAAAAGCATACGGACCGTAGGCGTGCAGCCACTGTCGGTCTATAGCGTCAAGTTTGTCTACGTCGAAACTATCTGCGAATTCCCAATAACGGCCCGAGGGCACAAAGTATCCCAACTCGTTTTCCGCCTGTAACACCGCTGACATCGCATCTGTGTCCGGCAAATCAACCGCTGTCAGATCTTCTTTCACAACAGATGGAAAAAGTAACCGGCTTTCCCCTCGCGATAGCCGGACAACTCTGCAACCTTGCGCCGCACCGAACAAAGCCAGACGTGCGGACTTGGCCTCGAGCGAGCGCAGAGTGATATCCGCACGCAGAGGATCTGCAGTACCGTTCCCGTAGAAATGTGTATTTCCACTTCCCGAATAGATCATGTCACAACCGAAAAAGGCCAGAACAGCGGGTTTCAAAGCGGACAGTGCCCAGTATCCAGCGGTAAAAGCCATCGTACCCCCGGCAAAGACAAATCCACCGAATTCATTTTGGGCCGGAACATAGTCCTGCGCAGTAACAATCCGCTGACGAGGATTGATACTGGCCGGTTGATTTTTGACCGGGAAATCTTCGGGATGAATCAACACGTCCCAATCCGGTCTGATACGCCACGCGTTATTGATCGCAACGATATGTGTAAAGGAGTCGCGATCCCATTCCTGCGCAGCGACGGCGCTCGGGGCGCTCCCCAATATCAGAACTCGGTTCGTTGGCTCGGTCATCCTGGGCCCCACACTTGGTTCCCAGGAAGGTTAGAGCCTTTTGGCCCGATGGCTAGCCCAGAACCGAAAAACTACTTTCTTCGTTAATTGGTCGTTTGCGGGAATAGAACCCTACGTCGATCATACGCTTGATATAAGGAAGCTCGAATTGAAGTGGGTCAGCATCGTGATCGACCCCGCCCTCGCAATAGTCGATCAAAGCCGCCATCATCTTGCCTGCAATCGGCGCGTTCTTGTATTGGTTCCCGCTGGTTCCGCAGGCCATGTAGAATCCAGGCAAGCTGGATTTATCATAGATGGGAATCCAGTCGGTCGATGCATCGTACAGATCCACTACCCCGCGTGTTTTGGACGGTATACCTAGGCTGGGCACCCGCTGGGCATAACGCATGGCCTGCGTGGTCCACTGGTCGGTAAAGTCGTGATTATAATGCACATCATCCTCGCACCACTGATGCGGATCACATTCCGGGTCTTCCGAGCCGACCAGAATGTGGTTGCCGTGCTCGGGCCGGCAGTAACAGGCAATGTCACTGTCCGAGACGATGGTGCCGTCATTTTCGAAATCGAACCCCTCGGGCGCGGGGACATGTACGACTTCCTGCCGCAAGGGGCGGGTTTCGATGGTCATATCATCCAACACACCCGCCATCATGTTGACAATGGCCGAACCCGGCCCGGCGACATTGACCACAACCTTTGCGCGGATTTCTTCGCCGGAAGCCAGTTTTACGCCAGCCACGCGGTCACCATCGGTTAGGATCTCGACCACCTCGGCCCCGGTGCGCACCTCGGCCCCATGTTGTTTGGCCGCGTCCATGAGGTTTTGCGCCGAAAGGGCTGGGTCGGTAACATAACCCGCTTGCGGCCAGAATACTCCGCCCTGCATTTTGCGCCCGTTCGGCTGACCGAACTCTGGATCATCCATGCGCTTGGGTGGCGTGAAACTGTCCAGCGAATAAACTGGCAGACGCTCGGTGATCTTTTCGGGTGACCATTCCTCGAACGGGCAGTCCAGATCGGCACTGTTCTTCATGTGCTTTTCCAACTTTCCGTTCGCATCTGTCTTCATCACCAGACACCCAGTTTCTCGGAACTGTGCCAGATTGGCGTCCGCAGGCAGGCCAAGATAATCAGCCCAGTCACGCCAGTAATGATACCCCTCCCACGCAAACGCAGTACCATCGAAGGTCGAATAATGCATCCGAATGATCGCGCAAGAACCCGCGGTCGAGCCATGACCGACCTGAGAATTGCGGTCCAGCGACAGCGTCTTCCAACCTGCCTTGGCCATTTCGAACGCGATGGCGGCGCCGATGACGCCGGTACCGATTATGATTGCGTCTGGTTGGCTCATTCTGTGTCTCCTTCCCAATAGCGCTTTGAATATGCGCTGAATTCTTCAACTTCCTCAGGTCGCGGTTCGACACCGGTAAAGACGTAAAGGTAGTGCGATACCATCGACAACCGTGTTTCCATTGGCTCGTTCAATTGCGCCAGATCGTAGCCGATCTGCATGTAATACAGCACGCGGGCACGGGTTTCGGCCTCGACCTCGGAATACCCGTACCGGGCGAACATGGCATGTAGTGCCTCGAGTCGCCTGGCGTCAGACTGATCCAGCGCACGCCGTACTTTTCCTGACTTGCGCGCCCAATCCCGCACAGCAAAATCTAGCGCCGTGTCAAACAGGTCTGTGTTCACTACGCAGCGATGCACGTTACAAACCGCACCAGTGATCGTCTCTGCCGGAGCTTCGGCTTGCGCGACCAGGGCTGCCGTATTGGTGGCCTGCCAGCGGGTCAGCAACGCGTCTAACAGTTCCTGTCGCGACTTGAAGTACCAATAAAATGATGACCGTGACACGGCCATTCTCTCGGCCAAGTTCAGAACTTTGATATGGTCCACACCATCGGAAATCAGCACATCCATCGCCACGTTCAGCCAGTCGTCGCGCGTGACCTTAATGTTGCCGACCAAGGGTTCGGCCTTGGGATCATCCCGGTGCAGGATTGGTTTGGTGTTCATTCAACTCTCCGGCGGTGCGCCGCCCTCTGCCGTACGACGCGCGATGAAATCCTGCAAGGCGCCCAGTCGGTAACTGTCGGCACTCGGCGCCTTGAAGTCGTTTAGAATGCCTTTCCAGACCCCAGTGGCACGGTGATTAGCGTCAACCGAACCGCGTTCGGTCCAGGTGCCGAAATTGGCATAGTCGTGGACATGCGGCTGGTAAAACTCGGTGTTGTAACGCTCCATCGTCTGGCTAGATGCAAAAAAGTGCCCGCTAGGTTCAACCTCACGCAGCGCCGTATCAAAACCGATCTCGGAAGTTCCCGCCTGCGCACCGGCACAAAGCTCGGCAACCATGTTCAGCACTTCTGCGTCACAAATCAATTTTTCAAAGGACACAGTCAGCCCGCCTTCCAGCCACCCCGCCGAATGGATGATCACAGTCGCCCCGGCCATCAGGCAACCCCACAAGCCGAACTGATTTTCATTCGCTGCTTGCACGTCATTGATGTTCGAGGCTGACCCGGCCGCAGATCGCCAAGGCAGACCCAGATGCCGCGCCAATTGCCCAGCCGCCAGCGACGCCTGAAAGTGAGACGGTGTGCCGAAAGCAGGTGCGCCTGATTTCATGTCCACGTTGCTAGTGAACGTCCCGTAGCAGACTGGAGCACCTGGATTTGCCAGTTGAGTTAAGGTCAGCGCTGCCAGCGCCTCGGCATGGGACAGCGTGATCGCGCCCGCCACGGTGATCGGAGCCATCGCGCCCATCAGAGTGAATGGCGTAATGATCGACATCTGCCCGTGTCGGGCGAAGTCGATCAGCCCTTGTGCCATCGGAATGTCCAGCGTTCGGGGGCTATTGGTGTTGATAATCGTGTAGCAATGCGGGTTGGCACGAAAATCGTCGTCGGACAAGCCTCGCGCGGTGGACAGCATCTCAAAGCAATCCATCACTTGCGGCGTCCCGCGTGAGAAGAAGAACGGGAACTTATCCGTCAGCTCCATCTGCGCTTTGGTCGTGAAATAGTGACGCAGGTTCGTTGGCACATCCTGTGGCTCAACCTGCGGCGAGATCATTTGGAACACGTCGAAATGGTGCGTGAGCTTCAGGAACTCAAGATAGTCTTGCCCGGTTGCAGGGCGGCGGCCCCGCTCAAGATCAGTGGCGTTTGGGGCCCCAGCACCCGGCTGGAAGACAAGACTGCCAAGTTCCAATGTAAAATCCCGCCGCCGAGAACCCGCGCGACAGGCGATCGACTTGGGGGCCGAGGCTACAGCAGCCTCGACCATATCACGCCCGATAAAGACCATTTCACTGTCTTCGTCCACGCGCGCGCCTGCATTCTCAAAAATGCGGCGAGCTTCAGGCAGCAGGACCTTCACCCCAAGCTCTTGTAGTGTCCGCAGAGCGGTTTCATGCATGTCAGCAATCTGCTCAGCCGGGAACACTTCCATCTGGGGGAACGGGTTTTTCAGCTGGCGATAGTTCACGTCGCGCTGGGGCGGAGGCGCGGCTTCAGTCCCGCGCCCACGCCTTCGCCTGCCACGCTCGGATGTTTGCGAAATGACCATTAGCCCCTCATCGCCTTGCCCTGCGGGTCATATGGAGACGCCGCGATCACGCGCGCGGGACGTTCTACGCCGACCACATGTACTGACAGGTCTGTGCCCGGTTCGGCCTTGTCGCGGTTAACCAACGCCATCGCCAGCGACTTGCCCGTGTAATGCCCATAGCCGCCCGACGTCACAAATCCTACGCGCTCTTCACCGGACCAGATCGGTTCATACCCACTGGCATCCGCGTCCAGCGCGTCCACTTCCAAAGTGACCTGCAATTGGGCTGGTCCATTTCCGTCGCGCTCGACCACAGCCGCGTCCTTACCGACAAAATCCTTGTCCCAGTCGATCCAGCGGTCCATGCCGGTCATGCCGGGCGTGTAAAGCTGTGTGAATTCCGCCGACCAGATGCCAAAACTCTTTTCCAGTCGCGTTGAGAGCATTGCGTTGAAGCCACATTCACGGATACCTTCACCTGCCCCGGCCTCAAGCAACATGCGGCGCAGCTTGATGTGGTCACCATAACGACAGTTGATCTCATAACCCTTTTCACCTGTTACAGACATGCGCGCGACTCGGGCGCGGACCAACCCGATATCGTAGTCCCCGCAACCCATGAATTTGAGGCCTGACATATCCTGTTCCGCAAGCTTCTCAACCACCGCTTGCGATTTCGGACCGACCACGGCAAAGCCACAATACTCCTCACCCAAATCGCGGATATCAACACCGTCAATCATGTGATCATCGAACCAGCGCATATGCCAAGCACGCAGATAGTAGCTGCCCATGATCCACCAGGTCCCGTCGCCCCAGTTGAGCACGGTCAGATCGCCCTTGAGCCGCCCGTTCTCACCCAGCATCGGGGCCAGCTTGGCCCGGCCGGGCGCAGGCAGTTTCGACGCCATGACTTTATCCAGCCAAACCTCGGCATTGGGGCCGCTGACCTCGAACCGCGAAAAGCCCGAAATATCCAGCAGGCCAACGCCCTCGCGGATCACTTTGCATTCCTCGGCCACGATGTCATGCGCGTTCGAGCGCTTGAGCGTTGGCGTTTCCTCGAATCCTTTGGGCGCGAAATACAGCGGCACCTCAAGATCCCAGCTGACACCCCACTTGCACCCAGCCTCGGTCATTGCGTCATGGGCCGGGGCCATTTTCAACGGGCGACCTGCAGGCAATTGTTCGTTCGGGTAAGTCATCACGAAGCGACGGGAATAGAACTGGCCGGTCGTTTCGCGGATATAGCGTTTGTTCTGCGCAAAATCGCCATAGCGCGCCACGTCCATTGGCCAGGCGTCGGCTTCTGGTTCGCCGTGAATCATCCATTCGGCAAGCGTTTTGCCGACACCGCCGCCCTGCAGGAAACCCGCCATAACAGCGCAAGCAGACCAATAGCCGGGTTTGCCGGGCACCGGCCCAACCAGAGGATTGCCGTCCGGCGAGAACGTAAACGCGCCGTTCACCCATGTCTTGATGCCGACATTCTGGATGGACGGGTAGCGTTCGAAGCCCAGCGTCAATTCGTTCTCGATCCGGTCGAGCTGTTCCTGAAACAACTCTTCACCATAGTTCCAAGGCGCGCCGTCCATGGCCCAGTGTTCGTGGTCGACCTCGTAAATGCCAACCAGAACGCCCTTTTGGTCCTGCCGCATGTAGGTGAAACCCTCAAGGTCCACCGTCATCGGCATCTCGAAATCTGCCTCGGCCACTTCGGGAACCGTGTCAGTGATCAGATAGTGGTGCTTCAACGGAGAGACAGGTAGTTCGACACCAGCCATGCGGCCCACTTGCTTAGCCCAGAGGCCCGCCGCGTTCACCACATGCTCACAGGTTATCGTGCCTCGGTCGGTCACAACCTGCCAGCCATCGGCGGTTTGGATCAGCTCCTCGACCTTGGTTTCTTCATAGTATTCCGCCCCGCGTTTCTTTGCCGCCGTCGCGTAGGCCTGCACTGTACCGGTTGTGTCGATATAACCTTCGCGATCCGCCCACATCGCGCCCAAAACGCCATCTGTCGACATGATCGGGCAGCGTCTCTGCGCCTCTTCCGGGGTCAGCAGTTCGCAATCGTCAATACCGATGGACTGGAAGATACGGTAATTCGCCTGCAACCACTCCCACCGTTCGGGCGTTCCGGCCAAGGTCAGGCCACCGGTCATGTGCAGGCCGATATTCTGACCCGATTCCTTTTCAATCTCGCTGAGCAGGTCAATCGTGTAGGCCTGCAACGAGGCCATGTTCGGATCGGCGTTCAACGCATGAATGCCGCCCGCCGCGTGCCAGGATGACCCCGAGGCCAGCCGCCGCCGTTCCAGCATTACAACGTCCGACCAACCGAATTTTGCCAGATGATACAAGACCGATGCGCCGACAACGCCGCCTCCGATGACCACAACACGATACTGGGATTTCATCCTGCCCCCCTGAAAGACTCGGGGAGGACGCTAGTCGCACTGTTCACTTCTGTCTAGACATTTCTGTACAGTTCTGCACGAATACCAACCCAAGCAGGAATTTGCCTAAATTAAAGACTGGCGCTGGGTCTGGATTTGACGCTCTGAAACCACTCTTGCGTTGCGGTATTGCTTTCGGGGATACGCCGTTTGATCACCCCCGCGAAATCAACGAATACGAATGTCGAAATATCGGCAAGGCTGAAAAACTCGCCCGCGATGAACGGGCTTTGCCGCAACCTGTCTTCGAGGGAGTCAAAAAAGGCTTCGACACGCGCAACGCCCCGTTCCGCCAACTCGGGGATCTGCGCGTAATCAACCGGCCCCGGAATGGCACGATCCTTGAAGGCCGGGTGCATATTGCGCAGCGCTTCTCCGATCGGGGCAACGCCCTGTTGCTCGACAAAGGCGTTCCACATCAAAACCTGCCCCTTTTCATCCGGGGTTCGCCCCATCAAAGGCGGTTCGGGAAAGCGCGCTTCCAAATAAGCCGCGATCCCCAGGTTTTCCGTCAGAACCGAGCCCTCGTCGGTGACAAGAACCGGCAGGGTTGCGCGCGGATTCACGGCCCGGAACGAGTCCTCCAGTTGCTCACCCTTGGCAATCGAAATCTCGCGCGTTTCGATCTCTATGCCTTTTTCGGCGATGAACATCCGAGCCCGGCGCGGGTTGGGCGCCGTCGCGCAATCGTAAAACATCATATGATGGGTTCCTTTTGGGCTAGCGGCGATAAATGAAACAGCGACCCTCAACAGCATCTGTTGGCAAAGGCAATTCAGTCAAACTTTCGAAATACATCCGGTCGCTGGAAACCATTAGCCCACCTTGAGCGAGCAACGGCTCGATCAAAGGCGAGACAAATCTGGCAAACGCATCGTTTTTTTCGCGGTTATGGCCACCGAGGTCTGCGTGTATCAGACTGGCGCTTGCGCCAAAACGCTCCAAGGCGGCGGGTAGTGTTTCGCGCACGTCACCCAGAATCACCCGATCATCGGGTGGCGTTGAATCCGGATGGGATGCCACGGCACGCTCGAACACATAAACCGGGCGGCTTTTCACGTACTGTGCCATGTGGTGATAGGTCCTGCCATTGCCCAAACCAAGTTCGAACACAGGGCCCGGCATGCCCCGCGTCTGGGCGATAGCAAAATCCAGACAGGCGCGCTGCGACACCATGCGGTCAATAAACAGATCCAGGCGGCTTTGGTCGTCAGGCACGGGGAAATCTCTCCTTGATATCATTCGGCTTACATAACAGTGCCGACAAGGCCTGTGATGGCAAATCCTCAAGACTTTGTGTAGGCAATTTGGCCTCAGTTTCACAAATCCGCGACATTTCAGCCCAAGAACGGGTTTGACTAGCCCGCCCCAACCGCGCGAAACTGCGTTAAAAAAACACGGGGAGTTGATTAAGCCGATGCCGACCTACGGCCTAACGGGTGGTATGCCCGCATGACAGCATTATTGTCTGTCCGCGATCTCAGCATCGGGTTTGGTGCTGGGCAGCCCGTTGTAAAAGACGTCAACTTTGATGTCGAAGCAGGCCAGACTTTGGCGTTGGTCGGTGAATCTGGGTCGGGCAAAACCATCTCTTGCCGGGCCGCCTTGCGGATTCTCCCACGCACGGCACAGATTCGCAGCGGCACGATTACACTCAGCGATTCCAAAGGCACTGAAGAACTGACCACGATCAGTGAACGCCAGATGCGAGGAATTCGTGGCAACCGCGTCTCAATGATCTTTCAAGAACCGATGCGTTCGCTCTCGCCCCTGCACAAGATCGGCAATCAGGTGAGTGAGGTTCTTTGGTTGCACCGTGGCGCATCCGAGGCGCAGGCCAGAAAGGAAGTGCTTACCCAGTTTGAACGCGTCGGGTTTCCCGACCCACAGCGCGCCTATGATTCCTATCCGTTCGAATTGTCTGGCGGTATGCGCCAACGCGCCATGATTGCTATGGCGATGGTGGCCAAGCCCGAACTGCTGATCGCGGATGAACCCACAACGGCGTTGGATGTGACTACGCAGGCACAGGTCCTTGGACTGATCAAAGAACTACAGCGCGAAACTGGCATGGCGCTGATTCTTGTCACCCACGACCTAGGCGTGGTCGCCAATATGGCCGAACAAGTCGTTGTCATGCACAAAGGCCGTGTGATGGAATCGGGTGCAGCCGCCCCAATTCTGACCTCACCTGCGCACCCCTACACGCAACAACTGTTTGATGCAGCGCCCGAGATTCCAGACAACGAGGCGGTCGGGATTCCCATGCCCGGTGAAGACCTGATTTTACAGATGAAGGGCGTCTCAAAGACATACACCATGCGGTCTAGCAAGGGTTGGCAAGGTGAGCGTTTGATCCATGCCTGCCGTGGCGTTGATCTGAACCTTGCCCGCGGCAAGACGCTGGCCATCGTCGGCGAAAGCGGCTCGGGCAAAACCACGGCCGCTCGGATAGCATTGGGAGCCGAACCTCCAGACCCCGGCGGTGAGGTGCTTTTCCGAACTTCGGACACTGAAGATCCTATTACCGTGCACCATATGACCCGTGCCCAGCGCACCGCCTTTCAACGCAAGGCGCAGATGGTGTTTCAGGACCCCTATAGCTCTCTCAGCCCCAGAATGCGCATTCAAGACGCCATGACCGAACCGCTTGAGATCCATAAGATCGGCACCTCAGCCGAACAACGGGCCAAAGCCGCCGAGATGCTTCAACGAGTTGGTTTGAATGCAGACATGTTGAAACGATACCCGCACGCTTTTTCCGGCGGTCAGCGTCAGCGGCTGTCAATTGCTCGGGCAATGATGCTGGACCCGCAATTGATCGTTTGCGATGAACCAACGTCGGCACTGGATGTTTCCGTTCAAGAGCAAATTCTGACGCTATTGGAAAACCTGCAAGACAGTCTGAACCTGTCGTATTTCTTCATCTCTCACGACCTTGCAGTTGTCGCACGCATCGCCGACGAAGTTGCTGTGATGCGGCGGGGGCTAGTTGTGGAACAAGCCCCGCCCGAAACACTTTTCTACAATCCCCGCCACCCTTACACCAAGGCGCTGATTGCCGCTCAGCCAGAACCCGACATCAACAGACCCATAGACCTAAAATTGGTTGCTTTGGGCGCGGGTTCGCCAGACAGTTGGGATGACGCCTTCCGATTTTCCGACTCCGTGATACCTTCACTGGTAGAGATGGAGCCCGGCCATAAGGTACGATGCCATGTTTAAGACCACTCGCCCCCTGTTTCTGGCTGCAACGTTGGCTGCTGCTTGGATGCTGCCTGCTGCGGCAAATACAGTTACTCCGCAGGAAGGAGAATTCTGGTCCACAGAAGTGAACGCTGGCAATCTGCCACCCGTTGAAGAACGCCTTCCAAGCGAGCCACTTATTGTCGATCTTGCCGCGAAAGGCCGGGAATTCGGAACGCCCGGCGGTACATTGCGTACAATGGTTACGCGGTCCAAAGACATCCGCCAGATGGTTGTCTACGGCTATGCGCGTTTGGTCGGGTTCAACGAAAATTACGAATTAGTACCTGACCTGTTGGAATCCTTCGAGACCGAAGACAATCGCAAGTTTACCTTGAGCTTGCGCGAAGGGCACAAGTGGTCAAATGGAACGCCTTTCACCTCGGAAGATTTTAGGTATTGGTGGGAAGACGTTGCAAACAATGAACTTCTCAGCCCGTCTGGCCCGCCGGATTTTATGATTGTCGAAGGCAAGTTGCCAACCGTCTCCTTCCCGGACGAGACCACTGTTGTTTATGAATGGGAAGACCCCAATCCAGATTTTCTGCAGTCACTGGCGCAGGCGCGTCCACCGTTCATCTACCGGCCAGCGGAGTTTCTGAAACAGTACCACGAGGTTTATGCCGACCCTGATGAGCTGGCCTTTCTCGTAAACGATGCGCGAGTAAAAAGCTGGGCTGCGTTGCACAACAAGCTGGACAATCTGTACAAGTACGACAATCACGAACTACCGACGCTTCAGCCTTGGCTAAACGCGAGTTCCGGCAAAAAGATCAGGCACAATTTTGTGCGCAACCCATATTACCACCGCATCGATAGCAAGGGCGTGCAACTGCCCTATATCGATGTGGTCGAGATGGAAATCGTCGCTCCCGGTCTGGTTGCCGCCAAAGCCAATGCCGGAGAGACCGACCTTCAAGGGCGTGGGTTGGCATTCCGCGACGCATCAATCCTGAAAAAGGGCGAAGAGATTGGGAACTACAAGACACGGCTGTGGCAGACCGGAGTGGCCTCGCAGATTGCGATTTATCCCAACCTGAACTTTGCCGACGAGGGCTGGCGCGAGGTTCTACGCGATGTGAGAGTGCGTCGGGCCCTTTCTTTGGCCATAGACCGCAAGACGATAAACCAGGCGCTGTACTTCAAGCTGGCCCAACCCGGCGCAATGTCGGTACTGCCTGCCTCACCGTTTTATTCTGAAGAAAACGCGCAGGCCTGGGCGCAATTCGACATCGAGCAAGCCAATGCCTTGCTGGATGAAGCAGGGCTGACTGAACGTGAAAAGAATGGTATCCGCCTGCTGCCCGATGGCCGCCCTATGGAACTGATCATTGAAACTGCCGGTGAGCGGCAAGAAGTCGAGAGCGCACTTCAGATCGTCACCGACACATGGCGCGAAATCGGCGTTGATCTGGTTATGCGACCACTGGACCGCGACATCCTGCGCAACCGTGTGTTCGCTGGAAATACGATGGCTTCAGTCTGGTTTGGTTGGGATGACGGAATCCCGCAGGCCCACACATCGCCCGCATATCTGGCACCGACCGATCAAGTGTTCCTGGCCTGGCCAAAATGGGGGCAATACTATCAGACCGGCGGCGATGTCGGCGAAGCGCCCGATATGCCCGAAGCCGAGCGCCTGATGCAACTGGCCCACGATTGGGAGGTTGCCACTTCCGACGATGAACGTAAGGCAATCTGGAACGAAATGCTTGGCATTCATGCCGATCAGCTTTTTGCCATCGGTATCCTCAACGGGGCGCCCCAGCCGGTCGTGGTTTCCAACCGTCTGCGAAACGTGCCCGAGCAAGCCATGTGGGCGTGGGAGCCCGGTGCGCATTTCGGCATTCACCGGCCGGACGAATTCTTTTTCGCCGACTGATCAGGAGCAGCTAAATGGTTATGCTGCGCTACGCAGTCTATCGCTTTTTCACGATGCTGCTGACGTTGCTGGTGGTTTCAGTACTGATCTTCGTCATCATCAACCTGCCGCCGGGTGATTACCTCAGCAACCAGATTGCAGAGTTGCAGGCTTCGGGCCAGTCTGCCGGCGTGGCAAAAGCCGAGTTTCTGCGCACTGAATACGCATTGGATCGTCCGATCTGGGAACAATACCTGATCTGGATGGGCTTCTGGCCTGGCCCCCACGGGTTTGAGGGCCTGTTGCAAGGCAACTACGGTTGGTCTTTCGAATTCGACCGTCCCGTTGCCGAGATCGTGGGCGACACGCTCTGGCTGACTGTCGTGGTCAATCTGGCAGCGATCCTTTTTGTCTATGCAGTCGCCCTGCCCCTTGGCGTCATCGCTGCTGCACGGTCGCGCACGTGGATCGATTATACCTCGGCCTTCGTTGGGTACTTGGGTTTGGCGACCCCGAACTTCTTACTGGCGCTCATTCTATTCTACTACGGACACCGCTATTTCAATCTGCCGATCGGTGGCCTAATGGACCCGTCTTTCGAAGGCCAGCCCATGAGTTGGGAGAAGATGAAGTCTATTCTCGTCCACCTGATTGTACCGACTTTCGTTATCGGTACGTCGGGTGCCTCGGCCATGATGCAGCGCCTTCGCGCCAACATGCTGGACGAACTGGGCAAACCTTATGTGGAAACGGCCATTGCCAAGGGCATGGCCCCGTCGCGGATGTTGACGAAGTACCCTCTGCGTGTGGCCTTTAACCCTTTTGTAGCCGATATCGGCAATTTACTTCCTTCGATGGTTTCCGGCTCAGTTCTGGTCTCAGTTGTTTTGGGGCTTCAGACTATTGGCCCAACCCTGCTGACCGCGTTGAAAACGCAGGATCAGTTCCTGTCTGCATTCATTTTGATGTTCGTGGCCCTGCTGACACTTATCGGCACCATGATTTCTGACATCCTGCTGGTCATGCTGGACCCGCGTATCCGGTACGAAGGGCGTGAAGCATGACCAAACATCCAGACGGTCGCTTTGTCGACGACGCCCCCTTCGATCCCGACGCCGCACTGCAACAGCTTGAGCGAGCTGACCTAGACGCGCCAAACTGGGTGCTGGTATGGCGTAAGTTCAGAACCCACAAGCTGGGCCTGATCTCGGGCATATTCCTGTTGCTATGCTATCTGATGCTACCCTTTGCCGGGTTCATTGCGCCCTATGGCCCGAACGAACGGAACGGAGAGCATCTCTATGCCCCGCCGCAAACCGTCAATTGGTTTTTTGATGGCAAATTCATTGGCCCGCACGTTTTTCCCATAGTGGCCGAGGCAGATCTTGAAACCTTCCAATGGAATTTCGTGCCTGATCTCGAAGACCCGCGCCCGATCAAGTTTTTCTGCAAAGGGTCGGAATATAAACTGGCGGGCCTGATCAGGTCCGACACACACCTGTTCTGCGCGCCAGAAGGCGCGACGCTGTTTTTGTGGGGCTCTGATCGTTTGGGCCGAGATATATTCAGCCGTATCCTTTACGGCGCGCAGCTGTCGCTAACCGTGGGTCTGATCGGAATTTCGGTATCCTTTTTCCTGGGCATTATTTTCGGCTCAATGGCCGGGTACTTCGGCGGCAAGATCGACTGGGTCATCAACCGTGTTATCGAAGTCTTGCGCTCACTACCCGAGCTGCCGCTCTGGTTGGCCCTTTCCGCAGCGGTGCCCTCCAACTGGAGTCCGGTCGCAGTATTTTTCATTATCTCGATCATCCTTGGCATTCTTGACTGGCCCGGACTAGCTCGATCCGTCCGCGCCAAATTCCTGTCTTTGCGCGAAGAAGAATACGTGCGTGCAGCCGAGATGATGGGTGCAAGCTCGGGCCGGGTGATCCGCAAACACCTGCTTCCGAACTTCATGTCCCACTTGATCGCATCTGCTACTTTGTCGATACCCGCGATGATCCTGGGGGAAACTGCGCTTAGTTTTCTTGGCCTCGGACTTCGGGCACCAGCAGTCAGCTGGGGCGTGATGCTAAACGATGCACAGAACCTCGCATCGATCGAGATCTATCCGTGGACGGCCATCCCTATGTTACCGATCATTGTCGTCGTGTTGGCCTTTAACTTCCTCGGCGACGGTCTTCGTGACAGCTTGGACCCCTACCAGCAATGAGCCTGTTCTCCGCCCTCCCAGCCTCAGACAGCTACAAAACCTCTGGCAAGGGCGAACTTGCCAGTGCGTTTGCGGTGTCTGAATTGGCTGTCACCAGTTTTGCCGCCGTGGGTCAGGAATTGGCACGTCTCGTGAACGCGCTAAACCTTGCGCCTTCATCCCCCGAGGTTGCAGTTGATCAACGTCTGGCCTCGCTGTGGTACGGGTTTTCCTTCAAACCAGACGGGTGGGACATGCCCAGCCTTTGGGACACTGTCGCAGGGGACTATCAGGCATCAGATGGTTGGATCAGGTTGCACACGAACCTGCCGCGCCACAAAGCCGCCGCGTTAAAGGTATTGGGTGTTCCCGGCAACCGAGACGCCGTCGCTCAAGCGCTTAAGGAATGGTCGGTCTCAGAGCTGGAATCTGCGATTGTTGCTGAGGGCGGGGTCGCGGCAGCGATGCGCAGTCGATCAGAATGGCTTGACCATCCACAAGGACGTTCTGTGTCCCGCGATCCATTGATCGGCTGGCACAGCCCAAGACACGTCACGCTGCGCGACCGCCCAGAAGCCACAGCTGATCGTCCACTTGCAGGACTGCGAGTTCTGGATCTGACGCGCGTTCTGGCTGGCCCGGTTTCGACCCGTACTCTGGCGGGGTTCGGTGCGGACGTTCTACGTATCGACCCGCCAGGATGGGACGAACCAAGCGTAATCCCTGACATCTCTCTGGGCAAACATTGCGCTTATTTGAACCTGAAATCACCTGACGGCCTCAAGAAACTACAGGGCCTGATTGAGCAAGCCGATGTATTTGTCCACGGCTACCGGCCAGGCGCGTTGGATGCTCTGGGCCTGACAAAAATAAAACGTGATGAGCTGGCCCCTAACCGAGTCGAGGTCACGCTGAATGCCTATGGCTGGCAAGGCCCCTGGTCCAATAGACGCGGATTTGACAGCCTAGTTCAAATGAGCGCGGGGATCGCGGATGCTGGGCAGACATGGGCCAAAGCAGACAAACCGACGCCATTACCCGTTCAGGCGTTGGACCATGCCACGGGGTATCTGATGGCCGCGGCTGTTTTGTCTGCACTGGCCGAAGCCGCATCAGGCAACTCCATTATGCTCGCTCAGCTATCGCTCGCCCGCACGGCGGAATTGCTGGCGGCTCTGGCAAAGTCGGAAGCTGGCGAAAAGATTTCAAGTGCGGCAGCCGCAGACTATTCGCAGGTTTCCGAGGCTTCTGGCTGGGGTCCGGGTCACCGTCTTAAACCTGCTTTGACTGTTGGCAAGGCCCACATGCGCTGGAGTTTGCCTGCATCGAAGCTGGGTACATCAGAACCGGTTTGGCCATCGCCGTAAGCCTTGCCCCCACGATTCAACGCTTAGGGTGGCGTCTAGTCAAAGCAGCAGGCCGAATGGTGCGCTGTATCTAGCGATCGTCACCCCCGCCAGGGCCGATATCGTCAAGATAATCCTCGTCAATTGCGGCCTGTACGGCACCGGTCACGGCCTCACGCTCTTTGGGCGACAAATCTTCGGCTTCTTTGCCGTCCGCCAAACGAACGGTAACCTCTCGGTGGGCAAACCTGATGCCTTCACGCGCAAACAATTCGCGAATTTCTTGATAGACTTTCTTACGAACCAGCCACTGATCCCCCGGCTTGGTCATGAACTTGACCCGGATGATCATCGCGGAATCCTGCATCTCGATCACGCCCTGCGATTTCAGCGGTTGGATAAAGTTCTCACCGATCACCGGATCACTCAGCAACTGCTGCCCCAGCTTCTTGATTAGCTTGCGCACCTTTTCGACATCGGTGTCGTAAGTTACGCGCAGCGGTAATTTCATGATCACCCAATCGCGGGAATAATTAGTCAGTACCTTGATCTCGCCAAAGGGAATAGTGTTCAGCGCACCAAGATGGTGACGCAACTGGAACGACCGGACCGAGATTTTCTCAACCGTTCCCTTAACATCCCCGATGTCGATGTATTCACCCTTACGGAAAGCGTCATCCATCAGGAAAAATGCACCCGAAAAGATATCACGTACCAGTGTTTGTGAACCGAAACCAACGGCCAGACCCACGACGCCGGCACCAGCAAACAGTGGGCTGACATTGATACCAAGTTCCATCAAAACGATCAGTGCGATGGTCACAACCACAACCGCCAAAATGGCACCACGGAACAACGGTAGAAGCGTTGCCAGACGGCTCTGGCCACCTTCGCCACCCTCGTCACCTAATTCGGCCTCTTCGCCGCCATCGTCAATTTCTTCGGCAATCTTGCTGTCGATCCAAATGCGGAAGAAATGGAAAAGGATGTAGCCGATGAAGAGGATGACCATCACATCCAGCGCCCGGTCGATGGGCAAGTCTTCGCTCCAACTGGCATCCGGATTCCAGATGACAACCAGCGCATAGAGGCCGACAACAAACGCCAAAATACCTGCTACACGACGGGCCAGATCCTCATATGTCAGGATCGAATGCTGGCGCATCTCTGCCTCTGGCGTCTCGGCAGGCTCTTTTAACTCATCCGCATTTTCCGCATTCAAATCTTCCATTTGGCGGCTGCGGTCGAAATAGCGCTCTAGCAGGTAGTTCATCGCCCCATAGGCAATGACAACAGACATAAAGATACCATAGCTGCTGGCCACGATTGGCAGTGAATTTTCATTTTCCAGAACCAGATCTACGGCCAGCTTGAACCAGCTAAAGACGATATAGACGATCAGCGCCGGTGCCCATGCGAATGAGATGAAACGCGATATCCACGAGACCTGATCTGGCGCCCGTCCCCCGCGTATCGCGTTCGATATTGCGCGGGCGTTGAACAGGATCATTAAAACGTTGCCCAGTGCGCCAAACATGGTCAGGCTGCCATAGACCATTGCGTAGACGTTGTAGTTCAAGCCAAAATCGGCAACCCACGTCGAAAACAAAACTACTGATATGTCATAGGTCGCAAGCGCAGAGGCCCAAAAATACAGCCGCTTGGCATCCCGATCAGAAAACGGAGGCAGACGATATTGGCTAAGGTAAGGCGACAACACCATTCGCCACAGATCAGATACCGTTCGCGACAGGAAGAAGGCGGTAAAAATTGCCGTCACTGTGAACTGGATCGAGATGTCTTCAGCCTCGCCAAAGAACAGATATCCAACAATGAGGGCCATAAGCATCGCAAAGATCGTGGCTCCGATCCCCATAAAGAAACGGAACACCAAAAACGGCATCTTTTCCCGATAGCCCTGCGGGTTTTCTTTTGAGCGCGCAACGACAAGCTTTTTGGCCATTCGCTTGCCGTAGATCTCGGTTGACAACCAGCGCCCCAACAGCAGGAACAGGATGTTCCAGAACAGCACTTCAACATAGGTCTGGATTCGACCATCCGGACTGGTCTGACGCAGAATATACTGCACTTCGAAGATCGAGTAGGGCAACGCTTGCAGGCGTGATTGCATGGACGCGCGGAAATCCGAAAACTTCTCTTGCGCCTTCATGAGCTGCGAACCTTCCCCCATCGGATCGCTGGCTTCTTCTGTACCAACACTGGCCTCATTGCCCGATGAAACGACCTGACCAGTGCTATCGATTACGATCACACTGGCACCCGCTTCGGTCGCGGCCTTGATCGCTGCAGCCAAATCTCCATCCTGGCCTGCATCCGCCTCGGTACTGGATCCAGTGTTATATCCAGGGATAAAAGACGTCTGCGCCGCTGCTGCGGTGACAAAAGCCGCTGCAAAAGCCCACAAAACAAAGGCCATTCCAGCAATGAGTTTCAGTTTCATCAAGCAGTCTATCCAATTCACATGTTGCACAGCAGGTTACAGAAGCACCTGAGCGTATTCAAATATTCAGGGTTGCCCTTCCCGAGATCGTGTCAATTCGTGTTCCGGCTGCAATGCCGACAACAAGAGTGTTTCCAACCTTTACAAAACTGAATATGACCGACGCTGTAATATGGTTGGAATAGTAAGATCAACGTCAGGCATTGCGAAGGAAAGCCTCCCGACGCATCAGATGTTGCCATTTCGCCATGTTTGACGAATTTGCACAATCTCGGCACCCCCTTTGGCAAGCAGCGCCAAAGAATATACGGTAACGGGGATAAGCGCGCGGATTTGCACCGAAGGACACAACAGGCGAAGGCATGAGCCTAGGAATACAAAACAACACAACCGGCAGGGCGCCGCGCATTCTGTTCTACAGCCACGATACGTTCGGACTGGGGCATCTGCGCCGGTCGCGTGCTCTGGCTGCGGCGATCACTCAGGCTAACCCTGAGTCATCAGCATTGATCCTGACCGGATCTCCGGTGGCAGGGCGGTTCACCTTTCCGCGTCGGGTTGACCACGTGCGCCTGCCTGGCGTGACGAAACGCGCAGATGGGTCTTACGCTGCGCGCACAATCGGTATGGGGATTGAAGAGGTAACTGAACTGCGCGCGGGCCTGATCCAGACCGCTGTTCAGCAGTTCGACCCGGACATGCTCATTGTCGACAAAGAACCCACTGGCTTCCGCGGAGAATTGCTGCCCACGCTTGAAACTCTTCTGCAATCGCAACGCACCAAGCTGGTTCTTGGTTTGCGCGATGTGCTGGACGAGCCCGAAGTTTTAGCCGCCGAGTGGGAGAGGAAAGACGCTTTGTCGGCGGTCGAGCGGTTCTACCACGAAATCTGGGTCTATGGACTGCGTTCAATCTACGACCCGACAATGGGCCTTCCTCTCAGCCATGCTGCCCAGTCACGCATCCACTGGACTGGCTATCTGCGCCGTGATCTTGGGCCAGTGGGTGAACCGCCGGAACAGCCCTATATCCTAATCACTCCCGGCGGCGGCGGTGACGGCAAGGCGATGGTGAACCTGGTCCTATCGGCCTATGAAAAAGACCCAACCTTGTCGCCGCGCGCAGTGCTGGTTTATGGCCCCTTCCTATCCGGCGAACTTCGAGAAGAGTTCGAGACTCGCGTCGCCGCGCTGAACGGTCGGGTTACCGCTGTTGGTTTTGAGTCCCAGATCGAAACGCTGTTTGCCGGTGCGGCAGGCGTAGTGTGTATGGGCGGCTACAATACCTTCTGCGAGGTTCTTTCCTTCGACAAGCGCGCCGTCATCGTGCCACGCACAACACCGCGGCTGGAACAATGGATTCGTGCCTCTCGCGCTGAAGGGCTTGGTCTGGTTCGGATGGTTGACGAAAGCCGCGATGGGTTGACACCGGATGCAATGATCCAAGCGATCCGCAGCCTGCCAAATCAGCCGATGCCCTCCCAAGCCATACAGGACGGGCTACTGGATGGGTTGGACTATGTCACAGACCGCGTAGACGCGTTGCTGAGCCAGGAGCAGGAACGGGCAACCGGATGACGACAGCTCAGCCTAAACTGGCGGTGCTGGTCAAAGGGTGGCCGCGCCTGTCCGAGACGTTTATCGCGCAAGAGCTGGTTGCCTTGCAGGAAGCCGGGCACAAGTTTGACATTTGGTCGTTGCGCCACCCAACGGATACGAAACGCCATCCGCTTCACGATCGCTTTCAAGGTCAGGTGCATTACCTACCAGAATACCTGTACGAAGAACCCAAACGCGTTTGGGCCTCGCGACAGGCAGCTCAAGCGCTGCCGGGTTATGCCGAAGCGTACCGGGTCTGGCGCGCAGATCTGCGTCGTGATCCGACGCATAACCGTATTCGCCGCTTTGGACAGGCCTGCGTTCTTGCCGCAGAACTGCCTGAAGCGACACGGGCAATGTATGCGCATTTCATGCATACCCCATCTTCGGTCGCTCGCTATGCCGCAATCATGCGCGGTCTGCCTTGGAGTTTTTCGGCCCACGCCAAAGATATCTGGACGTCACCCGAGTGGGAAAAGGTCGAAAAACTACAGGCCAGCACACACGGCGCAGCTTTCGGCGCAACCTGTACTGCATTCGGAGCGGAGCATCTTCGCAGCCTCGCAGATGACCCTTCACGGGTTGACCTGATCTACCACGGGTTGGATCTTAGCCGCTTCCCTGCCCCGCCTGATCGCGTGCCGCGCGCGCGCGACGCTTCGTTTCATATGCTGTCTGTCGGTCGTCTGGTCGAGAAAAAGGGTTTTGATCGTCTCATTGATGCATTCGCGTTGCTGCCCCAGACGCTCGATTGGCATTGGACACATATTGGTGGCGGGTCGCGCAGCGACACTCTGAAAAACCGCGCCGAAGCCGCTGGCCTGTCTCAGCGGATCACCTGGAAAGGGGCCTGCGATCAGCCTGAGGTCATCGCTGCCATGCGTGCCGCCGACCTGTTCGTTCTACCCAGCCGAATTGCCGAGGACGGAGACCGTGACGGTCTGCCTAACGTTTTGATGGAGGCCGCGTCGCAGCTGCTACCAATCCTGTCGACGCGAGTTTCTGCGATCCCTGAATTCATTGAAACAGGCATACATGGGGTTTTGTCAGACGATGCCCCGGATGCGCTGGCCTCTGCCATATCGCGCCTTGCCACCGCGCCGGATCAGACCTCGGCAATGGCCTCGGCCGCTTATGATCGGTTGATCTCTGACTTCCGGATGGATCCCGGCATCGCACGTTTGTCTGAACGACTACGCGCCTTGGTTTCGGACACAGAGTGATGCCAAGGGTCGCGTTCTATTCCCCAATGAAAGCTCCGGATAGTCCGGTGCCATCAGGGGATCGCGAAATGGCCCGCAACTTGATGCGGGCAATTTCAGCACAGGGCGATACGGTCGAATTGGTCTCTCGGCTGCGCAGTTACGACAAGACCGGCAGCAAGCAAACTCAGGCCGCATTGTTGGCCGAAGCCGCGACAGAGGTTCGGCGCTTGGTCGCTGAACTGCCGTTAGATACCAACCTTTGGGTGACCTATCACAACTATTACAAAGCGCCTGATCTGTTGGGACCAAATGTGTGCAAGGCACGGAACATACCTTATGTCCAATTGGAAAGCACTCGGGCCTCCCGCCGTCTGAACGGCCCTTGGGCTGAATTTGCTCAAGCTGCACATGATGCCTGCGATGCGGCCCAAGTGATCTTTTACCACACCGCCAATGACCTGATCACATTGGAACGGGACCGGTTCGGCGACCAACGACTGGTGGAACTGCCACCGTTTCTTCCGATGTCGAACTTACCGCCTGCCTCTTCATGCGACGGCCCGATGCTGACGGTAGGGATGATGCGGCTTGGCGACAAACTGGCCTCTTATACCCTGCTTGCAAATGCATTGGCGCATTTGGAAGGCGATTGGGCGTTGGATGTAGCCGGCGATGGCCCGGCGCGATCAGAGGTCGAGGTTTTAATGTCGCCCTTCGGGTCGAAAGTGCGGTTTCTAGGCCAGTGCGACCGCACCAAGTTGCAGGCATTGTATGGCGCAGCCTCACTATTGGTGTGGCCTGGCGTAAATGAAGCTTACGGGATGATATATCTGGAAGCGCAGGCCAGCGGTCTGCCAGTTGTCGCGCAAAACCGACCGGGTGTGCGTGACGTCTTGGCCCCGTCGGATTACCCCTCAGTCGACGCAGGGCCCCAAGGTCTGGCGGCCAAGATGCACAAACTGCTCCATGACTATGACCTTCGACTATCGATCGGAAAAGCAGCCCGCGCCCATGTGGCCGAGCGTCACCTGATGCCCGCCGCCACCGATACATTCTGGCGAACCGTGCGGCCATTGGCGGAGGTCGCTTGATGACCCGGTTAGCTCTTCTTCGACACGGACATACCCACTGGAATCGCGCTGGCCGCATTCAGGGACACAGCGATATTCCTTTGGATGATGAAGCGCGCGTGGAACTTGCCGATACGGAGCTACCTGAACCATGGGATGGCGCAGACCTATGGTCCAGCCCGCTGTTGCGCGCCAGTGAAACGGCCCGCCTGGTCGCCGGGCGTGCACCGAAAACCGGAAATGCACTAACCGAGATGAACTGGGGCGACTGGGAAGGCCAGCGCGGCATGGACCTGATCGCTGACCCTGACAGCGGATATCGCCATATCGAAGACTGGAGCTGGGACTTTCGCCCACCAAATGGCGAAAGCCCTGCCGAGGTCTGGGCTCGGCTGAAACCCTGGCTTGACGAGCTGACAGGTAACACGGTTGCGGTCTGCCATATTGGCATCATGCGGGTCATTCTCGCGCGTGCCTGGGGATGGAACTTCGACGGCCCCGCCCCCTTTAAGGTCAAGCGCAACCGACTGTATATCGTTGATATGTCCACGTTCACCCCTCTGCCGGAACCAATCCGCCTGATCAAACCTGAGACGTCAAAATGAAGGTGATGATTGTCGTCACTCATCTACTGGGCACGGGTCACTTGAGCCGGGCTTTGACGCTGGGCCGTGCCTTTGTCGGCGAAGGCCACGAGACATTTGTCGTCACGGGAGGAATGCCAGCACCGCAGCTGGACGTTAAGGGTATGACGTTGCTGGGCTTGCCGCCTCTCCGCTCGGACGGAACCGATTTCACCCGGCTTTTGACCCAGAGCAATGAGGTCGCCGACACGGCTTATATGAAAGCACGCGAGACGGCGTTGGTTGAAGCGATAAGAAGCTTTGCACCGGATATTCTGATCACCGAGCTGTTCCCTTTCGGCCGCCGATCCTTATCGTCTGAATTCAATGCTGCATTGGAAACGGCACAAGCCCTTCCGCTGCGCCCGCTTATTCTAGGATCAATCCGGGACATACTGGCGCCACCTTCCAAACCGTCGAAAGCGGAACGCACTGCGGAGATAGTTGAGCAATATTATGACGGCATCCTCGTCCATTCGGATCAAAGCGTTATTCCGCTGGACATAAGTTGGCCAGTTTCAGACCAATTGCGCCAGCGTCTCCATTACACAGGCTTTGTTGCGCCTGACGCTCCAGTCCCGCATGCTGACTTGGTGGGCAAAGACGAAATTCTTGTCAGCGCAGGCGGGGGGGCTGTTGGACAGCCGATCTTTCACGCGGCCATTGAGGCCGCCCGAAAGATGCCCAACAGGCACTGGCGCCTGTTGGTGGGGGGGCAAGACGCGAGCGCGCGTATTGACCAATTGGGACAGCTTGCTGGCGATGCACCCGTAACACTGGAACCCGTGCGCCCCGATTTCCGGCAGATGCTTCCGCATGCAGCGGCTTCGGTCAGCATGTGCGGCTACAACACTGCACTCGACATTCTGCAAGCTGGTACGCCCGCCGTGCTGGTCCCGTTCGATGACGGAAAAGAAGTCGAGCAGAGCTTGCGCGGGCAGAGTTTGGCAGAGCTTTCGGCAATTGAAGTTTTGCCCAGCAAGGCGCTGGATGGGGAGAACTTGGCTAAAACAATCGAGGGCGTCCTTTCAGAAGGTCCGCGCGCACCATCGCTACAAGGGTTCGACGGGGCCGCCAGATCGGTCGCGATTGCAACATCGTTGCGAGGTCAGCAATGATGGTAGACTGGCGTCCGTTGGAGACCGAATTGCAAGCGTGGCAAGCCGCAGGGCTGACCCTGCCGCTCTGGTGGCGCGACGACGATGCAATTTCCGCAACACCGCAGCTGGAAACTCTGTCGGAACTTTCTAACGAGCTTGGTTTACCAGTGCATCTTGCGGTTATTCCCCGCGATGCCGATGACTCACTGGTGGATTTTGTCGCACGGCACCCAACGCTTATTCCCGTGGTGCACGGCTGGGCGCATCGCAACCACGCACCTTTGGGCGAAAAGAAATCCGAATTTCGTCTGCATCGCCCGATGGATGCCATTCTAGACGATGCAGAGGCTGGTCTGGCGAAGTTACGATCCCTGTTCGGAGACAGACTGATCCCGATGTTTGTGCCCCCGTGGAACCGTATCGCGCCCGAAGTGGTGCAGGAATTGCCGGGCTTGGGCTACCGCGTCATTTCTACAGCCACGCCGCGCAAGCGAAGTCACCCAGTACTCGGGTTAGAGCAGATCAACACCCATCTCGATCCGATCGACTGGCGTGGCACACGTGGGTTGACCGCACCAGATAAGCTGATCGCCCAGACAGTGAACCTATTGCGTGACCGACGCGAAGGCCACGCCGATAACGCTGAGCCTTTCGGCGTGTTGACCCACCACCTTGTCCATGATCAAGACATCTGGACCTTTACCGAAGCGCTGCTGCGTCGACTTCTGGACGGCCCCGGCATCGCTTGGGTGGCACCAATCGAGGGTATTGAATGAGCCGACTGGATTCCATGCTTCGGCGCCTGACGGCGCAACGCGACGGGCTGAACTGGGCTGTTGCGCAAATCGGCGATATGGAGGGCGATGTCCTGGATATGGGATTGGGTAATGGTCGCACCTATGACCACCTGCGAGAAATCCTGCCAGAGCGGCGGATTTGGGTGATGGACCGCGTACTTCAATGCCATCCGTCCAGCACCCCACCGGCCGAAGATTTTTTACAAGGTGAAGCGGAACCCATGCTTGGAAAACTGGCGTCGGGTGGCGCAACGATCGCATTGGCGCACTATGATTTTGGACGCGGCATAAAAGAAGAGGACGTTGCCGAAGCAGCCCGCCTCAGCCCGCTGATCGCAAAGGTGATGCGACCCGGAGGATTACTGATCTCGGGGCAGCCTTTGGTCAGTTTCGAACAAATCCAAGGCCCGGACACCATCGCACCAGACCGCTATCTCTTCTATCGCGCCTGATTAGGCCACGCGCCGCCCACGCGACCATACCCCGTTTAACGCAGGGGCTCCTTCGCGCATACGGAACCGGATCACATCCGCGCGGGCCCCGGCGCGCAATTCACCGCGATCGTCCAGCCCGGCGACATGCGCAGGTGTCTGCGTGACTGTCCGCAATCCACGGGCCATATCCCCCCACATCTCACCCAGACGTGTGGCCGACAAAAGCAACGCGGCGGGAACATAGTCCGAAGACAGAATGTCGAGATGGCCCAGATCGGCCAATTCCTGCGCGGCGACGTTACCGGAATGCGACCCGCCCCGGATCACGTTAGGTGCCCCCATCATCACTTTTATACCGTGATCATGGCAGGCTTGAGCGGCCTCAACTGTGGTGGGGAATTCGGCCAGCTTGATACCATGACCAGCGGACACCGCCACCTGTTCTTGCGTGGTATCGTCGTGGCTGGCCAGCATCGCGCCAAAGCGCTTGGCCGCTTTCACGGTTTCGACCTCATGACGGTCGCCATTGCGTTCGCGCAGGTTTTTCAAGTGCGCGACGTGCTGCAGGAACTCGTCATCATTCATGCTATGCTTACCCTTAAGATAAGCTTCAAGCTGTGTCATATCGCGGAACTGCCGCTGCCCCGGCGTATGGTCCATCAGCGAAACTAGACCCACGCGATCCTCAGGGCCGAATTCATCCAGTTCATCGACCAGCGTCTCAGAACAAACTTCGGCTCGAAGGTGCAGGAAATGGCTGATCTTTAGTGCATCCTGCGCACGCAATTGCCACAGCTCACGCGACAGATCGCGGGCGTATCGCTTGTATCGCTGTCCGCTTGGAATTGACCCAATGCGCATGGCATCGAACACGGTGGTGATACCGGTGCTGGCCAGCTCGGCATCATGGGCCAAAATTGCGGCCGCATGCGGCCAGTCGACCCTGGGACGCGGCTGGATGTGACGCTCAAGGTTATCCGTGTGCAATTCGACCAGTCCAGGGCTGACATAATCGCCTTGGCAATCGACTGCGCCTTTCGGAACCGTCGTACCTGTATCGACCTCAGAAATGGTCTCACCGACAATACGTATGCTGCCGGTCACCGTCTCATTCGGAAGAATAAGCGTGGCATTGGCAAGGATCGTTTCTTCTGTCATCTGAACTTCACACAGTTTGAGCTATTGGGAAGGCCACGCATAGGAGGCCAATGTGACATTCACGCGATACGCGATCTATTTTGCACCGCCAGTAGAGGCTGAATGGACGACATTCGCCACAAACTGGCTGGGTTGGGATATGGAGGCTGGTACAGCTTGCGAACATCCCAGCGTCGACGGCGTGGACGTGGCGAGCGTGACCGAGGTACCGCGCAAATACGGCCTGCACGCGACGATGAAGCCGCCCTTTCGCCTGCGCGAAGGGCAAACGGTTGACGCGCTGTCCGATGCCTGCGCGCGGCTTGCGGCCTCGCAGCCCCCTGTCACTATGGAGGGATTGGAGATCGCGCGGCTGGGTCGTTTTCTTGCCTTGCGTCCGCTCGGGGATGAGGCGGCTTTGAATGTCTTGGCCGCAGCTTGCGTGCGCGAACTGGACAGCTTTCGCGCCCCTGCATCGCAGGCTGAGTTGGACCGTCGACGCGTCAATGGTTTGACGTCGGAACAGGACGCCAATCTGATGCAGTGGGGCTATCCTTATGTGATGGAATCCTTTCGGTTTCACATCACCCTCAGCGGCAAGTTGGACAAACCTACGCTTGCCACGGTTCAGGATACCCTTCAAACGCAATTGGCACCATTGCTTCCGAGCCCTTTCCAAATCAACGATCTGGCATTGATGGGCGAGGCCGAGGATGGGCGATTTCACCTGATCCATCGCTACGCTCTTTCCAGTTGAAGCTGCGTGAGTATTGCGCCGACCGTCGCGTCCAACGGCCCAGAGTTGTCGATCTCGATCACTCGGGCCAGTCCTTCTGGTAAAGGAACCTTGGCACGAGCCAAACGCCGTGTCTGATCAGTTGCACTTTCCCGGCCCCGAGTAGACAAACGCTGTGCCAGAACCTGTGGATCAGCGGTCAGCGAGACTACGACCAGATCACCAAAAACCTCCTGTGCCTGCACCAGAACCGAACGGGAGAGGTTTACCAGCACAGCATCCGCCTGTTTTCTGAGGTTGTCTATGCCTTTGGGAACGCCATAGAGCAGACCATGTGCGGGCCAATGCAAGGCAAAGGCGCCGTCGCTGACCAGCTGCTGAAACTGGTCGAGAGATACCCGGTCGAAATCTTCGCCATCTTCTCCTTCGGGCCGCGTTATAACCCGGCGTGCTCGAAAAATACCCGGAGCCCGAGCCTCTAAAGCTTCCATGACGCTGTCTTTTCCAACGCCCGAAGGACCAACAACTGCGATGATCGGTGCAAGGGTCACGTTGCAACTCCGGGAGTGAAATCAGACACGTTTATCTCACGATCGCATACCCGTTCACGTGCACCGACATCGTGGAAGATACCAACAATAGCCGCGCCGCGCACCTTGGCCTCTTCGATCAGCGACAGGACCATCTCGCGGTTCTTTACATCCAGCGAAGCCGTAGGCTCGTCCAGCAGCATCGCCGGATAATCATGCGCAAAGCCTCGCGCGATGTTCACTCTTTGCTGCTCACCTCCGGAAAAGGTCGTCGGGCTAAGTGCCCACAGCCGTTCGGGAATATTTAACCGCGCCAAAAGAGACGCCGCCTTGTCCAGCGCCGCCTGCTTTTCGCGCCCAACGGCCAGCAAGGGCTCGGCCACCACTTCCAGCGTTGGAACGCGCGGCACAACGCGCAAAAACTGGCTCACGTAGCCCAGTGTTTCGCGCCGCAGGGTCAATATTTCACGTGGCTCGGCCTTTGCGACATCCAGATCGCCGACCAAGACCTGACCAGAGGCCGCTAGATAGTTGCCGTAAATCACACGCATCAGGGTGGATTTCCCCGCCCCTGATGCGCCGGTCAGGGCCACGCATTCACCGGGCGCGACCCTTAGCGAAGCCCCTGCCATCACCGGGATCACTGCGCTGCCCTGATTGTGCAGGGTAAAGCTTTTGCTGACATCTTTGAGTTCAATCATTGCAATTACCCTCACACCTGCAGAACGCTGGAAACCAGCAATTGCGTGTATGCGTGTTGCGGATCGTCCAGCACCTGATCGGTCAGACCGTCCTCGACCACATGACCATCCTTCATCACCATCAACCGATCCGCCAACAGCCGCACAACCGCCAGATCATGGGTGACGATGATGGCGCTCAGCCCCATCTCACGCACCAAACCACGTAGCAGATCCAGCAGGCGCGCCTGTACTGAAACATCCAGCCCACCGGTCGGCTCGTCCATGAACACCAGCCGAGGCCCCGTCACCAGATTGCGCGCGATCTGTAGCCGCTGCTGCATCCCGCCTGAGAACGCCGTGGGGCGATCATCCACCCGGCCCTCGTCGATCTCAACCCGGTCCAACCAGTCGATGGCTTTGTCCCGGATGTCGCCATAGTGACGATCACCAACCGCCATCAGACGCTCGCCGATGTTCCCCCCTGCGCTCACTGACATGCGCAGCCCATCGCGGGCGTGCTGGTGAACAAAAGCCCAGTCGGTGCGACCCAACATCCGGCGTTCGGGTTCCGACATCGTCACTGTGTTTACCGGTCCATCGGCTCGAGTATCAAAGATGACCTGTCCTACGTCGGGTTCCAGATGCCCCGCGAGACAGTTCAGCAGGGTCGACTTACCCGAGCCACTTTCACCGACGATCCCCATCACCTCGCCGGGATAAAGATCGAAACTCACATCCGTGCAGCCGATCCGCGCGCCATAACGCTTTTCGATATGTTTGACTTGCAACAGCGGTGTCATGCCGCGTCCTCCTCGGCCAATCGGCCTATATGGCCCGCCGCACGTCGGGACCGGCAATAATCTGTGTCTGAGCAGACAAACATCCGGTTGCCAGCGTCATCCATAATCACCTCGTCCAGATAACTGTCTTCTGCCCCGCACAGATCACAAGGATGATCCGCTTTGGTGGCCTCGAACGGGTAATCCTCGAAATCCAGGCTAACGACTTTGGTATGCGGGGGAACTGCATAAATGCGCTGTTCCCGCCCCGCGCCAAACAACTGGATCGCGTCCATCTCAAGCTTGGGGTTGTCGAACTTTGGGATCGGCGACGGGTCCATCACATAGCGACCCGACACTTTCACTGGATAGGCATACGAGGTCGAGATCGCGCCGTGCTGGCTGATGTCCTCGTACAGCTTCACATGCATCAGCCCGTATTCTTCAAGACTGTGCATCTTGCGCGTCTCCGTCTCGCGCGGCTCCAAAAAGCGCAGTGGTTCAGGGATCGGCACTTGATAGACGAGGATTTGATCCTCGGTCAGCTTGGCCTCGGGGACGCGGTGGCGGGTCTGGATGACCGTGGCTTTTTCAGTCTCCTCAGTCGTTTCAACCCCTGCGGTGTTCTCAAAAAACTTGCGGATCGAGACAGCGTTTGTCGTGTCATCTGCCCCCTGATCGATCACTTTAAACGTATCTTCCGGCGTTAGCGTCGCCGCCGAAACCTGCACCCCGCCCGTGCCCCAGCCATAGGGCATCGGCATCTCACGACTGGCAAAAGGCACCTGATAGCCGGGGATCGCCAAACCTTTGAGAATGGCCCGGCGGATCATGCGCTTGGTCTGCTCGTCCAAATATGCGAAGTTATACTCATTCATTTTGATGTATCACTTTGTGTTTTGGTGTTTTTATGGACTTGCTTGTAATTGGAACGGCCTTTTTGGCCGTTATGCTTTATCTTATCCTGCATATTCGCCACTCCAGACGGCGACGCGAAGCAGTGCGACGTGATGGATCCGGCAGATGGAAAGCGATTAGAGCGGCCGAGCTTGAAAATACTGGATGGGAAGACGCCGATTAGGGGCGGAAAACCGCGCATGTTGCGGACGAGGTTGGGGTTCATTCCGCGGCCTCTTTTGGCGCAATACGTTCTTCGGCCTCACGACGTAGTTTGCGGACCAGTTCCAGTTCAGACTGAAAATCCACGTAATGCGGCAGCTTGATATGTTCGAGGAAGCCTGTGGCCTGAATGTTGTCCGCGTGGCTTAAAACAAACTCTTCATCCTGCGCGGGCGCGCCTAGATTGTCTTCACCCAACTCCTCCCAGCGCAATGCGCGATCAACCAGAGCCATGGCGATGGACTTTCGTTCGGACTGGCCGAAAACCAGACCATAACCCCGCGTGAACTGCGGAGGTTCGGTTTTTGAGCCTTTGAACTGGTTAACCGTCTCGCATTCGGTCAATTCAATCTCGCCGATCTCGATGGCAAAGCCTAGTTCCGGGACGTCCATCTCAACCGAAACCTTGCCGATGCGTAACTCGCCGACAAATGCGTGATTGCGTGCGTAACCGCGCTGTGTCGAATAGGCCATGCCCAGCACAAAGCCCTCGTCTCCTCGCGTCAACGACTGCAAGCGCAACGGGCGTCCGGCGGGGAACTCCATCGGTTCACGGGTCAGGTCACCGGGTGTAGCGTCGCTAAAGGGTTCGTCCTGAATGATGTCTTCACCTTTCAGAAACTCGGTGATGTGCGGTGTCGGCTCTGTCCGAGGCTGACCTTCCGGTGCGCTCGGAACCTCTCCCTCAGCGGCTAGTTTGAAATCCAGCAGCCGATGAGTGTAGTCGAAAGTCGGTCCCAAAACTTGCCCACCCGGTGCGTCCTTGAAAGTAGCCGAGATGCGGCGGTCACAGGTCATTTGGCCCGTATCCAACGGGTTCGAATAGCCAAACCGGGGCAAGGTCGTGCGATATGCGCGGATCAGAAAGATCGCCTCGATCAGGTCACCACGGGCCTGTTTGATTGCCAAGGCCGCCAGATCGGGGTCGAACAAAGACCCCTCTGCCATTACCCGGTTCACTGCCAGGCTCAGTTGTTCGCGGATTTGCGCGATGCTCAGCTCGGCAACGTCAGTCGAACCGCGCCTTTCTTCAGCCAGCCAAGCATGGGCGTTCTCGATGGCCTTTTCACCGCCTTTTACAGCTACATACATGGCCTAGCCCTCTGCTTTGATCTGCGTGCTGCGAGGTAGGGCCGCGACCTTATCTCCGCAGGTAAAGAAAAAATCGCAACCTAATGGATAGAGTGCCGCATTGATCTGAAGCGCCGGGATATCGGGCAGTGACAAATAGGCCGTGTTCCTAATCCCCGGTCCGGACAAGGCTGCTCCGCCCTGTCGCAGATCGTCGCGCTCAACGATCAGTGTCGCCGAACGATCTGGGTATTCGGCCGTACCGATGCGGTACTGTGTCAAGGGCCCAAGCGCTTCCCACGTTCCGACTGCGAAATCCGCCTTGACCGCTTCTGTAATCGGAGCGCCAGTGTGAAACGCCAGCCACTGCCGCACTGCGTCAGTATCGGTGCCGCCTGCCAAGTAAACCTTGGTATCCGGATCACAAAGGGTCAGCAGCAACGTCCCAGCCGCTACTGACAAGGGGGCTGGCGGCTGGCAACCGGCAACCGTTCGGATCTCACCTGGACGCGCCATAACCGTCATGGCAGCGCGAAAAGCGTGGGCTGCGTCGATTGGTGTGTTCCGGAAACCTCCGGAAAACTGGGTTTGCGCGCTCATCAATCCTCTCCCCGAACCATCGTGAAGAATTCGACCTTGGTGGCCGCCGCTTTGGCCGCCCGAGCCGCCTTACCCGTCTGCATCCGTTGGCTGAGCGGCGTGATAACTTGCGCCCGCACTTCGGTGGAGGCTTCGGTTTGCATCAAGGCGTCAATCAGCGCCGCAGCCTCGGCCTTGCGCTTGGAACGCCCCTGCACATAACCATGCCCCACCGTGCCGTCCTGCAGGACGAGTGAACAGCGTGTGACCGTCATCTCACCCAAATTGAAGGGCGCGCCCGTGCCACCTGTCCGTCCGCGAACCATCACACCGCCCACCTCTGGGCTGCGAAGCCAATCGAAACTGGGTTGGCCTTCGAACTCGCTCCACAACGACATAAGAGCGTCCTCCGGGGCTTGGGCCAGCAAGCCCATCCATTCCTTGCGCGCCGTATGCGCAATGTTCTGTTGATCTGCCATCAAAACCTCTTGGCCCAGTTGTCTATAGGAACTATACAACTAGACAAATACTACACCTCAAGGAAACGACTCGCAATCGCGACCGTGTGAAAGTTTAGTGACATGAGCAAAACTCCGATCTGGAAAAGCATCGCGTTAAGCCTGACCTCGGACATTGCCGAAGGACGCTACGGGACTGGTGATCGGTTGCCGACCGAGACACAGCTAGCGGCACAACATGGGGTCAATCGGCATACGGTACGGCGCGCATTGTCCGAGATGGCGGAACAAGGTTTGGTGCACCCAAGGCGCGGCGCCGGGGTTTTCGTGGCCGCCCGCCCGACGGACTATCCGATTGGAAAGCGTGTTAGATATCACAAGAGCATCTCTGCCAGTGGTAAGATACCGGGTAAGACGATCTTGTCGCTGACCACCCGAGCGGCAGACGAGATAGAGGCAGACGCCCTAGAGCTAAGTCAAGGTGACGCGGTACATGTTTACGACGGGCTATCGCTGGCCGATGGTCAGCCCATCGCCCTATTTCAAAGCGTTTTCCCGGCAAAGCGATTACCCGATATTCTGGAAGCGCTCCAGGATACGAGCTCGGTCACCAAAGCACTGCAACACTGTGGCGTCTCGGATTACACGCGCGTTTCGACGCGGTTGACTGCAATGGCAGCAACGGCAACCCAAGCCCTGCAACTACGGCTGCCTCAAGGTGCTCCGGTCTTGTTATCAACCGGAATCAACGCTGACTTACACGGAGTACCCGTAGAGTATGGACGCACCTTTTTCGCCGGGGAACGAGTTACGCTAACCGTGAATGACGACTAGGCGGCAGGGCGCCCTCGCCCGGTTGCGAGACCCGTCACTCTGCCGGCGCAACGGTCAACTCGTATTTTTCAAGGAATGCCTCAGCGCTCAACGCACGGAAATCCGGCAAGGCTTTGCGTAGGCGCTGGTTATCCCAATCCCACCAGGCCAACTCCAACATCCGCGCAGCAATCTTTTCAGGGAAACGACGACGGATGGGTTGAGCGGTTACGCCGCCAACAATGGTGTAAGGGGGCACATCCTTGGTAACCACCGCCCCAGACGCAACAATAGCCCCATGGCCTACAGTCACCTCGGGCTTAATGATTGCCGCATGCCCGATCCAAGTGTCATGCCCGATCTTGGCCGTGCGACTGGCGCGCAGTGCGAACCAGTCGGGGTCGTCCTGTTCATCATCCCAATAGTCCGCCGACCGATACAGGAAGTGATGCAAAGACGCCTTTTCCATCGGGTGATCCGTGGCCCCGATCCGTGTGAAACTAGCGATATTAGCAAATTTGCCAATCTCGGCATTCGCAATGTCGCAAGTTCGATCGCAATAGGAGTAATCACCCCAGACCGAAGTGGCGATGCGGCTACCGGCGCCAATCTCCACATATTCTCCGAAACGGCTACCCGAAATCTGACAGTCGGGGTGGATAAACGGCTGATCGGGGCGCAGACGTGCCATGGTGTTTTTATCCTTGGTCGTTGGTTAAGGCAGCAGAAAGGGTTTGGCTTTCGAATCGCGCAGTTTGCGCTTCTTACTCGTTTCGCCCTGAATCAGGCGTTTGCGTAGCCAGCCTGAGAACCAGTCCATCAGCATCACCATCAGGATGATCAGCACGATATAATAAGCGACCTCTTCCCAATCCTTTTGCGTGATGATCGCCTGCGTAAGCAACAGGCCAATGCCGCCACCGGTTATCGCACCAATCACGGTTGCGCTGCGGGTGTTGGATTCAAGGAAATAGAGCAATTGACTCAGCAGCACCGGTGTTACCTGTGGGATCACTCCAAAACGATAGCGCTGCGGTGCGTTGGCCCCTGTGGACTGCACGCCTTCGATCTGCTTCTGGTCAACGTTTTCCAACGCTTCCGAGAAGATTTTGCCGAAGGTGCCGGTATCCGTCACCAGAATGGCCAGCGCGCCGGTCAGTGGACCGGGGCCGAAAGCGCGGGCAAGAACCACCGTCCATATCAGCGCATCTACACCACGCACAAAATCGAACACGCGGCGGGTTGCAAACCGCAGTGTTTTTAACGGGTTAAAGTTTCGCGTCGCCATAAAGGCCAGCGGCAGGGCGACCATCGCGGCGCCTAATGTGCCTAGGAAAGCCATCAGGATCGTCTCGAATATGGCCCAGGCCACATCCTGATGCCGCCACATCTTGTTGGTCCAGAAATCGTTCAGGATTGCACCTGCCTGGCCCTGCGCAGCCAATCCGGCAAGTTCGGGAAAGGATTTACCGTAGTAAGGGCTATCGAGAGTGAACCAGAACAACTCCCACCCGTTGAAATAGCGGAATACCTCGGATCGGTTGCGGGTGACGGTCAGGCGCCCTGCATCCGTAGTGACCGCCAATCGGTTCTTCGAAACGTTGATCCAATCCGGAACATCGCCTGAAGGCAGCTCGGCTCGCACACCATCCGAACGGCTGGGTGTTGCCCGAACAACGCCATAACCTGGGATTTCATATTCGATCGTTTCTGGGCCGAAGCGCACGATATGACCATCTTCCAGATCAATCACCGTGGTTTCGCCCAACGTCACCCAATCAGGTGCTTCGCCTTCAGGATAGCGACCCTTGCGTTCACCCTCGATAGCAGCAGACACCTGTCCCGAGCGGTTGTCTCGTTCGATATGGGTCTTATAGCTGTAGCTGTCCGAGACCAGAGTTTTGCCGTTGTCCCAGTTTGCCCGCGCGGTCAGACCCGGCACGTCAAAGGCAAAGAACACGTAGATCAGGTAAACCAACACCAGCGCAGGCAGGCTGAAGTTCGTCAGGCGTTTACGATTAAATAGCCGTTCCGCCTCGGCCTTCAGCTCGACGGTGGTAAGGTTGGTTGCGAAGGTGCTCATGCCGAGGCTCCTTTTGCCGATCCGTGGGCTAGACGATCGCGCAGATAGCCAGAGATCTGATCGACGACGACAATTGTGACGAATAGTAGGATGAAAATGGCGGCCGCTTCGTCATAGCGCCCCTGCCCCCAGGACATCGCGTTGCGCAGCTCGTACCCCAGACCGCCCGCGCCGACGAAACCAAGGATGGCGGAGGCGCGGATGTTGATTTCGAACCGCAGCAAAGCATAGCTGACGTAATTCGGGCCAACCTGCGGGATCACGCCCAGATACATGCGCTGCGACCAATTTGCGCCAACCGACTGCAACCCCTCGACTGGCTTCAGCGAAGCGTTCTCATTGACTTCCGAGAACAGCTTGCCCAGCGCGCCCGCAGTGTGGATCGCAATGGCGATCATTGCAGGCACCGGGCCACCGCCCAGAATAAAGATCAAAACCAAGGCGATGACAATTTCTGGAACTGCCCGGAAGACATCCGAGATACGGCGGAACAGCGGGATCAGCGACGGCCAATAAGCCATGCCACGCGTGGACATCAGAGCCAGAAACGTCCCGAATATCGTGCCTGCCAGAGTGGCCGCCGCTGCAATGTTCAGCGTCTCGACCAGCGCCGGGAAAAACTCGACCAGGTTCGCCGGCATCTCACCGATCTTATCCCAAGCTTCAGACAGAACCTCTGCCGGATAATCAAAAATCCGATGCCAGCCATCTACGAAGCTGCCTGCATTGCGGCTGTCGGCGGTGCGGAACCCTGCGGCCATCATGGCGACGAACAGGATCAGGAGAATACCACCATAGACCCTCTTGCGACGCGCCATCGCGGTATAGTCGTCACGGATCTGGTCAACGGCCGAGGACCCAGCGGTCAGGTCTGTCATGGAATGCTCCTGAGTGGAAAACGGGGCCCGGTTTTTCACCGGACCCCGATCAGTGGATATTCAAGCTTAGTTGGACTTCAGCTTGCGTGCTTCGATGATGACTTCGTAGGCGTCATGGGTGATCGGGTCGAAGCTTTTGGCTTCACCTGCGGCCACGCCGTAGAAGCAATCCTTGTCTTTCTCACTCAGAGTGTCCCAAAGCTCGGTCACTTTGGCTTTGACGTCTGCAGGCAGCGCCTGACGGACAACAACGGGGCCTTCCGGGATCGGTTTGGATTTCCAGATCTCGACCATATCGTTCATGTCGACCAAACCCGCGTCTACAGCGCGGCGCAGAGCACCCGACTGGTAACCATCTTCCCAATCGCCCAGACCATCAGCCCATGTCACGCCACCATCAACGTCGCCGTTGTTGACCGCAACGATGGTCTGCTCGTGACCGCCGGTGAACTTTACTTCACCAAAATAATCCCCGGAATCCATTGTCGCGCCGGTGGCCTGCGGGATTTCGATCGACGGGATCAAGTATCCCGAAGTTGAGTTCGGATCGCCGAAACCAAAGGTCTTGCCCTTCATGTCTTCCAGCGAAGTGATGCCGCTGTCCTTGCGGGCAAAACCAACCGAGTAGTAGCCATAGCCACCATCGGTGTTGACCTTGACCAAAACCGGCTCGACCGCCTCAGGGTCAGACAGATAGGTCTTGGCGTAGCCCGACGCGCCCAGCCAGGCCACGTCGATGGTGCCGCCCAGCAGGCCCTGGATCACGCCGTTATAGTCAGCGGGCGCAAACAGCTTGGTCGGAACGCCCAACGCCTCTTCAGTGTAAACGCGCAGGCATTCGTTGTTGTTCAAACGGTCCTGAGCGTTCTCGCCACCCAGAATGCCGATGCGGAACTCGCTGATTTTGTCAGCCATAACAGGCGCGGCCATGGCAGTGGTCGCAACAAGGGCAGCCATTAGTTTTTTCATCTGTCTCTCTCCAGTTTGATTGCCCCGGCCTTTCATCGGACCGGGCGATGAAAGGGGTGGTCGGCTCAGATGGTGGCTTCCGCTTCCATCAGGGCCTTCTGGGTGGCATCCAGAGTTTCGATCTCGGTCGATGTCGCCTCTTCCGAGAAGCTGGCATCGGCACCGTAGATTTCTCGGGCGACGCCGGTGGTAAGTTGTTCAGGCAGACCGTCAAACACAATGCGCCCGTCTCGCATCCCAACCACGCGGTCGCAGTAGCGACGGGCAGTGTCCAACGTGTGAAGGTTGGCGATGACTGTGCGGCCATCTTCTTCGTGGATGCGGCGCAGCGCCTGCATCACGACCTGAGCGTTCATCGGGTCCAGCGATGCGATGGGTTCGTCCGCTAGGATAATCTTAGGGTCCTGCATCAGGGCGCGCGCAATGGCGACCCGCTGCTGCTGACCCCCCGAAAGCGCTTCGGCCCGCTTGGGGGCATGCTCTGCAATGCCCAGACGGTCCAGAATGTCGATGGCGCGGTGAATCTCGTCCATCGGGAACAGGTTAAACATGGTCGCCAGTGTCGAGTGACGGTTCAGTGTGCCGTGCAGCACGTTCGAAACCACATCCAGACGCGGCACCAGATTGAACTGTTGGAAGATCATCGCGCAATCGGCCTGCCAAGCGCGCTTTTCACGGCCTTTCAACTGGGTCACGTCGCGCCCTTCGAACAGGATTTCACCGCTACTGGAATCCGTTAGGCGGTTAATCATCCGAAGCAGGGTAGACTTACCAGCGCCTGAGCGTCCGATAATTCCAATCATACAGGGCTTGTCCACATCCAGCGTGGCCGTGTCCACGGCAACATTGTCGCCGAAGCGTTTGGTCAGTTTCTCGATACGCAGCACGTGCCACCCCCAAATCGTGTTGGCGGTCAGCTACCGATGTTGCTCAACGACTTTGTGTCAGGGGGGTGAAAGTTTTGTAACGATGCTTAGATCGCGGGGGCTATCCATTGCAGCGTGGCGCGGGTATACGCGGGCGCGACTCTTCAGCATTTACGAGGCCGCCATGAGCTTTGACCGAACCATCAAGATCGCCCCGTCGATCCTGTCCGCCGATTTCGCCAACTTCGGGGCCGAGATTCAGGCCATTGAAGCCCAAGGCGCAGACTGGGTTCATGTCGATGTGATGGACGGCCATTTCGTCCCAAATCTGACCTTCGGCCCACCCGCCGTCAAAGCGTTCCGCCCGCATGTGAAAACAGTGATGGACGTTCATTTGATGATCACGCCGGTTGACCCTTACATTCAGGCCTATGCCGATGCAGGCGCCGACGTCCTGACCGCGCATGTCGAGGCCGGTCCGCACACGCACCGCACCCTGCAGGCCATCCGCGCTGCTGGCATGAAGGCGGGCGTAGCCCTGAACCCCGGCACCCCGGCAGAAGCTGTCGAACATCTACTGGACCTGACAGATCTGGTCTGCGTGATGACGGTGAACCCTGGCTTTGGCGGCCAGAAATTCATCGACATGACCAATAAGGTGCGCAAGCTACGCCAGATGATTGGTGATCGCCCAGTGCATATCGAGATAGATGGCGGTGTCGATCCCAAAACCGCACCTTTGGTGGCCGCGGCAGGCGCTGATGTGCTGGTCGCTGGATCGGCCGTATTCAAGGGTGGGTCGGTGGAAAATCCCGACGGTTACGGAGAAAACATCCGCGCCGTTCGGGCTGCTGCCGAGACCGCTCAATAAATCCCAAATGCTGTCAGCTTCCAGCGCGTTCGCGGGCTGGAAGCGCAATTTACGACCAACGAATTAGGGAATCTGCAACCTGGCGGTTTGCAGGAAGCGAGATATCTCAAGCCCAAGACTGGCTTCGATCGCAATCTCCAGTTCAGGTTGCTTTTCCAGTTCTGCGTTCAGATCGGGTAGGTTCCACACCAGGACCCGAGACGGTTTAAGCGCCGTTAAGGTCACCGGTGCCAATAACCTCTGACCCTTGCTTAAAAAGGCCGTCCCACCAAGGAACCGGCCTTCGCCCAACGTGTCCACGCGCTCCCCGTTTACTTCAACGCCGATCTCTCCATCCACGATAAGCGAGAGGCTTTGAACGGGTTCGCCTTGTGTCAAAACACTGGTCCCTGCTGTAACGCTTTCCAAACTGCCCATTTGCAACAGGTTATAGGCGTCTCTCTCGTTGAAGTTCCGCAAAGCGATTTCGTAGAGGTGCCGCTCTGTATCGTTAAATGGAACCGGGCGACGCTCGAGCAACAACCTTACGATCCAGTAGAGATTGATACCCGTGAAAAACAGGTTCCACCCAATCGGTGCCCAAAGAGGCACGCTTTGCAAATAATAGTAAGGCAGCAGAATAAGCCCGCCGATCACAGACAACACACGCAACCAAAAGATGTCTCGGACCGAATATGAAATGAGGTAACAGACGTTCGCCGTATTTACCAAAAGGTCTAAACCCACCATGCCCTTACCTCATCCGCTGTGCGCGCTGATCAGGATCAAACGCGCTTCTACAGGTGCATGGTGAGTTTAGCCGCGCATTGCGCCGGTGTGGAAGGCTTCAGAACGGATGAATCCCATTACTTTCAACGGGCAACAGGGTTGGAGCCTATTTAGAACACACTCGAAATTCAGAAGATTGCATATCTGTCTGGTTCGACAGACAAGATATGGACGCGACTTTTCTCATTTGTTGCGATCCATTGGCTTGGCCCTCTGCAACATGACAATCGTCATCGAGGATTGCCATCTGCATGTCATCCAAATCTTTGCTGTGCAGAATTCGCGTGCTGTAGTGAACAAACTTTAGCCCAAACATGATTTCTCCCCAATGTTGTGATCCGCAAGCCTGTCGAACAAGCGGATACGATTGCAAAGTTCAAACAATCGGCGCTGTTCAGGTTCCGCGCTCATTGTTTCAAAAGAGAAGTGGGATCGTTTCTTTGCTTTGGGGTGAAGGAAAGATTAATCCGTATGAACGGTGCCTTCGGCATAAAAAAAGGGCGTCCCGAGGGACGCCCTTTCCATAGATATTCGCTGGTGCGAATTACTCGATGATTTTCGAGACAACGCCGGCGCCGACGGT
>NZ_JBQFPX010000006.1:0-276097 GCF_056536545.1 Ruegeria sp. CK1
TCACCGCCGCTTCCGCAGCGTCCCAAGCGCCTCAGCAGCGCCGGTGAAGGGGGTTCTAAGTATAACCGACACTAGCCGCAAGTGGAAAATTACATCTTGCGCGTTTTTTTTGCGCATCTGAAAATTACTATTTTAAATCAGTTGGTTAAGTTCCACCCTACCCTGCCGAACACCATCAGATTGGCAAGGAACCAACTAACAGAACTACAGTCCCAAGCCGCTCGCACTCACCACCACCCCACATTTAGTGAGTCCGTCAAACTAAACCACAAGCCCGAAGCGAGTCGCCACCGTCAAACCGATTCAGATTTCACCCAAATCAACCGACTCGTCGCGCTTCACAGGGATGAAAAAACTGTGAGTAGTGGCTTCGGTCTTGCGCATTTGCGTCGGATACAGTCACCTCACCAAAATGATACGCTCAAAACCCTTGTAATATGACGCCCACTCGCCCCGACCGATTCCCCCGCGTACGCACTGTTGGCCTGGACGGCCTCTTGATCTCGTTTGACGATACGATGGCAGAATCGTCCAACCGGGCGGCACTGGCTTTCCGTAATGCAATTGATACCCAAGAGTGGGACGGGGTAATTGAAACGTCCGCTTCCTTAGCTTCAACATATGTCCGGTTTGATCCGCTTGGCCTACCGTGTTCGGAAATTCGCGCACGCGTGACGCAATTGCTGGATCAAAACGATTGGTATCACGCTTCGTTGCCTGTTGGGCGGAGACTGTGGAAGGTGCCCACAGTTTACGGGGGTGAGCTTGCACCTCAGTTGGATGAGGCTGCGGCGACGGCCGGGCTGTCTTCCGCAGAGGCGATACGACGCCTGAGCGAAACACGCGTACGCGTTCTCACGATCGGCTTTGCACCCGGGCAACCGTACCTGGGGCCGTTAGGGCCAGAATTCAACATCCCACGCCTAAAGGAACTGACCCCGATGGTGCCCACGGGCGCACTGGTTCTGGCAATATCGCAATTTGTGCTGTTTTCTGGCCCGACTCCGACCGGGTGGCGGCATGTAGGCCAAACAGCTTTTCGCTGTTTCCGTCCTGAATCCGAGAGTAGCTTTGCGTTGCGTCCAGGAGACGAGATGCAATTCTATCCCATCACTCGGGAAGAATTTGAGACCATACAGGCGACCGAAGACAACTCGGGCGGCGCGAGCTGCGAGGAGATTCCGGCATGAGCCTGATTGTCCGTACCATCGGTCCGGCCTGCACCGTGCAAGATCAGGGGCGCGTAGGATACCTGGATCAAGGTCTGTCGCGATCCGGCGCCGCCGACCAACAGGCTTTGCATGAGGGGGCAGCCCTACTGGGGCAAAGCCCAGATCATGCCGCGTTAGAAATGGCTGGAATGGGCGGCACGTTTGAGGCCACTCAAGCGGTCAATGTCGCTCTGACCGGTGCACCTATGCAGGCGAGTATTGATGGCACGCCGATTGTCTGGAATGCCTCTCATTACCTGAAGGCCGGCCAGCAACTGTTCATTGGGGCTGCAACGCAAGGCAACTACGGCTACCTGCACATCGGTGGGGGCATTGATACACCGGAATTCCTAGGGTCACGTTCAACACATCTGACTGCAAAGGTTGGGCGCGCCGTGGAAGCAGGGGATTTGCTGCCGATTGGTCCGCATTCGGGCTATGCGGGTATGAAGTTGCCACCAAACGCCCGGTTTGCCGGGGGCGTCCTTCGCGTGCTGGCCAGTTTTCAGACCAACCTTTTTGATGAGGAAACACTGGATCGGTTTAGCCAGACTACGTTTAAGCGTGGCACGCGGGCGAACCGGATGGGGATGCAGTTGGACAGAGATGGCAAAGGATTTGCCGCTAAAGGCCAGCTAAATATCTTGTCCGAGGTGATAACCCCCGGCGATATTCAAATGACCGGGACGGGGAACCCCTTTATCCTGCTGCCCGAATGCCAAACCACTGGAGGCTACCCTCGCATTGCCACGGTTCTACCCTGTGACCTGCCCCGCGCGGCGCAAACCCCGGCAGGCGGGCACATACAATTCCAATTCGTATCGATGGAAGAAGCCATCAAGCTGCACGCAGCCTATCTTTCCGAACTATCTAACATGCGGGCTCGAGTGGAACCATTGGTCCGCGATCCGCATGACATCCCCGACCTGTTATCCTACCAACTGATAAGCGGAATGATCTCTGCCACCGACTAAGGAGTTTTGCCGATGCCCAGCGTCGATCTGAATGCTGATATGGGAGAGAGCTTTGGCCCCTGGAAAATGGGCGATGACGAAAGCCTGCTGAAAATCATCACCTCGGCCAACATCGCCTGCGGTTTTCATGCCGGCGACCCGGATGTTATGGTCAAGACGATGGAGCTGGCAGCCGAAAATGGCGTGGGTATCGGTGCGCATCCGGGTTTTCCTGATCTTCAAGGCTTTGGCCGCCGCAACATGAAAGTACCCCATGCTTCATTGCGCAATCTGGTACGCTATCAGCTCGGTGCAGCTAAGGGTGTCGCCAAGGCTATCGGCACCGAGGTCCGGCATCTGAAACTGCACGGGGCGCTGGCCAATATGTGCTCTGTCGATATTGACATGGCGCGAGCGTGCTATCAGGGCGCTTTGGACGTGGACCCAGACATCATCATCATGGTTTTGGCCGTAACCAAGCAGGAAACAGCCGTGCGCGAATTGGGCTGTAAGTGGGTCGGCGAAATTTTTGCGGACCGTGCTTATAACGACGACGGTACTCTTGTTGATCGCAGCCTGCCCGGAGCGGTCATCCACGACCCCGCGCTTGCCGGGCCGCGTATCCTGAACATGGTCCGCGAAGGCGCCATAGTCACCGAATCCGGCAAACTCCTGGAAACCTCGATTGACACGATCTGCCTGCATGGGGATGGCCCAACCGCGGTACAGATCGCCCGGTCTGTGCGAGAGAACCTAATCACGGGTGGTGTCGAGGTGACAAAATTCATCCGATAGTCATCACGGCGTAAGTTTTGCGCCCTACCTTCTTACTGTTGCTCCGTCGGGTTTCTAACCCTAGCATGCCTACAAGTGCATGTTCTGATTATTGGAAATTCACATAGGGCCAAGTCCGCATACCACCGGGCAGGCGCAAGGAGGAAAATTCATGTCTTTCGATTTGATGTCTTACGAGCCTCGCGGCGACAAAAAAAACTCAGACTTCTTTCAGGAGTACTTGCCCAAGATTTACGAGAGGCGCAGCAGCTCGGGGGTTGCGGACCAGGTCAGCGCGATGCGCGCGATCGTTTTGCAGGTAGAGTCAACGGCGCTGTTCGATACATTGATCGAGCTGTATGTGATGACCCCTTACCGTCACACTGCCTCATATTTGGGTCAGACCCACAAGTTCGCGATCCTGCATTCGCATCCCAATTACCCAGCAATGATTGTGATGGCTCCGCTCAGCCCCAGTTTTGAGGACTTTATACCCCGCATCAACCGAATGTACCCGCTGGCCCGCAATACCCCGCAGACCCGCTATGTCGGAGAGATTTACGGCGCGACCGACCTAAAGGCTCTGACCAAGACACTGGAAGATCAGAACATCCGCTTTGAATATAGCGGCGACACTGAGAATCCGTTCTACACTTTGGACGGATTTCGATTCACCACCCCGTCAGATTTCACCTGCAACCGTGTCGGCTATTCCGTACTGGATTTTAATGAACCCGACAGTTTGGGTTTAGGCGACCGTGTCCTGCTGAGCGATGCCGAGCAAGCGCAGTTGGATCAGGCCGCAGCCTTCGGAGCGGACAGCAAGATCGCCCCGCTGATGCTGGGCATCGACCACCTTGCAACCCGCATTCTGGCCGGTGAGCGTGAGGACGCGATCCTCGAATTTCTGACGATGGTGCCTTATTACTTCTGGGGCGCGTACAACATCTTTGACATGAACTCGTCAACCAATGTGAACCGGAACGCGGATGTGGATGATGACAAGAAATCCCCCGCCAAGGTCTTCACGGCAAACAACACGCCATCATTTGTGAATTCCTTCGAGCAACTGCCAATGCCGACCGAAGACTTTGTCCGAAACTTTGGTCGCCGTCTTCATCACATGGCGGTTGAGATTCAGGATGGCGATCACGGCGCCGGGGAAAAGAACGTGGACTTTGTTGTGAACACGTTGAAGGACAAAGGCGTGCCATTCCTCGCCCATGTGGTGGGAGAGTGCAAAGACGACCCGAACCTCAAGCAGATCTTCTCTAAACACTCAAAGTACACCCTGCTCATCACCGAATATATCGAGCGCTGCCATCACTATGATGGGTTCTTCACCAAGGATAACGTAGCGGCCCTGACTGCTGCGGCCGGACAAGACGAGCAATATCACCACGGCGCGGTATTTGACTAAAAAAGGGCTGCGAGTTTCCCCGCAGCCCAGACCCATCCAGGAGAACACATGTCGGATCTTATGATGGTCCGATCATGAAACAGGTGACATTCCGGGCCTGAAGCCTGCGGCAAGCCAAATCAGCTTGTTCGCGGGTCATTCCTTGGAAAGTCGCTTCGAAACCGCGCGAGCTTTGGTTCACCTTGCGCAGCGTACCTTCCAGAGTGGTCATCTCCGACAGGGCAGTTTTCAGTAATATTTTCTCGGCTTCGTACCGGGTGGTATAGCGGCCTACATTGACGCCCCAAAGGTGCCCACCTGAGGTGGACAGTCGGGTCACGATTTCCTGCTCGGGTTCAGGAATGTCGGCCGGAGCGGTCGATGCAAGAACCACATCGTCCTCACGCGCTACAGGGCGTGTCGCATCGCCGGTCGTTTCCTGGATATCGGCGGCTGCAATCGCCGCCGCGATACCGTCTTGAATCCGCGTGCCATTTTTGGCGGCAGTTGCAGCAACGGTACCTGCAACTTGCACCGCAGCGCCTGGTCCCGGACGCAACACTGGCCGTAGGCTGGAGGCTGGCGCGCCGGTCAGGGCTGCTACTGTTGCGCCCAGTCCAGCGTTCCCGGCATAGGTTGGGCGGGCCGGCTTCCGGATAGGTGCGCGCGAAGGCGCGCGACGGAAGCCCATATCCAGCAGTTCTGCCACCCTGGCGTTGCGTGATGCACCGGACTTTCCACCGAAAACAGTCGCGATAATGCGTTCATCTTTGCGCTTGGCGGAAGCAACCAAGTTAAAGCCTGCGGCCCGCGTATAGCCGGTTTTTATCCCATCTGCGCCTTGATACGCAGCCAGCAAACGACGGTTGGTGTTCGGAACCGTCTTGATCCCGGCATGAGTCGATTGGCGCGAGAACAGGTTATAATACTGCGGATAGTCATACAGCAGATGGCGGCCCAGCGTGGTCATGTCCCGTGCAGTCGACAAGTGGCCCGATTCTGTTAGCCCATGGGCATTCTTGAACGTTGTGCGGCTCATGCCCATCGCCTTGGCGGTCCGGGTCATACGACGGGCAAACGCGGCCTCTGATCCGCTGATCGCGATCCCAATGGCAGTGGCGGCGTCATTGGCCGATTTCACCGCAGCCGCGCGAATCAGATATCGGAATGCAATCGTCTGACCCGAGCGCAAACCCAGTTTCGAAGGCGGCTCAGCCGCCGCTGCCCGAGTGATGCGAACCGGTGTGTCCAGCTCAATCTCGCCATTCCGCACCGCTTCGAACGCAATGTAGAGGGTCATCATTTTTGTAAGTGAAGCCGGATGAAGCCTTGTGTCGGCATTTCGCGAATGCAGCACTTCACCTGTGCGCGCGTCAATCACCATCGCCGCGTAGGGCGCTGCCACCGCTTGCAACGGCGCGAATGAGAGCAGCCACAAGAATGCTAAAAGAAATAAGCCCATTCGGGCCGGAACTGTCCGCCGAACCTGCACGATTTTTGCCTCTGTCTACCTCACGCCGCCGGGTTTTCCCGGTCAGCAGAAAACTTTTTATTAACGATGAGGCTAGCACATGGGCTTGGCGAAATAAACCAAAAGCTCGTGATTTGGCAATCTATAGAGACTTCTGGCTCGCACAACATTTTGTCGGACGCCAGCTACGCACCCACCACATCAATGAAAATGACGAAAGTTTGCCGTTGCCGGGCGTTGTTTTTCTATGACTGAGACCATTCGGCAACATTAGCTTAGTGCCTGCACAAGCTTTGCTAGCTGTCCCAAATCCTTCAACTCGTGGAAACGCGGATTGTCCGACGGCTTCTCGGCCTGCTCGATTTCCCAGACCAAGCCATGCGGCACATACACGCCCCAACATCCAGCCTGAATCGGCGCTACAACATCAGATCGCATTGAGTTGCCGACCATCATCGCGGATTCAGGTCCGCCTTTGTACTGATCAAATATGTGCCGGTATGTCTGAGGCATCTTTTCCGACACGATCTCAACCCCGTCAAAAAACTCGCCCAATCCTGACTGCGCGAGCTTTCGTTCTTGATCAATCAGATCGCCCTTGGTGATCAGCACGACTTGATGCGTGTCAGCCACGCTCTCGATCGCCTCGCGCGCATGCGGCAACAGCTCGATCGGATGCGCCAGCATCTCTTGCCCGGCTTCGATTAATTGACGGATCACCGAGGCCGGAACGCGGTCTTCGGTCACCTCGATGGCTGTTTCGATCATCGACAGGGTAAACCCCTTGATTCCATAACCATAGTGCCGGATGTTCCGCTTCTCAGCCTCTAACAAACGATCCAACAGGTGTTCCCGATCGGCATGATCGGCAAGCAAATCCGTGAAGTGAGCCTGTGTAAGCTGAAAAAACCGTTCGTTGTGCCATAAAGTATCATCCGCATCGAAGCCGATTGTGGTAAGGTTTTGACCCATGTCGATTACGTCCTGCTGGCTCTTTTCTCTGGCCCGTTCGACGTTATATAAGCGCTCAGATAAACCGAAGCCTGAATCGGACAGTAGAACGCGATGCTTGAACACCAATGGATGATGTCTGACAAATCGGACGACGAGGGCGACTCGTCCGTTCTGGTTGAGACGCGCCCCAAGACCAAGCGCCCGCCGCTGTACAAGGTTCTGCTGCTGAATGACGACTACACTCCGATGGAGTTTGTCGTACATGTGCTTGAGCGGTTCTTCGGCATGACCCACGCGCAAGCATTCGAAATCATGCTGACCGTCCACAAAAAAGGCGTGGCGGTTGTTGGCGTATTCAGCCACGAAATCGCCGAGACCAAAGTGGGACAGGTCATGGACTTTGCTCGCAGGCACCAGCACCCACTGCAGTGCACTATGGAACGAGAAGAGTAAGGCCCCGCCGCTCTGACCTGTATCGCTTATGTCCCCTCGCCTTGATCTTGCCTTGCAAAGCGGCCTGACACTGTCGCAACCGTTGACCGTTCTTGGGCCGACATTGGCTAGCGATTTGTCTGCATTGCCGCGTGAGACGCAAGTGGTGCAGCCCTTTAAACCCTTTCACGACCACTTTTCCAATCTGGGCTTTAACGTCAAACCCGAGACGCAAGACCCGTGTCATGACGCCATCGTCGTCCTGCCGCGTGCCAAAGCGCTGGCCCGGTCCATGGTGTACCAGGCCTGCAACCGCGCCACCGGTGTTGTTGTTGTCGACGGCACCAAGACCGACGGAGTGGACAGTCTGCTGAAAGATATACGCAAGCGCGTTGCCGTTGAGGGCCTGATTTCCAAGGCTCATGGCAAGATTTTTTGGTTTCAGTCTGACGCAAAAGCTTTCAAAGATTGGGCTGCACCCAAAAACCAGACCGCCGATGGATTTCAAACGGCGCCCGGCGTGTTTTCTGCCGACGGTATCGATCCTGCCTCAGCCCTTTTGCTGGAGGCGCTGCCCAAGAATCTAGGCGCCCGGGTTGCTGATCTGGGCGCCGGTTGGGGGTACCTCTCGGCGGGGTTGCTGCAGGCAGCCGGACTGAAAACCTTGCATTTGGTCGAGGCCGACCACACCGCTTTGACCTGCGCTCGGGCCAATGTGGTCGATCCCCGCGCTCAGTTTCACTGGGCAGATGCCGTGACATGGCATGCATCTGAACCCGTCGACATCGTCGTCATGAACCCACCATTTCACACGTCGCGCAGTGCCGAACCGGCATTGGGGCAGGGCTTCATCAAATCCGCAGCCAAAAATCTGACCCGTAACGGTTCACTTTGGATGGTAGCGAACCGCCACCTGCCCTATGAAACCACGCTTAACGAAACGTTCGCCCATGTTGAAGAAGTTGCTGGCGACAATCGGTTTAAGGTGTTCCACGCCTCTCGCCCTCGTCGGTGATCCTAGTTAACCTGCCCTGTGATTCAGGAGGAAACGCATGTCCTTTTCCATAGCTGGCAAAACAGCAATCGTAACCGGTGGCGCCAAAGGTGTGGGCCTAGCCATCGGACGTCACTTTGCCGATGCAGGTGCCAATGTCATGTTTGCCGACATGGACGAAAAACGGCTAATCGAAGAGTTGGGCGAACAGGCCGATGACAGCAACATCCGTTTCTTCGCGGGCGATTTGCGGGAAAAGCTGACCATTGCCAACTTGCTGTCAGCCACAATCGACGCGTTCGACCAGGTTGACATCCTGGTCAACGGCGCACGCCAAGTGATCCCATCTGATCCGCTGGATGTCGAAGATGACTCGGTACGCACACTGCTGAACCAAAACCTGATGCCTGCACTACGCCTCAGCCAACTAGTTGCAAAGCGAATGATCAAACAGGCCGGAGAAGACGAAAACAGCATCGCGGGTTCGATCATCAATTTGTCATCGATTGCGGCACGCCGCACTCACCCAGACCTCATGGCCTATTCGGTGTCTACCGCCGCCTTGGACCAGATGACCCGTTCTCTGGCCGTGGCGTTTGCGCCGAACCGCATTCGGGTGAATTCCATCGCACTGGGTTCTGTGATGAGTGCCTCGCTACAATCCACCTTGAAAGAAAACCGTGATTTCCGGGACGATATCGAAAAACACACGCCTTTGGCCCGCATCGCCGCCCCGACCGAACTGACAGAAACCGCACAGTTTCTGGCCTCTGACGCAGCCGGTTTCATTACCGGACAAATCCTGACCATTGACGGAGGTCGAACCTTGCTGGACCCCGTTGCAGCCCCGGCCCACTGACCCGCATGTTCGAAACTGAAAAATCTACCGCCTCGGCCTGGTTTCGCCAACTACGAGACGAGATCGTCGCCTCGTTTGAGGCTTTGGAAGACAGCCACGAAACGGGGCCGTTTTCAGACGCCAAACCTGGCAGATTTGAGGTCAAAGAAACCAGGCGACAGTCAGAAGATGGTTCCGACGCGGGTGGCGGGTTGATGTCTGTGATGCGTGGCGGTCGCGTGTTTGAAAAGGTTGGCGTCAATATTTCAACCGTTTATGGCACGCTTGGCGTTCGCGCGCAGCAAGCGATGGCTGCTCGCAAGGGCATTCCCGGCATGACCGAAGATCCACGCTTTTGGGCCTCGGGCATTTCGCTGGTCGCACATATGCAAAACCCACACGTCCCAGCGGTCCATATGAACACCCGCATGTTCTGGACTCCGCACGCGTGGTGGTTTGGTGGCGGGTCAGACCTGAATCCTTGCATTGAATACGAAGATGACACAGCCCATTTTCACGACACACAAAAAGCGCATCTGGATCCGCACGGACCAGCGCATTACCCACGCCTGAAGGAATGGGCAGACGAGTATTTCTACATCCCGCACCGAAAACGTGCGCGTGGCGTCGGTGGGATTTTCATGGATGACTACTGCACTGGTGATTGGGCTGCGGATTTTGCACTGACACAAGACATCGGTCGCGCTTTTCTACCTGCCTTTGTGCCACTGGTCGAAAAGCGCCGTGTGCAGGGGTTTAGCGACGACGACAAAAATACTCAGCTCGTGCACCGCGGTCTCTATGCCGAGTACAACCTAGTTTACGACCGGGGCACCAAATTCGGGCTGGAAACAGGTCACGATCCGGATGCCGTACTGATGAGTCTGCCGCCTATGGCGAAATGGATCTGATCCGCTTTCAGAAATCAAAATCCATAATATTGTCGAAGCAATGGCTCTGGGCCCCGCTGGCCGACATATTCTCACCTACGCGGCTAACCGTGATCGAATAGCTCTTTGACGTATCGGCACCTTCTGGCGGTGTCAGCGAGAACTGCACGGTCCTCGTCTGCTTTTCGTAGGCTTTCGAGACATAAATCCGTTGGTTTGTCGGCAGGCCAAGGGTGCGGATAGCGAAATCACCAATGCCACACCAGTAAGCAATTGCAGCCGACGACCCGTGTGTGGCCACCCTATAGGTCCCATCGTCCAGTGGCGTCACGGTCGCACGAAAGGCTGGATTGATACCAAACCCGATCCCGACTCCAGCTGAATGCGCCAGCGCAGGCAGTAACGCCACAACACCAACGCCGAAAACTTTGAATAATCTCATGGCATAACGCCTCTAATAAAAAAACTCTTGCCGTACATAGGATTATAGAGGGCATATCCGATGAGTAAAGTTTGAGACTCTCTGGCTGGGTCCTTCAACTATACGCTTTTTCAGGGGGACAGCTTGAACAGGACGTTCGCCCAACCGGCTGATTAGAGATTCCAGCCGCAATACTCACGGAATTTAGCGTATAGCTAACCGCCCTCCAACGTCCTGGGGCGCCAATGCCACAGTCTTGATTACCGCAAAACAGGACTTGCCGGGCGCCAAACCCAACGTTTCGACCGATCGGCGGGTAACACGCGCCAACACCGGTCCCGCCGGGGTCTTGACCGAAACAATGGCCCCCGGACCCTCGCCTGCGCGAATGGTTTCGACGACACCTTCAAGAATGTTGAGGGCCGACAACCCTTCAGGTCGTTTGTTGGACAAAATGACTTCTTGTGCGGGGATACGAATGCGCAGTTGTTCCCCTATCCGATGCGGGATGTTTGGCAGGAACAAGCGCGCGCCGCCTGCCTCAAGCTCGGTCAAACCGTCGACATGATGTTCCCGTACACACACATTTAGCACCGCACCCACGGCCCGAACGCCAGCCGGGGCCACGGACGGGTCGGCCATCACTTCAGAGGCTGGGCCATGCCGAACCGCTTTGCCGTCCTGCAAAGCAACCACGGATGTTGCTAGCCGAGCGACCTCGGCCGCAGAATGGGTTACATAAAGAATGGGCACTGAAACCTCATCCCTCAGCCTCTCGAAGTAAGGCAGGATTTCTGCTTTGCGTGCGTCATCCAGCGCCGCCAAAGGTTCATCAGCCAATATGAGCCGTGGACTGGCCAGCAGCGCGCGTCCGATAGCAACACGCTGCTTTTCCCCGCCCGACAGACCTGCCGGACGGCGATCCAACAGGTTTTCGATGCCCAGCATTTCGATCACTTTGTCTGAGTTTTCCAAGCGCGCACGCTTCGGTGCGAACCAACGACCATAGGCCAAGTTCTGCCGCACCGTCAGATGCGGAAACAGACGACCTTCCTGAAAGATATAGCCTAACCGCCTGCGATGTGGGGGTAGCCAATGGTTTTGCTCAGTATCGAACAGCTCCCAGTCGTTGACGGTGACACGCCCGGATTGAGGGCGCAACAGCCCGGCGACTGCATTCACAACAGTGGTCTTTCCCGAACCAGACCGCCCAAACAAGACCGTCACACCCGAAGGCGCATCAAAGCTTAGGTCCAATTTGAGATTGGGCAGGTCGTGTTGCAAGCGTACTGACAGGCTCATGATCCGGACACCCGAGCCGCGGCGCGACGCCCGACATACTCTGACAATAGAAGCGCGCCCATAGCGATGATGATGGACACCACGACAAGCCGAGTTGCGGCCGCCTCCCCTCCTGGAACCTGTAGGAATGCGTAAACCGCCGATGGCAGTGTTTGAGTTTGCCCTGGAATGTTCGACACGAAGGTGATCGTGGCCCCGAACTCTCCCATCGCCTTGGCGAAGGCTAGGATACTTCCGGCGATCACACCGGGCAAGATCATCGGCAAGGTAACCGTGGCGAACACAAACATCCGCGACGCACCCAGAGTGGCTCCGGCTTGTTCCAATTTTGGGTCCACGGCCTCAATCGACAGGCGAATGGCCCGGACCATCAAGGGAAAGGCCATAATTCCGGCTGCCAACGCAGCACCCGTCCAGCGAAATGCTACGACGATGCCAAACTCGGCCAACAATATCCCCAACGGACCTTGGATGCCGAAGGTCAACAGCAACAGATAACCCGTCACAACTGGAGGCAGAATCAGCGGCAAATGCACCAGCCCATTCAGCAACTGACGCCCGGGAAACCTCCACCGCGCCAACGCATAAGCTACAAAAATACCAAATGGCAGGGTCACTAGTGTGGCCCAGAAAGACACGCGCAGTGACAGTTTCAGCGCTTCAAGTTCCGCAGGACCGAGCCACCCCATGCGTCAACCGCCCGGCAGGGCAAAGCCCTGTTCCAAAAAGATGGATTGCGCCACCTCCGTTTCCAGAAAATCGAGAAAGGCCTGCGCATTAGGTGAAGCAGATACTGTTACTGCTGCCGGGTAGATGATGGGCGGGTGCAAATTTTGCGGAAAGGTCGCGACGATCTGAACCCGATCTTCGACCAACGCGTCCGATTGGTAAACAATCCCCAGCGGCGCCGCCCCCACTGAAACGAGTGCCAGCGCCGCACGGACATTGTCGGTTTGCGCAATCTGCGCCTGAACCTCATCCCACTGCCCAAGGCTCTGAAGAGCGGCTTTGCCGTAGATACCGGCCGGAACCGCGTCGACCAGAGCCATTGCCAGATATCCATCGTCCAATACAACTGACAGGTTGGTGTCCGGCTGGATTTCACCAATCTGAACCTTATCCAGCCCACCAATCAGGACCAACTCATTGCCCAGCAGTTCCGCCCGCGAGCTTACGTCAATCAACCCGTCATCTTGCAGGACATTCATCCAGTCTACATTGGCGGAAATGAAAACATCCACCGGCGCGCCCAACTGAATTTGACGCGCCAGAACGGATGAACCCGCATAGGATACGGTGATTGTGTTCCCCGTTTCTTGTTCAAAGATTGGTGCGATTTCATCCAATGCGGTCTTCAGACTAGCCGCAGCGAACACCAAAATATCAGCCGCTCCGGCCCGGACCGGCGCCAGCATCAATGTACCCAACACCAAGGCCGCGACGAGGTATCGGCGGGCAAGGGTCAGGATCATGGGCTCTCCCGTCTGAAAGGTTGCAGTCCCTTCGGGAATATCTGAGGCAACGGGGGGCGCGCAAGTAGCTTTACCGAGCACTGGAAACACAGCCTTTGGAATACAAGCGGTATTCACAGGGCCTGCGACAGCCAAAAAAGATCGTTCTGAAAATTAAGCAAAGAAATTGTGCTGAACCCTCTTGCACCCGCGCGCAGGCTTGGCTACATGCTCCGTCACGGGTGATTAGCTCAGTTGGTAGAGCGCTTCGTTTACACCGAAGATGTCGGGAGTTCGAGTCTCTCATCACCCACCATCGTTTCCCCACAATACACAAAGAACTTACGCAACTATTGTCTCTTTTGTGCCGCGCTCGAAAGTACGACCGCTGAGCCTGCGTTGCGCTTAAAACGAAGAAAGATGTCTCCAACGCAGTAGATTTGGTCCATTGCAACAAAAGCTTCATCTAACGCTTTTGAAGACCTGCTGCGAAGAAACTCAACGGCTGCATCCAGTGGTTGGCGGTTCGGCCTGTCAAAGATACAACCAGTCGAAGTCGTGCGAGCTCCGTAGTGCGCCCTTGCGTCGCCAGATGTTCGCGTCGTGCCAAAGGCGGGTTTTCGGCTTGCAGTAACTGTGCATTCCGAGAGTTAGTTTGCTCTTTGCATCTCTATTTGTTTGGATTTGTTGCCCCCAACCTTGGACAACATAGCCCTCGCATAGTCACGTTTTGCAGTCTCGCGATCTTCGAAGCGCGCGTGAACTACGCAAAAGAAGAGGGCACCGTCATCCAAGCCGTTGAGAGGTGCAAACCAATCATAAAGGTCGTATGGTTTTGCCGAGGCAAACTGATGGGGTCGTGGCACTACAGGTGCAGAATTGGATTCACTATTTGTGATATCATCGAGCAGTGTTGGACGGGCTGTGCCAGTGTCCGGCGTGAGAATACCCATGATTTGTTCGCGACCAGCAGGAACAAAGCGCCCGTTTTCCTCGACGGGAAACCGGATCGGCTGCCCCGCATAAACATCTCGCTGCACTTCACTGTTCTTAACAACAATGGTTCCGTTAACGAGCACATACGGAATACCTTCTGACGGAAGGCCTTGCTGACCAAGAGTATAGTTCGCCTTTTCGGTCACAGTTTCAGGATCAAAAATCGTGATGTCCGCGACCATCCCTTCTTGCATACGCCCACGCACCTGCATTGCTCGCAAGCCCGTGTCACCTAATCGCTTCGCATGGATGTAGCTTAGCTGAGTCAGTGTAAGCATTAGCGGCACATTCGCTTCACGGGCCAACCTCAAGACAAGCGCGTGGCTGCCTGCTGACCGAGGATGTCCTGCATAGTCTTCGTAGGGGGCATCCCAACTCATCAGATTGCCCTCGATGTCCAGCCCGGCCATACCGTCGCCCGAGATGCCATAGCCCGCAATGGTGATCCAATCGTTTAGCCATTGCTCTCTTGGAGGGCTAAAAACAATGGCTGTCCGTCCCGGTTCATTCTCAGCAAAACTCAAAAACTCGTCTTTGGTTACAAAGCGATCGAGCTGGGGGTCAAAGATGGTGTCTTCGTATTTGTAACCCATCGAACCTTCCCAATTTTCGGGGGCGATGATCGAGGCTCCGTAGTTTCCCGATCCGGCGGTCCAAGGATAGTAGCTGGACCAGACGTTGTAGCCTTGATCGCGAGCCATTTGGAGTTTTTCTTGGTTCTCCCACCAGCCATAGTCATTGTCATGGTGTATGTGAAGCGGTGCACCAAGCACCATCGCATTGACCAAGATTTCATTTACACCCGTCTGTGTTTCTGTCGGCGTCGAAGCACTTGGATGAAATCGGTGATGGACAGAGGTCAATCTACCGTAACGCGCCGCAGCCCGCTGCGCTTCGAACATCTCATAGGTTGTAATTCCTTCGCGGGCGTAGCCGATGGTCGATCCCACGCCGAGTGCTCCAAGACGCAGCCCCTCGTCAAGCTGCGCAGTGATTTCGTTCATTTGCTCACGGTTGCTTGGAACAGAGGACCACCCCTCGACGCCATCTTCCACGGATTGCGCCCTCAGTGCGAAGAAGTTCCGGAAGTCAATGTCCCCACCTTCAAGCACGAGGCCGTCATGAACCCGTATACGTGCGAATTCTTGCCCAACAACCGTGCCATAATTGGCCTGCGTTGCACCCTGTCGTGCTTCATACCATTCATCAATGTTAGCGGCCCCGACCTCAAAATCCATTTGGGTTGTGACGCCATCCCTAAGGTTTACTTTGATACCCCAAGGGTCCAACCCGTGTTGCTCCAGGTCGATAAATCCGGGAGCCACAACGTGTCCTGTCGCATCGATGGTCTCGCTACCGTTAATTTCCTCGTCGGTAATCGCAGTGATCCAGCCGTTGCTTATTCCTACGTTAGCAATCTGGTCGAACCCGGTTTCCGGGTCCATTACCCGACCGTTGAGAATGACGACGTCGTAAGTCTGCGCGGCGCATAGTGTCGAAAAAACAGACATCGTGCCCGCCAGAAACAAGGTACGCATGGATGGATCCTCCCTTTTACCGACAAAACTGAATGTTTCGTTATTTTTGGCGTCTGCTTTCCAACCACCTCAGAAAACGATCCGGGTTCTAAGGCCGAACAGCGTAATGCTATCCTGATCCGGGTTCAGAAGAGGGTCGGAAATGAACTGCACCGACGGTGTGATCTGCAGCCCCGGTGAGATTGAAAAGCGGTAGAAGGCTTCCAGCGTAAACTGATCACCGTCTATGCCTCTTGCTTCGGCCCAGTTCAGGCCCAGACCGGCCAAATCGGTATTGCGACCGTAGTAGCCAAGACCCGCAGAAACTGACCGATCGAAAAGTGCCGCTGTCCCTTTTGATGCCCCGGCCCGAAAGAACGGCATCCATTTATTGCCAACAAACCAAGCCGCTGAGAAGGCAGCCCCGTAATCTTCAGGGCGGCTGCCATCGTCGGCTGCATCCGCATGCCAAAGGGTCAAGTGGATATTGTCGAAGTAGATGCGATCAAAGCCGGAGGTGTAGCCAAGTTCGAGTGATTTGAAGAGACTGCCATCGCTAAACACATCAAAATTTGGATCAGACGGGTCAGCGTTTGCGTCTGATACGCTGGCAACGACGTAAAGGTTCTCACTCAGCTTTACCCCGCCGGCAATGCCAAGACCTTGGTTGGGCGTGTTAATAGTCGGGTTGGTGTTGAAGGACAGGTTCTGAAACCCACTAAAGGGACTGACCAGTCCGTATATATCCACAAAGTCGGTTACATCAATTTGGCCGACTTGCAGCGTCCACGAGCCGTTCTCGGCCCGTTGGGTCCAAAACAGGTTGGTCAACAACAGGCCATTGTCGTTAAACGCTGTGCCTGTGATCGAAAGTGCTCCGCCATCCAGCCCCAGAAACTGCGGGGCAACATCGGTGTAACTGTGCCGGTCTTCGATCTTGAATGTCAGAGACCCCCGTTCAGTTGCCTGCCAACTGCCGTAGAAACGCGCAATCCCGCTGGCCGCTTCACCGGTTCCCAGATCAGCATTCGTGGATTGGCCCAATGCCAAGTAATCGATATTGAACCGAAACCCACCCTCAGCCACACGGTCTTTCCACTGGAACCAACCCGGTGCGATATTGCGCGGAAAATCCGAACGGTATTGGGGATCAGTTAGCCCATCCCCGGGCTCTAGATCAGCTTCAACAGAAGAAGGTCCGGACAGTCCTTGCGCCGAGACCGCGCTCGCGAAGGCAACACTCAATGCGGCAATCAGAATTCTTATCATTCAGACGCCTTTGTCCCACCGGTCTTGCGATCCCCCGCCGCCCGGATGCGATCGGCGGCACGCTCTTTCCATTCCAACTTGCCTACCTCAGTTTCCAGAGTCTCTACGCTGCCTGTTTCCAACTGGAACGTCGCACTCATGGGCATCGGGCCGTCCACAACCATCATACTCTGAACAGAAGGATCGATAGTCAGCGTTCCCGTTAACCTTACGGGTTCATGAAAATAGCTGGGCGTCCAATCGCCGTTCAACCGCACACGGATCATCTGGTTGGGCGGAGGTGGAGGCATGTGACTGCACATCCCTCTTTCTGGCACCAAATATGCCACAGGCCGACCGTCCGGATCACTCGGAGCGGGAATGGCAAAGCCCGCAAGAGTGATTGTTTGACCATCGAATTGCGGATTTCCGATCGTGCCAGCCTTTCTTCGGCGTTCAGTCACAACCTCTCGCTGATCGAGTAGCCAGTCGACATCAATCCCATCACCTGCCAAGGCATCCTCAGTCTCGTTCAGAAGCTCCTGCCATTTTAGTCTCTCTTCTTCGCTGCCACTATCCTGCTGTAGCCTGCCGCGCAGCCTTACGACGTAAAGAACATCGTCGAATTGTTCGGCGCTAAGTTCGCGATAGGGGTCTTCAAAGACCTGCGCGGACGGGTCAGGCAAGTCAGACCAGTCCAACGCGGTTCCTGGCGTCGCCATGACAGGATGGCCACACCAAACCAACCCTGCAATTAGTAAGGAGCGGAACCAATGGTGCATAAATACTCTCCGGCTGTTTAGACTGGTCAGTCCAGTGTGTTTTTGTAGATGACGCCGTCCTTCATTATCAGGCGGATCGTATCTGGGCTTTCAGGCCTCGGGTCGGCACCGAACCACTGATCACCTGTCCCAACAACCGAGAAGTCTTCAAGTGGATTGCCGTCGATTAGCAGGATATCCGCATAGGCCCCTTCTTCGATCACACCCAGATTGCCCTCGGGATAGGGATTCATGAACGGTCCGGACAAAGCGGCGATTTCACCGCCAGTAGATGTCATTGCTACCAACGAGGCGTGAGAGCCAAAGAACTCATTATTGAGATGTTTTTCATAGGCAATTTGAATATTGCAGGCGGCTACAGAACCTACGCAATCCGTGTGAAACCCTCTTTTAGCTGGGCACTCATTCATGTTTTTTATGTAGTCGCCAAAAGCCTGCGTAGCTGACTGTGCCTTTCGCAAACTGGCTGGGACATCTCGAATGGCAGGAATATCGAAGAGATTTGGATCAAATGCAGTGAGATTGGTTGTGATGTAGGCCCCTTTCTCTTCCATCAGCGCCGATATTTCACAATCAAACATGAACCCGTGTTCAATTGATCGGACACCAGCATTCAGCGCCGCCATAATCGTTTCCTTGCGGTAGGAATGGGCCATGACGTAGCTTTCGTATTCGTTGGCGACCTGAACGGCCGCTTCTAGTTCTGCCGTCGATCCAGCCAACAACTGCCACGGGTCAAACGCTGAAACTACACCGCCTGACTGCATGTACTTCAGTTGCGTAGCTCCCATCCGGAAGTTGTTACGAGCAAACTTGTACATGTCAGAGACACTATCGACTTCTTGAGCCATGTTCAGACGGCTGAAGTTTGAAGACTGGCCAACAGGTGCTGTAAAGTTGGCAAAATCAGCATGCCCGCCTCGTGTACTTAGGAAAGCAGCTGCAGGGTAGAAACGCGGCCCGGCAATGGTTCCGGAGTCGATTGCGCGACGAAGACCTCCGTTAGCGCCGCCCGCGTCTCTTACTGTAGTGAACCCTTGCATTAAGTACATCTCAGCCATTTGAGTGCCGTGAATCGCAAGGTCTTCCCAAGTGCTGTTGGCTTCCATTGCGGGCAATGTGGGCCCGGGCAGCATCAGGTGTGCGTGATTTTCAATGAAGCCGGGGGTCAGTGTGCGCCCACCGCCGTCAATCACAGTTGCGTCTGGTGCGTCTATTACATCGGTTGAGACGGCTTTGATCAGATTGCCCTCAATCAGAACATTAGCGTTTTCAATACGCTGCTCATTCACACCGTCGAAGACATGAACATTGGTAAACAGCGTTTGTGGTTGTTCTTGATCCTGAGCCCTTGCGGACGCCGCAAAAGTAAGAACTGCTGCGACAATCACTGTCGAGCAAAGGGACATTCGTAAGCCGGACATAAGGTCTCCCTTCATATTCACGTTTTGCCAACTGTAGTCCGGAAAATCTTGGCTCGGTTGCCACTTTTGAATTATAATGTTCGAATGTGATTGCAAAAGTGGCCACTGTACAAAACTAACAATCCTAACAAAGGTGCCGAGCTTGCCTTTTAATTCCACCTCGCCAGAACATAGCGAGGGCTTTATTCGCCTCGCGTTAGCAGCTCCGTTTCTGGAATATCTCACCCAACACGGGATTGATCCGCAGCCAGCCTTGGACCAAGTCGGTTTAAAAGCTGAACTGTTGTCTGACCCATCTGTCTATGTCCATTCAGAGTTGGTCTATGGTTTGTTGAATGCCTTTTCGGATTTGTCGGGGGATCGATATCTTGGTCTAAACGTAGGAGAGACGTTTAACCTGCAGAGATGGCCTCCGTTTGCTCAGGCCCTGCAATCAACACAAACGTTGTTCGAGTTTTTTGCCCGTTTTGTCGGGCTTGTTCCACAAGAGTCCAATTCGGTGCGGCACAGCCTTGTCATTGAGGCGGACAAAGCGACTTATCGGATCGAGAGGCAACAAGAACCAACTGTCCCGCCCATTCAGGTCACCGGATTTGGAGCCGCGATCTATGTGCGCCTATTGCAGACAGTAGTTGGAAATTCCTGGGATCCATCTCGTGTGCGATGGGAAAGCAGGTACATTAATGGTCTGCCAATTGACTACAAAGGGATTGAAGTTGGTCTTGGGACCGATCCCGGGATGCAAATTAGCTTTCCTGTGGAATGGTTATTCTTGCACCATGTTTCAGAGGACTCTGCCACGCCAATAGCCTCGTATCGCGAAGATGAAGAAGTAACCGTGGTGGCCGCTTTGCGATCTGTCTTGCGTGATAAACTTGATGAAACGGACTTGGGGCCAGAGATGGTGGCCGGACTGCTGGGGATACAGCCAGAACGGTTATTGAAAGCACTTAAGCAACAACGCACAACGTTAACACGCGAGGTCAAACGACTGCGTATCGATGTCGCTAAGGAGCACCTCAAAAAGGACAAAATGACAATAGCTGAGATCGGCCTCATGCTTGGCTACTCGGACAAATCCCACTTCACTCGGTTTTTTCGTGGGCAGACCGGAGTGACACCCACCAAATTCCGTCTGGGTTCATAACTACCGTGCAAACACTCGGCTTGGCCGTCCAATGTTGGAACAGTAAAAGCCAACGAGAGCTTACAACGCATTTTGGGTCAAAATCTAACTATCGCAGGGGGCAATTGTCCCCTAGCGTCTTTAGCCGAGCATGCTGCGCTGCGCCGCCGCTGCGCAAACACTTTGCTTTTGTTCGAACGGCAATAAAATTGATCGCAGCAAGATGTCAGATGCGATTGAACCATCTGGAAGGTTGCGCAACATTCAACCTGCGAACAGTTCTGGACATCTCTCCAAGTGAGCGCTGGTTTCAGCAGTTCCAGACAATACATCGTGCACATGCGGATTGAGGCAGGGCGCTCAGCTTACTCTGTAGTCTAAGAGTTAATGAGTCCCTCACCACCCACTGTAAACTCGCAACTTAAGCATGGAAGTATAGCACAGAATTAGCTCCTATTGGCAGAGCCTTAGCTCATGTCTACTCGGTAGCGCCGCATAGCTCACGGATTGTGCGGGCTATGAGTTGGTCGACTTTGCTCTGATCAAATTGAAGTATTTCTTCCAATCCGGCTGAGTTAAGATCTAGTTCCGGCTGCACGTCTAGATTGTCATAGTCGATGCCGTCGAAGACAATGCCCAATTTCGATTTCAACCACCTCAACTCGTCCCGATTGTTATACAAGACAGTATTCGCAACATTTTCTTTCAATGCAGGCCGGTTAAGTTCTAGCCCTTCGGCCGCCCGAGCCAGCGCGAGGTTCAATTGTCTGTTCGGACCGGCAAAAACGCCCTCCAGATCCATGAATGCGCGGCTCCGGATCCAGTATTGCGCCACGATGACTTCCGCAGGATCCGAGATGTTCTTATTCACTCGTTTCAAAGATTTTATCGTAGCATCATCCACGCCCACAAAACTCAAAAAGTCGTCGACCACATCCCCTTGTCTTGAGTTTGCTTGGTCGAACGAGCGAATAGTTACAGCATCTCCGAAAACAGCGGAGAATTTCTCATATTTCTTGGAAATCGGTCGAGAAAATTTTTGAAAGTTTAATTTACTACCGCTGGCCTTCATCCGTTGCTGAATTTTGGACAAATAGGATTGGACCGGGTGCCTATAATAGCAGAGTACTCTTATTTTGGCGTTGAGTGGATCGAACAGAGCCTTTAAACGCGCAACCGAATTGCGGGTCAGCCCACCCAAGGATTCCGATGATATAACCACATGATCAGCTTCTGAGCTTGCGATCCGCTTCAAAACGCGTTCAAAAATCTGTTTTTCATGGTCAACAGCTGTGGCTACCATGGACTCCGGAATTCGTCCCCGTAAGCTTCGGGTCCAACAATTGCGATCGGGTTCGGCCAGAATAACCAAACCTCGGTGATTTCTGTTACTCCATTTTCGAAAAGAATCTTTAGTAGAATTCTCCAATGGGTATAAAAGGCCGTTTTTCTCCAAAAGCTTGCAATTGGCTTTGAGCGTTTCCTGGATGGATGTCGTGCCGGTTTTCGGATTTCCTATATGAATTGTGATGGTCTTCATAAATCTGAAACTTCCTCTCCCACCCATTAACACTTTAGACTATTGGTCGAGATCCAACTACACTAATCAGATGAACCACGGCCCGCCGAACCCTTCTTGCGGGTTGTGGGTGCATGAACTGATAAGCTCGCGCATGAATGTATTGACTGGGATGGCTTGGTACCCGAAGACGGTACCCAAACTGGAGTATCCCAATGCGTCGTGGACTTCGGACGCTTAACTTCCTGCAAATCTTCACCCAAATTCAATCTACCCAAGTCTACGAATAGTCGCAAAAACCGCATCCATTTGCATCACAGCCTTGCAACCGATTGCAAGTCTTGATCAATGGTGCATAGTATTTCCCCGATGAAGTCACTTATCAGCCTCACCTCAATCAGTGGACACCAGCCATGAGTGTCACCCTGAAGGATGTCGCCGCGTTGGCCGGTGTTTCGCGATCGGCCGTCTCGCGCACTTTTACCGAGGGCGCATCGGTCTCGGCCAAGACACGCAGCAAAGTTGAAAAGGCTGCCAAAGAGCTGGGCTACAGTCCCAATGCGCTGGCATCCTCGCTAACCACAGGGCGAACGAAGCTTATTGGTTTGATTTCAAACAACTTTCACAACCCAATTTTCCTTGAGGTTTTCGACCAGTTCACCCGCGCCTTGCAAGAACGCGGGCTGCGGCCACTGATTGTAAATCTGACTGACGAGACTGAACCTGCCAATTCGGTTCGAATGCTACGGCAATATTCTGTGGACGCCGTGATCGTAGCCTCATCCACACTGCCGCCCAGCTTTGCTAAGGCGTTCCACGATGCTGGTGTGCCAGTTGTGCACACGTTCGGACGCTCGGCAACTTCGCCAGAGGTCCACGTGGTGGGGATTGACAACATCGAATGCGGGCGTATGGCGGCGCGCGAATTGCTAGCGCGCGGGTATAAGCGCGTTGCATATATGGGCGGCCCCCAGAACGCGACTTCGGCCATGGACCGGTATCGTGGTTTTATGGAAGAGGTCGAAAGGCATTCTGACCTGGAAGTTTCGCACTCGTTTGCTGAAAACTATTCGTTTGAAGCCGGTCGGACCGAGATGTTGCGACTGCTGTCGGGCGCTCCAGCCCAAGGCTATTTCTGCGGCGACGACATCCTGTCAATCGGGGCGCTGTCCGCCCTACGAGACCACGGGCTAAAGCCAGGCAAGGATATCGGCATAATTGGTTTAAACGACATGGAGATGTCGCGGTGGGAAAGCATCGACCTGACTACCATCCACCAGCCGATCAAACAGATCATCTCGTCATCCGTTGATCTTGTTGTCGAAATGCTAAAAGAGCCTCAGAGATACCCAGAGGCTCGGATCTTTCCCTGCCGAGTGATCGAACGGGGAACGCTACGCCCCCGCCCCTGATTACCGGAACATCGGTGGTCTTGCGTCTTTCCAAGCACCGTCTTCTTTACCTGACGCAACCGCCGCATGTACGGCAGCAATGGAGCGAACCCCGTCTGATGCGCCTGGTAGACCGTCACGAACCTCGCCCTGTATCGCATCCGCCAAATCACAATAGATATTGGCGACCGCCAGCGGGAAACCCTCGGGGTGTGCGATGGCCACTCGAGACAGGCGTTGCACCTCATCGTGTAGGCCGCTCTCACCTTTTTCGATGATCTGAGTGCGCCCACCAACGGGCGTATAGATCAACTGATTGGGTTGTTCAGAGGCCCAACGAAGTCCGCCGGTTTCACCAAAAACCTGAATGTCGAAGCCGTGCTGCCGACCGATCGCTACGGACGAAGTCCACAGTCGGCCCACGGTTCCTCCTTCCATTCGGAAATTGACCATGGCGTCATCCTCCAACTCACGGCTGGGGATGGTCGAGGCCATGTCAGCGGACAACGTTTTTACCTCATCATCACAAATGAAACTGGCCATGTGCAGCGCATGGATACCGCAATCGGCGAACTGGCCCGAAACCCCCGCCATTGCAGGATCATATCGCCAACGAACGCGCGGGTTGTCGGCGTCCGTGGCATCACCGTGGTGACCGTGGCTGAAACTGGTCACGACCAGACGAACCTTGCCAATTTCCCCTGCCCGCACCATCGCACGTGCCTGCCGAACCATCGGATAGGCGGAATAACAGTAGTTCACGGCGCAGATTTTGCCCGAGGCTTCCGCAATTCGAACGATCTCTTCACCCTCTTCCACCGTCATGGTCATCGGCTTTTCACAGAGCACGTTGAACCCGGCCTCAAGAAAGGCTTTGGCGATCTCAAAATGCGTTGAGTTCGGGGTTGCAATCGTCACCAGATCAATTCGGTCATCGCGGTCTTTTTCACCTGCCAGCATCTCTTGCCAATCGCCATAGGCGCGGTCGGCGGCAACACCCAGCCGTTGCGCATAGTCCCGACCCACTTCCGGGCGGTGATCCAACGCGCCGGCGGTGAATTCGAACATTCCGTCCGCCAATGCTCCCAGACGGTGTGCCGGACCAATCTGGCTACCCTCACCGCCACCAATCATGCCCCATCTCAGCTTTGCCATGGTACTTGTCTCTCTTCAGGTTTTACGGTTGCGCGATCAGAAGTCGCGAATGTCTTGCCATGTCCGCTTTTCGGACGACGCCAGTGCTGCGGCTAAAACCCGGTTGACCTCGTGCCCGTCGTGGAACGTGGGCCAGATCGGTTGGCCAGTGTGTATGGATTCAAGGAAGTCTTTGGCTTCGATGATGATCTGGTCCTGATAACCGGTGCCGTGTCCCGGCCCCTGGCAGAACGGTTCGTAATCCGGATGTGCCGGGCCGGTCAAAATCTTGGTGAAGCCACGATGCGCCTCAGGGCCTTCTCGGCGATAGAACCACAGGGCATTCTGGTCTTCCTGATCGAACCGAAGCGCGCCTTTGGTGCCCGAAATCTCATAGGCGTAGCCCATCTTGCGACCGGTTGAGATGCGGCTGACATAGATGTTACCCATCGCACCGTTTTCGAACCGGCACATGATCTGGGCATGGTCGTCATTGGTGACCTTACCGCCGGGGCGGGTTTCGTGGACGGTTTCAACCTCGGCCATCACCTCGGCAATCGGTCCCATCAATGCCAGCGCACCGTTAACCATATGCGGCGCAAGATCGCCAATGGTGCCGTTGGCCATACCCGTGGTGCGCCACGTGGCCGGAGCATCGGGGTCGGCATAAAAGTCCTCGGTATGCTCGCCCCTGAACCAGGTGACATCACCCAGTTCACCATCGGCAATCAGTTTTCGCGCGAATTGAGTGGCGGGTGTGCGGACATAGTTGAACCCGACCATGTTCGTGACACCTGACGCCTGCGCCGCGGCAACCATCGCTTCGCCATCTGCCATCGACGCGCCCAAGGGTTTTTCACACAACACCGGTTTACCCAGTGCAAACGCCGCTTCGGCAATCTGCCGGTGGGTTTCCTGTGGCGAAGCAATGACCACAGCATCAACAGCCGGGTCATTGACCAGCGCCCGCCAGTCCCCGGTTGCGCGCTTGAATCCATAGGCTGTTCGATACCGCTCAGCACTTTCAGGACTTGATGCACAAATCATCTCCAATCGTGGGCGCAACGCCGTGTTGAACACCGCGCCTACGGCTGACATCGCGACCGAATGGGCCTTACCCATATAGCCGCCACCAACGATTCCAATTCCGATTTCAGGCATCTATCACGGCTCCGAACATATTATTTGCAACCGGTTGCAAAATCAGTATCGTGTGAATCGATTCAGCGCAAGGTCCAAACTTTGCCGACCCCACTTTGCCGGAGGACATGACGTGAGCGCTTTGATAGACGGTATCAAAGGAAACCGCTTTGCCGTACTAGGGCGTGCCGGCATGGACCTGTATGCCGACCCGGTCGGTGTCAAAAGCGAGGATGCCGACACGTTCCACGCCGATCTGGGCGGGTCATCCGCAAATATCTGCGCCGGTCTGGTCAAGCTGGGCAGTCAGGCCTCGCTGATCACCTCAGTCTCGGATGATGCGGTGGGGCGGTTCTGCGTGAACAAGCTACACCACTACGGCGTGGATACGTCCTATATCCGCGTTCTGGGCGGCGAATACCGTATGTCGCTGGCCGTCTACGAAAGCCGGATCGAGAACTTCCAGAACGTCATCTATCGCAATGGCGCAGTCGATTTTCAGGTCACAGAAGAAGATATGGACAGAATCGATTTCTCGGCTTTCTCTGCTGTGATTTCGGCTGGAACCGTCTTTGCCGCCGAACCTTCACGCAGCGCCACATTCCGAGCCTTCGACAATGCCCGCGCGGCTGGTCTGCCGATCATCTTCGACATCGACTATCGCCCCTACAGCTGGCCCTCGCCCGAAGTTGCCGCTGATGTGCTGTCGCGCGCAGGTGACGCCAGTGACCTGATCGTCGGCAATGATGAAGAATTCGGCTTCATGGCTGGAGGATTGGAGAAGGGGTTCGACAAGGCCAAGGAACTGGCCCAGAAACCGGGCCGCATAGTCATCTACAAGATGGGCGAAAAGGGTGCAGTCACGTTGGTGGACGGGCAGGAAATCCACACCGGCATCTACCCTGTCACAGCCGTTAAACCGAACGGAGCGGGCGACAGTTTCATGGCGGGCCTACTGGCATCCATCGCTGCGGGGCATTCGTTAGAAAATGCGGTCATGCGCGGCTCGGCTTGCGCCTCGATCGTGGTGTCACTGCCCGGCTGCGCTCCTGCCATGCCGACGACGTCGCAGCTGGACGCGTTCCTTTCCGATCATCCCGGCCCGACCACATAGGAGTATCCCATGCATATCGCGCCCTACGACAATCAGAACATACCCATCGTTGATGCAGATGACCCAACGGTGCCCCTCAACTATTTCAACATCGTCAAGCTGAAGAAAGGCGAGGCGTTCGAATATCAGGTCCCCGGCTATGAGACCTGTATTGTCCCTGCCACAGGAAGTGTGGATGTTGACGTGGAAGGCGTCCAATTTGCCAAGCTGGGCAACCGTGGCGAAGACGTTTGGGATGGTGAACCCGAAGGTGCTTATGTCCCGGTCGGTGCGAGGGCGCAAATGGTTTGCGTGTCGGATGAGGCAGAGGTATTCGTTGCCGGAGCCAAATTTGACAAGGTGCTAGAGCCCTTTGATGTTCGGCAGCATGATCTTGTGCAATACGGCAGCGATGACACCAAGACCCATCGCAAGATCAAACACATCCTGGGTCAAAAACAGCATGACAAGGTCGGACGCCTGCTTGTCAGTGAACTGTTCACTGTCGGCCAGGGCGGCTGGTCCGGCTTTCCGAGCCACAAACACGACACCAACCGCCTACCGGATGAAACACGGCACGACGAGACCTATAACTTCCGGTTCAAACCCAATTGGGGCTCGGGCCTTCAGATGTTGCAGCGCGAAGACAATGAGCCAGGAGATGCCTATCACATCGTCGATGGCTCAACGATCTGCATCGACACAGGCTACCACCCCTGCTGCGTGTTGCCGGGCTACGAGATGTACTATTTCACCATTCTCGGCGGCCTGAGCCAACGTTCTCTGGTTCAGTATTTCCAACCGACCCACGCCTATCAGATCGAGACCATTCCGGGCATCAAAGACATGATCGCGAAGTTCAAATGACCCTTGTTACACTCAAGGACGTTCTGCAGCCTGCGTATCAACAGGGTTACGCTGTCGGCGGGCTTGTGACGCTCGGTTGGGAGGACATGCGCGCCTACGTGGCAGCCGCCGAAGCAGAAAACGCCCCAGTGATCCTGCAAGCCGGACCCAGCTGCCGCGAACACACACCGCTGCCCATTTTGGGCAAAATGTTTCGCCATCTGGCCGAAAACGCCTCGGTTCCTGTGGTCGCCCATCTGGACCATGGCTATACATTCGAAGAGTGCAAGATCGCGCTGGACAGTGGCTTTACCTCACTCATGTTCGATGGGTCGCGCAAGCCGTTGCAGCAGAATATCGACGAAACCGCTGCAATCGCCGATATGGCCCATGCTGCTGGGATATCCTGTGAAGGTGAGATCGGATTTGTCGGTTATTCCGGCGGTGAAGGTTCCAACGGAACCGACCCCAGCGAAGCTGCGCAGTTCGCAAAGGAAAGTGGCGTTGATGCGATGGCCATCTCTGTCGGTAACGTGCACCTTCAGCAGAACAAAGAGGGCGGTTTGGACGAAGAACGCATCCACCAGATCGACGCCGTGACAGACGTCCCTTTGGTCATCCATGGCGGATCGGGCGTTCCGGTCGCGCAACGATCAAAACTGGCGCGAGAAACCTCGATCTGCAAATTCAACATAGGGACCGAACTGCGTATGGCCTTTGGCGCGGCGCTGCGCGAAGCGGTGAATCGGGACCCAGAAAGGTTCGACCGAGTTACCATCCTGAAAGAAACTCACGACCCTGTCGAAGCTGCCGCGCGTGTTATGATCCGCGCTTTTGGTGCACCGCCGCAAAGGTGAAGCTTTGCCCTAAATCGACCCACCCTCGACCATGAAGTTCCCTGCGCTGCACATTGCGGCATCGTCCGAGGCGAGAAAGACTACCATCCGCGCTACGTAGACCGGATCAATAGGATCGGGCAGGCATTGGCGTTCGACCTGTTTGGCCAATGCTTCAGGCGTAACCCAAAGGTCTTTTTGCCTCTCCGTCATGACCCAACCCGGTACAACCGTATTGACGCGGATGCGGTGATCGCCCAGCTCGCGCGCCATTGAGCGTGTCAGGCCATGAACGGCGGATTTGGCGGTGGCATAGGCCGGGAAACCAGCGACCGCTTCCCACCAGGAATTTGAGCCGAGATTAACGATAGATCCTCCGCCACGTTCGATCATTGCGGGAGCTACGGATTGAATGGCGAAAAACATGTGGCGAATGTTGGTCGCCATTCTCTCGTCCCAGTACTCCGGCGTCAACTCGCGCCAATCGTGTCTGTCGTCATGGGCGGCATTGTTGACCAGAATATGGGCGGCGCCCAGCTCCTCAGCCAGTTGCTCCAAGGCCACTCGCAATGCTTCGACGTCGCGCAAGTCGCATTGGGCAAAAGCATGTTCACCGTCTAGCTCAGCCAGCAAATCAAACCCGGCGTCGGTGTTGATGTCCAGAAAGCCGACCCTGGCACCTTGGGCAGCGAACGCCCGTACGGTTTCTGCGCCGATGCCCCCTGCCCCGCCAGTGATGAACACGGTTTTGCCGTTCAAACTGGGATAGGTGGCAAACTCTTGGGTCATCCGTCGCGCTCCATGATCCACTCGACCTCAGGGGCCGGAACAAAACGCCATTTCCGCAATGGGCCGGCCATAACGTTCAGGTAATACATCTCAAACCCATAAGGTGCACCGCAAGGGTGATGACCGCGAGGAACGGTCACAACATCGCCATCGGACACCGCCATCGTCTCATCCAATTGACCGTCATCGGTATAGACCCGCTGAATGCCAAACCCGTTGGCCGGATTCAGACGGTGATAATAGGTCTCTTCCAAATAGGTAATGCGAGGGTAATCATCCTCGTCATGACGATGGCTTGGGTAAGAAGACCAATGACCGTTTGGCGTGAACACTTCAGTGACCAAAAGGCTGTCGGCATAGTCTTCTGCCTCCATCGCGATGTTGTTGATGTGGCGCGTGTTTGCGCCCTTGCCGCGTTCCGTCAGGGTGATGCCGTCGGGCCCAATACGCCGCGCCTTATGCCCGCCTTTGCCCGGCGCGGTACAGACGGCAATGACACAGTCAGTCTCAGCAGTAGCTTCCCATTCGGTCCCATTCGGGAGGTAAAGGCAATGCGGTGGCGTCTTTTCGAACACGTTCATCCGGTCGCCCAAAACACCCCAATCCTGCCCCGCGCCATGGAAGCGGGCCTTGCCTTCCACCATGACGAGAATGACCTCGCGGTCGCCAGTTGCTTCGGCGGCCTTATCCCCCTCCCGAAGGTGGTAGAGACCAAACCCGACATAGCGCCATCCGGCACTGGCCGGGGTGATATCATGTACCTTGCCGTGCGCCCCAAAGGGTTTTTTCAACAGATCTGCCATTTTGCTGCTCTCCAAAAGGTCCGTTTCGTCAGGCCACCTGCCGCTTTTGCAGCGCCGCCAAAACTTCGGACAATTGCGCCTCGGACCAGGCCTCGGCCACCGCTCGACGCAGGATGTCCGCCTGACTTTCCGGAGCCAGCCCACCTACCGGCAAATCGGTGTCCAGATTGGTCGGAAAGGCGTAACCCTCGGCTGTTGCTGCAATGGCGGCATCCAATTCCGCGTCGGTCAGTTCTCCGCGCTGTTTCAGCGCTTTGAGCGACGGGAATACGGCCTGAGACATCGCGCGTCTGTCGACACTCTCGATTGAGCGTCCAAAAGGTGATGAGACCTGCAAAAGGTTCGCCATCCTATTGATGTCAGTGCTTCTGTTTTCACCTGCGGCATGAAAGAGCGCCGGATTGAAGAACAATGCATCGCCTTTGGTCAGCGGCAACTGCACACACGCCTCATCAAAATACGCCTGAAAATCAGGATCGTGAAACGCCAGATACCCCGGCGGATAAAGCTGGGAGAACGGCAGCAGTTTGGTTGGACCGCTTTCAACCGGCATGTCGCAATGAGCAATCCCACCCTGCAACGTCAACGCCGCCGAGACTAGATGCGCCTGCGCGGGAAACCGGGCGGCACTTTCGGCGGTCATAAAGCCTAGATGATAATCCCGATGCGCTTTCTGGGCCTTGCCACCCGGACGCACCTGATTGACCTGCGCGGTGATCTGGTAGTTCGGACCCAACCATGCCTCGCTGGCGGCCGCGACAATGGTGTTTCCGAAGTAAAGCGCGAACCCTTCCGGGTCGTGCAAGCACAGCTTTTGTAATGCATTCCAGATGCGGTCATTAGCGCCAGAAGGCGCGAAGTGATCTCCGTCGCCGGCGCCGGTCTGGCGCTCTTCCTCAATAATTTGGTTGAAGATGTCGGTGGCGCGATCGATCACCGAAGTGTCGGCAAACGCGCCCTTCAACACGATGATGCCTGCGGAGTTTCCCAGAACCCAGCCCCATTCTTTCAGCAGTGCTTGCCGTTGTTCTGGATCGGCCAGATTGGAACGCAACTTACTCATGTCATAGAGCGGGATGTTACGTTCTATACTTGCCGCATGAGGCACCGCAGAAGCCAAAAGATTTTGGGAGGTCAAAACCTTGAAATCATCCAGGTCACAAGAGTCCGGACCAAAGTAGCCGACATATCCAAGTTCCTGGCGTTCCATCGCAGTCTCCTTTGTCATCGCGCCAGCTGAGCCCAAGAGGCGCTAGGCCGCGATCTTCAACCCCGCCGCATTGCACACGTCGAGAATGTGCTCGTAACCCATCTTCGAATACTCATAGGGTGGTGCCTTGGCTGGGTCCTGCTCTGCCTCAACGACGATCCAGCCGTCATAATCCATCGCTTTCAAAGCGTTGGCGACAGATTGAAAATCAATGGAGCCATCGCTGGGAACGGTGAAAGCACCGGCGATCACTGCATCCAGAAAGCTAAGATCTTTTTCGCGAGTATTCTGTACAACCGCTGGCCGGATATCCTTGAAATGCACGTGATGCACCCGGTCTCCCCAGCGGTTCAGGGTCGCCAAAACGTCGCCTCCACCGAACAGCAGGTGGCCGGTATCAAAACAAAGCTTCACTTCGGGGCCCGAGCTCTCCATCAACCAGTTCACGTCATCTTCGCTTTCGATGATCGTACCCATGTGGTGATGGTAGGCCATCGGCATGCCCAGATCGGCCATCCATTTCGCCAGCTCAGTGATTTTGGTGGCATAGTCCTGCACCTCGTCGCGCGACAGTTTCGGACGGTGATTAACTGGCGTGGCGGCATGGGTCTGGATGGTGTTGGAGCATTCTGCATACACGATGCAAGGGCTGTTTAATGCCACGAATTGTTCAACTTGCTCCCGCACGGCTTCCCGTTCAGTGGCGAAATCATTGACGAGTGACGCGCCCGAACACCATCCACCGCACAGCGCGATGTCGTTGCTTTCGAGATAGGCCCGCAGCCCTTCGGTATCGCTGGGCATCCGTTGGCCGCGTTCGACACCGATATAGCCGATCTCGCGCGCTTCTTTCAGCGCTTGTTCCATTGTAAAGCCAGCCGTCAAATCCGGCAGATCATCATTCTGCCACGCGATCGGAGAGATCCCGATTTTCACGCTCATTTCGTATTTCTTTCTTTGATGGCGACTTCATAGGCCGCACGTTTTTCATTTACTTCGGGGCGGATGCTGACCTCGGGTATCGCCACTTCCCACCATGTGCCGCCATATTCGGTCGAAGGGTACGGGTCGGTATCAATGACAACCACGTACGGACCTTTGATTTCGGACCGTTTGGTTAGCGCTTCTTCAAGTTCAGCAATCGAGTTGACCTTGACCGAGGTTGCACCCATCGCCGCGGCATGGGCGGCAAAATCGATAGCCGAAGGGGTATCGTGCGCTGCATGATCCAGCAGGTTGTTAAACTCAGCTCCACCTGTGCCCATCTGCAGTCGGTTGATGCAGCCAAACCCGCGGTTGTCCGTGATCACGACTGTAAAGGACACGCCCATCATCGCCGCCGTCGCCATTTCCGAATTCGCCATCATATAGGTGCCGTCGCCGGTAAAGCAGATAACGTCGCGATCGGGTTGGGCCATCTTGATGCCCATTGCACCCGCGATCTCGTAGCCCATACAGCTGAACCCGTATTCCATGTGATAGGCCCCGGGCCGTGGCGCCTTCCAAAGCTTGTGCAGCTCACCCGGCATCGTGCCCGCAGCGCACATAACAACAGTACCGTCGTGCGAGGCGCGTTGCACCGCGCCGACCACCTGCATATCGGTGGGCAGGGCATTGCCATCACCGGGCGCGTCTGTCAGCTTATCAACTTTGCCAAACCACTCGGCCTTAAGCGTGTCGGCCACTGGATCTGCCCGGTAGCCCTGCAGCGCAGTGCCCAGCTCCTCTAACCCAGCACGTGCGTCGGATAGCAGCGGTATAGCCCCATGTTTCTCGGCATCATAGGCGGCGGTGTTTAAACACAGCATTTCGCGTTCGGGGTTCGAGAATAGCCCCCACGAACCGGTGGTGAAATCCTGCAATCGCGTGCCCACCGCCAACACCAGATCGGCTTCGGCACAAGTGGCATTGGCTGGTTCGCCCCCGGTCACACCAACCGGCCCAAGGTTCAGCGGATGATCCCAGGCCAGTGACGACTTGCCAGCCTGAGTCTCGGTAACGGGGATGTTGTGCGTTTCGATAAAGCTCTGTAACGCGTCGGTTGCGCCTGAATAATGCACCCCGCCCCCGGCGACGATAACCGGGCGTTTAGCTGCTTTGATCGCTGCCACTGCACGCGCCAACTCGCCTTCATCCGGGCGGATACGGCGCTGATACCATACGCGCGGCTCAAAGAAGCTTTCCGGATAATCGTAAGCCTCGGCCTGCACGTCCTGACAAAATGCCAGCGTCGCCGGGCCGCAATCTGCCGGATCGGTCATGGTGCGGAATGCGCGCGGCAACGCGGTTAGCAGATGCTCGGGGCGCGAGATACGATCATAGTACCGGCTTACGGGGCGGAAGCAGTCATTTGCGCTTACTGTTCCGTCTCCGAAGCTTTCGATTTGCTGAAGCACGGGGTCCGGACCACGGGACGCGAAGACATCTCCGGGGATAATCAGAACCGGCAAGCGGTTCACATGCGCAAGCGCCGCCGCTGTGACCATGTTCGTGCCCCCCGGCCCGATTGAAGATGTCACAGCCATTGCGCGTGTGCGGCGCATTTGCTTGGCATAAGCAATCGCGGAATGTGCCATAGTCTGTTCGTTGTGGCCACGGTAGGTGGGCAAGCTGTCTTTGACAGCGTGCAACGCCTCACCCAGCCCCGCCACGTTTCCATGACCGAAAATGGCCCAGACACCAGCGATGAAGGGCTCTCCGGCCTCATTCATCTGCGCACCCAGATAGCGCACCAAAGCTTGCGCTGCGGTCAGTCGGACTGTTTTGCCCATTGTGATCCCTTTCAACACACGGCCAGTTTGGCCAAGCCTGCAATTTTATTTGATGTCGGGCCGCAGCCCAAATGGGGAAACGATTCTAAACCGTCCCGCCCAGCGATCCTTCCAACTCGGCCAATTCCTGACCGCCTGCCATCAGGTCCTGCAACTCTTCCGGCGTGATTTCTCCACGACGTGCAGTGCCCAGTGTCTTGCCACGGTTCAGCACCGTAAAGCGGTCGCCCACCGCCAGTGCATGGCGCACGTTGTGGCTGATGAAAACAACACCCACACCCTGACTGCGCACCTTGTCGATGGTCGCCAAGACGTTAGAAGTCTGACGCACACCAAGGGCCGAGGTCGGTTCGTCCAGGATCAAAATCTTTGCGCCAAAATGAACCGCGCGAGCGATGGCCACTGTCTGACGCTCACCGCCCGACAAGGTGCCAACGGCCTGATCCGGGCCACGCAGGTTGATGCCCATCTTGCGCATCTCTTCCATGGTGATTTCGTCGGCAAGCTTCTTGTCGAAGAAATTGATCCCCGCCACCTTGCGCGTCGGTTCATTACCCATAAAGAAGTTCCGGCTAACGCTCATCAGCGGGATCATCGCCAGATGCTGGTGTACCGTCGCGATCCCGGCTGAAATCGCGTCACGCGGGTCTTCGAAATGCATCGGCTTGTCTTCAAAGAAGATCTCGCCAGCGGTTGGCTTGTGCACGCCTGACATGGTCTTGATGAACGTCGACTTGCCTGCTCCGTTGTCGCCCAGCAAACAGTGACATTCGCCGGGGCACAGGTCAAAGCTGACGCCAGCCAGTGCGATAACCGAACCGAAGTGCTTCTGAATATCGACCATGCGAATGATCGGTTTTTTTGCATGCGCATCGCCGTGATGGAATTTGGTGTCTTCGGTCATCTCAGCGTTCTCCTGTGATGATGCGACGGATGTATGTGTTCAGGATCACCGCACCAAGCAGGATGACACCCAGGAACACCCGGAAGAGCGAGCTTTCGACCCCCGCGAAGAACAGACCCTGCTGCACGACACCGAAAATCAACGCACCCAACGCCGCGCCGAGAACGGAACCATATCCGCCGGTCAACAGCGCGCCTCCGATCACAACGGCGATGATCGCCTCGAACTCCTTCAGCAACCCGCGATCAGCACCGGCCGAGCCGAACTCCATCACCTGACATGTGGCAAACACTGTGGCGCAGAAAGCCGTGAACATGAACATCAAAACCTTGACCCGGTTCACCGGCACACCCGAATTCCGGGCAGCTTCTGCATCACCGCCCGAAGCAAAGATCCAGTTTCCGAACTTGGTTTTTGTCAGCAGAACATGGCCAAAGATGATAAGCCCGACCGCCCAGATCAGCAGCATGGGTATCCCATCCACCACTGGCTGCCCCTCACGCGTGCCACGCTCGAACGTTTCGATCAAACCCTTGTCGCCTAGCCAGACAAAGAGACCTTGAAACACCTTGCCGCCAAAGATCGACGCCAGCCAGTCACCCTCGGCCACGTCCTTGATGCCGCCGATGATTGTCTTGCGCTCGATTGTCTGAGGCAGATAGATGGTAAAGCCGCGCAAAATGAACAGAAAAGCCAGTGTGACGATAAAACTAGGCAGGCCTGTTCGAATAACGATAAAGCCATTCAGCGCGCCGATTGAGACACACAAGGCAAACGTCACCAGGATCGCCATCCAGACCGGCCAGCTTAGCGTGACCGAGAAGATTGCGATCATCATGCCCGCAAATCCGATCATCGATCCGACGGACAAGTCAAATTCACCCGCGATCATCAGCAGGCAGGCCCCTACAGCGATGATCATGAACTGCGCCGAGACAATGGACCAGTTCATGATGCCCTGGCTGTTGAACATGCCGCTGTCAAAGGCGAACAACAGGAAAAAAGTAAACACGGCAACCGTTCCGACCATACCACCCAATTCGGGGCGGATCAGGGCGCGACGCAGTGGCGAGATCTCTTTGATCCGTTCGTCACCGCCTGCCGTGGATTGAACTGTCTCAGACATAGTGGTCCTCCCTAGCGCGGGCTTTCCAAAACTTGGAACCGTCAGCGGGCGCACTCCTCTTGCGCCCGCTGCGTTGCAATAATCAGCGGTATTCGCCTGCGAATTCTTCGATCTTCGCCAGACCGTCAGCTGTCACGAAGCCGGGGCCAGAATTGATGTTGTTGCCCGGCAGGACGCCATAACGGTGATAGTTCGCCATCACCACGACCGGCAGATAGGCCTGCAGGAAGGGCTGCTGATCGATACCCCACTGAATGGTGCCGTCTTTGATGCCTTTGACAATTTCACCGCCCAGATCGAACGTTCCGAAATAGATGTCACCGGCCATGCCATTTTCCTGCAGCGCCAGAATGGTCGGGTCAGCAGATGTCGGACCAAGCGTCAGAACAGCATCGGTGTCAGGATTGGCCGACAGGTAGGCCAGAACCCGGTTTTTGATCTCTGCAGGGTCCTGCCCTGCGTCGATCATCTGCTCGCCCAGTTCAACACCCAGACCGTCTGCAAAACCCTGGCAGCGTTCTTGGCTTGAGGGTTGAACAATATAGTGGTTCACGCACAGAAAGGACCCAATCCCATCCGCCTTGGCACGCTGACCGGCAGCCAAGCCGGCGTCATATTCAGGCTGACCGACATACATCAAGGCACCAACCTCGCGCGCCTTTTCAGGTGTACCGGTGTTCATGATAATCACGTCAATGCCGGAATCCACAGCGGCCTTGATCGGACCTTCCAGAATGTCAGGATCTGCCAGTGTAGTAATGATGCCATTGGGACCGGACGCTGCCGCCTGATCGATGATCCGAGCCATGTCGGCCAAGTCGCCCGTGGGCGGGTTGCGGTATTCAACCTCGACACCCATCTGTTCGCCCGCCAGGGCGATGCCATTCTTGATTGTGTTCCACCAGCTGTCGCTGTCAGGGGCGTGGCTGACCAGAATGTATTTTTCACCCTCTGCCGACGCACCGGTTGCGGCGACCAGCGCCAGTGCACTGGCTGCCAATGCGCCTTTTACGAACTTATTCATTTGGTTTCCTCCCATAAGAACAGTTTGTCTTTTTTGCCAGGGCACCAGCCCCAGTCATTCGGACGGGCCGAATCTCCTCCGCTCCGGGAATCTGGCGGAGCTTCCCCCAGTTTCCGGATATCCGGTCATTTTGCAACCGGTTTCAAAACGTCAGCCATCGCGACCGGTAGACCGGACCGCGCAGACCGCGTTGCGGCCTCGGCCATCGCAAGTGCTGCGACCCCATCCCCAAGTGTCACCGGCATTGCAGAACCAGACTGCACAGCCTGTACAAACGCATCCCATTCCGCACGGTAGGCAGGCATATATCGTTCAAGAAAAAAGTAGGTCGGTTTCGCCCCAGTCACGCCATCGGCCGTCGACTTGACCACGGCGTTTTCAAGTATGTTATGCGCCTGCAACAGCCCACCCGAACCCAACATCTCGATCCGCTGGTCGTATCCGTAAACAGCCCGACGCGAATTCCTGATAACCGCAATCTGACCATTTGCATAAGTCATTGTGGCAACAGCGGTATCTACGTCTCCGGCACGCCCAATCTCGGGGTCGACGATCGACGTACCAACAGCCGAAATCTGAACCGGCAGCTGGCCCATCAGATAGTTTGCCATGTCAAAGTCATGGATCATCATATCCCGAAACAATCCACCCGAGACCTTGATGTAATCAACCGGTGGTGGGGCTGGGTCAAATGACGTGATCGACAACATTTCGGCAGTACCAATCTCACCCTGATCCGCAGCGGCTTTTAGCGCCGAGAAACTGGGGTCAAAACGCCGGTTGAACCCCAACATCACCGGCTGACCGGTTTCTGCCACCACCGATTGACAGGCCAGCGCCCGTTCCAAACTTAGGTCAACGGGTTTTTCACATAAAACCGCCTTACCCGCCCGAGTCGCGGCTTCGATCAGGTCAGAATGCGTGTCTGTAGGCGTGGCAATCAGGACGGCATCTATCGATGGGTCCGCGATGATATCCATGGATTCTCGCGCTGTTGCACCTTGTTCGGCGGCAAGGCTTTCAGCAGCATCGGAAATCGCGTCAGACACCGCACAGAGTTGGCTTTGCGGATGCGCGGCAATGGCGTGCGCGTGTACGCGTCCAATGCGCCCGGCGCCAAGCAAACCAATTCTGAGCATGCGAGTCTCCCGATTCTTTACTTGGGGGACACCATGAGTCTCTTTGCAACCGGTTGCAAGATTTTTTTCAAGTAACCAACTATGGGACCGCAACCCGCCTGGGTCGCGTTAATTCAACTTGGTCGTACAGCGACTAAAACAACGTCCAGTTCATCTTCCAATGCCTGCAACTTTTTCAGGTCTCCCTTCGGTAAATTTGCAGAATCCGCTTCCACAGCGGCAAGCGCCACAACCGGGCTACCGATTTCCTTTTCAAGCGCCCGTACAGCTTCCAGTTTGTCAGCTTCCAGCGTTGCAATTGGGTAAAGCATGCGAGTCTCCTGTCTATCGATGACAGCGAGTATACCCGATTTTCTTTTGTTCCGAGTAATCTGGCGATCCCTGAAGGACTCGAACCCTCAACCTGCTGATTAGAAGTCAGCTGCTCTATCCAGTTGAGCTAAGGGACCGCTGAACCCTTCTTGCGGCTTTTATGTGCGGGGTTCAAGACCCAAGCGCATGAAGGCTGAATTTGGATCGGATTTGTATCCAAAGATCGGCCCGCAGTAGGAATATCCCAAAGCCTCATATAGTTTACGCGCTGCGTCATATTCCTGCAGATGAGCCGCGCCTGTTTCCAATACCAGCGCCTTGAAGCATTCGGTCCGTGCAATATCCTCAAGATGCATCATCATCTTGCGCGCCAGACCGCGTCCTCGGGCTTGCGAAAGAACGTGCACTGATTTCACTTCTGCGGACCCATCCGGCAGAACCTTGAGCGCACCACATCCGACGGCCTGCCCATCATCATACATCGCCCAAAACCGTATTTCAGGTTCTCGCAGCGCATCAACATCCAACGTGTGGTTCGATGTCTGAGGCGTCGCTTCCCAACTATGTTCCAGATGCGCCTGAATAATAGGGCGCAGGTCGTCGGCGCCTGGATCAGCCTCGCGGATTTCGATCAATTCAGTGAGTCCAAGGACCGCGCCGGTCGGTGGCGAAATTCTCACCGTAACCACGGGCGCGCAGGTTGGGCTTGCGCTTATGCGGCTCACTAACCTGCGCATCAATCCCGTTGTCCTTGGCGTAATCCAGCGCCTCTTCCTTGGTGTCGAATTTCAGGCGCACTTGAGTCTGCGTATCATTCGATGAGGTCCAACCCATCAACGGATCAACCTCACGGGTCGACGCAGGGGCGTATTCCAAAACCCACTTGCGAGTCTTGGCCATCCCCGAGGTCATCGCGTTTCGCGAAGGCTTGTAAATCCGTGCGCGCATGTCGCCTCTCCGTACTCACTTGGCTTGGCACTTTTATGCGTCAGACGCGCGGCTCGGACAAGCCCGCAATTGTCGCAATTTAAGGGTTTGGAAATGCCCCCTTGAACAAGAACAAAAACAGACCAAAATCAGGCGCGAAAGGAATCCCCCTGATGGCATATGCTCATTCCGACAAGACGCAACTGACTGCCGACGACGTGCGCGCCCGATTAAAGCTGGAAGGCGGCAAGGAATTCGTGATGCACACCGAATTCAACCCGGCCGGTGACCAGCCGACAGCGATCACGGAACTGGCCGGAGGTGTACGGGACGGCGAGCGAGATCAGGTGCTGCTGGGCGCGACCGGCACGGGTAAGACCTTCACCATGGCCAAGGTGATCGAGGAAACCCAGCGCCCTGCCATCATTTTAGCCCCGAACAAGACGCTGGCGGCGCAACTATACGGAGAATTCAAAGGCTTCTTCCCTGAAAACTCGGTCGAGTATTTCGTGTCCTACTACGACTACTACCAGCCCGAGGCCTACGTGCCGCGCAGCGACACCTATATCGAGAAAGAATCGCAGATCAACGAACAGATCGATCGCATGCGCCACTCGGCCACACGGGCGCTGCTGGAGCGGGATGACGTGATCATCGTGGCGTCGGTCTCCTGCATCTATGGTATCGGCTCGGTTGAGACTTACGGGGCGATGACGCAGGACCTTAAAGTCGGCAAGGACTACGATCAGCGGCAAGTGATGGCCGATCTGGTTGCACAGCAATATCGCCGAAATGATCAAGCGTTTCAGCGTGGGTCCTTTCGGGTCCGCGGTGACAGCTTGGAAATCTGGCCTGCCCACCTTGAGGACCGCGCCTGGAAGCTGTCCTTCTTCGGCGAAGAACTGGAACAGATCACTGAGTTCGACCCGCTGACGGGTGAGAAAACCGACACGATGGAGCAGATCCGGGTTTACGCGAACTCCCACTACGTGACGCCCAAACCGACGATGCAGCAGGCGATCATCGGGATCAAAAAGGAACTCCGCATCCGGCTGGACCAGTTGGTGGGCGAGGGCAAACTGCTGGAAGCGCAACGTCTGGAGCAACGCACCAACTTCGATCTGGAAATGCTCGAAGCCACCGGTGTCTGCAACGGGATCGAGAACTACTCGCGCTATCTGACCGGTCGCGCGCCGGGTGAGCCGCCCCCGACCCTGTTCGAATTTATCCCCGACAACGCGATTGTTTTTGCCGACGAATCCCACGTCAGCGTGCCGCAGATCGGCGGCATGTACCGGGGCGACTATCGGCGCAAGTTCACGCTGGCCGAACACGGGTTCCGCCTGCCGTCCTGCATGGACAACCGCCCGCTGAAGTTCGAAGAATGGGACGCCATGCGCCCGCAATCTGTTTTCGTCTCGGCCACCCCTGCGAAATGGGAGATCGAACAGACCGGCGGCGTTTTCACCGAACAGGTGATCCGCCCCACCGGCCTGCTGGACCCCGAGGTCGAAATTCGCCCCGTTTCCATGCAGGTCGACGACCTTCTGGACGAGGTGCGCAAAGTGGCCGCCGATGGCTACCGCACGCTGGTCACCACGCTAACCAAACGCATGGCCGAGGATCTGACCGAATACCTGCACGAGCAGGGCATCAAAGTGCGCTACATGCACTCGGACATCGACACGCTGGAACGGATCGAAATCCTGCGCGACCTACGGTTGGGGGCGTTCGACGTGCTGGTCGGCATCAACCTGCTGCGCGAGGGGCTCGATATCCCCGAATGCGGTCTGGTCGCCATTCTGGACGCGGATAAAGAAGGCTTTCTGCGCTCGGAAACCTCACTGATCCAGACGATAGGCCGCGCCGCGCGGAACGCCGATGGCCGGGTGATCATGTATGCCGACAAGATCACCGGCAGCATGGAACGCGCCCTGAACGAAACCAATCGCCGCCGCGCTAAACAGCTTGCCTATAACGAGGAACACGGCATCACCCCTGAGACGGTGAAAAAGAATGTCGAGGACGTTCTGGCCGGTCTCTACGAAGGCGACGTCGACATGAACCGCGTCACCGCCACCATCGATAAACCGATGCACGGCGCCAACCTCGAGGCCCATCTGGACGGGTTGCGCGACCAGATGCGCAAAGCTGCCGAGAACCTTGAATTTGAAGAGGCCGCCAATATCCGGGATGAGATCAAACGTTTGGAGGCGGTCGATCTGGCCGTCGCTGACGACCCCATGGCGCGCCAATGGGCGGTCGAGAAAGCCTCGGAAGACGCAGTGAAATCACGCGGACGGTCAACGGCTGGCAGGCCGGGCCAGCGGGGTGGGAATGTGAAGAGACGGAAAAGGTAGGCGACCACCTCTTTGGTGTTTCGGCAGTCGCCATCCGTAGGTTGCAGTTTGTTATTGTGCTAACCCCAAACTGCGGCGCTTGCCGCGTCATAAAATTTGACTTTTAGGGGATATCCGTCACTTCTGTTGGCTGCCAATGCATTTGCTTTCTTCGCGATTTCTTGGTTGGCATCGTTAGTAGGGTCTCCATGGAGACTGACATAGATTTTTTGGCACCTACCCCGAGCAATCTCTCGCAAAATATGATTATCATTGTCCGCAAGCGAATGACCGTGAATGAATAGACATGTCTTGATCACATCGACACAAGCTCTGAAGCTTTTTAGGCATTGGAATAGATATGCATGATGTTGAATTTTTGACGCTTTCTGGCCGGTATCGCCCTCTGCGACGAACAGTGGAAGTCTACCAGAACGCATCGCATTCCATGACTGGTCTTTTAGCCTTTCATCCTTTCTTACCCACGTGAACTTTTGAAGCTCTTTGCCTGCATCAAACAAATGCAATGCGCCGTGAAGATAGAAGATGTTGGAGTGCATCCTACTCCCTTCACCTTGCCAAGTAACATAGTCCTGCTTTTGACGTGGATCGTCGTCCCCAAAACCGTCAACTGATTTGAGATCCACTTTGGATCCATCTAAGAATTCAGTGTGCATCAGCGTCCAATAGAGCAACAGGTCGTAGTTCAAGGTGTAAATGTGGCCTCCCTTTTCTGGTCCGACAAAATTACTGAGGAATTGTCGGCAATGAAAAAACTCATCTTCGTCCAAGTCAAATGGCCCATCTGGATGGTTTTTCGTGACTGTGTTGATTAGAATTTTCTTTAGGTCGTCAGCATCTTGCTGCATAGCCTTTCCAGGGCTTGCACTACTGGGATAGTAGACTTTGGCTATGGAAGCTGCATTCTCCAGCGCTTTGATTGCTACTTCGAAATCAGTGGTACCCAACGCCTTAAAAACATTCGGCAAGTTTGGATTCTTTGAAAAGTCTGCATTCTGGAACAGGGAGCCGTATGTAAATATTTTTGGCTTGCAGGCGATGCTAAATCCATTTCCAAGCATCAGGTGGCGTTTTTTGTATTCTGCGCTGTCCTTGAGTGCCTGCTCGAATGTAAGTAGTTGCATTTATTGATCCAATTATGGTTTTTGAATATCTCTGAATGAGATTATTTGCAGATATCACTTTTCTGAACTCGCGCAATAGAAGAGTTTTCCTCCCCTAAATTCTGCTTGGAGTTAGCATCTATAGACCCAAACTTAAAACTATTTGGAAATTTCCGCTCGCTAGAAACTTGCACCCTGCTCCACCCTCCGCCACGTTTGAAATCACAAATTGTGATTCCAAACGGTTGCCATGACGAACTCCAGTTCCCTACCCAACACGCATGAGGTCCAAAGCGCCATTCACCGGGTGCGCGGCATCCGCGTAGTGCTGGCCGAGGACTTGGCGCAGTTCTATGGAAAATCCGTCAGCGCCTTCAATCAGGCCGTGTCGCGCAACAAGGACCTGTTCGAGGGCTACCGCTTTCAGCTGACCGATGCCGAGGTTGCCGATTTGCAATCACAGAATGTGATCTCAAAACCTAAGGGCCGCGGTGGGCGGCGGGTCAATCCGTGGGTCTATACCGATTACGGCGTGGCCATCGCCTCGGCCCTGTTCAAGGACCCGCGCGCGATCAAGATCACCCGGATGATCACCGAAGCCTTTGTCGATGGCGCGAATGCACTGGCCGAGACCCCGCGCAGCGTGCCGGAAATCCTGCCGCCCGAGGACGCCCCTGCCCCGCTGCTGCCCAATGGCGAGCAGTTGCGCGATCTGGCCGAAAACATCCTCGATTCCGGGCAGCAGAGCCTTGTCGACTACATCGCTAACCCCACCACCAAGCGGCAGCAGGCGGTGGCGGTGATCATGAAGACGCTGGCCGAAACCGCAGGCGAAGAGGTGCGCACCCAGCACGAACGCCTGCGCCTGAACATCGCCCAGCGACTTGCGACCGGCGACTACGCCGATGATGACGACCGCAAACGACTGCTGGACCTTCTGAACGCGATGAAGGGTTAAACCCCCAGCTCGGCCCGCAGCTTTTTGGTCAGTTTAGCCACCACCTGATCATAAGACGTCACAATATGTTCGCGCAGTGAAGCATCGCTCATCCCGCGTTCTTCGTAGACCTGCAGCCATTTCATCCCCCGCGACGCCAGATAAGGCGCTGGGCGAATGCCGGGTTCATCGCTAAGCACCTCAAAGGCCAGATCCGTAGCCTTAAAGGTGAACGCGTCTTTCCCGTCATTCCAGCCACAGATCGCAAAGACCTTGCCGCCGACCTTCCACACATCGGCATTGCCCCATTGCACCACATGAGTGGTGGCCTTGAGGCTGGCGCAAAATGTGTTGAATTCATCACGGGTCATCGCCCGAACCTCGGCGATCACCCGGATTTATGCAAGCGTTTAAAGGGCTTTATCCCAATGGACAACCACGTCGAACCCGGCAGGAGACGGCGGCCCTTCGAGGAACTCGGCAAAATTGCCCCAAAGCTCGGCCACTTTGGGCGCGTTGGCGTTCGAGGTTTCCTCGCTCTGCACCACCGCAACAACGAAACCACTTCCGTCTTCGTTCATGACATTGGTAAAGCTATGCATGCCTTCCATGCCCATAATCTGATCTTTAAGTTCATTCATCTTTGCTTCGGCTGCGTCGCGCATGCCGGGCTTCATTTTGAATTGAGTAATACGTGCAAACATGTCTTTCCTCCCTGTTTGGGCGAAAACCCCCAATGACGGCCAAAACGGCACGTCTTGCGCAGTGTAGCACAGCATTGATGAATCGCGCAGGCGCAGTGTTCAGGGGCGGACGAATTTGGCGCTTCCCACCGTGCGGGACGGTAAGGTTTCCGGCTGCTGCAGTGATGAATTTGTTGAAACAGGCGAAGCAACCGCACCACAGGCCACACCGTCGCCATCGGAATCATTGCGCAGATGATAGCCGGGCTCTCCGGCATAAAACGGCCCAGGGGCAAGGGCGGTAATCGCCTCGCAACCAGCCAGCGCAATCAGATGCAGCACGGCATCCTCTCGGTCGAATTCGGAAGTTCGAATAAACACACCCATGGCGATAACAGCCGTTGTTACCGGCAGCATAAGAACCATCAACGTAATCCGCACTGGTGACAAAGCGCGTTTGCGCGCAATGTCAGCCCGTTTATGGCGCTCTGCGGCGCTTGGGTCAAAAAAGAGAGATTTAAGCAAAGGCTTCCTAGATGACATTCAGTCGTTTTATCCCAAAACTTTTATTAAATCATCTCACCACGTGAACTGCACAAGCCGCGTGACGAACCACATGGTTTGTTGTTGACCCCAACAGAAGATCCTGCATCCCCGGTCGGTGCGATGCCATGATGATCAAATCCGGCTTGTGTGTTTCTGCCCAGTCCAGAATGGTACGACCTGAATGGCCTTCGACCAATACCCCAGTGGCGTTTGGCAGTTTGGCTGCCAAGTTGTCCAACTCTGTTTGAAGCGCTTTGCGCGCTTCGGTCAGGTATTCGGGCGGCATATAGGAAATCGCATAGCTCGGGATGTGCTCGACCACATGCATAAGTGTTACCTGCGCATCGGGCGTCGCCAGAATTTCTGCCAGCTTCAACGGCCCGGAAATATCCCGTTCGGCATCGAAAGAAATGGGAACAAGTATGTTGTGATACATGGCGCGTACCTCCGTTTTCTTTGCACCACTATGGGCGGCACCGGATGTTAAAGCTTTGATCCAAGTCAGGAACTTCCAAATGTTTCGGCCACGTCGTACATTACCGGCTCAAAGCTTTTGCACAATTCATTTATCTTTCGGTTTCGGTCGCGCATCTCTGGCGTTCGCAGCATCGCCAAGAAATCTTCGCGACGCTCCCATTGCGAGTAGTTCGCGATCCGGGTCTGGGCGTCGTTCACATGAAGCCCAGCCGAGACAAACCCTGGTTGCCTCGAAATGAACTCGGCATAAGCATCAGTCAGCGCTTCCAACAGGTCGTGGCAGGTTCCCGGAGTCATTTCGAACGTGGTGATGACTGTCTGGACGCTCGCGCTCTTGGAAATCTTCGGCATCTGGATTCTCCCTTGTCTGTCGTAAGCCTAACACAGGATTTTGAAAGGTCTCGCGTTTCCTTTCCCAATGAAGGCTCTTTAACGGTTTCCTAAAAAAGGAACCAAAAAACTAATCATTGGTTAACCATGCTGGCTGATGCTGCGCGCATGATCCGGGTCGTATTTCTTGTTTTTTCGCTACTGCTCACCTCAACCCCGGCTTGTTCGGGTGCATGGCTTCGTGAAAAGGACAAGGCCTTCTCTGCGACCTCTGTGACTGCATTCAAAGATCCTTACGGGACGTATGACTACAAAAACGCGTTTTATTTGGAGTTCGGAGTTAGGCCCAATTTGACCATCGGGTTGGATATTGAGGAACACCGTGACTATCACGGTCATGCACTTCTGTTCGCCCGGGTCCCTATTTCGGACCTAGGAAACTGGGGACGTTTTGCAGCTGAAATCGGGGCTGGCGCACATCACAGGCTGCGAGACGCCTGGGCTCTATACAAAGTGACGCTCTCGTACGGCAAAAGTTTTCAATCTGGCTGGGGAAATGGCTGGGTGGCCGTGGATTCTGCCATCGAATACCGCACCCATGACGCGGTGTACCGCAAACTGGACATTACGGCAGGACTTTCTGCAGATCGACTTTTTAACCCAATGATACAAGTCGAAACGGCCTACACCCCAAATAGACCGATATTTTGGAGGGCGCGCCCCTCTATCATGATCCGGCCCAAGGGCAAAAAAACCACATGGGTGCTGGGACTTGAGCGCAATCAGGCCCAAGACAATACGGGCCTGAAACTTGCTGTCTGGAGTGAATTCTGAACGCAGCCAACTGATACCACTTACTAAGGGTCGGGCATCCGCTCTTCAACGTTCCATACGGATGATTGCAGAGACTTCCCCGCTTAACGACTCAGACCAACGAAGGTTGACAGCGTCCTTGTCTGCGCCCTTTTCCACCTCTGCATAAGGGGTGCTATACTTTGTCGATCCAAAAACCGTCTTCAGCGGGCCAAGAACCGTAACAGCATCGCAGCTGCGGGCGTATCCGTTGAACGGCAACCCACCTGTGGTTTGAACTGCCCAAACACTTGAAGGGGAGCTTTGCTTGTGCCGAACGCGCAGGGGGTTGGCAACTTTCGTCGTGATCCCATGAAAGGTATTGTCCTGAAACGTCACATCCCGATGCGCAAGTCGGTTCAGGTCGGCATAGGTGGTATCCACCCGCTCCGCACGGTCGATATTCCCGCTGGTTGAACGGAACTTGTTCCCGGTCACCACAACACCGTTCAAGAAATGCCCGCTGCCGTGCGGGCGAATAACGATACAGCTAAACCACGGGGCAACTTCGCTGGAGTAGAAGATATTGTCGGTGATCGCCATTGAGCTGAACGAAAAACCGGCCGTGTAGACTGGATCCGCATCACGTTCATTGGTCCACTCCACAAAGCAATTGTCGACATAGTTTTCCGAGATCGTTGAACTGTTGTAAGTCCCGATCATGATCAGTCCTGCGCTGCGAACGCCTTGCGGGATGCTGTCACCTTGGAAAAAGTGATTGCCCAAGATCATATTGTTCGTCCCGCCCAGAACGGCGAAGTGCAGGAACCGAACAGCCCGGTTGTGACGCAGCTTTACATCATTGGCCGTGGTGTTCAGCGCAATCGATTTGCGATCCGAAACGTTGTAAGATTCCTCGGTGGACAAGAACTGACAATTGTCGATCAGCATACCCTGGCAACCGATCCCAATCGAAGTGATCCCTCGATCCTTGGGGCGGCTGATGAAGCAGTCAGAAATCGCAAAAGTGCTGCCCGAGGGGGCCAGCCGGATACCGCTGCTGCGGCCATTGCACTGAAACTCGATCTGTTCCATCCCGAATTTACGCAACGTGCTGAAGCCACTGAAATCCAGCAAATACTTGAAGGATTGGAACGTGAAGGTCTGTGTGCCCGAAGCATCATAGATCGGTGCGTTCAGCGTGATCTCACCCGCGCCGTCGTTCTTGGAACGCACGTAAATTTCGCGCCCGATCCCATTACCCTGCACCAACGAACCGACCGGAATGTTGGCTACATTGGCAACGTTGGTCAATCGGGTCGGATCTGACGAGTTATAGGTCGCGACCGAGGTGAACGTCTCAGTATCCCAGGCCGAGCTACTTTTGACGTCGAACTGTCCGTTGCGGACCACGCGTCGGGTCGAAAATCCGCTTTGCTTGTTTGGAACCGCAGCTGCCATGTCTATGGGTTCTGTTACCGACACCTTGCGCCCACCCATATCTAACGATTCATGGTCGGAATTGTTTAACAAGGCCTGAAATGCTTTTCTAAATGCCTGCATTTCATCGCCAAAAGCGTTGATATAGGTCGGCAGGTCAAAACTCTTGGTCAAAAGCAGCATCTTGTCGTCGGGCATTGTCACGGTGCCTTCGAAATCTATCTCGGACGCCATCGACGTGTCTTGTGCCAACAAATATGTGCCCGCTGGCACAAAAACGCGGCGGCCATTTGCGGCCTGATCTGCAGCTTCGAACGCAGCCGAGTCATCCGTCACGCCATCACCGACGGCACCAAAATCACGGACGTCGACAAGACTGATGAGGTCCCGCAAAAATACGCTGGTGACGTCCTCAATCTCGATATCGTCGACCCTGACAACAGCGCCATTCGCACCGTCGATATCCAGACCGAAATGCCCGTACAAGGCATCTACACCCCATGGCATATCCACGCCGGGGCGCTGACCAGTGCCGACAATGGCAGTGATCTCATGCACGGCGCCATAGCCCGAAAGCTGCGTTACTGGGCCTTGTTCGATTACACCAGTGACTTGCATATCACCCGCGCCGCCTGCCCAACCGGCAATGCGCACCTCTGGCAACGGGCCACTTATGGCTTTGACCCGCGCCTTGATCTGCAAATAGCATCCCGGCAACAACGGCGTTTGGCCCATATATCGCAGGCTCTGAGTTGTACTGACCTTGAGGATTTCCAAGCAACCGCCGAAATCCGCGTCGGCTGGAACAAAAGCACCTGTGCCAGACCCGTCATAGGTCGGCGATCCAGGCGTGCCGTCGCCACTGGACCATACGTTCAAACCGTTTGCAAAAGCAGGCGGCATGAACACGATACCGTCGGTGATTGCCTTGTTCATAGAAATCCCTTTCTCAATCGCACCGCATAAGCGCGCATAAACCTGATGCCCGGAGACATGTGTTCCGAACGCAAAAGTCTGAACAACGAAAAGGGATTAACCGCTACTCATATCGTCGTAACGGTGGTGTTGCTTCAAGTCGCCGGGTCAGAGTTGCCGAGCAGTTGCACGCCATTGATCTTCCAACCATTTTCCAACTGTACCATTTGATAGTCGAGAATGTGCACTCGACCGTCGCCGTCGGTGATCATGACTTTCTGCCAAAGGGCTCCGGCCACTTCACGCAGCTCCAGAAACCGAACTTCAGCCGGGCGCCAAACCATCGGGTAACCGCGCTGCACCATGACCCCGAAGTTCTCGGGGTCACCAAACAAACGCTGGATGTTTGGGCTTGCAAAGGTGAAGGCCGTTGCAAAATCATCCACCTTGAACGCTTGTATCTGAGACGTGATATTCGCTTCGATCTCAGCGTTCTGGGCAAAAGCACCCGAGGCCAGCCCGACACTCAGGGATACAACAAGTAGTAAACGACGCATGGGGCCACCTCCTGCATCAAGAGTAGCCCCACGCGGTATTGCGTCAAATTAGACCAGCTCTCCGGCTAACGCCTTGTCGATCAGAGCGATGGTTTCCGGCACGCCATATAGCGCGATGAAACCGCCAAAGCGCGGTCCCTGCGACGCACCCAACAGCACTTCATACAGCGCAGTGAACCAACCGCGCATGGGATCGAACCGTTCGCGCCCGATCGAATAAACGACCGATTGCAGTGCCTCATCCTCAGTTGGTCCGTCATATGCCTCAAGCGCGGCTTTCAACGCCTCCAGCGCTTCGCGTTCCTGATCCGTCGGGGCACGATGCTGACGGGTGGGTTTGACGAAGTCGTTGAAGTAACGCACCGCAAACCCAGCAGCCTGATCCAGGTCGGGATGGCTTTCAGCCGTAGCCTCTGGCGCGTAGCGGCGGATGAAACCCCACAGCGCCTCTTTATCCTCGGCACCCGAAACCGAAGCCAGGTTCAGTAGCATCGCAAACGGAACGATCAGCGTCGATTCAGGGACATCACCGCCATGGATATGCCAGACCGGATTGTTCAGCTGAGCCTTTAGGTCTTGCCCCGGATAGGCCCGCAATTGCTGATGATACTCATCATAGGCTTTCGGGATCACATCAAAATGCATCCGCTTGGCGGTTTTGGGCTTTTGATACATGAAATACGCCAGACTTTCGGTTGGCGCATATGTCAGCCATTCGTCAATCGACACCCCATTGCCCGACGACTTGGAAATCTTCTGACCATTCTCATCCAAAAACAGCTCGTATGAGAAATGCTCGGGCGCACGACCGCCCAAGGCCCGGCAGATCGCGTCGTAGATTTTCTCGTTGGTGGCGTGTTCCTTGCCGTACATTTCAAAGTCAACGCCAAGCGCGGCCCAGCGCGCACCAAAATCCGGTTTCCACTGCAGTTTTACGTTGCCGCCGGTTACAGGAACCGTCCATTCCTTGCCCGTCTCATCGTCAAAGGTCACGGTGTAGGTCTCGGCGCAGACCTTCTTCATCGGCACATACATCACCCGACCGCTTTCAGGATGCAGTGGCAGGAAGATGGAATAGGTCTGCTGGCGCTCCTCGCGCAGGCTTTTGAGCATGATCGCCATGATCTCGTCATAACGTTCGACCGCGCGCTTTAGGATTTCGTCAAACTGCCCGGACTCGTAGAATTCCTTGGCCGAGTAGAACTCATATTCGAAGCCAAACGTGTCCAGGAACCGCCGCAGCATCGCATTGTTGTGTTCGCCAAAGCTGTCGTACTCGCCGAACGGGTCGGGCACCGAGGTCAATGGACGTTGCAGGTGCTGCTCCAGAATTTCCGGATTCGGCACGTTGCTGGGCACCTTACGCATGCCATCCAGATCGTCCGAAAAACAGATCAGCTTAGTGGGGATATCCGACAGTGCTTCGAAGGCACGTTTGACCATCGTGGTGCGCGCGACCTCACCAAAGGTGCCGATATGCGGCAGACCTGAGGGCCCATAGCCAGTTTCGAACAACACAAAGCCCTTTTCCGGAGCTCCTTTCTGATAGCGTTTGAGCAACCGGCGCGCCTCTTCAAAAGGCCAGGCCTTGGACGACATTGCGGTGTCACGCAGTTCAGACATTTGATTGCTAGCTCCATCAGGAAAAACAGTGCCAGTCGCCCTGTGCAACTGACCGGCCCCTCCTATTGTGCCGGTGCAGCATGAGTCAATAAAGCGCTGGCTTTTTCCTGATGAGAAGGGCGGCTTACGACCCTTTATTCGGTAAGTTGATCCAGTTTCGCTGCCCAGATGAAATCATTCTCGCTGAGACCACCGATTTCATGGGTTGTCAGTTTGACATCCACGTATCCCCAGCCAAAGGTTACATCCGGATGGTGCCCTTGCTGATCGGCCAGCCACGCGCAAAGATTGGCAAGATACGTTGCCTTGGCAAACCCTTTGAAATTGTAATGACGACCAATGGCCTTTGCGTCCGCGTCCAGCTTCCAATCGGACTTGAGCTCGGCCATGTGAGTATTAGCTTCTTCCCGCGTCAATGCCGGAACTCCGCCTGAGCAAGGCACACAGGTGCGATCCGATAGGCTGCAGGTTTCTCCTGTAAGTGTCATGATCCGTTCACTCCGCTGCGGTTACTTTTTCTGGAAACTTATTCGGCAGCAGACCAAGGCCCTGCGCCTGACGCACATCGGCCAATAGATCACGGTCAGCGGCTGCAAACAGTTCCTCGGGCGAGTTTAGCACGAAATAGCCCATCTGGTGCATGTCGATCCGATACGGCGTGCGGAGGATCGTAAGGACATCAAATGGATCGCGGTCGGGAATATCGCTTTCAACGGCATAAACCAGCTCCGTGGGCGAAGAAGCCAACCCCGACCCCAACGCCTTGATCTCTTTGCCTTGACGGCGCAATCCGAATTCAATCGAGAACCAGTACAGCCGGATCAACCAGGAATAATCCTTATCCTGAGCCTGTACTCCTGCTCGACCGATGGCATGGCTAAATGCAGCAAAGCGTGGATCGCTCAGCAGAGGCGTATGGCCGAAAATCTCATGAAAAATGTCCGGTTCTTCGATATAGTCGAAATCTTCACGCGACCTGATAAAAGACGCGGCCGGAAACACGCGGTCCGCCAGCATTCCGAAGAAGGTCTTGAACCCGATCAAAGCTGGTACCGGCTGCACCCGCCAGCCGGTCATGTCTAACAAGCGTTCCGAAATATCGGCGCAAGAGGGTACACGGGTTTTCGGTAAATCCAGTCGCTCTAGCCCGGCCAGATAATCACGCGCCATGTAGCGTTGCACATTCTCTTCTTGCGCAGCGTAGAGGTCGGCCCAAACGCCATCTTCTTCAGCTGTATAAACGATATGGCCGCGCGCATCTGCCTGTTTGGCGGTGTATTTGGTCGATTTTGGCATCCATTTTCCCTCCACGGGAAAAGTATAGCCACTCTTTCGGGTAATTTTTCTTTGTTTGCTCCATGATTTCGGACTATTTTGAAGGATATGTGTCAAAGGATCATGCTTTGTGAAACAAACGCTTCAACCCGCTGACATAGCCATCCTGCAAGAGCTTCAGACCGATGGTCGCCTGTCGATGCAAGAACTGGCCGACCGTACCGGACTGTCCGCCTCGCAATGTTGGCGCCGCGTACGAGATCTGGAGGCGTCCGGCGTGGTCTCAGGTTACATCGCGCAGGTGCGTGCCAAATCCGTCGGTCTCGACGCCATTGCCTATGTCCATGTTGCTTTGCGCGATCACCAAGAGGACAGCATCACTTCATTCCTACGGCTGATAGAAACAGAGCCTCAAATCGTTGAATGTGCGTCGATCACCGGGGATCATGATTTCATCCTAAAGGTCTATGCCAAAACGCCCGAGGACCTTGAGCACTTCATTATGCAACGGCTTCTGAAATCCGGCTTGGTACGCGATACGCGTAGCAATTTTGTGCTGCGTCAGACCAAAACGCGCGGACCATTGCCCATTCTCTGACTTGGCACACCGCAAAATCCGTTGAACCTGATCGCCAGCCCTCCTTTCGAGCCGGTGCAGCCTGAGCCAGAAATAAATACGCTGGCGTCAAAGAAAACGATCCCGCTATTTTGTGATAGATGCCCTATTTTTGCAGGTAATTTCTTGTAAGAGCATTCAATTCCGGCGCGAGATTTTCAGCGACCCATATGAAGTATCAAAGTCAAAAAGCTCTCGTTTATCTTCAAAATAGGCATCAGTTGCATCACGACACCCGGACCAATCCTTATAATCGTCGATAATTATCATGCCGCCTGTAGAGAGCCGGGGAACAATTCTTTCCAACGACACCAGCACAGGATCATACCAGTCCACATCAATATGCGCCAACGCGATCGGCTCATTTACAATCATCGTATCTTGCAGCAGGCCTTTAAAGAACAATACATTGCTTTGTTCGATATCGACATCTGCATTTCGAAATGAGTTTTTCACCTTTTCTAATAAGTTTTCTTCGTAACCGTAATACGTGTCGGCGCCTATACCTTGTGACTTTCCGCTTGTAATTTCCTCGTAACGATCTTGGACATCTTGACCATCCTTTTCGCCGGGCGGCGGTATCATCTCAAAAACATCATAGATACGAAGTGGTCGCTCAGGTGATTTCTTCTTCGCCATCAGAATTGCAGATCCACCAAGTGCACAACCGGCTTCAAGGATATCTCCCGGAATTTTGCTTTTTTCAATGTAATCGATCGCGTGTACGATGCTTGCCAGCCGTTTCGGCCTCAGATAAGTCAGTCGAGAAGCAACTACTTTCTCAACAAGTTCAAAATCTTGCTGTTCCAGACCGAAATCTGAAGTCGAAGCAGTCGGCTTAATCTGCTTCTTACGCTTCAACTTCTTTTTAATCGACTTGAACAAGGACATTGTTGATAATTCCCTAAATTGACGCCTGTCCAGCCTGTATCATCTACACAACCTTTTTCTCAACAATTGTTTCAACTGAAATTCAGCCCGCTGAAACTAAACGGATATTTTACTTAACAAAGCAAATAAAGAAGCCGAATGCGTTTGTTCTGCAGGATTGCACCGGTGTACTTGAACCTACCTTTCGCCCCGCTTATCGTTCCAGAAAACTTTATTCCTACCAGGACGACACCATGACCGAACAGATACCTCACCCGATGTCACCGCAGGATTGCCTTGTTGCGATCATGGTCGCGATTTCTGCGTCGGATGAAACCATCCGCACGGCCGAGTTGGTTAAGATCGAGGGCGCGGTCAATATGCTGCCGGTGTTTGCCGAATACGATATCGACCGCACGCGCCGCGTGTCTCAGATCGTGTTTGACCTGTTCGAACAAGAAGACGGTCTGGACGCCCTGTTCGGCCTGATCCGTGACAACCTGCCGGAAAGGCTGAACGAAACCGCCTATGCACTGGCCTGCGATGTGGCCGCGGCGGATGGGTCGCTTGCGGAAACCGAACTGCGTTTGCTGGAAGAAATCCGCTATGAACTGAATATTGACCGCCTTCATGCCGCAGCAATCGAGCGCGGTGCACGGGCACGTCACACGACCTAAAGTCAACTACCGGCTAGAGAACCCCAGCGTTCGATCAGTGCCCGTTGCAATTTTCGCGACCTGTTGTTCCAACTGCGCGCGCCGTCCGGGCGTTCACGCAGTGCTCGGGGGATGGTCGCACGGTGTTCAACGTCGGCGGTAAAGACGGCGAAGGCGAGTTCTGAACCATCCGGCGCGGTTATGAATCCACCCAAACCCGATACGAAATTCAACGTCCCAGTTTTGGCATCCACCTTTATCGGGTGATCCTTGACCAGGCGGCCCTGACTATCTGCCAAAGTGAACTTTTTCAGCAGCGGTCGCAAAGCCCCGTTTTTTCGCGAGGCCACCAAAGCCGTCACCAGTGCGTCAGGCGCCATACGAGAAGCATCACCAAGCCCCGAGTGATCCACCATAGCGATCCCAGTCACCCCATAGGTCTCAGTCGCCCAACGGTTCATTTCTGCTGCTGAGTCGGCAAGACCCTGGATCTCCGCACCACGTGCATTCGAAGCGGCCATTCCAACCATTTCGGCTGTCAAGTTGGTCGAGTATTTCAGCATGCCACGCAAGATACTCTCCAGCGGGTCACTTTGATGCACCACCAAAACGGTACCGTGCGGTGTTTCCCGTGTTATCTGAACGCGTCCCAGGACAATGCCGTTAGATCGGACCAAAGTCCGGAACACATCACCGGCATAAAGCGCCGGTTTACGTACTGGTAACCAACGCGCCCCACCATTGCCCAATGCTCCGCTGGCTACGGTCCAGCGATCCTGTCGTGCGCTTGGCTGATAGGTGTAAATCGGCAAACTACGCTTTTCTACGCGCATCGATGCCATATCGACCGACGGCATATAACGGGCCGTGCGGGCGTCCATTGTCACGTTGTAATCTGTACCCGCGCGCTTCCATTCAAAATGCACACGATTGAAATTCAGCGCGATGCCACTGACAGCCGGGCTATAGCCCAAATGGTCTGGTTGCCCGGGATCAATACTGAACACGTAGGGCATCGCCCCATCGTAGACTTTGAACGCCCCTCGAACCTCGGTAATCCCTGCTTCGCGCAGGTTGGCCGCCATCGTCGCCAAATCATCTGTATCCAGCAGCGGATCCCCTCCGCCCACCAGAATCAGATCTCCGTCCAGAATACCGTTCTCGATCGGACCGTCTGCCAGCAAAGCCGTTTCGAACCGGTAATCCCCACCTAAGACATCCAACGCATAAAGCGCAGTCAGCGCCTTTGCGACACTAGCTGGGGGCAAACCCTGATCACCACTGAATGCCTCAAGCTGAGTGCCAGTTTCCACATCTGCCACAGCAAAAACGACTTCGCCCGGCAATCGTGCCGCTTGGATTATACGCTCTGCACCACTTGGGATATCCCCGCGCAACTGCGGGCGCAGCGATTGCAAGGGGGCATCGGCCAGCACCGCACTCGACAATGCCGAGGCGCCCAAACCGGCAAGAAACAAACGACGCGAAATACGATCAATCATGGGTCGAATAAAATCCCAGAGACCACGAGCAAACAACCGTTGATTGGGATTATGCGCCCATGGGGGCTATTCAGGCAACACTCCATCGCCCCACTCGCCCCGCGTGCGCAGCTCGGTCGAGCTGACATCCACCATCGGCACATTCACGAAACACCACGCCGGAGCCTCCGCCCGACCCAGCAGATGCCGCGCCTGCCCGTCGATGCGATACTTGGCGTATAGACGCGCGGCAGGTGACATCCGGGCCGAAATCCTATCACCCGGCCGTGCCACTACTCCAACCGGCACGCTATCCATAATCAGCCGCCAATCTTTCCATTTATGGAATTGCGCCAGATTGTCCGCCCCCATGAGCCAGACAAATCTGACCTGCGGATAAAGCCGCTGCAGCGCCGCCAGAGTATCCGCCGTCGCTCGCGTCCCGGTCAGCGCCTCAATATCCGTCACCTCAACGCGCGGATGCTGCATGACACCCCGCGCCGCCTCAACCCGCTGCTGCAACGGCGCGGGTCCACGTTCCTTCAACGGGTTTCCCGGAGACACCAGCCACCACACCCGATCCAGCCCAAACGCCTTCATCGCCTCAAGCGACACATGCACATGACCTTGGTGCGGAGGATCAAAAGACCCGCCGAACAACCCCACGACCTGCCCGGGCCGCGCGTATGGTATCGCGCTTCGCAACATTCTTTGCTGATGTTCAGAACTGAAGCGTCTTGTCAATCAACAGGTTGCACCGCATCGCCCAACCGAACATGCCCGGGGCGCAACACTTCGGCGCACCAGCCGCCATGTCCGCGCACCGCTGAGTAGCCGCCTTTTCCCAGCGCTTCCTCCATCCGACTGCACGGCGCACAGATAACGGTAAACCGTAAAACCGCCTCGCCCACCTGCACCTCCCGCCCATTGAGTGCCGCCAGATTGATCCCCGAAACCACCAGATTGCGCCGTAGTATTTCGGGCGCAATCGGTTCCCGCCCCACATATGAACCAATCGCTGCCAAATGTTCCTGCTGGATCAACGTCACTGCCCGCTTGCCCGCGCGGCTGCGATCACCATCCAATCCATCGGCGGAAATCATTGCATCGCTCAAAGTCACAATCTCTGCTCGCCGGGCCGGTCGCAAACCGATCCAATCGACGCGACCGGGTTTCGACCATCCAGCAATCAATTCTGCAAGTTTTGACATCTCGCTCGCCTCTCAAACCTTGGCCACTCTAGCTCGGTCAAGGTCTGAGCAAAAATCATGAAACCACCAGCTTGCTCCGCTTGCCCAGCTCGGATATCCAGCGTTCCAACTCAATTTCCCCGACCCAGAGGACGCGACATGGCCGCCTATCAATATGTCTACCACATGCAGGGTGTCTCCAAGACCTATCCCGGTGGCAAGAAGTGCTTTGAAAACATCCACCTGAGCTTTCTGCCCGGCGTGAAAATCGGTGTTGTCGGCGTCAACGGCGCGGGCAAATCGACGCTGATGAAAATCATGGCGGGCCTAGACACCGATTTCACCGGTGAGGCATGGGCCGCCGAGGGCGCCAAAGTCGGCTATCTGCCGCAGGAACCGCAGCTGGATGAATCGCTGACCGTCCGCGAAAACGTCATGCTGGGCGTGGCCGCGAAAAAGGCCAAGGTCGACCGCTTCAACGAAATCGCCATGGAGATCGCCGAGAACTACTCGGACGAGCTGATGGAGGAAATGACCACCCTGCAGGACGCCATCGACGCCGAGAACCTCTGGGACCTCGACAGCCAGATCGACGTCTCGATGGAGGCGCTGCGCTGCCCGCCGGATGATGCGAACATCGCCAACCTCTCGGGTGGTGAGAAACGCCGCGTGGCGCTCTGCAAGCTGCTGCTGGAAGCGCCCGACATGCTGCTGCTGGACGAACCGACCAACCACCTGGACGCCGAGACCATCGCCTGGCTGCAACAGCACCTGATTGACTATAAGGGCACCATCCTGATCGTCACCCACGATCGTTACTTCCTGGATGACATCACCGGCTGGATCCTCGAACTCGACCGCGGTCGCGGCATTCCTTACGAAGGCAACTACTCCGCTTGGCTGGAACAAAAGGCCAAACGGCTGGAGCAGGAAGCGCGCGAGGACAAGTCCAAGCAGAAGACCCTGCAGCGCGAGTTGGAATGGATGCGTCAGGGTCAGAAGGCCCGTCAGGCCAAATCCAAGGCCCGGATCAACGCCTATAACGAACTGGCAGACCAGTCCGAACGCGAAAAGTTGACCCGCGCCCAAATCGTCATCCCCAACGGCCAGCGTCTTGGCGGCAAGGTGATCGAGGTTGAGGGCCTGTCGAAACACATGGGCGACAAGCAACTGATCGAAGGGCTGGATTTTGCCCTGCCCCCCGGCGGCATCGTCGGCGTCATCGGTCCCAACGGTGCCGGTAAATCGACCCTGTTCAAGATGCTGACTGGTCAGGAACAGCCCGACAGCGGCACCATCACATTGGGCGACACGGTCGAGCTGTCCTATGTCGACCAGTCCCGCGATGACCTCAAAGACAATGACACCGTGTGGGAAGCGATCACCGGCGGCGCCGAGATCATCCAACTGGGCGACGCGCAGGTCAATTCCCGCGCCTATTGCTCGTCCTTCAACTTCAAGGGCGGCGACCAGCAGAAGAAGGTCTCGCTGCTGTCAGGCGGTGAGCGCAACCGAGTCCACATGGCACGTCTGCTGAAAGAGGGCGGCAACGTCCTGCTGCTCGACGAACCGACCAACGACCTCGACGTCGAAACCCTGCGAGCGCTCGAAGACGCCCTGGTCGATTTCGCCGGCTGCGCGGTGGTGATCTCACACGACCGTTTCTTCCTCGACCGGATTTGTACGCATATTCTGGCCTTCGAGGGTGACGCTCATGTGGAGTGGTTCGAGGGCAACTTCGAGGACTACGAAGAGGACAAAAAACGCCGTCTGGGACCGGATGCGCTGGAGCCTAAGCGCTTGAAGCATAAGAAGTTTGCGCGGTAATCTTAGCCGTCCAAACCCCGCAACACGCAAGAAAGCGTCTGCCACGCGGACGCTTTCGTCCTTTTCGCGATCCGCGTTCTTAACCCGCTCACCAAAACGGCTTAAGCACGAACAACCTCGCATTTACTCAGCCCAAAACGCCCCGTGACCTTTTCAGCCCTTAGTGATTTCACCAAACGGTCGCTGAGGAAAAGGCTTCTGCGCAAGTGAGGATCGACCCACAAATCTACACCTTCCAATGCGATATCTCGAACAACAAAATCAAAATCTTCAGGCTTGCGACCTCGTTTAATCCAAGTGTCAGGTACATTCCCAAAGGGTGCGACCCGGTTTGACCGTTCTGGAACGAACGCGGCTTTTTGCTCTCCTAGAACCAGAAAATAATATTCCCCTTCGACCGGTGTCACGCGGTCGTGTTGGCAAACACTCAAGGGGTATAGCCTTGTCTTCCCAAGTTCCGCCTCGTGGAGAACGTCAGCAACTGCGCGAGATACGACAAGGCCACATGGCCCGAAGAAAATGTCGGGTTGTGCATTGAGCTTCTTGTTTGGATACGTTCCAAAAATCACATTGGGAAAAGCTTCGCGGGATTGAACAATACCTGCCATGTTTTTTTCGTCCACCGCACCGGCGGCCTGTATATCGTTCAACGCTTGCTCTGACGTGAAGGGCTTTATCAACGTCGAGTCGGACATCACACAGCTATACCAGACGCCAAATTTATTCGTCACTCTTTCACCTTTTTCAAAAATACTCTGAAACTCAATCAGGTTCCTATTCTTAACTTCCAAAAGCAAGAGAATGTCGGACGCAAAAATCCAATAACCCTTGCCACATCCCCACCTCAATGCCATATCAAGGGTGCTTACGTTTTTCTATTTCGACCCACTGTCTCCTTTTACGGCGCTCAGTCTATCGATCCAGACAACGACGCCAGGCTGCCGCATCCACGTGGGCAGCACAAAACAGGAGACAACGGATATGCCCGCAGGCACCGTAAAATGGTTCAACACCACCAAAGGCTACGGCTTTATCGCACCCGAAGATGGCGGCAAAGACATCTTCGTTCACATCTCGGCTGTCGAACGCTCGGGCCTGACCGGTCTGGCCGACAACCAGAAAGTCACATACGAGCTGCGCTCGGGTCGTGACGGTCGCGAAAGCGCCGACGATATCCAGCTGGCCTAAGCTTTTGAAAGGGCCGAGCATTTCTTGGCCCTTTCCTTTCCCGTGCCCCGCAAGCGCGGCCAAGCCCGGTTCAAAAGTGTGTCCCGGCGATAACATCAAACTTTCGTTATTTCCGCCCGGCGATTGACCAAATCGGCTATCATTCCGACATTAGAGTTAAGTTTTTACTGTTCTGTTGAAGAGAGCTGCAATGTTCACGCGCCGTACATTCCTGACAGCAACCGCCGCCGCAAGCCTGACGCCCGGCGTCGCGATGGCAAAAACAAAAGCTGTCGAATACGATCCCACGCCACAATTCGTTCGGATTAAGAAGGAGTTCTTACCGGGCCAGCTGCTCGTGGTGCCACGATCCTTCTACCTCTACTACGTGACCGAGCCGCGCAAAGCGATCCGTTATGGCTGTGGTGTCGGCAAAGCCGGGCTGGAATTCACCGGCACCGCCACGATTGACGTTAAGAAAGAATGGCCAACCTGGCGCCCGACTGACGAAATGATCGAGCGTGAGCCAAACACTTATGCCCGGTTCAAGGACAATGACTATGTCCAACCCGGCGGCAACGATAACCCGCTGGGTGCGCGGGCGCTTTATCTGTTCCAGAACGGCGTCGATACCTATTTCCGTATTCACGGCACCACCCAGCCGCAGACCATCGGGCATGCGGCGTCAAACGGATGCATTCGGATGCTGAACGCGCATGTCATTGACCTGTATGAGCGTGTGCCGATTGGAACAGTTGTCACCGTCGTCTGATCACTGCTGGCTCGCAGCCACAAGCTCTAAGACGTAAGGGCCGAGGTTTTCGACAATCAACGCTACGCCGTTGGCGTTCGGGTGGATTCCGTCTGGTTGCATGTAGCTACGGGCAGCATCCGGATCACCTTCGGCGGTCAGCCCAGTGAAGAAACTGGGCGCGTAGCCTGTTTCATACTGTTCAGCCAAATCGGGATAGATCGCATCGAACGCCTCTTTGTAATCCGCGCCATAATTTCCCGGTGCCTGCATTCCTATCAACAGCACGTCGGTCCCCGACGCCTTCGCAGCTTTGACAATCGCCTCAAGATTTGCGCGCGAGACCGCCGGATCAATCCCCCGCAACAGATCATTGCCACCCAGCACAACGATCATCCCATCCACATCCGGCGTCAGCGTCCAGTCCACTCGCGCGGCCCCTCCCGCCGTGGTGTCGCCCGATACGCCCGCATTGATCAGACGCACATCTGCGCCTTGATCCTGCAGCCACTGTTCCAATTGAGGCACAAAGCCATCCTGTTCGGGCAAGCCATAGCCTTGCGTAAGCGAGTCCCCCAACGCGGCAATCACAACCTGTTCAGCTGTGGCGGCAAAGCCGCAACACGCAAACAGCACCGTTATCAAAACCTTGCGCAATTTCTGAACCGCTCCATATCCCAATTAACCGCCTCCGTTTTGGAATAGCTTATGACAACATTTGCCCATTCGCTTCAAAATGCCGCCTTATCGCTGGAAGGCAATGCCGGACGGGTGAATATCCTGCACGATATCACCCTGACTGTGGAGCAGGGCGAAACGCTGGGGTTGGTTGGGCCGTCGGGGTCGGGCAAGTCCTCATTGCTGATGCTGATGGGCGGCCTGGAACAAGCGACCGGAGGCCGGATCACGGCACTTGGTCATAACCTGACAGATATGGGCGAGGATGCCCTCGCCCGCTTCAGGCGCGATACGATGGGGATTGTGTTTCAGAATTTCCACCTGATCCCAACCATGACGGCGCTGGAGAATGTCGCCACACCGCTGGAGCTGGCCGGGCACAGGGATGCGTTTGACCGTGCCGAGGCGGAACTGGATGCCGTCGGTCTGTCGCATCGGCGCGATCATTATCCGTCGCAATTGTCCGGCGGTGAGCAGCAACGCGTGGCGCTGGCCCGCGCCTCGGCCCCACGGCCACGGATATTGTTGGCAGACGAGCCCACAGGAAATCTGGACGAAACGACCGGCGCGACTATTGTCGAACTGTTGTTCCGCCTGCGCGACAGGCATGGCGCGACGCTGGTACTGGTCACTCACAGCCACAGTCTGGCCCGAAAATGCGATCGAGTGGTGCGCCTTCGCGACGGGACAATCGCAGAGGACACACAACAAGAGGCTGCGGAATGAGCTTGCGACTGGCCGGTCGTCTGGCGCGCCGGGAACTGCGAGGTGGTGTCCGCGGCTTTCGTGTCTTTATCGCCTGTCTTGCTTTGGGTGTGGCAGCTATCGCCGCAGTCGGATCTGTACGCCAAGCCATTCAGACCGGGCTGACGCAAGAGGGCGCGGCCTTGCTGGGCGGCGACGCCCAATTGGAATTCACCTATCGGTTCGCCAGTGACGCGGAACGGAACTGGATGCAGCAGGCTGGGACAGATGTGTCCGAAGTGGTTGACTTCCGCTCAATGGCCGTTGTCAGACAAGGAGACGACACCCAGCGCGCCCTGACACAGGTGAAATCCGTTGACGCGGCCTATCCGCTACTGGGCACACCTCAGCTAGATCCGGACCAACCACTCACCATCGCGCTGGACGGTGATCAGAACCTGCCCGGCGCCGTCATGGACCCGGTTCTAATGGATCGCCTTAACTTGTCCATCGGAGATCGTTTCGCCCTTGGCACGCAGGATTTTGTGCTGACGGCTGCCTTGATCCATGAACCGGACGGAGCCGCCGATGGGTTCGCACTGGGACCGCGCACGCTGGTTCGGACGGATGACCTGCGAAACTCGGGCCTGTTGGAGCCGGGAACGCTGTTTTCTACGAAATATCGGCTGAACCTGCCGCCCGAAACCGACCTAGATGTCCTGTCCAACGCCGCAAGGCAGAGTTTCGACGGCACCGGAATGCGCTGGACCGATGCCCGCAATGGCGCGCCGGGAATTTCTGAATTTGTCGCCCGCCTCAGCGCCTTTCTGGTACTGGTCGGTCTGTCCGGTCTCGCGGTCGGCGGCATAGGGGTATCTGCTGCTGTTCGCGCTTATCTGGCGCAGAAGACCGAAACCATCGCGACGCTGCGCACTTTGGGCGCGGATCGGGCCACAATCTTCCAGACCTACATGATCCAAATTGGGGTTCTGTCGGGGATCGGCATTACTCTGGGCATTCTTCTGGGTGGCTTTCTACCGTTACTACTGGCCCCACTTATCGAAGAACGCTTACCTGTCCCCGCGGTCTTTTCGCTCTATGCAAGTCCATTGGCTGAGGCAGCGCTATACGGCGTTCTAACCGCATTTCTGTTCACGCTCTGGCCTCTTGCGCGCACCGAAGAAGTGCGCGCTGCGACCTTGTTTCGCGATGCCCTGTCGTCGGCCAGTGCAATTCCACGTGCAGTTTTTGTAGTCGCGGCAGGTGTTGGCTTGGCGGCTCTGATCGCAGCGGCTTCCTTGTTCAGCGGCTCGGTTCGCCTGACGCTGTGGACCAGCGGAGGGTTGATTGGCGCGCTGCTTCTTCTGGCGCTCTCTGCCTATGCGATCCGCAAGCTGGCCCGTGTTAGCACAAAATCGGCGCGCGGTCGTCCTGCCCTGCGGTGGGCTTTGTCCGCCATCTCGGACCCGCGTGAAGGGGCTGCATCGGTCGTGTTATCCCTTGGGTTGGGGTTATCCGTGTTAGCCGCCGTCGGCCAGATCGATGGGACCTTACGCAACGCGATATCGGGCAACCTGCCTGACGTGGCCCCGTCGTATTTCTTTGTCGACATCCAGAAAGATCAGATGCCAGACTTTACCCATCGGCTGGAATCCGATCCAGCCGTCAGCCGCATCGAAAGTGCTCCGATGCTGCGGGGGATAATCTCGCAGATCAACGGCCAGCCCGCACGAGAGGTAGCCGGTGACCACTGGGTGCTGGACGGCGACCGGGGCGTGACCTACTCCGCAGTGCCGCCAAAAAATGCTCATATCACTGCTGGCGAATGGTGGTCTGAGGACTATGCTGGCGACCCGCAAATCAGTTTCGCCGCCGAAGAAGCTGAGGAAATGGGTCTGTCTATTGGCGACGAATTGACGGTCAATATCCTAGGTCGTGATATCAGCGCCGAAATCACATCTCTGCGTGAGGTCGACTTTTCAACGGCGGGTATGGGCTTCATCATGTCGATGAACCCGTCTGCCTTAGCCGGCGCTCCGCACAGTTTCATCGCTACTGTTTATGCCGAAGAACAGGCCGAAGCAGCCATTCTGCGCGACCTCGCAGGACAATTCCCGAACATCACAGCCATCAGGGTGCGCGACGCGATAGATCGCGTCTCAGGCCTGCTAAGCGGATTGGCCGCGGCGACCTCTTACGGTGCGGGTATTTCCCTGCTGACAGGCTTTCTGGTTCTGATCGGGGCCGCCGCCGCTGGGGAAACCGCGCGCCGCTACGAGTCTGCGGTTCTAAAGACGCTGGGCGCGGACCGCAGGCGTATCCTTGTCAGCTTTGCGCTACGGTCGATCCTGTTGGGCGCAGCGGCAGGCGGTGTTGCCTTGCTAACCGGCATAATAGGCGGTTGGGCCGTGGCTACTTACATCTTCGATACCGGCTTCACGGTCATCTGGACTTCGGCCTTCGGGATCGTGCTGGCCGGAATTCTTGTGACTTTAAGCGCGGGCCTTGTTTTTGCGTTGCGCCCGCTCGCAGTACGCCCGGCGCGTATCCTGCGCGCCGCTGATTAACGGACGCAGGCCACAGGTTGCAGTATCTGCAACAGCCGGTCGTTGTCGCAGACCAGCGCGTCCAGTGTTATTTCATCCAGCGAAGCATAGAACACCTCAGCCGCGTCTCGCAGGGCTACACGCAAACGGCAAGCATCTGTCAAAGGGCAGGTGTTGTCGGCATCGGCGAAACACTCTGCGATCGGCAAGTTGCCTTCGACATGACGAAAGACGGACCCAATACGAATTTGATCCGCCGGACGCGCCAGCGACATACCGCCATTGCGGCCCCGGTGGGTGCTGAGATAGTTCAGCTGACCCAGCTGATTGATCACCTGCGCCAAGTGATTTTCCGAAATGTTGCATACATCCGCGATCTCGGACTTCGTTACCAATCGATCCTGATGCGCCGCACAATACATCAACAAGCGCACCGCTATGTTTGTCCGTTTGGTAATCCTCATGGTAGCCTCCCCGAATTCATGATGCAGCCTTATTGCATGTCCCGGAAAAAAGCGGTTTGACATACATCAATCGCTGAAAAGGACATTGGCCCCGTGGCAGACCCTTACTTCTTTGGCTATGGCAGCCTCGTTAACCTCTCCACCCACGATTTCTCCGACCCTCATCCTGCCCGGTTGAAAGGTTGGCGTCGCGCATGGCGGCACACCGACTTGCGCCCGGTGGCATTTCTAAGCGCAATTCCGGACCCAGACTGCGAGATCGAGGGAATGATTGCTCACGTACCCAAAAACGACTGGGCGGCGCTGGACGAACGGGAATGGGCCTATGATCGGGTTCAGGCGACGCATGCTGTTACGCATCCTCTAACCCATCAGGTCGAAATTGCCGTTTACGCAGTTCCACACGACCGCCAAAGCGATCCGACAAATCGCCACCCAATTTTGCTGAGTTATATTGACGTCGTTGTGCAGGGATACCTGCGGGCCTTTGGCGAAAGTGGCGCAGACCGGTTCTTTGATACAACCGAAGGGTGGGACGCGCCGATCCTGGATGACCGTGCTGAACCGCGCTACCCACGGCACCAGCAGCTCAAACCCGTCGAAGCCGAATTCGTGAACGACCGCTTGAACCGTTTGTCTGTACGCTTCGTACAAACCGCATAGAAAAAGGCGGGGCCACGTGACCCCGCCTTTATGAATTCTGTACTTCTACAATCAGCTACGCGCGCGGATCACCTGCAGCAATGGCAGCAAAGTAGCCATTTCCGGGCCACGCTCCATGCCAGTCAACGCTTTCCGCAACGGCATGAACAACCCTTTTCCCTTGCGGCCTGTGGCCTCTTTCACGGCTTGGGTCCAATTGCCCCAAGTATCGCCATCAAACGGGCCTTCGGGCAACAATGCGATGGCCTGTGTGATGAATTCTCGATCCTCATCCGCGATCAAAGGCTCAGCCCCATCGCGGCACAGGTCCCACCACCCTTTGAGGTCGCTCAGAGTGGTGATGTTTTCGCGCGCCATCGCCCAGAAGGGTTCGGCAAGCTCTGCCGGAACACCGGCATCCGCGACCGCATCTGCGACGTCAGCCAGCGGCAGCGACTGCAGGTGCTTTGCGGTCAGAGGGAACAGGTCCTGCACATCAAACTTTGTTGGTGCCGCACCGAAACGGTTCACATCGAAGCCTTCAATCAACTCAGCCATCTCCGAGCGCAGCTCGACCGGATCGGATGACCCCAGACGCGCCATCAAGCTCAGCAGCGCCATAGGCTGCACGCCCTGCTCGCGCAGGTCACGCAGCGCCAGCGTGCCAAGGCGTTTTGACAATGCCTCGCCCTGCGGGCCGGTCAACAGCGAATGGTGCGCGAAACGTGGGCAAGTGCCGCCCAGCGCCTCAATGATCTGAATCTGAGTCGCCGTGTTAGTCACATGGTCCGAGCCGCGCACTACGTCGGTCACTCCCATCTCGGTGTCATCGACCACGGACGCAATCGTATAAAGAACCTGACCATCTCCCCGGATCAGCACTGGATCAGACACCGAGGCCGCATCAATCGAGATGTCGCCCAAGATACCATCATTCCATTCGATCCGCTCGTGATCCAGCTTAAAGCGCCAGACACCATTGCCACGCTCGGCGCGCAACGCCTCTTTTTCGGTATCAGACAGGTTGAGCGCAGCGCGATCATAGACCGGTGGCTTACCCATGTTCAGCTGCTTCTTGCGCTTGAGGTCCAACTCGGTCGGCGTCTCAAACGCCTCATAAAACCGGCCCATCTCGCGCAGTTTGTCAGCGGCTTCGGCGTAACGGTCCAGACGATCTGACTGACGTTCGATCCGATCCCAATGAAGACCCAGCCACTCCATATCCTGCTTGATGGCGTCGACATATTCTTCTTTCGACCGCTCAGGATCGGTGTCGTCAATACGCAGGATGAAGGTGCCGCCAGCCTTGCGGGCGATTAGATAGTTCATCAGGGCGGTGCGCAGGTTACCCACATGGATGTAACCGGTGGGCGACGGGGCAAAACGGGTGGTGGTCATGGAGTTCTCCTGTTGGCGCGGCTCATGTCACAGGATGGAACTTTTGTCCAGCAAAGGCGTTCAGGTCGGCTCGACCGGCCAATACCGATCAAGGTCCTTCAACCCTGCGCGGATTAACTCGGACAGAACATCCAAATCGATATCGGCCAGCTTGTTCACGTAAAGACAGGATTTGCCCAGCTTGTGTTTACCAAGACCGGACAGGATGTCTGCGAAATCCGCATAACCCGGCATTATATAAATCGACAGCGCCGCCTTGCGCGGGGAAAAGCCGGTGGCCAGAAAGTCACCCTCGCGCCCAGATTTGTAGCGGTAATGATAGCGACCATAGCCTACAATCGATGGCCCCCACATCACCGGGGAAAAGCCCGTCACATTGCGAAAAAGCGCGTCCAGTACCTGGGCATCCTCTGCTTTCGAAGGCGGCTCCACGGACTGCAGGAACCAATCGACACATTGGTCGGTGGGTTCGGTCTTGTTTGAAGATCGCGACATGAACAAAAATTAACACGACATGTTCATCCACGCAGCCCATTTCCTGTGTGTATAAACTGGCAAGTGACTCGCGCCGACCTAATTCACCGTATGGTGTTCTGACAGGGAGAACCAAAATGACCATGAAACTCACACGCCGCGCGGCCTTGGGGTCGGCGGCTGCTTTGCCGTTTGCTGCCGCCACGACTCCGCTTTTGGCAGCCGGGGCCGAGACCAAGGCAAACTCAACCATCGCTAAGTCGTTCACCTTGGGCGACTTCACCGTCACCACGCTGCTGGATGGCAGCGCACCGCGCGACGACGTCAAAGAGATGTTTGGCGAAGGCGTGCCGGATGCGGATTTTGCCCGTGTCTCGTCCGAGAATTTCATCTCGCCCGATAAGGCGCTGTTGCCCTTTACCCCGACGCTGGTCAACACCGGGTCCGAGCTGGTTCTGTTCGACACCGGCCTTGGTCAGGGCGGCATTCAGGCGGCACTGGCAGATGCGGGCGTGACCCCGGATCAGATTGATGTTGTTGTAATCACCCACATGCACCCTGACCATATCGGCGGCATGACCACGAATGACGCGCCGACCTTTGCAAACGCGCGCTATATCACGGCAGCAGCCGAGTATGATTTCTGGTCGGCGCAGGAGGCGGGCAACCGTGTCGGTGACATAGTCGCTGCCAAGGTCACACCGCAGGCCGAAAAGATGAGCTTCATTGACAACGGCGGCGAAGTGGCATCAGGCATCACTGCGATTTCCGCCGCTGGTCATACGCCGGGGCATACGGTGTATCATCTGGAAAGCAACGGTCAGCGGCTGGTGCTGACCGCAGATTTGGCCAATCACTATGTCTGGTCGTTCGCTCACCCCGAATGGGGGTTCAAGTTTGACATGGACAAAGCCGCAGCAACCGCATCCCGGCGCAATGTGCTGGGCATGCTGGCCGCCGACAAGGTACCGATGATTGGCTACCACATGCCGTTCCCGGCTGCTGGTTTCGTCGAACCTCGCGGGGACGGGTTCCGATTTGTCCCGGTCAGCTATCAGATGATGGGCTAAGCCTAATACCCTGCGTCCGGCCGCACCTTAGAGCCATCCGTAAAACGGGACAGGCGAAAAGCGGCCGGATCGACGCAAGGCGTGGTTTCGGCGACCAAGTCGGCCATCAGACGGCCCGCCGCAGGGCCAATACCAAACCCGTGGCCAGAAAATCCCGTAGCAATATACATGCCTGAAATCCCGTCCACACCTGAGATCACAGGCACCGCGTCTGGCGTTACATCAATCATCCCCGCCCAGCTTTGAACGATCTCAGCTTTCTCCAACACCGGGAAACCTTTGCGCGCCCGCGCCCAAGCCCGCCGCAGCGTTTTCGCTGAAGGTTCGGGATCCAGAACCCTACACTTTTCGAATGGCGTCACATCGGTAGCCAGCCAACGCCAATCCTCTTGCGTTTCTATACGCCAACGACCTGAAAACCGAAAACGCAGGGATCGCCATTCCTGTCTAAAGGCGGGCAGAAATCGCCGAGCAAGACGAAAACTATCAGGCACGATATCAACCGTATTTTCGTGACCAGATGCGATGGTATAGCCCCCATCGGCGCGCTTACGCACAGCGAATTCGTCTGACCAAAGTGCGGCCTCAGGTCCTTCAACTGGTGACGTGCGTAACACGGTATTCAGGACCTTCATCTGCGGCAGGTCTATCCCTGCGTTGCCAGCAAACAAACGCGACCACGCTCCCCCAGCCAAAACAACACGACCACACGCCACCCGACCACGCTCTGTGAAAACACCTTTGATGCGCTTGTCGTGGACATCGACACTGCGCACAGCGCAATTGGTCATTAACAGAGCGCCTCGTTCCCGTGCCGCTTCGGCAATCGCGGGGGCCGCCCACTGCGGTTCCGCCCGACCGTCCCCTGGCATGTAGAGGGCGCACTCAAAATTAGTCTGATTGCCCGGCAACAAGGCGTTCAATTCTGACCCAGTTACAAGTTTCGCACCGGTCTGCAATCCATCCACATTGTTCAGCCAGCGTTCCAGTTGCCCCCTGCCGCGCTTGCCAGAAGCACCAAAAAGAATGCCCGAGCGGGTGTATCCTGTTTGGCGCCCGGTCCGATGGTCCATCCCCTGCCACAATTTCAAAGCCTCGACCATAAGCGGGATTTCCCGAGGGTCACGCATACCCAGACGCACCCACCCCCAGTTACGAGAACTTTGTTCGCCTGCGATCTGCCCTTTTTCACATAGCAGAACCGAGGCGCCACGTTCAGATAATTCCAAAGCTGTCGAAGACCCAATTATGCCGCCGCCTATGACAACAACGTCCACGGTCTTTGGCAGGTGCATATCGGATTCGACTGGGGTGGGCTTGGGACCGGGCATCAACCGCTCGTACTTCATGGCTCGGACCGCCATCAAGGCGCGGCGCGGTCACGCTGGCAACATGCCTTGTACGGCAAGGCTCATGTTTTTTGAAAGCTGTGGCCTACACGCAAAAGCGGCGCGAATTTCGCACCGCCTAGACCTACTTCAGGTGTACTTTATGCAGCGCCGCGCAGCTCGGCCCACTTTTGGCGTAACGTTGCTGCAAGGCCCGTTTCCTGCGGGCAGTCCACTTCGTCTATCGTTGCTTGATCGGTCAGTTGGGGGAAGACGGTTTGCGCATCCTCAGGTTCGACCTCAAGCTCATCCGAGTCTTCGCCGCGCAATAGTTCAGCAATCGCAGAATCGACTTCGCTTTCGTTCAGCGCGCACCCTTCAGATTCCATCGACTTATACTTTATTGGCGGATGGAGAGGTTTGTCATATTCCTTATACATCGTAACACCAAATCGTTAACTCAGACATTCAAACACTTACACACAACATATCCGATTTTGGCATCTACCCACCTGCCTAACAAACAACCGAGATATGCCGCGGCGCCCCATATGGGGCAATAACTAAGCTAAAATGTGGCAAAAAAATGTCTCATTTTCAAGGCGCAAGTTGAACCGTCGCCCGTGAAACTTGCGAACCGTCAATGATGTAGCAACTGTGCTCATCATTTCTCTGAACTGTTCAGATTTCAGAAACACTCAGGTCAGACAAATGAGTCCGGATTAGATCACCCTCGATCCCGCCAGCGGTTTACGATCGGGTACCTGCGATCCAGCCAGAACGCCCGGCTGGTTAGGCGCGTTCCGGGGGCGGACTGAAACCGTTTGTACTCGCTGATGTATATTAGGTGCTCGACCCGCCGCGCATCCGCTTCGTCAAGACCCGCAGCCACACAATCAGTAATTGACCCTTCTTGATCGACCAAGATATCCAAAATAGCGTCCAGAACCGGGTAATCCGGCAGGCTGTCGCTATCTTTCTGATCCTCGCGCAATTCCGCGCTTGGGGGCTTGTCGATGACCGAAGGCCGGATAACTTCACCCTCAGGTCCCATCATCCAGTCGCGGTGATTAGCATTCCGCCAGCGGCACGTTTCGAACACGCGTGTCTTGTACAGATCCTTGATCGGATTATAGCCGCCGTTCATATCGCCATAGATCGTGGCGTAGCCCACGGCGATCTCGGATTTATTGCCGGTGGTTAGCAGCATCTCGCCGAATTTGTTTGAAATTGCCATCAAAAGCAAACCGCGCAGACGGGACTGAATGTTCTCTTCGGTAAGGCCAGCGTCTCGTCCAGCGAACAGCGGGGCCAGCGTTTCGGTCACGGCTGCCCGGCTGTCGGAAATCGGAACGTAATCAAAATGAACACCCAGTGCCTTGGCGACCGCTTCGGCATCGTCCAATGAACCCTGACTGGTGTATTCGGACGGCAGCATCACACAGCGCACATTCTCCGCCCCAATAGCATCCACAGCGATAGTCGCGACCAAAGCAGAGTCGACCCCACCCGACAGGCCCAACAATGCTTTTTTGAAACCTGTCTTGCCCATGTAATCGCGCAGGGACTGCACCATCGCGCGGTAATCCTGCTCCCACTCATCCGGTTGCGGCACGATTTCGGCGGGCGCAATACGCCAACCACTATCACCGCGTTCAAGATCAATATGTGTTACCGCCTCATCGAAAACTGGCATTCGAAACGCCAGTTCCCCGCCTGGGTTTAGGCCGAACGTGGTTCCGTCAAACACCTGATCGTCCTGACCGCCTACCATGTTCAGATATATCAGAGGCAACCCGGTTTCGACCACGCGCGCCACCATGTGATTCAGGCGAACGTCATATTTGTTGCGGAAATAAGGCGAGCCATTGGGAATCAGGAGGAACTCAGCCCCGGTTTCCTCCAACGTTTCGGCTACATCAGGGTGCCAGCTGTCCTCACAGATTGGGCTACCTATACGGGTATTTCCAACCGAGTAAGGTCCACCCATTGGTCCAGCGTCGTAAAGGCGTACCTCGTCAAAAACGGTCTCGTTTGGCAAGTGATGCTTTAACACCTTGCTGCTGATCCGACCGCCTTTTAGGATCAGGTATGCGTTGAACAGACTTCCATCCTCGACCCAAGGTCCACCGATCGCTACCGCTGGGCCATCAGCGCATTGGATGGCCAGTTCTTGGACCTGAGCCATCGCTGCCTGATGAAACGCCGGCTTCATTACCAAGTCCTGCGTGTTGTAGCCGGTGATGAACATCTCGGGGAACGCGACCAGATCGGCTCCGGCCTCACGCGCCTGTTCCCACACGGCCAACGCCTTGGAGGCATTGCCCTTGATATCCCCCACAGTCGGGTTGAGTTGCGCAAGCGTGATGCGGAAACGGTCGGCCATTGTGCCCTCTTGCCCTCGTCAGTCTTATTGCCATTTAGCAGATCATTGCGCGAGTGAAAGGCAAATGCGGCAAAACCCGTTGCCCTACCCCCACGGGTACCTTAGTTTTGGGCCAAAAGATGAATTCTGGGCAGGCAGGACCGAACATGAACGCTTTCCGCATTTCCATAGCCGCTTCCGCAATGGCCCTGATCGCTGCGGGTGCCACCGCGCAAAGCGATGAAGTAATCGTCGCCGATGACGAGGTCGGCGGAGTGTACGAGGGCACGTTCGAAAACGGGTTGCGGCACGGGACGGGCACGTACCGTCTGCCAGACGGGTTCGAATACGAGGGCGAGTGGGTCGAGGGCGAAATTCAGGGCAAGGGTGTTGCACGCTATGCCAACGGCTCGATCTACGAAGGCGACTTCGTTAAGGGTCAACCCGAAGGGCGAGGAAAGATCATCTATCCCGATGGTGGTACCTATGAAGGTGAATGGTCCGGGGGCACAATCAACGGTACTGGAACAGTCAGCTATGCTAACGGTGCCCGCTATGAAGGCAGCTTCCGGAACGCGCTCCATCACGGCAAGGGCGTGCTGACCGATCCCAGCGGCTACAGCTTTGACGGCGATTGGGTTGACGGGGTAAAGCAGGGCAAAGGTAAAATCACCTATGCCAAAGGCGGCGTTTACGAAGGCGACATTCAAAATGGTCAACGTCACGGTCAAGGGACCCACACGTCCCCTGATGGCCAAGTATACACTGGCGCGTGGGTCAATGATCAAGCCACTGGAAAAGGCCGATTGTTGCAAGCTAACGGCGATGTATACGAAGGCGACTTGGTCAATTGGCGCCGCCAGGGGCAAGGCAAGGCCACCTATGCCAACGGTGCAACATATGAAGGCGACTACTCTGAGGATCGCCGCCACGGCAAAGGACGATTTTTGGGCACAGATGGGTTTGACTATACCGGTGAATGGGCAGACGGCCAGATCGAAGGGTTTGGTGAACTGACCTATCCAGACGGTTCGACTTACATTGGGGATTTCAGCGCCGACTTACCGGATGGGAAAGGTATGCACACCTTCTCTGATGGCATTATTTACGAGGGCGAGTGGATTGCCGGAGTTTTCGAAGGTGACGGCAAAGCGACTTACCCGAATGGTGTTGTCTACACCGGGCAGTTCCAAAACGGTGTTAGCCACGGCAATGGCGTTCTGACCTTTGCAAACGGATATCGCTATGAAGGTGAATGGGCTGAAGGTGTTCGCCAAGGGAAGGGCAAAGCCAATTTCCCCGACGGTACCGTCTATGAAGGTGATTTCGTGAACGGCCAGCGCCAGGGCAAAGGAACCATCACAATGCCAAGCGGATACACTTACACCGGTGATTGGGTCGAAGGAAAAATCAGCGGGAACGGCATTGCAACCTTCGCGACCGGCGATGTTTACGAAGGCGGGTTTCTGGACAACAAGCGTCACGGCGACGGAACAATGCGCTATGCCAATGGCGAAGAAGAATCCGGCGTCTGGGAAAACGATGCACTTGCGACACCTGACCAAACAGAACCCGAAACGACGCCCGCGACACCTCCTGCCGAAACCAGCAGCTCAGACGGCTGAGCCCAGCATCTTACCACGGCACAGGTTTTCCCGCCCAATCAAAAAAGCCACCTGTATCTTGCGGAGTCAGCTGCTGAATTACAGAAAGTAGATTGGCGGCAGCGGTATCCGGGGCGACCGCTGGGTGACGACCAAGGTACTTTCGGGTGAACTCGGTCTCGACAGTGCCAGGGTGCAATACAACGCAGATCGCGTGTTTGTGTGTTCGGGCAAGCTCAATCGCACCTGTATGGACAATCTGATTAACAGCCGCCTTCGAAGCGCGATAACTGATCCATCCACCTAGCCGGTTATCACCTATCGAACCCACACGCGCCGAAAGGACTGCAAAGACAGCACGCCTATCACGTGGCAACAATCGCGATGCATGGCGCAAGATCAAAGCCGGTCCGACAGCATTCAATGCAAACTGGTCCATCATCGCACGCGCTGATAAGGCACGAACCGTCTTTTCAGGTTCATCTCCGTTGATTTCCAACGCACCAGAAGCGACGAAAATCAGATCGAAATGTCCCGAGAGCTTTTCCAGCGCGCGATTAACGCCTTCGGGGTCACTTAGGTCAAAACCGTCAGCAGAGCGCGACAAAGTGGTTACTTCCACGCCCTGCTCTCTTAGGCGCTGACAAACCGCCATACCGATTCCGCCCGACGCGCCGATGATAAGTGCATTTGTCATGGCGCATCATCTAGCCGACAGCGAAAGCGGATCAATGCGATTCAAAAAAGAATATCTTTTAACGGTTGCTACACCGCAAATGAGGCTTTTCATTCCGCTCTGGCGCTGTATAAACTCCGCTCATGATCAACCGCGCAGATATCCCTTTTGTCGACACCGCCCGTAGCGGTGCGTCGCTGCGTGGCCTACTGATCCTAATCCGCCTCTGAGCGTGCCATCCGGCGCGCCCGCTCAGAGGAGGACGCCAGCGCGCCATAGGCTTTAGGACAGAAGAAGAAAGAGATTCCCATGACCAACGTAACCGACCAAGACCGCGTCTTGATCTTTGACACCACTTTGCGCGATGGCGAGCAAAGCCCCGGCGCCACCATGACCCATGACGAAAAGCTCGAGATTGCCGAGCTGCTGGACGACATGGGCGTCGACATCATCGAGGCCGGATTTCCCATCGCGTCCGAGGGAGATTTCAAAGCGGTTTCCGAAATTGCCGAACGGTCCAAAAACAGCCGCATCTGCGGTCTGGCCCGTGCCAATTTCACCGATATCGACCGCTGCTGGGAGGCGATCAAACACGCCGAGAAAAGCCGGATTCATACCTTTATCGGCACCTCCCCACTGCATCGCGCCATTCCAAACCTGACGCAGGACGAAATGGCCGAGAAAATCCACGAGACGGTCACCCACGCGCGTAACCTTTGCGAAAACGTGCAGTGGTCGCCGATGGATGCGACCCGGACGGAATGGGATTATCTGTGCCGCGTGATCGAGATCGCGATTAAAGCAGGTGCGACGACAATCAACATTCCCGACACAGTTGGCTATACGGCACCGTTGGAATCCGCCGACTTGATCAAACGCCTGATCGAGACCGTTCCGGGTGCTGACGAGATTGTCTTCGCCACCCATTGCCACAACGATTTGGGCATGGCGACGGCGAACTCGCTGGCCGCTGTAATCGGCGGTGCGCGACAGATCGAATGTACGATCAATGGCCTGGGTGAACGCGCTGGGAATACAGCTTTGGAAGAGGTTGTGATGGCAATGCGAACCCGCAATGACATTATGCCGTACCACACCGGCATCGACACCACCAAGATCATGCATATCTCGCGTCGGGTTGCCACGGTGTCGGGCTTTAACGTGCAGTTCAACAAGGCCATCGTCGGCAAGAACGCTTTTGCTCATGAAAGCGGTATCCACCAAGATGGCATGCTGAAAAACCGCGACAATTTCGAAATTATGCGTCCCGAGGACGTGGGTTTGTCCGGCACGTCACTGCCGTTGGGCAAACACTCGGGGCGTGCGGCGTTGCGCGACAAGCTGGAAACGCTGGGGTTTGAGGTTGGTGACAATCAGCTCAAGGATATCTTCGTGCGGTTCAAGGATCTGGCCGACCGCAAGAAAGAGGTGTTTGACGACGATCTCATCGCGCTGATGACGTTGGATGACGCTGACGACCACCTGCAACTGGTGTCGATGAAGGTGACCTGCGGCACCGGCGGACAGGCGGAATCGACTGTTGAGTTGGAAGTGGACGGTAAGGACACCATCGCCACCGAACACGGGGACGGTCCGGTGGATGCGACATTCAAAGCAATCCGCGCGATCCATCCGAACAAGGCCCATTTGCAACTTTATCAAGTGCATGCCGTAACCGCAGGCACCGATGCGCAAGCTACGGTTTCGGTACGCCTGGAAGAGGACGGCATGATCGCCACCGGTCAATCGGCCAATACCGACACCGTTGTAGCCTCGGCCAAGGCCTACATCCACGCGCTGAATCGCCTGATCGTGCGCCGCGAAAAAACCGGACCGGGCGCAGATGCGCGTGAGATCAGCTACAAGGACCTAACTTAAACGGGCGAGTCAGGGCTCCCGCACCAGCGGCGGCCCGGCTTCGCCGACCCTTCTTGGGTTTTGGGCCCGGCAGTGCGCCTGTGGCGCACTGCCGGGCCCAACTCGTTTGACTGCATCTTTGATGCGGGCAAGCGAGGCGGGAGTTCTACCTTGTCTTTGAATGATATGCCCGAAGCCTTCCGAACAGCTCTGACAGACGGGTAGCCTCGTCTTCCAAACCGTAGGGCGTGTTAACGATAAACATGCCCGAACCGACCATGCGGTGCCCCTCTCGCACCGGGTCAAACCGCACCTCATGATTAAGGGTCTTTGGCAGGTTTTGAGATTTCAGCGCAGAGATCATTGCGCTATGGCGATCATCCGTCAGAACGGGATACCAAAGGGCGATGACCCCGACATTCCACTTGCGATGAATTTTGGAAATGATGCCGGGCAGGCGGTCATATTCCGATTTCACCTCATAACTTGGATCAATCAGTAACATCCCCCGCCGGGGCGTCGGCGGCAACAGGGACTGTGCCAGTTCGTACCCGTCTTGCTGATACACTTTCGCCCCATGGGGAGACATTGCCAGAGCCAGAGCCGTGTGTTCCTGCGGATGCAACTCTGCAAAATGCAAACTATCCTGATCCCGCAAAAGACCGGCAGCGATCAACGGAGAGCCGGGATATGCCGCTATCCCGTGTTGTTTCTGGACTGCTTTAATCGCACGGTTCAGTGGATGATCCACACCAAACCAGTTCTCCTGCTGAACCCGAAAAATGCCCGCCTGCGCTTCGCCCGTGCGCGTTGCTTCCTCAGCATCCAGCTTGTAAAGCCCTCGTCCTGAGTGGGTTTCGAGATAGGTCAATGGCTTGTCTTTGCGGGTCAAATAGTCCAGCGCACATGCCAATAAAGTGTGCTTTTGCACATCAGCCAGATTTCCTGCGTGGTAAATGTGTTGATAAGAGAGCATGTTGCCTTCTAAAGTCCCTCTGAATAAGGCGGAAAGGTGCTGATTGTCGCGGAATCAGCCCTTTTACCGGGCGTGCTGGCACCCTATAAGTCATCCGTCCCGGAACCGTCGAGTCGCGGGCAGTAGAAAAATCGACATACAGGATCAGGGGAATCATGGGGATCTTTGGCAATCTGGGCGGCCTGTTCACAGCGGACATGGCCATCGACCTTGGGACAGCGAACACGCTGGTTTATGTCAAAGGGCGCGGCGTGATCCTATCTGAACCGTCAGTGGTGGCCTACCATGTCAAAGACGGCGTGAAGAAAGTACTGGCCGTGGGTGAGGACGCCAAACTGATGCTGGGCCGGACACCCGGTTCGATCGAAGCAATCCGCCCGATGCGCGAAGGCGTCATTGCCGATTTCGACACAGCGGAAGAGATGATCAAGCATTTCATTCGCAAAGTGCATAAACGGTCAACCTTCTCGAAGCCGAAAATCATTGTCTGCGTCCCGCATGGCGCGACTCCGGTTGAAAAGCGCGCGATCCGGCAGTCGGTTCTGTCCGCAGGTGCCCGCCGGGCCGGTCTGATTGCCGAACCGATTGCAGCTGCGATTGGTGCCGGCATGCCAATTACCGATCCAACGGGTAACATGGTTGTCGATATTGGGGGCGGCACCACGGAGGTTGCGGTTCTTTCGCTGGGCGACATCGTTTACGCACGTTCAGTCCGTGTTGGTGGCGACCGGATGGACGAGGCCATTATCTCATACCTACGCCGTCAGCAGAACCTACTGGTCGGTGAATCCACCGCTGAACGGATCAAAACAACCATCGGCACTGCCCGCATGCCCGACGACGGGCGCGGGCAGTCGATGCATATCCGGGGCCGCGACCTGCTGAACGGCGTGCCGAAGGAAATCGAGATCAGCCAGGCTCAGGTGGCCGAGGCTCTGTCGGAACCGGTGCAAGCGATCTGCGAAGCCGTAATGACTGCGCTTGAGACCACGCCGCCCGATCTGGCCGCTGACATCGTCGACCGGGGCGTGATGCTGACCGGCGGTGGTGCGCTGTTAGGTGATCTGGACTTGGCCCTGCGCGAACAGACGGGTCTGGCCGTGTCGATTGCTGATGAAAGCCTCAATTGTGTGGCTTTGGGCACCGGCAAGGCATTAGAATACGAAAAACAGCTGCGCCACGCGATTGACTACGAAAGCTAAGGCGCGCACCCTTTAAGGGATAACACTCGGGCACGAGCAGCACGGGAAGGAGTCCTGTGGCAAAGGACCGATCACAGCGCGACGAATACACCACCCCTTTGCGCCGCTTGCTATTGGGGATCGTGGTGTTGTGTCTGCTGGGCATCTTTCTGGTCTGGCGCATCGACAGCCCACGGGTGGAACGGTTCCGTGCGCAGGTGGTGGATCGGGTGGTGCCCTCAATGGAATGGGCCATGGTGCCCGTCACGGCAATCGTCAATCTGGCCCGCGACTTTCAAAGCTATCAACGCCTGAGCGAACAGAACCAAGAGTTGCGCAGCGAACTGCGCCTGATGCGCGCCTGGAAAGAAGCTGCATTGCAATTGGAGCAGGAAAACGCTCGCCTCCTGGATCTTAACAATGTTCGTCTCGATCCGCGGCTGACTTATATCACCGGAGTTGTGATGGCAGACAGTGGCTCACCCTTCCGTCAATCCGTTCTGCTCAATGTAGGTGAGCGCGACGGCATCACAGACGGTTGGGCCACCATGGACGGGATCGGTGTGGTTGGTCGTATTTCCGGCGTCGGCCCGGATACAGCAAGAGTGATTTTGTTAACCGATGCTTCCAGCGCAATCCCAGCTACCATCCAGCCTTCGGGACAGACTGCCCTGATCACCGGCGACAATACTTCGGCACCAGCGGTAGAGTTTCTGGAGAACCGAGAACTGGTTCGGCCCGGCGACCGTGTTGTAACCTCGGGCGATGGTGGCGTATTCCCCGGCGGCTTGCTGATTGGTCAGATTACTGCCGATCCCGGCGGTCGCTTGCGCGTGCGCCTTTCGGCGGATTTCGAGCGCCTAGAATTCCTTCGCGTTTTGCGATTCCAATCAGCGCCACTTATTCGCGATCCCGGTGATATCGTGGGTCCTAGAAGCCCCGAAACAGCTCTAAGCCCTGCCGAGGTGGGAGATGGATAGCGCAAACTCACAGCTCTGGTCCAAACGGGCGCTGTACCTTTGTCTGGCCGCGCTAATCCTGTTCCTGCATCTGCTGCCGCTCGACACAAAACCGGATCGCTGGCCGTTTCCGGACTTGCTGATCGCTCTGACGTTTGCCTGGGTGCTGCGGCGGCCTGAATTTGTGCCGACCCTGTCAGTGGCCATCGTGATGCTGATGGCAGATCTATTGTTGCAACGCCCGCCCGGTCTGCTGGCCGCGCTAGTTGTTCTTGGTGCGGCGTACTTGCGTTCAGCAGCGTTTGGATCACGGGATTCCGGCTTTGTCAGCGAATGGATTACCGTCGCGGTAGTGATCACAGCAGTTTTTATGCTGAATCGCGTCCTTCTTGCTATTCTGTCGGTGCAGCAGGCAGCTTTAGGACCAGTTGTGATACAATTAGTTCTGACAATTGCAGTTTATCCACTGATCGTTCTGCTGAGCCAGAATGGATTGGGTGTGCGCCGAAGAGCTGCGTCTGACACCAGTGCGCTGGGGGCTCGAGGATGAAGCAGCGAAAGCCAACGCCCCAGGGGCTTGCTTATAAACGCCTGCCGCGCAGGGCGTTAATTGTGGGCGGATTGCAAGCCGCCTTTATTGGCGGGCTGGCTGCCCGAATGCGTTTCATGCAGGTGGATCAGGCCGATGAATATCGCCTGCTGGCCGAGGAAAACAGGATCAATATCCGCCTGATCCCGCCGACCCGTGGCCGTATTTATGACCGAAACGGAGAGATCATTGGTCAGAACTCGCCCTCGTACCGCATTGTAATGGTGCGCGAGGATGCTGGAGACGTCGACCAAGTAATCGCCAAACTCTCAAACCTGATCCCTTTGACAGAAGAGGAAATTGAGCGGGCCAAGACAGAAATGCGCCGCTCTGCCCCGTTCCTGCCCGTTACACTGGCTGACCAGGTCACTTGGGAAGATATCTCGAAGGTCGCGGTCAATGCGCCTGCCCTTCCCGGTGTGATCCCCGAAGTGGGGCAAACCCGACAATATCCCCGTTATGAGGATTTTGCCCATGTTGTCGGCTATGTCGGTCCAGTCAGCGACTATGATCTAAGCCAAATCGAAGACCCTGAACCTGTTCTCCGGATACCGCGCTTTCAAATCGGGAAAGTCGGTCTTGAGGCTAAACAGGAAATAAGCCTGCGCGGCAAAGCAGGGGCCAAAAGGGTCGAGGTCAACGCCACCGGTCGTGTGATGCGCGAATTGGATCGGCAAGAAGGTGAAGCCGGGGCCGACCTGCAGCTTTCGGTCGATGCCGATCTGCAGCAATACGCTCAGGCCCGGCTGGCCGGAGAAAGCGCCGCTGCCGTTGTGATCGACTGCGAAACCGGCGATATCCGTGCCATCAGCTCGGCCCCCAGTTTCGACCCGAACCTCTTCGTGCGCGGCATCTCGGTTGCTGATTACCGAGCGCTGACGCAAGACAATTACCGCCCGTTGGCCAACAAGACCGTGCAGGGTACTTACCCGCCCGGCTCGACATTCAAAATGATCACCGCCATGGCGGCGCTCGAGGCTGGCGTGATTAGTCCCTCAAATACCGTTTACTGCCCCGGGCACCTGAAGGTCGGCAGCCGCCGCTTCCACTGCTGGAAGCGTGGCGGACATGGAACGGTTGACCTGAATTTGTCACTGAAGCGCAGTTGCGACGTTTACTATTACGACGTGGCGTTGCGCGTAGGTATCGACAAGATTTCCGAGATGTGCCGCATCTTTGGGCTGGGCGTCAAACATGACATTCCAATGTCCGCCGTTGCTGAAGGGTTGGCTCCGAACCAGGAGTGGAAGGAACGTGTCCACGGAGAAAGCTGGCTGGTCGGCGACACGGCGAATGCTTCGATCGGTCAGGGTTTCATGCTGGCCTCGCCCCTACAACTTGCGGTCATGACAGCGCGGATTGCCACGGGGCGCGCTGTCAAACCGCGTTTGGTACGATCTGTAAACGGGGTTGAGCAACCTTCTGGTACAGGTGAGCCGCTGGCCGTTAATCCGAACAACCTGGACCACATCCGCAAAGCAATGTTTTCGGTTTCAAATGACCGGGGCGGCACGGCCTATCGCAGCCGCATCATCGCGGATGACCTGCGTATGGCAGGTAAAACCGGCACCAGTCAGGTGCGAAACATTACCAAGGCCGAACGCGCCGCCGGTGTGATCCGCAACGAAGACCTGCCCTGGGAACGCCGCGACCACGCGCTGTTTGTCAGCTTTGCACCCTATGACAACCCGAAATACGCAATTGCTGTGGTGGTTGAACATGGCGGCGGCGGCTCAAAGGCGGCCGCTCCAGTCGCTCGGGACATCATGCTGCAAGCGCTCTACAACGGCACACCCCCGCTTGAGGCTTATCCGGTTGCCGATCGCGAACGCATCAAAGAACAGCAGAAAAAGCTGGAGGGTGACCGTCGCCCCAAAGCGCGTCCGACCGAGAAGGACCGCGCATGAGCTATCTTGAATACGCCGTCAAATCTACGCCGTCAGGGTTCCGCAAGTTTCTATATATGAACTGGCCCCTGACATTGCTGCTAATAAGCGTCGCCAGCGCTGGCTTCTTGATGCTCTATTCTGTTGCTGGCGGGTCGTGGACCCCGTGGGCAGAACCACAGTTGGAGCGCTTTGGACTAGGCCTGACAGTAATGTTCATTATCGCGCTGGTACCGATCTGGTTCTGGCGGAACATGTCCGTTGTGGCTTACCTTGGATCAATTGTTCTTCTTGTTTTTGTTGAGCTTTTTGGCACCATCGGGATGGGCGCGCAGCGCTGGATCGACCTAGGTTTCATGCGGCTACAACCGTCTGAGGTTATGAAAGTTGCACTAGTCATGGTTTTGGCCGCCTATTACGATTGGCTGCCGTCGCACAAAACCTCGCGACCGCTTTGGGTGCTAATCCCAGTAGCGCTGATCCTGATCCCCACTTTCATGGTTCTGAAACAACCGGATCTGGGTACTTCAATCCTGCTGTTGGCGGCAGGTGGAGGGCTCATGTTCCTTGCTGGCGTCCACTGGGCTTACTTCGCTGCCGTCATCGCTGCTGTGGTTGGGTTGATTGCGACTGTATTCAACAGTCGCGGCACAGAATGGCAGTTGCTCAAGGATTACCAGTTCCGCCGGATCGACACCTTTTTGGACCCGTCGACCGACCCGCTGGGCGCGGGGTACCACATCACTCAGTCCAAGATCGCATTGGGATCGGGCGGCTGGAACGGACGCGGTTTCATGCAGGGCACGCAATCCCGCCTGAATTTTTTGCCCGAGAAGCACACCGACTTTATCTTTACGACGCTGGCTGAGGAGTTCGGATTTGTCGGCGGCATTACCCTGTTGACCCTCTATGGCTTGATCTTGGTGTTCTGCCTAGTCACTGCGCTTTCAACGAAGGATCGTTTCTCGTCTCTGGTAACACTAGGGATCGCGCTGAACTTCTTCCTGTTTTTCGCCGTCAACATGTCGATGGTCATGGGTCTTGCACCGGTTGTTGGCGTACCGCTACCCATGGTCAGCTATGGCGGCTCGGCCATGCTGGTTCTGATGGCCGCCTTCGGCATAGTCCAAAGCGCCCATATACATCGCCCCCGCTGATCTGAAAGGCCCTCCATGCCGGTGAACATCCTGTTTTCAGCGCGCCCTGCGCTCTGGCCCATCTACGAACCACTGCTGACCAAAGGATTGACCGATGCCGGCTTGGACTTTCAGATTGGCACTGAATTTGAACCGGATCAGGTTGACTATATCATCTATGCCCCAAATGGCGGGTTGTTGGATTTCACACCCTATACCAGGCTAAAGGCCGTGCTCAGCCTTTGGGCGGGTGTCGAGCAGATCGCGGGCAACGAGACACTGGTTGTGCCGCTTGCGCGGATGGTGGATCATGGCCTGACGCAAGGTATGACGGAATGGGTTGTTGGCCACGTGCTGCGCTATCACCTTGGGATGGATCAACACATTACGGTTCAGGACGGTGTCTGGACACCCGACGCTCCGCCTTTGGCAACTGAACGTCGAGTCTGCATTCTGGGCCTTGGCGCATTGGGAGAGGCCGCCGCCGATGCGCTGGCCGCGTTGAACTTTGATGTGACAGGCTGGAGCCGAACAGCCAAGGACATTCACGGGATCAAATGCCTGCATGGCGCAGACGGGCTACGCACCGCTCTGTCACAGGCCGAAATCGTGGTTCTGCTGTTGCCGGACACGCCGGCTACGGAAAACACATTGAACGCCGAAACGCTGGCCCTGCTGCCCAAGGGCGCACGGATCATCAACCCCGGCCGAGGACCTCTGATTGACGACGATGCCCTGTTACAGGCGCTTAATTCGGATCAGATCGGCCACGCCACGTTGGACGTGTTCAGGGTTGAGCCACTGCCCGAGGATCACGCCTTTTGGGAACATCCAAATGTGACGGTGACGCCGCACATTGCCTCGGAGACCCGGCCAGTGACAGCCGCGCAGGTGATTTGTGAGAACATCACACGAGGAGAGAAGGGTGAGCCCTTCCTGCACCTCGTGGATCGTTCTTTGGGCTACTAGGCCGCGACCAACCCGCGCCCTTTCAGCAGGGCGTCTACGCCCGGTAGGCGTCCGCGGAAGGCCAGATACAGGTCTTCTGCCTCGCGCGAACCACCGGTTGAGAGAATGCTTTCTTCCAGTGCTTTGGCACGCTCGGGGTCAAAGGCGCCTCCAGCCTCTTCAAAGGCGGCAAACGCATCGGCATCCATGACCTCGGACCACATGTAGCTGTAGTAGCCCGAGCTATACCCGTCACCCGCAAAAACATGCGCGAAATGCGGGGTCGCGTGGCGCATACCGATGGCGTGCGGCATGCCGATTTCTGACAAAACCTCAGCCTGTTTTGCCATTGGGTCAGCAGGCGCTGCGCCATCGTGAAACGCCAGATCAACGAGAGCCGAGGCGACATACTCAACCGTCTGGAACCCCTGATCGAAATTGGCTGCTTTTAGGACTTTATCTAGCATCTCTTGCGGCATTGGCTCGCCTGTTTCCGCATGCGTGGCGAACTCGGCCAACACCTCGGGTACCTCCAGCCAATGTTCGTACAGCTGGCTGGGCAATTCGACGAAATCCCGCGCAACACTGGTTCCCGAGATACTTTCATAAGTCACATCTGACAGCATCTGGTGAAGCGCGTGACCAAATTCATGGAACAACGTCCGCGCGTCGTCATAAGACAGTAATGCCGGATCACCCTTGGCGAAGTTGCAGACATTGATCACGACCGGCGCTTGTACCTTAGGGAACTTGGCCTGTGACCGCATCGCACTGCACCAAGCACCGGACCGTTTTGATCCACGCGCAAAGTAATCGCCAATGAAAACCGCAATATGCTGACTGTTTCGTGTGACCTCCCACGCGCGACAATCGGGGTGGTATAGCGGCACGTCCAAAGGCGCAAACTCCAACCCGAACAGGCGGTTGGCGCAGGCAAAGGACGCCTCGATCATGCGCTCCAATTGCAGGTATGGCTTCAACGCAGCCTCATCCAGATCATGCTCGGCCTTGCGGCGTTTTTCGGCATAGTAACGCCAGTCCCACGCTTCCAACGGGCCGTTGACGCCGTCTTCCTGCATCATCTGCGTGAGGATGTCTGCGTCTGTATCAGCGCGCGTCTTGGCCGGGTCCCACACTTGCATCAGCAAATCGCGAACCTTGTCAGGCGTCCGGGCCATTTCAGTTTCCAGCTTGAAATCGGCGAAGCTGTCATAGCCTAACAGCTTGGCACGCTCTTCCCGCAGGTTCAGGATTTCAGCGGCGATATCCCGGTTATCCGTCTCGCCCCCGTTTGCCCCCCGCGCGGCCCAGGCTTGATACGCCTTTTCCCGCAGATCACGGCGCGGCGAGAATTGCAAAAACGGCACTATGAGGGAGCGCGACAAGGTCACAACCGGACCTTCGTCGCCTTTCTCCCGCCCCGCTGCGCGGGCGGCGTCCACGACGAAATCCGGCAAACCTTCCAGATCGCTTTCCGACAAGTCCATGTACCAATCACGCTCATCTGCCAGAAGGTTCTGGGTAAAAGACGTGCCTAGCGAGGCCAATCGCGCCTTGATCTCTTGCATCCGGGCGTCATCATCACCTTGCAACGCCGCACCTGCGCGAACAAAACCGCGATGGGTCAACATCAACACGCGGTCCTGTTCATCCGTCAGGTTCAGTTCGTCCTTGCGCGCCCATAAATCCGCCACGCGTTGAAACAGAGCCTTGTTCGACGAAATGCTCGAGAAATGCGCGGCCAGTTTGGGCGAGAAGTCCCGCTGCAACGCTTCGCGTGCCGGGTTGCTGTCGGCCCCTGCGACCGTAAAGAACACTGACAGAACTTTGTCCATCTGTTCACCTGCGGCCTCAAGCGCTTCGATCGTGTTGGCAAATGTTGGGGCGTCCGAATTGGCCGCAATAGTATCAATCTGGGCATTGTGGGCCTGCATGGCCTGATCCAATGCTGGTGAAAAATCGTCATCGGAAATTGTATTGAATGGTGCGATTTCAAAGGGCGTGGTCCAGTCGGACAGGATGGGGTTGGTCATGCGTGTCTCCTTTGACCACACAGGTAGGAACGATGGGCCAGATGATCCAAAACGGGGTTACGCACCGGCTCCACAAATCGGGCAATCAGCGCGGCGGGACAGGGTGATCTTGCGGCTTTCCCCATAAAGCGCGTCGTATATCAGCATTTCGCCTCGCAGCGGCTGGCCCGCTCCGGTGATCACCTTAATCGCTTCGACCGCCATCATAGATCCTACCACGCCGGGCAATGGGCCGATCACGCCGTCTTCGGCGCAGGATGGGGCCAAACCTGGCGCTGGAGCCTCGGGGAAGATGCATTGATAGCACGGGGATCCATTGGCTGGGTCAAACACGCTGAGCTGCCCTTCCCATTGCGACAGGGCACCAGAGATCAGGGGCTTGCCCTGCGCGACTGCGGTACGGTTGGCCAGATAACGGGTGTCAAAATTATCGGTGCCGTCGAGGATCAGATCAAAATCGTCGAACAGGTCCGCGGCGATCTCTTCGGTCAGGCGACGGTGATAGGGCAGGACCACCACGTTGGGGTTCTGCGCCTCCATCGCCTGTTGCGCCGAAAATACCTTGGGCATTCCGATATCGGCATCCCGGTGAATTACCTGGCGCTGCAGGTTGGCGTTCTCAACCTCGTCATCGTCGATCACGCCGATTGTACCCACCCCAGCGGCGGCAAGGTATTGAAGGGCTGGCGCGCCCAGCCCACCAGCACCGATGACCAGCACTCGCGCCATTTTCATCTTCTTTTGACCGGGGCCGCCGAGTTCCCGCAAAACAATGTGGCGGGCATAGCGATCAAGCTCGGTTTCAGTGAACTGGTCGGATGGCATCTTTGGCTCCTGGGCTGAGGCTGGCGCGGCGCGATTGCGCAGCGCTTTCAGCACTTGCCCATAGAGCAGAACCAGTAGCGCGGTACCAGCCAAAAGCAGCCACATGGCCGCAGAGCCGCCAGTCGCTTCTCGCAAGGGATGACCATCGGGCAAAAGCAGTTGAGCAATGATGACACCCAACAGCAAAACGGCAACTGACACCATGCGTGCGGTCTTGGACACACCGGCAAGATAGCCGATGCCCCACAGCGCCCCAGCTAGAATAAAGACCAGCAGCATCAGCCCCGCCCGGTCGAGCCGAAGCCGCCCGCGCCGCGATCCGTATCGCTTAGTATGTCAGTCGCTTCGAACGTGGCTTGAACAACAGGGGCAACAATCAGTTGTGCGATACGTTCCCCGTGGGTGATGTCGAATACCTCTTGCCCGGCATTCAGCACAATCACACCCAGCGGACCGCGGTAATCACTGTCGATTGTTCCCGGCGTATTGGGCAGCGTAATCCCGTGTTTCAAGGCAAGGCCCGAGCGGGGACGCACCTGTACCTCATACCCTTGCGGGATTTCGATCCGCAACCCAGTCGGCACCAAAGCGCGCTGGCCGGGTTCGAGCGTGATCGATTGCCCATCCGGCAGGTTCGCCCGTACATCCGCGCCAGCAGCCCCGGCAGTTTCATAGGATGGCAGAGGCACCGAAGGATCTGCGCCTTCCTCGCGAATTACACGAATAGCAACCATCACGGCTCCTTCTTTTGTTTAGCTTGTCAGCGTGTCGGCAATCTTTTGCGCCAAACGACTGGCCACTTCCGCTTTGCCCATGCGCGGCCATTCCTCGACGCCCGTTTCCGAAATCAGGGTAACCGCATTCTCGGACCCACCCATGATCCCCGTTGCCGGACTGACGTCATTGGCTACGATCCAGTCACAGCCTTTGCGTCCTCGCTTTGAGGTGGCGTGTTCGATCACGTTGTCTGTCTCGGCGGCGAAGCCGACAACCAACGCAGGGCGTCCGGTTTCGAGATGCGAAATTCGCTTTAGAATGTCTGGGTTCTCGGCAAACTCTAGGGCTGGCATCCCGTCACGACTTTTTTTCAACTTCTGGTCCGAGGCGCTGACCACCCGCCAATCCGCGACGGCCGCTGCGAAAACGCCTGCATCAACCGGCAGAGCAGCGTCTACCGCGTCTGACATTTGCTGGGCGGTTTCAACCGAAACGACCTGAACACCTTCGGGAGGCGGCACGTCAGCCGGGCCGGTGACAAAGATTACTTCAGCCCCCAATAACGCCAGTGCTTGGGCCACTGCGGTGCCCTGCGCCCCGGACGAGCGATTGGCGATATAGCGCACGGGGTCGATGGGCTCATGCGTAGGGCCCGAGGTCACCAGTACGCGTTTGCCTGTAAGCGGACCATTGCCCAAGTGCGTTTCAATCGCGTCAACGATTTCAAGCGGTTCAGACATTCGGCCGGGACCGAATTCGCCGCAAGCCATGTCGCCTTCTTTCGGGCCGACAAAGCGGATGCCGTCCGCCTGGAGCTGTCTCAAATTTCGCTGCGTTGCGGGGTGGTTCCACATACGTACATTCATTGCAGGTGCACAAAGAACCGGTGTGTCCGTCGCCATCAACAGGGTCGAGGCCAGATCGTTGGCCAGCCCCCCTGCCATCTTTCCCATAAGGTCTGCAGTTGTGGGTGCAACAACAATCAGATCGGCAGAGCGTGACAGTTGGATATGACCCATCTCAGCCTCGTCGGTCAGGTCAAACAGATCGCGATAAACCTTTTCTCCAGCCAAGGCTGATACAGACAGAGGTGTCACGAACTCTTCACCCGCGCGGGTTAGAACAGGTGTCACAAAGGCGCCGCGCTCACGCAAACGCCGGATCAAGTCCAACGACTTGTAGGCTGCGATCCCACCGCCGATGATCAGCAGAATGCGTTTCGATGCCAGCATATTGAACCCTTCCCGTCCCGGTCGGCCCTGACATTAGGCAAGCGGGCCGGACAGTACCAGCGGTTAATTCTGTGTCTCGAAGGCCAAGCAAGGATCTTCGCGTTCGATACTCGGGCTGTCGATAACAGCGTCGAATTCGCCCTCGACTACTCCATCCTCGGACTGCCCCAGTACGAACACTTTCAGCCCCGGGCGCAAACGCGCAAGAAACGTTGGAATGCCCCGATCTTTTCGCGCGTGGCCATTGCCAGTGATCACCGCGACCGGCCCACCGGTTTCGTCCGTTGCACGCAGGATCGCACGGGTCAGCACCGCATCACGCAGACGCTGGATGGCAACCATTTGCGGCAAGGCACTTTGCGGAATTGCGTTGCAATGCGCGGCCAATTGATCCGCTTCACGTTCGGCCTGCTCAGCAGGTGGCAACGGAACCGTCAAACCATAACGCGCCGCATCTGCCCCTAAAGCAGTGGCTGCACCACGCTCCATCGCGGCACGGGCGGCCGCACGTGGGACCATGGCCCCGTAAACTGGCGCGTCTGACGCTTGAAATACCGGGTAGTACATGCTGAGCGGCGGCCATCCGGACTCGAGCCACTCGAGGATACGCGCCAGTTCGTCCGGGTTTGAAATTGCTTTGTCTGAAAGGCGCTGAGCGCCCTCTTCAGTTACCATCTCCCACACAACGGCCGAAGGCGTAATGCCCTTCAAGGCCTCTGCCTGAATAATATGGTGCTGTGGGTTGTCGTGGATTTCGCCCAGAATAATTACGTCAGACGATTTCATCGCCGCCATAATATCGTCCGGTATCAGGTCCTCGGCATAGCCAGGGCCTGCTATAACCACAAGTATACTAAGCAGAATCGCAAGCTGTCTCATGCGATGAAGTGTTGCACCTCGCGCGATTGCGCTTCAAGGTTCTTGCGCATTTTCACGAAAGCCGCCGCTTCAAGCTGACGCACCCGTTCCTTGGACAGACCAAGCTCTTGCCCCAGGCTTTCAAGGGTCCGCGCGGGTTCGCGCAGCTTGCGTTCGCGCACGATAAATCTTTCGCGATCATTCAGCGCCTGCATCGCTGTCACCAGCCATTCGCGAAGCTGTTCAGTGTCGTGGCTGTTTTCAACGGTCTCGGCTGCTTGTTCACGTTCATCTTCCAGCGCGTCGATCCACTCCCGACCGTCCTCATCCGTCGACTGAACCGCATTCAGAGAGAAATCAGATCCTGACAAGCGCCCTTCCATCATCTCAACATCTCGGAGGGGCACGCCGATCTCGGCGGCAATCATTTGATGAAGCTGGTGGCGATCCAGATCCATCCCCTCGGTCGCGGCCTCACGCTCCAACCTCGCCTGAACTCGGCGCATGTTGAAAAACAGGGACTTTTGGGATGAGGTCGACCCGGTTCGCACCATCGACCAGTTGCGCATCACGTAATCCTGGATGCTCGCCTTGATCCACCAAACCGCATAAGTTGAAAAACGCACGCCCCTGTCCGGGTCGAACTTGTCGGCGGCTTTCATCAGACCCAGACCAGCCTCTTGGATCAAATCGTTCATTGGCGCGCCATAACGTTTGAATTTGGCGGCCATCGAAATCGCCAAGCGCATATAAGCTGTGATCAACCGGTGCAAAGCCTGCTCATCGCGCTCGTCACGCCAAGCGTATGCCAGCTTTAGCTCGGTCTCCGCGTCCAGCAGTTCAGCCTTCATCGCTCGCCGGGACATCGAGAAATCGTTCGCATTGTCGAGTGCCATTGAAATCTCCCCTTTTCACAGGCGCCGGCCGGGCTTGCTTTGCCGACCTAAGGTCGATACGCAGAACAAAACCGGGTGGATCACATGAAAGGTAATAATAGTGTATCCGGATTTAACCTTTGTGTTGGGCGGCGCGGCATCTGGAAAATCGTCATATGCCGAGCAACTTGTTGCTTTGTCAGGGAAAAATCGAAATTATCTCGCCACATCACAAGTGTTTGATGACGAGATGCGCGGCAAGGTCCAGCGCCACATCGCCCAACGAGGCGAGGGCTGGAAAACGGTCGAAGCACCTTTTGAATTGGCCCCTGCGCTGAGAGGGCTGACACCCGACGATATTTGCCTGATCGACTGTGCGACCATGTGGCTGACCAATCATCTGCTGGCCGAGAATGACCTACAACAGGCGCAAACCGCGCTGATGAGAGAGCTGAGTTCCTGCCGCGCTCCTGTCGTCGTTGTTTCGAACGAAGTGGGCCACGGGATCGTACCTGACAACGCTTTGGCTCGGCGGTTCCGTGAAGCCCAGGGCCGGCTGAATATCGCATTGGCGGCTCAGGCCGATCTGGTGGTACAGGTCACCGCCGGGCTACCACTGGTGCTGAAGGGGCAATTGCCGTGACCCGCCTGCACCTTGTCCGTCATGGGCCGACGCATGCGAAAACGATGGTTGGCTGGACCGACTTACCAGCCGATCTCAGCGATCACGCCGCCATCGCGCGTTTGCACGATCACCTCCCAACTCAGGCATTAGTGATCTCCTCAGATCTGTCGCGTGCCGTTGATACCGCGTCAGCCATTCAAGGGGCACGCCGACGATTGCCTCACCACCCTGATCTGCGCGAGATTCATTTCGGCACTTGGGAGTCACGCGCATTCAAAGAAATCGAGGCCGAAGACCCAGACCTTGCCTTTTCCTACTGGGACAACCCCGGTGACGTGCGCCCTCCCAAAGGCGAAAGTTGGAACGAGGTTCGAACGCGCGTTGACGCCGTTGTCGACCAACTTATCGCCGATCATACAGACCGCGACCTGGTCATCGTCGCCCATTTCGGCGTGATCCTGACACAAGTTCAACGTGCCCTTAGCATGGATGCCCAACAGGCGTTCAGCCACCGTATCGACAATCTTTCAGTCACGGAGATCACTCATCGCGGAGACCGATGGACGGTTGAGAGGATTAATCACCTTCCGTGATAACACCCCGCACAAATCACCGATTTACTGAATGATCCCGCCGCGTCATCGTAGTGGCATGACCTATGATTTGTTTATCGGCGACCGTCTGTTTTCCAGCTGGTCTTTGCGCGGGTGGCTGATGCTGGAAAAGTTTGGCCTGCCTTATCGAACCAATATGATTGGCCTTTATTCCGGCACCATGGCCGAGGATATGAAACCGCTGACACCAGCCCGGCTTGTGCCTGCGCTGCGTCTTCCCGACGGAACCGTCGTGGGCGAAAGCCTGGCCATGGCCGAAACACTGGCCGAGCGTCACCCCGAAGCCGGTATGTGGCCTCAAGACCCCGCCGCACGCGCAACAGCTAGATGGCTTTGTGCCGAGATGGTGGGCGGATTCAACGCCTTGCGCGGGGAATGCCCAATGCAGCTGAAGCACTGCTGGCAGGGTTTCGACTGCTCGCCGGAAACGCTGGCTGACTTAGATCGAATTGAAACCCTCTGGGCTCATGCTCGCACTGTGTCAGGCGCTGAAACTGGTCCTCTGTTTGGCAGCTATTCTCTTGCAGATGTATTCTACACGCCAGTTGCGGCGCGGATCATTGGGTACGGATTGCCTGTTTCCGATACCAATCGCGATTACTGCTTGGAATTGTTGGCGGATATGACGGTTCGGCAATGGCGCGCGATGGGTTTGACCGTAAACTATGACCCCTTTCCGTATGCGCTGGACCTGCCGTCGCAGATCTGGCCGATCGGAGGGCAGTCCCAAGCAAAACCTGTTGAGGGTAATGATTCAGTCAATGAAGCCTGCCCTTATTCCGGCAAACCGGTCACTCATGTTCTTGAGTTGAACGGTCAGCGCTGGGGGTTTTGCAACGAGACATGCCGCGACAAAACCGTTGCAGATCCCGGCGCTTGGCCAAAATTTATCGCGATGACGAATGCCGTTAACGAATCTTAAACGGCGATCATGGCAGCAACGACCTGTTAACCAAAAAGGTCGTTCATGGTCGCTCGTTCTCACACAGTCGCTTTCCAGGGGGTCGATGCCCGCCCGGTCGAGGTGCAATGCGCGGTCTCGCCGGGCTTGCCTGCCTTTTCCATCGTTGGTTTACCCGACAAAGCCGTATCAGAAGCCCGCGATCGTGTTCGTAGCGCGCTAAGCTCGATGGCCATTGCGCTGCCTTCAAAGCGGATCACTATCAATCTGTCACCCGCTGACCTGCCAAAAGAGGGTAGCCACTTTGATCTGCCGATAGCGGTGGCCTTATTGTCAGCCTTGGAAATAATCCCGCACGACGCCGCCGAGGGGGCCGTTTCTTTAGGTGAGCTGTCTTTGGACGGCTCGCTGGTACCGGTCGTAGGCGCATTGCCAGCGGCGATGACCGCTGCGGCTTACGATCGTACACTGCTGTGCCCTAAGGCCTCGAGCGCCGAAGCCGCTTGGGTAGACGCTACGCGAGTAATCGGAGCGGAGTCTTTGGGCGACGTAGTGCGCCATTTCTCGGGCCAGTCGCCGTTGCCAGCCGCTCAGCCGGGCGAGGTAAACCTTGAGCCCAGCGCTCGGGACCTACGCGACGTGAAGGGACAGGAACGCGCCAAGCGAGCGTTGGAAATCGCAGCCGCAGGGCGCCACCATCTGATCATGATCGGTACGCCGGGGTCGGGCAAATCCATGTTGGCTGCGCGTCTGCCCGGTATTCTGCCGCCTCTGACACCGGCTGAAGCGCTTGAAACCTCAATGATTCAATCCCTGTGCGGGCTTCTCGATGAAGGCGGTATCAGCCGCACACGGCCGTTTCGAGAACCGCATCATACGGCCTCGATGGCGGCCATCGTTGGTGGCGGTAAAGGGGCCAAGCCGGGCGAGATTTCGTTAGCCCATAACGGCGTTCTCTTCATGGATGAGTTTCCGGAATTTCCCCGAACAGTTTTGGAAACGCTGCGCCAGCCGATTGAAACCGGCGAGGTCATGGTTGCCCGTGCAAACGCCCATGTGAAATACCCTTGCCGCTTCATGTTGGTGGCTGCCGCCAACCCTTGCAAATGTGGTTACTTAACTGATCCCGCTCGCGCCTGCTCACGCGCGCCTGTCTGCGGAGAGGATTACCTAGGCCGCATTTCTGGCCCGCTAATGGACCGTTTCGATCTAAGGATAGAAGTACCGCCTGTTGGCTTCACCGATCTCGACCTGCCACCATCCGGAGACAGCTCGGCCACCGTTGCCGCACGGGTCGAAGCAGCCCGCGCTGTTCAAGCGGAACGGTTCAGAGACACGCCTGGCACCCGACAGAATGCGGATGTCGAGGGTAACGTGCTTGAAGAAATTGCCGCGCCAGACACCGAAGGCAAAGACTTGTTGGTGAAAGCTGCTGAACGGTTTGGCCTGTCAGCCCGTGCGTTTCATCGCATCCTGCGGGTGGCGCGCACGATTGCTGATCTGGATGGGGCGCCGGATGTCCGCCGCCCGCATGTGGCTGAGGCGCTGAGCTTTCGCATCAGCGCAAAGGCCGCGTCTTAAACTTTGGCCTCAATCGCCTGCCAGATCTTCTCGGCGATGTTCACGCCGTCAAAGCGCTCCAATTCCTGAATCCCCGTGGGCGAAGTCACGTTAATTTCGGTCAGGTAGTCTCCGATGACATCAATCCCCACGAAAATCTGACCCTTTTCCTTCAGCAAGGGCCCAATCGCAGCGCAGATTTCCAAATCGCGCTCGGACAGGTCGATCTGTTCAGGGCGGCCACCTACATGCATGTTTGAACGCGTCTCACCCGCCGCTGGAACGCGGTTGATCGCGCCAACGGGTTCACCGTCCACCAGAATCACCCTTTTGTCGCCGTTGCTGACGTCCGGTAGGAATTTTTGAACGATCAAGGGCTCGCGTGAGAACCCAGTGAATAACTCGTGTAGCGAGGTCAGGTTGCGATCATTCACGTCCAACCGGAATACTCCTGCACCCCCATTGCCATAGAGCGGTTTCAAGATCACGTCGCCGTGCTTTTCTTTGAAGACCTTGATGGTTTGAAGGTCCCGCGCAATCGTCGTCGGAGGAGTCAGATCTGGAAAATCCAGAACAAGCAGTTTTTCAGGGTAGTTTCGCACCCAAAACGGATCGTTGACAACCAATACCTGCCCTTTCAGACGATCCAGCAGGTGGGTCGACGTGATGTAATGCATATCGAACGGAGGGTCCTGGCGCAGCCAGATCACATCGAATTCGGCCAGATCAACTTCACGCTCAGGACCCAACTCAGCCGGATTGCCTGCAACGCGTTGAACTTTCATGTCATGACCGCGCGCTGTGATGCGGCCTTCCTGATAGGCCAAGTGGTCAGGGCTGTAGAAAAACAGAGTGTGCCCGCGCGCCTGCGCCTCTTCGGCCAAGCGGAATGAGCTGTCTGCGTTGATATCCACGGCCCCGATTGGGTCCATCTGAAAGGCGATTTTCATGGCGTGTCCCTCAGTTTCACGCCAGATACATGGCCTAGCGAGACCCAGGGTTCAATGGGGTCAGACCTGACCAAACGCGTTTTCGATGATTTGAACCGCCCCCGATGCGTCCACCAATGCAGCATCAAACCGGGCATTTGTCAGCTGCCCGTCGGGTTCGTGTTCCAGATATTCTGACGCCGAGGCGTAAATACGGGCCATCTGGCGTTTACTGATCCGGGCTGCGGCCTTGTCAAAGCTAGAACTCTTCTTCACCTCGATAAACACGACACCGTCAGCATCACGAGCGATCAGATCAATCTCACCCCCTGCGCCCCGCCAACGGTGTTGCGCAATGGTGAAACCGCGCCGCTTGTATTCTGCCGCGATCTGAAGCTCCGCCGCTTGCCCTGCGTGATAAGAAACCGAGCTTCGGACGGATCGTGCGGTCATGCTATCCCTTTCCCAGTTTAAGGGCCTGCTGATAGATCGGGCGGCGTGGCAATTTGTACATCTGCGAAACCAAATCCGCCGCGTCCCTGACCGAATGAGTTTCCAAGGCCTGCTTCAAAGCCTCTTCTATGTCGGATTCGTTAACAGTCTCCGAATGGCCGCGGTCCACAAGAAGGACAATTTCACCTTTGACAGTTTGCCCCTGTAAGTCGGCGGCCAACTCGCCAAGCGATCCGCGCCGGACCTCTTCGAACTTTTTTGTCAACTCGCGGCACATCGCAGCAGAACGGTCTTCTCCCAGCACCTCGGCCAGATCTGACAGGCAGGCAGCCACCCGTTTCGGTGATTCGTAGAAAACCAACGTGCCCGGAACGTCGCGGAGTGCCTCAATCCGCGACCGGCGCGCACTGGATGCGTTTGGTAAAAACCCCGCAAAAAAGAATGCATCCGTTGGCAACACTGCCAGCGTCAGCGCCATCAGAGCAGCCGACGGACCTGGCGCGCAGGTCACGACATGGCCCGCCTCAGCCGCCAGTCGCCCAAGGTCATAACCAGGGTCGGCAATCAGTGGCATTCCGGCCTCGGACGCGTAAGCAACGGATTTCCCTTCGGCCAGCGCGTCAAGAATTTTACCGCGCGCACCGGTACCACTGTGATCGTGATACGCTAGGATTCTTCGTCCCTCCAACGGAACGCCGTGTATCTCCATCAATCGGCGGAGGCTGCGCGTATCCTCGGCCGCAATCACATCAGAGGACGCCAACACATCTAGTGCTCTGAGCGTAATATCGCGTGCAGCACCGATCGGAGTGGCAACAAAATACAGGCCGGCACCCAATCTGACTTTTTGGAAATTCAAAGCTGGACCCTCACAGCGTGACGTTTATTATCGCGGCGCAATAGATTGGTGGTACACCAAGCCGCCGGGACAGGGAGTTTTCATTCAGATGTTTAACGTTTGCAAGCCCGTTCGCAAACTGGCACGTACCGCCGCCGTGTTGGCCACCGCCGCATTTTTGGCCGCCTGTGACGTCGGAACAATTGGCGGAGGTCCTTCGATCAACACGTCAGAACCCGTCCCGGTCGCCTTGCTTGTACCGGCAGGATCGGGACAAGCCGGAGACGCTGCACTGGCGCGCAGCCTTGAAAACGCGGCCCGTCTTGCGATGGCCGACTTGCAAAACGTCAATATAGACCTGCGTGTTTATGATACTCGCGGCAGTTCAAATACGGCTGCCGATGCTGCACAGCGCGCGGTGGCAGATGGCGCAAAGATCATTCTTGGCCCAGTCTATGCCCAAGCGGCAAATTCAGCAGGCCTTGCAGTGCTGAGTAACAACGTCAACGTGCTTTCATTTTCAAACAACACTAGCATTGCAGGTGGCAATGTATTCGTGTTGGGCCCGACCTTCGACAATACAGCCAATCGCTTAGTTGGCTTTGCAGGATCGCAGGGCAAATCTAACATGGTTATCGTTCACAGCAACGATTCGGCAGGCCAGCTGGGACAATCCGCAATTGCGACAGCACTGAGCAGCAGCCGGGTAAACAACGCAGGTTCAGTCGGTTACGACCGGTCACAACAGGGCGTGATCAATTCGGTTCCCACGGTGAAGGCCACCGTAGACGCATCAGGTGCAGATTCTCTGTTTTTGACAGCGACCACAGCCGGTGCTCTTCCGCTGTTTACCCAATTATTGCCTGAGGCAGGCGTATCTCCGGCAACGACGCAGTTCATCGGCCTGACGCGCTGGGACATTCCACCGCAAACACTGGACTTACCTGGCGTGCAGGGCGGCTGGTTCGCACTGCCAGATCCGTCTAAGGCACAGGCTTATCGTCAGCGCTATAACAACACCTATGGTGAAGCTCCGCACCCGATCAGCGGGTTGGCTTATGACGGTATCGCCGCAATCGCCGCGCTGGTCAGTCAAGGCAAGTCCAACGCGCTCACCGCTGCGGCACTGACGCAAAATGCCGGTTTCCAAGGTGTTGGCGGCATCTTCCGCCTGCGCTCGAACGGCACCAATGAACGTGGTCTGGCTGTCGCCACGATCCAGAATAAACAGGTAGTAGTGATTGACCCTGCCCCACAAAGCTTCTCAGGCGCCGGTTTCTGATCGACCGGGCCTGTCGCTGACCCCCAAAGGTGAGCTGATTTGCCCTGCCGATGAAATTTTCGACAGTACCGCAGTCATAGCGCGACTATCGGAAGCCTTCGACAAAATCTCGGGCAACGCCGAACGTCGGAATGAGGCCGTCCGGATTTTGCGTGATGCCCAGAAAACCGGGCGTCAGGCGATTGCCGATGCGTTCGCAAAACGTCCATTTGACGCAAGGCCGCTGACGCGATCCTACACTTACCTGACCGACGGTCTGGTCTGCACCGCCATGAAGGTTTCAAGCGAATACTTGCACCCACTGGCCACTCCGACCCGCGGAGAGAAAATCGCCGTTCTGGCCGTGGGCGGATATGGCCGCGGGGAAATGGCGCCTGCATCAGACGTCGATCTGCTGTTCCTAACGCCCTACAAAATCACCGCTTGGGCCGAGAGCGTGATTGAATCGATGCTCTATATCCTGTGGGACTTACGCCTAAAGGTTGGTCATTCGTCACGCACGATCAAGGATTGCCTGAGGTTGGGGTCCGAAGACTTCACCATCCGTACCGCCATGCTAGAGCAACGCTATCTGGCTGGGGACACCGAGCTTTCAGCCGAGTTGGACAGCCGCCTGAAGTCAGATCTGTTCAAGGGCAGTGAAAGGCAGTTCATCGAAGCCAAATTGCACGAACGCGATGAGCGGCACAAAAAGCAAGGCCAACGCTATATGGTCGAGCCCAACGTGAAAGAGGGCAAAGGCGGCCTGCGCGATCTGCAATCACTCTATTGGATCGCAAAATACGTCTATGGCGTTCAAGATGTGGCCGAACTGGTGCCATTGGGCCTGTTTACACGCGATGAATTCAAAACCTTCGTTAAAGCCGAGGATTTTCTGTGGGCCGTGCGATCGCATTTGCATCTGATTACTGGCCGCCCAACCGAGCAACTGACCTTTGATCTGCAGGTCGAGGTAGCCGAGCGAATGGGATACGAAGACCGGGCCGGACGCCGCGCGGTCGAGATATTCATGCAGCGCTATTTTCGCGAGGCAACATATGTGGGTGAATTGACCCGCATCTTCCTGACCAAGCTGGAGGCTTTGCACATGAAAGGCGAAGCACTGCTAGATCGAATTTTACGCCGTCGTCCCCGGGTCAAGGAAGGCTACAAGGTTGTGCATGGGCGTCTGGACGTGGCCGACCCCGAGCAATTTTTAACCGACAAGCTGAACCTATTGCGCTTGTTCGAAGAAGGATTGCGCACTGGCATGCTGATCCATCCAGACGCAATGCGCTTGGTAACAGCAAACCTTAGCCTGATCGACGAAGACATGCGTGAAAATCGCGAAGCGCAGCGCATCTTCCTTGATCTGATGCTGAAACACGGTAACCCCGAACGCGCCCTGCGCCGGATGAATGAATTGGGTGTACTGTCCGCTTTTCTGCCGGAGTTCGAACCCATCGTGGCTATGATGCAGTTCAACATGTACCACAGCTATACGGTCGACGAGCATATCATCCAGTGCATTGTTAACCTGGCCCAGATCGAACGTGGTGAGCTGATTGAATCGCTGCCGCTTGCGTCATCGATCCTTAAGGGCGGCGTAAACCGCAAGGTACTGTATGTGGCTTTGTTGCTGCATGACATCGCTAAAGGACGGCCCGAAGATCACTCGATCCTCGGTGCGCAGATTGCTCGCAAAGTTGCGCCGCGACTTGGGTTGAACAAGGCAGACTCTGAAACTGTGGAGTGGCTGGTGCGCTATCACCTGCTGATGTCAGACATGGCGCAAAAACGAGACATCTCGGACCCGCGCACTGTACGCGACTTTGCCAAAGCGGTGAAAACGGTCAAACGGCTGGACCTGCTAACAGTGCTGACAGTCTGCGACATTCGCGGTGTTGGACCGAACGTGTGGAACAACTGGAAAGCCACCCTGCTGCGCGCTCTGCATGCAGAAACCAAACGCGCGCTGGAAACAGGGATGGAAGACCTCAACCGGGCTAACCGTGGCGCTGAGGCCAAGAAAGCCCTGCGAGCCGAACTGGCGGATTGGACCAAACCAGACCTCAAGGCGGAAACGGGCCGACACTATCCGCCCTATTGGCAGGGCTTAAACCTGTCGACCCACGTGGAATTCGCCGAGATGCTGCGGGCGCTGGAGCACAGCGGCGATCCGGGAGAGATGGAAATCCGTCTGCATCCGGATGAAGACCGTGACGCCACCCGTGCATGTTTCGCGATGGGGGATCACCCTGGCATCTTTGCGCGGATCGCAGGCGCACTGGCATTGGTCGGGGCCAACGTGGTGGACGCGCGCAGCTACACCACAAAAGATGGCTACGTGACTGATGCGTTCTGGATTCAAGACGCCGACGGCCACCCGTTCGAAGCCAGCAGACTTCCACGCCTAACACAGATGATCCACAAGACGCTTAGGGGCGAGGTGGTAGCTCGCGACGCGCTGAAGTCACGCGACAAGATCAAGAAACGCGAGCGCGCCTTTAACGTGCCAACCCATATCACCTTCGACAATGACGGGTCCGAAATCTACACGATCATTGAGGTCGATACCCGCGATCGGCCCGGCCTGCTATATGATCTGGCGCGCACGTTGGCCGCAGCCAATGTCTATATCGCCAACGCGGTGATCGCGACCTATGGCGAGCAGGTCGTCGATACGTTCTATGTCAAGGATATGTTTGGGTTGAAATACCATTCGGAAAGCAAACAGCGCACGCTGGAAGACAAGCTGCGCAGCGCCATCACCGAAGGCGCTGAGCGCGCGGCCTCATGAAGCAGATTCGTCTGTTTTCGGGCCTATTCACAGTCGGGTTCTGGACCCTGACCAGCCGGATACTGGGCTTTCTTCGAGAAATACTTCTGACTGCCTACATCGGGCCAGGGCCTGTGATGGACGCTTTCGTCGCAGCCTTCCGCCTGCCCAACATGTTCCGCCGTTTCTTTGCCGAGGGCGCGTTTAACGCAGCCTTTGTGCCGATGTTTTCCAAACGGCTGGAGGGGGATGAGAACGCCGAAAGGTTCGCGCAAGACGCCTTCAACCTGCTGGCAGTGGCGGTGCTGGCTTTGGTCGGTCTGGCGATGGTGTTCATGCCCGCGCTAGTTTGGATCACCGCCGAGGGCTTCTATGGCGATGAGCGGTTCGATCTGGCAGTGGACTATGGTTATGTGGTCTTCCCCTACATCCTGTTCATGTCGCTGGCGGCGTTGTTTTCCGGCGTTTTGAATGCCACTGGACGGTTTGCTGCCGCGGCGGCTGCACCCGTATTGCTGAATATCTTCGCCTGTACCGCTCTGATTGCGGGCGCAGCGGCAGGGGGTGAGGTAATCCGTTGGCTGATCACCGTCATTCCCTTGGCGGGTATAGCACAGCTTGCACTGGTTTGGGTGGCGACTGAGCGCGCTGGTTTTCGCATTCGCCCCGGCATACCGAAACTCAGCCCTGAGATGCGCAACATGGTCCGTATTGCTGTTCCCGCCGCCTTGGCGATGGGGGTCACTCAGGTCAACCTGGTAGTCGGGCAATTGGTGGCCTCGAAAACCGAAAAGGCGGTCAGCTGGTTGTTTGCGGCGGACCGGTTGTACCAATTGCCTCTGGGCGTGGTGGGTATTGCCGTGGGGATCGTCCTGCTGCCCGATCTGTCGCGACGTCTGCGTTCCGGAGATAAAGACGGAGCCCGCAACGCCTTCTCGCGCGCCGGTGAATTTACCCTGCTGTTGACCATCCCCTCGACCGTGGCATTTGTGATCCTTCCGAATCCGCTGGTTTCGGTCCTGTTTGAGCGTGGCCAGTTTAGCGCCGCAGACACCACCGCCACAGCACTTGCAGTCGCAGTCTACGGTATCGGCCTGCCCGCTTTCATGCTGCAAAAGCTGCTGCAACCGCTCTATTTCGCGCGCGAAGATACACGAACGCCATTTCACTATGCGATTGTAGCGATGATCGTGAATGCGGGTTTGGCCTTTGGCCTTTATCCACTGGTGGGGTGGATCGCTCCGGCAATTGCAGCTTCGGCTGCGGGTTGGGTCATGGTCGGTCTGCTGATCATCGGTGCGCGCCGCATGGGAGAAGAGGCCCGTTTCGACGACCGCTTCAAACGTCGGGCATGGCGTATTGTTGTTGCATCCTTGGGGATGGGCGCTGTTTTGTTTGCCGCGATTCACCTGTTCGGTTGGACATTCGAACTGCCGGGATGGCGATATCTAGCGCTGATCATTCTGATCAAGGTCGCGGCGGCCACCTATTTCTTCTTGGGTCACCTGCTGGGTGCGTTTGAAGTCTCCGAATTCAAAAAGGCTCTGCGCCGCTCGTGATTAGTCGCGGCGTATACGCCCAACAATCCGGGCCCAGCCGCCCGGTGCCAGAAAGAAGGACAGGCCGAACCCGGTAGCGAAACCGCCCAAGTCGGCCACCCAGTCGGACGTTCCGCCAAACAGCAGACCAAAGACCAATTGGATACCCATCAGCACCGCGATTAGGCTGAACGCACGCGACTGATTTTCCCCGACCAATGACAGTTTGCGCCAGAGCAACCAAGTGAATGCGCCGATCAGGCCATAGACGGGCGGAAAGCCTCCAACCAGCGGGTAGTTCGGATCCAACAGTAGCGCATAGGCCAGTGCGCCTCCTACTCCGGACAGCACAAAGATCACCAGCATTGGGAAACCGCCAAATACCTCGGCCACCATCTTACCCATCGCCAGAACAAACACGCATACAAAGATGGCCTGCGTAAAACTGCCCGAGACAAACGGGTAGGTTACGAAGCGTATCACATGCTCAAGCGGCCAGCGCCCGTTCTGAACCATCCAGTCAAATATATCTGGCGAGAACGAATAGCTTTGCAGTGCATCAAGCCGCCAGCCAACCGCCGATGGCCCACCGATTAAACCACGGGCGCCCAAGGTAAAGGCCAGTTCCACCCCCATGATGAACAACACCAATGCCACCACCACGGGCGGAAGCGGGTTTACGGCGGGTGTAGAATGTTCACTGCTCATTGGGCTGGCCTTTCGCGGCTGTTGACGTCCCTTGGCCTCATGGGTAAGCGACGGGGGCTGATTTTTCCAGACGGGAGTTCCCTTCGATGACCGAGACCCAGTTCACACCGCGCGTGTTTTCCGGCATCCAGCCGTCGGGGAACCTGCACCTCGGTAACTATCTAGGCGCGCTCAAGCGGTTTGTGGATATGCAGCAACCGGATATGGAGACCATCTATTGCATGGTCGACCTGCATGCGATCACCGTCTGGCAGGACCCAAAGGAACTGGCGCATTCGACGCGTGAATTGTGCGCGGGCTTCATCGCTGCTGGCCTCGACCCCGATAAGTCGATCTTGTTCAATCAAAGCCAGGTGCCCGAACACGCACAACTCGCGTGGATCTTCAACTGCGTCGCCCGCATGGGTTGGATGCAGCGGATGACTCAGTGGAAGGACAAGGCCGGGAAGAACCAGCAAAACGCATCGTTGGGTCTGTTCGCCTATCCGTCACTGATGGCGGCAGATATTTTGACCTACCACGCGACCCATGTTCCGGTTGGCGACGACCAGAAACAGCATCTGGAACTGACCCGAGACATCGCGATCAAGTTCAACCATGACTATGGCGTCGACTTCTTCCCGATCACCGAACCCGTGATCGAAGGGGCCGCAACGCGTGTCATGAGCCTGCGTGACGGATCGAAAAAGATGTCGAAATCCGACCCGTCGGATATGAGCCGCATCAACATGACCGACGACGCTGACACGATTGCCAAAAAGATTCGAAAGGCAAAGACCGACCCGGATGCACTGCCTTCGGAAGTCGACGGCCTTGAAGACCGTCCCGAAGCGCGCAATCTGGTCAATATCTACGCCGCCCTAAGCGATCAATCCGCAGGACAGGTTCTGGCCGAGGTTGGTGGCAAGCAATTCGGTGAATTTAAGCCGATGCTGGCAGAGCTGGCGGTCTCGAAACTATCGCCAATCTCGTCCGAGATGGCACGTTTGATGGGCGAAGAAGCTGAAATTGACCGGATCCTTGCCAAAGGTGCGGAAAAAGCCCGCGCCGTTGCTTCCCCTATCCTGCAACAGACCTACGAAATCGTGGGTATGGTAGGTTCGAAACAGGGCTGATTGTACTGGACCTTACCTTGACGCCTTCCTAGGTTGCGCAAAAGTACGGGAGGGCGTCATGGCCGTTGGCAAAAATATTCGCACCTATTTCAAGGGTCAGTGGCACGATGGCGACGCGCCAATTATGCGGGCTGCTGATCACGGATCGTGGCTGGGGTCTTCGGTCTTTGATGGCGCGCGGTATTTCGACGGCATAACCCCAGATCTGGAATCCCATTGCGCCCGCGTGAATCGTTCTGCAAAGGCGATGATGCTAACGCCGTTCGTCGAGACCGATCAGATGATTGAGATCATCCGAGAAGGTCTAGAAAGCTACCCTTCAGACGCCGCTGTCTACATTCGCCCGATGTATTGGGGCATTGACGGTGATGCCACAGCTATTGTCCCGCAAGAAAACAGCACTGGTTTTGCCATCTGCCTTGAAGAGATTCCGATGGCGCCCGAGGCCGCCTCTGTGACGCTGGGATATACGCGGTTCCGCCGTCCAGTTTTGGAATCCACGGTGGTGAATGCCAAAGCCGGGTGCCTTTATCCCAACAACGCGCGCATGCTGCGTGAGGTGCGCGCCAGGGGTTTTTCCAACGCTTTGGTAGCCGACGCATTGGGACATGTCGCAGAAACGGCGACGACCAATGTCTTTTTCGTCCGTGACGGAGAGGTGTTTACCCCCGTCCCAAATGGCACCTTTCTGGCCGGAATCACCCGTGCACGTCACATCGAAAACCTGCGCGCCGACGGAGTCCCAGTGCACGAAGCGATCCTTAGCTTTGATGACTTTCACAATGCGGATGAAATTTTTATCACTGGCAACATGAACAAGATCACGCCGGTCACGGCGCTGGAAGATACACAGTATCAAGTCGGACCCATTACCCGACGTGCACGTGATCTGTATTGGGACTGGGCTTTGAGTACGCGCTAACCTCTGGTTGCCAGCGCGTATTTGGTCGGGCATGATCGCTCGAAATGAATGAGGACACTTCATGCGCAAATTCCTGGTCGTTCTGGATGACAGTCGCGAATGCCTGAACGCGATGCGCTTTGCCGCTATGCGTGCCGCCCATACTGGCGGAGGTGTGACAATCCTTTCGGTCATTCCACCGGATGAATTCAACCACTGGATCGGTGTGGCCGAAGTGATGCGTGAAGAGGCGCGCGAACGTATCCACGCCCATTACGAGGTGTTCGCCAAGTGGATGCGTGACAAACAGAGCGTCGATCCGGAACTGGCAATTCGCGAAGGTGATCCAGTTGCACAGATCATTGAACACGTGCAATCAGACCCCGAAATTGGGGTACTTGTTCTGGGCGCAGGTGTTGAAAAAAAAGGTCCAGGGCCACTGGTCACGCAGCTGACGAAAAACTCGGGCAGCCTGCCGATCCCGATCACCATCGTTCCCGGTGACCTGAGCAAGGAAAAGCTGGAAGAAATTACCTGAGGCTTAACCATGACGCGCAGCATCCAGTTCTGGTTCGAATTTGCGTCGACCTATTCCTACCTAAGTGCGATGCGGATCGAGGATCTGGCGGCGCAGCACGGGGTCACTGTTGAATGGCAGCCTTTCTTACTCGGTCCGATTTTTGCCTCACAAGGCTGGGACAATTCGCCGTTCAACATCTATCCGGCCAAAGGACGCTATATGTGGCGTGATTTGGAGCGGTTGTCCGCCCAGCGCGGATTACAGTTCTCGCGACCTGATCCCTTTCCACAAAACGCTTTAAAGGCCGCACGGCTGGTCCTGACGATTGAAGCCCACCCTCAAAGGGCGGCGTTTGCTCGCGCTGTTTATGCAGCCCAATTCGTCGACGGGCAAAACATCTGGGACGACCAAGTGCTGGTCGATTGCCTGTCACAAGCCAGCCTCCCAGCCGAAACTCTCACGCGCTGCCAAGAACCTGCAATCAAGGCTGCACTGATGGAGCAGACGCAAACCGCCCAGGCCGCAGGGATATTCGGAGCGCCCAGTTTTCTGGTAGGCGACGAACTTTTCTGGGGGGATGATAGGTTAGAGGACGCCATGCATCTGGCGGTTAAAATTTAGAACCGTTCCAAATCTTGACTTCCCCGGCCCGGACCCGCATATCAAGGACAACTGAAACGGAGCCGCGCCATGTTCATTCAAACCGAATCCACGCCGAACCCTGCAACGCTGAAATTCCTGCCCGGTCAAACCGTGTTGGAAGCTGGCACCGCAGACTTTCCAACGGCGGAGGCGGGTGAGAAGTCGCCCTTGGCCAAACGGATTTTCGCAGTCAGCGGTGTGACTGGCGTGTTCTTTGGCAATGACTTCGTGACCGTGACCAAATCGGACGATGTTCAGTGGGACCACATTAAACCCGCAATTCTGGGTGCTGTGATGGAACATTTTCAGTCCGGCCAGCCGGTCATGGGTTCCGAGGCCGTGAATGCATCAGGCCATGCAGAACATACCGGTGAAGACGCTGAAATCGTAAACCAGATTAAAGATCTTCTAGATAGCCGCGTACGTCCTGCGGTTGCTCAGGACGGTGGCGACATTACTTTTCACGGGTTTGATCGCGGTGTCGTGTACCTGCACATGCAAGGCGCCTGCGCTGGTTGCCCATCTTCGACCCTGACGCTGAAAATGGGGATCGAGAACCTGCTGCGCCATTATATTCCGGAAGTGACCGAGGTTCGCCCTGTTGCCGTCTGACCCGATAATTCTGGCGTTTGATACATCGGCCGCGCATTGCGCGGCCGCTTTGTTGCGGGGTAACGACATCATCACATCGCGCGTCGAACCGATGTCGCGCGGTCAGGCTGAGCGGCTGATGCCACTGCTCGAAGAAGTACTGGCCGAGGCGGGTATCAAATGGCGCGATCTGACGGCAATTGGGGTTGGAATTGGACCGGGAAATTTCACCGGAATCCGTATCTCGGTTTCCGCCGCAAGGGGGCTTGCCCTTGGACTTGGCGTTCCGGCCGTCGGCGTTTCCGGGTTTGATGCTTTAGCTGAAATCGGTGATGGATTACCCGCAATCCGGGCTCCGCGCGAACAGGTTTACGTCGCATTGCCTAATGAGGATCCGATTCTGATTGCACGGGATGCAGCAGAATCACTTGGCCCCCTGATCATGAATGACGATGCCGATCTTCAAGTCCGGACCATTGCACGACTGGCGGCGCAAAGAATGTCTACCGGGACCGCTCCACCGGCCCCCCTTTACGTGCGCCCCGCTGATGCGGCCCCTTCAAAAGATACTCCACCGATTTTACTGGACGAATGACCCCACAGGAAATGGCCCATACCCACGCGGCAGCTTTCACCCAGTCGCGCCCTTGGACAACCTTGGAATTCGCCGATCTGCTAGGCAACCGATTCACGCATGTCATTGGCAACGCGCACTCTTTCGCTCTGTTTCAAGTCATCATGGATGAGGCGGAGTTGCTGACAATTGCCACTCATCCTGACCATCAACGCAAGGGTTTGGCTCTGCGCTGCATGCAAGAATGGCAGGCAAAAGCTAAAAGTTTGGGCGCTACCCGCGCTTTTCTGGACGTTGCGGCAGATAATGATCCGGCCATAGCACTGTATGAACGCTGCGGTTACGCACGCAGCGGTGTGCGAAAGAACTACTATCTGCGCGAAAAAGCTGAGAAAATTGACGCCATCGTCATGACCTTCAATCTAACTTAAGCGGCCTGAGCGAATTTTTTCGACCAAATGGTCAAAAATCAGTTGACCACACCGGTTGCAAACGCCCTTAATTCCCGCCATCACAACAGTTATGCTCGCTCATAGTGGGTAAACGGGACTATCTTGGCCCCAACCGACAATAACAAACGGGAGTATGAAATGAGCCTGATGAAATCCTTGATGGGCGCTGCCGCAGCCGTCGCGCTGACCGCAGGTGCGGCCCTGGCTGAGCCGGCGCTGATCTTTGATCTGGGCGGCAAGTTCGACAAGTCGTTCAACGAAGCCGCGCATAACGGCGCGTCGCGCTGGTCAGAAGAAACCGGCGGCTCATACCGCGAGATCGAGCTGCAATCCGAAGCGCAACGCGAACAAGCGCTGCGCCGCTTTGCCGAAGCGGGATCAAACCCGATCATCACTGTAGGTTTCGCGATGGCCGATCCGCTGTCGGCCGTGGCGGGTGATTACCCTGACACGAAATTCGTCGCGATCGACGTCAACTGGCTGGACGCAGAAAACATCCGTCAGGTCAGCTTTGCTGAACACGAAGGGTCCTATCTGGTCGGCATGATGGCTGCGATGGCGTCCGAGTCGGGCACTGTTGGTTTCATTGGCGGCATGGATATTCCGCTGATCCGTCACTTTGGCTGCGGCTACGCGCAGGGTGCCAAGGCCGTCAACCCAGATATTAACATCGTTGCGAACATGACGGGCACTACACCCGCAGCTTGGAACGACCCGGTGAAGGGTTCGGAACTGACCAAGGCACAGATCAGCCAGGGCGCTGACGTGATTTACGCAGCAGCGGGTGGCACCGGCGTTGGTGTACTGCAAACCGCCGCTGACGAAGGCATCCTTTCGATTGGCGTGGATAGCAACCAGAACCACCTCCATCCGGGCAAGGTTCTGACTTCGATGCTGAAACGCGTTGACGTCGCCGTTTATGAGGCGATGAGCGCAGGTGAAAACCTGGAAACCGGCGTATTTGCCATGGGTCTGGCTGAAGATGGCGTAGGCTATGCGCTGGACGAAAACAACGCGCCGCTGGTGTCGGATGAGATGAAGGGCGCAGTCGACAAGGCACGTCAGGATATCATCGATGGCAACGTGAGTGTAACCAGCTATTACGAGAACGACAGCTGCCCAGCACTGCAGTTCTGATATCGCGTGGGGCGGGGGTTGAACCTCCGCCTCGCTTCCATTTCGCCGCGCCGTCCGCGCGGCTCTTCGGCAATTGAGGACAAGACATGACCGTCCCCGCCATTGAGCTCAAAGGGATTTCCAAAGCCTTTGGGCCGGTTCAGGCCAACAAAGACATTTCCATTAGCGTCGCCCCCGGCACGATCCATGGGATCATCGGTGAAAACGGTGCGGGCAAATCCACGCTGATGAGCATTCTCTACGGGTTTTACAAAGCCGACAAAGGCGAGATTTGGATTAACGGCAACAAGACCGATATCCCTGACAGTCAGGCTGCAATTGCCGCAGGCATTGGGATGGTGTTTCAACACTTTAAGCTTGTTGAGAACTTTACCGTTCTGGAAAACATCGTTCTGGGCGCTGAAGATGGAGGCATGCTTGCCCCGTCCCTGGCAAAGGCCCGCAAGGAACTGAAAGCGCTGGAAGAAGAATACGAGCTGTTCGTCGATCCAGACAAGCGCATTGACGAGATCGGCGTTGGGATGCAGCAGCGCGTCGAAATACTCAAGGCGCTGTACCGTAAGGCCGAAATTCTGATTCTGGACGAACCCACCGGCGTTCTGACGCCGTCTGAGGCCGATCAGTTGTTCCGCATCCTTGACCGCCTCAGGACCGAGGGGAAAACGATCATCGTCATCACCCACAAGCTGCGCGAGATCATGGAAAACACCGATACGGTCTCGGTCATGCGGCGCGGACAAATGACGGCGACTGTTAAGACATCTGAAACGAACCCCGAGGAACTGGCCGAACTGATGGTCGGCCGTAAGGTTCTGCTGCAGGTCGACAAAGTGCCTGCGAAGCCCGGCAGCCCTATTCTGGAAATCGAAAACCTGCAAGTCTTTGACAGCGCCGGTGTCGAACGCGTCAAAGGCATCGACCTGACCGTCCGCGCCGGTGAGATCGTCGGCATCGCCGGTGTGGCGGGCAACGGTCAGTCGGAACTGCTGGAGGTTCTGGGCGGGATGCGTCCCGGTCAGGGCTCGATCAAGCTGAACGGCACCCCGCTAGCGTTGAGCGGCGCAGGATCAGATGGGCAGGCGCGGCGCGCACAACATATCGCCCACGTCCCCGAAGACCGTCAGCGCGAAGGCCTGATCATGGACTTTCACGCGTGGGAGAACGTGGCCTTCGGCTATCACCGCGACCCGGCCTATAAACGCGGTATCTTCATGGACAACGCAGCCCTGCGTGCCGATACCGAAGCCAAAATCGAAAAGTTCGACGTGCGCCCGCCCAACGGTTGGCTAACGGCCAAAAGCTTTTCGGGCGGTAACCAGCAGAAAATTGTTGTCGCCCGTGAAATCGAACGGAACCCTGATCTGCTGCTGGTAGGCCAGCCGACCCGCGGTGTAGATATCGGCGCGATTGAGTTCATTCACAAACAGATCGTTGCCCTGCGCGATCAGGGCAAGGCCATCCTGCTCGTCTCGGTCGAGCTGGAAGAGATTTTCTCGCTGTCCGACCGGATCGCGGTGATGTTTGACGGACATATCATGGGCGAACGTCTGCCCGCCGAGACAGATGAAAAAGAACTGGGCCTGCTAATGGCCGGTGTTGCGGGAGAGGCCGCGTAACATGGAAAAAATGCCCAAATGGGCCGATGTAGTTCTGATCCCTGTTATCAGTCTCTTGTTGGCCACAATCCTTTCGGCACTGGTCATTCTGGCCATCGGTGAGAACCCAGTTGAGGCGGTGAACCTGATGGTCACCGGCGCGCTAGGGTCGACCTATGGCTGGGGCTACACGCTATATTACGCGACCAACTTCATGTTCACCGGTCTGGCCGTGGCCGTGGCGTTCCACGCGCGGCTTTTCAACATCGGCGGCGAAGGTCAAGCAATGCTGGGAGGTTTAGGCGTCGCCATGGTCTGCCTTTACATCCCGTGGCCACATTGGAGCATTGCTTTGGTCGCCGCAGCACTGGCCGCTGCCCTGTTTGGCGCTGCATGGGCTGCGATCCCGGCCTATCTGCAAGCCAAGCGCGGCAGCCATATCGTGATCACGACGATCATGTTCAACTTCATTGCTGCTGCCCTATTAAACTACATGCTGGTCAACGTGATGCGCCCGCAAGGTTCGCAGGACCCAGCAACCGCGCGTTTCCCTGAAGCGGTACATCTGCCGACCTTCCAATCGATGTTCTCGAGCGCTGAAAACATTGTGTTCCGCGGCGCGCCAGCCAACATCTCATTCTTCGTGGCGATTCTGGCCTGTGTTGTGGTTTGGGCGCTGATCTGGCGCACCCGGCTGGGCTATGAAATCCGCGCCTATGGTCATTCCGAAACCGGTGCCGTTTATGCCGGCATTTCACCGGTGCGCATCACGATCGTCGCTATGCTGATCTCGGGCGCGTTGGCGGGCCTAATGGCCATCAACAACGTGATGGGAGAGGCTGAACGTCTGGTCCTGAACTCAACCGAAGGCGCAGGATTTATTGGTATTGCCGTTGCGCTGATGGGCCGTTCTCATCCCTTCGGCGTGTTCCTTGCGGCGCTGTTGTTCGGGTTCCTCTATCAAGGCGGCGCAGAGCTGGCGCTGTGGACCTCCATCCCGCGCGAACTGATCGTTGTGATTCAAGCGCTGGTGATCCTGTTTACCGGCGCTTTGGACAATATGGTTCGAATGCCGCTTGAAAAGCTGTTCCTGAGCCTGCGGGGTATGCGGTGATGGAGTTTTTCGTAACACTTATCCAAGTCTTTGACTCGACCATCCGTTTGGCTACACCACTGCTGCTGGCTTGCCTTGCCGGTCTTTATTCCGAACGCGCAGGTATCTTTGACATCGGGCTGGAAGGCAAGATGTTGATCTCGGCCTTTTTCTCGGCTGCGATAGCGGCGGTGACCGGGTCTGTTTGGCTGGGTCTGCTGGCAGGAATCGGAGCTTCGCTTGTTCTGTCTGCGTTGCATGGAGTGGCGTCGATCACCTTCCGGGGCAATCAACTGATTTCCGGGGTCGCCATCAACTTTTTGGCATCTGGACTGACCGTGCTGATCGCCCAAAGCTGGTTCAAACAAGGCGGGCGCACTCCGTCGCTTGTTGGCGGCGGTCGGTTTGAACCTATCAACTTTCCATTTGCGGAATCGCTCAGCGGTGTTCCGATCATCGGGCAGATTTATTCCGAGTTGCTATCGGGGCACTCGATCCTGGTGTACGTGGCCTTCCTGATGGTCCCTCTGACCTGGTGGGTTCTGTATCGCACCCGGTTTGGCTTGCGTCTTCGAGCAGTTGGTGAAAACCCGGCAGCCGTGGATACCGCGGGGGTTTCCGTGGTAGGTCTACGCTTCGCCGCCGTCGCCATTTGCGGCGTGCTTTGTGGAATAGCCGGAGCGTATCTTGCCACTGCATTGCAAGCCGGGTTCGTCAAAGAAATGACTGCCGGACGCGGGTTCATCGCCTTGGCCGCGCTGATCTTTGCGAAATGGCGGCCGTGGCACGCGATGTGGGCTTGTTTGCTGTTTGGCCTGCTTCAGGCAATTGCCCTGCGATTCCAGAACATTGATCTGGGTGGCGTGGTCATCCCGGTGCAGGTGATGGACGCCCTGCCCTACATCCTAACTGTGGTCATTCTAGCCGGGTTCGTTGGCAAAGCCATTCCGCCTCGTGCGGGTGGCGAACCTTATGTGAAAGAACGCTGATAGGTCCAGTTTTGAACTCAGTTCAGTCCTGTTCGCTGCAGAGCGGCATGCACAGTTGATTTTGCATGCCGCAACCGTTCTAAAGGGGTATGTGTGTGTTTCCTGTTATAACCGAGATCGGATTGAGTCCCACTGGGGCCAGGAAGACACATGATGGCGGCGCGCCCAAGGCGCACTTTCCCGTTTTCCAAGATCGGTTTACAAGGCACCCAACAAAGAAACCGATATTCGCCATACTGCCGCAAATTGCGCGCCGTATTAAAGACTCATCCAAGATGCATGAGATAGGCCAAGTCACCCTGCGTGACACGTCTGATTTCATCCGGTAATTCACTATGCAGATTTACCTTCCTATCGCCGAAGTCTCCGTCAACGCCTTTCTGCTGTTGGGGTTGGGAGGGATGGTCGGAATCCTGTCAGGCATGTTCGGCGTCGGTGGCGGGTTTCTAATGACACCGTTGCTGTTCTTCATCGGTATCCCCCCAGCAGTTGCTGTGGCTACCGAAGCCAACCAGATTGTCGCTTCGTCATTTTCCGGGGTCTTGGCGCATTTTCGACGAAGGACCGTCGATTTCCGAATGGGCACAGTCTTATTGGTTGGCGGGTTGATGGGCGCCGCGCTTGGCGTGGTCGTGTTCAACTATCTAAAAAGTCTGGGCCAGGTCGATCTTCTGGTCACGCTTTGCTACGTCGTTTTTCTTGGCGTCGTCGGAAGCCTGATGTTTATTGAAAGCTTGCGCGCACTGCGCAAGGCGAAAAAGGGTGGTGGTGCCCCCGCAAAACGACGGCAACGCGGATGGGTTCACGCAATGCCCTTCAAGATGCGCTTTCGCACTTCGGGGCTGTATATCTCGGTTATTCCGCCGGTTCTGGTCGGACTCTGCGTAGGTGTCCTGTCGGCAATCATGGGCGTTGGCGGCGGGTTCATCATGGTGCCTGCGATGATCTACCTGCTGGGTATGCCCACCAAAGTTGTGGTTGGCACCTCGTTGTTTCAGATCATTTTCGTGACCGCGTTTACCACCATGTTGCACGCGACAACGAACTATACGGTCGATGTTGTTCTGGCGGTTTTGCTTCTAGTTGGCGGAGTTGTCGGCGCGCAGATCGGTACGGTAATCGGAGCGCGCATGCCCGCCGAACAGCTACGGGTGCTACTTGCGGCCTTGGTGTTGGTTGTCTGCGGAAAACTCGCGCTGGATTTGCTGATTGAACCGGCCGAGCTTTTCTCTCTCGGTACCGAAGGGGGCCACTGATCATGCTGAAACGCCTGATTGCCCTATTGGTTCTTTGTTGCACACCTGTTTTTGCCCAGGACGAGCAAGTTGTTCTGGGCCTCAGCCAGGATCGCGTCGCCATCACCGCAACGTTCGACGGGTCGGAAATCCTGATCTTTGGGGCCGTTAAACGGGAAACTCCGATTCCACCCGGCCCCCCGCTTGAAGTGATCGTGGCGGTGGCTGGTCCTTCCAGCCCGGTGATGGTGCGGCGCAAGGAACGGAAACTGGGAATTTGGGTCAACACCGACAGTGTATTGGTCGACCTTGCCCCCAGTTTTTACGCCGTCGCGACAAGCGGCCCACTCGATGATATATTGACCGATACCGAGGACCTGCGCTATCGGATTTCAATCGAACGCGCCATTCGTTCGGTCGGGGCCGCCATGCATATCCGCGGGGCACAGGAATTCGCAGACGCTGTAGTGCGCATTCGCGAAAGCGAAGACCTATACTCTATCCGAGAAGACACCGTTGCTGTTGACGAACAGACCTTATTCCGCACTTCAATCGCGATGCCAGCTGACCTAACCGAAGGTGACTATGCCGCACGCATCTTCCTGACGCGGGATGGCCAAGTTGTCTCACAATACGAAACCACCATTGATGTCCGCAAAGTTGGGCTTGAGCGGTTTCTATACAACATGTCCCGCCAACAGCCTGTCTGGTATGGCCTGATGTCGCTGGTGATAGCAATTACTGCGGGTTGGGGTGCATCGACGGCGTTCCGGCTGTTGCGCGACAACTGACGTTTAGCCGCGCCCGATATAGGGCATCGTTGTCGCCATGACCGTCATAAATTGTACATTGGCTTCCGGCGGCAGGGTCGCCATGTGCAGAACCGAGCGGGCCGCGTCTTCGACGGCCATCGTCGGGTCTGGTGTTTGCCCGGCATCGACCGCTGCATCCACCAGCCCCTGCACCATCTGAGTGCGTGCATTGCCGATATCGATCTGACCACACGCTATGCCAAGCTCGCGCCCATCCAGCGAAATGCTGCGGGTCAAGCCAGTGATCGCGTGCTTTGTCGCTGAATAGTGCACTGATTTCGGACGCGGAACATAGGCGGCAATCGAGCCGTTATTGATGATCCGTCCACCTTGCGGGGTCTGGTGCCGCATGATTCTAAACGCCTCGCGCGCGCACAGAAACATGCCGTTCAGGTTCACGTTGACGCTTTGATACCAGTCATCCAACGCGATTTCATCAATGGTTCCGCCCGGTGCAAAAATCCCGGCATTGTTGAACAACACGTCCAACCTGTCCGCCCGGTTCGCAAAAGACCGAAAGGCACGTGAGACCGCGACGGGATCGGTGACATCGGCAACCAGTGGGATGGCTCTGGGGTGTTGTTCGGCCATCTCTTCCAGCTTGTCGGCGCTGCGCGCCAGAACTCCAACTATCCAGCCTTCAGCTAGAAACAATTCTGCCGTAGCGCGCCCAATGCCCGAGCTTGCGCCGGTTACGATAATGGATGTCATGTTTCTTCTGCCTCCAATGTCAGCGATGCCGCCGGAACGGCGCGAAGGTCATCTACACGCAGTGGATGGGTAGGCTTGGCCAGTCGGTTTCTAACCACCCAGATCAGCCTCTCTTGCGCGCGCGTAATGGCCACATAAGCCAGCCGTTTCCACAGCGGCTGGCCGGCCTCAGTCCTGCCCATGCGGGCGGCGGCATATATGTCAGGCGCAAAGACCTGCACCGTGTCCCATTGGGACCCCTGTGCCTTATGTATGGTCACCGCTGAACCATGTAGAAAAGTTGCCCCCATCCGGGCAGCATAGGGAATGAAGGGTTCTTCCTCATCAGGCTTTTCAATCTTGACGATCGAAGCCGCACTAACTTGCGGGTCTTCGGCACCCATCACATGCAGACGCGAGAAACCCGGCTTGCGTCCCGGCCCCAGATAGATGACCTGAGCACCTTTGATAAGTCCGCGCGCTTCAAGGTCCAGCCGTTTCTTGCGGTGTTTCAGGGGCAGTTCGATGCCATCGCAGATCAGCGGCTCGCCTTCCAACAACTCAGTATCTGGCGCACCATGAACATGCCGAAACGCCTGTATCAGACGAATACGCGTAGCATTGCGCCAGACCAGTACCGGACTGCGTGCCATCAGATCGACCTCGACCCTTTGCCCCCAGACAACCCTGTCGTCTTGTCGCGCGGTTTGCTCGACCAGACGTTCGAAATCCTCGAACCCCATCTGAGGGTCCGCCAATGCGTGGGCGAGGTCCAGAATTGGGTTGTCGGCATCCTGTCTGTGAACCCGGTGCAGAATCTGTTTTCGGGGCTCAGGCAAAGCGTCGAAAACCATGCTGCCCGATTGGTTGACAGGCGCCAGCTGTGCCGGATCGCCAAACAGCAGAAGAGTTGGAAATATCTCTTGCAGGTCTTCAAATTGCCGGTCGTCCAGCATTGAGGCCTCATCCACGAAACCGATATCCAAAGGCTCATCCCGGCGCTTCCATCCGGTGATAAAATCGGACCCGCGTAGACCTGCCGCCGCTAATGCTCCGGGGATGGATTTGTTATTCTCGTAAAAGGCTGCGGCGCGGTCCAACGCTTCGTCAGTCAGGCCTTCGATCTCGGGGCGTTCGTCATTTCCCGCCAACCATTCGGCAATGCGCTCGTACTCCGGGTCATAGACCGGCGTATAGAGAATACGATGAATAGTCGTCGCTGGCACACCACGCAGGCGCAACACGCTGGCGGCTTTGTTTGTAGGGGCCAGAATGGCCAGACTGCGCTTTTCTCGTGCTTTGCGGCTTTCGAAGTCGCCCGAAACGATCTGAACGCCGGTTTCGGCCAGCGCTTTATACAGCTCGGCCAACAGCAGAGTCTTTCCCGATCCCGCCTTTCCGATCACCGCCATCACACCGGATTTTCCCGCGCCGGGCAGTTTCAATAGAGCATCGTCATCTAAGTCGACACCAGCAGATTTCAGCATCTCAGAGATACTGTCGTAGGCAGCAGCCTGATCGTCAGAGAAGGTCACGGGGGGCAAAGACATGGCGCGACCCTACAGGGCTGCGCCATCTATCACCAGAGAAGGATTGGCGTTTTCTGCGGGTTATGCGGACAGGGCAAACCGAGGCTGCCGACCGATGCCGAACGCCGTCTTGAACCAAAGACGTGAAAGCTCGCGCGGGATACCAGCGCGTTCGGCCACGCGGTTGCAGTCATCGGCTGAGTAAGGCCACAAACCAACCGAAATCTGGTCACGCCCCTTCCCTTCCGAACCCAGAACTACCGGGGACGATCCGATCAAGCGATAGATCCGAATCATTCGAGCATCAAAGACACCAGCGATATGCGTGAGCCCGAACCCTTCCATCATCTCCCCCCCACTTAGCATGATTGCCCCCGCCGTATGGGGGCTGGCCGTGCGAGACAGGCAAAACCGGGTGACTTCCCAGATCAGTGGGCTACAGATCGGCTCACCCGGATTCAGATGACCGAACACCTCGTTTATCATAGCCGGCCCGGTGGTTGGCAGCACACGCATCGAACCGCCGTGACTACCATCCTCTTCTTCCCAAATGACGTAGAGCGGGTTCAGGTCGTCATATTGATCCCGTTCCTCTCCTTTTTCATTGACGTGCACGTCCCAACCCAGTCGGGTTTTGAACTGATCCGCGCGGTCTTGGAACATCCCCTCAGCCAGATCAGGATATTTATGCAGCTCATCGGCATACAGATAGCGCAACATGACATTTTTCCCCTTGTCGTCCTGTTCAGGAACGAAGGGGGTACAAAGTCATGGTTAATTTACTGTTCTGAGTGCGAGCGCCTCTTAAACCACTATTAATCCTCTGCTGAGCGCCGTGGCGATAGCATGCGTGGTGTTCTGCGCGCCGAGCTTGGCGCGGGCACCTTCGATGTAGACCCGCAACGTATGCTCAGAGATTGAAAGCGAGTGGGCAACCTGCGCCCGATTGTAGCCAAGCGCCAGTAAGGTCATCGCGTCCACCTCGCGCGGGGACAACGCTCGGGACGGTTCGGGCTGACGGTCCCGCTCGAATTCCAGTGCTTTGCGGTTGAAAAAATGAGCAATCAGGATCAGCTCGCGGCCATGCCGTTGTTTGAATCGTAACCACGTTTCGTCGTCGCAAGTGTGGTTAACGGTAAACAAAGCGAATTGCCCATTGGGTCCCCGGATCGGGATCGAATAGCCCTGATTGCCAACCCCGTGGCTTTGCGCGTCTTTCAAAAAAGCCTTGGCAACTTTGCTAGACCAATCCAACGTTTTCCAATCCACCGGGTGAAACCGCTGGAAACACCCCAATATGACAGGATCAATCCGGTGATAGTTCTTTTCTAGATACCTTTCGGCCCAGGCATCGGGATAGGTTGTATAACCGTACTGGTCCCCAGCACCATCGACCCAGTGATAGATTAGGTGTTCAACTTTCAGCCTGTCGCGCAATTTGATGGCGACATTACTTAGCTCGTCAAGCGTGCTGGTGTTTTCCAAGTCCTCCAGGACTTGGCTCATATCCAGTTTTGTTCCCATCCGCAGGCGTCTGCACCTCAGCCTTCATGGACGCTATCTCGGCTGCAGCGATCAGCTTGGTATCATCCAACTGCTCGGCAAGCGCGATCAAACCATTCTCAACGGCAAAGGCGTTGAGGTCCGACAACACGTCCAGTATCCACTCATTCTGTGCCATCAGAGTCTCTCCGAAACAGTTAACGAAAGGTTAACGCAACCATAGCATGTGCAGTATTTTTCTGCCTATTCACTGCTTTCTACTCCCCAAAAACAGCGGGGATATTTCGCGTAAAACTCTGAAAAATAACTCTTTTTCGAAAAATGAAAAAGCCCGCGAACCGTTCTCACGTCCCGCGGGCGCCTAGGCGTAGTTTAAGTTTGGCTCAACGGCGGGCGTCTAGCACTTCTTCCAATGTCCGCATTCCGGTCTGTGGTGCTTGAACCAGAACGGACATATTGCCTGGTTTATGCTCGTTGCGCATCATTTTCATATGCGCTTCTGGTAGCTCTTTCCACGAGAACACCTCGGACATGCAAGGATCCAAACGACGCTCGACCATCAACTGGTTCGCAGAGGCAGCCTGTTTCAGATGTGCAAAGTGCGAGCCCTGCAAACGCTTTTGGTGCATCCACATGTAACGCACGTCGAACGTCAGGTTGTAGCCGGTGGTGCCGGCGCAAATCACAACCATGCCACCTTTCTTCACCACGAAGGTCGACACTGGGAACGTGCTTTCGCCCGGGTGTTCGAATACCATGTCAACGTTCACACCTTTGCCGGTGATATCCCAGATCGCTTTGCCGAACTTGCGGGCTTCTTTGAACCACTCGGCATATTCCGGCGTGTTTACCGTGGGCAGTTGACCCCAACAGTTAAAGTCCTTGCGGTTGATCACACCTTTGGCACCCAAACCCATAACGAAGTCACGCTTGCTTTCGTCCGAAATGACGCCGATGGCATTCGCACCTGCCGTGTTGATCAGCTGGATAGCGTAAGAGCCCAGACCACCCGACGCGCCCCAAACCAGAACGTTCTGACCAGGCTTAAGGTCGTGCGGCTCATGACCAAACAGCATCCGGTAAGCCGTTGCCAGAGTCAGCGTGTAGCAGGCGCTTTCTTCCCAGGTCAGGTGCTTGGGGCGTGGCATCAACTGCTGTGCTTGAACGTTGGTGAACTGCGCAAACGAACCGTCCGGCGTTTCATAACCCCAGATCCGCTGGCTGGGGGAATACATCGGGTCGCCGCCGTTGCAGTATTCGTCGTCGCCGTCGTCCTGATTGCAGTGGATGACAACTTCGTCGCCCACTTTCCAGCGTTTTACCTTATCACCAACGGCCCACACGATGCCTGAAGCATCAGATCCCGCGATGTGGAAAGGTTGACCGTGCCCGTCAAACGGGCTGATCGGTTTGCCTAGCGAAGCCCAGACGCCGTTGTAGTTCACACCGGCGGCCATAACCAGAACCAACACTTCGTGGCTGTCCAGCTTGGGGACGTCGACCACTTCCAACTGCATGGCCGTATCCGGCTCACCATGGCGTTCCTTGCGGATTGCCCACGCATACATCTGTTTCGGGACATATCCCATCGGAGGGATTTCACCCATTTCATACAGGTCTTTTTCCGGTGCCTCGTAGGACGCGATGCCGCTGTCGGTATCCAGAGCCATTTTGGCCTCCCTTATTCAAATCCATTGCCGCGATGCAGAATCGCTGGCTTCCCCCGATCAGTATTGACCGTTGAGTAACATTGCAACCCATTTCGCGTTAATTTTGTAATTTTATGACCCAGCGGATGCAGAATTTTATTTTGCAGCCGCAGCAAGAACCTGTTTCATGTCTGCAGGCACGGAGGCAGCATAATAGTCCAGAAGGTCAACCCTTTGACCAGACGAAGATAATTTTCCGTCTTTACGTTTGAGGATGCGACGATCCACAAATTGTTGAATGCCGTTTTCAATCATTTTCTGATCCATCGGCGCCGAAACGCCATCACGTCGCTGCAACTGATCAATCAAAGCTACAACTTCGACTTCTGAGAGTTCACCCATTTCCTGCACGATCCTGCAGGCGGCTGGCCCCGGCACAAGGGGAATCGCCTCTCCGATGCCCGCCATCAAGTCCCGAGCCAAATCGGTCATTATATTCGCCTCGTGTCCTACACGAAACGCCCGCAGGGAAATCGGTTTGCCATATCGTACCGACGCCACTCCGAACCGCTCATACCGGCCTGTAAGGCGGCGGCCGACTTGCTTCAGTATCCACCAAGAAATTACCCCTATTTTGGCACGAAACCGGCGCTCATTGCCCAACGCAGCTTTGGTCAGAATGGTATCTTCAAGCACCCGGTCATAATTCAAAGCGACCGGAACAAATACCACGTCCTTCCCATCGGGACTGGTTGCGTCGATGATGTATTTGAGCAAACCCAGTTTGGGCCGACCCAGGGCCCCTGTCAGGCTAAGCCCACCTTCGGGGAACATCGCCTGCGTCACACCGGCCTCGGTCGCGTGGCGCACATAGCAAGCAAGTACTTGCCGGTACAATTCACTGCCTGATTTGCGGCGAATAAAGTATGCACCCATCGCTCGGATCAGACGGCTGAGCGGCCAAACGCGGGCCCATTCGCCCACGGCGTACGACAGGGCGGACTGGCTTGCAGCCAAATAAGTAACCAACACATAGTCCATGTTGCTACGGTGGTTCATCACGAACACGACTGTGGCGTCGGGGTCGATGTTACTCAGTGCTTCTTCATCCATGTAGCTTAGACGCACATTGTAGAGCGCGTTACTCAGCATCCTAGCTATGCGAATGGCGACGCTGAAATAAGCCACGGCAGAGAAAGACGGAACAATCTCGCGCGCGTAGCGCCGAGCGGTTTCAAACGCGACGGCCTCAGGAACTTGTTCGTCACGCGCAAAATTCTGAACGGCCTGCCCGACCTGAGGATCATAGATCAGGCGCTGAATCATGTCGTGCCGACGGGCCAGTTTGAACGGTTGAATTGGCCGTTGCAAACGTGTGTTCAAACGCTTGACGGCACGTTCAAGACGGCGGCGAAAAAACCATCGCACGGATGGAAACAGGAAATGCGAGGCCAGAGTGACCGCGGCAAACACCAGGATCAGCAAAAACAGCCAAAGCGGAAGTTCCACGGTCTGAGTCATGGCCGCACACTGCCATCAAACTGTAGAACCTACAATCTGAAGAACCAGGTATGCCGCGACGCAGCGAATTGACATATCCCGAAAATTGCGCTTTAGAGGCTTCAATCGTAATTTTCTTACCCAACCGACACACGAGGCTCCGATATGACGCAGACGCAGAAAGATCGCCCCTGGCTCATCCGAACCTATGCCGGTCATTCCACCGCCAAAGCGTCGAATGCGCTGTATCGCGGCAATCTGGCCAAGGGTCAGACGGGGCTTTCGGTTGCCTTCGACCTGCCTACGCAGACCGGATATGACAGCGATCATACATTGGCGCGCGGCGAGGTGGGCAAGGTCGGCGTGCCAATCAGTCATCTGGGCGATATGCGGGTTCTGTTTGACCAGATTCCTCTGGAACAGATGAACACCTCGATGACGATCAACGCGACCGCGCCGTGGCTGCTGGCGTTGTATATCGCTGTGGCCGAGGAACAGGGTGCGGATGTCTCGAAGCTGCAAGGCACAGTTCAGAATGACCTGATCAAAGAATATTTAAGCCGCGGAACGTATGTCTGCCCACCCAAACCCTCGCTAAAAATGATCGCGGACGTGGCCGAGTATTGCTATTCGAACGTACCGAAATGGAACCCAATGAACGTGTGTTCCTATCACCTGCAAGAGGCTGGCGCGACGCCCGAACAGGAACTGTCCTATGCGCTGGCTACTGCAATTGCTGTGTTGGACGAACTGCGCCCCCGCGTTCCAGCTGAAGATTTCCCAGCATTGTGCGGTCGCATTTCATTCTTCGTGAACGCGGGTATTCGTTTCGTTACCGAGATGTGCAAGATGCGCGCTTTTGTGGACCTTTGGGACGAAATTCTGAAAGACCGCTACGGGGTAGAAGATCCCAAGTTCCGCCGTTTCCGCTATGGCGTTCAGGTGAACTCGCTTGGTCTGACTGAACAGCAGCCGGAAAACAACGTCTACCGAATCCTGATCGAGATGCTGGCCGTAACCCTATCCAAGAAGGCCCGTGCCCGCGCGGTGCAACTGCCCGCATGGAACGAAGCGCTTGGCCTGCCCCGTCCATGGGATCAGCAATGGTCGATGCGGATGCAACAGATCCTGGCTTACGAAACCGACCTGCTGGAATACGGTGATCTGTTCGACGGCAACCCCGCAGTGGACGCCAAGGTAGAAGAGCTGAAAAATGGCGCTCGCGCCGAGTTGGCCAATTTGGATTCAATGGGCGGTGCAGTTGCTTCAATCGAATACATGAAGTCCAGACTGGTGGATTCCAACGCCGAACGTTTGAATCGGATCGAACGGAATGAAACCGTCGTGGTCGGCGTCAACAAATGGACCGAAGGTGAACCCTCGCCTCTGCAAACCGAGGATGGCGGTATCATGGTTGTCGACCCGGCAGTCGAGCAGGACCAAATCCACCGCCTGAACGTATGGCGTGCAGAACGCGACGACGCGGCGGTGGCCAAGGCATTGACCGCTCTCCGTGAAGCAGCGCAATCCGGAGCCAATGTGATGGAGCCCTCAATCATAGCGGCGAAGGCTGGCGTCACGACCGGGGAATGGGCTGAAGAGATGCGCAAGGTCTTTGGCACCTATCGCGGACCAACCGGCGTATCAGGTTCTGTGTCCAACAAGACCGAAGGACTGGACGACCTGCGCGCCGCCGTTGACGCCGTTAGCGACAAGCTGGGTCGCCGTTTAAAATTCCTGGTGGGCAAACCGGGATTAGACGGTCACTCCAACGGTGCCGAGCAGATTGCTTTCCGCGCTCGGGATTGCGGTATGGATATCAGCTATGAAGGTATCCGCCTGACTCCCGAAGAAATTGTCAGCGCCGCTGCCGAAGACGAGGCCCATGTTATTGGACTTTCGATCCTGTCCGGCAGTCATATCCCGCTGGTGCAGGATGTGATGACCCGGCTACGCGAGGCCGGCCTAACCAATGTTCCCGTGGTTGTCGGCGGTATTATTCCTGATGAAGACGAAGTCAAGCTAAGGGCGATGGGGGTCGCAAAGATCTATACGCCCAAGAATTTTGAACTTAACTCGATCATGAGCGATATTGTCACCCTTGTTGATCCGCAAAACTTAGCAGCCGAATAGCGCCAAATTCTTTCCAATTCTCGGCGCCTCTATTGCGTTACTCAATGAGTTGGATAAATACCAAGTTCTGAAAATGTAGGTGGGTTCAAACGTCCACCTACTACGGCTTTCAGAATGGAGAATAATAATGGCCGCCAGCCTTGAAAAAATGTCGCGCAAAGAATTGCTGGATTTACGTGAAAACGTTGAAATCGCAATAAAAAATGCAGAAAAGCGTGAACGCAAAGAAGCCTTGAAAGCCGCCGAGAAAGCCGCTGCTGAATTCGGGTTTTCCCTTTCTGAATTGTCCGATGGCATTCCAAAACCCGCTAAAAGCTTTAAAAACAGTGTAAAATACAAAAACCCCGTCAACCCTTCCCAGACCTGGTCGGGTCGGGGGCGTAAACCAAAGTGGGTTCACGAAGCCTTGAAGTCCGGAGCAAATATTTCGGACTTGGAAATCTAACAGGAATTGGCCCCAAAATGACAATTCATATCGGCGCCGAAAAAGGTGAAATTGCAGAAACTGTTCTGATGCCCGGCGATCCTTATCGGGCGAAATGGGCGGCAGAAACGTTTTTGCAAGACCCTAAGCTGGTTAACAATGTCCGCGGGATGTTGGGGTTTACCGGAACTTGGAAGGGAAACCTGGTCACCATTCAAGGCAGTGGCATGGGTATGCCGTCATTGTCGATTTACGCCAACGAGTTGATCCGCGATTACGGGGCGAAAACTTTGATCCGCATCGGCTCGTGCGGCGGAATGCAGGACAGTGTAAAAATCCGTGATGTTATTTTGGCGATGACATCGACAACACTCAGCACCCCATCGCGCGGAATTCTGAAAGAGCTGAACTTTGCCCCCTGCGCCGACTGGGGTCTGCTACACGCCGCGGCACAAGCTGCGACAGCCAAAGGAACGCCTACTCATATCGGCGGGATCTATTCATCGGACGTGTTCTATGACGAACGCCCAGATCTGAATGAACAGATGGTGCGGCACGGTATATTGGGGGTCGAGATGGAGGCAGCGGAACTCTACATCTTGGCTGCGCGCCACAAATGCCGAGCCTTAGCTGTGCTTACGGTCTCAGACCACCTGTTGACCGGTGAGGCATTACCATCTTCAGAACGTGAAAGCAGCTTTGGCGATATGGTCGAGATCGCACTGCAAGCGGCGTTTCCCGACCCAGCATGAAAAACACAGGGCGCGCCAGACGTGCCCTGTACTTCTACTTCCCCTTCAAACAGCTGGTCGGGGTGTCCGCGCCCTCTTGTTGCGCCCCGCAATAGGCGCAGATCCACACACCTTCTTTGCGGTGCTGTCGCCACCTGCAATCGCGCGTCAACGAAGATGTCCGTGACCGCCAGATGAAATAGGCGAGCACCCCGGCGGCCAGCAATAACAACAGAGTGGGCATACCTATCCATTGCCCAATCTCGGCAGCATTTCAAGTCACAGATAGCGGCTCAAGCGGCGTTGGCATATTCGAACAAATCAGGCTCGTGGGTTTCAGCGTCAGCCAACGGCTCAGGTATATAGTAAGCCCAAGCCTGTTCCAGAAGTTCCAGTGCCTCAGCCGCATTTGTTTGAGAGGTTTGTTCTTGCATCGGAGCGATCCCGTTTCGGTTCCATCACTCCTCCCTGCTCGCAAGATAGTCCTGAACAGGGCTGACGGCATTGCATAGTTTTGCAATTTAGCCATGCACTTGCCGCAGAACGGCAAGTGCACTCTTTGGGGTTGCTTAGACCGAGCGGTCGACCATCATCTTCTTGATCTCGGCAATCGCCTTGGCCGGGTTCAGACCCTTCGGGCAGGTTTTTGCACAGTTCATGATGGTGTGGCAGCGATACAGCTTGAAGGGGTCTTCCAGCTCATCCAAACGCTCGCCCGTGGCCTCGTCCCGGCTATCGATAATCCAGCGGTAAGCGTGCAACAGAGCGGCGGGCCCAAGGTAACGATCACCGTTCCACCAATAACTCGGGCACGAGGTCGAGCAGCTCGCACACATCACACACTCATACAGACCGTCCAGTTTCTTGCGGTCTTCTATCGACTGCTTCCACTCCTTCGCGGGGCGGTTGGTCTTGGTTTCCAACCACGGCATGATGCTGGCGTGTTGCGCATAGAAATGCGTCAGATCGGGGATCAGGTCTTTGACCACTGGCATATGCGGCAGCGGATAAATCTTAACGTCGCCTTTAACCTCATCCATGCCATAGATACAGGCTAGGGTGTTGATACCATCAATGTTCATCGCACAGGACCCACAGATCCCTTCGCGGCACGACCGGCGGAAGGTCAGGGTCGGATCGATCTCGTTCTTGATCTTGATCAGAGCGTCCAGAACCATCGGACCGCATGTGTCCATATCGACAAAATAGGTGTCGAGCTGCGGGTTCTTGCCGTCTTCCGGGTTCCAGCGATAAATCTGGAACTTCCGAACATTAGTCGCGCCTTCCGGCTTGGGCCAAGTTTTGCCCGTCGTCATGCGCGAATTCTTTGGGAGGGTCAGTTGTACCATGTTAGGCCTCCTTTTCTTGCCTACGAGAGGACAGCAGATCGCCCCAGCTCATCAGAAGCAGTTTATTTTGACGCAGGCGTGCCTTGTTCATTTCAAAACCCGCCCCGCATTTGGTACACGTCCTGCAAAAATCGCTATTTCGGCATTCACGTGTGTTGGGTTATTCTTTGTAAATTCTCGGAAAATCGTTTCTTCATAACGCAATGGGCGCAACCAGTTCTCCTCCCGTGGGAAGGTCACAGGTGTAAGGCCACGCTCAAACGCCCATCGCGCCAATCTGACATCGACAAATTTTTGACTGTCCGCCATATATTCATAGGGTGGAACGTCTTCAGCTTTCAACACAGCCACTCCAGAGGCAATTTGATCTACGACCAAAGCGGTTGATTGGGCTCGATAAAACACAGAGACTTTACGAAAGTCCGCTCTGCGGAACTTATACGCACATAATTCGGAAACATAATCAATAATTTTCCTTAGAGTGCCTGGTTTCTCCTGTTTAGCCTTACGGCGTTCAGTCCGCTTGCTGAGGTCAGACGGCTTCCCAAATACCGGGTGTAAATAAGTTGACCCATGGTATGAACCGATAATGCGGTTTTCGTTAATAGATTCAAATCGCTCAATTGTTCGCTTTACATAATCTGATGGGAAGTCGATATCGTCGTCCAACAAAAGTACATATGTTGCATCCGAAGTATAGGGGTAAAACTTGCCGGCATCCTTGGTGTCTTCTTTGGGAATGATCTGAATTACATTTTCGAATTCGGCTAATTCCGGCAAAGTACTTTCGTATTCATTCAGAACAATATTCAATCGATCTACTTGTGGAGCGATCCGTTGCACAGCGTTTAGCAAACCGTCTCGCCGTGGTGGGTAAGTAGCTAAATTACCAACGATCATCCTTCTTGTGCCTTTTTGAACTGCTCGACTTCGTCACGTGTTCCGTGTTGAAAATAGAAATATTCCTCGTTGAATGGAATGGGTCTCACGCGTCCGACGCCAATGGGCAGAAACTCGAACCACCGGCCTCTAGACAACTTCATGCATTTTTTCCTGAAGTATCGCCACCGAAAAACCCCAACATTCGCAGCCACGACAAACGGCCACCAGACAGCGCACAAAAACTTCCATTCCGGCGAAAAGTCACAATCCCGGTCTTTTATAGCACACAGATTTTTGATGAAATCGGGTAACAAATCCGCGCGAATTATAAAGAAGGATTGTTGCAGAGGTTGCGGTGTGCCTTTGCCAGAACCGAAGGCAATTCCTGTTCTCATATTCTCAATGCAATGCTCGATTACGCCACCGCCGTTGAGCAAACAGTCTTGTTCAACGTAAACGAAATAATCGCAGTCTGACGCCATAGCGTAGGACGCAGAGACAATGACCGACCTTGTCCAACCACTCCATCGTCCGATGTGGTCTACGGAATGCTTAGCATTGAACGGAAGCGACACCCACTGAACATTCTCCCGCTTCTCAGGAGAGGGTTTGTTCGGCGCGTTCGAGTCGACAACGATAATCGTTTCTGGAGAGGTGTTCCGCTGAATCGAGGAAAGCCAGAGATCGAAAAATTCAACCGATCGAATCAACGGATCACCAATATTCTTCCGTTTCGGGTTTACGTTCGTATCAGAAGACCACCAACCGCTTCCAATTACGTAATTGGGACTTTTTGCCCGCGTCTCAGTGCTTACCATGCCTGAACCCCTAATTTCCGCTAAGGGCATTTTTCAAGAAGGTAGAAGAACCAGCCGGTTCATCATGGTAATACACGTTTTTGTAGAAGGGTTTTAGTGAACACTCGTATATAGATTCCAGCTTCGCATTTCGGATAGGGAACATGTGAACTTCGCGCCCTAACAGAGCGCCGGCAATTCCAACATGCAGACGATTAGTATATATAATCTCGTACTCCCCAACACGGTCAAAAAAACCTTCGTGATCAGTTTTGTGTGTCCCCTCGTTGCTTAGGTCAACGTTTCCCTCAGGGATCGGTGATCCGTCGGTTTCGACGTCAGTTCTGAACATAATCCCGTGCTTTTTGGAAGGTGTTCGGGGACGGGGATCAAGATAGAAAGCCATATCATGGCAAAACTTAGCGTGTGGAGCTCCTGTAAGACTTTCGAGGTTATCTCTGCGCCAATAAACCGTACGCTTTGGGTCCAGGTCGGGTAAAAATGGAAGCGACGACGGCATTACAAACACATTCGAAAACTTCTTTGCGGCCACGGCAAGTTCCGCAGGTCTGGAATACACTTCGCGCATTGCGCCGGAGGCAGTGAAGATAGCGTTGTTTTCTTTAAGTAACCGACGTAAGCGCGTGCGGATCGCCGACAGCCCCCTTTCGTCGGGTCTCGGCTTTCGCAGTTTAGCTATAGGAATTTTTTCAACTTGAATCCCTGCATCTTTCAAAAACTCAGCCTGCCCGGCGTGTATCAGACCATCACCCCAGTTTCCTGAGTTCACTATTTCGACAATCTTGCGGCCACCGGAGAAACGCCTGAGATCGTTTGCCAAATCGGAAAAACAGCTTTGATCCCGCAGTGTCATGGTTTTGCCTATAGTTCGCAGTTTGTAGGTTAACGGCAGCCAATGTGACGGCCGAAACATAGCTTTTGAGTTTAGAAAGTCCGCGCCTTGGGCGCGATTTTTTTGAGGCTGATGCCGCCTTCGTCTTCGGTGGTCAGCGGATCAACGATAACCGGGCGGTAGCTGAGTTCTACCTTGTTGCCTTCAACACGCGACACAGTGTGAACGCGCCAGTTTTCGTCGTCACGCTCGGTATAATCCTCATGCGCGTGGGCACCGCGGGATTCCTTGCGCGCCTCGGCACCGACGATAGTAGCCAGCGCGCTTGGCATCAGGTTGGTCAGTTCCAGTGTTTCCATAAGATCGCTGTTCCAGACCAGTGAGCGGTCGGAGACTTTCAGGTCGTCCATCTTGGCAGCGATCGCCGTCATCTTTTCGACGCCTTCGGCCATGGTCTTGGCAGTCCGGAAGACGGCCGCGTCTTCTTGCATGGTGCGCTGCATCTCCAACCGCAGATCCGCAGTGGCAATCTCGCCACTGGCGTTGCGAACCGCGTCGAAACGATCAAATGCCTTGTCTACCGACGCCTGATTCAGAACCGGGTTCGGAGCCTTCGCATCGACAACTTCACCGGCCCGGATCGCCGCCGCGCGGCCAAACACCACGAGGTCAATCAGCGAGTTTGAACCCAGACGGTTCGCGCCATGGACAGAGGCGCAACCAGCCTCACCCACAGCCATCAGGCCGGGGACAACACCGGTTGGGTTGTCGGCGGTGGGGTTCAGAACCTCACCCCAATAGTTGGTCGGAATACCGCCCATGTTATAGTGCACGGTTGGCAGAACCGGGATCGGTTCCTTGGTAACATCGACGCCCGCAAAGACGCGTGCCGATTCCGAGATGCCCGGCAGACGTTCCGCCAGTGCTTCGGCAGGCAGGTGGCTGAGGTTCAGGTGGATGTGGTCGCCATTGTCGCCATGGCCACGTCCTTCGCGGATTTCCATGGTCATTGAGCGCGAAACATAATCACGCGGTGCGAGGTCTTTGTACTGGGGCGCATAGCGCTCCATGAACCGTTCGCCTTCCGAATTGGTCAAGTACCCACCCTCACCGCGCGCGCCTTCGGTGATCAGACAGCCCGAGCCGTAGATGCCCGTTGGGTGGAATTGAACGAACTCCATATCCTGCAGTGCCAGACCCGCGCGGGCCACCATACCACCACCATCGCCGGTGCAGGTATGGGCCGAGGTTGCACTGAAATAAGCACGGCCGTAACCGCCGGTCGCCAGCACCACCATCTTGGCGTTGAAGACATGCATCGTGCCGTCGTCGAGTTTCCAGCAGACAACGCCCTGACACTGCCCGTCCTCAGACATGATCAGGTCGATGGCAAAATATTCGATGTAGAACTCGGCATTGTTCTTCAGCGACTGACCATAAAGCGTATGCAGGATCGCGTGGCCAGTTCGGTCAGCGGCGGCACAGGTCCGTTGCACGGCAGGGCCTTCACCGAATTCAGTAGTGTGGCCGCCAAAGGGACGTTGATAGATCTTGCCCTCTTCGGTGCGGCTGAAAGGCACGCCATAGTGCTCTAGCTCGTAGACCGCTTTCGGTGCTTCGCGTGCGAGATACTCCATCGCATCGGTGTCACCCAGCCAATCCGAACCCTTTACGGTGTCATACATGTGCCACTGCCAATGGTCCGGGCCCATGTTCGAAAGCGATGCGGCGATACCACCTTGCGCGGCAACCGTGTGCGACCGTGTTGGGAACACCTTGGTGACACAAGCCGTGCGCAGGCCCTGTTCGGCCATACCCAGCGTTGCCCGCAAACCCGCACCACCTGCACCTACGACCACAACGTCGTATTCGTGGGTTTCATATTCATATGCTGCTGTCATTGTTCTTATTCCTTACCGCGCATCGTCACAGGGCCATTTTGACCAGAGCGAACAGCCCAGCCGCCATCAGCGTGTAGCCCAGGGCCCACATTGCCGCGAGCGAGACCTTCTCAGCCACACCGTGCACATAATCCTCGATGGCTTCCTGCGCTTCGTACATCAGCTGCAACAGACCCACGATCAAAGTTAGAGCGGTTACAATCGCCGGGAACGGCCGGCTGAAATAGGCAAGAACCTCTTCGTAGGTTCCGCCGATGCCCGCGCCAAAGGTGAAGATGAAAATCGGGACCAATACGGTGAGGATCATCGCCCGGACCATGGTGTTCCAATGGGTTTGTGTGCCGGACTTGCCTGCGCCCAGACCCTGCGCGCGTTTGCGGTCAGTCAGATATCGCATGTGCCGTCTCCTTAAACCGCAATCACAGTGATGATAGTCAGGAGGGTCGCGCCAACGAACATGCCAAGACCCAGTTTCTCGGCAACCTCGACGTCAAGGCAGTACCCAAAATCCCACAGGACATGACGTAGACGGCCTAGCGTGTGATACCACAAGCCCCACGTTGCAACGGTCAGAATAATGTCGCCGAACCAGCTGCGTAGAAATCCGTCGATACCGGAAAACGCGGCCTCTGAGGTCGAAGCGGCCAGCAGCCACCAAACAACCAGAATTGCAACAGCGAATACGCCAATCCCAGTCAATCGAACCATGATTGAAGACAGAGACGTCATCTGAGGGCGGTAAATCATAATGTGTGGCGAGAGCGGGCGGTTGCCCCGATTGACATCGGCCATGTCGGCTCCTCTTTCGTTGGCTACCGGTGGTTTTACCCTTTTTTACCAATCTGTCACGTGCTGCGAGCGCAAAAACAGGTAAAATGGATGCTAAGTCGCAGTTTTTAAGCATATGTGATCACACAAAATATTACTGTGATCACAAAAACCCTTCAATCGCATGAATGTTAGCGTTTTCAGGAGAAAAGCATTGTGATCACGAATCTGCGCCTATCTTTTCAAGGATGCGGATTGCTGCGTAACTTCACGCAATAGCTTTTTTCGAATCCGTTCGGGGTAATCGGCAAAGCCAGCGGCAGACACCACAAAGGCCCCTTCTCCGACAATAACGTTTTCAAAGAAATACGCCGTCAGGTCCGGTTCGCTTTCTTCAATGGCGATAGCATTGACCGTCACGCCGCGTGTGCGCAGGGCTTTGTGCAATTCAGACGGTTCAACACCTTCGTTCGAAACCCCGTCGCCCGAAATGTCTATCAAGTGCCGTTTGCAATTCGCGACCGCGTCGAAATTGGACATGGTCATTTCCAGCGCCTCACCGATTGCCGTCGAAAAATTGCGCCAAACTCTCTGATCGCTTGCGACCTGCTCTGCGAACTTTTCGAGCGCGCCAAAGCTGTCGATCTTTGTCCAGGGTACCGTTACTTTTTGCCTGGAAGCTCCGGTCCACTGCACCAGCATCAATTGCGCCTGTCCGCGAACCAACGCCTCGGACACCAATGGATCGCGCAAACCTGCGGCCAGACCATCCATCTGAATGCGATACTCGGTTGAGTCGACCGATCCCGACACGTCCACAGCCAGCGCTAAGGCCAGATCACAGGCCATAGCTGGCGGGGTTAGGAACAGACACGCAGCGAGTGAGCGAAGCAATATCATGATCGCAGCCTAGCACGATTGGCGCAGACTGCGATCACATCAATGTAAGCGGACTCCGATCGGCATCAACGCCCAATAATCAAGGTCCAACAGAACATTCGGCTGATAGCGTCCGTCTTCGTCTTTCAAATCAAACGGCTCTCCACCTTTGGTAGCCACCAGCCGCAAACGGATGGCCCCTACGCCGGGAACCTTGGTTTCGGCTTTGTCCAGAACTTCGGACCACGCCTTGATGGTGTCGCCCGCAAAACAAGGGTTGGCATGAGTCCCACCATTTAGGCCAACAATCATCTGTGCATTGGCCAGACCGTTGAAGGACAAGGCCCGTGCCATTGAGATCACGTGGCCGCCATAGATTAGCCGCCCCTCTGGCCGGGCACTCAGGTCGAAATGCACCTTCGCGGTGTTCTGCCACAGACGAGTGGCCAGCATATGCTCGGCCTCTTCGACCGTTACACCGTCTACGTGGTCAATGGTTTCGCCAACCTCGTAATCGCCCCAGCGATGTGGCTCTCCCGCCAAGGTGAAATCGTAGTTTGAAAAATCCAATCCCTCGGGGATCACCAGATCGCTTGGCGCCAGCGCCTGTTTTAAGTCCGGCACAACCGCCTCGGGCGCGGGTGAATCCGGGTTCGCCTTGCGCACCATCACCCAGCGGACAAATTCAATAACCACTTCGTCCATCTGGTTCAAACCACGTGTCCGCACCCAGACCACGCCAGTCTTGCCGTTCGAGTTCTGTTTGACCCCGATCACCTCAGAGACGGCGCGCAGCGTGTCGCCCATGTAAACCGGCTGTAACCAACGCCCTTCGGCATAGCCCAGATTGGCAACCGCATTCAGTGAGACATCCGGGACGGTCTTTCCGAAAACCACGTGGAAGGCCGCCAGATCGTCGATTGGGCTTTCATCAAATCCGCAGACACCCGCAAACTCGTCCGAGGAATAAAGCGCGTGACGTGCCGGATAGAGCGCGTGGTAAAGACCCCGCTCTCCTTCGGTAACAGTGCGGGGGACCGCGTGTTGCAGGACCTGTCCGACGGCATAGTCTTCGAAAAAACGACCTGGATTTGTTTTTGCCATTATTGCTGTCCCAGTTTCATATCAGGGGAATAGTCGGCCTCGACCTCTTTGGTTACGGCCTGTGCGCAGCGCATCATTCGGCTGTTTTCGTCATAGGCATAGGAAGGTTGGCCATAGAGTTCCCACCCTTTGGCCAGTGCATCTGAAACCTTGTGACAGAAGGCCGATGTGTCTTCTTCGGTCAGAAGGCGATAGAGTTTTGTCATTAATTTTATTCCTTATCCGCCGAATGGGTTCGGGCCGACCAGCCCGTGTATGTAACCGATCACGCCCAATAGCACGATAGACGCGACAAAGAACATCGCGTCCTTTCCATAGGTTCCGGGTTCACCGGGTGTCCATTTAGGCTCGGACTTGTTGATCACGATAACTTCGACGACCGCCCAAGCCAGCAACCCGCCGAACAGAATGATCGAGGCCAGATCGCCGTTCACCATCAGATGCGCAAAGGCCCACAGCTTGAACCCGCCCAGCATAGGATGGCGCAGCTTGTTCAACAGGCGGCCTTTGGTTCCAGCGGGACTCATCAAGAAGATCGCGATCAACACCAGAAGGTTGTTGACGTGGATCAGGAAGGTCGGCGGGGCCCAAACAAACACAGTGTCGGTCATGCGATACCCGAAGATCATCAGCAGAATCGCGGCCACCAGCGCCAGCGCCACCGCACCTTTGCCGCCATTGCCCATTGCCGCGCGCTGCGCAGGCATCACGCGTTTGAACAGATGTGCGGCCCACCACAGTGCCACACCAAGGATCAGTAAAACAAAGCCCATGCTGGCTTACCCCGCTTGCAAAGCTGAAATCGCCTCTGCTTTTGCCAGAGTTTCGCGCGCAGTTACAACATGCAGGTTTTCAACAATCTTCCCGTCGACAACAGCGACGCCCTGCCCTTGCGACTCGGTTTCTTCAAAGGCTGCGATCTGACGACGGGCAAGGTCGATTTCGGCTTCGGACGGCGCAAAGGCTGCGTTTGTGACATCGATCTGCGCCGGATGGATCAGCGTTTTGCCATCAAAGCCCATGTCACGGCCTTGTTCACACTCCGCAGCCAGACCGTCATTGTCCTTGAACGCGTTATAAACCCCGTCGACGATGATCAGCCCTTCGGCTTTGGCGGCCAGCAGGCAAAGCCCCAGCGAAGTCATCAGTGGCAGGCGGTCCGGGCGGAACCGGGTTTGCAGGTCTTTGGCCAAATCGTTGGTCCCCATGACAAAACCGGTCATCAGCGGGTGCGCGGCAATTTCTGCGGCATTCAACATACCGCGCGGGGTCTCCATCATCGCCCAGATCGGCATGTCACTGGTGATCGCAGCCAGAGCATCCACATCGGCAGCGGAATTCACCTTGGGCAACAACACCACGTCCGCATCCATCTCGCGCACGGCCTCGGCATCTGCCCGACCCCATTCAGTATCCAGCCCGTTTATGCGCACGATCTTGACGCGCTGACCGTACCCCCCTGACGAAAGTGCTGCGCCGAGCGTGCCACGAGCGTTGACTTTCTCATCCGCCGCAACCGCGTCTTCAAGGTCAAAGATAATGGCGTCCACGGCCAAAGTCCGCGCCTTGTCCAGCGCCCGATCACGGGACCCAGGTATATACAGGACTGAGCGATAAGGTCGCTGACGAGGGTCCATTGGCCTCTCCCTTTGAAAGAATGTTGCGCGAAAAGGGGCACTTTTTTCCGGAAAGTTCAAGAAGAAAATCGCCGCGCTGCAGCATTCAGGACGCAACGTTCGACACTTTAACCAGATTTCGCCCTGTGCACTTCACCCTGAGACCTTATGAAAACGAGAGGGTTCGCCGATGCACAAGACACTACTCAAGATGACGATGGGCCTTGGAATCATTGTCCTAGCCGCACAACAGGTTCAGGCGCGTTCCTGTGGCCCACGTGAGGACGTTGTTAAAAGATTGGCGGAAATTCACGGCGAGACGCGCCGCGGGATCGGGATCGCACAGCAGGGCGCAGTGATGGAGATCTATGCCTCGGATCAAACCGGCAGCTGGACGATCACGGCGACTTTGCCAGATGGGATCACCTGTCTCGTCGCTTCGGGGCAAGCCTATGAACAGACTAAAAAGGCACTGCCGCCAAACGTTTAAGTAAGCGCGTCCCAGATCAGTTTGCTGCCTGTCAGAGTCAGCAGCACATATGCAATGCCAAAGAACAGGCGCTCGGACAGCATGAAATGCGCCCGAACGCCCAGCCAGGCACCGAGTATCGCAAAGGGTGTCAGCAGCAAATCTGCCCATGCGGTGTGCCAAGTAAACAGACCCAGATAGGCGTAGGGCACAAATTTTGCGAAATTGATGACCCAGAACACAAGCACGGTTGAGGCTTGGAACTCGGTTTTTGTCAGCCTTTGAGACAACAGATACACAGCTGCAGGCGGGCCTCCGGCATGGCTGACGAAACTGGTGAAACCAGCGACTAGCCCTGCGAAAAGACCTGCAGGTGGCGGCAAGCGGTTCGTAAAACCCCGGATCAGGCCTTTGCTTTGGGCGATGTGCCAGACAACAAAACCGACAGAAATCCCCCCTATCAAAAGTCGCAGTAGGTCGTCATCCGTGGCGCGATACAGCCACGCCCCCAAAGCCACCCCGGGAACGCCGCCCAAGATTAACAAACGCGCATCTGGCCAGCTCCAGCGCTTCCAATAGGGTCCAAGCGTTGCCAGATCGATCACCATAAGAATAGGCAACATAAGCGCGAGCGCCTGCCCCGGCTCTAATATCAAGGCCAGAATCGACGACGAAGCAAAGGCCACGCCAGAGCCGAACCCACCCTTGGAGATGCCAGCAAAGATCACTGCCGGGATCGCCACAGCAAAAAACATCAAGTTCAGTTCGAACATGCAGCATCCCGGTTATAGGCTTGTCTTATTGGCCGTTTAGCGCAACCACCGCCCCATTTGCAAACGGTATGCGGTTGCATGCCGCGCCTAGTAGCACTTGCAAGAACCCCTTTAAACGACTAGCACAACCGCGATTTCAAAACCGACCGGAGATAATCCAAATGGCCAGACCCAAGATCGCGTTGATTGGCGCGGGGAACATCGGTGGCACGCTTGCCCATCTCGCAGCTGTTAAAGAACTGGGCGACGTTGTCCTGTTCGACATCGCCGACGGCCTGCCGCAAGGCAAGGCACTCGACATCGCTGAATCCGGCCCCTCCGAAGGGTTCGACGCTGCCATGTCTGGCACCAGCGACTATGCCGACATCGCTGGCGCGGACGTTTGCATTGTCACCGCCGGTGTGGCGCGCAAACCGGGCATGAGCCGTGATGACCTGCTGGGCATCAACCTGAAAGTCATGAAGTCGGTTGGTGAAGGCATTGCCGCCCACGCGCCCGACGCGTTCGTGATCTGCATCACCAACCCGCTGGACGCAATGGTCTGGGCTCTGCGTGAATTCTCAGGCCTGCCGCACAACAAGGTCTGCGGCATGGCTGGCGTATTGGACTCGGCCCGTTTCGCACATTTCTTGGCGGAAGAGTTCAACGTGTCGATGCGCGACGTCACAGCATTCGTTCTGGGCGGTCACGGCGATACCATGGTACCGTCGGTTCGCTACTCGACCGTTGCGGGTATCCCGCTGCCTGATCTGGTCGAGATGGGCTGGACCACGCAGGACAAGCTGGACGCCATCGTTCAACGCACCCGCGACGGCGGCGCCGAGATTGTCGGCCTGCTGAAAACCGGCTCGGCCTATTACGCGCCCGCCACTTCGGCGATTGAAATGGCCGAGGCCTACCTGAAAGACCAAAAACGCGTTCTGCCTTGCGCCGCTCACTGTAATGGCGAATTCGGCGTAGATGGCATGTATGTCGGCGTTCCCACTGTGATCGGTGCTGGCGGCATCGAACGTATCGTCGACATCAAGCTGAACGAAGACGAGCAAGCCGGCTTCGACAACTCGGTCAACGCCGTTAAAGGTCTGATCGAAGCGTGCAAAGGTATCGACAGCTCGTTGGCGTAACATCCAGCGCAGGTCACGACCGCTAGTGCTCATCATGGCCAGTAACAAATAAGACCCAAGGCCCCGCGCTGTACCGTGGGGCTTTTTTGGGCAAACCCGTCTCGACGCAAGGAATCTTTAGGCAGCAATCGCCTCAAACCAATGTCTACTTAAGTTCGATATGTTGAGTATAAGACACAACTCATATTGATGGCGTCTGTAGTCTTAGTTACCATAAGAAGCACTATATAAATGCAAGTTTGTCCCATACATCTAAGTCAGGTGCATTGGCGCTTTAAATCCACTTACAAGTAGGCAAAATATGCGAAATAGAGCCCTGAAGAATTTTCTTGCATGGATTCCCCTTCCGTCAAAAGCGCGGAACCAATTTCGATCTAATGAAGACAGCCCAGACACCTCGCAAAAAAAGCGCCTCGAGTTTTCAACTTCGGATCAATATTGGGAAGAAAGATATCATCTCGGGCGCAATTCAGGAGCTGGAAGTTATGGGCGTCTTGCGGAATTCAAAGCAAGCGTGCTGAACGAATTTGTGGCAAATCACGGTTTAAGCTTTGTAATCGAGTTTGGCTCTGGCGACGGCAACCAGCTCTCCTTGGCAAAATACCCTGAGTACCTAGGCATCGACGTTTCGCAAACAGCCGTGGATAGCTGCCGGGAAAAATTCGCAGAGGACGCAACCAAAACCTTCGAAAACGTCCTTGATTATGATCGTCGAAAAGCTGATCTAACTCTCTCTCTCGATGTTATTTATCATCTGGTTGAAGATGACGTTTTCACCAAGTACATGGAAACGCTTTTTGACGCATCGACGCGTTTCGTAATCATTTATTCATCAAACAAAGACGAAAAACACACTCGGAAACATGTTCGGCACAGACTCTTTACCGATTGGGTCGAAACACACAGGCCCGGGTTCCGTATCGTCGAGCGTATTCCCAACCGCTACCCGTTTGACCCTGAAGACCCCGATAATACATCGTTTGCGGATTTCTACATCTTCGAACGCGTATCTTAAACGCTTTACAATACATCTTGCCTAAAGAGTTGCTTAGCCAGTTTCTTTGGTGTCCCTTGCAGTTTGCGCAGCGATCCCTTTGGCTGGCAGAGAATCGAATCAAAAAAGGGGGTCTCACATTTTGTGATCACACCCCAAAATACTGTGATCACAAATCACGAAAAACTTCGTGAAAAAGCACTGAGTCGTCAAAAAGCCCTTTATATTTGTGCTCTACGACCCTCTATAACTGATTAATCGTAGTCAGACGGGACAGTGTTGATGAACATTCACGAATATCAGGCCAAAGCTCTACTTCGCAGCTATGGCGCACCGGTCTCCGAAGGTCGCGCGGTTCTGCGCGCCGAGGAAGCCAAAACCGCAGCTGGTGAACTGGATGGCCCGCTTTGGGTTGTCAAAGCGCAAATCCACGCAGGGGGTCGCGGCAAGGGGTCTTTCAAAGAGGCCGACGCTGGTGAAAAAGGCGGTGTCCGTCTGACCAAATCGGTTGAAGAAGCCGCTGACGAAGCCAAGAAGATGCTGGGCCGCACGCTGGTCACGCATCAGACCGGTCCGGCGGGCAAGCAAGTCAACCGAATCTATATCGAGGCCGGTTCCGGCATTGAACGCGAACTTTACCTTGCTCTGCTGGTGGATCGCCAGACCAGCCGCATCTCGTTCGTCTGCTCGACCGAGGGTGGCATGGATATCGAAGAAGTGGCCGCTGAGACGCCCGAGAAAATCCTGTCCTTCTCGGTTGATCCCGCGACCGGTTATCAGCCTTATCATGGCCGTCGCATCGCCTTTTCGCTGGGTCTGGAAGGTGCGCAGATCAAGCAATGTGTGCGTCTGATGGGAATCCTCTACAAAGCCTTCGTCGAGAAGGACATGGAGATGCTGGAAATCAACCCGCTGATCGTTGCCGAAGGCGGCGACCTCAAGGTGTTGGACGCCAAGCTGGGCTTTGACGGCAACGCGGTTTACCGCCACCCAGACATCGCCGAGCTGCGCGACACGACCGAGGAAGATCCCAAGGAACTGGAAGCCTCCAAGTACGATCTGAACTACATCGCGCTGGATGGTGAGATCGGCTGCATGGTGAACGGTGCCGGTCTGGCGATGGCCACAATGGACATCATCAAGCTGTATGGCGCCGAGCCTGCCAACTTCCTCGACGTGGGCGGCGGTGCCACCAAAGAGAAAGTGACCGAGGCGTTCAAGATCATCACCTCGGACCCGAACGTCAAAGGCATTCTGGTCAACATCTTCGGCGGCATCATGCGCTGTGACGTCATTGCCGAAGGCGTTGTCGCCGCGGTGAAAGAGGTCGGCCTGCAGGTTCCGCTGGTCGTGCGTCTGGAAGGCACGAATGTCGAGAAGGGCAAAGAGATCATCAACACCTCTGGCCTAGACGTGATCGCGGCGGACAACCTGAAAGACGGCGCCGAGAAGATCGTGAAGGCGGTTAAGGGGTAGAGATTTGAAACTTTCGTTTTCAATTCTCGCGTTATTAGGTCTGAGCGTGATGCCACTTCGCGCTGAGACCTATTGGTACTTCAATTGGGAACGGGAGTTGTCCAGTCAGCCATCAGAAGCGCAGTCAGCTTGCATTTATTTTTTGTATGATTGGTTCGACCAACAGAATGAAATGTTTGCCGGTTTGGAAGTTGATTCTGAAAGCAAAGCTAACTCAGCTTTAAATCGCTACGAAACTCTGACGTGGTTCAGCATAACGGCATTTGATGGTCAGTCCGACATGGGATGGCCCGTCGCAGGAATAACCCTGAAAAAAGCATACAATATCTCTGCGAAGTGCAAAGTTGATCGCGTCGATAGCCGTGTTCTTTGGCTCCAGCTTACCCCGGGTCCATTTGTTGGAGAAGGCGTAGAACCGATCCCGCATTTGACCGAAGTTTCCGGAACATATGAAAGATTAGGGCCAATCAAGCTTGATATTGGCTCAGAGACACATCGAGGAAAATACTAATGGCCGTACTCATCGACGAAAACACCAAAGTGATCTGTCAGGGCTTTACCGGCTCGCAGGGCACATTCCACAGCGAACAGGCCATTGCTTATGGCACCAAGATGGTCGGCGGCGTGACCCCCGGCAAAGGCGGGATGGAACATCTGGGCCTGCCCGTGTTCAATTCAGTCCACGAAGCCAAGCACGTGACCGAAGCCAATGCCTCGGTGATTTACGTGCCACCGCCCTTCGCGGCGGACTCGATCCTCGAAGCGATTGACGCCGAGATGGAAGTGATCGTCTGCATCACCGAAGGCATCCCGGTTCTGGACATGATGAAAGTGAAGCGCGCGCTGGAAGGCTCAAACTCGCGCCTGATCGGCCCGAACTGCCCCGGCGTCATTACGCCCGACGCCTGCAAGATCGGTATCATGCCCGGCCACATCCACAAGCGCGGCAGCGTGGGTGTTGTAAGCCGTTCAGGTACACTTACTTATGAAGCCGTGAAACAGACAACTGACGTAGGACTGGGCCAGTCCACCTGTGTGGGCATCGGCGGCGACCCGATCAAAGGCACCGAGCATATCGACGTGCTGGAATGGTTCCTGGCCGATGACGAAACCGAGTCGATCATCATGATCGGTGAGATCGGCGGCTCGGCCGAAGAAGAAGCCGCGCAATTCCTGGCGGATGAGGCCAAGAAAGGCCGCAAAAAGCCGACCGCCGGGTTCATCGCAGGCCGCACAGCCCCTCCGGGCCGCCGCATGGGCCACGCAGGCGCGATTGTAGCCGGTGGCAAAGGCGGTGCCGAGGACAAGATCGAAGCCATGCGCTCAGCCGGTATCGTCGTGGCCGAAAGCCCGGCGCAGCTGGGCGAGGCTGTGCTGGAAGCGATTGGGTAAGTGACCATGAACCGGGCATATGCTCTGAGGGCAGCGCCCGGCCCGAGGGTGGGCGAAATGCGCCCGCCCTGGGGGGCGCGTCGGGCGCTGCCCGGCGGTGCCCTTCGGGCGATTATTGCCGTCTTGATAATTTGCTCGGGAACATCTGTCGCAGCTCAAAATACTAAAATCACTCCAATGGATCAGTTCATCGTGCGAGCCATACCGGGTGTGCATGGTGCCGAGACAGACATATTGGACGGCGACAAAATCGCTTTTACATATTTCAGCATTCGTATTGACCAACAAGAAATGCGAGCGGCAGCTGAAATGTGGTGCTCACAACTTGATGGAACAGCCCGTCTGGACTCTGATGTGCGAGTGGGAAGCTATCTTTGGTTGTTAGGACGGCGTCAAACGACATTTGATTGCGCTAGTGAGAACTGAGGAGAAGAGACCGACCATGACCTTCTCCGACGCCATTCGCACCTGTTTCTCCAAGTTCTTCACCTTCTCGGGTCGTGCCTCACGGCCAGAATACTGGTTCTTTTTCCTGTTCATCGTGATCTGGAGCTTTATCGCCGGGATCATCGACTGGCAGTTTTTCACTCAGGTCGCTACGACGCAGACGGATGAGGTGAAGTCCGTCACCGCTACGTCCTCGCAACCCGTGCAAAGCATCGTCAGCCTGATCGTGTTCTTCCCGCATCTCGCCGTTGCGTGGCGAAGGATGCATGATACCGGACGCAGCGGGCTGTATGCCTTGCTGCCGATCCTGCTGATCCTTGGCGCAGTTGCGATTATGTTCTTTGGCATCGGCCTTGCGTCCAGCTTCCAGCACGGTGGCAATTTGGACATCCTGTTCACACGTGCGACTTTGCTGATCGTCATTCCGACACTGCTGATCCTGTTTGTGTCGCCCCTCCTGGTGCTGTGGTGGCTGACCCGCCCCAGCCAACCAGGCACCAATCAATACGGTCCCAACCCATATGAGGTAGCCCAATGACCGAACATACGCCCAATTCCGCGTTCCACGCCTCAAGCTTCATGCAGGGGCACAATGCCGAGTATCTGGAGCAGCTCTATGCCCAGTACACCAAGAACCCCGGCGCGGTGGATGCCGCCTGGGCAGAGTTCTTCAAGGCCATGGGCGACGCCACGCCGGACGTTCAGAAAGAGGCCGAAGGGCCGTCTTGGGCGCGCACCGACTGGCCCCCGATGCCGGCCGATGATCTGACTGGTGCTCTGACCGGCGAGTGGGCCGAGATCGACGCCAAAGCAGCCGGCAAAAAGATTAAGGAAAAGGCGGCGGATAAGGGTGTTCAGGTCAGCGATGACCAAATCAAGCGCGCTGTGCTGGACAGTCTGCGGGCACTGATGCTGATCCGGGCTTATCGGATCCGGGGCCATCTGGCCGCCGATCTGGACCCGCTGGGCATGCGTGCCGCCAGCACCCACCCCGAGTTGGACCCCAAGACCTATGGCTTCACCGAAGCCGACATGGACCGGCCGATATTTATCGACAACGTGCTGGGCTTGCAGATGGCCAGCATGCGCCAGATCGTCGAGATCGTAAAACGCACCTATTGCGGCACCTTCGCGCTGCAATACATGCACATTTCCGATCCCGAGCAGGCAGCTTGGCTGAAGGAACGGATCGAAGGATTTGGCAAGGAAATCCAGTTCACCAAGGAAGGCCGAAAGGCGATCCTGAACAAAATGGTCGAGGCCGAGGGGTTCGAGAAATTCCTTCACGTCAAATACATGGGCACCAAGCGCTTTGGTTTGGACGGTGGCGAAAGCCTGATCCCCGCGATGGAGCAGATCATCAAGCGCGGTGGTGCCTTGGGCGTAAGGGACATCGTTATTGGCATGCCGCACCGTGGTCGCCTGAACATTCTGGCCAACGTGATGCGCAAACCCTATCGCGCAATCTTCAATGAATTCCAGGGCGGCAGTTTCAAGCCCGAAGACGTGGATGGATCAGGCGACGTGAAATATCACCTGGGTGCTTCCAGTGACCGCGAATTCGACGGCAACAGCGTGCACCTGTCGCTGACCGCCAACCCCTCACACCTTGAGGCTGTGAACCCTGTGGTTCTGGGCAAGGTTCGCGCCAAACAGGATCAGCTGAACGACGAAGACCGTACTGCTGTGATGGGCATCCTGCTGCATGGCGACGCGGCCTTTGCCGGTCAGGGTGTCGTGGCCGAAGGTTTTGGCCTATCCGGCCTGAAGGGCCACAAGACCGGCGGCACTATGCATATCGTGGTGAACAACCAGATCGGCTTTACCACTGCGCCGCACTTTAGCCGCTCCAGCCCCTATCCAACCGATATTGCGCTGATGGTTGAGGCGCCGATCTTCCATGTGAACGGTGACGACCCCGAAGCCGTGGTGCACGCGGCCAAGGTGGCGACCGAATTCCGCCAGAAGTTCCACAAAGATGTGGTCATCGACATCTTCTGCTACCGCCGGTTTGGTCACAACGAGGGCGACGAGCCCATGTTTACCAACCCGATTATGTACAAGAAGATCAAAACCCATAAAACCACGCTCAGCCTGTACACCGAGCGTCTAGTCAAAGACGGCCTGATCCCGGAAGGTGAGATCGAAGATATGAAGGCCGCCTTCCAGGCCCATCTCAATGATGAGTTTGAGGCAGGCAAAGACTATAAGCCGAACAAAGCGGACTGGCTGGACGGGCGGTGGTCGCATCTGGACAAGAACAAGGACGAATATGTTCGCGGCGAAACGGCGATCGCGCCGGAAACTCTGGCAGAGGTTGGCAATGCGCTAACGCACGCGCCCGAGGATATAGCGGTTCACAAAACCGTTGCGCGCCTGTTGGAACATAAAAAACAAATGTTCGACAGCGGCAAAGGCTTCGACTGGGCCACCGGCGAAGCATTGGCATTTGGCTCATTGCTGACCGACGGTTTCCCGGTGCGCTTGTCCGGTCAGGACGCGACGCGTGGCACGTTCAGTCAGCGCCACTCGGGCTTTGTTCATCAGGAAACTGAAGAACGGTACTACCCGCTGAACAACATCCGAGCAGGCCAGTCAAAATACGACGTGATCGACTCGATGCTTTCGGAGTATGCGGTTCTGGGCTTTGAATACGGCTACTCGTTGGCTGAACCAAACGCATTGACCCTGTGGGAAGCACAGTTCGGTGATTTTGCAAACGGCGCGCAGATCATGTTCGACCAGTTCATCAGCTCAGGTGAAAGCAAATGGCTGCGGATGTCCGGCCTGGTGACCCTGCTGCCGCATGGTTTCGAAGGCCAAGGCCCAGAGCATTCGTCCGCACGGCTTGAACGGTTCTTGCAGATGTGTGGTCAGGACAACTGGATCGTTGCGAACTGTACGACGCCCGCGAACTATTTCCACATTCTGCGCCGTCAGCTTCACCGTACCTTCCGCAAACCGCTGATCCTGGTGACGCCAAAATCGTTGCTTCGCCACAAGCTTGCGGTCAGCACCGCCGAGGAATTCACAACCGGATCAAGTTTCCACCGGGTGCTTTGGGATGATGCGCAACACGGCAATTCCGACACCAAACTAGTCAAGGATGACAAGATCAAGCGGGTCGTAATGTGTTCCGGCAAGGTCTACTATGACCTGCTGGAAGAACGCGACGCCCGCGGCATCGACGATGTCTACCTGATGCGGATCGAACAGTTCTACCCCTTCCCTGCCCACTCGCTGATCAATGAGCTTGAGCGCTTCAAAGGGGCGGAAATGCTCTGGTGTCAGGAAGAACCCAAAAACCAGGGCGCCTGGACCTTTATCGAACCCAATATCGAATGGGTACTGACCCGTATCGGTGCCAAAAGTACAAGACCGCGCTACGTCGGTCGTGCAACCTCGGCTTCGCCCGCGACGGGTCTGGCCAGCCAACACAAAGCTCAACAAGAGGCGCTTGTGAACGAAGCGCTGAGCCTCGAAGGAAAATAAACGATGACCATTGAAGTTCGTGTACCTACGCTAGGCGAATCCGTGACCGAAGCCACGGTTGCCACCTGGTTCAAGAAACCCGGTGATGCAGTGGCCGTGGATGAGATGCTCTGTGAGCTTGAAACCGACAAAGTCACAGTTGAGGTGCCCGCTCCCGCCGCAGGCGTAATGGGCGAGATTGTCGCCGCCGAAGGTGAAACCGTGGGCGTAGACGCGCTGCTGGCCACTATCACCGCAGGTGAAGGTGCTGCTGCAGCGCCTGCCGCAGCACCAGCCCCCGCAGCCGAGGCCGCCCCTGCCGCAAGTGGTGGCAGCATCGATGTGATGGTGCCGACGCTGGGTGAATCCGTCACCGAGGCCACCGTTTCCACTTGGTTCAAACAGGTTGGCGACGCCGTGGCGCAGGACGAAATGCTGTGCGAACTGGAAACCGACAAGGTATCAGTCGAGGTTCCGGCCCCCGCGGCTGGAGTTTTGGCGGAAATCGCAGCGCCCGAAGGCACCACGGTGGATGCCACAGCCAAGTTGGCCGTGATCTCGGGGGCTGACGCAGTTGCCGCCCCAGCGGCGGCTCCGGCCGCAGCAGCAGAACCTGCCGAGGCTACCGCAAGTAAGGATGTCGCCAACGCTCCGTCCGCGGAGAAAGCAATGGCTGAAGCCGGTTTAACCGCCGGTCAGGTCACTGGTACTGGCCGCGACGGTCGTATCATGAAAGAAGATGTGGCGCGCGCCGTGGCAACCGCAGGTACTCCGGCCCCTGCGCCTGCAGCAGCCCCTGCTCCGGCCCCACGTGCACCTGTTGCAGCCAGCGATGCTGCCCGCGAAGAGCGGGTCAAGATGACCCGCCTACGCCAGACCATCGCCAAGCGCCTGAAAGACAGCCAAAACACCGCAGCGATGTTGACCACCTATAACGAGGTCGACATGACCGAGGTGATGGCCCTGCGTAGCCAGTACAAGGACGAGTTCGAAAAGAAGCACGGCGTGCGTCTGGGCTTTATGTCGTTCTTCACCAAAGCCTGCTGCCATGCGCTGAAAGAAGTTCCCGAGGTGAACGCCGAGATTGACGGCACGGACATCGTCTACAAGAACTTCGTCCACATGGGCGTGGCCGCCGGTACGCCGACCGGTCTTGTGGTGCCGGTGATCCGCGACGCGGACTCGATGTCCTTTGCCGAGATCGAAAAAGCCATCGCCGAGAAAGGCAAGCGCGCCCGCGACGGCAAACTTTCAATGGAAGAAATGCAGGGCGGCACCTTCACCATTTCAAACGGTGGCGTCTATGGCTCGCTCATGTCCTCGCCGATCCTGAACCCCCCGCAATCGGGTATTCTGGGCATGCACAAGATCCAAGACCGTCCAATGGCAATCAACGGTCAGGTCGTGATCCGTCCGATGATGTATCTGGCGCTGTCCTATGACCACCGGATCGTTGACGGCAAAGGCGCGGTGACCTTCCTTGTTCGTGTCAAAGAGGCGCTGGAAGATCCGCGCCGCCTGCTGATGGATCTGTAATCATGGCGACACATGTACTCTGGCAAGCCGATGTGGCCGATTTCGATGTCTGGCTGAAGGTGTTTAACGAGGACAAAAAGATGCGCGAGGCCGCGGGTATCCGCGACCTCCACATCTGGAAAGACCCGGAACAAAAAGATCATGCCGTCGCCCTTTTCGAGATCACTGATCTGGACCGCGCGCAGAGTTTTCTTGAATCTGAGGAGCTAGCCATGCACCACGAACGTGGAGGCGTTGCGCATATTCAGGTCAAAGTGCTGACGCCAGTTTAAAAAATTATGCGCTGGCCACCATTCGGTGGCTGCGCTTTTCAAGGTTAATTCCTTGGGTTCTAGGAGAATAAAATGGCAAATTATGACGTCATCGTAATTGGCTCTGGTCCCGGCGGCTATGTTTGCGCGATCCGTTGCGCGCAGTTAGGTCTTAAGACCGCCTGTGTCGAAGGGCGCGAAACACTGGGCGGCACCTGCCTGAACGTTGGATGTATTCCGTCCAAAGCGCTGTTGCATGCTTCGCACCAGTTGCACGAGGCCGAGCACAACTTTGCGAAGATGGGCTTGAAGGGCAAAAGCCCTTCGGTCGACTGGAAACAGATGCTGGCCTACAAGGACGAGGTTGTCCTTGGAAATACCAAAGGTGTCGAGTTCCTGTTCAAAAAGAACAAGATCGATTGGTTGAAGGGTTGGGGCTCGATCCCCGGCGCGGGTCAGGTCAAGGTGGGCGACGAAGTCCACACCGCTAAGAACATTATCATCGCTTCGGGGTCTGAGGCATCCTCACTGCCTGGTGTCGAGGTGGACGAGAAGGTCGTCGTAACTTCGACCGGAGCATTAACGCTGGGCAAGGTTCCCAAAAAGATGGTCGTGATCGGCGCGGGCGTGATCGGTCTGGAATTGGGCTCGGTCTATCAGCGTCTGGGCGCTGAAGTCACCGTAATCGAGTTCCTTGATGTTATCACTCCGGGTATGGACCCAGAGGTGCAAAAGACATTCCAGCGAATCCTCAAAAAGCAGGGTCTGAAATTTGTCATGGGCGCTGCGGTTCAAAAGACCGAGGCCACAAAAACCAAGGCGAAAGTCACCTACAAGCTGCGCAAGGATGACAGCGAACATGTGGTCGAAGCCGATACGGTACTGGTCGCCACTGGCCGCAAGCCGTTCTCGGACGGTTTGGGTCTGGACGCTCTGGGCGTCGAAATGACCCAGCGCGGACAAATTAAGGTTGGAGCCGATTGGCAGACCAATGTGCCAGGTATCTATGCCATCGGCGATGTGACCGAAGGCCCGATGTTGGCCCACAAGGCCGAAGACGAAGGCCTGGCAGTCGCCGAGCAGGTCGCGGGCAAACACGGCCACGTCAATTATGGCGTTATTCCGGGCGTGATCTACACATGGCCAGAAGTCGCCAACGTTGGTGAAACCGAAGAAACTCTCAAGGCACAAGGCCGCGCCTACAAAGTTGGGAAATTCAACTTCATGGGGAACGGTCGCGCCAAGGCAAACTTGATGACGGACGGGTTTGTGAAAATCCTAGCCGACAAGGAAACCGACCGCATTCTGGGCTGCCACATTATAGGTCCGGCGGCGGGTGACTTGATCCACGAGGTTTGCGTTGCGATGGAATTTGGGGCATCTGCCGAAGATCTGGCCCTGACCTGCCACGCCCACCCGACCTATTCGGAAGCCGTACGCGAGGCCGCTTTGGCTTGTGGCGACGGTCCTATCCACAGTTAACCAAATTGACCTCGGCAGCGCTTATGTTGCCGGGGTCAACCAAGCGTCCAGATACACTTCCAGCCTGTCAGTGAATGTTTGTGCCGAGTGCAAAGCGCAGAACCTCAGGGACATGGCCTGAATGGCAAAGGCTTGTACACCTTCAGCCAAAAGATCTGATGAAACGTCCTTTCGGAATTCCGCATCGTCGAGCCACATCATCACGACGCGAAAGTACCTTTCAAAACAATATGCTATCGGGCCCACGTCTGAGATAGCTGTCGCACCTGAATATCTGATCAACAGGTCGAACACATACCGTTCGGACGTCATGAAACTGTGCACCGGCGCAAGGGCAGCGACGATCTCCGAGACCGTTTTGGGGGCTGTTCCCGCTTCTGACTGATCCAGACAAGCATTTAGTTTTGCCGCGATCAGTATTTCCATCAGCGCGTCTTTGTCACGGAAATGGGCAAAGAAGGTACCTTTGGCGACCCCGGCGGTCTGAACGACCTCTTCTACTCTCAAAGCTTCGTAGCCAGACCTTTGAATAACCTGCTCTGAGGCGGCGATCAGATTAGCCCGAGTTTTGAGGGTACGTTTTTGAGTCGTCTTTTGCATGGGTCCAATTTGCATGTTTTTTGACCATGGTCAAATTTTTAATTGACCGCGGTCATTTTTTGATTCTATAAAATGACCACGGTCATTTTTGGAGTTCCCCAATGCAACGCAAGAAAATCCTAATCCTTAATGGGCACCCTGCCGAAAGCAGCTTGTCCCGAACTTTTGCACAAACCTACAGTGACGCCGCCCAAGAGCATGGGCACGAAGTCCGAATAGTCCACCTGAGCGATTTGCAATTCGATCACGACTTCGGGCAGGGCAACTACCACGATTTCAAACCGCTAGAACCTGCACTGGAAAAAGTGCTTCAGGACTTCGAGTGGAGCGAGCACTTGGTGCTGACGACACCGATGTGGTGGGGCGGGTTGCCGGCGAAACTGAAAGGGCTAATTGACCGGATGTTCATCCCGGGGCGAACGTTCGACACAAGGAACACGACCAAGATTGGTTTCCCTGCTCCGATGCTGAGTGGTCGCACGGCACGTGTGATCCTAACAAGCGACACACCGGGTTGGTTCATGCGCTTGATCTATCGGCAAGCTCTCATTCGGCAGGTTCGGGATCAGATTTTGGGCTTTGTCGGCTTCAAACCGACCCGCTTCACTTATTTTTCGGGTGCAAGCTATCCAAAACCCGGAAGTGTGGACCGCTGGATTTCCAAGGTCGCTAAAATAGGCGCGGCGGCCATATAGTGCTTGCTTTCACCACATCGTCTTTGCGGCGCGCGCACCCCATTCAGAATCGTAGCGCGCGCCACCTTCCTCACCTTGGCTTGCCTCGGCTAAAATCTCGCCAATGCTAGGCAGTTCGGCTGTGTTATCACCCGAAGTCCAAATTTTGGCCCGCATCAGCGCACGGGCGCATTGCGTGTAGATTTCATTGATTTCGATGACGATAACCGTGGCTGGTTGTTTGCCGTGTTTTTCAAATCGGGCGCGCAGGTCTGCATCCGTAGTCAACCGGGCCGTACCATTCACGCGCACCACGTTGTTGGACGCCGATACCAGAAACATCAGCGCCACGCGCGGATCTCGCACGATATTGCGCAGCGAATCCAAACGGTTATTCCCGCGCCAATCCGGAAGCGCCAGTGTATTTTGATCAAGCTCCAACACCGCAGGACCATCATCGCCCCTGGGGCTGCCGTCTACGCCTTCGGGTCCCACGGTACTAAGAATGCACAGCCGCGAGGTCATGATCCATTTGCGATAAAGTGGCGTCAGTCTATTTACAACTTTACGCAAAGAAGGTGCACCAGGTGTACCATAGAGCCCTTCGAGCGTTTCAATATCCTCAATGAACTCCATCTGGATCAAATCCCACTTCTTTCATCAGTGTATTGGACCGTGTCTCAATGACGTCTTCCAATCGCCCCAGAAACGCGTTGCGCGCGACGCCCGGCTCAATTGGGTCTAGAAAGTCTACAATGGCCAGCCCCGGTTTGCGCAAAACACCTGTGCGCGGCCAGAAAACACCGGCGTTGGTTGCCACCGGTACACAAGGAAAACCCAGCCCTTCGTAAAGGACCGCTGTCCCTACTTTATAAGGCTTTTGCACGCCGGGCGCGACACGCGTTCCCTGTGGGTAGATCACCAACTGCCCGGGCTCCGTGAACTCTTTGGCGACATCTTTGACCATCTTGGCCACTGCTGCACCCTTTTTGCCGCGATCAACCGGAATACACCCAAGTCGACGGGCGTACATGCCGATCACCGGTGTCCAAAGCAGCTCTTTCTTCATGATGAACTTGCCATGGGGAATGGCATCGAAAATGATAATAATGTCGAGGAAGGATTGATGCTTGGCGCCGATGACCACTTCGTCCACAGGCACGGCCCCGCGCACCTCGGTTTTGATACCTACCATCCATCGGGCCAACCAAAGGGTTGTGCGCGCATAAGTTTTGCAGGCCTGCAAAGCACCGCGTTTGGCGAACAGGGCGTAAGGCGCAAACACGACGCCCAGGATCAGCATCCAGGCATAGATCACGATCATGAAAATCAGCGACCGGACCCATTGAAACACTGTGGCCATCACGAAAGCTCCTTCAATTTACGGCTGGACGCAGCCCAAGTCGCAAAAAAAGCAACCGTCGCGCCCAACAGGGGAATCAGCGCAGGCAACAACCACCCGATCCCCTGAAACCCAAGACCGGTCAGAAAACCGCCCTCATCCGAGGCTTCGGGCAACAACAGCACCCCTGTCATGCCCAGCAGAACCCCGACCACTGCGCCAAAAAAAGCCCGATAGGTAAACCGCCGGACAAAAGCCCGGGCAATAAACCCGTCGCGGGCACCGACCAGGCGCAGCACCTCAATGATTTGCGCATTGGCTGCCAGCGAAGAGTTTGCTGCCAGAGTAATCATCGCAGCAGTCGCGCCGCCAATGAGCAGGATCGAGACCCAACCCAACCGACGTAGTGACACTGCCGCATCCACCAGTGGCTCGCGCCATCGCGTATGGTCGTCCAGCACCGCGCCCGGCACTTCTGCCCCTAGACGCAGACGAAGACCGGCCGCGTCAAGGCCCGGCTCGCCCTCGATGATTTCGATCAGCTGAGGGATAGGCAACGTATCCAGCGGTAAATCCGATCCGAACCAAGGGGACAGCAGTGCGGCCTGCTCCTCGTTCGTCAAGGCCCGGGCGGAAGCAACACCGGGGGTTTGACTTAGAACGGTCAAGGCGGCTTCGGTCTGGGCAGCAAGCTGGTCCGCAGGTGCGTTGATACGAAGGGTCGCAGCACCTGCCAGTTCAGTTGCCCAGCGATCTGCCAAACGCCCGGAAGCCAGGGATAAAGCCAACGCAAACACCGCAAGAAATGCCATTGCACCCGATACGAACAGAGTTAGTTGGGCGGTGTAACCCGTAGGTGGTACAACGCGGTCTGCGCGTGCATCCCGTTTTAGCAGGTTTCGGATCATTCCGTTGCTCATAGATCCGCCCCCGCGAGCTGAACTTGACGACTTGAGATCCTTAAAACGCGCGCCTGTACAAGACTTTTCGCAGCACGGATCAGGCTCAGATCATGAGTGGCGATCAGAATGGTCTTGCCCATTTTGTTCAATTCAACCAGCAGGCGCAGCAGACGTTGCGACATCTCCCAATCCACGTTGCCAGTCGGTTCATCAGCAAGCACCACATCCGGCGACAGGATCACGGCACGGGCCAGTGCGGCTCGTTGGCGTTCGCCGCCCGAAAGTTCCGGTGGAAGCGCGTCCAAACGCGAACCCAACCCGACCCAAGACAAAAGCTCGCTCAGGTCCTCTCGCTTTGCCGCTTCGGCTTGTCCTGAAACCATCAACGGTAAAGCCACATTCTCAACCACTGTCATATGGTCCAGAAACTGGCAATTCTGATGCACGACACCGATTCTGCGACGTAACAGGGCCATCTGATCCCGGTCTAGCCTTGCCACGTCCTGTTCTAATGCCCTAAGCCGCCCGGACGTAGGCACCAGTGCGCCATAACAAAGCTTGAGCAAGGTGGTTTTACCCGCACCCGATGGGCCGGTCAGAAAGTGAAAGGATCCCGGCTGCAACTGCAGTGAGACATCGCTCAGCAGCTCTCCTTCACCATAGGTGTAGCTGACATTTTCCAGCTCGATCACAGGGGCCCCCGTCTTAGTTGCCGCCCTTCTTGCCCGAGCGCGGTTGTGGTTGCAATGCCTGCACCGGGTCGAATTGGTGACACATACACCGCGAAACCGAAAACACCCTTTGCGGTCAGGTCTTAACGGAATATCATCCCCGAAAAAACTATTATCGGGCCAAGGTCCCGACCAGGAGGCAGCATGCGTCTTACGTGTCCGAATTGTGGTGCTCAATACGAAGTGCCGGACGAAGTCATTCCCGAAGAAGGCCGCGACGTTCAGTGTTCAAATTGCGAGAAAACCTGGTTTCAAGCCAAGCATCCGGATCAGCCGACCGAAAAGGCCGCTGAACCAGTTGTTGAGGAAACGCCAGCCCCTGAACCTGCCGTTGAACCCGAACCGGAAGTTGTTCCAGAAACACCTGCCCCGACGCCCGAAGTGTCAACGGACCCTACACCAGAGCCCGAACCACAAGATACTGGCAAAAACATCGATCCAGCGGTTGCTAGCATTCTCAAGGAAGAAGCAGCCCGAGAGGCAGATTTGCGTGCCAAAGAAGGCGGCAGCCTTGAAGTCCAGACCGATCTGGCGCTGGATGCCCCACCTGATCCTGAACCCGATACCGAAACCGAACGCGCGGTCAAAGAACTGACCGCGTCCGAAAGCGCGGCGGATGCAGGTCAAAAGGACGTCCTACCGGATGTCGAGGCGATCAATTCCAGCTTGCGTAGCGACGAAACCACGACAAAACCCGAGGTCGAGGATCTTACTCCGCGCAAATCGGGTGGTGGGTTCATGCGCGGATTTGCGTTGATCTTGATTGTGGGCATCATCCTGCTTCTGGTCTACAGCAATGCACAGAAAATCACTGAGGCGGTACCGCAAGCTGAGCCAATCCTGACACCTTACGTCTCTTTGGTCGATCAAGCTCGGATCTGGCTTGAAACGCAGGCATCGGGTGCATCACAGAATTGAACTGTCTTCAGGCTGGGCTAGAACCGCTCCAATAGACGCTTAAGGTATTCCAGTTCGATCTGGGGGCGGTCCGTCTCGCCAGTACGGCGGCGGATCTCGTCCAGCAACTCACGCGCACGCCGATAAACGTCCTCGCCCTGCAACAGATTGTCATCGGTCGAAATCGTTCCGTTTGCACCCGGACTACGGCCCAAAGGATCACGACTAGTGGCCTGCATATCGCCGTCTTGCGAACCCTGACCCGGCTGATTTTGCTGGTTCTGAGCCAATGCTTCACCCAAAGACCGCATGCCCTCACGCAGCGCTTCCATCGCTTCGGACTGGCGGTCGATCGCTTCGGCCAAATCATCGCCTCGCAGAGCGTCTTCGGCCTCGTCCATCGCACGACCTGCGCGACCCAACGCATCGCGCGCGGCTTCACCCTCGGGCGTTCCGGCACCGGGCAGGTTTTGTTGCTGACGTCCCAGTTCATCACGCAGCGCCTGCTGACGATCAGCCAACGAGCCCTGCCCCTGTTCGCTGCCACCGTCTGCTTGGTCATTGCCCTGACCCTGACCGCCTTGACCCTCGTGGCTCTGGCCGCGGCCCAAACCGCCATTGCGACCTTCATTGCCCTGGCTTTCACCAGCTTGGGCGCCAGGGTTGAACTGTTCCTGCAGGTCGCGGAACGCCTGATCACTTAGACCCTGCTGTTCGCGCAGCGTTTCGGCCAACCCTTCCATAGCCTGCTGGCCCTCGGACTGTTGACCCTGGCCTTGGCCCTGAGTGACGCGCATGTTCTCCATCATCTGCTGGAATTCTTCCAGTGCCTGCTGCGCTTCGGCCATGCGGCCTTGTTCCATCAGTTCCTGAATTCGGTCCATCATCCGCTGCAGATCGTCCTGCGTCATCTGCATGGATTCGCCGTTTTGGCCCTGTTGGTTTTCGTCAAACTCACCGTTTTCTTGTGCCAGTCTCTGAAGTTGGCGCATGTAATCCTGCGTCGCTTCGCGCAACTCTTGCATCAGCTCGGCAATCTCTTCATCGGTGGCACCGTTTTTCATCGCTTCGGTCAGGCGTTCCTGTGCCCTGCGCATACGCTCCAATGCATCGGCCAACGTGCCTTCTTCGATGATGACGGCCAAATCCCACAATGCCTGCGCAATTTCTTCCTGCTGTTTCTGGGTCAGCCCATAGTCGGTAAACGCCTCTAACCGGCGGAGGGTCACGCGCAGGCGCAGGTATGCTGTGTCCGAGCGGAAAACGTCTTCGGGCATGTGCGAAACCGCCCGCAAAATCTGCGCCACCCTCGGTGCGTTTTCACGTGTCCAGAGCAGGTCGCGCCGCTGTTCGATAACTGCCGCTGCCAGCGGGTCAAAGAACCGCCGGGCTGGTAGTTTGGTCGCATAGGCCTCGGACTGGGTTTCCTGATCCGCTGCATCTTTTGCCATCAAAGTAATTTTAACCGGCAAATGCGCCCATGGATGCTGAGAAAAATCTTCGATCAGGTCTTCGGTGAAATCAGCCCGATCTCCAGCGATCGGCATAGGCAATTCAACTTGGATCACCTCACGCGGTTCCGGTTCCGTAGTCAGACCATAGCGGCGGTCAACGGCAGGCAAATCCAATTCAACCACAGCAGCGCCGGAAACAACGCCGTAATCATCGCTGGCGTCGAACGGCAGTTTCATTTGACCGCCGGCCTCGGTTTCCGCTTGCGCGGCCACGGCAACTTGCGGCGGCGTGTCTGCAATGATGTTCAATGACCAATCTCGGCCTGCAGGTCCATCGATTACCAATTGCCCGGAACGTTCGGCAACAAAATCCTGTTCCGGTTCAGTCGCATCTTGAGTACCGAGCGGCGAGGTTGTTTCGGTCAAACTATGGGAACCCACCTCACCGTAGAACCGCAAGGTGACCCGGCTGCCTTGAGGTACTGACAATACCGGGTCCGATTGATCTGCCAGATAGAGCGTTGGCAACCCCGTATAGCGAGGAGGTTCCACCCAGCCTTCCCAACTTGGTCCCTGCCCGGCCACGGCCGCTCCGGGCGTCATTTCAGCTACCGAGCCAATGCGCCAGAATGAACCAAACAAGACTGCAATAACCAGCGCCAGCAAAGCGGAATATCGCAATGCATAGGGGTCGCGGTCCGCCAACCTTAAATCAGGTCTGACCGGTTCCGCCTGCGAAGCCCGTTGCGCCATGCGGGTTTGATGCGCGCGCCATAGTGCCACCGAGTCCGCATCCATCGCACCTATGGCCTGATCGTCCACCAACGCCTGAATCGGACGCCCCGGCAGAGATTCGTCCAACCTCATCAAAGCCTCGGTCCGACTGGGCCAGTGGAATCGCCGAATACCCCAGACAAGCGATGCAGTCAGACCCATAAGCGCCACAGCGCCCACAACCCAAACGACTTCGACCCGTACAAAATCCTGCAAACCCAGCATCAAAGCAGCCAGAATTGCCATTGTTATCGAGAAAAAGGGCCAGAACGCGCGTAATCCCTGCTCAGCCAGCATCCCTGCGTGCGTCAGCCACAGTGACAGTTTTGGAATCGGCAGCTTCTGTCTTGCGGTCAAGGCGGGCCTCCTGAACAGGCCCACACGGTCATCGTATCAGAGCCATTCTGGTATGGTATCGCGGTTTATGATTTCGTCAAAGCTTGGACGTTCACGAATTACAGCGAATTGATCCCCATGCACCAGAACCTCGGGTATCAGGGGGCGCGTGTTGTACTCACTGGACATTACCGCACCATAGGCCCCTGCGCTGCGGAAGGCGACAAGATCACCCGGCGCAAGCGGCGGCATGTTGCGTTGTTTGGCAAAGGTATCACCGGATTCGCAGACAGGGCCGACAATGTCATAAGGTTGCTGCTCAATCCCAGGCGCGGGCTCACGCACCGCGACAATATCGTGATACGCCTCGTACATCGCCGGACGGATCAGGTCGTTCATTGCACCGTCAAGGATCAGGAAATCGCGACCTTCGCCCGATTTCACATAAATCACCTTGCTGACCATCAGGCCGGCGTTGCCGGCGATCAAGCGACCGGGTTCGATTTCGATCTCACAATCCAGATGCCCAAGCGTTTTCTTGATCAACGCGCCGTACTCAACCGGAAGTGGCGGCGCGTCATTGGCACGGGTGTAGGGAATGCCCAACCCGCCACCCAGATCTAGGCGGCGAATATTGTGACCCTCTGCGCGCAGTTGTTCGGTCAGTTCGGCGACCTTAGTATACGCCAACTCGAACGGTTCCAGCTCGGTCAATTGCGAGCCGATATGGACGTCGATCCCGATCACCTCGAGTCCCGGTAGGGACGCGGCATGAGCGTACACCTCGGATGCGCGGGCAATGGGAATGCCAAATTTGTTCTCGGATTTTCCGGTGGCGATCTTGGCGTGGGTTTTGGCGTCAACATCCGGGTTTACTCGAACGGTGATTGGCGCGACCACACCCAATTCCATCGCGACGGCGTTGATCACTTCCATCTCGGGCTCGGATTCCACATTAAACTGGCGGAGTCCGCCGGTCAGCGCAGTACGGATCTCATCCGCTGTTTTTCCGACACCCGAGAAAACGATCTTTTCACCAGGTACACCTGCAGCTTTGGCGCGCAGATACTCTCCGCCCGATACAACATCCATGCCAGCGCCAGCTTGTGCCAGCGTCTTCAAGATTGCCTGATTGCTAGCCGCCTTCATCGCATAGCAGACAAGGTGATCGGTTCCTTCCAGCGCGTCATCAAACAGCCGGAAATGCCGCAGCAAGGTCGCGGTCGAGTAGACGTAGAAAGGCGTCCCGACCGCAGCAGCGATTTCGGAGATCGGGACATCCTCGGCGTAAAGCGCGCCGTCGCGGTAAAGAAAGTGATCCATGATTGCGCGCTTAGACCAAAACCGCCGGGTGGATCAATGGATTCCGCGCATTTGGCGGCGTTCCGTCACTTGGTCGTCGACACGCCAACCCGCCCGTAGCCCGAAATCGAGATGCCCGATCCACCCGAATTGGTTTCTGGTTCAGGACGGGGTTTGTACGAAGGATCGCAGGCCGCAAGCACGGCAAGGGTCAAGAACAGGCCAAAGATTCTCATTGTTTCTTTTTACTTAAAGGGGTGGTGGCGCGTGGCCATTCATTGATTGCACATAGGTGCGATGAGAACGAAATACTATGCCGCGCGTCAGCGACCCAAATAAATTCCCAAACCGCCACGTCGTAAACCAACGCCGCCGCCGATATGAGTTCCGCTACTGCCGACGCCTATATTGGCGCTCATCGTGGGTTGCACAGGTTCCCCATCTGCGCCGCAACCGGCCAGGGCAATCCCGACGGAAATCAGTAACACCATGCGAAGTATCCGCATCACACCAACGCCTCCCAGCGCTTGATCTGAGCACGCACCTGATCAGGTGCAGTGCCACCATAGGACTGGCGCGAGTTTACAGAATTTTCGACGGTGAGGACAGAATAGACATCATTCGTGATATCGGCATGAACCGATTGCATGTCTTCCAACGTCAAGTCAGGCAGGTCACAGCCCTTGTTTTCGGCCATGGCCACCAATGATCCAGTTACATGGTGCGCATCGCGGAATGGAAGCCCCAGCACCCGCACCAGCCAGTCGGCCAAATCTGTTGCAGTCGAGAAACCCGACCCTGCGGCAGCGGCCAGGCTTTCGCGGTTGGCGGTCATGTCCTTGACCATGCCTTCCATCGCGGCCAGCGCCAGCATCAAGTTGTCTGCGGCGTCAAAAACTTGCTCTTTGTCTTCTTGCATGTCTTTGGAATAGGTAAGCGGCAAGCCCTTCATCACCATCATCAGCGCAGTGTTGGCGCCATAGATGCGACCGACCTTGGCGCGGATCAGCTCTGCGGCATCAGGGTTTTTCTTCTGAGGCATGATCGACGAACCAGTCGAAAAGCGATCCGAGAGCGTGACAAAGCGGAACTGAGCCGAAGACCAGATCACCAGTTCTTCTGAGAAACGCGACAGATGAATCGCGCAGATTGAGGCGGTCGACAGGAACTCCAAAGCGAAATCTCGGTCGCTGACAGCGTCCAGAGAGTTGGCGGCAGGGCGGTCAAAGCCCAGCGCTTCGGCCGTCATCTGACGATCGATTGGGAATGATGTACCCGCCAGCGCGGCAGCACCCAGGGGGGATTCATTCATCCGGGCACGAGCGTCACGCACTCTCGACAGGTCACGCCCGAACATCTCAACGTAAGCCATCATATGATGGCCCCATGTCACCGGCTGTGCTGTTTGCAGATGGGTGAAACCGGGCATGACCCAATCAGCCCCAGCCTTTGCCTGCGCCAAAAGCGCGCGGATCAGGGCCAAAAGTCCAGTTTCTGCCGCGTCCAATTGGTCGCGCACCCACAGTTTGAAATCAGTCGCCACCTGATCATTGCGCGACCGACCGGTGTGCAAACGGCCTGCGGGCTCACCAATTACCTCTTTCAGGCGCGCTTCGACGTTCATGTGGATGTCTTCCAGCGCGGTCGAGAACTGAAATTCCCCGTTTTGAATTTCTGACAAAACAGTGAGCAGCCCTTCCCGAATGGCCTGCGCGTCACTATCACTTATCACGCCTGTGGCAGCCAACATGGCGGCATGGGCGCGCGAGCCTGCAATGTCTTGGGCTGCCATCCGCTGATCGAACCCGATCGAGGCATTGATTGCCTCCATGATCGCGTCTGGACCGGCGGCAAAGCGGCCGCCCCACATCTGGTTCGAGGATTGATCGGTCATGTAAGAAAACCCGGAGTTGATATGCGCCTATTTCGTCTGATCCCCCTTTATATGGCCCTAGCGCTGGGTGCAAACGCGGCTTTGGCTACGGATGCGGAAACTCTGGGTCCGCTGCGCGAAGGCACCCTGAAGCGGCTGATCCTGCATAAGGAACCGAAATCCGTCGAAGCGGTGGAATTCCAGCTTGAGGATGACGGCGGCACCGCGACGCTTGAGGACTACAAAGGCAAATACGTGCTGCTGAACTTCTGGGCCACGTGGTGCGCGCCGTGCAGAAAGGAAATGCCACAGATCGCCGAGTTGCAGGAAGAATTCGGCGGCGACAAGTTCGAGGTTCTGACACTGGCCACGGGACGGAACTCTCCTGCCGGGATCAAAAAGTTCTTTGCAGAGAACGACATCGAAAATTTGCCCCGTCACCAGGATCCCAAATCCGCCGTTGCACGCCAGATGGGTGTTGTTGCTCTGCCTATTACTGTGATCCTGGACCCCGACGGGAACGAGATCGCCCGCCTGATTGGTGACGCTGAGTGGAATTCGGACAGCGCCAAGGCAATTATCGCTGCTCTGGTGAGTGCCGACAGCTGAATCGGCGCCAAGACCCGAATCGTGCTATCCTTTTGACCTCATTGGTTAGGGGGTAGTCATGAAAGCGATATTTCAGGTTACAGTTTTGGCTGGCATTTTGATGGCCGCGGGAGCGGCGCAGGCTGACTTCAAACGTGTCAAAACAGCAGATCAGTTCAATCAGGAACTCGTTGGCAAGAAGCTTGTTGACGAGCAAGGCAATGTGTTTGTCGCGAATGCGGACGGTACGATTTCAGCCAAGCTGACCAGCGGCAAGAAGTTCAGCGGAACATGGGTTTGGAACAAAAGGTTTTTTTGCCGGAACGGAGTTTTGGACGGAAAGGCGCTTGGGACCGATTGTCAGGTCTTCGAAGTCGATGGAAATACGGCCAAAATGACTCGCGAAAAGGGTAAGGGCAGCTCGACGACCTACACGCTGCAATAGCAGTAGCGGCGCGATCCTCATTTCCGTGTTAGGCTATAGTTGCCGCCGTTTTGGACGGAGGCGCATCAAATGTGACAATCGAAATGGAGGCGACAATGAAACCTGTGGTTCTGCTAATTGGTCGCTTGCCGAATGTTATTGGCGACGTGGCGCAGCGTTTGGATCACATGCCCATCCAATGGCTGGGCGCCCACGATCAGGATGAGGTTAGGCGGCAGCTTGATGCTGAACCTCGCATTGTCTGTGCCATCATGGGTGCAGGCCTGGACGACAGGGTGCGCGGTGAGATGGTAGGGATTATCGCGGCACGCAGGCCCGACATCTGTATTCACCTGAAAGACCGAGCTTCGGGCCCAGACGGCATGATGCCGTTTGTAGAACGTGTCGTACAACACGAGATTCTGGATACGCTCGAAGCAGGCTGACGCCACGCTACCTTTGACAGCTTCGAACCCCCTCTGCACTGTTTGGGAGGGAGGATAGCATGGCGCTTGAAGTACTGCTGGTTCTGGTCGTCGTAGGTATCGTCGGTATAACGGTGATGCTGCATTTGTCCGGGCGGTCGCGCGTCCGCGAACTGACGCCCGAAACAGCCCGATCCGAATGGCTGCGCCATGCGCCCGATGACACCATCATTGACGTCACGATTGCGCATGACAGACGCTCGGCATTGATCCGAACTGAAACTGGAAATGGCCTGCTGTGGTCATTTGGGGCGGACACTGTGGCCCGTCATCTATTGGATTTCGATTGGATCGATCATCCCGAGGGGTTCGAAATTCAGTTCCACGACTTTGGCACCCCTTCCGTGCTTGTTCGCCTTGATGATTTTGAGCGCCCCCATTGGCAACATTTGATGGATCCCGCATGACCGACCACGTAAGCTTTCCTGACGCCGTGCAATGGGCTGTCCCCTTTTTCATTGCCGCAATACTGGCCGAGTTCATTTGGATCGCCTTCAAGGGCAAGGGTGGACGGTATGAGACACGGGATGCCGTGACCTCACTGATCATGGGTGCGGGCAACATAGCTTCTGGTCTTTTGCTGGGCTTCATCGCCTATGGGTTTTTCATGTGGCTGTGGCAGATCACCCCGCTGAACCTTGGCACCTCGATCCCGGTGATCATCCTGTGCTTTGTTTTAGATGATCTCCGTTACTACTGGGTTCATCGGTTCGGGCATCGCATCCGCTGGGTCTGGGCCAGCCATGTGAACCACCACAGTTCGCAGCATTACAACCTGACGACCGCGCTGCGTCAGACTTGGACCTACACGTTCACATTCATGATGGTAGTGCGTGCGCCCTTGATCCTGCTGGGGTTTCATCCAGCGATGGTTCTGTTTGTTGGCGGATTGAACCTGATTTACCAGTTCTGGATCCACACCGAGGCCATAGGCAAGATGCCCCGCTGGTTCGAGGCTGTGATGAACACGCCCAGCCATCACCGCGCCCATCACGGCCGCAATGCGCGCTATCTGGATTGTAACTATGCGGGCGTTTTCATTATCTGGGACAAGATGTTCGGCACTTTCGTACCTGAACAAGAAGACGACCGCGTCGACTATGGGCTGGTCCACAACATCGGCACATTCAACCCGCTGCGCGTGGCCTTTCACGAATGGGTCGGCATCTGGCGCGATGCAACTCAACCCGGGCTGACAGCACGCGAGCGTCTGGCTTATTGCTTCGCACCTCCGGGATACAGCCATGACGGAAGCCGCCAGAACTCGGAACAGATAAAAGCCCGTCATCTCGCGCGGCATCCCGAAGACCGCGGAACGCCCGGATTCGAGCAAGTCGAAGGCACAACGCTCAATAAACAGGCAAAACAGGCTTAATTCCGCCGATCCAACACCCCGTTTCCTTGAAAGCCGGCTTTCACATTCCATATCCAGCGGATGTGATCCGTAACGAGCGACCGGAGGCTGACATGACCCGTTTGACGACAGTATCAACCGCACTTGGTTTGCTGGGTCTGGTTCTGGCCATGATGACTGCTCTGGCCGGGGGATCCGCCTCAATAGTCGCGCTGGGTTTCGTAATGCTAGCGCTTGGCTTTATGGGTGCCGTGATAGGCGGTGCAGCTACTTTAGGTCGAATCTGGGAAACTTCGCGCTAAACGCAATCGTTTTCTATCCTCTTAACCACAGATTCATAAGTTTGCTCTGAACTAGGCCCGCGATTGGCGACGTAACGGGACGTGTTTAGGACATGCAGGACAAAAAACAGGAAGACGTTGCCGAACGCGACGACAGCCCGCTAAATGCGGCCGTCGCATCCCGAGATAATTCCACGGTCCAGATGGCCAGCGAAGCTGTAAAGCACAAGCAATGTAAGCTGGCCTTTCAGCCGGTCATGCAAGCCCACAGCCCGTTTGGTGTGGCGTTCTACGAAGGTTTTATTCGGGTTCTGGACGAAACTGGGCGGGTCATCCCCGCGCGGGATTTCATGCCTCAGTTGGAAAACACCCCCATTGGACGCGACTTGGATTGCGTTGCCCTAGAAATGGGTTTGAGAACGTTAAGCAGGAATCCCGACATCCGGCTATCAATCAACATGTCAGCCCGCTCTATTGGGTACGCACGTTACTCTCGAGTGCTCGAGCGGTTTCTAAAAAAGGACGCCAATCTGGGCGAACGCCTGATTCTTGAAATCTCGGAAAGTTCGGCCATGACAGTGCCTGAACTGGTGATCGACTTCATGGACAGGCTGCAACCGCGCGGTATTGCTTTTGCGCTGGATGATTTTGGCGCCAGTAATTTCAGTTTCCGCCATTTTCGCGAATTTCTGTTTGACGCCGCCAAGATCGATGGGCAGTTCGTGCGTGGCATCAGTAACAACGCTGACAATCAGGCGCTGGTGCGGGCGCTGGTGGCCGTCGCACGGGAATTCGAGATTTTGGTCACCGCCGAATCGGTTGAGACTCAAGAGGACGCCGATTTTCTTGTGGCCAACGGAGTCGACTGCCTACAGGGCTTTTTATTTGGCGCCCCCACCGTTTTGGCGCCTTGGAAAAGCAAAAACACCAGACAAACTGGCAGCTAAGCGTAGAAAACTTGCGCCTTCGACCCCTGAGACAAGCTGACCGTTGCTGCAACTGCAGCGTTAGGCTATGCCATGTGCAGTTGGAGCGGGGGATCAGTAGGCGCTCTCGTTCACAGGGGTCTTGCCTCTGCGATCTGCGCCTTTAGGGTTCCCGCAGGACCTTGATGGTAAAGGATTGTCTAAATGACCAACGTAGTAATCGCATCCGCAGCACGCACCGGTGTCGGCAGTTTTGGCGGCTCGTTTGCAAACACACCCGCACATGACCTGGGTGCCGCCGTTCTAGAGGCCGTCGTCGAACGCGCCGGCGTTGAAAAGGGCGAGGTTAGCGAAACCATCATGGGTCAGGTTTTGACGGCCGCTCAGGGTCAAAACCCGGCACGTCAGGCGCATATCAATGCTGGCCTGCCCAAAGAAAGCGCAGCCTGGGGCATCAACCAAGTGTGCGGCTCGGGCCTGCGCGCGGTTGCTTTGGGTGCCCAGCACATCCAACTGGGCGATGCCGATATCGTTGCCGCTGGTGGTCAAGAAAACATGACCCTTGCGCCCCATGCAGCGTCGCTGCGTGCCGGTCACAAGATGGGCGACATGAAATACATCGACACGATGATCCGCGACGGCCTTTGGGATGCGTTCAACGGTTATCACATGGGCCAGACCGCCGAGAACGTTGCCGAGCAATGGCAGATCAGCCGCGAGATGCAGGATGAGTTCGCTGTCGCTTCGCAAAATAAAGCCGAAGCCGCGCAGAAGGCTGGTAAGTTCGCTGAAGAGATCATCCCCTTCACCATCAAAACCCGCAAGGGCGACATCGTGATGGATAGCGACGAATACATCCGCCATGGCGCAACCATGGAAGCGATGGCAAAACTGCGCCCGGCCTTTACCAAGGATGGCTCAGTCACCGCTGCCAACGCATCCGGTCTGAACGATGGTGCTGCCGCTACTCTGTTGATGTCGGCTGAAAACGCGGAAAAACGCGGGATTGAGCCTCTGGCCCGCATCGCGTCCTTTGCGACCGTTGGTCTGGACCCGTCGATCATGGGTGTCGGCCCGATCTATGCCTCACGCAAGGCGCTTGAGAAAGCTGGCTGGTCGGCTGGCGATCTGGAACTGGTTGAAGCCAACGAAGCCTTCGCTGCGCAGGCGTGCGCCGTGAACAAGGACATGGGCTGGGATCCGTCAATTGTGAACGTGAATGGTGGCGCGATAGCCATCGGTCACCCGATCGGCGCCTCTGGCTGCCGCGTTCTGAATACGCTGCTTTTCGAAATGAAGCGCCGCGATGCGAAGAAAGGTCTCGCGACCCTCTGCATCGGTGGCGGCATGGGCGTCGCCCTGTGCGTGGAGCGCGACTAAGTGCGTTGACATCTAAATAGAAAAGGGCGTCCACTGGGCGCCCTTTTTTGTTACAATGGCGCATTACACCTTAGATGCGACAATATCGCCGAACAGAAAGACAAAAACGGAAACGAAACGATATTGCGCAACAATCTCTCTCAGAGTAACAGAATTACCAAGTCAGACTAAATTGGAGGATTCCTCAATGGCACGTACAGCACTCGTCACCGGCGGTTCCCGCGGCATCGGCGCAGCAATTTCCAAGGCGCTCAAGGCCGAAGGATACAATGTTGCAGCCACTTACGCCGGCAATGACGAAGCCGCCGCAAAATTCACCGAGGAAACCGGTATCGCGACCTACAAATGGAACGTCGCCGACTATGACGAATCCAAAGCTGGTATCGAAAAAGTCGAAGCCGAAGTTGGCCCGATCGACGTCGTGGTCGCCAATGCGGGTATTACCCGCGATGCGCCGTTCCACAAGATGACACCCGATCAATGGAAAGATGTGATCGACACCAACCTAACCGGTGTGTTCAACACCGTTCACCCCATTTGGCCAGGGATGCGCGAGCGGAAGTTTGGCCGTGTGATCGTCATCAGCTCGATCAATGGCCAGAAAGGCCAGTTTGCCCAGGTGAACTATGCCGCGACCAAAGCAGGCGATCTGGGAATCATCAAATCTCTGGCGCACGAAGGTGCCCGCGCAGGCATCACTGCCAACGCAATTTGCCCCGGCTACATCGCGACCGAAATGGTCATGGCAGTTCCGGAGAAGGTACGCGAATCCATCATCGGCCAGATTCCAGCCGGTCGTTTGGGTGAACCCGAGGAAATCGCGCGCTGCGTAACCTTCCTGGCTTCGGACGATTCACAGTTCATCAACGGCTCGACAATCTCAGCTAACGGAGCACAGTTCTTCGTCTGATCGAAAGACTAGAACGGATCGGGCCGGTCCAATTGGACCGGCCCTTTTCATTCCGTAAGAACGCGCGCGCTGCGTTCAGCGGAAACCAAATAGCCACTTGATGGCGAGACTGATCGCACGGGACCGTTCGAGATGCGCGCGCTGAAAGGCGCGGGCCGTTGCGGGATTGGTGCTAACCTCAATCATGGCAAGTATCCTTTCAATTCAGTTTTGTTTGACTTGTTTCAAGTATGACGATTACGGTTTAAGCTGACAAACGAGCTTTCTCCGGGTTTCAGTTAAGATTTTCTTGATCGTATGAGCGCCAGCCTTCCTCCTTTGACCGCTTTACGCGCCTTTGATGCGGCAGCTCGGCACATGTCGTTCGCCCAAGCAGCTGAGGAGCTTCACGTCACACCGGCGGCCCTTTCCTTTCAGATCAAATCTCTTGAGGAACACTTGGGGCGGCCTTTGTTTCACCGCCGAAACCGGGCTGTCGAGCTAACCGAGGCTGGGCGTGCCCTTGCCCCTGGCGCTGCGGACGGGTTCGCCGCCTTGCAGGCCGCGTGGCAGGCCGTCCGGCGACAAGGCAACGATACCAGCCTGACTGTGACGGCGGGGCCTGCGTTGACCGCCAAGTGGTTGGCACCGCGTCTGTATGAATTTGCGCGGGCGCACCCTGAGATTGACCTGAAATTCTCGGCCACTTTGCGGAACATGGATTTGGAGCGCGACGATGTCGACGTAGCCATCCGCTTTGGCTACGGCCCGGATGAGGGTTTGTACTCACTACCGGTACGAAAGGAATGGCTGACCCCGGTGATGACCCCCGAACTAGCCGAGCAGTTCGCAACCCCGGAAAGCTTGCGGGATGCGCCTCTGATTCATGACGATTCAATAGCGTTCCTGCGCCCGCGCTGTGACTGGCCAACCTGGTTTCGTGCGGTGGGCGTCGATTTCACTCCCGAACACGGAGCGCGGTTTTCCAATGCCGACCATGCGATTGATGCCGCTGTTGCTGGTGTCGGAGTGGTGTTGGGCCGCCGTGCAATGATCCTGAAAGACTTAAGCGAGGGTCGGCTTGTCGCACCATTCAAAACCGCCATAGAAACGAAAGGGCGGTTCCGGTTCTTATGTCTGCCGGGGGCTGAAAACCGACCTCAAATTGCAGCGTTTCGCGACTGGTTTGTGTCCGAGATTGAAAAGACCGCGCATATCTCAGACGAATTCAATATCATCCCGGTGGAAGAGGTCCCCACCCCATGACAAAAGCACGTGCGACGGGGATCGGGTTTATTGCCGTTCTGCTGTGGTCTCTATTGGCGCTGTTTACAGTCGGCTCGGCTCCGACACCTCCTTTGTTGTTGAACGCAATCTGCTTCTCAATTGGGGGTACTTTGGGCCTGATCTGGACATGGTCCACTGGCGGGCTGCGCCAACTACGCGCGGTGCATTGGACAACGTACCTGTTCGGAACACTTGGCTTATTCGGATATCACGCCCTGTATTTCTCGGCCCTACGAATGGCCCCGGCGGCTGAGGCCGGATTGATCGCTTATCTCTGGCCGCTTCTGATTGTGTTGTTTTCCGGACTTCTGCCCGGTGAAAACCTGCGCATTGGGCATTTTTTCGGGGCCTGCCTGGGCTTTGCGGGCGCCACCGTGATCATCTCGGGCGGTGGTCAAACTGGGTTTCAGGCCGAACATCTGCCGGGCTATGGGATGGCGCTGTTATGCGCGCTAACGTGGTCGGGCTATTCAGTGCTATCCCGCCGCTTGGGGGATACGCCGACAAGCTCGGTTTCCGTTTTCTGCATTACCACGGCCGTCGCGTCAGCAGCATTGCACCTGGCGCTTGAAGACACCGTTTTGCCCAATACCGCCTTTGGCTGGACCTCAATCCTAGCACTCGGGTTGGGGCCTGTAGGGCTGGCGTTTTATGTCTGGGATATCGGGGTAAAGCAGGGCGACATTCAGGTCTTGGGCACGGCGTCCTATGCGGCACCCTTGTTGTCTACGCTGGCTTTGGTTTTGGCCGGGATCGCCGCCCCGTCTTGGGGTTTGGCGATCGCGGCCGTGTTAATCACAGGCGGTGCGTTAATTGCGGCACGCGCCAGTATCAGACGCTAGTTAGACAGGCGTTCGATCTCTTCTTTTAGCCGAAGCTTCTGCTTTTTGAGTTGAGCTATATGGAGATCGTCGATGCCTGGCGAGCGTTGGGCTTGTTCAACTTCAAGACCGAGATTTTCGTGCTTTTTCTTCAGTTCGGTCAGATGTGCGCTCACGCTCATGGCGATACTCCTTTGTTGGTGTCTGAGTTTCACGTAGGAATTTGACCACATCGTTTCCAGCCTGTCACGCTGCAGACGCACAGAATCTGCAATAAATCCGACAAATTCGGCTGGTTAATGCCTATTGGCTGAAAAAATCGGTGATCGCTGCACCTTTGCGCAGCACGGCCGAGACCTGAGTCGTGTAGCTGTCACCATCTTTTTCGTGACGATCCCCGGCGTGCAAAATAAGCGGCGCATGCAGTCGAAATGCTGCTTTTCCACCCTTTTTGGCCCGTAAAATCACCAATTCTGCACTTCGACCGGCTCGAGCCGCCAGCGGCAGCACTTCAACCGAACCCAGACGCCCTACGCAAGCTGCAAGCATCTCGGGCAGGCGATCAGCCCTTTGGATCATATGAAGGTAGCCACGAGGCGCGAGGCGCTTGGCAGCCGTATCGAACCAGACATCAAGTGGCGTCACCTCACCTAACGCAACACTGCGCCCTTTGTCTGCCGCAGAGCTGTGCGCGCCGGCACGATAGTAGGGCGGATTGGCAATCACGTGGTCGAATTGGCGCTGTTTCAGATCTGCTGGCAAGGCGCCGATATCGGCCTCGACCACGTCCAGTTCTAAGTTGTTCTCAGCCGCGTTTCGACGCGCCAATGCGGCATATGGTGCCTGCAATTCAACCCCAACCGCTTGCAGTCCCGGCACTCGCGTCATCAGGCATAGGATTGCTGCACCGGCCCCGCAACCCAGCTCGAGCACGGTGTGACCACGTGTTGCCGGAATTGATGCTGCCAGCAGCACCGGGTCTACCCCAGCACGATAGCCCGAACAGGGCTGCCACAGACGCACCCGACCACCCAAAAAATCGTTACAGGTTAGGTCATTATCGGAAAACAGGCTCATCGGTCCAGTGGGATGTCATTGTCGCGCATAACCCGTTCGGCACGGATCAGGTCGTCTGCCCGAACCATCAGTCGACGAGGGAAAATTCCGATACCGCCTTCGAGGATGCTCATATTTACGTCCATTTGAAAGCAGTCTATATCCTCACCCTCAAGAAGTGCTGAAGCAAAGGCTAGGATCGTCGGATCGGTGCTGCGCAAAAGTTCTTTCATGGGGATGGATGTAAGGGCAAGGTACGCTGAAAGTCGAGCCTTGTATCAGGAGTTTGATGAATATCGACACGGTTACTAAACCGCATGAGCGACTAGCCGAGCTTCTTGCCGGCGAGATGGATGCGGTAAATGAGCTAATCCGCACGCGCATGGCCTCGGAACACGCGCCACGCATTCCTGAAGTTACAGCACATCTGGTCGAGGCAGGCGGTAAACGCCTGCGCCCTATGTTAACATTGGCGGCAGCGCGTTTGTTCGATTATTCCGGAGACCACCACCTGCGCTTGGCGGCAACGGTAGAGTTCATCCATACCGCGACACTACTGCATGACGACGTGGTGGACGAAAGCGCCCAACGGCGCGGACGACCAACCGCGAACCTTCTTTGGGACAACAAATCCAGCGTACTCGTTGGTGATTACCTGTTTTCCCGCAGTTTCCAATTGATGGTTGAGACTGGATCGCTGCGTGTTCTGGACATTCTGGCAAATGCCTCGGCCACCATTGCCGAAGGTGAAGTGCTGCAGATGACTGCCGCCACCGATCTTGGCACGGACGAGGCAATATACCTGCAGGTCGTGCGCGGTAAGACTGCGGCCCTGTTTTCGGCTGCAACTGAGGTCGGTGGTGTCATTGCAGGTGCATCAGAGGCACAAGTCAACGCGCTGTATGATTACGGCGACGCATTGGGGATCGCCTTCCAGATCGCTGATGATTTGTTGGATTATCAAGGTGATAGCAAGGCAACCGGCAAGAATGTCGGTGACGACTTCCGTGAGCGCAAGCTGACCCTTCCTGTGATCAAAGCGGTCGCGCAAGCCACTGCCGAAGAACATGCATTTTGGGAGCGTACAATTGGCAGGGGCCGTCAGGAAGACGGTGATCTGGACCACGCGCTTAGCCTGATGAACAAATACGGCACCCTCGAAGCCACACGATTGGACGCGTTGAATTGGGCATCCAAGGCCAAAGCGGCGCTGGACACTCTCCCAGATCACGAAATCCGCACGCTGCTGCGTGATCTGGCCGACTACGTGGTTTCGCGCCTCAATTAAGCTGCGTAGCGCGGCACCACCAATTGGGGTGGGCCGCGCCGATCTCATAAGCTGCGAAATGCGCGTCTTTCATGCTTGGGTAAATCGCAAAACAGGTTGAACCTGAGCCTGACATCCTAGCCAGCAGGACGTTTTTGGTATCTGCCAATTCCTCAAGAACTTGGGCCACGCCGGATGCCAATCCCATTGTCGGCAGCTCTAGATCGTTGCGTTGCTCCCTCAGCCAGACAGCGCACTCCTCGGGGGTTGCAAATACAGGAATATCCTCGGGCATTGGGGTGTTTTCTCGACTGTCCAAGGCTGAAAACACCGACCCTGTAGGGATTTCGACACCCGGATTGACCAGTAAAGCAGGTAATGAGGGTAAGGCGACCGGGGTCAGCTGTTCGCCAATACCGCGCATTCTAGTAGACCGCGCCAGCATGCATACGGGCACATCGGCACCAAGTGACAGCGCGGTGTTTTGCTGGATTGTCGCGCCCTGAGCCGCAGCCATCCTTAAGGTTGCAGCGGCGTCTGATGAACCTCCACCAATTCCACCGCCGTGGGGCAACACTTTGTTCAGACTGATCTGCCCGATCCAACCCGCTGCTTCAGCCGCTTTCCACACCAAGTTACGGCTGTCGGTGGGCACACCCGTTGCATGCTCACCAGTGACAGAGACTGAAAGCGCAAGTCCGGGTGTAAATTTCAGCGTGTCACCGACATCTGCAAACGCCACCAACGAATCCAAAAGGTGATAGCCGTCCGCCCGTCGGCCGGTCACGTGTAGGGTCAGATTTATCTTGGCGGGCGCGAAGGCCTCAATTGCCATTGGCAACCTTTAGCGGTTCCGCGCCTTCCTCAGCCAGCACGGCGTCCAGGCCGATTTCCAGCTTGCGACGAATGCGCTCGGGATCAGCCTCACCGTCCGTGTCTTCGGGGTCGATGAAGGACAAGGCGCGTTTCCATTGGAACTCTGCCTCGCGCGCGCGCCCGACAGCCCAGTAAACGTCGCCAAGATGATCATTCACAACCGGATCGACCGCCATCAACTCGACAGCGCGTTCCATGTGCTCAACCGCTTCGTCATACCGACCCAGACGGAACAAGACCCAGCCCAGACTGTCCACGATATAGCCACTTTCAGGTCGCGCGGCGACCGCGCGTTCAATCATCTCAAGCGCCTCGTCCAGCTTCTCGCGCCGTTCAACAAGCGAATACCCCAGATAGTTCAGCACCTGCGGTTGATCCGGGTTCAGCTCTAGCGCACGGCGAAAATCAGCCTCGGCCTGATCCCATTGTTTAAGCCGCTCATGCGAAATCCCCCTCGCATAGTGCAGGAACCAATTGCCGTCAGAGTTGCCCTCAGTCAGCTCTATGGCGCGATCGTAAGAAGCAACCGCGCTCTTGTATTCCTCTTCCTGGCGTTGAAGGTCTGCCAACGCGACATGAACACTAGGGAGATTCGGGTTTTGTGTTGCCAGAGTCTGCAATACCTCAGCTGCCGCACCCTTCTTACCTGAACGACTTAGCACTTCGGCCCGCCCCAACTCGGCTGCGTGGTAGTCGCTGCTGCTGGCGGGAACCATGCGATAGGCATCCACTGCCAGATCATATTGTCCCAGCGCGTCCAGAAGATCAGCGCTCAGCAAGATCGCATCCACATGGTCCGGGCGCAGGAACACAGCTGTGCGGACATACAGCAGAACATAGTTCTGAGACGCTTCGTTGCTTAGCGCCGCACCCACCGAAAAGAACACCTCGGCCATGCCATCCTGGGCAGATTGCACGTGAGTAAATGGTAAAGTCTCACCAGCCGTCAGGCGTGCGACATAGCCTTCAATAGAAGGATCGCTACCCGCGGCGAATACGTCTTCGACGAATTGCAGCGCTTCTTCATTGCGATCCAACTGCGATAGAACTTCGGTCCGCGCCAAAGCTGCACGGCGGGAAAAACGGCCAACAGCGCCATTATGCGCTGTGAAAACTTCTTCGGCTCCTTCGAAATCGCCGACCGAGGCCAGTGCCAGTGCTTTGTGATACAACGCAAAATCGCGCAAACCATCCTGCGTCGCAACTTCGTCAAACGCCTCCATCGCGCTGGTCATCGCACCTTGGCCAATATAGGCCCAACCTTGCATCAACCCATCAACCAAAGGGCCCACGCCCTCATTTTCAGGGTCGCGGTTCAGCAGTTCCTCTAAGTCACCTTCGGAGGCCAGATTGGCGTAGATCACCATTCGCGCCGCTTGGCTGGGTAAACCGGCGTCGTCAATCGCTTGCGCGATCGGCAAGGCACGCTCCACCTCTCCCAGAGACAGGCGGGCAACGACAACGCTTTCCAACAACGTTGCATTTTCGGGATCAGCCTTCAGGGCCTTGGCGTAATATTTCTCAGCTGCCGTATAGTCGTTCTCATAAATCGCCTGACGGCCAGCCAAATACGATCCCGAGCCGGTATCCGCGTAGACCGGAACCAGAATTGACGAAGTGAACAGCGCAGCCAGTGCTGCACGACGAACCAGAGAAGCCACCAAAATCCTGCCCTGTTAATTTGCTCTGCGAAACAAGCTAGGGCTTTGGTTGGCAAGAGGCAATGGCAGAGCCTTCACGACCCTGCCAGTGCCCGGTTTTTTGCTTACATGTTGGGATAGTTCGGGCCATCCCCGCCCTGAGGCGTGGTCCAGGTGATATTTTCGCTTGGATCCTTGATATCGCAGGTCTTGCAGTGGACGCAGTTCTGGAAGTTGATCACAAAGCGCGGATTGCCTTCATCCGCGACCATCTCATACACCCCTGCCGGGCAATAGCGCTGCGCTGGTTCGTCAAACTTGGGCAGGTTCACTTTGACCGGGATTTCAGGATCGGCCAGCTTCAAATGGCAGGGCTGGCTTTCCTCATGGTTGGTCATCGCGAACGAAACGTTTGTCAGACGATCAAAAGACAGCGTGCCATCCGGTTTGGGATAGTCGATGGGCTCATGCTTGCTGGCCTCTTCGGTCGATTGCGCGTCATTCTTACCGTGACCAACTGTGCCAAAGAGCGAAAAGCCCAGCGTATTGGTCCACATATCCAAACCACCAAGCATCAGAGACGCGGTGAGGCCGTATTTCGACCAGATCGGTTTGACGTTGCGCACTTTTTTCAGGTCGCTGCCGATGGCACCGTCGCGAACTTCGACCTCATATGCGGACAGTTGGTCGCCCGAGCGCTCGGCCTTGATGGCATCATAGGCGGCCTCGGCCGCGGCTTTACCCGACAGCATTGCGTTGTGGTTGCCTTTGATACGCGGCACGTTGACCATGCCAGCCGAACACCCCAACAGCGCCACGCCCGGCGCGACCAGCTTTGGCATCGACTGATAACCACCTTCGGTGATTGCGCGCGCACCGTAAGCCACGCGCTTACCACCTTTGAGCAGCTCGGCCACCATCGGATGGTGTTTAAAGCGCTGGAATTCCATGTAGGGATAGAGGTATGGGTTCTTGTAGTTCAGGTGAACCACAAAGCCGACATAGACCTGATTGTTTTCAAGGTGATAGATGAAAGATCCGCCACCTGCGTTGCTGCCCAGTGGCCAGCCCATGGTGTGCGTGACCGAGCCTTCTTTGTGTTTGGCCGGATCGATCTCCCAGATCTCCTTCATGCCGACGCCGTATTTCTGCGGCTCCTTTCCGGCGGAAAGGTCGTATTTGGCGATGACTTCCTTGGACAGCGAGCCGCGCACGCCTTCCGACAGGAAGACATATTTGCCGTGCAGCTCCATACCCGGTTCAGTGTTCGGACCGTAGGATCCATCGGGTTCAAGACCAAAGACACCGGCAACGACGCCTTTGACTTCGCCGTTCTCACCGTAAACCAGCTCGGAACAGGCCATGCCCGGGAAGATTTCAACGCCCAATTCCTCGGCCTGCTCAGCCATCCAACGGCAGACATTGCCCATGGAAACGATGTAGTTGCCGTGGTTGTTCATCAGCGGCGGCATAGGCCAGTTGGGGATGCGAACCTTGCCCGCCTCGCCCAGCATATAGAAGTTGTCTTCGTGCACTGGCGTATTCAGCGGAGCGCCTTTTTCTTTCCAGTCCGGAATCAGAGCATCCAAACCACACGGGTCCAGGACCGCACCCGACAGGATATGCGCGCCCACCTCAGAGCCTTTTTCCAAAACAACGACGTTCAGGTCTGCATCAAGCTGTTTCAGACGGATGGCTGCCGACAAGCCCGCGGGGCCTGCACCCACGATCACCACGTCGTATTCCATCGCTTCGCGTTCAATTTCGGCCATCGCGGGCTCCCTAGCTAACTTTCCGAATTGGCGCTTTCTTCGTGCGTTCGGCGCAATTTTGTTTCACGGCTGATTACCTGTTTGGGCAGACCTTGGTCAATCGAAACACGGCGTAACATAGTCACATTGCGGCAGTTCAGGTGTCTGGTGCGTCTCCCATCAGATATCTGGGGCCAGTGCCATGCAATTTGGCCCTGTCATCTGGGTTGTAAAGCGCGCATTTCGCAAGACTTAAGCACCCGCATCCGATGCAACCGTCAAGATTGTCGCGCAATCGCGTCAATGTGGCGATTCGCTGATCTAGACGGGCGCGCAAGCCGACGCTGATATTCTTCCAATCCTGAGGGGTTGGCGTTCGATTCCCCGGCAAGCCGGATAACACCTCACGAATCTCGGGCAGGGATAGACCAAATTGCTGCGCGATCATCACAAAACTCAGCCGCCGGATATCGGCGCGCTGGTATCGCCGCTGCCCACCTGCGTTGCGCCATGGCGCGATCAGGCCCTGCGCTTCGTAATACCGAATTGCGGAAACCGCCAATCCGGTGCGCCGGGCCAATGCGCCGATTGCCAACCCCTCTGAAACCACAATGATTTTCCTTCAATTTATACCTTGACCTAAAGTTAGGTTTAGAAATTACTGTGAGTCGGGACAAGCCTCAAATCACAAAGGAGATCCCATGATGGCAACGCTTGAACACACCAATTTCACTGTCCGCGACCCGAAGGCTTCCGCCGCTTGGATGCAAAAGGTGTTTGGTTGGAAAACTCGCTGGGAAGGTCCCGCGATTGCGGGCGGATACACTGTGCATGTGGGCAGCGCGCATACCTACTTGGCGCTATATGCCCCCAGCGATCCGAAACCATCTGTTGAAAGCAGTTATGACATTGTCGGCGGCCTTAACCATGTGGGCGTTCTGGTCGAAGACATCGACGCTATCGAACAAAAGGTGATCAATGCAGGATTCACCCCAAAGTCTCATGCGGATTACGAACCCGGCAAGCGGTTCTATTTTAACGATGACAACGGAATCGAATTCGAAGTGATTAGTTACAACTAAGCCGTAATCCGCGCGTTGCGCGGCCAAGCCCTCTTGCATTTCACGCTTCATTTGGGTCAGGTATTTGACGACCCAACAAATCGCCCCGACGCTGTCCTTCTGCGGCGGGGCGCATCACTTTATGCGTGGACGACAAGAACATGGAAAAAATTCCGATGACGCCTTCGGGCAATGCCGCGCTCGAGGCGGAACTTAAGAACCTGAAGTCCGTCGAGCGCCCAGCGATCATCGAGGCCATTGCCTCAGCCCGCGAATTAGGTGACCTGAAGGAAAATGCCGAGTATCATTCAGCCCGTGAAAAACAGGGATTTATCGAAGGCCGCATCAAGGAGCTGGAAGGAATCCTTTCGCTGGCTGATGTGATTGATCCTGCCAAGTTGTCAGGTGCCATCAAGTTCGGTGCAAAGGTCACGTTGGTCGATGAAGACACCGACGAAGAAAAGACCTGGCAAATCGTGGGCGAATACGAAGCCAATATCGAAAACGGACTGCTGAACATCAAATCCCCCATCGCCCGGGCCCTGATCGGCAAGGACGAAGGTGACAGCGTCGAGGTACGCACACCCGGTGGTGTGCGGTCCTATGAAATTCTGAGTATTGAGTACGCCTGATCGGAGCATTCCAATGTCCGAGCACACACCTGAGCACGAAATCGAACGGCCGACCCCATTGGGCGTTTATGACAAGCCAACGCGGCCATCTGTGACATCGATCGAGATTGCAGCCTTCGTGCTGAGCGTGGTTTGGCTGGTTTTTGCAGTTTTGTTTCTGGTTATTCCAGACAATGTTCAGGGTGGCGGGTTTGTGATCACGCTGTTGGCGGTTTTCATGCCGGTGGCGATGATCTGGGTCGCCTCAATGGCCATGCGCGCCAGCCGTATCATGCGCGAAGAAAGCGAACGCCTTCAAACGGCCGTTGACGCACTCCGGCAGGCTTATGTGGGGCAACAGCAACGTGCAGCGATTTCTCAGGAACCGGCTGTCAGCAAAAAACTGGACGAAATCGCGGAATCCGCGAAAAAGACCGAAAGCGCGCTGGCGACGTTTTCTACCAAGCGTGCAGACCCTGCGCCAGCGGCATCACCGAACGGAACAGGCGACCAAACCTTGCTGGAACTTGGCACCCAGGCCGAGGACATTGCTCCACCGTTGAGCACTAATATATTCATCCGCGCGTTGAATTTCCCCGAAACACCAGACGATACCGAGGGCTTCAACGCCCTGCGTTTGGCGCTGAAGGACCGTAAGACCGCCCAACTGGTACAGGCGTCGCAGGATGTTCTGACTCTGCTCAGCCAGGAAGGCATCTATATGGACGACTTGCGCCCTGACATGGCCCGTCCTGAGATTTGGCGCCAATTTGCGCAAGGGGCTCGTGGCCGATCTGTGGCGGCTTTGGGCGGTATCCGCGATCGTTCTTCGCTGGCGCTGACGGCAGCACGGATGAAGCAGGATCCCATCTTCCGTGATGCCGCACATCATTTTTTGCGCCGCTTTGACCACATGATTGTCGCCTTCGAACCCGAGGCCAGCGACGCCGATTTGACCGATCTGGGCGAAACCCGCACCGCGCGGGCCTTTATGCTGCTTGGACGCGTGGCTGGGACCTTCGACTAAAGTCCGAAACTTCCGTATGGGAAAAACCGGACCATGTCGCCCGGTTTGATGTGGCGTGCGCCGTCTTCAATCTCAACAAGCCCTTCGGCCCAGCTCAGCCCGCTGATCCGGCCCGATCCTTCCGAAGCAAACACCTCGGCCTGACCATCCCGGACGCGGGCGCGCAGATACTCACGGCGCCCTGGTTTTTTGCGTTTTTCGAACGCGGCGGGCAGGTCGAACCCCTGCGGATCCTGCCAACCTTCGCCCGCCATCAAGCCCAATGCTGGGCGCGCAAAGATCAACGTGCAAACCATTGCCGCGACCGGGTTGCCCGGCAGTCCAAAAACTGGCCTTCCATCCCACAGACCCAGCGCCAGCGGTCGACCCGGCTTCAGTGCAATACGCCACTCCTGCATCGCACCGGCCTCTTTCAACAGGGCCGAGACATGATCTTCATCCCCCGCCGACGCCCCACCGCTGGTGATAATCACATCCGCCTGCTTTGCCGCCGCGTTCAGGTGGTTATGCAGGGCCTCACGATCATCAGGCGCGCGCCCCATATCCACTGACTGAAACCCCATCCGATCGATCAACGATAACAGCATCGGGCGATTGGCATCGAATATTTGGCCCGGCCCGGCAGTGTCACCGGGTTCGACAAGTTCATCACCGGTCGACAACACCGCCACGCGCAACGTTTTACGCACCTGCACCACAGAATTGCCTGTTGCGGACAACAGGGCCAAGTCGGCAGGCGTAAGTCTGCGCCCTGCGGGCAGCACCGGATCGCCTTCGGCCACATCTTCACCGGCGCGCCGGGTGTTGGCGCCAAGTTTCAAAGGACCGTGAAAAGCGATATGGCCATCCTGAACGGTGACGTCTTCTTCTAGGATGACAGTGTCCACCCCATCGGGCAGGGCCGCGCCAGTCAGGACGCGCAGTGCCTGGCCATTCGGTACTGCTCCATCAAATGGAATACCCGCTGCGGCGCGCCCAGGATGTAGCGGTATCACATTGGGGCCTTCCGGCGCGGCACCTGCAAACCCATAGCCATCGACAGCTGTATTTGGCTGCGGCGGGTTTGAGCGTTGCGCAATGACGTCCTCGGCCAAAATGCGACCTGCAGCCTGAGCCAACAGTGCGTCTTCTACCGGGGTGACCACTGTCAACCTCTCACGCAGCAGCGCCAAAGCGTCGTCCACCGGTGTCCAGTTCACTCCGGCTGGCAAAGCAAAGCAATCGTTGCGCAACGGAGGCGGCGCGATGTTCGGTTTGCTCTGAGAAACTCCCAAAATCCAGCCTTCTTCTGCTGCGGTGACGTCCAGTTGCTTTGCGAGATCTTCGGCCGACATACCGGCCACTGACAACGCTATCTGCTCAACCTGCCAGGCGTCCTTGATTCGACCATCCGGTCCAGACCCAAGAGTAAGCGAGGGCCAGATTTCCACGAAGGCCACCGGCTTGTCCAGCGCTTCGAATGGCCAGACCGAAACCTTTCCCGCAAATTCGCGAAGTAAGCGGTTCAACACTGGCAGGCCGGTCATAACCTGACCACCCACTGCACCGGCACCTCCCATTTGCCAGCACGTAAAACTGCCTTTGGCTTCAGGCGTTAATTCCACGACGCGGCGTTCCGGGAAAGGGTTTTGATAGTTGGACTTGTTCTTGGGCAAACCATCGATACTGCGCTGCAAACCATTGAACCAGAACGGCCCTCTGCCACCAAATCGGCGATTGATCTCACCGGCCAAATCAAAGCGGCTATTGGTTTTGGGCGTGTCCTCGATTCGAGATTCGAACCACTCCCACACTTGCAGCGGATCATCCGATCCGGTGAGCGCTCGGGCAAAACCCTTCGGGTAACCGAACGGAAAATCAAACCCAACAAACAACCGCCGCCCTGCCGCAAGTTCAGCTGCGATCAAATCAAGCAGCCATTGCTCGGCGATTTCTCTGTTTCTGAGGTAGGTTGGTTCCTCTGCCTGTCCCTTGCGCACCACGCATGCCCAGATCGCATCTTTGCGTGGACGAGGACCGGTGTCATTGCCACCGGACCAATCAACCATGGCAAAACTATCGAAATCGGTCACAAACCGACCTCTTGCAGAATGAAGTCTGCGATCGCAGCCGTATCATCCAGATCGAAAACCGGCACCTGTATGTCCAAGGGCATATCGCTGGCCACGGCGCGAATTGTAGCGTTGTCCGGGGCCATCAGCGGGTTCCCGGCCTCAGCGCGATATGCCTCGACCTTGGGATGGGCTTCACGCTTGAACCCTTCAATCAGCACCAGATCGACTGGGGACAAGCGTTCCAGCAAGTCAGCCAATGCGGGTTCCGGCGCCCCGCGCAGCTCCTGCATGATCGCGACACGCTGCCCCGAGGCCAATAACACCTCGGACGCCCCGGCTGTCCGGTGCCGGTAGCTGTCGGTACCCGGTTGGTCGACATCAACACCATGATGAGCATGTTTCAGCGTCGAGACAGTGAATCCCCTACCGGTGACCTCGACCAACAACCGTTCCATCAACCCTGTTTTACCCGCGTTTTTCCAGCCGGTGACTCCGTAAACCCTCATGCCTGCTCCAGCAGTTTTTCTGCCTGCGCCAAATCTTCGGGTGTGTTGACGTTGAAGAAGGGATCGAAAGGCTCAGCAGAAAACAGCGCCTCGCGCCCATCGTGCTTGTCGGTCCAAAGCACAACCTTGCGCAAGCCATCGTTCAACGCGTCTCGCAGATCATTTCGCAAGGCTACAGGCCACAGCCCAAAGGTCGGGTGCCGATTGACCCGCTTCCCTCCGCCGGACTTCAGCGCCTCATCCCCAGAGCGCGGCGTAGTGGCCAGCACCAACGGATGCGCCTGTCCTTCTGCAGCTTGCGTGAGACGCGCCACCAGATCACGCGGGAAGAAAGGAGTGTCCGCGGCGGCTGTGACAATGCTGTCGGCGCCTTGCTCTTCCGCCCAGTCCAGCCCAGCGAGAACGCCCGCCAGAGGACCTGCGAACCCTTCGACCGTATCAGGAAGGACAGGCAGGTTCAGATCCGCAAACCGTGCGGGATCACCGTTGGCGTTCAAGGCAAGGCCGCCCACTTGCGGACCAAGCCGGTCGATCACGTAACCCAACAGGCTTTGCCCGCCAATCTGCAACAGGCCTTTGTCACCGCCACCCATTCTGGTAGCCAGCCCACCTGCGAGGATCACGCCAAGGGGATTGCTCATGTCCGCACCCAGTACCTTTTGTCCCAGCGATCAGTCATCCGCAGCTTTGTAGATCGAACTTAGTTCAATTGAAACGCAGTTGGGTACAAATGGTGCAGGACAAACAGCCACAGGATCAACGTGCCCACAGATAAGAAAGATGTTGCCGATACAATATGAGCCGCAAGCTGCGGTTCCTGGTCATAATGCTTTGCCAGCAGAAAGATGTTTTTAGCAGTCGGCACTGCCGAAGAAATAGTTGCGGCGATAGTCCACAACGGATCGAGCCCGATGAGATGCGCAGCCAGTAAAACAAGCCCGGGTGCCACGATTAATTTCACCAATGTTAGAAACAGGATCAACGGCCCCGTTTGAACAATCGTCCGCACGCTGGTTGTAAACCCGATCGCAAATAGTGCGACGGCGGCCAATGCCTGGCTTAGCAATTCCAGATAGTCTGAAACAGAGTCTGAGAACCCAATTCCCGTAAAGGAATAGGCAATTCCCAAAAGTGTCGCCGCGATAATTGGGTTCTTAAGGACATTTAGCAGTATCTTATAAAGCGGGGTTTTAGCAGTTGCCTTATGCCCGGCCGAGCTTTCGAGAACAGTGGTCATAACCAAAAGCAAAATTGCGACTACCAAGTTAGCCAGTACAGCTGGCAAAGCACCTTTAGAACCGAAGATTGCGTGAAGAACAGGCAGGGCAATCAACGCGGTATTCGATGCGACACCTGCGAATGCCGCAACTGTTGCCGACCCGACCTGAAGATTAAGAATGGTTTTCAGGCCTACAAACAACACAACGAACAAAACCAACAGCGTACCGCCGTAAGAGATGTAAAAACCATAGTTCAGAAGGTTCTCAAATTCCTCTTGCCCGATCAGGTAGAACATGATCGCCGGGATCAGGACATACACTGCAAATTGCACCAGTGCGTCCGAAGTGTCTTTGCTCAGAAGATTCGTCCACGAAAACACATAACCCGTCAGGATCACCGCAAAGACCGGAGCAATTAGGTTGATCAGTTCCATAGCTCTCCTAATTCGGCGTCACATACACCTCTTGCCGCTACGGTCGAGCTTAGGACACATCTGATTGAATTCGAAGAATTTTTTGCGGAAAATCTTTTTGATATATAAACTTAGTTCTGAGAGCTTTTTCGTTTGTGCTTTTTGTCTTCACTTGGAACAGTCGCGGGGTCCACGTCGCGCAGCAACCGGTCTTCACCCGACAAGCACACGAACCGCTGCCCGCGCATGCGGCCAATTAGGGTCAGGCCAACTTCTCGGGCAATCTCAACACCCCATGCCGTGAACCCTGAACGCGAGGCCAATACCGGGATACCCATCATTGCCGTCTTGATTACCATCTCAGACGTCAATCGACCCGTAGTGTAGAGAATCTTGTCTTCCGCCGCCTCACCTTCGGACAGCATCCAGCCCGCAATCTTGTCAACAGCGTTGTGTCGGCCAACATCTTCCATATAGACCAAAGGACGATTTTCGCGGCACAACACCGTGCCGTGGATCGCCCCGGCTTCAAGATACAGCGACGGGGTGCGGTTGATCTTGGCGGCCAGATCATAAAGCCACGAGGTCCGCACCTGAACTTGGGGCAAGCGAACGTCTTCCAGCCCCTCCATCATGTCGCCGAAAACAGTGCCGACCGCACAACCACTAGTGCGGGTCTTTTTCTTTAACTTGTCTTCATAAGAGGTTTCGCGTGCCGTGCGCACCACTACGGTTTCCAGATCGTCGTCATAGTCGACCCGCGTGATGTCATCATCCGGCAGCAGCATGCCCTGATTGCGCAGGAACCCAAGTGCCAGATACTCAGGGTAATCGCCGATAGTCATCGCCGTCACGATTTCCTGCGAGTTCAAGTAAATCGTCAGCGGGCGTTCTTCGACCACCGAGATTTGGCTGACCTCGCCATTCTGGTCCACGCCCTCGACCGCACGGGTCAAGCGGGCCGCGCCTGGATCAGGCGCGATGATGTAATCCGAAAGATCCAGTTCCCTAGCCAATTGCAACCCTTTCTCAAGACCGCTACTGCTGCGGTTGACACCATAGGATTTAGCCATGGCAGACACCACATCCAAGTCCTACTATTGGAAGGGTTTTCGCGACGGAACCCCATTCATCTTCGTGGCTTTCCCGTTTGGCATGCTGTTCGGTGTTTTTGCGACCGAGACAGGGTTCAATATCGTCCAGACCATGGCTTTTTCCGTCGCCGTGTTCGCGGGGGCCGCGCAATTCGCTGCCCTGCAATTGCTACAAGAAAACGCACCGACGGTAATTGTTCTAATCTCGGCCCTTGCCGTGAACCTGCGCGTTGCGATGTATTCCGCGTCGCTGACGCCTTACATGGGCGCGGCACCGTTGTGGCAACGGGCCTTTGCCGCGTTTCTGATCGTTGACAATTCTTACGCCAGTTCAATTGTGCAATTCGAAAACGAACCGCAGATGACAATACCACAACGGGTGGCCTATTTCTTTGGGTCGGTAACGCCTGTAACGCCAACCTGGCTTATGGCCACGTATTTGGGGGCAATGCTGGGAACGCAGATTCCAGAAAGCTGGGCACTGGACTTTGCTCTTCCGATTACCTTTCTAGCGCTGATCGGCCCGATGATGCGAACACTTCCTCATTTGGTTGCCGCTGCAGTTGCCATCATCGTAGCCCTACTGACGATCGGCGTTCCGTTCAATTTGGGCCTTCTGATTGCCGGGGCGGCGGGCATGATGGCAGGCGCACAGACCGAACTGGTGCTGGAGCGGAGAAACGCATGAACCAAATCGACCCCGTCACAATTTGGATCGTTATCTTCGGGCTGGCCGTAGGCAGCTATGCGTTGCGGTTCACCTTTATCGGCCTCGTGGGCGACCGTCCGATGCCGCCTTGGCTGCTGCGCCATCTGCGCTATACCGCAGTGGCGATTCTACCCGCGTTGATCGCGCCGCTGGTGGTATGGCCGACAGCAACTGAGGGCCAACCGGACATTCCGCGCATGGCGGCAGCGGCAGCAACGTTAGTCGTGGGATTGATTACAAAGAACGTGCTGGCCGCGATATTTTTCGGGGCAGCGACACTTTACGTGCTGTTGTATCTACTGGGCTAAACCCGCGTCCTGTTGGTTCAGAAGGGCGTTGTTTGCTGCCAGTCCGGCTTGCAGGTCAGCGTCGTCATTCTCGCGATACTCGGTGGTGGTTACCCCCGGCAGCTGACCAAACTGTTCGGACAGCTTGACCGGATAGAACGTTACGTCGATCTGTTCGAACCCCGGGACTTGCTGCAACAGGCGCGCGGTCGAATTTGCACAATATGCCCCCGGTACCGGCCCCATTTGTTTGGCCAGTTGAAGCGCAGTCTCGGCCTGTTGAGGGGTCACTTCTATGGTCTGAATACGCGCATAGTGTGTTTCACGGGCGTGACTGCTGCGATAAGCCCGTTCGACATTTGGCGTGATGCCGTAAAGCACGTCATCCTTGATCGGCACTACATCCGCACGGAACGAGCCCGCAGGATCAAAGATCACCCGCTCACTGCCGCTTATCATCAGCGACGTATGGGCACCCGAACCTGTTCGGGTACTGATCATCGTGTACAAGGTCAGAGTCGAAGGCCCAGGATCACGGTAGGACCGGGCCACGATCTCAGATTGATCCGCCTGAGGTCGCTGCGATCCTGTGCAGCCCGCCACTGTTGCTGCCAGAAGGCAGGCAAGCAATATCCTGATCACAATCGACCCCGATTTGGATTAGGCTGCGAAGACCGCCAGGAATAGGCAGAGGAAGGCAATGGCAACCACACACCATGTGGTGGCCTTGATGAAGCCGTGGAAGGTTTTTTCTTGGACTGTGATGTCCATTTCGCCGTGCTTGTGTTCAGCCATGACTCAGAGATTCCTAATTCGCGTGTTTAGAATGTTGGATAAATGAAAATCCGAGGGCTGTCACCACGTCATTCGCGCGCAGGGGTCACGGGCTTAAACACAGAACACCCCGGATACCCAAAACCCCATCGCCAAGGCAGACCAGAACACGGGCCACCACCCAATCTGACGGCGGCGTGCATGGCCTCGGCCGTGACGGAATGGGCCGTGCGAACCTGATCAGGCGTCATTTCGTAGCGATCCGCGAATTCCTCGGCATTGTCTTCTCCGTGTTTCTTGACGCAAGCGCGCAACGCATCATCCGCAGACACGCGCGCATCGAAACTGTCCTCGGCCTGCGACGCACCACCGGCGTTGTGGTAGGCGCGATCATGAAACACACAACAATACTCCCACGGCGGATGCGCCTCATAGAGCGCGCTGAACTTAGGAAACGTGTCAGCCACAAAACGCCAACTGGCAGACAAACCGCCCGAACACCCATCCGTCTCGAACGGGATTGGTTCGGCCTCACCCCGCTGTGCAATCAAAGCGCGGTGCGCAGGCATTTCGATATTACGCATAAAGTCCTGAGCCACCGCCGGAGTGGCAAGAAACGCGACCAAAGCCACAATCTTACGGACTCTCATCACGCATCGCCTGTGTATCAACGGACATGCCGAAGGTGGTAGCCATCCACAGCAGCAGCCGCTCTGCCGGACCCATTTCAGCACGCACCCGCAGAACTTCATTTGCCATCGCTGGACGATCTGTGATCAGGCCATCTACCCCCATAGAGGCCATGGCTGACATCTGCAGCGGGTCGTTCACCGTCCAGACATAGATATCCTTGCCCGCCTCATGGACCGAACGCACCAGTCCCGGAGTCGCCATCGCAGCGTTTACGGCAATGAAATCGCCCTCAAGCCCGGTCAGATCACCGACTGCCGTTGCCGCCAAGACCCCGGCGCGCCAATCGGGGCGAAGGGCCTTCAATTTTTGTACAGCAGGGTATTTCAACGACATGGTGGCGATCTCGTCCTGCATCTCCATCTCTTCGACAATAGCGGCGACCCGGTTTTCCAAGTCGACGTCATGACCGTAGTATTTCAGCTCGATGATGACCTTGGCTTTACCCTTCGCTGCCTCAAGCACGTCACGCAACGTGGGTGTGCGCTCGTCCGCGTATTCAGGGCCAAACCAACTGCCGATGTCGATCTGTTCAATGTCCTCCATCGTCGCGTCCCAGACCTTCAGGTCAACGCCCGCCAATTTCATAAAATCACTATCATGGGCAACGATGACCTCATCGTCCGCCGACTCTTGCACGTCAATTTCAACCCAGTCCGATCCATCTTCGATTGCTTTCAGCACCGAGGCCATGGTGTTTTCCGGTCTCAATGCAGCGGCGCCTCGATGGCCAATCACCTCAGCCCGGTCAGGCGCCTGTATGCGTTCCAGGATATGCTGGCCGAACCAGAGCCCGATCAACACAGCCACGACCGCCGCGCCAAGACCTGCAAACAATGGAATCCGAAGGCTACCAGGTTCAGGATGAGGCGGTTCTGATGTCTTGATCTCAAAAAAACTGTCCAGCAGCACCGCCAACGCGCCAAGGGCGGTCGCCGCCAGAACCAGCCCCGCCAGAGACCAAACTCCCGCCACTAAAAGGCTGTAGGTCAGTGCCAATCGCAGATGGCTGCTGCCTTGCAGCGGCACCAGAGCGAACAGAATACCGGCTACCCAGGCAATCAGACCCGCAATAATCAGCCGCAAAACCAGCCAAAGCGCCAATTCGATCTTTAAACGGCCCCGCTTGCCCTCCATCCGCGTGGCACTGATGTTGAAGGCATGTGCAGGATGAACGCTTTCAAACAGAACCAAATGCAAGGAAAGCGCCCAAGCTGACAGGCGCCGTATCAAAACCCAGGCCATGATCAAAACCACCGCGCCGATCAGCACAACGGCAACCCAGAAGGAGGGCGGGTGAAACGTCAGATAATAGTTGATGTCGTATTCGGTCAGCGTCCACCACGCGATCACGGCCGAGATCACTGCGAAGGGCAGGATAAGTAAAAGAACCCTCAGCACGAACCTTACTGCAAAGCTGAACAAAGAGGGCAGTCGAGATAGTATCAGCCCAATGGCGGAGCTTCCCGCGCGCCATGGCTCGGATTCTCCCATCCGCAGCGAACCTGCCATGACCGAGAAGACAAACACCTCTGCCAGCAGAAACAGACTGAGTACCACGATCGCTGCGATGAACCCGACAGGCGAAAGAATGAACGCTGCGATGGCTTGATCGGTCAAAGCAGTCTGGTTTGAAAGCGACACCGCAAGGTTTACGGTGATCGCCACGCCCGGCGCGATCAGTGCCACCAGTAAAAGGCGCACAACGATATAAATCGGCACGAATACGCGGCGACGCGCCCATGCGCCCTTGTAGGCACTTGAAACGGCTGAAAAACTGGTCACGCGTCCCCCCCCCAAAATGTTGAACTCATTCAAGGCTGCGCAAGCGTGAATTGCAAGTCAGGCGATCAGCTTTCTTCCAAATCCTTGGCGAGCCGAAACCCGATCCGGTTGGCCGGCTTGTCCTCAATCGATTTGGGCAAGGCCCGCAGCATCACGTTAAGTTGGCTCACATGCTGCACCAGTTGGGTTCGCGCACCAGCGCCGTCCGAGCCATAAAAGGTAATGATATCAGGATCGAAATAACCCATCCCCTCGATCCGCATTACTCCGGCATCGCCGCCAGTAAAGCCCATGGCGACTTCTTGATCACCGGTCAGAGTCTGTTCGAAATTCTGGATATAAAGAATCAGCCGTTCGTAAGCCCACTGCGCCGGACTTTTGGTTTCAACCGGCTTTTGAAAAGGACCGGACAAATCCTTGGCACCGGACTTTGCGTTCGGGTTGGCATGCACCTCGTAGCAACGGGGTAAAGCTGCCGCTTCTGCCGCCTCGGCCGAGGTTTCGATCTGGTCCTGCATGGCCTTACCCTTTGCGCTGAAACTCCCATGCCCCATCCGCACGTCGCGTCCGGGTCACACTTCCAATGTGGTAAAGATGATTCAGATGTGCAACCGCCTCGACCAGAGCCAGCCCATACTCTCCCTCGCCGATCTTGCGCTTGAACAGAGGCACAAAGCACTCAGCCGCCGTTTTTGGCGTGTCCAAGTAAGTCTGTAGACGTTCCAGCGCACCGTGGTGATTGTCGATCAGTTGCTGCATCCGCATCGGCAAGCCGGTGAACGGCAGCTTGTGTCCGCCCAGGGCGATATGGTCAGGTCGCGCCAAACCCTGCAGTCGTTCGCATGCCTCAAGCCATTCGGCCGCCGGATCAGCCATCGGTTCGGTGACATAAACGCCCAAGTTGGGGCTGATCGAACTAAGGATCTGATCCCCTGTGATCACCAGATTGTCGTCCCGGCTCCAAAACGTGGCGTGTTCAGGGGCATGACCGTTGCCCATATGAACATCCCAATCGCGCCCGCCCATGCGGATCACGCTGCCTTGCTTTATCCGCGTAAAGCCGAGGGGCATGGGATAAACACTGTCGCAGAAATTGAAGGGACGTTGGGTCATTCTATGGGCCAGAACTTCAGCATCCATCCCGGCGCTGCGGTAGTAATCCAAGGTCTCTTGCGGCCAGCTTTCCTGTACGTCCAGCTGCAACATCCGCGCAAATAACCATGCGGTGCGCGTAGTTACCAATTCAGCGCCCTGTTCAGATTGGAACCAGCCCGCGTTGCCTATGTGATCTGGATGGTGATGCGTCACCACCACGCGGTTTATCGGTTTACCGGCCAACGGCCCCGCCATCAGTTCCGCCCAGATACGGCGGGTCTTTTTCGAAGACATACCTGTGTCGATAACCGTCCACCCACCGCCATCGTCCAGCGCGTAGATATTGACGTGATCCAGCGCCATGGGCAACGGCAGCCGCATCCACAGAACCCCTTTGGCAATCTCAACCGCCTGACCCCGCGTCGGAGGCTCGGGCCACGGATATCGAATTGCCAAGGGGTTATCTCCGTCCATTATGCCACCAATTCATCCGTGCTGAGGGCATAAAGGTCCTCTGCCCCATTTTGCGCCTGCGCCAGCAATCCGGCAAATTCTGGCAACAACGCGTTGATGTAGTAACGCGCAAGCTTAAAATGTGGGCCATTGGGTTCGGCCAGCGCAGCCTTCAGATGGTAATGCGCGCCAAGCACGCGTGCAAACGCGTGCAGATAGGGCACCGCCCCAGCAAAGCGTGTGTTCATGTCAGACTGTGCCACGATCCATTCGGTTGTTTCGCGCAGACTCTCAGTCGCCTCCCACACCGGCCCCGCCAAGTCCGGCAGGGTGGCACGCGCCCGTTCGGCGTGATCCTCGATTTCATCCAACAGACGCGAGGCCGCCTCACCCCCGTCCATCATCTTGCGTGCAACAAGGTCCATCGCCTGAATGCCGTTGGTCCCTTCGTAGATCGCGGTCACACGGACATCACGATAATACTGAGCCGCGCCAGTTTCTTCGATAAAACCCATACCGCCATGAACTTGCACGCCGGTTTCCGAAACGCGCATCCCAGTTTCAGTCCCGAACGCCTTGCAGATAGGGGTCAACAAAGCGGCCCGCGCGCTCCATTCGGCATCATCCGTTGCATTGGCCAAATCGATGGCTGCCGCATTTGCAAGCATGATGGCCCGCGCGGCAAAGGTATCGGCGCGCATGCTCATCAACATCCGACGCACATCCGCATGGTCAATGATTGTGCCCGAGGGGGTTTTGCCCTGCTTGCGCTCCAGCGCATAAGCCAGCGCATGCTGATACGCGCCCTCGGCGGCACCAACGCCCTGACCACCAACACCCAGACGGGCGTTGTTCATCATGGTGAACATCGCGGCCATGCCGCCATGCTCTTTGCCGACAAGCCAGCCTTTCGCACCGTCATATTGCATCACGCAGGTTGGTGAGCCGTGCAAACCCATTTTGTGCTCCAGCGAGACGACTTTCAGATCGTTCGCCACTCCAGGTTTGCCGTTTTCGTCCGGCAGATATTTGGGCACCAGGAACAGCGATATCCCCTTGGTTCCGGGCACCCCGTCGGGCAGACGTGCCAAAACCAGATGGCAGACATTTTCAGTAAAATCGTTATCGCCCCACGAGATGAAAATCTTCTGCCCAGACACCGAATAGGTACCATCCCCGTTGGCCTCAGCCTTCGAGCTCAGCGCCCCCACATCCGAACCAGCCTGCGGTTCGGTCAGGTTCATGGTGCCTGCCCACTCGCCCGCCATCATCTTGGGCAGATAGAGCGCCTTCAATTCGTCGCTGGCGTGATGTTCCAGAGCTTCGATCTGTCCCTGCGTCATGAGCGGTGCCAATTGCAGCGATAGGCAGGCTGCCGACATCATTTCATTTACAGCCGTGGTCAGGGTCATCGGCAGCCCCATGCCACCATATTCGGGATCACCGCTCATCCCGACCCAACCGCCTTCGGCGATTGCTTTCCAGCCCTCGGTATAACCCGGCGAGGTTCGCAGCACGCCGTTTTCCAACCGTGCGGGTTCCATATCTCCGGGGCGTTGCAGCGGGGCCATCACCTCTTCGCACATCTTTCCTGCTTCGGTCAGAATCGCGCTGACGACGTCCTCGCTGGCTTCCGAAAATCTCTCAGTCGCGGCGATCTGGTCGAATCCGACGACGTGGCGGAACAACAACTCATAATCGGAAATGGGCGCGCGATATGGCATGGCTTCCCTCGGGGTTATCTGACTGGTTTTCGCGGGTGGGGTTGGAAAATTCAATACCCACCTTTATGCATCCTTGATTAACCGAAAACGTAACCGGCTTAATGTCACAAGCAATCAAAACGCGGCGTCACCAATCATGATCCCCAACGGCACTATGGATTTGTCCGCCGATCCGAGCGGAATCGCGCAGGCAGCGGACTTGCTGCGGCAGGGCTTGTTGGTCGCGTTTGCGACCGAAACTGTTTATGGGCTGGGCGGTGACGCACGTAATGGCGACACCGTGGCAAATATCTATGCTGCAAAAGGGCGACCCAGCTTCAACCCGTTAATTGCGCATGTGGCGTCCGTGGAAGCCGCGCAACGTTACGTGGAATGGACTGATAAAGCTGAGGCACTCGCCAATGCTTACTGGCCAGGTCCCTTGACGCTGGTGCTGCCGCTAAAATCTGGAAATGGAATTTCACCGCTGGTCACAGCGGGGTTGGATACTCTGGCGGTTCGGGTGCCAGCGCATGGCACAGCTCGGGCTTTGCTATCCGAATTTGACGGTCCCGTAGCGGCGCCTTCGGCCAACCCTTCGGGCCAAATCAGCCCTACCACCGCCGAACACGTGCGTGCGGGTCTGGATGGTCGTATCGCGGCGATTCTCGATGACGGTCCTTGCGGCGTCGGGCTGGAGTCCACAATCGTCGGATTAGCCGGAGAACCAACGCTTCTGCGCCCCGGAGGCGTGGCGCTGGAAGAGATTGAATCCGTACTGAACATACAGCTGCACACGCATCAGGCCGGAGATTTACTGACTGCGCCTGGTCAGTTGCAGTCCCATTACGCTCCGGATGCCCCGGTCAGGCTAAACGCGGAATCCCAGCAAGGTGACGAAGTTTTACTGGGGTTTGGTTCTGTTCCCTGCGACTTGAACCTGTCGGAAGGGGGCAATTTGACCGAAGCCGCAGCAAACCTGTTCTCGGCATTACATAAGTTAAACGCGACGGGCCGCCCAATTGCTGTCTCATCAATCCCGGATCAGGGTTTGGGCGCGGCCATCAACGACCGCTTGCGCCGTGCCGCGGCACCCCGCGACAGCTGATCAGGCGCGTCCAGCGCTGGCAGAAAGAGTCAGTGGATCAACACCCAGCGTAGCCAACGCAGCCTCCCACTTCTCATCATCGGGCACGTCGAAAACAAGTTTTGGCGTTGCGTCGGTCGTCAACCAACCATTCATGCCGATCTCATCCTCCAACTGGTCGGGTCCCCAGCCGGAATAGCCCAGCGTCAGCGTCGAATTCAAAGGACCGCGCCCCGAAGCCAGATCCTCAAGCACATCCAGCGTTGCGGTCATGCTGAAATCATCCGAGATTTTCATAGAATGCAGATTGGCGTCGTAGTCCGCGCTGTGCAGGACAAAGCCACGCGACATCTCAACCGGACCACCGAAATGAACCAGACGCTCACCCACTACCGGAATGCGGCACGCGATGTTCAGCTGGCTCAACAGAGTTTTGATCCGCAAATCCGACGGTTTGTTGATGATCAACCCCATGGCACCGTCATCACCGTGACTGCATATGTAAACCACTGAATGATCAAAGCGAGGGTCGCCCATGCCGGGCATCGCAATCAACAGTTTTCCGGTCAGATCCATGGATTTAAAACTCTTGTTTCGTAACCCCTTTAACAATGACCCCGGTGCACACGGATTGGCAAGGGATCAGGCCACATTTCGCCAGATTTCATTACGGTGACCGGAACGTGACTTGGAATCCAAGCCCAAACCGCGCATTTAAGAAAGTATGAAGCATTATTTGAAGTCGACTGCGATTGCTCTGACCGCCTGTTTTGCCTTGGCTACCCCTACGCATGCTCAGGCGCTGGACGGAGTCGTGCAATTGGACGTGCTTGATGGCGGGCGCACCGCGCAGGGCACATATCTGGGCGCATTGAAGCTTACGCTAAAAGACGGCTGGAAAACTTATTGGCGCGCACCCGGCGATGCCGGTATTCCACCGCAGTTTGACTGGAACGGCTCAAAAAACGTGGGCGAGGTGTCAATTACTTGGCCCACCCCCGAGGTGTTTATGCAAAACGGCCTGCAGTCCATCGGCTATGCCGGTCAATTGGTACTGCCCGTCGAAATCACCCCCAGCAACCCCGGCAAACCTGTGCGGCTGCGCGGAGATATGGATTTGGGCGTCTGCAAGGATGTCTGCATCCCCGAACGGCTGGACTTTGACCATACTGTGGACGCCGAGGCGGGCCGAAATCCGGCAATCGCTGCTGCGTTGGCACAGCGCCCCTATTCCGAGAAAGAGGCGCGCGTAACCGCAGCCAGCTGCCACCTGACGCCCACATCCGACGGCATGCAAATAGAAGCCCGCGTAACCATGCCGTCGGCTGGTGGGCGCGAGGTTGCGGTTATCGAACCGGGCAGTCCGTCGCTCTGGGCCTCGCAAACTGAAACCACGCGACAGGGCGATACCCTTGTGGCAACCTCTGAGGTGATCAGTGCGTCGGGCGGACCTTTTGCGCTGGACCGGTCGGAGATTCGGATCACTGTCTTGGGTGCAAATCACGCAGTAGACATTCAGGGCTGCAACGCGGGCTAAGGCATGGATAAAACCCCCAAGATCGGCGCGCTGGCCGTTGTGGTGCACGAGGCACGCGTGCTGCTGGTGCAGCGTAGCAAACAGCCCGACATGGGTTTGTGGGGATTTCCCGGTGGGCACGTAGAGTGGGGCGAGACTGTTATGCAAACCGCGCAGCGAGAGTTACACGAGGAAACCTCGGTCATTGCCGAACCACTGCGTTACCTCGATAATCTGGATCTTTTGCGCCACGACGAACAGGGCGGTGTGCTGTCACATTACTTGTTGGTCGGTGTGGCTTGCCAATACCGGTCGGGAACGCCACTGGCTGGGGATGATGCGCTAAATGCCCAATGGTTTCCGGTCAAGCAAATCCAGCAAGGCGATCTGCCCATGAGCAACCGGGTCATCGATCTGCTGGAAACCGCTCTGCGCGATAAACTGCACGCCCCTTGATACGCACGTATACAAGGCCGGACAACACGATGCTCAGCAACAGGATCGGCAACGCGCCAACGACAAAGGCGGCCAATCCCATCCGCAGGGCCGCGACACTTTCCGCACCGCCATAAAGCCCGGACAACAGGCCAATGGGTGTGCCGACAATCGCTGGCCAAGCAATGGTGACACCGAACCACAATAGAAGCGCCACCCCTGTTGAAGTCACGGCGCCCTGTACCACACGATCCGGTGCCTTAAGCGCTCGGCGCATCGCGGTCATCGGGCGCGATAAGTCATTCAGAATTGCCAGTAGCGCCGGTACCAAGAGCAGCACCAGCAGCATCCCGAAACCCAGCCCATAGACCAGAGTGATCACCGAGGGCTTGAGAAACTGCGCCTGTTGCGAACCCTCGTAGAGAAGTGGTGTCAAACCCAGAACGGTGGTCAATGTCGTCAGCATCACAGGCCTGAGCCGATCTGCGGTGCCTTCGACAATTGACGGCACCAACCCACGCTCTTGCTGATAGGCGTCAATGGTCGTCACCAACACAATAGAATCATTGATGATGATCCCGGTCATCCCCAACAGTCCGATAACGGTGAACATACTCAGCGGCACATCCCAGATGTAGTGCCCCCAGATCGCGCCCACCAACCCAAACGGAATGATTGCCATAACCACCAAGGGTCGTGTCCAGCTGGCGAATACCCAAGCCAGAACCAGATAAATTCCTGTCAGACAGAGGATCAGGCCAGTACGTGCCTCGGTCAGGAACTCATCCTCTTGTTCGCTCAGACCCGCCATTTGCCATTCGACCTGCCGTTCGGCTGCGATTTTTGGCAAAATCTCCTCTCTCATTGCGCGGGCAATTTCCGCAGCGCGGGTCGGATCATCTTCGGAGATATCTCCGTTCACCGAAATCACCCGCAGACCGTTTTCACGCCGCACTGTCGAAAACCCTGATTTTCTCTCAACCGACACGATGTCGGCCAGTGGCACGTACACCCCATCGGGCGTACGCATCAGGGTGCGTTCCAGAAAATCAGCAGTCAGCTCGCCCTCGGGCAGCTCCACGCGAATCTCGGCACTGCGCGGACCATCGGGGAAGGTCGCGGCTTCGATCCCGTTCAAACGGTCGCGCAATACGCGACCCAGCGTTTCAATACGAAAGCCCAGCGCCTGCCCCTTGGCAGTCAGGTCCAAGATGAAATCTTCCTTGTCGTAGGCTAGATTGTCCTCCAGCGCTGACACTTCGGGGTATTTCGACAGTTCGGCCTGCAATTCCTCGGACGCGGCCTTAAGCGTGTTTACGTCTGCGCCATACAACTGAACGTCAATCGCATCGCCACCTGGTCCAGAGCGCCATCCGCGGAAGCTAAGCACCTCAACCTTCGGGTGGCGGGGGACAAAGTCCTGCAATTCCCCGACAAACTCGAAACTGGAATAGGGGCGCAGATCGGCATCAATCAGTTCTATCGAAATCCCGCCCAGCAAGTCGTCATCCTTGCCATCTGCAGCGGACAGACCAAACCCGGCAGTTCCGCCGATCTCTGCCAGAACGTATTTAATTGGGTTGCGACCATGACGCTCTTCATAGATTTGGCCCAAGTCTTCTACCGCCACTTGCAACTGTCGCATCATGGCAAAAGTTTCGTCGCGGGTGGCACCTTCGGCCATGATGAAATTGCCCGTGACCGAACCCCGCTCAGGCGCGTTGAAAAAACGCCAAGTCACGTCGCCCTTGATGAACAAAGCAATCTGGCTGGCAAGGATAACAACCATAACGGCGACAACCACGTATCGCGCCCGAACGACCCAGGCCATCAGTGGACGGAACAGATGATCCCTCACCCATCGGAATCCACGATTGACCACACGGTTGGGCCAGTCATACCAGTGTTCCTTGGCCGAATGAGCGATTGCATGGGCCATGTGGTTGGGCAGGATCAGGAAACACTCGATCAACGAGGCGATCAGCACCGCGATTACGGTGAACGGGATGGCATAGATCAACTCTCCAAACCGACCACCGATTGCAGTCAGTCCAAAAAAGGCAATCACGGTGGTCAAGGTCGCGGCAAAGACCGGCATTGCCATACGCCGCGCAGCGCGTTCAGCTGCAACAACCGGCGCTTCGCCCAACCGCCGCGCGCGGAAATCAGCGTGTTCACCCACAACAATGGCATCATCAACGACGATACCCAACGTGATGATCAGCCCGAACAGCGAGATCATGTTGATCGACAGCCCACCGATATACATGAACGCAATCGCGGCAGACATTGCCACTGGAATACCCGCAGCAACCCAGAAGGCAATGCGTGCGTTCAGGAACAGAAACAAAAGACAAACCACAAGGCCCAAACCCACCAGCCCGTTGTCCACCAGAATGTCCAATCGGTCAGTGATCGCCTGCGCACGGGTCCGGATCAGCTCGACCGTAACACCTTCGGGCAGGCTGGCCTGAAGCTCGGCCACCACATCCTCAACCGAGCGTTGGATTTTGATGGCATCACCAAGGTTCGAGCGATCGACACGCACCGACATGGCCGGATTTTCGCCCACAAAGTAACTGCGGTTGCGATTGACCCCTTCGACCCGAATGGCCGCCACATCGCCCACATAGAGCTTGGATCCATCTGCAAAGTTACGCAGCGCTATGCCCTCAATCTCTTCAGGCGTGCGCTTTTCGGTGCCGGTCCGGATGCGCGCATTTGCACCGGTAACGTCGCCCGCCGGGTTGGCAATGGCTTCGGCCGCGATGGCACTGGCTATCTCGGATAAGCTAATGTCATTGGCGATTAACTGCGCCGTTGGCACCTCTACCACAACCCGCGGCGCGGCAAGGCCCCGGATCGTAGTGCGGGTCACGCCAACGGCGAACAGACGATTAATCAACTCATCGGTGAACTTGGCCAACTGGTCTGGATCGACCGGGCCGGTCACGACCACATCCGTCACACGATCCCGCCAAGCGCCGCGCCGGATCACCGGTTCTTCTGCATCCTCGGGCAGGTTGGTCACAGTGTCGACCGCTGTTCTGACCTCATCCACGGCGCGCGACATATCCCAATTGGGTTCGAACTCTAGCCGAACACTGGCGCGCCCTTCGCGTGAGCTCGCGCTTGTACTGGCCACGCCTTCGACTGCCAGTAAGGCCGGTTCCAGCAGTTGGACAATGCCGTTGTCTACGTCCTCGGGACCGGCACCTTCCCACTCGACATTCACATCGACACGTTCAAGTATCACGTCTGGGAAGAATTGCGCCCGCATCGCAGGGATCGCTGCCGCGCCCAGCACCAACATGACCAGCAGCAGTAAATTGGCGACCGTTCTATGACGGGTGAAATAGCTAAGAATGCCGCCCGCCGCGCCGGGGATTTCGCGCATCATGGCGCTTACCCTCCTGCCCGGTTTTCGATTCTGCGCACCAGTGAGGCAGGAACGCGGGCCCCATTCAATTGACCCATAACGCGGGCTTTAACGTCATTCGGCATCTGGTCGCTGGCTTCGACTTGCGCCATCAGTTGGGCGCGTAGCTCTTCCGACAGCTCGACCATATCGGGGTCAGCATTGGCCTCGACCCGAAGCGGCCGGACACGGACGCCGCTGCCCAACAGAGGCGTACGGCCAACAACGACTTCACGCCCAACTAGCCCTTGGCCGCGCAACAACACCTCATCCCCCTGACGGCGGATCAATTGCACTTGCAATGCCTCAAGCCGGTCGTTGGAACCCAGCACCAGTACCGTTCCAGCCGAATCCAATACCGATGCAGGCAGGCGCACTACGTTGTCCAGTGGCTGCTCTTCGACAGTGACCGTAACGAAATCGCCGGGTTTAAACCCCGGTGCATCATCCAGACGGGCATAGATCAAGCGGCCCGTCTGCCCTTCGCCCGCTGACCCACTGTCGCGGCTTATCCGACCATGCGCCACCAGATCAGTGCCCGTCACCTCAAGGGAGACCATGACAGGTGCGTTGATTAACTCTCCTTCGTCATCCAAAAGTCGCACAAACTGCGCGGTAGATACACGAAAAGCGACCTCAAGGGCTGTAGGATCGACCAATTCGGCCAGTTTCTCATTTGCAGAAACCAATCGTCCTTCGACCAGAGTCACATCAGTCAACGTTCCACCAAACCGTGCACGGACTGTCATATCGTCCAGATCGCGCTCAGCAGCCTCAAGCGCAATGCGGGCGCGGGCCAGAAGGGTCATGGCCTGATCAACCCGAGATTCCGCCTGAGCCAACGCTATGCGACGCGCCAAAACGGATTGCTGAGCGGCAGCCTCGGCCAATTCCGCTTCTTCCACCGCAGCTGGCGTGCCAACGCCACGGCTTTGCAAGTCTTTCTGACGTTGCAAAGCCCGCCCACGCAGACCCGCCTGTGCTTCGGCCGAGTTCAGCTCGTCCTGCGCCAAAAGTAGTGAGCGTTCCGCGTCACGCTCTTCGAACTGCGCGTCCAAAAGATCAGACTTAGCCCGATCCAGCGCAGATTGGGCATCAGCAGGATCAAGCTCTACAAGAACTTCACCGGCGGTGACGACACCTCCATCTTCGAAATCTTCGGCCAATGAGAGCACCCGTCCGCCCAGCGCTGCGCGCAGTTCCAGACGGCGACGGCTTTGCACCTCACCAAAGGCTTCGAGATATGGGGTGACGGTTTCCAGTTCCGCTGGCTGGACACTGACGGCGAAGATGCGCTCGCGGGCTTCGGGCGCGGTGTTTTCACGATTCAACGCCTCTTGCAGCGCACTGGTGATCAGTTGCACTGCGACAAAAACTAAGGCCAGCGTTAGAAACGCCAGAAAGACACCTACAAGGCTTTGCCTTAAAAATCGCATCAATCACTTACCCCGGTCAAATCAAGCCGCGAATACAAATGGTAACCGGGCATAGGAAAATGCCAAGCCACAAAGCGGTTACGAATAGTTATACGCGCAGCAAGTTTACTTCCGTCGCAGATTTTCGTCCAATCTGGGCATTATTTCCACAAAGTTGCAGGGGCGATGCCTGTAGTCGAACTGTTTTTCCAAAATCCCGTCCCACGCATCCTTGCAGGCGCCGGGGCTGCCTGGCAGCGCAAACAGATAAGTACCCTGCGCCACACCGCCCGTTGCGCGGGATTGCACTGCGGATGTACCGATCTTTTCCATTGAAATGATGGTGAAAACGGTTGCGAATGCCTCGATTTCTTTTTCGTAGACGTCCCTATGTGCCTCAACCGTCACATCACGGCCTGTCAGTCCCGTACCGCCAGTAGAAATCACGACGTCAATTTCAGGGTCACCCGACCAAAGGCGCAATTGCGCTGCGATCTCGCCGCGCTCATCCCGAATGATCTTGCGATCAGCCACCGAATGGCCCGCACGTTCGATCCGTTCAACCAATGTCTGACCCGAGCGGTCATCGTCCAGCGAGCGTGTGTCCGAGACGGTCAGGATCGCGATCCGGACTGGAATAAACTCCTGACTTTCATCAATGCGTGACATGTGGCGTCAAGCCCTTTCCATGATGGCAAGCCGGATGGCGAGGGACGCAAAAATCCCGCCCGTCACCCAGCCCATGATACGTGAGGCGCGCGGGTTCGAAATCAGAACCTTACCCGCACCGCCAGCAAAAATGCCCACCAACCCGTTCACCACGAAGCCTCCAAGCGCGATGATAACTCCGAAGATCAGAAACTGAGGCAGGATCGGGCCGGCAGACGGATCAACGAATTGCGGGATGAAAGCCAGCACGAACAGAATAACTTTTGGATTGGTCAGGTTCACAACTAACCCGTCACGAAATGCATGGCTTGTTGGTTTCGCAGGAGCGTCACCCGATACGGCCCCGTTCCGGATCGCACCCCAGGCCAGATACAGCAGATAGGCAACACCCATCCAGCGGATAACGTCAAACAACCACGGCAAGCTGTTCACCACCGCGCCCAAACCCAGACCGGCCAGCAATACGTGCACCATCAACCCCAAGGAAATCCCTGCACTGGCGACCAACGCCGGTCTGGCACCTGACCGCAAGCCCTGACCAAAGCAGAACATCATGTCAGCGCCGGGCGTGAAGTTCAGCACCAAAGCCGCCGGGATGAACGCCAGCAGAGTGACCGTCTCTATCATAAGATTGCCTCGAACCAGTTTACCCTCGGGCCCAGATTGGCAACCTGCGTGCGACCTATGCTGCCGCGATAGCCCCAACTGTCGTGGATGTGGCCGCAAAAAACGTACTGCGGCTGCAGTCGTTCAACGGCATCGCGCACGGCCACCGACCCAACCGCGTCACCTGACGATGTGACGTCGCCGAACCCTTTGGGTGGAGAATGCGCAATCAGGATATCCGCAGCATCGCATCGATCCAGTAATTCCGTGGCCTCGGCATCCGTCAGATCGCAGGACCAACCTCCGAAAGGCGTCCGTGGTACGCCATATCCCAGACCAAATAAGCGCAGACCATCCAGTGTCATACCGGTGCCGTGCAAAACGTGTACACCTTCAGGTGCGGCGTCGGTCAGTTCTTGCGCGCTTTCTGCGTTGCCGGGCACCAGCACCAAGGGCGCCGAGATGCCGGAGAGCATCATGATCGCCTCATCCAGCCCTTGCCGCATGTTGCAATAGTCTCCGGCTCCGATCACCAAATCAGCTTCCACGCTGGCCTTCACAACCTCGGCCGCGCGGTTGCGCGCCATGTGCAGGTCAGAAAAAGCCAAGATGCGCATCACTTGCCCTCCAGTCGGGCTTTTAACTCAAGCAAGTCCGCCCAAGCCTGACGTTTCACCTGCGGTTGCCGCAACAAGTAGGCCGGGTGGAACATCGGAATGACCGGCAGGTCCAGCGCTTGCTCCCATTTCCCGCGCAGCCTTGTAATGCCACGTTTGCCCAGAACCGCCTGACAGCTGATGTTACCCATGATGACCAGAACCTCGGGCTTGGCCAACGCCACGTGCCGTTCCAAAAACGGCTTCATCATACCGATCTCTTCGGGTTTGGGGTCGCGGTTTTGCGGAGGCCGCCAAGGCAGGACATTGGTGATATAGACGTTCCGGGTACGATCCAGATCAATCGCCGCCAGCATCCGGTCCAGCAATTGACCGGCACGACCAACGAACGGTTTACCCTCGCGATCTTCTTCACGACCCGGAGCTTCACCGATAATCATTACCCGCGCGCCGGGCGTGCCGTCGGCAAAAACCAACTGCCGCGCACCACGTTTCAAGTCGCAATGGCCGAACGCATCCATGGCTGCACGCAATTGATCCAGTGACCCTGCGCCCGTAGCCGCCGTTTTCGCCACCTGGACCGGATCGATCTGTTTGGGCTTTTCTGGTGCGGCCTGTTCTGCCGCAGGCTTTTTAATTTTGGGCGCATTATCAGGTAACACAAATCGGTCGACTGGAACGTCGCCGATTGCGTCTGTTGCGCCCAGTTCGATCTGCCATTCCAGCAGAGCCCGCGCAGTGTGATAGTCCAAAGCCGATTCCATACCCCTCAATCTAACCAGCTTTTGAACGAGGGAAAGCGAATAGGCCTTGATTGGGCGACCCGTCGCACCGACCATGAGGGCGTTTATGCCTGTTATCATGCGATTCCTATTGTTAATCCTGCTGCTGTTCTCGATCTGCAGCCCAGCGTTTGCGCAACTCCGCGACCGCAACAGCCAATGCCGTGGCGGCCAGTTTCAATGCGGTGCTCGGTGTTGTTCCGGAGGCCAGCGGTGCAGTTTCGACGGCTACTGCATTCCCATGGGTGGAACCTATTGCGGCGGCGGGCGCACTTGCGGAGCTTTTGAGCGTTGCGTGGCTGGGGGTGCGAGATGCGCACCCGCCGGAGCGAACAAATGCAGGTCACGCTTGGATTGCCCGGGAGGAACCACCTGCAACGCACGGGGAGAATGCGAGAGTATTTCACCCGGTTTCGAAGCGGATTCGGCAACACCTAGGCTAAAAACCGTGTGCGATGATGGCCTGACCTGCACAGGCGGAACGTCCTGCCTTCCGGGTGGCGGATGCTCACGTCCTGGTTGGTTCGTTTGCGAAGAAACGGGATCGCAATGCCGCCCCGGATTCAAATGTTCAGAGCATCAGGGCTGCGTCCCGGTCAAGGCCGTTGACTGCGGTTACGGCAAATGGTGCAAACCTGGTGAGCAATGCCAGCCAGAGGGAGGATGCGAGAAACTGCCCGAAGGATCTGATCCTTAGGTTGCCTAGGCGCGCGGACCTTTCTATAAGCGGCCCGATTGTCAGACAGGAGCCCGCCCATGCGTTTCGCCCATCGACACCTTCTTGGCATCGAGCACCTGTCGCAATCCGATATTACTGCCATCCTTGATCTGGCCGAAAAATACGTCGACATGAACCGGCAATCGACCAAGCACTCCGACGTGCTGTCGGGGCTGACGCAAATCAACATGTTCTTCGAAAACTCGACACGAACACAGGCCAGTTTCGAAATCGCAGGCAAGCGGCTGGGTGCGGATGTGATGAACATGGCGATGCAGGCCAGCTCGATCAAAAAGGGCGAGACCCTGATCGATACCGCAATGACCCTGAACGCGATGCATCCGGATCTGCTGGTTGTACGGCATCCGCATTCCGGCGCGGTCGATTTGCTGGCCCAGAAAGTGAACTGCGCTGTTTTGAATGCGGGCGATGGTAGGCACGAACACCCGACACAGGCCCTATTGGACGCCTTGACCATCCGGAGGGCCAAGGGTCGCCTGCACCGTCTGAACATCGCAATCTGCGGTGACGTTGCCCACTCCCGCGTGGCCAGGTCAAATCTGATCCTGCTGGGCAAGATGGAAAACCGCATCCGCCTGATCGGCCCCCCGACACTGGTTCCCGGTCAATTCGCCGAGTTCGGGGCCGAGATTTACGACGACATGAACGAGGGCCTCAAAGACGTCGACGTCGTCATGATGCTCCGCCTTCAGAAAGAGCGGATGGATGGCGGCTTTATCCCGTCCGAGCGCGAGTATTATCACCGCTACGGTCTGGACGCCGCAAAGCTGGCGCTGGCCAAACCCGACGCCATTGTCATGCACCCTGGCCCAATGAACCGCGGGGTCGAAATTGACGGCACGCTGGCGGATGACATCAACCGTTCCGTCATACAGGAACAGGTCGAAATGGGCGTTGCCGTCCGCATGGCAGCGATGGAGTTGCTGGCCCGTAATCAGCGCGAGGCAGCATGAGCAACCTGACCGTCGCCCCCCACGAACGCGGGGTAATCCGCCTGTTCACCTTGGACATGCGCCCAGAAGTGGCAAAGTTTCTGCGCGAACCTGCTGCCGCGGATCAGGTTCTGGGCGTCATAGGCTTGGACTCGACTCAGATCGACATCTTCCCTGTTTCCGATCTGGATGAACTAGGGCTCTATGGCTATCTCACCGAAGGCTGCGGCGTTTCTGAAGATCAGCTTGACCGGGCGGTACTGGATCAGGTCGAGGGCTGGGTGATGGTCCTGCGCAGCGCTGCGTTCGGCGGAGAAGCAGCCGAACTGAGCCCAGACCCACGTCTGCACCTGATCGGAGTTTACACCGAAGAAGTAACCAACTGGACCGGAGGTCCAATCGAAGCCGACAGCGCCAAACCTTTCTCAGCCCAACCCAAGGTGACAACCGACAACGGCCAAACCAGTCGCATCGGCTCGGCCATTCTGGCGCTGATTATCCTGTTGGCCATCGGGGGCGTCTTATGGCTGATCCTGTGATCTTCACCCCGGACAAAGGCGCCTATATCCGCACCAACGCTTGGTTGGCCGCTGTGGCAATGGCAGGCGCGATGGTCCTCCTGTGGCTGATTGGCAATCCTTATCCTTGGACCGGCGCGCCTGCCGGGCTGGCCGCAATTGGCATACGTGCTTGGTATCTCGCCTCGGAAGAGCTGGTAGGCACATGGGACATGACAGACACTACCCTAACCGGCCCCGGCCCGCGCAAGGTGCCGCTGAACCAGATCGCAGCCGTCAACGTCATGGGCAGCTTCGTTCAGATCGTCACCAAAAGTGGCGAAAAGCACCTGATCAAATACCAAGCTAACCCCGCAGCCACCAAAGCCGCAATCGAAAGGGCCATGGCATGAGCAACCTGACTTTCACCAACGCCCGTTTGATCAACCCAGAAACCGGAGCAGACAGCCTCGGCTGGCTGCAGGTTACTGAGGGACGGATTGCCGGGCACGGTGACGGCGAAGCTCCAGCCTCGGACGCGCAGGTCGTGGACTGCGGCGGGCATTGCCTTGCCCCCGGCATTGTCGATATCGGCGTCAAAGTGTGCGAACCGGGTGAACGCCACAAGGAAAGCTACAAATCGGCCGGTCTGGCGGCTGCGGCTGGGGGTGTGACCACGATCATCACGCGTCCCGACACCAGCCCTTCAATCGACACACCGGAAACGCTGGAGTTTGTCACCCGTCGCGCGCAAGCAGATACGCCGGTAAATGTTCTTCCTATGGCCGCACTGACCAAAGGCCGTGAGGGTCGCGAGATGACCGAGATCGGCTTTCTTCAGGATGCCGGAGCAGTTGCCTTTACCGACTGCGACCATGTCATAACCAACACCAAGGTATTTTCCCGCGCACTGACCTATGCCCGGTCGTGCGACGCGCTGGTGATCGCGCACCCACAAGAACCCGGCCTAAGCGCAGGAGCAGCGGCCACAAGCGGTAAATTCGCCACCTTACGCGGCCTGCCCGCCGTCTCGCCCATGGCCGAGCGGATGGGACTGGACCGTGATATTGCTTTGCTGGAAATGACCGGCGCCAAATACCACGCTGACCAGATCACCACAGCCCGTGCCCTACCCGCATTGGAACGGGCCAAACGCAACGGGCTGGACATCACCGCCGGGACGTCGATCCATCATCTAACACTGAATGAGCTGGATGTGGCTGACTATCGAACTTTCTTCAAGGTTAAGCCGCCCCTGCGATCCGAAGACGACCGACAGGCAGTGATCGAAGCAGTTCGGACTGGGCTGATCGATATTATCAGCTCAATGCACACCCCGCAGGACGAAGAAAGCAAGCGACTGCCGTTTGAAGAAGCCGCATCGGGCGCCGTAGCGCTTGAAACGCTGCTGCCTGCGGCGCTGCGACTGTACCACTCGGACCAGCTGGACCTGCCTACGCTGTTCCGAGCCATGGCGCTGAACCCGGCAAAACGGTTGGGCCTAGACAGTGGTCGTTTGGCCGAAGGCGCGCCCGCTGATCTGGTGCTGTTCGACCCGGATGTTCCCTTTGTGCTGGACCGGTTTTCGTTAAAGTCGAAATCACAGAACACACCATTTGACGGACAGCGGATGCAGGGTAAGGTCACAGCAACTTATGTTGCAGGCCAAGAAGTTTACCGGAGACCTTGATGCCGCCAATTGACAGTACGACGACCCAGTTGATCCTCTGGACCGCGCTTGGCTATCTGATGGGGTCGATCCCATTTGGCATGATTATCGCCAAGGTCATGGGGTTGGGCAATCTGCGCAATATCGGGTCCGGCAATATTGGCGCGACCAATGTGCTGCGCACCGGTAACAAGGCCGCAGCGGCCCTGACTTTGATTTTCGATGCCGCCAAAGGCGCAGCGGCTGTATTGCTGGCCCGCGCCCTAGCCGGAGAAGACGCTGCCCAAATTGCTGCGCTGGCTGCGTTTCTGGGCCACTGCTTTCCGGTTTGGCTCGGATTCAAAGGTGGAAAAGGCGTAGCGACCTTTCTGGGTTTGTGGTTAGCACTGGACTGGCGCGTGGGCGTGGCGTGCTGCCTCACATGGTTGGTGACGGCCGCAATCTGGCGGATTTCTTCCCTCGGCGCGCTGATCGCGGCGGCAATGTCGACCATCTGGGTCCTGATACTAACCGATGGGTCGACATTCCTACTGGGCATCGTTCTCACCTTGTTGGTCTACTGGCGTCACAGCGCCAACGTGGCCAGGATCAAGGCAGGTACAGAGCCCAAAATCGGTCAATCTTGACTGCAACCAGCTCTTTCCTTTCCGCATTCTTCGCCATTCCGCTGGGAACTTCGGAGGGTAAAAGCAATGGTCGTCGTTACATTGTAAGCCGCTCGGAACTGGTCTCGGGAAAGTCTCAAAAGCTGGTGGCGCATGAGTTGGGCGGTTCTGATTACATCAGCCTAAACCTCTACCGAACACGTGACAGCAGTTGGCTGCTGCGTCCGTGTGAGATGCCAGCAGAAAAAGTCATCTACTTTGTGATTGCGTTCAGACCGCGCAAATGACCCCGGTCTGCGCATTTTTGAACAACGCCCCTGTATCCTTGCACAATCACAATTGATTGCTTTGAACGTGATGAATTGGCTTCCCAGCTTGGTTGCGTGCCGGACAATTACCGTTCGCACATGACAAAATCCAAGGGGGGTGCCAGTGCGCAATTTCGGCGTCGCAAGGTATCTCAGTTCACGAAAGGTGAAACCAATGAACAAGTTCAAATCCATCCTGGGCGGCGTTGCCCTATCGGTCGCGATCGCAAGCTCGGCACTGGCCGCAGGCGTTGAGCTGAACGCAAGCTCGACCGGTCTGGCATTGCAAGGCTATGACCCCGTTGCCTATTTCACCGAAGGCGAACCGACCAAAGGTGACTACCGCATAACTGCGCTGCACAATGACGCCATGTACCGCTTTGCCAACGAAGAAAACAAAGCTGCGTTCGAAGCCAATCCAGACGCTTACCTGCCCGCATACGGTGGTTATTGCGCCTTCGGCGCCGCAATGGGCTTCAAATTCGACGGTGACCCAACGTATTGGAAAATTGTCGACAATAAGCTGTACCTGAACTTGTCTGAAGACATTCAGGAACGTTGGGAAGGCGATATTCCGGGCTTTATCGAGCAAGCCAGCACCAATTGGGAAACCATTGCCGACAAAACTCCGGCCGAGTTGCAACAGTAACTCCTCGACATCTGTCAGAATTACGGTGGCGAGGAGACTCGCCACCGTTTTAACTTTTCCGTCTCAGCGCTTTGGACCTGGCAAGTTAAGATTGCACACGCGCAACGGCTAATACGGCTGATGCAACCAATCCAACAGCGGTAATTTGCTGATGAAATCAAACGGATCGGCAGAAGATCACCCGAGTGATTTCAGTTGTTTGAAACCGCATACTCTTAACCCTAGGTCCTAAGTCACAGACACACCCTCACTTTGCGGACGCGTGCCACTGGCACTCAACGCGCGGGTACGACCCAAGGGTGGGGAATTTTCTAAAAGACTATGATCCGGCTGAGAAGCCGGGCCGTAGGAAAATTACAGACGGGAGAGCAGCACAAACCTGCTGTGGACCAATTCAAAAGAAAGGTTACGAAATGACAGGTAGATTTCTGTTGGCTTCAGCAATCGCAACAGTCACCGCTGGATCGGCGTTGGCGCAATCTTCAGGCGACTGGACCGGGTTCTACGGCGGTGGTCAATTAGGTTATGCAGATATTGACACCAACCTATCGGGTGTAAACGGCGATGGTGCCATCGGCGGTATCATTCTTGGATATGACTATGACCTAGGTGACTGGGTTGTAGGCGGCGGCTTTGACTATGACTGGACCGGCATTGATCTGGCCCCAGGCGTCGAGGTCGAAGACGTTTGGCGCGTCAAGGTGCGTGCGGGGTACAACGTTATTCCAGAAGGCCTGCTATACGGTGTAGGTGGTTACGCCAATGCGGGAACCGACAACCTTGGCAGCGATGACGGTTGGTTCATCGGTGCTGGTTACGAACAGATCGTCGCACCGAATATCAGCGTCGGTGGTGAAATTCTGTATCACGAGTTCAACGACTTTGACTCGACCGGTATCGACGTTGAGGCAACCACCTTTCAGATCCGCGCAGCCTATCGGTTCTGAGATTTGAAAATCAGGCCCGGCACGATATCGCCGGGCCTGACCTAACCTGTATTATAGCTCCAATACAGTGCTGCCTGTGGTCTGACGCGCCTCAAGTGCGCGATGCGCATCAGCCACCTGATCCAGTGGGAAACGCTGATCAATGTGAACTTTCACTTCCCCACCCTCGACCTTTCCGAACAGACGCCGAGCCATCGCCTGACAAGCCGCCTGATCGGAAATATGCGTAAACAGCGTCGGGCGCGTGATCTTCAGCGATCCCTTCTTGGCCAGCATACCAAGGTCAATTAGCGGCACTCGGCCCGAGGCGTTGCCGAATGAAATCATCATTCCCAGTGGTTTCAGGCTGTCCAGCGACCCGTTGAAAGTGTCTGCTCCAATAGAATCCATAACCACATCCACGCCTTTACCCCCGGTGATCTCAGCCACCCGTTCAGCAAAGTTTTCCTTGCGGTAGTTGATGCAATGGGACGCGCCGTTAAACTGGGCCAAGCTGCATTTCTCGTCCGTTCCGGCGGTGCCAATCAGGGTAATCCCCTCGGACTTCGCCCATTGGCAAGCAATCAGGCCTACCCCACCGGCAGCCGCATGAAACAATACTGTGTCTCCGCGTTTCAGGGGCGTTGTACGGTTAAACAGGTATTCGACAGTCATCCCCTTCAGCATCATTGCCGCCGCCGCATCGAAAGAAATATCATCGGGCAGCGGGCACACCTGCGCCGCGCTCATTACGCGTGCTTCAGAATACGCACCGGATGGCGCAGCGGCATAAGCCGCGCGTTGGCCGGGCTCAAGATGGGTTACACCTTCGCCGACCGCTTCGATCACACCGGCAGCTTCCATACCCAATGCATGCGGCAAGTCTAGCGGATAGAGCCCAGTACGCTGATACACATCAATGAAGTTCAATCCACAGGCCTGATGACGGATACGCACCTCTCCGGGTCCGGGATCACCCACCGGGCGGTCTTCGATCTTTAAAACTTCGGGGCCGCCGTGTTCATGAATGACGACGGTTCTTGCCGTTTGCTGCATGCTGACCTCCTGTTGCCTTACGCCAAGCTAACACGCCTGAAAATAAGGGCAATCGACACAATTCCGTGTCACGCAACCACAAGATGAAAAATTGTGCTATACTATTCAACGTGCGTTGCCGGCTGGTCCGGCCAAGGGCAACCGATGCCGGATTCACTCTGCTGCGCTGATATGCAAAGGGAGAGGAAAAAGATGGCCAAAACGATTGGAAATCCGATCAGCTGGGCCGCTCAGAATATCGGTGCGACCGGCGATCATATAGCAGAAAGCGTGAACCGTATCGGCAGTGCGGACACACGACACCTGCCGGTGGTGCAAACCCTGACGATGCAGGACCTAAAAGCATGCTTGAAGGCTGGGTATAACGACTTTCTGGAAACACGGGCCGACGCCATATTCATCGTGCTGATATACCCCATTGCAGGGCTGCTGATGTTCGGCTTCGGCATGAATCGCAACATGGTGCCGTTGTTGGCACCGTTGATCATGGGTTTTGCCTTGATTGGCCCGATCGCTGCGGTGGGACTGTATGAAATCAGCCGCAAACGCGAGCAAGGTGGCGAGGTGCACTGGCTTGACGCATTCGGCGTGTTCCGGTCGCCCTCATTCGGCGCAATTCTGATGTTGGGCTTTTATCTGGTTATGTGGCTGCTGATCTGGCTAATGGTTGCGCAGAGCATTTATGTCCACACCCTCGGCCCTGATCTACCCACATCTTTAGGCGCGTTCTTGACGCAGGCATTCACCACCAGCGCAGGATGGACGATGATCATCTTTGGCAATGCAGTGGGTTTCTTGTTTGCCCTCGTTGCATTGGCAATTAGCGTCGTCAGCTTTCCGCTGCTACTGGATCGCAAAGTGGGCCTGCCGGTCGCGGTCGTAACCTCTGTTCGTGTACTCCGGCGCAGTCCCAGTGTCATTCTGGCTTGGGGCTTCATCGTGGCCGCGTTGTTGGTAGTTGGGGCGATTCCTATGTTGCTGGGGCTGATCGTGGTGATGCCGGTTCTGGGTCATGCAACATGGCACCTGTATCGTCGAGCCGTCGCTTGACGGCTGGCGCGGGAATAGCTCCCGCGCAACCGTGCTAACCTGCGACCTTCAGGACGATCTTGCCAATATGGCCAGAGCTTTCCATCCGGGTATGAGCCGCAGACGCTTCGGCCAATTCGAACTCGCTGTCCATAACGGGGGCAACCTTTCCTGCCTCTAGCAACGGCCAAACCGCCTCTCGCAGATCCTGAGCGATTTTTGCCTTGGCTAAATCGCTTTGCGGGCGCAGGGTGCTGCCAGTCAACGTAAGGCGCTTGACCATCATCATAGCAAAATTCAGCTCGACCTTCGGCCCTTGCAGGAATGCGATCTGCACTAAGCGCCCATCCTCGGCCAAGGCCTTAACGTTGCGCGGAATGTAATCACCGCCCACCATATCGAGGATCAAATTCGCGCCGCCCTCAGCTCGAATGACAGCCACGAAGTCTTCATCTCGATAATTTATTGCCCTCTCGGCCCCCAGCGCAATACAAGCCTCGCACTTTTCAACCGATCCAGCCGTTGCAAAAACGCGTGCTCCAAAAGCATTCGCCAATTGGATAGCCGTTGTGCCGATGCCGCTGGACCCGCCGTGGACCAAAAACCGTTCACCGGCTTTCAAGCCACCTCGGGTAAAGACATTGGACCAGACGGTAAAAAAGGTCTCGGGTAGGCACGCGGCCTCTTTCATCCCCATACCCGTCGGAACTGGCAAACAATGTGCAGCAGGCGTGGCGACATATTCCGCATAACCGCCGCCGGGCAACAACGCACAAACCCGGTCCCCGACCGAAAGGCCTTCGACGCCCGTTCCGACAGCAACGACTTCGCCAGACGCTTCCAATCCCGGCAGGTCGCTGGCACCCGGAGGTGGGTCATAAGCCCCTGCCCGCTGCAACGCGTCCGGACGATTCACCCCTGCATAGGCCACTTTGAGGATCACCTGACCCGCCCCAGGCTCGGGCACGGGACGCTCCGTCAATTGCAAAACATCCGGCCCACCGGGTTCGGTGATCTCAACAGCACGCATCATCTGGGTCATGGGCAAATCTCCTTTGCCCAATGCGTAGCAGGCAATTTCCGTAAGGCCCAGCCGCTTACTTGCGGGGGTTCAGCATACCCGGCAAATCGGCCCGCATCTTCATCGGTGGCTTGACCTGCTTGGCAAACCAATTCGGCACCGCGAGAAACGGCTTGAACAACGGGTTGTCATTCACCTGCGCCTTGAGTTTTTCGATCTGCATTACATTGTCGATCCGGCGATCCAAGAACTCCCACGTTTTCTGATGATCCGGAGAATCATCGCCCAGCCAGAAAAGTAAGGTAGAGGAATACACCCCCGACAACGTTGCACGCTTAGTATACCAATTCACATCATCCGACGTGTCACCCAGCGTGTCCCAAATCAGATCACACGTTTGCCACAACGCCTTGGCTCCGTCCGCCGCATGTGTTGGCAAGGAAAACAGTGTCATTCCGCGACGCACCAGTTCCTTGTCAGACACGGCCTCAAGCCGGAACCGGACCGCAGCGGCGACACGATCGCGGAACTTCATCTCGCTCAGATCCGCTGAATTCAGGCGTTCGACCATCTCGGCATCGCCGCGCGCGTGAAATGCCAAAGCAAGATCGACCGCACCGCGGGGACAGATCGCCCGCGCCAGACCGTCATCCAAATCGCAATCTGTGATCGCCGCGCGAAAGCTGGTTTCGGACCAACCATCGAAGGGAACATGGGACAGCATCGCGTCCAAAAGCTGTTGTTTTGCATCTTCATAGGTAACGGTCATGGCGGATCTCCGGTTCTTGCGGGCCAGACTAGACAAGTTAGAGCGGCTTTGCTATACGGCCACTTCCTGCAATTTCCTTGCAACTCTATCTAGAAAGGTGGTGACAACCACATGCAGGTTAGTGTTCGCGACAATAACGTCGATCAGGCGCTTCGTGCCCTGAAGAAAAAGCTGCAGCGCGAAGGCGTGTTCCGTGAAATGAAGCTGAAGCAACATTTCGAGAAACCGTCCGAGAAAAAAGCGCGCGAGAAAGCTGAAGCGATCCGCCGTGCCCGTAAACTGGCACGCAAGAAAGCCCAGCGCGAAGGTCTGCTTTAAGATCTCGCTCGTCCAGCTTTGGATGACACTATTTGACGACCCCCGAGGCAGCGCCCGGGGGTTTGTCGTTTCTAGCACCGGTTGTATTTCGCCGAATCCACCTTAGGATTAGGCGACAAGCTGCTAATCTTGTTTCAGCAACATTTTGCCCGGCGTTTTGCAGCGCAGCGAATCTTGTTTCGCTAGCGTACCCGCGCTGAAATTTGCCCGGAAATCCAGTCGCTCTACCCGATCCTTCACAGCCCCCTGTAACTGGCCGCGTCTAAAAAGACGACCACTAAAAAGGAGGCTACCATGTCAACAGCAAGTACATACGAGCAAGAAATGCTAGCGCTGATCAATGCTGAACGCGCATCTCACGGGTTGAACCCGCTGCAATTGGAAACCCAACTGAACGACTCGGCCGAGGATCACAGCGCCTGGATGCTGGACACCGACACTTTTAGCCATACTGGCGACGGTGGATCCAGCGCCACCGAGCGTATGGAAGATGCCGGGTTCGATTTCACCGGCAGTTGGAGCTCGGGCGAGAATATCGCGTGGCAGTCGGAACGCGGTCTGGATGGCATCAGCGATGATGTTGAGCAGCTACACCAAAACCTAATGAACAGCCCCGGACACCGTGCCAACATTCTGAATCCCGACTATGAGTACATTGGGATCGGCATTGAAGTAGGAGACTATAATGGTTGGGATGCCGTCATGGTGACCCAAAACTTTGCGACCACCGATGCCGAGGTCATGCTGGACACCGGCGACGCGCCGACACTGCCCGTGGAAGATGTGGATGAAGTAGAAGATCCGGTGGCCGAGGTCCCGGTTGAAGAAGTTCCTGACAGCGATGTGACTGAGATCGAAGATCCCATTGAGGAAACCCCGGATACAGAAGTCACCGACACCGAAGATCCAACCGAAGAAACGCCGGACACGGAGATCACCGAAACCGAAGACCCCGCCGGCGAAACGCCAACCGTCGACACTACTGCAACCGAGGACCCGCTAGAGGACGCTCCAGCAGCGGATGTCACGGATGTCACGGATGTCACGGATGTCACGGATGTGATTACCCAAGATCGCTTTGACGTCGATGCCTTCCTTGCCGCCATCGAAGATTTCGTAAATGATCTTTTGCTTCTAGTCGACGACTTCAGAATGAATGTGCCGCCGACAACAGAAACCGTCGCCACAGGCACGGATTTTATGTTCATCCGACACCACCGTGATGACGCTCCGGAAGCGCCAGATGCTTCTGCAGAGATCACACCGGACATGCCGGACGATTTCTTTACCATTATGCCCGTCGACATGGGCTGCATGATGGAATTCGTTTAAGTCTCATTTCGATTGCAGGACGTCACTCAGGCGTCCTGCACCCAGGCTCAAACAGATCAGTTGAGCAATTTCTTGCACAAACTCAACGAGATTGGCGGTGACAATTCGCCGAACAGCCTGGGCGTCTGAATTGCGACCTCTTCCCGCCAAATTCTCGCCATTAAGGTCACTGCAAAATAACAGAATCATTTGGAGGCAGAAACATGTCAACCGCGAGCGATCTTGAACGGCAAATGCTAGCGCTCATCAATGAGGAACGCACAAGCCGAGGGCTGCAGCCTCTCGTACTGGAGCGGCAACTGAACGACTCGGCCGAAGATCATAGCGAGTGGATGTTGAACACAAATACGTTCAGCCACACCGGCGCAGGCGGCTCCAGCGCAACGCAACGAATGAGAGATGCGGGTTTCGATTTCACAGGCAGTTGGCGGTCCGGCGAAAACATCGCGTGGCAATCAGAGCGCGGCCCGGATGGCGCTAGCGACGACGTGGTTCAGCTGCACCAAAGCTTGATGGACAGCGAGGGCCACCGGGCAAATATTCTAAACGCCGACTTTAAATATATCGGTATTGGCATTGAAGAAGGTAACTTCAATGGGTGGGACGCCATTATGGTGACCCAGAATTTTGCACTTACATCCGCGCCTGTTCAGTTGGATATCACATCATCGTCAAGCGCACCCATTGCTCCATCGTCAAGCGCACCCATTGCTCCAGCCGCGCTAGAAGACGCCGCCTCGGATCCGGTTAAAAAAGTCGTCACCAAAACGAAATCGGGGACCGACGGGGATGATTGGTTTGTCCTCAAAAAAGGCGGAAACCTATATGGTCGGGATGGGGACGACATTCTTATCGGCTCATCCAAGAACAACAAGCTTGTCGGCGGCGAAGGTAATGACCGGCTGGAAGGACGTTCAGGCAACGACAAGGCCTACGGCGGCATCGGGGATGACTTGGCAAAGGGTGGCGGCGGAAAAGATCGCCTGTACGGTCAGGAAGGTAGCGACAGACTGTATGGTGGCGGTAAGAACGACAAACTCTACGGCGGCAGCGACAACGATGTTCTTAAGGGAGGAAGTGGAAAGGACAGATTGAACGGCGGTTCAGGCGATGACGTTATGGTCGGAGGAAAAGACGCCGACAGATTTGTCTTCAGCTCTGGCAATGATCGTATAACCGACTTGGCTGGAAATGATTTAATCGACCTTCGCAAGGTGGATACGATCACCAGTTTTAGCGATTTGAAAAACAATCATATGCAGGTGTCCGGATCAGACGTAATTATTTATGACGGACTTGGAAACACACTTCTTTTGGAAGATACATCCATCGGAAGCTTGGGCAGCAATGACTTCCTGATCTAAAAACTACCCCACAGATAGAAACAACCCGCTGAATGGCGGGTTGTTTTTGTTTTAGCCTGACGTGTGCAGGTCAATAAATCTTGGGAACGTGCAACTCATCTGGAAGAACGCGACGTTCGTATTCGGGATTATACCGCCGGTCCGGAAGGTTTACCTTTTCTTGTGGCACGTCCCCATAGGGAATCTTGGTCAGCAGATGCTCAATGCAGTTCAAGCGCTCGCGTTTCTTGTCGTTGCCTTCGACGATGTACCAAGGGGCTTCTGGGATATTGGTTCGAAATAACATATCCTCCTTGGCTTTCGTGTAGGCTTCCCAGCGAATGCGAGACTCCAAATCCATTGGTGACAGTTTCCATTGTTTCATGGGATCGTGGATACGCATGAGGAATCGTAACTGTTGTTCTTCGTCCGTAATAGAGAACCAGTATTTCAACAAAATGATCCCCGACCGAACCAGCATTCGCTCGAATTCAGGAACGTCCTTAAAGAACTGTTCGACCTGATCCTCGCTGGCAAAACCCATCACCCGCTCTACCCCGGCACGGTTATACCAGGACCGATCGAACAACACGATTTCTCCGGCGGCAGGAAGGTGTGGTACGTAGCGCTGGAAATACCATTGGCTTTGCTCTCTGCGGCTGGGTGCAGGCAATGCAACCACACGCGCAACCCGAGGGTTCAGACGTTGGGTGATCCTCTTGATCACACCTCCCTTGCCGGCGCTGTCACGCCCTTCGAACAGGATACAAACTTTGGCCCCGGTATGCTGTACCCAGTCCTGAACCCGGATCAACTCGGCCTGAAGGCGCAACAGATTGCGGAAATAGACTTTGCGGTCCAGCATGTCGGGATGCTGATCCTTGTAGATTTTGCGGACTTCCATCGAGAGCATGGGCTCACTGAACTCAATCTCAAAATCTTCGTCCAGCGTGTCTTCCAACTCGGCTTCCAGCCAGTCTTTGGGGGCATCGTTGTTATCGTAAACCAAGGTCTTATCCTTATCGTCTTTCGGGTCCGGACCGTACAGCGTGCGTGTAACCGCCTGATGTCATCAGAAGAATTGAATCCACCCTTCGTTTGCGAAACCGAGTATGGCAATCCGGTCGGGGCGGTAAACAGGGGTTTGGTCTTTTTATAAGCTTGAACCCTCTTCCATTGGGATACAAGCGTCAGAATTGACGCATTGCCAACGGGTTGAAGTAAGTTCGTCGTTTGCCTGCTTGCCTTACCGCAACGTCTGACGGCATCAATGAGCCAATCAAACCAACGAGGCGACCGTGGCGCATTTCGTTTCCCTGCTTCCCACAATTTGGCCCTGGTTCATTTTGATTGCCGCACAACTCAGCGCAATTTCGGGCCGTCAAGTGTTGGGCCTCACTTTGCTGGCAACCTTCGGGGGCATCGCACTCGTGCTGGGTTTAGTGACACCGCTGGCCGCAGCAATTTCATTGATAGGGTTGATAGCAGCGGCATTTTTACCCCGCCTGCAGGGGCCTGCCGCCTTCCCAGGTCATCTGGCGCTTATCTTGTTCAGTTTGGCTTTGGGGGCACATTTGTTGCCCGGTTTTCACAGTCTTTTGGTTCTGGATCAAGTACAGGCAAAGCCAGGAAGTTCAGCCTTCACGATGTATCTGAACCTGGACAAACCACTGGTTTTGTTCGCTGTTTTGTTGGCTTGGCCTAGTATGATCCACGGCGCAAGGCCAAGCCGGCTTGGACCGTTATGCGTTGGGCTTTTCGCCTTGCCGTTGTTGTTTGGGCTAGGCATTGCCTTCGGCGCGGTGAGGCCCGAGGTCGGTCTGCCCACTTGGTGGCTGATTTTTGCCCTGTCGAACCTGTTTTTGACCTGCTTGACGGAGGAGGCTTTTTTTCGCGGTTACCTACAATCGGTACTCATCTCGAAAACCGGCGCGGTCCTGGGTATCACGGTTGCCAGCATCATGTTCGGTCTGGCCCATCTGGGCGGAGGTCTGGCACTTGTGATCTTTGCCTCGATCCTCGGCGCGGTCTGTGGGCTTGGCTATTACGCAACTGGTCGGCTTTGGGTGCCAGTATTGATGCATTTCGGATTCAACGCTGCGCATCTGATCCTGTTCACTTATCCCGGCCCAGCCTAAGCGCTATACCGGCAATGCCGTGGTTTTAAACACCGTGCGCAGCGCAAACGAGCTTTGCATCTGTGCCACTCCGGGCAGCCGCGACAAGTATTGGCGGTGGATGCGGGCGAAGTCTTCGGTGTTTTCCGCGACGACTTTCAGAATGTAATCGGCCGTTCCGGCCATCAAATGGCACTCCAAAACGTCTGGAATACGAGCTACTGCCTTTTCGAAGGCATCCAAAAGCTCTTCCGCCTGCCCTTGCAACGTAATCTCAACGAAGACGGTGGTCGGAACATTCATTTTACGTGCGTCCAGCAACGCCACGTAATTTCGAATATACCCATCCGCCTCAAGCCTCTGAACGCGCCGGTGGCAAGCCGAAGGCGATAGATTGACCTGCTCAGACAGTTCGGCATTCGACATACGACCATCTCGCTGAAGGGCCGCCAGAATCTTTTTATCTGTCGTATCCAGGCTCATTCACGCAATTCCTTTGCACAGTTTTGGCAATGTAGTAGAAATTCTCCTAAACGAAAGCCAATTCGCAGGCAGAGTTTCACAGAAATTGCACCCCATAATGCCCATTATTTAAGCAGTTTAGGATCGGAGTAGCAAAAATGAAAATCGGTTGCCCCAAGGAAATCAAACCCCAGGAATTTCGGGTTGGGATGACACCCAATGCCGCGCAAGAGGCTGTCGCACGCGGTCATGAGGTTTTGATCGAAACCAATGCCGGGAACGGCTCAGGCTTTGACAATGACGCCTACATTGCTGCGGGCGCTCGGATCATTGACACCGCGGAAGAGGTGTTTGCCACCGCTGACATGATCGTCAAAGTTAAAGAGCCACAAGCGATTGAGCGCAAGATGCTGCGCGAAGGTCAGCTGTTGTTCACCTACCTGCACTTGGCACCGGATCCGGATCAGACGCACGATCTGCTGGAATCGGGTTGCACCGCGATTGCCTATGAAACCGTAACTGACTCAAGTGGCGGTCTGCCCCTGCTGGCGCCGATGTCCGAGGTCGCGGGTCGTCTGGCCCCACAGGTCGGCTCGTGGACCCTGCAAAAAGCCAATGGCGGCCGTGGCGTATTGATGGGCGGCGTGCCCGGTGTTGGCCCGGCAAAGGTGGTCGTGATAGGTGGCGGCGTTGTGGGCACTCACGCCGCGCAGGTCGCTGCAGGCATGGGCGCAGATGTCACCGTGCTCGACCGGTCGCTCCCGCGACTCCGTTATCTGGACGATGTGTTCGGTCGCCAATTCAAAAACCAGTACTCGACCGCCGGTGCCACGGCCGAACTGATCCAGGACGCCGACATGGTGATCGGTGCGGTGCTGATCCCCGGTGCAGCAGCACCCAAGCTGATCAGTCGCGACCAGCTATCGACCATGAAACCCGGCGCGGTTCTGGTAGACGTGGCGATCGATCAGGGCGGCTGCTTTGAAACCTCCAAAGCAACCACCCACGCGGACCCGATCTATGAAGTCGATGGCGTGATGCACTACTGCGTGGCCAACATGCCGGGTGCGGTTGCGCGTACTTCGACCATCGCACTTGGCAACGCAACGATGCCGTTCATGCTGGCGCTGGCCGACAAAGGTTGGAAGCAAGCCTGTCAGGACGACGAGCACCTGTTGAACGGTCTGAACGTGCACGCCGGACAACTGACCTATTACGCGGTTGGCAAGGCACTGGGGATCGACGTCGTTTCCCCCAACGTGATCGTCAAATCCTGAGGCCTCCCGCCCCTGAAAGCGCCCTCTGACGAGGGCGTTTACAACGTTGGGCCGGGCGCCGCCCCTGCGGTGCGGAGCGGTCGATCTTTGACCCGACGGTCCAACAAATGAAACGGCGCCGCGCGTTTAGCGCGGCGCCGGGCCCAACCGGAGGAGGGCATTTCAACGCCCGTTCGACGGGCGGGAGATTTTAAGCCTGCTTGTGTATTTCCACCGAATGCGGATACGGAATCGACACACCTTTGGCATCGAACGCTTCTTTCACAGCTTTCGTGACTTCGAATTTCACATCCCAATAGTCCGCAGCATTACACCAAAGGCGCGCCGTCAGATCGACCGAACTGTCGCCAAGATTGGTCACCCGCACCCAAGGTTCGGGATCGTTGTGAATACGTTCATCAGCCTTGGCAACGTCCAGAATGATCTTCATCGCCTCATCCGCGCTGTCGCCATAGTCGATACCAAACACCAAATCGACGCGGCGTGTATCATGGGCCGAGTAGTTGGTGATGACAGAGCCCCATGCCTGCCCGTTAGGTACAATGATTTGTACGTTGTCCGGCGTTACCAGCTCGGTCGTGAATAGGTTCAGGTCTTTAACCGTCCCCGCCGTGCCGCCAATATCCACATATTGGCCCAGCTTATAGGGGCGGAACACCACCAGCATGACGCCTGCCGCCAGATCACTCAGAGTACCCTGCAGCGCCAGGCCAATCGCCAGAGACGCAGCACCAAGGATGGCAACGATACTGGTGGCCTCGATCCCAAAGATACCAAGGACGGCGACCAAGACCATTGCCAGGATAACCCACTTGACAAGGCTTGCCACAAAATTGCCCAGCGTCGGGTCAATTTGCGGGGTCGAATTTATCCGTCGACGCACCATGCTGCCGATGGCCCCGGCGACGATCCAACCAATTATAAGAACGATCAACGCCTTGACCGCGCTCATAATCAGCGGGGCGAAAGTGCCCACCTGTGTTACGACCTCATCCACATGCATCTCCTTTCAACAACAAGAAACCCGCGCCGTACGCGCGGGGTTTGTTAAATATTGAGGCAAAATCCCTGTTCGGTCTAGGTTTCAGTTTCTTGGCATTTCCCCGTTGTTCACTGACAAACACGCACTGACAGGCTGCGCACAGCTTCAGGGCTTTCAAGACACCCCCTCAACACCTACTTATGTCTGAACGCCTAAACAGGAGCCTTAAGATGCTGGACAACAAATCACACCCGATCATGAACCGCTGGCCAGCTCAGTTCCCGGATCGAATTCAGCTCTATTCTTTCCCCACGCCGAATGGTGTAAAGGCGTCGATCATGCTGGAAGAAACCGGTCTGCCGTATGAAGCCCACAAGGTAACCCTGTCAGATGCGGATGTAAAAAGCGCCGAGTTCCTTTCGCTGAACCCCAACAACAAAATTCCTGCGATCATCGACCCCGACGGCCCGGATGGAGAACCGATTGGTCTGTTCGAAAGCGGTGCGATCCTGCTGTACCTTGCTGAAAAGAGCGGTAAGTTCATCGGTCAGACACAGACCGACAAGCACCGTGTCACCCAATGGCTAATGTTTCAGATGGGCGGTGTCGGCCCGATGTTCGGGCAACTTGGCTTTTTCCACAAATTCGCTGGCAGCGAGATCGAAGACCCCCGCCCGCGAGACCGTTATGTCAATGAAGTCAAGCGCCTGCTCAACGTGCTAAACCAACAGCTTGAGGGTCAAGACTGGATCGCCGGAGACTATTCCATTGCCGACATCGCCACCGCACCTTGGCTGCGCGGGCTCGACTTTTATGGAGCAAAGGAGTTGGTCGGCTGGGACGATCACGCCAACGTGGTGGCCTATCTTGACCGCTTTCTTGAGCGGCCCGCCGTGCAAAAAGGGTTGGTGACACCCGCACGGGACTGATAGCCAAGCAACCCTCGCAAAATGGGCTTGCGGCCGTACCGGCGCAAGCCCTTTTCGTTTTCTTAGCCCGGAAGCTTGCCGGTCAGCACGTAGCGTAACACTTCGACGACTTGGCTCGGCTCTTCTGCAACGGCCAAGGCAGCGGCATCGACCTCTTTCAGCGCATGCTGGTGATCAGGGCCGTGCAAAACGATCAGCGAGATGCCCAGCGCAGCGGCGTAACCCGCATCAAATGCAGCGTTCCACTGTTTGTACTTCTCACCAAACCGAACCACGACCACATCGGCGTCGGCGATGCCTTTACGGGTGCGTATCGCATTGATCATCGCGCCCTTGTGGTCATGCCAGTACTTGTTCGGCTCTGCCCCAAGAATGGCCACGCCACAATCATCGCTGGCATCGTGATCGGTGACGGGACTGTTGAAAGTGATATCCAGTCCCTTCGAACCATTGATGATCTGTTCGCGCCAGTCGGTGTGGATTTCGCCAGAAAGGTAAACGTTCAGGCTCATGGTTTCCTCCGCAATTGTTCAGAGCCTACTTAAGCCGCAATCACGCAAAGCCCAATGCGGAAATCGAAGAAACCGGTGATGTTTACTATTTCTTTCGCGCCACCAAATAGCGCGACGGTGGTTTTGCCGGATAACTCCCACTTTCGATCACGTCGAACCCGGCCCTTGCAACGGCGGTTTCAAAAGTATCGACGTTGAACAGATTGACAAAGGGCGCTTTGCCAACAAGCTGCATCACCGGCAACATGAGTTTCAACAACCCAAACTTCAATCCCAGACCACCCTCGGCGAGGCAGGGTGTTTTGGAGATGAACAGACCGCCGGGTGCCAGTCGCTTATTAATGTCTGCAAAAACCGCTTCAATATCAGGGACAAGATGAAACAGGTTGAAACCAAGTATGGCGTCAAAGGTCTGCCCGTCGTTTGGTACGGTAATATCAATCGTCCGGAACGAGATGTTTTCAACCCCTTCCACCTTTGCTTTGTCCCTGCCAATTTCCAGCATGGCTTCGGAAAAGTCGCTGGCCGTGATATGCTCTACCGACGATGCAAGCAGCAGTGCCGTTGAACCCGTCCCACAGCCAAGCTCAAGAACCTCGTCCTGCTTGGACAGATAGGACTGGGTCCGCCCCAGTGTGTACTTATATGATTCCATGTCACGGATTGGGCTGCGCGAGTATTTTGCGGCAACGCCGTCCCAGAATTTTGCAGCGGTCGTCATGGTCGATCTCCTTTGCCGCCTATCTACTCATGCGTAGATCGAAGAGGAATTGCGAATAATTGCAGAACTCTTATACATATTTGCATGAGCACCATCGGCGGGTTTGACTGGAACCATATGCGCGCCTTTCTGGCGACGGCGGATACCGGATCGCTTTCAGCGGCTGCGCGGCAATTGGGATTGACCCAACCGACCTTAAGCCGCCAGATCGCTGCGCTCGAGTCTGATTTGGGTGTTTTGCTATTCGAACGTATTGGTCGCGCGCTTGAGATCACACAGGCCGGTGTCGAACTTCTGGAGCACACTCGCATCATGGGAGAAGCTGCCAATCGCATTGCGTTGACAGCGTCTGGTCAGGCGCAATCGATCGAAGGAAGCGTTCGAATAACCGCCAGTGACATCATGTCGGCCTATATCATGCCCGATCTGTTGCGCCAGATCAGGACGCAGGCGCCGCGTCTTCGGATCGATGTGATTGCATCGAACGACATCCGCGATTTGATGCGACGCGAGGCAGACATTGCGATCCGCCACGTTCGACCGGATCAACCCGAGCTGATCGCCAAACTGATACAGGACGCGCCTGGACACTTCTATGCATCCACCGAGTATCTGAACCGGATGGGACGCCCTGAATCCAAACGCGATTTGTCACAGCATGATTTCATCAGCTTTGGTGATACGGATAAGATGATCGCCTATCTGGAACCGCTCGGCTTCGACCTGACACACGACAATTTCCGACTGGGCTCGCAGAACGGGATTGTGTCTTGGGAATATGCCAGACAAGGCTTTGGCATCGCACCCATGTCCCAATTGGTCGGAGACGCAACCGCGGGCATGGAGCGTATTCTGCCAGAGATGGAGGCCATTACATTCCCGATCTGGCTAACCACCCATCGCGAATTGCACACTAGCCGCCGAATCCGGTTGGTCTTTGATCTGCTAGCCGAATTCCTGTCGAAGTAAAAAACGCGCCCGAAGGCGCGTTTCTCTTACAAGCTACGAATGTGTTACCCGCGCAGAACGCCGCCGGTTGCCTTAGTAACTTTGGCAATGATCTTCTCGGCCACCGCGTCGATGTCTTTTTCCTTCAACGTCGCATCCGTTGGCTGCAGACGCACGGTGATGGCTAAAGACTTTTTGCCCTCACCCAAGCTGCCACCGATGAATTCGTCAAAGACGCGAACATCCTCGATCAGTGCTTTGTCGGCCCCTGCTGCGGCATTCACCAGCGTCAGAGCCTCGACACCCTCATCAACGACAAAGGCAAAGTCACGCTCGACCGCCTGCAGGTCACGCAGTTCCAACGCGGCGCGGGTGGCACCGGTTTTACGCGGCAACGGCACCTCGTCCGGCCATATGGTAAACGCCATCGCCGGTCCTTTGATATCCATCGCCTGCAGGATGCGCGGGTGCAATTCACCAAAGACGCCCAACACCTTTTTCGGGCCCAGGCAAATTTTGCCATGACGGCCCGGATGCCACCAGGCATCACCGTCGCGCAGAATCTGCACCTTGGTTGGCGCGCCGATAGCGGCCAGTACGGCCTCGGCGTCGGCTTTGACGTCAAACACGTCAACGGGACGAGACGCACCGTGCACATCCTTCGGTCCATTGCGACCAACCAGCAGACCAGTGATCTGTGTGGTTTGCTCTCCGGGTTCACCGTCATGGAAAACAGGACCAACCTCGAAAAGGGCAACGTCTGCATATCCACGCGCCTGATTACGAGCCGCTGCTTGCAGCAGGCCAGGCAGCAGATCGGGGCGCATATGGCTCATTTCGGACGAGATCGGGTTTTCCAGCTGCGTGGCTTCATCCCCGCCACCGAACAGAGCGGCAGAGGCCTGATCAATGAAGGTGTAGGAAACGCACTCATTGTACCCCAGCGCCGCACAGGTTCGCCGTGCCATCGACTGACGGCGTTGCGTCGGGGTCATCACAGGTTTCGGGATGCCATTCGTCACACGCGGCAACGGCTTGCCCTGCAGTTTGGTCAGCGAAGCAATCCGCGCGACCTCTTCCACCAGATCGGCCTCACCCATGATGTCGGGGCGCCAGCTAGGCACATGCGCCATCTCACCTTCCAGACGGAAGCCCAGACGGGTCAGGGTCTGGCGCTGCTCGCTTTCGGGAATGTCCATTCCGACCAGAGACTGCACACGTTCCGCATCCAGCTTATAAGCGCGTGCGTGGTTCGGCGCTTTGCCAGCCTCAACCACCTTGGAGACCTCGCCACCGCAGATATCCAAAATCATCTGCGTCGCCTGCTCCAACCCTTCCAGCGTGTATTCCGGGTCCACGCCACGTTCAAAACGATAGCGCGCGTCCGAATTGATCTTCAGCGCACGCCCCGTCAGCGCGATCTGCACATGATCCCAGAACGCGCTTTCCAGGAAGACATTCACCGTTTCCTCGGTACAGCCGGTTTCCTCACCCCCCATGACACCGGCGATGGATTCCGGACCCTTGTCGTCCGAAATCACCATCATACCGGGTTGCAGGGTGTATTCTTTCTCATCCAGCGCCACCAGCTTTTCACCACCCTTCGCGCGGTGCACCCGCAGATTACCCTGCACCTTATCCGCATCGAACACGTGCAGCGGGCGGTTGTGGTCGAAGGTCATGTAGTTGGTGATATCTACCAGAGCCGAGATTGGACGCAGACCAATTGCCTTTAGCTGATCCTGAAGCCATTGCGGGCTAGAGCCGTTCCTGACACCCTTGATCAGACGCCCGGTGAAATGCGGGCAGCCGTCCAGCGTGTCCTCGTCAATGGTCACCTTGATCGGACTATCGAAGTCACCCGGCACAGGCACGTAGTCGCGCTGTTTCAGTGTCCCGAGTCCACGTGCCGCTAGATCGCGCGCGATGCCCTCAACGCCAAGCGCATCGGGACGGTTCGGAGTGATTGCGATTTCGATCATGGGATCGACCTTCGAAGGCTCATTCTCGGCCAGCCAGTCTACAAACTTGTCGCCGACCTCACCCGAAGGCAGCTCGATGATGCCGTCGTGTTCGTCCGACAGCTCCAGTTCGCGCTCGGATGCCATCATGCCAAAGCTTTCGACGCCACGAATCTTGCCGACGCTGATCGTAAGATCCAAACCGGGGATGTACATGCCCGGTTTGCAGACCACGACGGTAATACCTTCGCGCGCGTTGGGCGCACCACAGATGATCTGCAATTCACCCTCATCCGTGTCCACCTTGCAGACGCGCAGCTTGTCGGCGTCGGGGTGTTTCTCGGCATGTTTTACATGGCCCAGTGTAAAGTCCTTCAACCGGTCCGCCGGGTTCACGATCTCTTCGACCTCGAGCCCAAGGTCGGTCAGCGCTTCGGCGATTTCCTCAACCGAGGCATCGGTGTCGAGGTGGTCTTTCAGCCAGGACAGAGTGAATTTCATTGCACGGGGCCTTTTTTGGCAAACATCCAGTCGGCACAGGCAATGGCAAAGATTGCGCCGGGGTGCAAGCGCTGCGCGTCACGGATAGGTGGGGGTGCGGCCTAAAAGCTCGTCCAACTGCCGCCCGATCCAACCGTGGGGGATGAAATGCCCGCCCGGATGGGTGTCCAGAACCACTTGCCCCTGCGTGCAGTCGGTCCATTCCACGCGGGTAAGGGTCAGGAACGGTTCAACGCTCCAATCCCCGCGCTGGGTCGCACCGTTGCAATCGAATTTCTCACGCCACAGCGCCACCGGATAGGTCGTATCCCCGCCGGGCCCAAAGGGAAAATCCATCACCGTATCGTCCAGCCCGTGCACATGGCGCGCCTCACGAGGAGACTGCGGACAATCCTCGGTCTGCCGGATCGAACCCGCAACGGCCAGCAGCGCAGCTGTGCTGTTACCCGACTGGCAGACATAACGCCACGCCATCGCGCCGCCGTAGGAATAGCCCGAGACATAGATGCGTTCATCATCAATGGGATAGCGCTTGGCGACGTCTTCGAGAACCCGGTTGGCAAATGGCACGTCGCCCGTGTCCGAGCTCCAGAAATCCCATGTCTTCCTTAGCCCGTTTGGGGCCACTAGCAGAACGCCGCGCAGCTTGGTCGCACCTGCGATGCGCTGATGGTTCACCACCACAGTCCCTTGCCGCGCCCAGCCGTGGAAATGCAGCAACACCGGCAGAGGCGTTTCACCGTCCCACCCGTCCGGTTCCAACACATGGTATGAGCGGTCACCGACATGACAGGCAGTATCGCCGTGGCAGTCGGTATTCCACGGACCCATTGCAAAAGCGGGGGAGGCGGTTAGCAGGAAGAGGTAGAGCAGTCGGTAAATCATCCGTTGAACCCTAACGAGCCTGCGCCCGCTGTCACGTCACAACCCCGTGGGAGTTTGTGACAAGCCGCGCTATCGCCAGACCGCGGGATGGCGATCCTCGGGGAATGGTGGGCAATTTATGCTGGCAAAATTCACGTGTCGTTCAAACGGAGTGCCTGCAGAGACAAATCGCCAACCCGTGCGGGCGGTCTGGCGATGGCGCGGCGGCCTATCGGCCTTTGCTCCGCGCCACTATTTCGACTGCTTTTTCGCGAATTCATCAATGACCTTCTTGGCCATCGCTTCTTGGTCTTCCACCTCTTTCCGCGGATTCACTTTCTTTAGAAACCCGTTACGTGTCGCCAATAACGCCGCCCACACTCCCGGAGTGACAGCGATAACCGCGATCAGCAAAACCCAAGCAAATGACGATCCAAACAAACGCTCTACCAGAATCTGAAGAACGCCTATCGAAACAACTAGCCCGACCAGCCACAGAAATGGAACCTTGGCTACTCTACAATTCCACCAATTAAAAGAGCGCGCCAGAAATACACCCAGCGGGTACATCTACCTACTCAAACCACCGTGCAGGTTCGGCATATCCAGCGCTGCAAACCCGTAATGGCGCAGCCAGCGCAGGTCGGAATCGAAGAACGCCCGCAGGTCAGGAATGCCGTATTTCAGCATCGCCAGACGGTCGATGCCGATCCCAAAGGCAAAGCCCTGATAGACCTCGGGGTCAATCCCACCGGCGGCGATCACCTTGGGGTGAACCATGCCCGAGCCCAGAATCTCCAGCCAGTCGTCGCCCTCGCCGATCTTCAGCTGGCCGTTATCCCAGGAACAGCGGATATCGACCTCGGCCGAAGGTTCGGTGAAGGGGAAGTGCGAGGCGCGGAAGCGCAGTTCGACGTCGTCGACCTCGAAAAACGCCTTCACGAACTCTTCCAGAACCCATTTCAGGTTCGCCATCGAGATGCCCTTGTCGATGGCCAGACCTTCGACCTGATGGAACATCGGCGTGTGGGTCTGGTCATAGTCGGCGCGATACACACCGCCCGGACAGATCACGCGGATCGGTGCGCCCTGTTTCTCCATAGAACGGATCTGCACCGGAGACGTGTGCGTGCGCAGTACGTGCGGCGGGCGATTGTCGCCTTCGGCGCGGTGCATGTAGAACGTGTCCATCTCGGCCCGCGCCGGGTGGTGGCCGGGGATGTTCAGGGCGTCAAAGTTGTACCAATCGTCCTCGATCCGCGGCCCTTCGGCCACAGAAAATCCCAGTTCGGCAAAGATCGCGGTCAGTTCCTCGGTAGCTTGACTGATCGGGTGGATCGAGCCCTGACGGCGCGCGCGAGTCGGCAGGGTGACGTCCAACCATTCGGTGCGCAGACGCTCATCCAGTGCGGCATCGGCCAAAGCCGCCTTTTTCGCCGAAAGCGCCGAGTTGATCTCATCCTTCAGAGCGTTCAGCGCGGGGCCGGCAACCTGACGTTCCTCGGGCGTCATTTTGCCCAACTCACGCATCTTCAGCGCGACCTCGCCCTTTTTTCCCACGGCAGCGACGCGGATCGCCTCAAGCACGTTTTCGTCGCCCGCTTCGGCGATCTGACCGAGATATTTTGCCTTAAGATCGTCCATGACGCTTCCTGACCGTGGTCCCTGAATTCTATTCAGGCTCTGCTATCACAGCAGTCCGCGAAAGCAAGAGGGCCCGCGTCAGGCGGAGCGCAACAGTGTCGCGGTTTTACCCTGACGAACGGGGCGGACAGCAGAGCCGTAGGTGTCGGGGGCACTGCGTAATTCGGGGAAAAGCGCGAACAGTTCCTCAGCCGTGTCGGACGAAAGCCCGGCTAGGCCTTCCAGACCCGGAAAAAAGCTTTCCGAGATCAATCCAGCGGTGGTGACCAATTGGTGCTGATCAAACATCAGATGGACATAAGTGACTATCTCGCATGGCGCTTCGGTCACGGTCGTTCCGTTGACCAGTGATTTGGCGGGCACCAGAACCTCATCTTCACCGAACATCAATTCCGCCTGCCAACCAGAAATCAGCACGCGATGCTGAGGAGAAACCACAACATCGGCCTTGGCCCCCAGAGCACCGGCGCAGATCCGGATTGGGGCAAAGCGCCCCTGTCCGGGTACCGAACACCGCCCGATCCAGCGCACTGGCTGCGCACCATGGTCGAGTGTGATTACCATATCACCCGGTTGCAGCGTTTCGATCAGCCGAGGCCCATCTTGGGTGTCCACCAGCGTTCCGGCCGTAAAACAGGCCGCCCCAGAGTCGCCTGGATCAACCGAGTCGTAGACCAGCGTATCAGGGTCGGGCTGGTTGAACTGTAAGGATGTTGTGGTCTGGTTGGGTACCACAAGAACCGGCAGGTTGACCGAAGTTGCCCCCGCTGCCAGACCATTTTGCGCCTCGATATTCTGAGTGCCGCCACCGATATCGTAGAAATCAATGACCTCACCCGTGTCGGTATTGGTCAGCGCATAGGCTTCGTAATTGGTCGAGCCCGCACCATCTGGATCAGTCAGTTGGATCGGAAAGTTGTCCGCGGAAATCACATAGACTTTTTCGTTATTATCCGGGTCAATTGTGACTTGAACGCCCGGGTCATCCAACGAAATCTCAATCCCGACCTGACCGTTGGATTGATAGAACGATACCGTAAAATTCTCGGGCAGTTCATCTGAGCGCAAAGCGACTTCCAGAAACTCGGCTTCACCCGAGCTTGCCGCGTAGGCATTGGAATAGTGCAATTCGCTGATACGTGCCATAGATCAGTCCACCAGGAATGTGCCCACTGGTATCCTGTTGCCAGAGAAGCTTTCAACCCAAGACGCAGGGTTTGGCAAATTCTATCTTAATGTGTTGAAGGAATGTCAGTAACTGTATTCCGGGAACACGCGCGTCAGATCACCATTCCAGTCGCCATTGTAGTGATCCAGCAACTCATCCGCCGGGACCTTGCCGGTCTCGATGCTGTCTTTGAGGGCGTTCAAGAAATGCGTCTCATCGGGCACCAGACCACCGGCACCGGGGAAGGCGCGGGATTTCAGACCAGCCTCAGAGATCGCGACCACTTCGCGCGCAAGCTCATGCATGTTTATCTTGCCGACTTGTGCTTGCAGCCCATCCTTTGCGGCCTCGACCCGAAGCGCTTCGCGCGTTTCGGCGTCCCAGCCCTTGACCAGATCCCAAGCCGCATCCAACGCGCCTTGATCGTAGGTCAGCCCAACCCAAAAGGCGGGCAGCGCGCACAGGCGCCGCCACGGGCCGCCGTCGGCACCACGCATCTCCATGAATTTCTTGATCCGCGCTTCGGGGAAGGCGGTAGTCAGGTGATCGGCCCAATCGGACAAAGTGGGCGTTTCGCCCGGAAGCGCAGGCAGCTTGCCTTGCAAGAAGTCGCGGAACGACATGCCCAGCGCGTTGATGTATTCACCGTCGCGATAGACGAAATACATGGGCACATCGAGCGCGTATTGCACGTAGCGCTCGAACCCAAAGCCCTCTTCGAACACGAACGGCAGCATCCCGGTGCGCGCGTCGTCCAGATGCCGCCAGATATAGCTGCGCCAGCTTTTCTGGCCGTTCACCTTGCCCTCGAAGAACGGAGAATTGGCGAACAGTGCCGTCGCCACAGGCTGCAGCGCCAGTGCCACACGCAGTTTCTGCACCATGTCGGCCTCAGACCCGAAGTCGATATTGACCTGAACCGTACAGGTGCGCCGCATCATGGCGCGACCCATGGTGCCGACCTCTTCCATATAGTCGTTCATCAGCCGATAACGGCCCTTGGGCATCAGCGGCATCTCATCATGTGTCCAGATCGGGGCCGCGCCCAGACCGATGAAGCCCACACCGATCTCATCAGCGATGTCCTTCACCTCGCGCAGGTGAGTATTCACCTCATCGCAGGTTTCGTGAATCGTCTCGAGCGGGGCACCCGACAGTTCCAGCGCGCCACCGGGCTCAAGGCTGACATTGGCGCCGTCCTTTTCCAAACCTATGAGTTTGTCGCCTTCACGCACTTCGGCCCAGCCGTGCCGGTCGCGCAATCCTTCGAGGACGGCCACAATCGAGCGTTCGCCTTCAAACGGCAACGGCTTCAGGGTGTCTTTGCAATAACCGAATTTCTCGTGCTCGGTCCCAATGCGCCAATCCTGCTTGGGCTTACAGCCCGATTCCAAATATTCGGCCAGCTGCTCATGGCGTTCGATCGGTCCGCCGCCGGACTGAGGGATGGACATGAATCGCGCTCCGATCCTGATGTGTCTGTCTAGTTGGCCAGTCGTGAGGGCAAACCGCGCCAGTGTCAATGCAGCCTGAGATGCGCAGGGCGCGAGGACGTGCGTTCCCAGATCACCACCGGATGGGTCGCGCTGCCGTTTAATTCTGCGAGCATTTGTTCAGTTTTCAACCCTGGCAAAGCTGAAAAAACATCAAATAAAGCCTCGGCCCCTTCTGCATTCACAGGAATGTGAAGCACCGGCTGGCCCGGTTGCTCAAGCACCCAATGCGCAGGCGATGACGTCGGGTCCAGCGCCAGTCGCTCAATCTCACGGGTTGCAACCATGCCACCATCCAGCGGGCCCAGATAAGTGATTTGTCCTTCATCGATTGAAACAACGCCGGGGCCACCTGCACCTGTGCGGAACCGGGCACGTTGAACGCCGATGACGGCGAGGGCCGCTGAGACAAGTACCAACACCCACCCCAGCCAGCCCAGCAATCCGCCTGGACCGCCGACCCAACTGAGGCCCACCAGCAGGACAAGGCCGGCCGCCAGCACCTCGCGCCAGCGCCACAGGATCAGTTTGGCTTCTGGTCGAATGAAACTCATAACGGCTCTCCTGTGGAAACACCTGGGTATGGTGCTTTGATGGTCTCGAACTGCATGGACGAGAAGTCGTGTATCAACCGACGGTTTTCAAGCCCGCCAGTATCACCGAAACCTGCCTGCCAAAGCGCGCCGCTTTCGGCCCATTGCAACTCATCCCCCCAACGATCAGCCCACTCCCATGCCTCGCATTCCATCACCTTTTGACCGCCCGAAGAAAGGATCGCATAGCGGCTAGAGATCAGAGCGCGGTTCTTCCGCGCCAACACGAAGGTCTGACTCAGACTGAATTCAGGCGACAGATCGAGCCTCAGGTCCACCTGATGACTTTCACCGCCGACCAGGTACCAACCGCGCGCCTTGAGACTCGAGACAACCAGATCGCCCATGTGAAAACCGTCAGTAGAATGCGGGAAAGCCCCCACATCGGCGGCTTTTAATCCGTCCGGCAGGTTTTCAGGCGCAGACGCCCCATTCAGCCAGAGCTTTCCGTCGGCTGTAAAAGCGCCTCCGCCCATCCAGCTGTCGGATTGTGGCCAGTATGCGATCGCCGTAAACCACGGCGCCTTGGACAAAGCAGTCCAGCAGCGTCCACCCCGACAGGCGAAATACACCAGATGATCCCCTGATGGTGACAAGTCGCAACGATATTCATGGATACGCGCGTTAAGCCACTGACCCATCTTGATCGTTTCGCGCCCGCGGTCCCACAATAACGCCGCAACCTGATGCGTAGGCCCCCTGCGCAACACAACCGCGCGATCCGAGACAGGGCTTGTCAACACATGCAAGCGGGGAGGCGGTGTCACGCCCAATCCCCCAGCGCCTGCTGCCACATGGTTAGCGCAGCCACAGCGGCCGTGTCGGCGCGCAGGATACGCGGGCCTAAACTGACCACATGGGCATAAGGCAACGCGGTCAGACGCGCGCGCTCACGATCCGAAAAGCCTCCCTCTGGGCCAATAAGAACAGCCCAGGGCTGGCCTTTTTCATTGGCCGCCAGACGTAAGGCCGAGCCGACTTCGGCCTCATTGCAAAACATCAATTGACGATCCTTAGGCCAACCGTCCAACACCCGGTCGAGCCGCTGAAGGTCGGCAACTTCGGGCACGAATGTTCCACCACATTGTTCAGCAGCCTCAACGGCATGAGCCTGTAACCGGTCCTGACGGATGCGTTCGGAGTTGGTGAATTCGGTCTGCACCGGCACGATCCGTGCCGCTCCCATTTCCGCCGCCTTTTCAACGATAAAATCCGTGCGTGCCTTTTTGATCGGTGCGAACAAAAACCACAGATCGGGCGGCAATTGCAGTGGTTTGGTCTGCTCGACACAGGTCAGAACGCCGCCGCGTTTGCCCGCTTCGGCCACCTCGGCCAGCCATTCTCCGTCCCGCCCATTAAACAGGGCGACGCGGCCACCAACAGCCAGACGCATAACGCCGAACAGGTAATGCGCCTGCTCGCGCGTCAAATCTATCGATTGCCCCGGACCCAGAGGGTGCTCTACATACAGTCTGATCTTTGCACTCATGAGACGTTACATATGCAAGGCAACGCCCCAACACCAGACGGTCAGGTCGCCGATGCGGTCAGTGGCAACTGGGTCGACACACATGCACCTGCTTTCGCCCGGCCCTATCTAAGGCTCAGTCGTGCGGATCGGCCGATCGGCACTTGGCTTTTGCTGATTCCCTGCTGGTGGGGTCTGGTGCTGGCGATTCTCAGTGACGGCAATCCAAGATGGGAGGATTTGTGGATCGCCATCGGCTGCGCCATTGGCGCCTTCTTGATGCGCGGCGCGGGCTGCACGTGGAACGACATCACGGATCGAGAGTTCGACGGACAAGTAGAGCGTACACGTTCACGCCCGATTCCGTCTGGTCAAGTCAGTGTAAAGCAGGCCGTTGTCTGGATGGGGATTCAGTGTCTGCTGGCGCTGGGAATTCTACTGACCTTCAACCAGGCCGCCATCGCGATGGGTGTGTTGTCTTTGTTGCCGGTGACAATCTACCCTTACGCCAAACGCTTTACGTGGTGGCCGCAGGTGTTTCTGGGGTTGGCTTTCAACTGGGGTATACTGCTGACATGGGCAGCACATACCGGAACGGTCGGTGTTCCCGCGATCATACTGTATTTGGCTGGCATCGCGTGGACCCTGTTCTATGACACGATCTATGCCCATCAAGATGCTGAAGACGATGAGTTGATCGGAATCAAGTCCACAGCACGGCTGTTTGGCACCGATACCGCACGTTGGTTGAAGTATTTTCTCGTGGCCACGGTCTTCCTGATGGGACTTGCCATAATCGACGCAATGACAACGCAGGCATCAATATTGGCATTGGTTGTCGCGCTGTCCGGACCATGGGCAATGGGCTGGCACATGACATGGCAACTGCGTGGACTGGACACCGAAGACAACGCAAAGCTACTGCAATTGTTCCGAGCAAACCGGGACACTGGCCTGATTCCGCTGATCTTCCTCTGCGTCGCTCTGCTGCTCTGATTGCACCTTGGCGCGGGGCTCTGTAAGAGTCCGAACCATCGCTTGAGGAGTCGATAAACCGCACATGCGTTTGCCCTATTTCTTTGCCGTTGCCCTTGTCTTTCTCGTGTCTGCGGGCTTGTGCCTGTTGACCGCCAGTTTTGCGGTAAAAAAGGTTGAAGAGACATCCGAATTTGCCGTGCGTCGCGCGCTGGACCTGAAAGGGCATGACTGGGCCGAGGTACATTCGGACGGTTTGCGCGTCGTCCTCACCGGCACCGCAACAGACGAGGCAACCCGTTTCAACGCTCTGACCGCCGCCGGCACTGAAGTAGATACCTCACGGGTGATCGACGAGATGCAGGTGGCGCCGACAACCGAACTGGCCGCGCCCCGTTTTTCTGCTGAGATTCTGAGGAACGACAGCGGCATCTCGGTGATAGGGCTGATTCCGGCTGGCGAAGACCGCGAAGAGCTGATTGATCGCTTGAGTAATCTGGGCAGCGGCGGCCGCGTCTCGGATTTGCTGGAAACCGCTGACTACCCCAAACCCAAGGGTTGGGATGACGCGGTTAGTTACGCCCTAGAAGCCCTTAACCGTCTGCCACGCGCCAAAATTTCCGCAAGTCCCGGGTTGGTCAAGATTACGGCTATCGCCGATAGTCAGCAGGAAAAGGAGCGGCTGGAACAGGACCTCGCCCGCGCCGCGCCGCCCAGCTTGCGGATTGGCCTGTCGATTTCCGCCCCGCGTCCGGTGATCACCCCGTTTACCCTACGTTTTCTGATTGACGAAAACGGCGGTCAATTCGACGCCTGTTCGGCGCAGGATGAACAGGCCCGCGCAGCAATTGTTGCCGCCGCGCAGGAGGCCGGCCTGACGGGCCCCTACAGTTGCACTATTGGATTGGGCGTACCTTCCCCCCGCTGGACCGAGGCTGCGACGCAAAGCATTCGTGCATTGGCGGAACTTGGTGGCGGGTCAGTTACAATGTCGGACGCGGATATCACAATAGTCGCGGCACAAGGTATCGACGCCGGATCATTTGACCGGGTCGTGGGCGAGCTTGAAAACGCATTGCCCTCGGTCTTTGCGCTGCACGCCATCCTTCCGCCTCCGGAATCCGAAGCCGAGGCCGGCCCGCCCGAATTCACCGCAACACGCAGCCCCGAAGGGTTGGTGCAGGTTCGCGGGCGATTGGGGGACGACACGCAGCGTGACATGGTCGACAGCTACGCCCGCGCGGCATTCGGGTCAGAACAGGTTTACACAGCAACACGCATCGCACCCGACGGGCTGCCGATGGACTGGCCTGTGCGTGTTCTAACAGGGCTTGAGGCACTGGCGCAGCTGCATAACGGAGCCCTGACTGTCACACCCGGTGATTTGATCCTGAACGGTGTCAGCCACGACCCCAACACCAAAGCTGAAATCGCGGGGCTACTGTCCGAAAAGTTGGGTGACGCCCAGGAATTCACCCTGTCCATCACTTACCAGGAACCACCAGAACCCGCCGATCAACTTCCCGATCCTGAAATCTGCGAAGAACGCATTGCCGAGGTTCAGGCTGGTACAAAGATTGCCTTTGAACCGGGCTCGGCCACGGTCGCCAGCGACTCGCGTGATACGGTGAACCAGATCGCCGACATCTTGCGTGAGTGCGGCCCAATCCGACTTGAGATTCAGGGCCACACAGACAGCCAAGGCCGCGAAGAGATGAACCAGCAGCTCAGCCAAGCACGAGCGCAGTCAATCCTGAACGAGCTGCGTGGACGCCGCGTGCCAACTGCCAGTTATACCGCCGTGGGTTATGGTGAGACACAGCCCATCGCCGACAATGACACCGAAGAAGGCCGCGAAGAGAATCGCCGCATCGAATTCCGCCTGATCCGGCCCGAGACAATCGAGAACCCGGAGACCGGGTTGGACGCGATCGAAGCCGAGACGATCAAGGCCGATTCGACGGACAATACCGCCTCAGACGCGGATGCAGAGGACCAGTAAGTTGAACCGAATCGAATTCATCATCGCCACCGCCGTCATCTTATTTGCGGCTTTCTGCATGGGCTGGTTCGCCAATTGGCTGGCTCACCGCTTGTCCCGTGTTCGCCAAAGCGACGTGGCCGATCTGGACCGCATGAGCCAAGAACTTCACGAAGCCGAAGAGACCCGCGATCAGGCAATCACCTACTTGCAACAGCGCGAGGCGGAACTGACCAATCAGCTGACCCAGGCCGAAGCCGAACTGGCCGCTGCCATGGACGGCCTACGCGCAGCCCGGCAAGAGGCCGAAGAACTGCGCGGACGCATCAACAACGCGGATTGATTCCGTAAAACCAATTTCCGTACCCAACTTGTTTGGCTAGGAGTCAGGTTGGATCGGCAAGATTTAGCCGGTAGGAATCTAAATTCTTCAATTCTCAAACAAATTCAATATTCTGAATTGGTGTATTTTTGCCTGTACACAGCAATGTCCACTATCCAGAAAATTGGAGTGTACTATGAATTTCCTAACAACTTTGAAGACCGCTGCAATCCTTGGCCTGTTTAGTATGACCGCCGCAGTCGCCTCAAGCGATGTGATCCCGTCAGAGAATGACACCTTTACAAAATGGGGTGAAGAATCCGGCTGGACCATCTATGTGGATGATACACGTGGTTCCTGCCTGATCGAACGTGTCGACGCAAACAACAACGTCGTTCAAATGGGCCTGACCAAAGATCACGAAATGGGCTATCTCGGTGTCTTCACCCAAAACGACATCGGCCTAAAAGGCAAAAAGGAAGAGATCATCTTGTCACTGGATGGCAACGTTTACTCAGCCGAGGCGCGGAAGAAAACTAAGCACCTCGCGGACGGGTACACTGGTGGCTATATTTTGGCGAATAACCCACAATTCGTCGAAGACGTCATGAAGAAGTATGAGATGACCGTATTCCCGGAAAAAGAAACCGGCTTTACGGTAAATCTTGATGGCACCCTTAAAGCTATCGAAGCCGCGCGAACCTGCAACTCAGAACAGAGCAGCTGAAGCGACTTGCCCAAGCCCGGTACCCGACAAACGGGTGCCGGAGCCTGTTATTACCAACGGTTCAGCGCGTCTTCATCTTCGTCTTTGGCAGCGACCCATTCGGAACCGCCCGAGGTTATCTCTTTCTTCCAGAATGGCGCGCGGGATTTCAGGTAGTCCATCAGATACTCTGCCGCCTCGAAGGCATCCTTGCGGTGTCGCGCAGCGGTAGCGACCATCATAATCCGATCCCCCGGAGCCAGACGCCCGTGGCGGTGTATGACCAACACGTCGCCCAAAGACCAACGCTGCAGCGCTTCTTCCGCAATCTTGGTCAAGGCGCGTTCGGTCATGCCGGGATAGTGCTCGATCTCCATCACGTCCAGATCGCCCGAGGCCAGATCGCGTACGACGCCGGTAAAGGTCACAATGGCGCCATTAGCGTCGTTTCCAGCAGCAAATGCATTGGCTTCGGCGCCCAGATCGAACTCTTCTTCCTGAACCGAGATACGCATTTAGCCACCGGTCATCGGTGGAAAGAACGCCACCTCCCGAACTCCGGCCAATGAGGCGTCGAAGTCCGATAACTCCTGATCCAACGCGACCCTCAGCGCAGAAATATCCTCAAAAGCCGCAGCGTAACGGGCCTCGCGAGCACAGAGTTCAGCGACAAGATCGGACACCGTAGCAGCGTCGGTTTCGATCTTCTCTTTCGGTAGGCCGATCCGTTCACGCACCCAGGCAAAATACAGGACATCCATCCCTTAGCTCTCCTTCAGATGGGGCATGGCTTTACGTAGGTAGTCATAGCCGGTGATCAATGTCAGCGTCGCGGCGATCCACAACAGCCACAACCCGAGACGACCGGACCAGAACATCCCTTCCAGATGCCAGCGCAGATGGGCCAGATCCTCGATCTGACCACTCAACACTTGATCAATCGTTTCAGGGTCCATCCCGTAGGAGCCCATGACGAAATAATGCTCGAAGATACCCTGCGAAAACAACACAGCGATGGCCACCATTTGCGCAGTGGTTTTCCACTTGGCCAGTTTCGTTACTTTCAGCGTCCCGGCCACATCGCCCAAATACTCTCGCAGACCCGAAACGAACACCTCGCGGAACAGGATCACTGTCGCGGGCAACACCAGCCACGGGGTCCAGTTTTCGTTTGAGTACCCCACAAGGATCATCAGCGCAATCACTACCATTGCTTTGTCCGCAATCGGGTCCATCATCGCGCCGATCTTGGTTTCCTGTTGCCAAGCCCGCGCAAGATAGCCGTCAAACCAGTCAGTGATGGCAGCCGTCAAGAACAAGATTAAAGCGAACCAATCCGCATAGGGTCGGGTGAAATACAAAAACATTACGGCCAAACCGGGGGCTGCAAGAAGTCGTAGCACGGTCAGGATATTGGGCAGGTTCCACTTCATGGTTTGGACATTACATCGGCAGTTGCTGACATAAAAGGCGGCCATCGAAAAAACTGTCCCGATCACAGGCAGTTGCACTGCCGTTGGCCAAAGGGCCGCCAGCCAGAATTCCAAGCCAGATTACCCCTTGGCGTAGGGGCGCTTTGCGTTCAGATTGGCGCCCGACTCCATAGCAGCAGAACAATGACACAGCACATTCAAACTGACCCCCGATCGAACTTGATCGGTAGCGCGTGGATGATCGCCGCAATGGCCCTTTTCGCGCTAGAGGATGCACTGCTGAAAGGCGCGTCCGCGACCCTGCCGATCTGGCAGACCCTACTGCTGTTAGGCTTGGGAGGATCGCTGATTTTAGCGGTTGTCGCTTTGGTTCGAGGAACGCGGTTGTTTCAGCCTGACGTGCTGTCGCGCCCCATGAAGGTGCGTGCGCTGTTCGAAATCCTCGGGCGACTTTTCTATGTGTTGGCAATCACGCTAACACCCTTATCCGCTGCCACGGTGATCCTGCAAGCAACCCCACTGGTCGTGGTCGCGGGTGCAGCTTTGTTCTTTGGCGAAACCGTCGGTTGGCGCCGTTGGAGCGCCATTCTGGTTGGTCTGATCGGTGTGATGGTCATTATTCAACCCACCGGCAGCAGCTTCTCGGCCTTATCGATCTTGGCCGTGCTGGGCATGCTGGGGTTCGCCGGGCGCGATCTGGCCAGCCGAGCCGCGCCAGCAACACTGGGGACTGAAGTGTTGGGGTTTTACGGTTTTCTCAGCATCGTGGTCGCTGGTCTTGCCTATCGGTTTTGGGAAGGCGTGCCGATGGCCCCGCTGGACCTGAACACCAGCTTGTATGTGGGCGGGGCCGTCCTGATGGGCACCGCCGCTTACGCATCTTTGATGAAAGCGATGCGGACAGGGGAGGTTTCAGCCGTAACACCCTTCCGTTACTCACGCCTGCTCTTCGGTGTTGGCCTGGGCGTGGTAATGTTTGGCGAGCGGCTTGACCAAACAATGTGGATAGGCAGCGCGTTGATTGTGGCCTCGGGGCTGTATATTTTATGGCGCGGGCGCCACGCTTAACCCTTGTCGTGGAAGAAGTCGTAGACCTTCTGCGCCAACCCAGCTGACACGCCATCGACCGCCTTAAGGTCGGCCAGATTGGCACGGCTCACAGCCTTGGCACTACCGAAATGTGCCAATAACGCTCGTTTGCGTGCAGCCCCAACGCCGGGGATTTCGTCCAGCGGCGTCGCACCCACTGCTTTCGCTCGTTTTGCACGATGAGTGCCGATGGCGAACCGGTGCGCCTCATCCCGCAGGCGCTGAATGAAATACAAAACCGGGTCGTTGCGTTTTAGGGCAAACGGGCGTTGGCCGATGCGGTGGAACTCTTCCTTGCCGTGGTCTCGGTCAACACCCTTGGCGACGCCCACCATCGGGATGTCCTCGACACCATGCTCGACCATGATCTCTTGCACAGCGCTAACCTGGCCGGCCCCACCGTCGATTAGCAGAAGGTCGGGCCACATCCCTTTTTCGCGATCTGGGTCTTCCTTTTGCAGACGTGTGAAACGACGGGTCAGAACCTCTTTCATCATTCCAAAGTCATCACCCGGAGTCAGGTCATCGCCCCGAATGTTGAACTTGCGATAGGCGTTTTTCATAAAACCTTCGGGACCGGCCACGATCATGCCGCCCACGGCGTTGGTCCCTTGAATGTGCGAGTTGTCGTAAACTTCGATCCGACCTGGCGGCGCATCGAGGTCAAATGCCTCAGCGACGCCCCGCAACAGCTTGGCCTGCGTTGCGCTTTCCGACATGCGTCGGGCCAGTGACTCGCGCGCATTACGCAGAGCGCCCGCCACCAGTTCCTGTTTCTCACCGCGCTGTGGCACAAGGATTTCGACCTTGCGACCCGCCTTTTCGGTCAATGCGTCTTGCATCAGGTCAGCGTTTTCAATCCCGTCTGACAGGATCAATTGCCGGGGCGGTTCTTTATTGTCGTAAAACTGGCCCAGGAAGGCCTCCATCACCTCGGCGGGTGACACGTCGGCCCCGACCCGAGGGTAGAAATCCTTGTTCCCCCAATTCTGGTTGGCACGGATAAAGAACACCTGAACACAGGCCTGCCCGCTGTCCATATAGAGGCCAATCACATCCGCCTCGGTCACGCCGCGCGGGTTGATGCCCTGTGATGTCTGCACCTGCGTCAGCGCCCGGATACGATCACGCAACCCGGCGGCACGTTCGAACTCCATCGCCTCGGAAGCGGCCATCATCTGCTCGGCCAACTCCTCTTGCACCTTGGTTGAACGACCAGACAGAAAGCGTTCAGCATCCTTGACGCTCTCGCGGTAATCCTCTTCCGAGATCAATCCGACACAAGGACCCGAACAGCGTTTGATCTGATACAGCAGACAAGGCCGCGTCCGGCTGTCGAACATGGAATCCGAGCAGTTGCGCAACAGGAATGCTTTTTGCAGTTGGTTCAGAGTTCGGTTCACCGCACCCGCGCTGGCGAACGGGCCGAAATACGCACCTTTTTCCTTTTTGGCCCCGCGGTGTTTCTTGATCTGCGGGAACGCATGATCCTTGGCGACCAGAATGTTCGGAAAGCTCTTATCGTCTCGCAGCAGTACATTGTATTTGGGTTTGAGCTGCTTGATCAGGTTCTGCTCGAGCAGTAGCGCCTCGGTTTCGGTCCGCGTGGTCAGGAACATCATCGAGGCAGTTGAGGCGATCATCCTTTCGATCCGCCCCGAATGGCCGGGACGCGTATAGTTCGACACACGCGCCTTTAGGTTCCGCGCCTTACCGACGTAGAGAACACGACTATCCGCATCCAGCATTCGATACACGCCGGGCGAACTATCCAGCGTCTTCACATAGCTCTGTATGCAGGCATAGCCAGTAGTCGGAGTATCCGGAATTTGGTCGTCTTGGAAGGTCATGGGCCTGAGATATGATTCTCTGACTATGGCTGCAATCTTGAAGCCCATAGATCAAGAGAAAACAAATCCACGGAATCTGTGGATAAGTATGCAGATAAGTTTCCGCGTATGGCTAAATTCCCTTGTTTCATTAAGGATTCCTTGATTTGCATAAAAAATAGGCACTTACTTAAGATATTGATTTAAAACAAAATAAAATCGTACACATGGCAAGTGTATGAAAAAAAAGACATTTTTGTAACGCGCAGGTAACGGAAATGGGACCGGTGCAAAACTTGCACCAAATTTACCTATTCTACGCCCAGAACGTCCGGCGTTTGCCAGCCAAGATGCTGTCCTCCGTCCACGCACAGAAGCTGTCCCGTTACCGCATGGGCATCCAAAAAGTATCCAAGTGCTGCGGTGATATCCGAGGGGTTCGCCCCACGTTCCAGAACCGTGTTGGCACGCTGCTTTTTGAAGTGCTCTTCGCTTTGGCGGTGGCCCTGCATCGTTGGTCCCGGTCCGATAGCATTGACGCGGATCGCTGGTGTAAGCGCCTGAGCCGCAGTGCGCGTCAATGCCCACAGACCCATTTTTGCAATAGTGTAGGACATAAACTCGGGCGTCAGTTTGCGTACGCGCATGTCTACCATGTTGACGATCAGTCCGGTGGCGATAGGTTCACCGGCTTCGTCCGTGTCTGGCGCAAGCCCTTGTTCAGCCATTGACTGCGTCAACACGAAGGGAGCGCGCAAGTTGCTGTCCATATGCCGATCCCAGCTTTGCCGCGTGGCCGTGTGGACATTATCGTATTCAAATATTGAAGCGTTATTTACCAAACAGGTGACAGGCCCACCCAGCGCCTCAACCGCGCGGGGCAACAGCGCACTCACCTGAGCCTCGTCTAGCAGGTCAGCCTGCAAGGCAACGGCCTTGCGTCCCAGGGCCTGAATCTCGGCCACGGTCTCTAAAGCGGGTTGTTCCGAGCTGGCGTAATGCACCGCTACATCATACCCGCGCCGAGCCAGATACAACGCCATAGCCTGACCGAGGCGAATTCCAGCACCGGTCACTAAGGCTCGGGTCATGGTTAAGTCCTCTCAGTCAATTTACGCCAGCAATACGACGACATAGACCGCATACAGAACTGTCAACACAATACCCCAGACGCGGGTGATATCTTGCTTGAAAAACACGAAGGGGATCAGCAGCAGTGATGCGCCCAGCATGACCCAAAGATCGAACTGCAAGAACTCGGGGTCTACGGGAATGGGGCCAACCAACGTTGCGATTCCCACGATGGCGAGCAGGTTAAACATGTTCGAGCCAATTACGTTGCCCAACGCCACATCGGCTTGCCTGCGCAGGGCTGCCATCACTGTCGTCGCCAGCTCCGGTAAAGACGTTCCGACAGCGACCAATGTCAGGCCGATAACCGTTTCGCTTACTCCATAAGTCAGGGCAATCACGGTCGCATATTCAACGAGCAGATGCGCACCCATCGGTAGGCCGATCAAACCCAGCACCAGATAGATCGAAATCTTCCAGTAGGGCATATTCGGGTCAGCTTCTTCCAAGCCGTCAAGTTCGTCATCATCTGCGCAAGCCGCACCGCAAGCCTTACGGTGGGCATGTGCTTCGCGGAAGGCATTCCACAGCACCAGCGCCAGCGCCGTCAGCAGGATTGCACCGCTAAGCAAGTTGAACACGCCGCAAAAGGCCAACCCGATGAACAGAACCGAAGCCAACAGCATGAAAACATAGTTTCTGCGGCTGTCACATTCGCTGGTGTGCAATGTCGCCAGCAAAGCCGGAAGACCCAGTACAAGCAGAATATTTGCGGTATTCGAGCCGACAACGTTACCCAACGCGATACCCGGCGCATTTTCCTTAATCGCACTGATCGCGATCAAAAGCTCAGGGGCTGACGTGCCAAATGCCACAATTGTCAGGCTGACAATCAAGGCCGGGACACCCATGCGCAAGCTCAGGTTCACCGCGCCTCGTACTAGCGCATCACCCGCCAGCAGTAGGATCAGCAATCCAAGGCCGGATAACAGCCATGCCGTCATGAACGGCCTCCTTTTTCGCAGGCGCAGGGGCCTTTACCGATCTTGAACCGTCCGCATCGCTTACAGCGAGCGGATTGCAACCGCTTCTGCCCCGGAAAGCGCAGCTTGCCGAACATCGCCAATACGCCCATGGCAATCAGGAACAGGGTGACAATCTTGATGATCACGTCACAAACCGAAACGCGCGTAGGCTGCGCGCTCCTCAAGCCCAGTGATGGCGTCCTGCGCCAGCGACGCGCCGAACCGCGACCACAAAGGCTTGCGCAGCCCATAGCGGCGGAACTTGACCTTGTCGCCGAACCGTTCCTGCATTTTGGGTTTTAGATGTGCGATGCCGTCGATCAGACCCAACTCTTGCGCGCGCCGAGCCAGCCAGATTTCTCCGGTGAACAGGTCCTGACTTTCGTCCAATTTCCCGGAACGGCGAGATTTGACGTGCTCGATAAAATTCTGGTGGATATCGGCCAGCAAGCCTTCCAGCCGTGCGACATCCTCTTTCTTTTCTGGCGAAAACGGATCGAGCATGGACTTCGATTCACCGGCAGTATGTATACGCCGTTCGATGCCCTGCCGCTTCAGTAAAACATGCGCACCAAAGCCCGCAGAAATCACCCCGATCGACCCTAGAACGGAACTGTCGTCAGCATATATTTCATCAGCTGCCGCTGCCAGCCAGTAGCCACCCGAGGCGGCTACATCCTCGACAAAGGCAATAACGGGGACCTCAAGCTCTTCGGACAATCGCCGTATACGCGCCCCGATCAGCGAGCTTTGTACGGGCGATCCGCCGGGCGAGTTGAGCTCAAGCGCGACGGCGGCGGGTTTACCCTTGCGAAAGGCTTTCTCCAGAACGGGGGCCAGTGCAGTGTCTGACATCGACCCACGACCGGCCATTCCGATGGCTCCGGACAGGCGCACAACGGCCACGCAAGGTTGTTTTTTGAGAAACGGCAGGCTGAGTTTCATGGGTGCCGATGTAGAGTGCACCCAAGCGGTAAACAAGGGACCGCTTTGTCGATAGATGCAATAGGAACACATTTCCTAAGGGCAGTGGGCAAAAATGCAACGCCCACCTGCGGCTTAGCTACGAATACGCCAGCCTGTTTTGAAGATCCACCAGATGATGCCCAGACATAGGCCCGTAAAGGCCAAAATGGCCAGCAAGCTGAACCCGATTGGCACATCTGCAAGCCCATAAAATGACCAGCGGAAACCCGAAATCAAATAGACTACTGGGTTAAAGAGTGTGATCGTCTGCCAAAGTGGCGGCAGCATCGAAATGGAATAGAATGTTCCACCCAAAAAGATCAGCGGCGTTACAACAAGCTGTGGCACCAGCGACATCTGTTCAAAATTGCTGGCCCAGATGCCAATTATGAAGCCCAGCAAGGAAAAGCTGAGACAGGTCAGGATCAAAAACGCCGCCATGGCAAGGGGATGCTCAATGCGCAACTCTACAAAGAAGGTCGCCGTTACAAGGATAACCAACCCCACAAACAACGACTTTGTCGCAGCAGCGCCCACGTAACCGATAACGATTTCGATGAAATTCACTGGCGCCGAGAGTAGTTCGTAGATCGTGCCAAGGAATTTGGGGAAGTATATGCCAAACGAGGCGTTTGAAATCGCCAGCGTGACCACCGACAACATAATCAAACCCGGCACGATGAATGCGCCATAGGAGACGCCCTCAACCTCTTGAATTCGGCTGCCGATGGCGGTGCCAAAAACCACGAAATACAATGAGGTCGACAGGACAGGCGATAGAAAACTCTGCGCCAGAGTGCGGAAGAACCGTGCCATTTCAAAGCGATAGATTGCGGCAATGGCGGACCAGTTCATGCAGGCTCTCCGGACACAAGGTTGACAAAAATTTCCTCAAGGCTGGATTGCCGCGTCTGCACATCGCGCAACACCAAACCGGCTTGCGCCACATCGTTCAGCAAAGTGGTGATCCCGGTGCGGTCGGCATGCGTGTCATAGGTATAAACCAACGCATCGCCATTTCCGTTCAATGCCAGGTTATGCACGGCCAGGCTTGCCGGAATAGCTTGAATTGGTTCGGTCAGCATCACCTCAAGCTGCTTCTTTCCCATCTGCGCCATCAAAGTTTCTTTGTCCTGCACCAGCAGCAACTCGCCCTTGTCGATGACACCAACACGGTCGGCAATGGCCTCGGCCTCTTCGATATAGTGGGTGGTAAGGATGATGGTGACGTCTGCCTGTTTCAGCTCGGCCACTATCTCCCACATATCCTTGCGCAGTTCGACATCCACACCGGCCGTGGGTTCATCCAGAAACAGCACCTGCGGCTCATGCGCCAAGGCTTTGGCGATCAGCACCCGGCGTTTCATGCCGCCGGACAATTCCCTGATCGCGTTCTTGCGTTTATCCCACAATGACAGTTTGCGCAGGATTTCTTCAATTCGCGCATCGTTACGGCCCAAACCAAACAACCCACGCGACAAACGTACTGTGTTCCAGACCTTTTCAAACGGCTCCAGCGCAATCTCTTGCGGCACCAGCCCTATCATTCTGCGAGCAGCGCGAAAGTCGCTCTGAATGTCGTGGCCGCCCACAGACACTGAACCCGAGGTCGGCGTGGTGATACCACAAATAGTCGAGATCAGCGTCGTCTTGCCCGCGCCGTTCGGACCAAGCAGCGCCAAAATCTCGCCTTGCTCGATATCCAGAGATACGCCCTTGAGCGCCTCAAACCCATCAGCATAAGATTTGCGCAGTTCCTTGATCGAAAGAATGGTCGTCATGCAAGTTCCTCGTTCTGGCGGCGACCCTACCCCGCTCAACCGACGCAGAACAGGCCAATTTCGCACAGGGTTCTGCGCTTTTTTGCGGGCTACGTGTTCAGCCTTGCAATTTATCGTCTGTCCTTGAACCTTGCGCGCAAAAAGGGGGACGAAATGCTGAACGGTATCCGAGTCATCGAATTCGAAGGGTTAGGCCCTGCCCCCTTTTCTGCGATGATGCTGGCGGATATGGGCGCCGATGTGATTACCATCCACCGCAAGGATCAAAGTGCGACGCCCGGCATGCCGGAACGCTCTATTCTTGACCGTGGGAAACGGTCCATTGATCTAGACCTGAAGGACTGCGCGGATTTGGAGATCGCGAAACGCTTGATTGCCTCGGCCGATGTGCTGATCGAAGGGTTTCGACCGGGCGTAATGGAGAAAATCGACCTTGGTCCCAGTTCTTGCCATGACCTGAACCCAAAGCTGGTCTATGGGCGAATGACAGGATGGGGTCAAGACAGCCCCCTTTCCCACACGGCCGGGCACGATCTGAACTACATCGCTCTATCCGGTGCGCTCTGGTACGGCTCAGCACCGGGGCAACCGCCGCTGACCCCGGCGACGCTGGTGGGTGACATTGGCGGAGGGGCCATGTACCTCGTCGCGGGCCTTTTGGCCGGCCTTTTAAATGCGCAGAGAACGGGTCAGGGAACTGTTGTAGACGCCGCTATCTATGATGGCTCGGCACATATGATGAATCTGTTGATGAGCCTCGGTCAAACCGGAAATTTGTCCGAGACACGCGGCCAAAGCCTGCTGGACGGCCCCCATTGGAGCCGCACCTACGCCTGCGCCGATGGCGGGTTTGTGTCGGTGCAATGCCTGGAACCTAAATTCTATGCGCAGTTTCTGGAAATAATGGGCCTGGCAGACGACCCTGACTTCCAAAAGCAATACGATCAGGCGCAGTGGCCCGAGCTGACCCAACGCCTGACTGAAATCTTCTCGGACAAACCTAGGGACTTTTGGGCGGACCTCTTCACCGGCACAGACGCTTGCGTCGCACCGGTGTTAAACCCAACCGAAGCGGAAGCTCATCCCATGAATATTGCGCGTCAAACATGGCTTAGGACAGGTGATACACTGCAAGCCGCTGCCGCACCCAGATTCTCAACGGCCGAATGGTGGCCCAAACCCAGCCCTGGCCGCGGAGAAAACCGTGAGGATATCCTAAACGAGCTCGATGCTGTAAACCCGCCTGCCTCTTCACTTGGCTAAAAATATCCCGGGGGATGAATTGGCCGAAGGCCAAGAAGGGGGCTGGCCCCCTTTTCCTTTATCGCCCACGCACAGTGTCAATCATCAACTGCACGTTCTCTGGATCCGCATCCGGCGTGATCCCGTGGCCAAGGTTGAAGATGTGCGGCCCATTCGACAACGCATCGACAATCCGGCGGGTATCATCCACCAAAGCCTGCCCACCCGTCACCATATGGGATGAGGCAAGGTTCCCCTGAACACACCCGTTCACCTGCACGTGTTCAGCCGCCCACTCAGGCGATACTGAATTGTCCAGTGCGACACAGTCCACGCCGGTCGCCTCGGCAAAACCGATATAGCCATCCCCAGCCTCGCGTGGGAAACCGATCACTGGAATACCGGGATGACGTTCCTTGAGGGTATGCGTGATAACCCGGCAGGGCTCAACCGCGTATTTTCGGAAGGCGTCACCCTTCAACGACCCGGCCCAACTGTCAAAGATTTTGACCACTTCCGCACCGGCTTCGATTTGGGCCGAGAGGTACTCGATTGTCGCCAGCGTGATACGCTCCAATAGCGCCTCAAACAGCGCGGTGTTTTCCTCGCGCAGCGCGTGGGCAGGTCCCTGATCCGGTGTCCCGCGCCCTGCAATCATGTAGGTCGCTACGGTCCATGGCGCACCAGCGAATCCGATCAGGGCCGTTTCGGACGGCAATTCACCAGACAGGATGCGAACTGTTTCGTAGACCGGCGACAGGGTTTCATGAATCTCTTCGACCGGTTTCAACGCGTCGAAGTCTGAGGCTTGCATGATGGTCGACAGGCGCGGTCCCTCACCAGTGACAAACCACAAATCCGCGCCCAGCGCCTGCGGCACCAGAAGAATATCGGCAAACAGGATCGCCGCGTCAAAACCATAGCGGCGGATCGGCTGCAGCGTGACCTCAGCCGCCAGTTCGGGATTGTAGCAAAGCGACAGGAAATCCCCGGCTTTCGCCCGGGTTGCGCGGTATTCAGGCAGATACCGCCCGGCCTGGCGCATCATCCAGATCGGCGGCACATCCTGTACTTCACCCGCCAGCGCCCGCAGCAGTTTCTTTGTCTCGGCCATCTTCGTCCCCAATCAACAGGTTTGCGCCACGGGTCGGCCCTCAGTGGCAATTTGTCAAGCGCTGCACCCATTGTCAGGGCAATGTGACGCGACTAAAGCTGGGCGCATGACACTGACCTTGCCCTCTCCCGCCTCACCACTGAAAATCGGCACCCGTGGCTCGCCTTTGGCGCTGGTGCAAGCCTACGAAACTCGGCAACGGCTGGGCGCGGCGTTTGACCTGCCCGACGAGGCGTTTGAGATCGTTGTGATCAAGACCACCGGCGACAACCGCGCCATGATCGATGCAGATCGACCGCTGAAAGAGATCGGCAACAAAGGTCTGTTCACCAAGGAAATCGAAGAAGCGATGCTGCGCGGCGATATCGACATCGCTGTGCATTCCACCAAGGATATGCCAGTGGAACAGCCCGAGGGCCTAGTATTGGACACGTTCCTGCCGCGCGAGGACGTGCGCGACGCGTTTATCTCGCCGACCTTGTCCTCGATCGACGACCTGCCGCAGGGCGCTGTGGTTGGCACCTCATCCCTACGCCGCCGGGCACAATTGTTGAACCGTCGGCCTGATCTGAAAGTGGTTGAGTTTCGCGGCAACGTGCAAACTCGCCTGAAGAAACTCAGCGATGGGGTGGCGGATTGTACTTTTCTGGCCATGGCGGGCATCCACCGGCTGAACATGAACGATGTGCCTGCAACTGCAATAGCCCCCGAGAACATGCTGCCAGCCATTGCGCAAGGCGCGATAGGCATCGAACGCCGCAACGATGATTCCCGCGCAGCGGGTATGCTTGAAGCGATCCATCATACTGAAACCGCACAGCGTTTGGCGGCTGAACGTGCGCTGCTGAAGGCGCTGGACGGCTCGTGTGAAACACCCATCGCCGGATTGGCCGAAGTACAAGGCGACCAACTACGCCTGCGTGGAGAAGTGCTACGCCCCGACGGCTCCGAGGCGATCACCGAAGACGTCACCGGTGCGATTGCCGACGGTGCCAAAATGGGCCATGCAATGGCGCATTCGCTGTTGAAGAAGGCGGGCCAGGGTTTCTTCGACTGGCGAATTTAGTAGAATTTTATTTAATGTGAACTGCTTCACTGTAGGAAATGCCGCGATCTGGCATCAAGTTTGCATACCGATCGAGACGATAGGTTGATCTCGATAAAGTCGAAATTTTTTTCAGTAAGTTCTCTTAAGTGGTATTCGAGGGGGCGAGAAAATACCTAAATAGCTGGTCGGTTAGGGCCGCTGTCATATTTCGACAGCGGCCCAGTTCTTTTCAGATCAATGTGTCAGACAGCGCTAATCGCCTGAACCGCCTTCTCAACAGCAGCCCGCGTAAGTTCCAGATCAGCGTCAGTCACTGCCAGCGACGGATACAGCTTGCCGGGAGATTTGAATATCCCATGCGCGCGCAACGTATCGTTGTAGACAACATTCCGGTGCGGGTCGTCATGTTTGGCGCTGCGGTAGTCGCGACATGCCGCATCTGTAAAGTAGATATCGAACAGCGTTTCATCACCAACGACCTGATGCGGAATGCCCGCCTTTGTTAATGCATCCACCTGCATCTGTTGTAATGCAGATCCAGTCGCGCGCAGTTGATCATAAGTGCACTCGCGCCGCAAAATCTCCATCGTTTTCAAACCCGCGACCGACGCAACGGGATTGCCGGACAAAGTGCCCAGCTGCATCAGCCAGCCCTCATCACCTACCTCGGTCTTGTCAAAATGCCTCATGATTTCGGCGCTCGCGCCCAGCGCAGCCAAAGGGAATCCACCGCCGGTGATCTTACCCAAGGTACAGATATCAGGTGTGACACCGTACTTCTCTTGTGCACCGCCATAAGCCAGACGGAACCCTGTTACGATTTCATCAAAGATCAGCAGGACATTGTGTTTGTCGCACAAATCACGCAGCCCCTGAAGGTAACCGGGCGTGGGCGGGATGATGCGCTGAAGCGGTTCGACCATGATCGCGGCAACGTCGTCATGTTCGCCCAGCAGGGCAGCGACCGCCTCAAGATCGTTGAATGGCGCAATCAACATCTGTTCGGCCACGCCTGCAGGGATACCGGCACTGTCCGGTACAGCTTGCGGAAAATTGACCCGCTTCGACGGTGCCAGGCTCATCTGAGCCTCGGCGCTCATACCGTGATAGCCACCTTCGAATTTCAGAATTTTATCGCGCCCGGTATAGGCCCGAGCCAGACGAATTGCGTACATATCCGCCTCACCGCCCGAAGCGACAAAGCGTATCTGTTCGCAGCAGGGCACCGCATCAATGATCGCTTCTGCCAGCTCAATGCCTTTGGCGTTGTTGGCAAAGAAGGTCATACCTTTGGGCAGTTGCTCTAGAACGGCTTCCATCACCTCCGGGTGGCCATGGCCCAACAGCATCGGGCCAGACCCGATGAGATAGTCGATATATTCGTTGCCATCCTCGTCCCAGACGTGGCTGCCCTCGCCTCGGGAAATAATGATGCCAGGGTCGAAATTGCCAAAACCTCCTGCGGGTAGAACCGCATTGGCGCGAGCGATCCATTCGGATTGAGTGTTGATTTTCAGCATCTCACACGATCTCCATAATCGGGGAACCAAGGATATCCGGATCAGGCGCAACACCTAACCCCGGCCCCTCGGGCGGGGCAATCCTGCCGTTTTCACGATTCGGTGCATCCGGGCATAGACGCGGTGCCACATAAGATGACAGATCACAGGTGTTCAGAAGCGATCCGTGCGGCGTCGAAGCCGCAAAATGCAGCGAGGCTGCTGTCACGATGTCCGAGCCCCAAGTGCATTCAGCGCAAATCTCTGCGCCGAATTGCACAGTCAGATCGCGCGCCCGACGCATTGCAGACAACCCGCCGAACTTGGACAGTTTCAGGGCCACAGCATCCATGCAACCCAGTTCATGCGCCCGCATCAGCGAAACAAGGTCATAGGCGTTTTCGTCGATCTTCATCGGCAAACCCGTCGCTTGCCGAACGGCGGCACAGTCTTCCAGCGTTTTGCACGGCTGTTCTAGCATCACGTCCAGATGCGCCACCGCACGGCCCGTCCGCGTGGCCTGCAACCGGGATGCGCCGCAGTTCCAATCGCCGTAGACTAAGGGTCCCGATCCCACCGCCTCACGCACTTTGATCAGACGTTCGGCATCGGCCTGCCAGTCGCCTTCAACCCCCAGCTTGACCTGAAACTGGCGAATACCTGTCTGATAGGCGGTCTGGGCAATCCGTGCCATTTCGTCCGGGGCGATGCAGGTGATCGAATGATACAGCGGCATGTCCTTGCGTGTTCGCCCACCCAACAGGGCATAGAGCGGGTGCCCCGTGGCCTGCCCGAACAAGTCCCATAGTGCTATGTCCACAAGAGATTTCGCATAAAGATGCCCTTGCAAAAGAGCATCCAGTTTACGCATCGGGGCATCAACACCGATTGGCGAAGTACCCAAGATTTCCGGCCCCATTTCCGCCACTGCACCGGGCACGCCATCGGCATATGCAGGCAGGTAATGCGGGATCGGACAGACCTCTCCCCAGCCCTGCAAGCCGGTATCAGTCTCAAGGCACAGGATGTGCGTTTTAACGGTGGCGCAGGTCTTACCCTCGGCCATGTGATAGGTTTCATGGCTGGTCAGATCGACAGACCAGAGCGTTATTTTCTTGATCTTCATGCAACCCATCCATGGCGTACGTGGGTAATACGTTCAGAGGGGCCAGCCCCTCTCTTGGCCTGCGGCCAATTCACTCCCCGGGATATTTCTGGCCAGATGAAGAGGCGGATCATTGCGAAACCTCATAGGTAGCGATCGGTTTGCCCAGCGCGTCCTCGTCCGGGTGCACACCAAGACCCGGGGTTTCCGGCAGATGTAGATGACCGTCGATGTTGCGCGGCCCGCGACCGCCAGCAATATCCACAGTAATCATGTCCTGACAGGCCCAGACAGCGTGACAATTGTCATCCGGTATGGTGGCGGCCAGATGCAGCGCCTCGGTGTCGGCCAGAACCGAGCCGCCCGTGGCCATTACGAACATATCGATCCCATGGGCCAGCGCGATATCACGCATCCGCGCGGCTTTGGTCAGTCCGCCGACACGATTCAGCTTGATCCCAAATACCTCGGCGATGCCATCACGGGCGATGCGGGCCGCGTCCTGCAAAGTCACAAGACTTTCATCCACAGACACGGGCGATGCGTGACGCCGTGAAATTGCTGCAATATCGTCCAGCGACTCGCCGGGTTGTTCGAACATGACGTTGAGGTCTTCGCAGGCGCTCATCACGCGTAAAGCCTGTTGCCGAGTCCAACCCCGGTTGACGTCGTATAGGACAACCTCCCCTGACCGACGGATGCTTTCGACATCGCGGACGCGGGCAATGTCGCGCTCCACATTGCCGCCGATCTTTACCGAATGCGCTATGTAGCCCCGGCTGCGATAACGCTCCATAACCTCGCGGGTTTCCTCGATGGTTTTGGCCCCAACCGACGAGGCAATCGGACGCGGCGTGCGTGACCCGCCCCCCATCAGATCGGCAATCGGCAAACCCGCAGCCTGACCCGCGATATCCCAACACGCCATGTCTATCGGGCTTTTGGCATAGAGATGTCCGGGCAAGGCAAGATCCATCGCCCGCTCGACATCCAGAACCTTGCGCGGATCAAGGCCCAGAATGAACGGAGCCATCGTCTGTATACCAGCACGAATGCCCGGTCCATGCGCGGGTACATAGGTATGGCCCCACGGAGTTCCTTCGCCCCAACCGATCAGCCCCGCATCGGTTTCGACCTTCACAATCGTCGCGTCGAGCGTTTCGAACTTCAGCCGTCCACCGGACAACCAATACGGATGCTCCAGCGGTAAATCCACATGGTAGACGGAGATACGGGTGATTTTCATTTCAGTTCCACTTCAACAAAGGACATGGGTTCGTCCCCTGCATTGATCACGTTGTGTTCGACCCCCTCATCGCGGCGGTATGAGGTTCCGGCGGTGACCGTCACCTCGTTTTCCGTCCCGTCCGGTAACTCCAGACGCATCAAGCAATCTGTTACAGCGGTGATGACGTAGTCCATCTGGTGACGGTGCCATCCCGTTTCCGCACCGGGAACAAAATCAAATCGGGTTACCCGCACGCGGGCATCGTCAATCAATTGAGTTGCAACAGCTTGTGGTCTCATAATGCGTACTCCGCCATCGGTGCGCCGAGGCTTTCGAAATCAGGGGTAACTCCCAGTCCTGGAGAGTCAGTGGTATAAAGCTTGCCCCCCCGCGACATCGGCCCGCCGATTCCAGTCGATCGGGTGTTGTAGTTCATCAAATCGGTGGTGTTCTGCAGATATTCGGGCGGGGTCGACGCCGCGAAATGGGCGACGACCGAGGTTGTGATCTCACCGCCCCAGGTATCCTCGCTGACCACCGGAATTCGGTTGTCGACCAGAAAATCCCGCACCCGACGCGCTTTGCTAAGCCCGCCGAGATTCGAGATTTTCAGGCAACAGATCTCGGCCCCTCGATCTGCAACGATGCGTTGGGCCATGTGTATTCCAGTAACACATTCGTCCAGCTTCATCGGCTGCTCGGCCACACGGCGTACCTGTTGGCATTCCTCGTAGGTGCGGCAAGGCTGTTCCAGAATGAAGTCCAGATCGCGTGTCGCACGGGCCACCCGGATCGCGTTATCGACACGCCAGCCCTGATTTGCATCCGCCATTGCCTTTTCACCCGGCTGCAACAAAGGCACCGTGGTTCGAATGCGGTCAATATCGGTGACCCAATCGCCCCCCACCTTGACCTGAAACTGCCGATATCCCTGTTTCCGATAAGCATTCATTTCGGCCACGGTCTCTTCCACCGCCTTCTGCGGCGCGACCCGGTACATCGGCGCACCGTCGGTGAGTTTACCACCCAGCAGCATCCAAACAGGCTGATCACAGGCCTGCCCCAGAATATCCCAACACGCTGCGTCAAACGGCGCTTTGGCGTATCCGTGCCCCTGCACCAGATGATCCATCAACTGCTCAATTCGCCCAACCTGCCGCGGGTCCTCCCCCAACAGTTTAGGAGCGACCAGACGCGCCAGTGCCGCAACGCCTTCAGAATGGGCGACCATGTAATTCTCACCGCAGGGTGTGAACTCACCACAGCCCTGTAAGCCGGCGTCAGTGTCGATCACCACGACGGAAGCTGTTGCGGTTTCGATCGCGTTGCCCGCGCCCCAAACATAGGCCCCACCGACATAAGGCAAGCCGGTTTGATAGACGCGGATACGGTTGATTTTCATGCAGCATCCATTCTGGGCAAATCGCCCATGCCTTCGCCGCGCCACAACACAAAGGTCAGGATTGGCTGATCCGTCGTGATCATGGCGTGGCTTTGCCAACTGGAATGCAGCCGCGTCTCATTGGGTCCGACAAACGCCTCGTCGCCGTCGACCCTGAACAACGCGCCACCTGCAAGTGTCAGATAAATCTCTTCGGCTTGATGGCTATGCCAGTCATAACTCAAACCAGCCCCCCAATAACCGACATAGCCGCGCAGTTGGGACGAATGGAAATGGCCTGTAGGCCCGAACAACTCATAATACCCATACCGGTTTAGGAAATCCGTGCCGACCTCTTCCTCGGTATACGTGTGTTTCCAATTGGCCAAATGTGCTGTTGCCTTGATTGCCGTGGTCAAGTCGTCTGTCGCGGCAACACCATCGGCGCTAAGTTCACGGACCAGATCAGTGGCTGGAATGGCGCATGGTTGCAGGCCAACCGGTTCCAAATCATTCGGCCATGGTGCAAAATCCGTCATATCAGGATGTGCCTGATACAGTCGTCGCGCGACCTCAAGTACGTCATCCAGTGTCATGGGATCACCACTATATTTCCAGTATGTTTTTTGGCGATGAAGGCAGCCTGTGCCTCGCGCAACTCCTCCAGCGGGTAGGTCGCAGCGAGCGCGGGTTTGATCTCACCGGCCTCGATATACTTCACAAGATTCTGCATCACCTGAGGGTCGATCACTGTGGACCCCGTGAACGTCAGGTCGCGCAGGTAGAAAGTGCGCAAGTCGAACTCGACCATCGGCCCAGCGATGGCGCCCGAACATGTGTAGCGCCCTCCGCGTTCCAGTATGTCGATCAGTTTTGGCCAATACGGGCCACCCACCACATCGGCCACGACGGTGATCTTTTCCGTGCCAAGCGACGCGCGCAGGTTTTCGGGGGCGCGAGGCAAGATCATATCAGGGCCCAGCTCGGCCACGTTTGCATGTTTTGCTTCGGACGCCAACGCGATCACCCGCGCGCCGCGACGTATGGCCAACTGCACCAAAGCACCACCGACGCCGCCAGAGGCTCCGGGGACCAGAACCGTGTCTTTGGCAGTCACGTTTGCACGCGTTAGCATTCCTTCTGCGGTAGAGTAGGAACAGGAAAACGTCGCCAATTCAGCATCTGAAAGGTCCGATTTGATCGGCACAGCGTTCACAGCCAGCGTCGTAGCATATTCCGCAAAGCCACCATCGCGTTCCGAACCATAGTAGCCCGTCTTATCCATGTTGCCCGGGTCCGCCGGGTCGCGCAGCCATCCATCGGTGATGACGCGTTCGCCGATCATCCTGGGATCGACACCTTCACCTACTGCCACGATGTGGCCGCAGATGTCAGCGCCCTGAATACGAGGGAAGGTGATCGGGTTGCCGCCCCAAGTGGGATCTTCTTCGCCGACCTCTTCGAATGCTCCGCCAGTGGTCGCGTCAGTGACCGTTTTTGAGTACCAACCCGATCTTGTGTTCACATCTGTGTTGTTCAGACCGCAGGCCGCAACTTTGATCAGAACCTCTCCGGCGGAGGGTATTGGGCATGGCCAGTCTTCGTGCAGTACCATCTGCTCCAGACCGCCATGGCCCATCGTGACCATTGCTTTCATTGTGTCGGGCAAGCTCATCAAGCAGTCTCCAATACGGCGTCTGTACGCGGCAGCAGGCTTTCGGGGTCATAGGCTGGCTCACCCAGAACACGGGCCGCGCGGGGTTTACCGTGGATCACGACCTGCAGCTCGGTCCCGGCAGTTGCCGTCTCGGGTTTGATGTAGGCAAAGGCGAGGATCTTGCCGACGGTATGGCCATAGGCCACCGAGGCGGTCGAGCCCACAACCTTGCCGTTCAACATGACAGCTTCGCCGCCGTGCCCGTCAATCTCGCCATCCGGCTCAATCTCGAGGTATGCGCAGACCCAAGGCAGGTCCGAGTTCAGCGTCTTGTCCTTGCCCAGATATTCCTTGTCAGTGCGGGCAAAGCGCAGCACGTCGGCTTCGGCCAATGTAACCTCGTTGGTCAACTCGCCTGCGCCTTTGAAGCCCTTCTCCATCCGCATCACGTTCATGGCAAAGCTGCCATAGTCGGCTATGCCATGCGCCTCGCCCGCCGCCCAAAGCGCGTTGTAGACATCAAGGCAGGCAGCGTTGGGCATATGCAGTTCCCAACCCAATTCACCGGCATAAGACATGCGGAAAGCCCAAACCTTGTGACCAGCAATGGTGATCTCTTGCGCGGACAGCCAGCGGAACCCGGCATTGGTCAGATCTGCATCGGTGCAGCGCGCCAACACCTCGCGCGACCGTGGACCGTTCAGCGACAGGGCTGACCAGTCGGCGGACAGAGCCGTTATCTGCACATCCTCATCCGTGCGCTGCTGCGCCAGATGATCCAGCAATCGCTGTTCGAAGAAGGCAGCGCAGACCAGATAAAAGCGATCTTCGGCCATTCGGACAATCGTGGTCTCCAACTCGATCCGGCCACGGCGGTTCAGCATGTGCGTCAGCGTGATCGAGCCGACCTTTTGCGGCATCCGGTTGGCGGTCAGCCGGTCCAGAAGGGCATAGGCGTCCGGACCCGAAACCTCGACCTTAGTGAAGGCGGTAACATCCATGATGCCGACGCGTTCGCGCACCGCCTTAACCTCAGCCGCGACCATGTCGTCAGCAGGGGTGCGGCGGAAAGAATAATGATCGCGCTGTTCAATGCCATCGCGGGCGAACCAGCGGGGGCGTTCAAAGCCGTAGACTTCCTCATGCACCGCGCCCTTTGATTTCAGCAACTCATAGAGTGGCGACGGCTTGATCGGGCGTCCTTCCAGACGGTTGAAATGCGGGAAGGGAATTTCGTGGCGCAGGCAGTAGTCTTCCTCGGCCTTGATCACCTGCCAGTCCTTGGTGGCATAGCTGCCGAAGCGACGCGGATCATACTCGCGCATCGAAATATCGGCGGCCCCATACACCATCCAGCGTGCCAATTCGCGGGTCAGACCCGGCCCCCAACCGATACCGATCTGTGTGCCACAACAGCACCAGTAGTTCTGCACACCCGGTGCAGGTCCGATCAGCGGGTTGCCGTCCGGCGGGTGAGAGATCGCCCCGTGAACGTCGCGCTGAATGCCCAACTCGGCAAAGATCGGCATGCGGTTCAGGCTTTCCTCAAGCCATGGCATCACCCGGTCGTAATCTGCATCGAACAGCCAGTTCTCATATTCCCATGGGCAATGGTCATGCCAGACCGAATTCGGATTTTCCTTCTCGTAAATCCCGATCAGCCCGCGCTGTTGCTCCATCCGGATATAGCCCGAAACCTTACGGTCATCGCGGATCACCGGCAGTTCCTTGTCCAGATTCTGGAACTCGGGCACCGGTTCGGTCACGAAATAATGGTGCGTCATCGAGGTCATGGGCAGTTGCAGCCCCGACCATTCGCCCATCTGGCGGGCATAGGTGCCGCCTGCGTTCACCACATGCTCGCAGGTGATCGTGCCCATTTCGGTCTCAACCACCCACTCGCCGTTGTCAGCCTGCGTGATGTTGGTGGCGCGGCAATTGCGGAAGATTTGCACGCCCTTCTGACGCGCGCCCGTCGCCATCGCCATGGTCACGTTCGTCGGATCGACATGGCCGTCATCCGGGGTATAAAGCGCGCCCAGTACACCTTCGAGGTTGTAGAATGGGTGCAGCTCGGCCACTTTCTCGGGTCCAACCAGTTCAATGTTGAAGCCCAGCGACCGACCCACTGAAAGGGTGTGGCGCAGCCAGTCCATCTCATCCTCGGTATAGGCCAGACGGAACGAGCCACAGCCATGCCACGTCACAGGTTGGCCGGTCTCGGCCTCCAACTGACCGGAATACAGACCGATGTTGTAATCGACGCATTTGCCCAGCCCAAAGCTTGAGGTCGAATGCGTGATCTGGCCCGCCGCGTGCCAGGTACTACCACTGGTCAGTTCAGCCTTTTCCAGCAGGACGGTATCGTCGCCCCACCCTTCATGCGCCAGATGATAGGCCAGACCGACCCCCATAACACCTCCGCCCACGATCACTACGCGGGCATGTGACGGCAGATTCTTCTCGGACATGATTTTTCCTCTTCCCGAGTCGCATTTCTGCTCGACAGGCTAATTCCACAAATGTACCATCGTCAATCATGAATGACACAAATGTATCATCAATCGTTCTCGACCGCCTCACCGAGGAATGGGATGCCCTGACGCCTGAGGCGCAGAAAGCCGCGCGTTACGTGCTGGAAAACCCAACAGATGTTGGCGTTTCTACAGTGCGTGAGATCGCCGAGGCGGCCAAGGTCAAACCCAACACCTTCGTGCGCATGGCGCGGCAGGTTGGGTTCGAAGGCTACGAGGATTTCCGCGCCCCGTTCCGCGACGCGATTCGGCAGGGCACCGTGTCGTTTCCCGACCGCGCCCGCTGGTTGCAGACCATCGGTAAGTCGGGTGAGCTGGGCGGGCTCTATGCCGACATGATCGGTGCCGCGATCCGCAATATCGAAGACACCTTTGCCGGAATTGACGCCGAGCAACTGAAAGCCGCCGCCGTGGATATCTGGAATTGCCGCCAAATTTTTACTCTGGGCGTCGGCGTAAACAACTCGAACGCGCGCAATTTCACCTATCTAGCGTCCACGGGGATGAAGCAGTTCCATGCAATTCCTCGCCCCGGTTCGACCCCAGTGGATGATCTGGCCTGGGCAGACGAACAGGACGTGCTGATCGCCATCACCTGCCACCCCTACCGAACCGAGGTGATCGACGCGATCAAGCTTGCCCGGCAACAGGGCCTAACCGTCATCGGCATCTCGGACAGCCCGGCCAGCCCGGTTATCCTGAATGCGCAGCACGGCTTTGTCGTCGCCGCCGACACACCACAATTCTTTCCGTCATCCGTCTCGACCATCGCCCTGCTGGAAACGCTGCTGTCCTTTGTGATCGCGGTTTCCAGCGATGAGATCGTCGAGCGGGTGGAACGGTTTCACCAACGCAGACACCAACTTGGCCTCTACGCGGAGGAGCCCGAATGAACGCACCCCTGACCCACTCATTGGACGCGCGCTATTACACCGACCCTGCGATTTTCGAGCAGGAGATGCAGGGCCTGCTGGCCCGAACGTGGCAATTTGCGGGCCACGTGGCACAGGTGAGGGAACCGGGAGACTATTTCGCCTTTGAAATCGCAGGGCAGAACCTGTTCTGTATCCGGGGTCGTGATGGTGAAATCCGCACTTTCTACAACGTTTGCCAGCACCGCGCACATGAAATGGTGACCGGTGCGGGCAACACGCGCGTCGTGGTCTGCCCCTATCACGCCTGGACCTATGAGCTGTCGGGCCAGCTACGTGCAGGGCCGAACATCAAGTCGGTTCCCGGCTTTGACCGCAGCGCGATCTGCCTGACTTCGGTCCGCACAGAAGTTTTCAATGGGTTCATCTTCGTCAATCTCGACGACGACGCCGCGCCGATGGACGAGTGGTATCCCGGCGTGCGTGATGAAATCCGCGCTTTTGTTCCGCATATCGACGATCTGGAACCGCTGGAATGGGTCGAGATTCCAGAAAACTGCAACTGGAAGGTCAGTATCGAGAACTACTCGGAATGCTATCACTGCCCAACCAACCACCCGACCTTCGCCGAGGGCGTAGTCAAGCCCGAGACCTATGACATTCAGCCGGACGCAGGTGGCGGCTATGTGCTGCGTCATACGACGGAATGCCAAAGCCTCGACAAGATGACCTATCCTATTGACCTGACGGTGCCGCATGCAGGCGATTACCAGTCATGGTTCCTGTGGCCGATGTTCTCCTTCCAATGCTATCCGGGCAACGTTCTGAATACCTATCACTGGCGCGCGAAGGATGCCGACCACTGCACCGTCTGGCGTGGGTGGTACACTGAAGGCGGGTCCGAGAGCGCCGTGATCCGGCAACTGGCCGTTCAGGATCGCGAAACCACAGTCGAGGAAGACATTCAGCTGGTCGAATCCGTCCACCGAGGGCTAAAGTCCCGCGGCTATCGCCCCGGCCCGCTAGTGCTGGACCCCGGATGTGGGGTGATGTCAGAGCATTCGATCGCACGGCTTCAACAATGGATGCGCGAGGCCGTCGAATAAGGAACTGACCCCGAGCCAACGGACACATCTACTGACCACATTTCACAGGACTCAGTAACAATGCACAAAATCCTTGCGCTGTGGGCAGTACCCCGATCCACATCGACCGCGTTTGAATGGATGATGCGACAGCGCGGGGACCTGGATTGCTTGCACGAACCTTTCGGTGAAGCCTGGTACCAAGGCGAAAACCCTTTGTGGCATCGGTTTAAACCGGGCGACGTAACCACCCCCGGCCTGACACTGGACACCGTTTGGGCTGACATTCAGGCCCGAGCACAAAACGGGCGGGTCTTCATCAAGGACTTCCCGCACTACATCAACCATATGTGGGACGCTGAATTCCTGTCGTGTTTCAGTCATGCATTTCTGATCCGCGACCCCGCGAAAACCATCACTTCAATGTACAAGCGGTGGCCTGATTTCGCGGAGGGAGAGGTTGGCTTTCCCGAACAGCGCGCTCTGTTTGATTTGCTGACAGCCCTGAATGGAACCCCGCCACCAGTAATAGACAGTGACGATTTGTTGGAAGACCCGCATGGTATGACACAGAAATTCTGCGACGCTGTGGGTATCCCCTTCATCGAGGACGCTCTGACATGGGAGGCCGGTGGCGACCCCTCTGCTCATAGCTGGTGGGATGGCGGATCCTTTCACGCCAACCTTGCAAACTCGACCGGGTTGGCGCCGCAACCGCGCAAGTACATTGACATCGACGATGCCCCAGAGCGGGTTAAACAGGTGCATCGCCGCATGAAACCGCACTATGATCACCTTTACAAGCATCGCCTCACGCGCTGAAGAACCGGAGACCTCACATGGCAGACATTTTCGACGAAGACCTTTTCTTAAGGGGTTTGGAGCAACGCAAAGGCACGCTCGGCGCGGATTATGTGGAAAAAAATCTGGCCGCAGCAGACGATTTCACCCGGCCCTTTCAAGAAGCTATGACCGCATGGTGCTGGGGCTTTGGTTGGGGAGACAACGTAATTGACGCAAAGACCCGTTCGATGATGAACCTAGCGATGATCGGCGCGCTTGGGAAAATGCACGAATGGGAAATCCACTGCAAAGGTGCAATCAACAACGGTGTCTCCAAAGAGGAAATCCGCGCCATCATTCACGTCGTCGGGATTTATTGCGGTGTACCTCAGGCGTTGGAGTGCTTCCGCGTAGCCCGCAAAGTGCTGGAAGCCTCTTAAAACTTGTTTTTAAACTGAGTTCTGGCGCTCTCTCTCGGGCCAGAACTCATCCACCACGATGTACGCGACGATCACAAAGGTTGCCGCACTGGCGACTTGCAAAACGCGCGTGATGCTCTTGACGTCGGCCTCATCTGAGAAGGGTGCAATCGAACCTCCGTAAACAATCAGAGCAGTGGTGATCGCCGACCCCGCTGCAGCAGCCAGAGGTATTTCGGATTTTCCAAGCGCTCCAAGTGTTATGCAGAAGAAAAAACACAACAGAACCGGAGTCAGAAACAGCGGTGCAATGACATTGACCTCATAACTCAGCATCGACACTGCTGCACCAAGCAGGTTGGCTGTCAGCATGGCTTTGGCAACGGTTTTCCCCGCAGACGGCATTGCCGCAAGTTGTTGGCTTAACAGCGCAACGAAAAACAAGACCAGCAACGCCGATGCACCAGATACAAAGAACGCCAACGCGAACGGGACGGTGACCAGAGACATTCTGAAAATCCGGCGACTCGGATCGAAGTCTTGCGCTGACGCAGCTTTTTTCTGTGCATCGGTAGGGGGTTCCGCAGGAATGATTACGAACATTAGCGTGGACACAAAGCCCGCGAAGAAAAGGTTCAGAGGAATCCAGAACACCAGTACCAGCGCCAGGTCCTGCGATTGAAGCACAAGGTTCGGTATCATGAGTGCCCCCATAAGGGCGATAACTCCGGGCAAGACCCCAGCCCCCGACACAGACCACATAAATGACAGGATGATCCCTATGGCCACAAGGATCAGAAAAACGACAGGGTATGGAGAAAAGACCGAAGACAGCAGGAAGGAAATAAACATCAGCCCGATCGAAAACACGAACAGCTTGCCAAAGGCGGCCAGAGGCAATGCGGCTGGTGCTTGCAGAAACAATGCCGTGAAAACCGCTCCCACTACTGCCAACGGCCAGCCCAGAAACAGCCCCAGGGAAAATACGCCGGTCACACCCACTGCCAGCCGCAGGACAGAGTTTCGGTCCTCAGTACGCATAGGACAGGATTGAAACCACGCGGATATACGTGCGACCCACCATGTTCAGCAGCGAATTGTCACTGAGATACATGATCACATCAGCTTGTCCGTTCAGTTGAAACCGCAGATCATCCTCGGCGCTGCCGGCCTCATAACCCGGTAAAACGATCCGCACCGGAAACCGCTCAGGTTCGCGCAGGAACCCCTTCGTGCTGGGCGCACTAGCCAGTTGGCCGGGTTCATCCCCGCCGCTCAGAGATACGGCAGCGCTGAAGCTTTCGACTACACCCGGTACGATTTGACCAGGGTGCATATCCAAAACCACATCGACAGGTGAGCCCACTGCGGCGCGACCAATGTTGTTTTCAGTGAAATACGCCTCGATCCAGACATCCGTTGCATCTAGAAACGTCAACAAGTCCTGCCCGGATCGCGCGTAAGTTCCGGGCGCAATCAGCAAATTGGAAATCACTCCGGTTGCCGGAGCCCGTAATTCGGTCCACTCAAGGTTTAACTCTGCATCCGCAAGGGCAGCTAAAGCGCGTTGAATTTTGGGGTTCTCGATACCCTCGTCGCCCAGCCTCTGCTTCGCCTTCTCCAGATCAGCCATTGCATTTTCGAGGTTGGCCTCGGACTCGGCCAGTTGCCCCCGAGCATCGTCGGCCTTTGAAACTGCAATCAAGCCTTTCTTTTCCAGCGCAAACACGCGTTCGGTTTGCAGGCGCATGGTGTCCAAGTCGCTTTGAGCGCGCGCCAGCTTGGCCTGCGCCGCACTCACTTCGGCTGAGGACGCACCCACCTCTTGGGTTGCTGCCTCCAAGTCCGCTTGAGCTTTGTCCCGTTCAATTTCGTAAGGGCGGCGGTCAATACGTACCAGAACATCACCCGCCGAGACGACTTGACCGTTCTCCACCAAAACTTCGGTGACAGTTCCGGTTACCTGCGGAACGATCTGAGTGGCCACAGCCTTGACCCGCGCATTTCCAGTAAACGGCGTTTTCCGATCCGCGACCAGATACCAGACAAGGAAAATCAATATAATTGCCAGCGTCGTCCAGATCGTTTTCCTCATTCCGGCGCTCCTTCGGCAGGTTCTGCGACATCGGGGGAGGCGTCAATCCAAACCTTGAACAGCTCATAGAATACGGCAAACAGAACAGGACCCATGAAAATCCCGATCAGGCCGTAGGCCATCATCCCGCCAAGCACTCCGATCAGGATCACCAGCATCGGAGTCTCAAGACCCTTTGAGATGAAAACAGGCCGCAGGAAACTGTCCATGATGGCGACCGGGACCGCTAGAATGGTAAACACAAGAGCCGCGCCACCGGACATGGAACTCCACGCGTAGATTGCCACCGGCAACAGAACGAGGCCGGGGCCAATCTGGATGATCGAAAGGATCAGGCATATAAAAGCCAGCGTAGCTGCGGATCCTATGCCGAACACCGCCAGCAATATCCATACGACGACGGCCTGTATCGCCGCCACCCCGATCACGCCTTTGGTAACGTTACGGATCGTGGCACCGGCCAGAGTAACAAACTCACCACCACGCGGTGCAAACACGCGATTGGCAAACCTTTGCAGTCCCTGCACCAAATTCGGTCCGGGGCTGAACAATGCGCCCATTATAATTACTGACAGTGCAAGACCCAAAAGCCCGATACCAATGCCTAGGACTCTGCCGAACAGCGATTTGGTAATTTCCAGGATTTGCGCTCCGTATTTTGCCAGCGCGCCATCGAGATTCCGTTCGAACATCGTCCAAACGTCCGCGATCTTGCTTCCAATCAGCGGAAGCTCCTTGATGCCCTCGGGTGCAGGTGGGATCTTCAGTTCGCCGCGGTCAGCCTGCTCGGCAAAGTCCGACCCAAGTTCCGCCGCACCAGAGACCGCAGTCGCAACCGGGCCAAGCGTAAGGACGAGACCCAGCAGGACCAATATTGTTGCAGCCAAAGATTTACGCCCGCCCAACTTGTCTTGAAGCCAGTCAAACACTGGGTAAAGCGCAACGCATAAAATAGTCGCCCAGATGACCACACTTGCCAGTGGAGCGACCATGACCAGCGCACTATAGAGGAATAATCCTAGGAAAAGTAAGCGTATTGCAAGATCGACAATTTTTGCATCCTGGGTCTTTTCCATTCCGTCCCTCCACATTTTGTTTTTGAATTTTAGACTCAAAAAACAAAATATGTATATATTTTTAACTTTTAGGCTCGGTATGGTTTTGAAATCCCAATGGGATTGGCGTAATTGCGCCAATCCGATCTGCCGCTAACGAGACGGAATTAGCGCTCAGAACCCCTACAATTTATGCGTCTGTATCTTCGTCATCCTGAGAGAGGATAGTATCCGCGACGGTTGTTGCAGCTGTCACAAAAATGCCTAGTCCGACAATGATGTACACCATCGTAAAAATTTTGCCTGCAGCTGTTTCCGGAGAGAAATCACCGAATCCAACCGTCGAAATCGTGACGACGGAAAAGTAGATTGAATCCAGCCAACTCCACCCTTCGACAAAATGGTAGAAAACAGACGCCCACAAAATCATCCCAACGGTAAAAGCAAGAATGCCCTTAACCCGGCCGTCTTTGAAAGCAACTCCCATTCCTTTTGTAATTCTTTTCAGCGAATTCATGATACCCCTTTCCACTGTTGCAAAGAGGTATAACAGAATTATAGGCGTCCTAGCTTGAGCAAATTCTTAAACGCCGGCACACACACCGAAAAGCTTTGCGTTTAGCAGATTCAAAATTTTGATAGGTGTCACCAAATACTGATTGAGGGAGCCAGTAGCCAATGCCTTCAAACACAGCCCAAAAATTTGGTTGAGTAAAATTACGGTAAAAACTTCACCACCAAAGCTATTGATGCAGCTCATATCTTGCAAAGGATATGGGCAGTTCCTCGGTCCGCGGGAACATGAACTCTGAGAGCATAACCTATCTCGCCTGGCACCACGGGTTCTGTCGACATTATCTCCTTGCTATCGAACTGGGTATGCCTCACAGTCTGACAAACCGCGACGACAAGTTCCGAAAATTTCATGAGCAACCCGCGAAACAGTGAAGTCAGTTGCTATATTTTATCGGCGGGGCGGACCGGAACAGTTTTCCTTTCCTGCTTGATCCACGAACTCGATCCCTCAATACGCGTGCAACATGAACCTTCGCCCTCGCGTTATCTTATGATGTTGGGAAATCTGCGCAATGATTGGGGCGTATGCCGCTCAGCAACACGCAGGTGGTCCGAAGTTTTGCAACGAAAGCTGCATCAAGGCGACGGGCGCTATATCGAGATTAATCCATTTCTTTGCTCCGTGGCAGATACTCTGCCAATTGCTGGGCGCAAGTTGAATGTCCTGCATGTTGTGCGCCACCCTGCGGATTGGGCCCGATCCATAACCACCTTCAAAGCCTCAGCTAAACTGCGCGGTGCGATTGACTATGTTCCATTTGCCAAGCCCTATCCTTCGCCCAGACCTGCAGGATGGGGACAATTGAGTGATTATGAAAGGGCGCTTTGGCGGTGGACCTGGTGCAATTCGCAGATTGATGGTCTTCAGAAAAAGGCCAGCCGTTACAGTCGAATACGCTATGAAGATTTGTTTTCGGACAATCCTGAAACACGCTTGACCGCGCTGGCTACATTGCGCTGGATGTTCGATCTTGAAAAAGTACTGGACGCAAATCATCCAATCTTTTCGTCACGCCTTAATCCTTCGCCGACGCAGTCCAAGACGGCGAACTTCGCAGCCGAAAAGGAAATCTGCGGCCTTCTTGCGGCATCGTATGGCTATGAAATTGGCGAGAATTAGCAGGTTCAGCAGCGCCGCGGCGGGGGTGTTGCTGTTTGCAGCACTGGTCTGGTTTGCAGGTGGCCAAAACATTGATTTGTCAAAGGTTAATTTGAACTATGCGATTGCGTGTCTTGGGATATACGCAGCGATGCTTTGCCTGCGGGCGCTGAATTTCAAGCTGATAAGCGGGGTTCGACATAAACAGGGCTCTTTGTGGCAATGGTGCAGGCTGGCCGCATGCCACCAATTGATATTCTTGATCGCCCCGTCCGGGTCAGGAGACCTGACGTTCCCAGCGATGGCCCGTAAATTTGTAGGAGTCGATTTAACCAACGGGGCGGGCATTATCGTTCTATCAAGGATACGCGATGCCTTGGCAATTATTGGCCTCGGCGCGACGGGATTGGCTATCACTGGAATTCAAATCCCATTTTTTGCGGCATTGGCTGTGCTCGCATTTACTACTCTGATTTGGACGGAAACAACGATCCGCTTAGTTATAAGATTTATTTCTATGGCTTGGCAAAAGACGTCGCGCTTTCAGACCTTGTTACAGAATCTCAGCGATGCCGCCCATATTAGCAATGAGCATCAGGTGCAGCGAAACGCATTAACGCTGGCCATCTGGCTTTGCGCAGGGGCAGGTGTATGGTTCGGCTTTTCGGCCGCAGGTTATCGGCTGACCTTGTGGGAGTGCTGGGTCATTGTGCTGTTTTTGAACGTTGCGGGAGCACTTGCGGTTTCAATCGCAGGGATCGGCTTTGCCGAGGCAGGTGCAGCTGGTGCATTGATGCTGTTAGGCACATCCGGTTCAGAAGCCGCTGAGCTCGCGGTTGTTGCGCGCCCGATTATGGTGATCTCTTTGATTGTGGCGGCGTTTCTGCTGGAACGGGCGGCCTATTTTGCAGGACGATCTCACCCTCCCGTGCCTTAGCGGAATGGGCGTTTGCTTCCAGCAGGCGCACGCGTCCGATATGCGGAAACAGTGCCGGACGGCGTGAGTTTGAAACGTCGTGGCTGATGAAATTGAGCAGTAATTGGATTCCGACTAGGATTGGCAATGCACTTAGCATAACGGTACCGGCTGTTGCCGGTAAACCAGTCCGCGCACTAGCGATCCAGGCAGAGATGCCAAAAATTATGCCAAACAACACTAGTACAAAGCCTGAGACAAAGTTCAGCGACGCAATGCTGAAATCGCGTAGAAAGTAATTGTACGAAATCCGTTTGAAAAAATTTCTAAGATGCAGAAATGGGAACCTGATCAGTGCATCAAACTCGCGCAGGTTGCTGATCTCATCGCCATAAACGGCCTCCATCGGGACGTCCGTTACCGCCGCCCGTAACGTACCTAATCGGAACAGCATATCTGATTCGAAAAAGTACCTTTTGTGTAGTTTGTCCAACGGCAAAACCCGAGCCACCTCGGCGTGGATGGCAGTAAAGCCATTTGTCGGGTCGAACAAATGCCAATAACCACTCGAGATTTTGTTGATGAAGGATAACCCGGCATTCCCCACTAACCGTCCTCGTGGCATTGCCCTTACACTTTCCAGATTGAAGAAACGGTTGCCTTTCACATAATCAGCTTCGCCTTCGACGATTGGGGCAATCAAAGCTGGTATGAGGGTCGGATCCATCTGACCATCACTGTCCAACTTTGCAATGATATCCGCCCCCTCCGCGATAGCTGCTTTGTAACCCGTGACCATCGCACCGCCGACGCCTGCATTCACTGTGTGCGTCAGCACTCTAATTCGCGAATCTTTTTCCGCCACCTCGACGAGCACGTTGGCCAAATCGTCATCGCTAGCGTCATTAACGCAAAATATCAGGTCAACCGACATCGGAACGCGCTCGATCACAGACGCCACGTTTTTTGCCGATCGATAACAGGGGACAACTACCGCGACGGTATGGGGTTTTTGATCAGCGTTAAGCATAGAAATCAACCGTCCTTTGAACGCTTGCGTTTAAAAGCTTTGAACTCATCCAGTTCCACGTCAATTTCTTCGTAGTTCTGCCAAAGCCGCCGGAATTCAGAATCTTCTAAGTAGAAAGACAGGAAGTCGAATTTGGAATATCCAATCGCATGTCTACGCGGCGTCGCGGCTACCAGTACCAAATCGGGGTTGGTGCCAAGATCTTTCAGCATCGCCCGACGCTCTCGCTTTTCAACCCGAGCGAGCAGTTCAGACGTGGCCCCATCGAAGCCATTTTCGCGCATCCTCACAATGGCCGGTAAGCCTATGCGGCTGTTGGTCAAGGCTAGCCAATCTCGTGACGCGTAATTGGACACTGGAAACCCAGGGAAAGGGTGTGTTGAAATTGCTAAGAAACTTCCGCCGGGCGGCACCCGGTCCTGCACTACTTCAATGACAGCTTGAATTCTGCTACCAACTGCGCCGGCTGCCCGCAGGCCTTGAATCTCGTGCCAGCCTGATTGACCTTGAAAATACAACGAAACAACAAGAACACCAGCGGACACAGCCCTTAGGGTAACGTTTGATGCCGTTAATGCACAGGCAAGGCTCAGGCAGGCGAAAACTACAGCTGGGTAAAGGTGATAGCTGTAGCCCTTCTTCTGTATCAGAGCAGCTGCCAAAAAGGCCAAAGCGGCAAGGCTGAAAACTTTGCTAAGCGCCGAGAATCTGAGAAGGCCGGAGATTCCCACTGCCGTTAGTACGAGCATCACGACGTTCATATTCCAACGTGCCACTTGTATTGCCGACCAACCGAACCCCCAATAAACCTCCGAAATGTTCGGGATCACCTCGACCAAGTAGGGGCGCGCGAATACCCAAACCGCCAGCACGTAGACTGCGACCGTACCGACAGAGATCAAAATATCCGGGCGGATCATCAGCCTAACGCGCTGCAAACGCAAGGCAACGAACAGTTCCACTAGGACGGGCATAAGAAGGAAGTAAGGCTTGAATGCGACACCTATACCTGCCCCGATGCTAGCCAACCAGTTTGCGCGGCGCGATACCACACCAGTCTGGACCAGCAATGCGGCCCGCGTCAGATAGGGAATACAAAGCAATAGGGCCAGATGTTCGCGCTGCCCAAAATCTCGGCCTGCGCCAAACCCCACCAAAACTGAAAACACTATGAGGAGTGAAGCCTTCCCAAGCGGCGGAAGCTGGTCCGCGATCATTCTGTTGAGGTCGACCAGAACGGCCAGCGACAGGCCCAATACCGCGATCCTGTACACAGTCACTGCATCAAACGGGGTAATGGATGCGACACCATTAGGAATCGCGGAAATCCACCAAATCAACGGTGGGTTGGCGGCTATAATGTCTCGGCCAAAGACACCTCCCTCAAAAAACCGCCCCGAGGAATACAACACCCAGCCGACATCATGGTTAACAAACGACAAAGACTGAACAAGGTTGCCTAGCAGCAAAAGGCCTATAGCCACCCAAAAGGTGTATCTCTGTATCGTGTCCTGATTGTCCAAAGTACGACCCGACTGGATTGTTGCTGCTTTTTTCTGTGAGCAACGCTATAGCGAGATAGTCGAGGTTGTCACAGACGAACACGGACGCACGTCGGAAAGCTCACCAATGTTGCATTTAGGATATAGGCGCAAATGAGCAGTGGGGCACAGAGGGACACGGGCATGAAACACTACGTTCCAAAGCCGGATTGGGGTACCTACGAAGGTGCTTGGCTGGAAAACTATGACGCGGCAAATTATTCGAATTCCCTCAGCAGCAAGGTCTTGCACCGGACCCACGCGCTGATCGAACAAGACCGCCAGTTGAAAGACCGTTATGCAACCGTTCTGGAAATAGGCGTTGGAACGATGGCACATTTTCCTTTCGTCCAACACAATTTCGACACCTACGTCGCCTCTGACCACGACCCCAAGGTGATTGAATGGCTGCAATCTAAGACATGGGACGAACGAGTTAAAATTCAGCAATTGTCAGCCACAGAGTTTCCTTTTGAGGAAAACAGCATTGACCGTTTAATCGCCACTCATGTTTTGGAGCATATCCCCAACCCTACCGAAACCCTGGAACACTGGGCACGGGTCGTTCGTCCGGGTGGGGTCATCTCATTACTGCTGCCGTGTGATCCAGGACATTTATGGCAATTGGGACGCAACTTGGGCCCACGGAAAATGGCCGAAAAATCGGGGTTACCGTACGATTATTATATGGCAGTCGAACACATCAACCCGATCCAGAACCTTCGCCGAATTATCGAATTCCATTTCCCGAACCGCAACGAAACTTGGTGGCCGCTTCGCCTGCCTTCAGCGAATTTTAACTTAATTTACGCGGTCAACTGCTATTTGTGACGAGAGCGGCCTGTCGTGTTTTCTAACCCGATTGTGGTTAATTGATTGCGGGTGAGGCTATGCGTTTGCGACTGTTCGCTAAAGCTGGTTGCTTAAGCAGGATTTGCACCTCTGTTCTTCGAGTTACGAAGCTGACGTGGTTTGATCGTGAAGCAAACAGACCGGTGGACTGTTTGTAGATTGAACGGGCTGTTGGGATTTGGTTGCGGGAGTAGGATTTGAACCTGCGACCGTCAGGCTATGAGCCTAATGAGGTGAAGACGTTAAGCAATTGATCCGCTGGATCAATTGCCGTCTGAACGGGCTGCTTTGGATTTTCTGACGCTGGTTGTGGGAGCAGGAATGGACCTTTGCCGAACGTCAAAAAAGCCTAACTTTTGAGCGGAGTTCTCGACGACACTATGAATAGACTGCTTTCGACGAATGAGCACTTTAGCCATGGAAATTTTTGATAAAAAACTGAATCCGATAGCCACTCTTCGGCGCAGCTCTAACAACTTCAAATTTGTCAAAGTCCAAACGAGAGGGAAACGGGGCATGAAATTAGATGTTCCTATAACTCAAGCGCTAAGGGCGTTGGGATATTTTAAGGAGGTGGCTTTGAGGCCTGATTTTGATGTTACAATATAGAGACCGGACAATCACGGCACAGGTTGCGATAGCAACAGCATTATGTGTCTTAATAGTCTGAAATTTGAGTGAGTGAATGTATGATTCAGTACAATTTCAGAAATGTATCCAGAATTTGGATTTCATCCAGAATTTTGGTGTGGCCTTCTGTGTTGCTTTTTGCTCTTTTTTTTGGGGTTGCCAATGCGCAGCAACTCGCTCACTCGGATCCGTATCAAAACTCGATTGCTATCGCGAGCGAGGCAAATGTTGACGAAAACGTCCTCTCTAGGCACGTAGTCGCTCTGAGCGCAGATGACCTTACAGAGATTGCAAACATCTGGCAGCGCCGAGTCCAAACCAACCTCGCGCAAATAGCCCAAGGATTAACGCAGCTAGAAACTGTCGCGGATGAGCAAGTTCCCGTGCTTGTCGATGAAATAAAGGCCATAAACCAAAAGAATATTGGTGACCTGCAGAACTACACCATCGTGGTTAACGCATTGGGGCGTAAAGGCGGGTCAGAAGAGGAGCTGAATAAGCATCAGGATTATATCAAAGGATTTATCGGCGAGCTTTTGCTTTCATATCAATGGCGGGCGATAGCTCATCTATCGTGGGAATGGGTGAAATCCGGCAGGGGTGGGCTAAGGGCGTTAGGCGGGCTTTTCCAAGCAATCATGATAATGGTCGCAGCTTTCCTTGTGGGAGGGATCCTGAAGAGAATTTCAGTTCGATGGATTCGTCGGCGCAATGAAGAAAATGAAATCGCTGCGGTGGTCTTGCCAAACATCATTCGCTGGAGCGTTCTGGTTGCCGGTTTGTTTTTCGCGTTGTGGGGGCTTGGCGTAAATATTGGCGTCACAACTGCGATTATTGGTGGTCTCGGCTTTCTTATCGCGTTTATGCTGCAGAACTTATTTCAAAGTGTGATTGGTGGCTTTTTACTTCAAGCGACAAACCCTTATTCAAAGGGCGATATCATATCTATCAATCAAACTATTGGAACGGTCGTAGACGTAAACGTAATCTCAACAAAGCTTAGAACTTTTGACAATCGTTTGGTGCAGATTCCAAATCAGTCAATCTGGCAAGGTTCGATGGAGAACCTGACTAAGTACCGAGTGCGGCGCGTCGATCTTGTTTTCGGAATAGGATATAAAGACGATATCGAACGCGCGAAAGCGACCCTTGCAGAGATGGTAAAAGCAGACAATCGCTGCCTGAGAAGCCCGGAAACTCGGATATTTGTCGGTGAGTTGGGACCTTCATCGGTGAACATTTATTGCAGACCATGGGTGCGAACCGATGATTATTGGGATGTGCTCTGGGATCTGACTGAGATCGGTAAAACACGTTTGCAGAACGAAGGCATCTACATCGCGTTTCCGCAGATGGACGTGCATGTACACACAAATGACGTTGCTTCGCCTGACAATTGAAGTGTGTCGAGTTTATGTTTCCACAAAACCACTGAGGGAAAGAGCTTCGAACTCTTAAAGTGGGAAATGGGCCTAGAGTTTTCGAAGGACGCTATTGATCGCAGGTGCGCGTTGGGTGATCGAGAACTGAGAAACGTGTGTGCACATTCATAATGTGCGCTTTACGAATTCACGTTTTGAAACTCGTTCTAAAACAATTATTTCTGTTGCCTTGACCGGCAATTGGTTAGTCAGCGTATGATGCAAGATCAAAGCAGCCGGCGGCAGCGAATTTAGTATCAGAGTTATCGCTTTTGGGGCGTGTCAAAAACTCTCGATCGGTTTCAGTTTGGGATGGTTTAATGTCCACCACTGTGTCAAATGGGAAAACTCCGAGGTTGGCGTCGACAGTCTTGATGGCTTTGATCGGTTCAAGCTTGTTCCTTTTGTTCTTGTCGCGCGATCTTGCTGACGGTTTGCACGATGATTGGGCAAGCGAGAACGTAGGGCTTGTTGCTCGGTACGTTGTCGCAATGATGCTTGGCGGCGCGATAATGGGTTATCTTATGGCTTTCATGTTTGGTCGTGATGGCTTGGGCGGATGGGTCGTGGCGTTCTTAGGCGGGCTAATTTCAACTTTGGTTGCTGGGGCGTGTGGAAGCCTTATTGGGTTGCTACCCGATCTACTTGCGGATGGATGGCAGGCCAAAGACGCAGTGTCCATTCTTTTTGGATTTCTGGTTTTACCAATTGCTGCGGTTGAAAAACTTGGCTCATCCTTGATTTGGCTAGCGGCTATCGCAGCAACCCATATCTTATCCAAGTATGAACGTGCGAGATACTAAACTGCGTGGTCGCAACTGGGTGAATGCCATCAGAGAGATAGGAACCTCTTTGAGGCTGAGCTTCTTGCCATAGGCAAATAACGCAGATCGATAGTTTGGTTTTAAGCAAAGCTGGCCGCATCACCGTAAAAGCATGTAGTTTGCCGTTTCCAGCAACTCGCCGAACTAGAAACCCAGTTCCTAAGGTTACTGAATCTAAATGCTCGTATTAAGAATAGGGCAACAGAACAGGCTCATTGTTTTTGGCCTTTAAAGCCCTTTTCAACGGAACCGGTTGAGAGACGACACGCGAAGAGATTTTATTTGACATGCAAACATTATGTTTCATGCTTAACTAGTGTTTTTATGGGGTTGGGAGTGCGCACGATGAAGTGGACTATAATGACAATCGGTTTGTTAACCGCTGTTGCCACCCAGTCAACCGCTCAGACCGGTCGAGAAAACCCTTCAGTCGACTTTGCACTGATTAACGGCTCAATCCACACGATGGACGGCGAAGGTACAGTCGCGGAGGCCATCGGCATTGAAGACGGTGAAATCGTTTATGTTGGATCCGCCCAAGGCCTGCCAAATGTTATCGGGTTGGGGACAGAAGTCATTGACCTTGGTGGCGCGATGGTGCTGCCCGGGTTCGTAGACGGCCACATCCACGCAGTTGTAGGTGGCCTCATCATGCTCGGCGTAGACTTGCAAACAGATGATAAGGAAGAATTGTTCGCGCTGATCCGCGAAGAAGTCGAATCGAACGAAGATGACCTTATTCTTGGGTATGGTGTGCGCTTCAACCCATGGACAGACGGCAACCCTACCGCAGCTATGCTGGACGAAATCGAGTCTGAGCGGCCGATCTACTTTTGGGCGATTGATGGTCATGCGGCTTGGGTAAATTCCAAAGCGATGGAGCTTGCCGGGATTACCAAGGATACTCCTGATACAGTTCCAGGCTTTTCATTTTTTGAGCGTGACGACGAAGGCAACCCAACCGGTTGGATCGTGGAAGTTCCTGCTCAGCTGCAAGTTCTTTCGGCGCTAATGGAAATTTCTCCAGAGTTCATGAGGGAAGGTGTTCAAGTCTGGCTTGACCGTTTTGCGGCCGCAGGGATTACGGCTGTCCACGACCATGGCATTCAAGGCATGGGGCAGGACGAGGGCTTTCAAATGCTCACTGCCTTTGAGGATGCAGGTACACTGCCTCTTAGGGTTGTCGGATCGTATTACTGGAACGACGGAAATATTGATCCGCTGCCCGGCACCTTAGAATTGCGCGAAACCTTCAATACTGACCTTGTTAAGGCGCGATACCTCAAGGTCAACATGGACGGTGGCGATGATAAATGGACCGCGCTCATGGTTGAACCTTACTCTGACCAACCAGAGAACGTTCCACAGCCGATTATTCCTTACGATGTGATGGAAGATGCCGTGATACGCGCAGACGCTGCCGGGATTGACGTCACCTGCCATTGCTTCGGTGATCTGGCCGTACGCAAACTGCTAGATGCAGTGGGAGCAGCAATAGCGGTCAATCCACCAAGAGATCGCCGTCATAAGATAACACACGGCGTTTACATCCATCCGGACGACTACGCACGCTTTGATCAGCTGGGCGTCACATACGACTCATCGGGCGTTTGGATGAGTTTGGATCCATTGATGCAAACGATAGCGACAAGCCGAGTTGGACCGGAGCGTGTCAACATAGCTTTCCCGACGACAAGAGTACTTTCGGAAGGTGGTAAATTCTCTTTTGGCTCCGATTGGCCGGTTTCAGGATATGTTTCGGAATATCGCCCTCTCGCCGCTATTGAAGCAGGTATCACGCGCACCCTTGACGGTCGTAAAGACGTCGCTCCCCTTGGCGGAGAAGAAGCGAAGATGTCACTAGACCAGGCACTGCGGGCACATACCATCGATGCAGCCTTTGGAATTGGATTGGACAATGACATCGGCAGCCTCGAAGTCGGGAAGAAAGCCGATTTGGTTGTGTTGTCTAAGAACCTTTACGACATCGACCCAAATGACATTTCAGAGGTCGAGGTGCTTTATACCATAATGGATGGCAACTTAACTTGGGATCACACGAAGCAGTAGGGGACCTCTGACGTAAATTATCAACTCCGAAAGGAGAACTGTTGTGACTTTCAATCTGAAACTCCTTGCCACCTTGAGTGTGATGGTGTTCGCGGCTGGACAGTCGCACGCGTGTGGTAATCCGATGCTATGGGCTATGCTTTTTGAGCGCCACCCCGAGGCAAAAGTGGCCTTTACGGCTGATCTGAAGGGACGTACGTCTGGCCTTGTTCAATCCAGACCGTATCTGCAAAGACCTGGTGTTTCTTACCATTCGTGGTCCACCAAATCCCTGAACAGGCTCGCGCAAGAAATGGCACCGTCAGTTGCTGCCAATCTGCGGGACGGAGGAACGTTTACCGTACTTCTTGCGATCGAAGTTGCGGCCATCCGTTTCCACAGTGATGATCGCACTCCCGAGATATTGGCAGCCGCCGAACTCGACACGATTTCTGAATTTGACGCTACAACGACTGTAAATGTCCTGTATTCAGGCTGGCAGCACGCCCTCAATTTCGATCAAATGGTCGAAAATGATCTTGTGGTTGTTTCACAGAAACAAGCCGGTGAGACTCTATCCGGGGTATTTGGCGGAGTGTCGAAGGCCTCGTTCGAGCCCTAATACTTTGTCAAAATGGCTTAATCGCGAATGGCGTGTCGAGAAACTCTCACGGAAGCCATAAGATCACTTAAAGATTTGAGAGCTGTCTTTATGAGTTGAATGTTACGTATCACCTAAATGGCCGACAGTGCCCGGCGCTATTGGCTCATCTGGGTGTGTTCTAGAAAGCAAGGCAGCGGAAGTTTGAGAAAAAACAAGTTATCGCGCGGGGCAGGGGATGAGTGACATTTGGGTGGTAGGAATACCCATTTTATTGGTTGACGTCGTCAGTCCAGTTCTTCTGGCTGCGACGGCATTTGCCCTGACCGGGAGCAGACCAATTGCAAATAGCTGCGCGCTTATCTTAGGTCACACAATCGCGTACTTTGTGATGGGTATTCTGATCGTCTACGGCGTTGCTGAGTTTCTGGCACCGGTGGTGGATTTTGTGGTTACAGGCTTCGTGAACCCGACGCGTATCAATTTCATCATCGGACTTGTACTGGGCATAGTATTGCTTGGCCTCGCGGTGAGAATTAGCACAAGCGCCGCTATGGAAAAGCAGTCTTCCAGATCTGAAGCGAGCCAGCAGAAAGAAGGTCTACTGCCGTCCTTCATGATGGGATTAACGATATGTGTCGTGGGTATGCCGTTTGCCGTGCCGTATTTCGGCTTCATCAACGAGATGTTCCGCTTCAGCGTGCAGTCTAAACCTTTGGGATTGCTGATCTACAATCTTCTATATGCGCTTCCTTTTGCACTTATTCCGCTTGCATATTTGGTCGTTGGAAAGTCGATTGTGGATCGATTAAAGGCGCTAAATCAATTTATTGGCACAACAGCGTCGTGGCTTGTCCCGCTCTTGTTTGGTGTCTTGGGGTTGGCTTTCATCGTTGATGCAATCAAGTATTTTCTCACCGGCTCTGGTTTGGTTTGATGTCAAACTTTCTGCTCAGGTGATATCTACTACTTCTCGACACCTCATTTCCTAATAGGATTTCACTTACGAACGGAGGCAACGTTACCCGTGCACGTTATCGACGCTGTCGAACTGCGCAACGATCGGAACACCGTGCCGTCTGAACGTTCTGTGTTTGGATTTTCTGACGCTGGTTGCGGGAGTAGGATTTGAACCTACGACCTTCAGGTTATGAGCCTGACGAG